>NZ_JBNPXQ010000026.1:0-1113 GCF_050433225.1 Sphingomonas zeicaulis | reverse complement strand
GGGACCATTGCAAAAGTGGATCGGGGCTGATTCACTTCGTCATTGGGAGACGAAGATGTCGGTTCAGCTCGGATTTGCAGATCACGTGGTCGGTGGGAAGCGCTCGCGCCGCAAGGATCAGTTGGCTGAGATCGACAAGCTGGTGGATTGGGATGAAGTGGCCGCCTTGCTGCGGCCGCTGCGTGCCGGCCGTATTGGGCGGCCGCCCTATGAGCCGCTGACGCTGTTCAAGGCTTTACTCCTGCAGCGCTGGTACAACCTGTCGGACGAGGCATTGGAGGATGCGCTCTGCGATCGTCTGTCGTTCCGCCGCTTCGCCGGTTTGAGCGTGGAGGCGGCGATCCCGGATGCCTCGACGCTATGCCGGTTTCGGCTGGATCTGGCCGCAGGCGCCTTGGGGGAACCGCTGTTCGAGGTGGTGGGTCGATCGCTTGATGCCAGAGGGCTGATCGTACGGCAGGGTACGCTGATCGATGCCAGCCTTGTGTCGGCAGCCGTGGCTGAACCGCGCAAGCAAAAGGGTGGCGGCGTATCCACAGTCGATCCGGAAGCGAGTTGGGCCAAGAAAGGCAATGCGGCGACGTTCGGCTACAAGCTTCACATCGCAGTGGACCAGGGCTCCGGGTTGGTCCGGGCGGCTCGCTTCACCAGCGCGCGAACCGCGGACTGTACCATCGGCCCCGAACTCGTTCAGGGAGATGAAGACGCCGTCTATGCCGACATGGGCTACGACAATGCCACAATCCGGGAGCGGCTCAAGCACGCCGGCATCAAGAACGCGGTGATGGCAAGACCGAACCGCCATCACCCCCTCTCGGCCGACGCAAAGGCACGCAATGCCGGCATCGCACGCATCCGCGGGCGGGTTGAAGCTGTGTTTGGAACGCTGAAACGAAGCTACCGACGAAGCCGGCTACTCTACGTCGGCACCGCCAGAAACCGCCTCGATCTCTTCCTCACCCTCCTCGCCATGAACCTCAGAAGGGCGCGCGTGCTAAGCTTCTCCTGACAAGGCCAGCCCCAACAAAGGTACCGCCGAGATCAGCGAAGCTTGGCCACGCGCCACCAATCTTCGCGTCGATCCGAAATCGCCTTGTTTCGCAGCAGTCCCGC
>NZ_JBNPXQ010000025.1:0-1342 GCF_050433225.1 Sphingomonas zeicaulis | reverse complement strand
ACGAAGACTGGCGGAGCGATCTGGAGCGATGGCTTGAGCCGTTTCTGGCAGGGCTTTCGCATCCGGCGCGGCGGCGGATGTGCCCGCTCTACATAGCTGGCTTGATCGGTCCGGGAGACCGCAAGAGCGTTCAGCCGATGGCCGCGCGCGCCGGCGGTGTCGGTTATGACCAGCTTCATCATTTTGTAGCCGCCGGGGTGTGGGATAGCGTCCCGCTCGAGGTGGCCTTGCTGAAAGAGGCGGATCGGCTGGTCGGTGATCAGGCTGGCTTCCTCGTCATCGATGACACGGCGTTGCCGAAGAAGGGGCAGCACTCTGTCGGCGTCGCGCCACAATATGCCTCATCGCTCGGAAAGACTTCCAATTGCCAGTCGCTGGTGTCGGTGACGCTCGCCTCGCGCGAGGTACCGGTGATGGTGGGGCTGCGGCTCTTCCTCCCCGACAGCTGGACGGAGGATGCCGAGCGCATGGCACGGGCGCATGTCCCGCTGGATCGACAGAAGGCTCTGACCAAGCCCGAGATCGCGATCGAGGAGATCGACCGCGTCATCGCCTCAGGCGTGCGGTTCGGCTGCGTGCTCGCCGACGCGGGATATGGGGCGAGCGGCCCTTTCCGGCAAGCGCTGAGCGAGCGCGGCCTGCTCTGGGCAGTGGGGCTCTCGCGACGTCAGAACGTCTATCCAGCCGACATCAGCCTAGTCTTTCCGATCGCCGCAAAGGGCAGGCGCCGCCAGTATCACATGCCCGACCGGCCGCCGATCTCGGCCGAGGCGATGCTGTCCGACGAGAAATGGCGGAAGATCAGCTGGCGGCGCGGCACCAGAGGCCGGCTGACCTGCCTTTTTGCAGCCCGCCGCGTCCGTATCGCCGAGGGCCACAAGCACCGGATGCTCGATAATCGCATGCAGTGCATGCCGGGCGACGAGGTCTGGCTCGTCGGCGAGCGGAGATCAACCGGAGAGCAGAAATACTACGTGTCGAACCTGCCGGTGGATACCACGCTCAAGGCGCTCGCCGCCGCGATCAAGGCGCGGTGGATCTGCGAGCAGGCGCATCAGCAACTCAAGGAGGAGCTGGGCCTCGACCATTTCGAGGGCAGGTCCTGGACCGGATTACATCGACATGCCTTGATGACGATGATCGCCTACGCCTTCCTCCAATCTCGCCGCCTCAAGGCAGCGGGACGGAAAAAAAAGAGTCGGGGGCCCGCCGCCACAGCCAAGCATGCCGGCCATAAGGCAAGCGATCCTCAACCTCTTCGCTCAGCCACCGCCGCGGCGCTGCCCCTACTGTAACGAGCGCCTCACGAACCCAGTGGTTATAAATGTGCCAAAGTAGTGCT
>NZ_JBNPXQ010000024.1:0-3150 GCF_050433225.1 Sphingomonas zeicaulis | reverse complement strand
ATCCGCGATGGCGTCATCTCCGACATCGAAGTCGCCGAGCAGATGATCAAGCATTTCATCCAGAAGGTGCATGGCGCCCGGCGTCTGCCTCGCTGGCCGGAGATCGTCGTCTGCGTGCCCTCGAGTTCAACGTCGGTCGAGCGCCGCGCCATCCGCGATGCGACGTCAAACGCGGGCGCATCGAGCGTCTGGTTGATAGAAGAGCCGATGGCAGCCGCCATCGGCGCCGGCTTGCCAGTCGCCGAACCTGTGGGATCGATGGTGGTCGACATCGGCGGCGGCACGACAGAGGTCGCGGTGCTGGCGCTGCGCGGACTCGCCTATTCCACATCCGTGCGCGTCGGCGGGGACAAGATGGATGACGCGATCTCGTCCTATGTCCGCCGCAACCACAACCTGCTGATCGGCGAAGGCACCGCCGAACGGATCAAGAATGCGGTCGGCACCGCTCGAATGCCCGCCGATGGCCACGGTGTGGAGCTTCGCATAAAGGGGCGCGATCTCGTCAATGGCGTGCCCAAGGAGGTGGCCATAAGTCAGGCGCAAATCGCGGACGCTCTTGCCGAATCCCTTGCGGCTATTGTGGAGGTGGTGCGCACGGCACTGGAACATACGGCCCCGGAACTTGCCGCGGATATCGTCGATCGCGGAATCGTCCTAACCGGCGGCGTCGCGCTTCTTCACGGCATCGATGAAATGCTGCGGGATGCGACGGGGCTTCCGGTCACGGTCGCCGAGGATCCGCTGACGTGTGTCGCAAGAGGCACCGGTCAAGCGCTTGAGGAGCCGATCTACCGGAGCATCCTTCAAGCGACCTGACCTGGAAAGGACTTTGAATCAGGATCCTTGGAACTTCCAGTTTGCAGGGGCAGGCGGTGCGACGACGTCATATCCCGCTCAAGCGCTGCCTGAAGGTCGGCCGGATCGACCGTCACGGTACGGATCGTACCGCCGGTTTCGATGTGGAGCAAAGTGGCCACACGCACATAGGTCGTATGGTCATTGCCCTCGATCACGTCCTCGTCGGTTTCGACGGCATAGACGCCCGCCGGCTCCGGCTTGCTGAAGCCCTTCAGCCGGAACGGCGACCTGAAAATGACCGACGACCGGGTTGTGCGAATGCCGGTCATCGCGGCCCGCCGGACGACCCGCGATCGCGGCGGCGCATCCCGGAAGCGTGGGCCGCACCATCCCGGCCAGCCGGCTGATAGGGTTTGACGGGGATGCGGCTTTCGGCAAGGCGCGCACGATAACCTTCCACGAAACCCTCATGCGCCTTGCGCACACAAGGATCGCTTGCCGCTTTCATAAGGCGGATCGAGGCGTCCAGACGATCCTGGAAATAGATGGTGGCGTTCATAGGAACTGCTCCCGTTCGGCAAGCGAGAGCGCATTCGTCTCTCTGTCACGGGATTGCTCGCAATAGGAACCGGGTGATGGCGCATTATAGCATGGTCTGCGCCAGGCGGCACTATGCTATCCGCAGGGGCCAGGGTTTGTCGGTTACGGAAACGGCGATCGTCATTGCCTCGAACGCATCGGGATCCCCGACATAGCTGCCGGCGACGGGTACCGCGTAAACCATGTCGCGCACGACGGCGACGGGCACGAGGTTGTGGCCGCCGAACCCGTGATTGGTAGGATCGAAGGCGATCCAGCCTGCGCCCGGCAGATAGATTTCGGCCCAGGCATGGGTGGTTCCGCTTCCAGCCACGCCTGCCAGATCGCCATCGCTGTTGTGGACATAGCCGGAGATCAATCGCGCGCCGAAGCCGAGCATCCGCGCCGCCTCCACGAAAAGGAGCGCGAAATCCCGACAAGAGCCCATGCCGCGCTCCAGCGTCTGCAATGGCGGCTGGGTGCCCTCCTCGTCACGGGTCTGATAGACGGTGCCCGAGGCGACGCCGGCGCTCAGATCCTTCAGCAGCGACAATGTATCGGTGGGACTGCCGCGCACGAACGAACGCGCCCAAGTGCCAAGGCGGCCCGTGGGATCGGCATGGCAGGGGACGGCGAGCACGCCCAGTTCGGCCCATTCGTCATCGGAATAGAAAAAGGGATAGGAGATGGCAGATGCCGAGATGTCGAACACCGGCCACTCTGCGGCATCGATGCGTACCTGCGCGACACTTTCGACCACGAGGCTGTCGGTCATTTCCGAGAACGTCGCGGCGACGACGGTGTTTCCGTACACGTCCTGTCCCCAGGTGAGGCGCGCGCTGGGCGTAATGCTGATGTCGAACGCGATCAGCCTTATGTCGCGGCTTTCGCGCGGACGCAGCATCAGGCGATGCGGCCCGAGGCTAACGGGCTCCCTATAGCGATAGGTGGTGCGATGGCGGATGCCGAGGACGGTCATCCGGTGATCACGGATTGGGGAATCCGCGATCCGGATTCTCGCTGAATGATCGGTCGCGCTGTTCGCGCTGCTCCCTTTTGGTGTCGGCAAGCTCCAGCGCGATAATGCGCGTACGATCCTGACGCTGTTCGCGCTTTTCCGCCTGCACGGCTTCGAGGTTCCAGGCGGCAGCGGCTTTTTCAGCGACAGAGCGAATATTCGCCAGCGGCGTCGCCGCGGCACGATTTCGCTGCAGCTTTTCTTGCGCACGGCAGAGAATGGATGACGGATACATGGCGGCCGACCTTTCGTGGGAGGAAATATTCGAGGCGGCGATCAGCTCTTCAGCAGATTGGGTAACGTCCCTTTTTGCGAAGGCTGAGATGCATTGGGCTTGGGCGGTGCCGGCTTTTTCGGCTTGCGGGCTTCCTTGCTGCCCTTGCGCTGACTTTTGGCCATGCCGTTTGATCCTTCTATGTGTCGGAAAGGGGCGTTGAGAGCGCGGCGTCCCGCTCTGCCTGCGCAACGGCGTCGGCGAGCCGGGTGTAGCGGAAACCCTTGTAATGAAACTGATCGGCGGGGACGCGCGTGATCCCGAGCCGGGACATCTGAGCCGAAGCCTCGATCTCACTCCGTGATGTCGGAATGCTCATCGTGAGGCTCCTCCGCGTGAACGCGTGGAAGGCGGGATGGACGACCGGACTGCCGCATCTCGTCGCAACCGAAGGGGGAATTATCGACTGTCATCGGGCAAGTGCCCTCACACTGGCTCCGCGACGACATCGTCGCTTTCACAAGCGGGAGCCAGCGCT
>NZ_JBNPXQ010000023.1:1684-2864 GCF_050433225.1 Sphingomonas zeicaulis | reverse complement strand
ATTTAGACCAGTGAGCTGTTACGCTTTCTTTAAAGGATGGCTGCTTCTAAGCCAACCTCCTGGTTGTTTTGGAAATCCCACATGCTTTCCCACTTAGACGTGACTTGGGGACCTTAGCTGTAGGTCAGGGCTGTTTCCCTTTTGACGACGGACCTTAGCACCCGCCGTCTGTCTCCCGGATAGTACTCAATGGTATTCGGAGTTTGGTTAGGTTTGGTAGATCTCGCGACCCCCTAGCCCATCCAGTGCTCTACCCCCATTGGTATTCGTCCGAGGCACTACCTCAATAGTTTTCGCGGAGAACCAGCTATTTCCCGGCTTGATTGGCCTTTCACCCCTAAACACAACTCATCCGGTAACTTTTCAACGTTAATCGGTTCGGACCTCCAGTGGGTGTTACCCCACCTTCATCCTGGTCATGCCTAGATCGCCGGGTTTCGGGTCTAATCCGTCAAACTCAGTCGCCCTATTCAGACTCGCTTTCGCTGCGCCTACACCTAACGGCTTAAGCTTGCTTGACAGATTAAGTCACAGACCCATTATGCAAGAGGTACGCAGTCAGGCCTCAAGGACCCTCCTACTGCTTGTAGGCATTCGGTTTCAGGTACTGTTTCACTCCCCTCATCGGGGTGCTTTTCACCTTTCCCTCACGGTACTGGTTCACTATCGGTCATGCACGAGTATTTAGGCTTGGAGGGTGGTCCCCCCATGTTCAGACAGGATTACACGTGTCCCGCCCTACTCAAGTCCTGGATGATCGCTTTCGCATACGGGGCTGTCACCCGCTATGGCCGGCCTTTCCAAACCGTTCTGCTAACTCACATCCAGGCACTGGCCTGGTCCGCGTTCGCTCGCCACTACTTACGGAATCTCGGTTGATGTCTTTTCCTCCAGCTACTGAGATGTTTCAGTTCGCCGGGTTCGCTTCACCAAAGCTATGTATTCACTTCGGTGATACCCTTCCCATTTAACCCTGGGACCGGTTGCCCGATCGCAAGATTAAATGGTGAGGGTGGGTTTCCCCATTCGGAAATCGTCGGGTCAAAGGTTGCTCACACCTCACCGACGCTTATCGCAGCGTGCCACGTCCTTCATCGCCTGTGCATGCCAAGGCATTCACCAAATGCCCTTACCTCACGCTTGAGAGTCCACACCACCAACGACAACGCTGGGCTTCGAT
>NZ_JBNPXQ010000022.1:0-14314 GCF_050433225.1 Sphingomonas zeicaulis | reverse complement strand
CAAACCCCAGCTTTGCGCCAGCGGACGAACCGGTTGTAGCAGGTGGTCGGTGGCCCATAGCGTTCCGGGATCTCCGCCCATGGCGAGCCGCTCCGAAACCGCCAGAGAATGCCATTCAGCACCCGACGATCATCACCCCGGGGAACGCCTCGCGGCTTGTTCGGCAACAATGGCTCGATGATCGTCCATTCTCGATCCGTCAGTTCGTAAGGTCGCCGCGCCATTCAACCTCCTCGTCAACGAGGAGGCTGAATCACGCACACGGCCAAAGCTCAAGCCGGTTAATGGATTTACGGCCTAAAACGGAACCGATGCGCCCGCATAAGGATCATAGCCATAGCTGCGGGGCGCGGCTGGAGCGAGCGCCGGGCGCTCCAGTTGCGTCGTCGCCTTTTCCGTTTCGTAGGCTAAATCTGTACTGGAATTGATCAGAGCCTCAGCAATGTTCTGCGCGCCAAAAAGAATGAAACCGCCCAAAACCACAGTGACGCCCCTCTTCAGCGGCAACCTTCCGGTCAGCATGAGAAAACCGATTGCCGCCACAGCGACGCCAGCGACAAGGGTGGCAATGCTCCCAAGCGATATTGCCGACACCCATTCGACGGCATGCGAGACCGCGCTCATCGAAGGCGGATCGGTGAGCGGAGTTGAGCGATAACCCATATGGCCCCTGTTTGCCCGAGAAGCAGTTTCCGTGAGTATCTTTTCAATCGCAAGCGAAAATCGACCGCGCTCGTTCGTGCGGGGTTGGCAAGTTTGAGCGCGGCGCTCTATCAACACGAGGAACGGGTTCTTTAATCCGCATCGGGGGCGATTGAAATGCGAGGACTATTGGCCAAACTGGCCGGACGCGGCGCGGCGCTGATAGCAGCTTCCATAACCACTGCTGCATCGGCCCAGGATTTGGCCGATCCAGAAGGGTCTGGCGTCCTCGTGGCTGCCGTCCGTTGGATTGAAGGGACCCTGCTTGGAACGATCGCGACCGTGGCCGCGGTCATCGCGGTCGCCGCCGTTGGCTTCCTGATGCTGACCGGTCGCTTAAACTGGCGCTACGGCGCGACCGTTATCCTGGGATGCTTCATCCTGTTCGGCGCGGCGAGCATCGTCGCGGGCATCCAGTCCACCGCAAGCCTCGGACGCTGAGGCATGGACCGCGTCGAGCGTGACCGGGTGTTCGTCGCCCTCACCCGGCCGCAGATGTTCGCCGGCGTCACCTATAGCTATTTCGTCGGCAATGCGGTTATCGCCACCGAGGCCTTCCTCATCTTTCGCACCGCCTGGGCCTTGGCAATCGCACTCGGCATCCACCTGATCGGCGTGGTGCTTTGCGTGCGCGAGCCCCGCTTCTTCGATCTCTGGCTCGCGAAGGTCGGCCGCTGCCCGCGCGTGCGCAACCATGCGATCTGGCGATGCAACTCCTACCGGCCATAGGCGGCAGCCGGAAGATTGTCGCACGTGAGGCGCCGGCGGGACGGCATCTGCCCTATGCCCGCCACGTCGACGCGCATACGATCGAGACCCGCGACGGACTGCTGATGCAGGTCATCGCGTTGCGCGGCCTGCTGTTCGAGACCGCGGACACAGATGAGATCAATTACCGCAAGCGGCTCCGCGACGCGACGCTGCAGGCGATCGGCTCCTCGCGCTTCGCGATCTACCACCATATCATCCGTCGCCGGGTCGATGCCGGGATCGATGGTCAGTTCGGCGACCCTTTCTCCGCGAAACTCGATGCGATCTGGCAGCAGCGCCTCGGCCGCCGCCAGCTTTACGTCAACGATCTCTACCTGACGCTCATCCGCCGCCCGCTGCAGGGCCGGGTCGGACTGCTCGATGGGTTGCGCGATCTGATGAGCCGCTCCGGCCCGGCGGAGGAGAAAGCCGTCCAGGAACTACGTGCGCTGGACACGGCCCGCGAGGCGCTGATGGCCGCTCTCGGCAGCTATGAGCCCTCGCTGCTGACGGTCTACGAGGACGAGAACGGCCTGTGTTCCGAGCCGATCGAATTCCTCGCGACGCTGTTCAATGGTGAGACCCGCCCCGTGCGGCTGCCGACCCAGGACATTGGCGCCTATATCCCCTTCCGCCGGATCAGCTTCGGACAGGAGACGGTAGAGCTGGGGCCGGCGGGGCACGCCGAGCGCTCCTATCTCGGGCTGGTCTCGATCAAGGATTATCCGGGGCAAACCAGTGCGGGCATGTTCGACGAGCTGCTGCGGCTGCCCTTCGAGCTGGTGGTGTCGCAATCCTTCGGCTTCGTCGAGCGCCAGCTCGCGCTCGGCCGGATGAACCTGACGCTACGGCGCATGCGATCGGCCGAGGATGAGGCGCTCAGCCTCCGCGCCGATCTCTCCAATGCCAAGGATGATGTCGCGGCGGGACGCGCCGGGTTCGGCGAGCATCATATGACGATCGGGATCCGCGGCGCCTCCCCCGCCGAGGTCGATGCCGGAATCGCCGAGACACAGGCAGCGCTTGCCGACCTCGGTATCATCTCGGTGCGCGAGGAAATGGCGCTTGAGCCAGCCTTCTGGGCCCAGTTTCCAGCCAACTTCAAATATATCGCCCGGCGGGGCCTCGTCTCGACCGGCAATTTCGCCGGGCTCGCCAGTGCGCACAATTTCGCGCTCGGCCAGCCCCAGGGCAACCATTGGGGCGATGCGGTCACGCTGTTCGAGACCACGGCTGCCGGCCCCTATTTCTTCAACTTCCACCAGGGCGATCTCGGCAATTTCACCGTGATCGGCCCGTCGGGCTCGGGAAAGACCGTCGTGCTCAACTTCCTGCTCGCCCAGGCGCGGAAGTTCGATCCACGGATCATCTTTTTCGACAAGGACCGCGGCGGTGAACTCTTCATCCGCGCGATCGGTGGCCGCTACGATGTGCTGCGGCCGGGTCATGCCTCCGGCCTCAACCCGCTCCAGCTCGAGGATAATCCGGCCAATCGCCAGTTCCTGATCGAATGGCTCGCGGTACTCGCCGGCGGCGCGGAGCTCGATGAGCTCGCGCAGATCAAGGACGCGGTCGATGCCAGCTTCGCGCAGCCGCCGCGGCATCGCCGGCTGCGCCATATCGTCGAGCTGTTCCGCGGCGATCGTCGCCCGCATTCCGGCGACCTGTGGTCGCGGCTCAGACCATGGTGGGGGGACGGCGAGCGTGCCTGGGTGTTCGACAATGAGGTCGATGCGACTGACCTCGCCGCCCGCTCGGTCGGGTTCGACATGACCCAGGTGCTCGACGATCCGGCGGTCAGGACCCCGGCGATGATGTACCTGTTCCACCGGGTCGAGGAGCGTCTTGACGGGAGTCCTGCGATCATCGTCGTCGACGAGGGCTGGAAGGCGCTGGACGACGATGTTTTCGTGCGCCGGATCAAGGACTGGGAGAAGACCATCCGCAAGCGCAACGGCATTGTCGGCTTCGCCACGCAGAGCGCGCAGGATGCACTGGAGAGCCGGATCGCCAGCGCGATCATCGAGCAGGCCGCGACGCAGATCTTCATGGCCAATCCCAAGGCGCGCGCGGCGGACTATGTCGAAGGCTTCGGCCTTACGCCTCATGAATTCGATCTGATCCGCTCGCTTCCCGACAATGCGCATTGCTTTCTGATCAAGCATGGCAATGAGAGCGTCGTCGCCCGCCTCAACCTCACTGGCGAGCGCGAGCTGCTGACGATCCTGTCGGGCCGCGAACGCACGGTGCGTCTGCTCGATGAATTGCGCGCAGAGCGTGGCGATGCGCCGGAGGCCTGGTACGAACCCCTCATGGAGCGTGCGTGATGCCGGGCACCTGCGAGATCCTGCCCACCACCGAGAACCTTGCGACGGGCATGATCGCCTTCCTCGACTGCCAGGCGCAGACGATCGGTGCCGAGGGCTACCGCGCGCTTGCAACTCCGAGTTCGACGGCATCGGTCATGCTCACCGGCATGGTGACCCTGCTGATCGCCCTGATCGGCTATCGGATGCTGCTCGGGCACACGCCGTCGATCCGCGAGGGTGTGCTGACCTTCGTCAAGATCGGACTGGTGCTGATGCTCGCCACCAGCTGGCCAGCCTATCAGGCGCTTGTTTACGACATCGTCCTGCATGCGCCTGCGGAGTTTGCGAGTTCGATCGGTACCGCCGCCGACCTGCCCGGCGGCCGCGGCGGCCTGGTCGCACGCCTCAACGGCGTCGACCAGGCCCTATCGGTGCTCGCTATCGAGGGCGTGGGGTCGCCGCCGCCGGGTCTCGATGGCATGATGACCATGCCAGCTGTTGCCCCGCCGCCCTTTATCGGTTTCGACGCCTTCGCACTTGGCTTCGCGCGCGTGATCTTTCTGGTCGGCACGATCCTGTCCTTCGCCGTCGTCCGGATCGGCGCCGGCATGTTGCTGGCACTTGCGCCACTGTTCGCCGGCTTCCTGCTGTTCGACGGAACGCGCGGACTGTTCGAGGGCTGGGTGAAGGCGCTGATCGGAACGGCGCTGGCCAGCTTCGCGATCGCGATCACGCTGGGTGTCGAGCTTGCCTTTCTGGAGCCATGGCTCGGTCACCTTCTCGCGCGGCGCGAAAGCAATCTCGACATCATCGGCGCGCCTGCCCAGTTGCTCGCTGCCAGCACGATTTTTGCGATTGGCCTCGTCGCGCTGATGCTGGTGGTCGGACGAGTGGCGATGAGCCTTCGCATTCCGGCGTGGATACAGGCGCTGATTCCGGTCCCTTCGTTTGGCGAAATGGGGCGCGCCGAAGCACCTCGTCCCGTGACGCAGACGCATGTGCCGATCGAGGGTCGCTCGCGCGCCGCGGCGATCGCCGACGCGGTGGCGAGCAACCAGCGTCGCGAGGATAGGGCG
This sequence comes from Sphingomonas zeicaulis, assembly GCF_050433225.1. Lineage (NCBI taxonomy): Bacteria > Pseudomonadati > Pseudomonadota > Alphaproteobacteria > Sphingomonadales > Sphingomonadaceae > Sphingomonas > Sphingomonas zeicaulis. Next base: position 9,477 of record NZ_JBNPXQ010000022.1, on the reverse strand, counting down.
GCGGAAACCGGTAGCGGCTCGCGGGCCGTGATGCTCAGCCGATCACTGGCGGCTCGCGGGACAGCGGATGCTTACAGTACTGTCGCCCCCGTGCAGAACGGTGGCGGTCGCAGAACACGCAGCCGGATCTCCAGCCGCGCCTCCGCCAGGGATCGTCGATCGTGAAGAAGCCCGCGCGGGAAGCATTGGACGCCTATTTCGCCGAAGCCGACAGCTGGGCCAGGGATCGCAATGATTCGCTGCGGAAGTCGCGGCGCGTCGCCTGGTCTGTGGCGGGAGCGGCGTGTGTCGTCGCCGTCTGCGAGGCGCTGGCGCTGATGTTTCTCACGCCGCTTAAAACCGTCGAGCCCTACACGCTGCTGGTCGATCGCCAGACCGGATACGTCCAGCCGCTGAAGCCACTGAACCCGGAGGCCATCTCGGGTGACCGTGCGCTGACCCAGTCCTTCCTCGTCCAGTACGTGATCGCGCGCGAGGGCTTCGACATCAACGCGCTGCAGGACGATTATCGCAAGGTCGCGCTCTGGTCCGCGGGCACCGCCCGCAGGAGCTATATCGCCGGCATCCAGGTCTCCAGCCCCGACAGCCCGCTGGTCCGGCTGCCGCGCTCGACGGTGATCGATGTCCAGGTCAAGAGCGTAACCCCGCTCGGCAAGGATGTGGCGATGGTGCGCTACGACACGCAGCGGCGCGATGCCGGCGGGCAGGTCCAGCCCGCGCAGCCCTGGATGTCGGTGATCCACTATAGCTACAGCGGCGAGCCGGCGAGCATGGCGGACCGGATGATAAATCCGCTCGGCTTTACCGTTACGGCGTATCGCAAGAGTGCAGAGGCGCTTCCTGCCCCCGCCGCCGTGGCGGAACCGGCCAGCCCCGGCCCCGCGGCCGCTACGGTTCGAGCGCAACCGTGACGTCCCGCCTGATCTTCTGCCTGCTCCTGGCACTTAGCTCCGGCGCTCAGGCACAGGTGCTGCCGGAGCCGACCGGCGGGGACCCCCGCATCCAGGCTGTCGATTATCGGCGGGACCAGGTCGTCCAGATCGGGGGTGCACCCGGCTACCAGACGACGATCGCCCTCGCTCCCGATGAGCAGATCCAGAACATCGCGGTCGGCGACAGCGGCGCGTGGCAGGTCAGCGCGAACCGCAGCGGCAACATCCTCTTCGTCAAGCCGGTCCAGGGCGGTGTCGACACCAACATGACGATCGTGACGAACGCGCGCTTCTACGCCTTCGATCTGGTTGCCGCCGGCAATGGCCAGCCGCCCTATGAGGTGCGCTTTCGCTATCCCGCTGAGGAGGGCGCACAAGCGCCAGATACCGCCACTCCGGCCGAGCAGATCGGTCGCTATCGCCTCGGCGGGTCGCGGATGCTGCAGCCGGAGCAGATCAGCGACGATGGCGAGAAGACCTGGATCCGCTGGGGCGAGGATGTCGCGTTGCCGGCGGTGTTCATCGTCGACGAGCGCGGCCGTGAGCGACTGGCGAACGGCAATATGCGCGGCGACCTCTACGTCATCGACAGCGTGCATGCGCATCTGCTGTTTAGGATCGACCGGGAGACGGCGCATGCCCGGCGCTTCCTGCCGCGGGAACAGGCGAAGTGAGCCCGTCCGACCCCCCGTCGCCAACCGAGCCGCCCACGGAGACGGAGCGCGGCATCCTGCCCCGCGTCACGCGACCGAACACCGGTCTTTCCGGGGCTGCGATCGCGATCGGCTTCGTGGTGGCGGCATTGCTGCTGTTCAGCATCCTGGAGTCTCGTCGCCGCGCACAATCGGTCCCGGCAGTCCGTGCCAGCCGATCCGATCTCGTTCAGTCGGACGCGCCGCCGCCGCTTTATATTCCGCCCGAGCCGTCGCGAGGCGCGTTTGTGCCGCCGCCTCCAGGCTTGACTGTGCCTGTACCCACGCCCGTCCCGCCGCGGCCGACACCCCCCGCATCGGCACCGGAGGCACCGGCGCCCTATGTTCAGCCTCTTCCTCTGCCAGCACCGCCGCCGCCGCGGACGAGCAGCGGCGCGGCTCTGGTGGTGGACACGTCGCAGCCGCAAGGCGGCGGCGATCGGCCCGCCGGCAGCGCTCAGGCGCCTACCAGCGAGGCTCCCGGCGGCAGTCCGGCGCGGAGCCGCGCAAGCGCAATGTCGAACCGGCCCACCACCGTATCGCAAGGCACATTGATCCCGGCCGTGCTCGAATCGGCGCTCAACTCTTCGGGCGCGGGCTATGCCCGGGCACTGGTGCAGCGCAACGTCCACGGCTTCGACGGCACCCGCGTGCTTATCCCCCGGGGGAGCCGCCTCATCGGCGAGTATCGTGCCGAGACATCGCCCGGACAGAAGCGCGCCTTCGTCATTTGGACACGCCTGATCCGGCCCGACGGTGTCACTATCGCTCTGGGCTCGCCGACCACCGACCCGGTGGGTCAAGGCGGCGTTCGGGCGCGGGTGAACAGCCATTTTTTCGAGCGCTTCTCGGGCGCGATCCTCCAGTCGGCGTTGGACATCGGCGTGAACCTCGCCGCGCGTTCCGCCGATGGCTCGGTGGTCGTGGCCCTGCCAGGCTCGCTCTCGGGATCGGGGACCGGTGTGCGCCCGACCGAGATCCCGCCGACCCTCAGCGTCCGACAGGGCACCAGCATCAGCGTCTTCGTCGCACGCGATCTCGACTTCACCGAGGCCGATACCAAGCCATGATCGGCGCATTGCAAAAAGGCTCGGTCTATCTCGACAGCTTTCTCGAACCTCTCGCGGATGTCCTGGCCCGTCCCGACGTGACCGACATCTACGTCAATCGTCCCGGCGAACTCTGGATCGAGACGCTTGGCGGCAGAATCGAGCGCCAGGCAATGGCGGCACTCGACCATCAATTGTTGGCGCGACTTGCGCGGCAGGTCGCTGCGCTCAATCATCAGGGGATCAATGCCGAGCACCCTCTGCTGTCGGGAAGCCTTCCCGACGGCTCCCGCATTCAGATTGTGGTGCCTCCCGCGGCCCGGGACCATCTGGCGCTTGCCATCCGCAAGCATGTCTCGTCGGATCTGACGTTGGATGACTATGTCGCAGCAGACGCCTTTCGGCATGTGCGGACATCCGACGCTGAGCGGTCGCGTCCGCAGGAACGCATGAAGGCGATGCTGGGCCAGGGCGATATCGCCGGAAGCCTGCGCGAAGCCGTGCGGCGCCGACTGAACATCCTCGTCTCGGGCGGCACCTCATCCGGCAAGACGACCTTCCTTAATGCGCTTGTGGGCGAGATCCCGCCGCACGAGCGAGTGATCTTCATCGAGGATGCGCCTGAAATCCGGTTCCGGCACGACAATGCGATCGGTCTGATCGCACCGCGCGGCGCGCTCGGTCAGGCCGCCGTAACCGCGAACGACCTGGTCACGGCATCGCTGAGGATGCGACCCGACCGGATCATCCTCGGCGAACTGCGGGGTTCCGAGGCCTTCGCCTTCCTGCGCGCGATCAATACGGGCCATCCCGGCTCGATGACGACAATCCACGCAGACAGCGTCACTGGCGCTGTCGAGCAGCTCGCGCTGCTCGTGCTGGAGGGCGGCTCGACGCTCAGGCGCGAGGATGTGCTGGCCTATATCCGCACCACCATCGGCGTCATCGTCCAGCTCGAGCGCACCACCCAAGGCCGGATGGTCAGCGACATTCTCGTCCAGCCATAACGAACTGGCGTTGAGCGGAGAACCTCTGGCTTGCTGTTGAGGCACTTCTTTACGGCTGATGACAACTGGCCCGATGCTCAGTGGTGACAACGGGATTTATCGCCATAGGATGCCATCGGATACGACGGGATAATTTCGACCGATTATCTTGCAAGGAGAGCAGGATATCGCTAATTTATAAATAGGGTGGAAGTGTCAGTTGAATCACGGGGGTGATGATGCGCAAATTCCTGCGATATGCAATATTCGCATTTTACACCTGGTCGTCCTTCGCCGTCAGCGCTCAGGAGACGACAACCTTCACCTACGACGCCAAAGGCAGGGTGACGAATGTCGCCCGTTCCGGCGGGCCTAGTAGCGGCGTATCGACGACGTACAGCTATGATCGGGCCGATAATCGGACGCGCGTACAGGTGACTGGAGCACCGGCTGGAAGCGGCGCACCCACAAGCGAGGCGCCGGCCATTTCCGTCACTGAGGGTGACGAGCACCCGAACGAATAGCCGATCCCGAAAAATCATCGAGGATGGCATTGAACGCTGCTCTGCTCCTTTCGCGGATCAAGAACGAGGAAGCCAGATGCAGCTGGACGCATTCTTGGCTCGATATCAATCGACGTTCTTGCCAAATATTGGTCAATCGTAAGCAGGGCTTTGTCGCGAGCCAGAAGGTATGGTGCATACAATGTATTCATTCCACACACCTATTATAACCTCTTTTGGGTATTCTAGGGCAATTTGTTCAAGATTAATATGGAATTTGCTCACCGGCTTAGCATGCCTTGCAATTCTACCAGCTTCAGTGATGGCGCAGGGATTGCCGCCACAGCAAGATTATTTTGTCGGGGAAGGACAGGTTGACCTCCAAAGAGGTACATTTCTATACAGCAATACGGATATTGTTGCAGGATCGTCCGACCCGGCTTCGCAAATCCCCTTCACGCGCATCAACAATGCCAGTGGTGGCGGTGTTGGCTTCTTCGGCTACGCGACGACACACAGTCTCGATGTTAGGCTGTATGTTTCCAAATTCATAGAAGAACCAGCTGGCCCAGGTAGACCGAGCTACCGGTTTTACGTCGTCCGGGGATCGCAGGTTGAGACCTTTTACCATCCCTATATGGGAACCCTTACATATGAAGGTGGATCCGGGGGCTATCAGCAATTGACCATGTCGTCCTGGATGGGTCCCTTCACCTACACAGGCCCTGACGGCACGATTATCAATTTTGCAGCTTCGGAATATTTCAACGAGGGCTGCCGATCCGCTGGCGTGGAAGGCACCAGTCCCGCACCGTGGTGCGCACTCGCGACAGACATTGTTCACGCAGACGGTACGAAATGGTCTTTCGAGTACGACAGCAACAAATTGTTGAAGCTCGTCAGCAGCAACCGCGGATTTGCAGTTGGCATGCATTACGCGCCAAGGCCAACTCAAATGATGCTCACGCAGGTTTGTGCAGTAAATACTGCTCAATCATTCGCTTCTGTGTCCTCACCATGCCCAGGTGGATCAAGATTCGTTCAATATGGATATTCGTGCCCGACGTCTAACAGCTGTGAACTGTCAAGTTTTACGGACGCAGGTGGCAATGTGACGACCTACGGCTACGGAGCGATTGGCATTTCGACCATCACGATTCCAGGAAGCGCTTCGCCGGATATGACGATCAATTATTATCCCAATTCGGGAAAGGTAAAGTCGCAGGTCTTAAAAAATGGTGCGGCTTGGTCCTACACATATCAGTATAATGATGAACATTGGTCAGTGACCCCGTTTAATGATCATACGGACGTGAAGGCACCGGACAATACCATGGTTCGATACGGATTTAGCGGCACGAGCAAGCCGATCAGCATCAGGAACCAGCTGGGCTTGGAATGGTCATTTCAATATTATCAGCACATCAATCAGGCTCTGGTTCTTACGAGGAAGACAGATCCGGAAGGCAATTACACGCAGTACACATATGAGAATCCGATGGTGCGACAACCGACGCAAACGCGCATGTTTGCAAAGCCCGGATTTGCTCTCGCTGCGATTGGTCCGGAAGCATCCTTTCCCTCGCCATGCGTGAATCCGAAAGTTTGCGAGAAGCCCCTAACCGCGACGGATTCGAACGACAATGTAACAACATTCACCTATGACTCGAACCATGGCGGCGTATTGACAGAGACAGGTCCGGCGGTGGGGGGCATCGCTCCCCAGAAGCGGTATACCTATGCACAGCGTTATGCATGGATCAGGGATGCTTCCGGGACCGCGTATGTCCAAGCCGCGACGCCAGTCTGGGTGCTGACACGCGTCCGCTATTGCCGAACAACGGCGGCGTCCGGCATCACTTGCGCTGGCGGCGCGGCGGATGAGGTCATTATGGATTACGAATATGGGCCGAATAGTGGCCCGAATAATCTTTTGCTGCGCGGGATCGTCGTGAGAGCCGACAATCAGCCTTTACGAACCTGCTTCGGTTATGATATCCACGGCCGCAAGATCAGCGAAACAAAACCGCGCGCGGCGCTGGCGGTGTGCCCGTGACCAATGCGAACCATGGTTCAGCGGCAGCGACGGGCACCGTGCTTGCGTTGCTTTGGCTGGCGACCGCGGAGATTGGCTTCGCACAAGCGACTGCGTCGCCATTCACGACCGGCTTCCGCTATGATGCGATGGGTCGCCAGACGGGGGTGATCCTGCCCGATCCCGACGGGGCCGGGCCGCTTGCGCATGCTGCGACGCGCAACACCTATGACAGCGCCGGGCGATTGACCAGAATCGAGAAAGGCGAGCTGGCGAACTGGCAGTCGGAGGATGTCGCACCCTTGATGTGGGCTGGATTCACGGTCCAAGAGCAGGCCGACATCGGCTATGACACGATGGGTCGGAAGCTGACCGAGAAGCGGACGTCGGGCGTGAATGTCTTCGGGCTGACGCAATTCAGCTACGACAATGTCGGGCAGCTCGAGTGCACGGCGGTGCGAATGAACGTGTCGGCCTATGGATCGCTGCCCGCGAGTGCGTGTACGCTGGGCGCGGCCGGGACCTTTGGCGACGACCGGATCACGAAGAATGTCTATGACGATGCCGGTCAACTCGTACAGGTTCAGCGGGGCGTGGGGACAACGGTCAGGGATACCGTGACCTACAGCTACACCGCGAACGGCAAGCGGGAATATGTGATCGACGCTAAGGGCAACCGGGCGAAGCTCGAATATGACGGGTTCGACCGGCAGTCGAAGTGGATCTTCCCGTCGACGACGGTGCCGACCGGCTTCAATCCGGGATCGCAAGCGGGGGCACTATCGACCGCGGGTTCGCTGAACAGCAGCGATTTCGAGCAATATGGCTATGATCCCAATGGCAACCGGACCTCGTTCCGGAAGCGCGACGGCTCGACGCTGACCTACGAGTATGACGCGTTGAACCGGATGGCGAGAAAGATCGTGCCGGAGCGGGTGGGGCTTGCGCCAACCCACACGCGCGATGTCTACTACGGCTATGATCTACGCGGGCTGCAGATCTGGGCGCGCTTCGACAGCGCGACCGGCGAAGGCGTGACGAACGGCTATGACGGGTTTGGCCGGCAAACCTCGACCAGGCTTGACATGGATGGCGTCTCGCGAGAGTTGACGTTCCGCTTCGATGCTGATGGAAATCGGACGCGGATCACTTGGCCGGATGCGAAGCTTGCGACTTACACCTATGACGGACTCGACAGGCTGACGTCGGTCCTTCGGTCGGGCACGGTGGCGGTTGCGAACTACGGCTACAACAACCGGCTGCTGCGCGAGACATTCAACGGGGGCGTCAACACCAGCTATGGCTATGACGACGCTGGGCGCCTGACCGGGCTGTCGAACGATCCCGCAGGCGCTGTTGGATACGACAACGATTACGGCTTCAGCTACAATCCGGCGGGCCAGATAACGCAGCTGACGAAGAGCAACAATGCGTTCGTGTACAGCGGTCACTATGCGGTCAACCGTGCCTACACGACCAACGGTCTCAACCAGTACACGGGCGCGGGGACGACGGCGTTCGGTTACGACGCGAACGGCAATCTGACCGGAGATGGCTCGTCGGCCTTCACCTTCGACATAGAGAACCGGCTGGTGGCAGCGTCTGGTGCCAAGGTGGCCAACCTGCGCTATGATCCGCTGGGGCGGCTTTATGAGGTGTCAGGTGGATCGGCTGGTACGCAGAGGTTTGTGTATGATGGCGACGCGCTGGCGCTGGAATATGACGGCGCCGGCAATATGCTCAGGCGATATGTTCACGGTTCGGACGTGAAGGCCGACGATCCGATCATGTGGTACGAGGGCAGCGCCTACACGGCCGCGGCGGAGCGCATCCTGCGCTCCGACTGGCAGGGCAGCGTCGTGCTGGTAACGGACAGCACCGGCGCCACGGTGCACGGCGTCAATCGCTATGATGAATATGGCCTGCCGCAGTCCGGCAATGTCGGGCGGTTTCAGTATACCGGCCAAGCCTGGCTCGCAGAGCTCGGCATGTACCACTACAAGGCGCGCGCCTACTCGCCCACGCTCGGCCGCTTTCTGCAGACCGATCCCATCGGCTACGATGACCAGATCAATCTCTATGCCTATGTCGGGAACGATCCCATCAATTCAACAGATCCAACCGGCTTATATGTATGTGATAACGAAAAGACTTGTGCGGAGGTAAAAGCTGCCTTGGCGAGCATAGAACGTGCCGCGAATACTCCAGCTACCGGCTCACATCTTCCATCCTCGGATGCGCAGGAAATTGGAAAATTGGCTAAGTCGTTCGCCCAAACGGGAGATGATGTTGTTGTCTCGGACGGTGATGCTGGAGGTATCAACCTCGGGAGCTACATATTTGATGGTGGTATACACAGAATCACGTTGGATCTTGCTGATATAAGAAATTCATCTTCAAGAAGTGTTGCTGGTACTCTCGCGCACGAAATGACTCATATGTTCGATCAACAGAAATTTGGCGATCTAACCGGCCTTAAAGACGTTTTTAGACGCGAATTTCGTGCGTTTGCGGTGGAGGCTTGGACACTTCAGATTACGCATCAAAACGACTTTACGCCGAGTCAATTTCGAAGTTTTGTTCTTGGTGGCGCATTAGGTAGTTGCGTTACCGTCTCAAACGGAAATTCCGATAATGGGTGGCAGGAGCCGTTTCCAGGTCAAAACTGCCCGCATCGATAGGTAATTATTATGCAATTTAATTCACGTATTGTGCGCGTGGAGAGAATAAATGAGATTGAACCTGAGAGCTCTATTTTTAGTATTTTTAACTTTATTGGAGGCATGCGGCAATCTCTCCAGCGAATCGCGCAGTATTTGCTCCATGAACGGAAGTCGATCAAATTGGAACAGCACGCATGTGACGTGGAAGGGAATTATAATAGGCTCACCTGAGCACGGATATCTATTTTTAAATTCGGACTGTCCAAAGAAGAAAATTGGTTTAGAATTTGCGAAAGATAAAACGTGGAGCGGATTTACGAAGTTGAATGACACATTCGATCGCCCAGTGATTATCAAAGGAACCGTTATCGGCGAGATAAATGCAGACCACTTAGTGGTTAATGAAATTGATAACTTTATGGTTCAGAAGATGACGTTTGAAGAAAAGCTAGAATATTTGAGATGGTTAGGATTAGCGGAATAGAGTGATAGATTTTTATTATGATTTTATCTTAAGGGCTCAGAGCCCGTTTGAGAATGTGTTGAACGTCTGCCAGGGGTGTGATTCAAGCTTGGGATGTGGACCCGAGCGAGCCGTGGCCGGATGGCTGGATTTG
>NZ_JBNPXQ010000021.1:0-19608 GCF_050433225.1 Sphingomonas zeicaulis | reverse complement strand
GCCGCAAGCGGCATATCGCAGTCGATACCGATGGCAGGTTGCTGATGGTCAACCTCACCACTGCCGACATCTCCGACAGCGCCGGTGCCCAGACCGTCGTTGCAGCCATCCGCAAGCGCTGGCCCTGGCTCAAACACCTGTTCGCCGATGGCGCCTATGACCGCACCCGCCTCATGGATGCCGCCACCTATCGCGACTTCGTCCTTGAGATCGTGCGGCGCACAGATAAGGAGCCCGGCTTCAGGGTCTTGCCCCGGCGATGGGTCGTCGAGCGAACCTTCGGATGGATGACCAGGTGGAAGCGCCTCGTTCGAGACTACGAACAGCGCCTCGACGTCTCCGAGGCCATGATCCACGTCGCGCTCGGAAGCCTCATGCTGCGAAGGGTCGTCCATCCCTGAGCATTCTCAAACGGACTCTAAAATCAGCGAGCGGCATAGAATGGACATGTCGGATGCGATCGCAGTGTACGATGTACAGTTTAGAGTCAAAACTTATCGCGGTAGCCAATTTCCGATGTCCCGCGGGTTCGTGGTGGATAAACAGCTAAATTGTGCGTGCTATCAAACTTCTAGTTGACTGATCGAAAAAGCGTTCATTTAAGAAAGCGAGCGGCATCGGCGACTTCGGGACGGTCGGCGCGGGCGTAAAGGATGTGACGGCTCATCTTGGTCCCCTGAGATTGTGCCTCGGACTCTTCGTCCTGAGACACAATCCTCTCTCCCTCTCTCCTCTCTTGCGCCGACGGCGGGACCTGGCGCTATCTCAGGAGGGCGTGCGATGGAGCCGTGGTCGAATTGGCGGACAGCGCCTTCCGCGCTGGATAATGCGCTGCGCCCCCCTTCGACACGCGGAAGGCCGGCTTGCCGGAGAAGCGCGCGTGCGGCGCGGAGATGATCGAAGGCGATGGTGAAATTGTGGGCCGCGTCCGCGCTGGCGACGATGCCATCGCCGTGCAGGCCCTAAGCGGCGCAGAAAGCGAACCGCAGGTCAGTAACCCAAAACGTCAATGTGCCGCGTCCCAAGGGACTATGACGTTCAGTCCCGCCGCTCGGAACGGGCTCATGTCGCGTGTTGCGATGATGAAATTGCGGGACGCGGCTATGGCGCCGATATAACCATCGGGCTTGGGGAAGCGCCTGCCTCGCGCCCTGGCCAGCGTAGCCAATTCCGCATAGCGCTTTGCCGCTTCCTCGTCGAAGGGAAGAATCCGGCCAGCATAGAGTCGCTCGGTTCGATCCAAAGAGGCGGCGAGAGAGTCGCGTCGTTTGCCAAAAGGCATCGTCATTATCCCGAACCGCACTTCCGCGAGGGTGATGGAGGTGATGAATAGCGACTCGAATGGCTGCGCATTCAGCCATGCGCGAACAGCAGGCGAGGGTGCCTGCCGCGTCATTTCGGAAATGACGTTCGTGTCCAGAACGACCATCAGTCGAAGCGCATTGGTTCGGCGGGGGTGCTGTCGCGTGCCGCCTCGATCATGGCCGCTTCCTGATCGGTCAGGCCCTGCTCGCCCCAAATTTCCATCATGGCATCACCCATGAGCTTGCGGCCTCCAGGCATGGCCGCTTGTTCGAGGATGTCGCGAATTTCCGCCTCGGTGCTACGTCCGTGCTGGGAAGCACGGAGGCGCAGCGCGCGATGCACTTCTTCGGGCACGTTGCGGATGGTGATGGAGGCCACGGAATTGTTCCTCAATAGGAGTGATTGCATTCTATTAAAATGCAATCACTATGGCAACGACATGTCGATGCATGCCGTATCAGCCGCTCACGGCGATATGCGTGAACAGGTCGCGCGCGGCAGCGGTATCGGCACAGCCTGGCCGCTTGCGAGAATAATGAAGGCACAAGCATGGCCGATCGAGCCGCGGGCTAGCAGGTCGAAGAGGAATGCCAGCGCATGGCTGGCGACGACGCGATTGACGACAGCGACAGGCGCTCGAGCGCTTCGACGACTGAGCAGGACGGCATGTCGTCGTCGGGCAGGCTGTCGTCGGCAAGCTCGGGGAAATAGTCGAGAACGGTCGGGAGACAGTGCTCATTCCTGCCGAAGTTGCGATCTGACAGCCGATCAGGAGCTGACCGTCGGTCGCGTGATTGCCGAGGTCGAGTCAGTAGGTCGGCGGCGACGTGGTCTCCGCGCAGGCAGCCGAGCGCACGCCGCGCAGACGCGGTGTCGACGCAACTGATGAGGATGTCGATATTCTCGACACCGCAGGCCTGCGGCGCGCGGCCATGGAGCGCGCGCCCGGCAAGCCCATGGGCGATGTTGATGCGCTCGACGAGCGTGCGCGCCTCGGAGGCGCCGAGATCGCAGCGGTGGAAGGGCTGGCGGCCAAGATTGGCCTCGCTGACAGTGTCGTCATCGACGACGACGACATCGAGCGACCGCGTCGAAATCGCGCGCAGCGCGGTGTCGAGCGAGGCGAGCTCCCTCGGCATCTGCGCGCCGTTTCCGCCGCAACCGGCGAGCATGACGCGGATTGCGTGGCCGGCGAAGCCGGCAGGGAGAAAGTGACGGGGGGCTGGTGTCAGGCGTCATGATCGTCTCCTGAGAAGAGGCTACGGAGCGGAGGGAACATGCCGGCGGCGCAGAGGCGCCGCACTTTGGATTGTCTCTCGGGATCGTCGATTTGGCCGAAGACGATGGCGATCTTGGTCGCATGGATGTCGTCGGCTTCATCTGTCGCGCTGAAGAAGGCGCGGCCGTGCCCGTGGCTGTGGACATCGCAGACGATGTGCCAGCCTGGCGCGGGTGCCGGTGGGCGATCGACAAGCCGGGGTGGCGTCGTCTCGTCGATCGCGGTATAGTCGATCGTGAATTCGTCCGCGGTATAATTCCAGAGGATGAACGCTGCCGCCTCGTTGGGCAACGCCGCGACGAACTGATCGAGAATGCGCGCGCAGCTCGGCGGGGATGAATTCGCAGTGGAAATCCGCGCGAGGCGCGCCGATGCTGCCATAAAGCAGATAGGCAGCCGGCTTCTGTGCGATCGCGAGCCAGGGGCGGCGGAGGATCAGAATCATGCCATCCTTGCCGACGACAAGGCCGCGCCCCGCCTGCGCGACACGCAGCGCGTCGATCGCGGGCGAGGCGCCGATCGTTGGCACGGGATAGCTTGGCACCGCCGCGACGATCCAGCTCATCCAGACCGTCTTCTCGCCGTCATCCAGCGCGCATGAAGCGAGCGAAGATGTCCTGATGATTCGTCCAGCGCGCGTTGAGTCCTGACCGTGCCGTGGCCTACATGTCGCGCGCGGGAGACGTCGGAACATCTCCGACGATTGGATCGGCGGGAAACGGCGCCCTTATCGTGGCGCCGGTGTTGCGGCCGCCTGCAACGTAGGGCGGGTCGATCATCGCGAAGAGAAGATAGTCGAGCGCCAGCTCCGGATGATCAAGGATCGACGCGCCGAGCACATCGCGGCGCTGCATTGCCAGTTCGTCGGCGAGGCGGGGCGCTGATCGGCTAGCTGCCCGCACCGATATCATCGGTCTCGATATCCGATGCGGAAGCCGTCGACGATGGTCTCGCGTTCGCCGGCGGCAGCATCGCTCCCGGTTGCGCTGTCACCGCGCTGTGCGTCGTCGGCGTCGTCAGTGCCGTCAGCGATCGGCGGCTCGGCGGCCTGATCGCCGACGCGGGTGATCGGCATCTCACTGTAGTAGCGCGGGTCGAGCTGCATCTCGCCCTGCGGCGTCAGGGTGAGAAACGCACCAACATGCGGCCGCAGACCTTCCGGCAGAACCGGCGCACGGTTTTCGATGGCATCGATGTCGTCGGAGGCCCGGTTGGGCTCCTTGACGAAGGCGTCGATCTGGGCGTCACCGAACCCGTTGTGCCGGATCGCCGCGTTCAACTCGTCTTCGCGCGTGCGAAGCTGGGCCAGGCGCGTGGCTTAGCGGTGCGTCGGACTTCGCAAAAGCGATGAACGATCCGCAGCGGTTCCTGCCCTCCTACATCGAGCGCACCGCGGGTTCGATGACGGCGCCGGCGATCGTGGCGTTCGGGACGCGAACGATCGACCCGGTGCAGCGCGATACACTTACACCGCTGGATTACATCAAGGCGCGCATTCCGGGCCTGTCCGGCACCCTGCCGGCGCGGCGGGACGTGTTCGGCCGGCCGGTGGAACTGGAAGGGGCGCTGGTCCTGACTTCCTCTCGCCGATCGCGACGAAGACCGCGCAATGATCCGCTCGTTCGCGAGATGCTCGACATCAATGCCCGCTTCGGGAAGATGCCCCGCCGCCTCCGGGGTTCGACCTCGATCAACCGCGCCGCGCTCGCCCCATGCGCCGGTATGATCTGCCACCCCCGCCGCCGGGGTGCTCAATTGACTGATAATCTGGGCGGTCGATAGATGCGGGTATCCAGCCGGGCCGCTCCACCTAAATCACAGAGGCTCTATCAGGGCGGCGGCGCTTTTGCTCCGTCGCCTTTTTTCATTACGCTTCCGTGATTGCCGTCACGGGAGATCCGGAGTGTTGCGAGTAGGTCGCCGGCAGCCGCCTTCTTTGAGCAGAGGCGGTTAGGCTCGGCGGCGTTCCCACGGCGCCGCCGGGCCGCCCCAGCCCGAGCCGCCGTGGCAGCGCTCGCAGTTAGCGCGGCGTTAATATTCGCTTGAGTACCAGCATTGTGATCGGGCGCCGGTTCTGGTCTGGCGTCGGATTCGTCGGGGGTCTTATCGCAACCGACTGGCGGCGGAGGTCCCCACACTCCGCCGCCGATTTCACTGACCAGAGTCGCGGCTGCCGTTGCCGGCTTTTTCGTCGCGCGCCAGTCGGATGGCTTCCCGCAAATCGTCGGCATGCTGGCGTAGGTGCAACGCGGTTTCATGGTCCATGCACGCAGCTGCCAGCCGCAGGCAGCGCTCCAACTGGCCTAGCAGATCTTGTTCGCGACTCATGCGGTCGAAGTGACAGAAGGAGCCGCTCCAGGCGCCAATATAGGTTGATTTAAGATGCGTTGCCGAGACGGGCGCTCCGGAAACATTGCAGGCGCCAGATCATTGATTGTTCGTCCACGGCGCCCTTCTGCCCCCCTCGCGCTGCGGATGTCATTCGACGCCCGACGGCGGGGCTCCGGCCCTGCATTCCATTTCACGACCGGTCGTTTGCGTGACCACGATCTTTCTCTCCTACAGTGACGACCACAACATATGTGAGGGATTTCCGCGTCGTAGCCCGGCAGTAGGTCGTAGGACCGCTTCGGACCGGGAAGCGGCGGGATTGCTCGGCGGCGTGTGGGGCGCCGCCGAGCCGAACCGCATACGACGCTCGGATCGCCTGTTAACTCATGTATATGCGTCCCGCTCGCTCAACGTGTGAAATTGGGCCATGGCCCGATTCTATCTCCACTTGATTGATGCGAATGACAATTTCCTAGATCCGACAGGGTTTGACGCCGCGAACTCAGAAGCTGCGTTGAAGCAGTGCCGATTTGCCGCCGGTCAGTTGCTCCTCGACGAGATCGTCACCGGTAATGTTCGTGTATCGTTTATGCTGTGCCTCGACGACGCGAGCGGCAACCGGATAGCGACGTTGCCGGTTCAGGCAATGGCTGACCCTATATGGATCAAAAATGAGACGTGATGCTGGCGCCCGAGATCCGCGAGACGCTCGTCCATATGATCGTCGGCCCGGCCGGCGGTGACGAGGCGGCCTGGCGCGCCTTGAGCGGCGTCGGCGGCAAGGGATCAAGCGGGTCGAGCATCAGATGCTGTAGGCTGCGCTGCCTGCTCAACCTTATTTGCCTCGTGATCCGATGCCTCGCGTTCGGTGGGTTCTCGCCACCGGTCTACGCCGCGGATAAGACGGGTGCCGCACCGGGCGCAACCTGTCCAAAAATCTTGGTTATCATGACGGACGCCGCCTCGGTCGGCCTTGTGGCCAAAAACCATACATCTCAGTGCCATGTTGCAATCCCAGTGTCGGCCGAACCGCGTTTGTAGATGAAACGGCGATGGTGTCAGGTTCACGTTGTGTATGGGGGGGGGTAGGCGGCGCTTGTCAACGCCGCCATCCCCTAACCTTCACAGTCGCCAATTCCTGCGGGGCTGACCGCAGCCTGCAGCGGCTGGCTGCCGGCGCCAGATGATTCGCTTGTTTGCGAAGTGCTCACCTGGAGGGCTTGCTCGTACAGCCGAGCAAATCCCCTGTGACGCTCGGCCAGAGCGGGCGTGGGCGAGTTCGCCGCCGCGTCCAAGCTTTCCTTGAGCCGGCGGCGAAGCATTGCCCGATCTTTGTCGGCCCAGTCGCCGGATGGAGACTGACTCAATCTGCGAGCGACAATTCGTCGGCGCCAGATGCGATCCGCATCATGCCGATCCGAGACTCGTAAGCCTTAGCCATCGCGTTGTGAGATGCACGGCTGCATGAATCCGGCGCCGCCTGCGCCATCATCAGCGAAACCTGCTGGCGGTGATATAGATAATTTAGGTCGTCCATCAGACGCTCCTCATGGAGCGAGCAAGAGCAAAGCGAATCTCTCAACCGGGCGCAGCTCGGGGTTTGACCGCCGGTGATCCTCTCTAGCATATTACGGCCAGCAATGTGGCATGGATACTGGCGGTCCCGGTGAGATCGGCACTTTCACCCCCTTCACGCGGGCAGGCAGCGCCATCGCTGTCATGGACGATGCGGCCGAGCCAGGAGCGTCCATCGGCCGCGGCGACGCGCCTGACGCTGCTGGAGCCCTTGAGCAACGACCAGATCGGCAGCAACAGGCCGGTGGCGATCCGGATATGCTCGCGGTGGAGCGTGTTGGCGGCTTCATCGGCCTCGGCGGTCGACAAGGTGATGAAGTCGTCGCGGCCGATCGGCTCCCACGCCATCTCCTGCATCGCGAGCGCGCAATGGTAGTCGCTGCGCGCGGGCCGCATCATCTCGAAGCGCTGGATGAGCGTCCCGTCGCTCTCTTCCATCAGCGAGCGCGCGGGCATCCGCAGCGCGACCCTGTGCGACTGGGTGTTGAACATCGTCGTCGCACCCTCGATTGTGTCGGCAAGCCGCGTGATGCGTTCGGCTGGCGCCGGCCACCCGGTCGGTGCACAGGACGACATCTTCGAGGATCCTGGCTTCCTCGACGATCATCGTCTCGACGGCGACATCGAGCGTGCCGGCCTCGCGTGCGGCGCTGACGCGGGTTTCGACCACCGAATGGAATTCGTCGAAAATCGCGTTCTGCAGGCCGATCGGCAGCGCAAGGAGGCGGTTCAGCCACCGCTGGATCGGCGGTAGGTCCTCCTTGAGCACGAGGGGCGACCTCAGAAAGCCGTGGCGCTCATAGAAGATGGCGGCCGCTTCATCGATCGCATGCGCAACGACGGCGCGCACACCGGCGATCTCCGACGCGGCGAGGCACCGGCGCAAGGCATCTGCGAGCAGATCCGTACCCGCCCCCATGCCCTGATATCTGGCATCCACGGCGAGCCGTCCCAGCAGGAGCAACGGCACCTGATCGGGCTGTCCGCGGCGCAGCCGCGCGCTGGGCAGCACCGCCCGCTGTTCCATCGCGGTCGTAATCGCATGATAGCCCACGACCACATCGGGCCTGTCTGCAGTGCAAATCACACAGGTCCGCGCCGACAACCCTTCACTGGCAAGCGCCCGGCTCCGCGACCACTCATCGAGCGAGGGATGCCGTCCATGGTCTAATCCATCGACGATATGCTGCGCGCCAAGGCGCTGGGGCGCGATGAACACGGCGCTCTTCGCCATGATGCCAGCGCTCTCAGCGCTCCCAGGCCGGCTTGCGTGCCATCAGCGCGATCAAGGCCTCGGATGGAGCCGGCGGCGCATCGAGCAGCGCGATGAAACGGTCATGGGAGCATCGAGAGCGTGGCCGGGTCCAGTATCGCGTTGCAAAAGCCGAGGACCAACGCCTGGATACAGATGCGCGAGCGAGTCGACGAAGCGGTCATCGGGATCTCTGGGAGGGCCCGCACAATTCATGCGGCGTCTCCTCCCCAATTCCCGGTCCTCTTCGCCTGACGCCTCGCGTCAGGGGCACGGCTTTGGGCGTCGAGCACATCCGCCCAGTGGCCGAAGTGGCGCGGTGGCGGACAGCGTTCAATGCTCAGGTCGGTCCGGCTGTTTCGCTCGATGACGCGTGTGCCGGCGGCGCGACCCGGTCCATCATTGTCCTCAGCGATGAGCAGTCGCGTGATGCGGCTAGGAGAGATGATCTTGTCCAGTCGACCGCCTAAGGCCGCCCAGCACGGCATATCGTGGAGGACCGTGAACGCGTGCGCCGTCTCGAAGCCCTCAGCGATTGCCAGCGTGTCGCGCGGGCGTCCGCCCTGCCAGGCCCCGGCAGCGGGATGTCCCAGCATGGCCTTGCGGGTGTAGCGGGCGGTGAGAGGATCGAGAAAGACCCGCTGCAGCGCCACGAGTTGCGCCCGTTCATGCACCGCCACGAGTAGCGCCGGCAGGAAGACCGTGTGCGGCCTCGGGTGCAGCGGGCAGCGCGGGTGAAAGCGGAGGTCTGGCGGGATATCGTCGAAGTGCCGATGGCGTAGGTAGCGCTCGGCGAGCGTTCCGCGGACGTCATGCGCTTCATTCCACAGCCGCTGGATGTTCGCGCGCCGCGGCGCCGCGGAGGCTGGCGGTGGTGCGGCGTTCGGGACGATACGGACTCGCGACAGTTCGCGCAGCACGTCGTCAGGAGCGCAGCCTGCAAAGCAGTGGACCAGCATCCCATGGCCGCCCTGGCGGAGCGACAGGCTGGGTTCGCTGTCCGCATGCGCCGGGCAGCGACACATCGCGGTGCGACCATGCCATGTGCCGCCCAGTGGCTGGACGAGATCGGCGAGTTCCTGGGTGGGTGGGTTGGCGATCAGCGACATGACAATCCTCTTCGCGAAGGACGTGCCTGCTCCCCGCGTGCCATGACACTGCCTCGAGGCAGCACCCTGGGTGGCGAATGATCAGGCCAAAGGATGCCGCCGGGAGGAAGCCGGGGTGGCCACGCCGAAGCGGGGCGACGGATGGTGGGGCGCACCTTGTTTCCATTGGGAAGCGCCCTGCTGCAGCTTTTCACCAGGTCCGGAGGAGACCGCATCGCAAACGGCGCGATCCCTTCCCGGCGGCAACACCACCCTTCCCTCTTTCCTCCATATGCAGACGCGGCGCAGCCGCGGGACCGCACCGTGGCCACACCTTAGCCGGGTCAATCAGCGGCGCTGACAATCAAGCGTCAGCAGCCAAGGCGGCGCTCCGCCAAAGCGCTTGGACCAGCGAATGTACTCTGTACGCGGCTTCGCTACGGGACACTCGCTGCGGTCGCGGTCGCCTTGACCACCGCCGCTGCTGTGACCGCTGCGGTCACCAGCCGACCCGCGACTGCACGCGCCGCCATACAGTCGGTGAGAGAAGATTGGTGAAGCGGTGGCTGGCAGCGCCCCTTGCCCTGGTCACGGCGGGCGTCACCGCGGCACCGACGTCGATGCACCACCCCGCCATCCGCCCCGGCGTTACGCTGAGCTTCCCTCAGGACCATGGCGCGCACCCGGCTTTCCGGACTGGGTAGTGGTATGTGACAGGCTGGCTGCGAACGGCCGCCGACGATCCGCTGGGCTTCCAGGTGACCTTCTTGCGGACGCGGCCGGCGGCGGACGAGGGCAATCCCAGCCGGTTCGCCGCGAAGCAACTGCTGTTCGCGCACGCCGCCCTGTCCGACCCGCGGGTCGGTGCGCTCCCGCACGGCGTGGGCGCTGCGCGACTGGCGGCTTGGGCGGACATCTGGCGGACGCCGGACAGCGACCGTCAGGGCCGAAGCCTTTGCGCTGGCGCTCGACTTTGCGCCGACGCTGCCGCCTTAGCTCCAGGCCATGGCCGGCTATAGCCGCAAGGGGCCGCAGCGGGGGATGCCAGCCAATATTATTCGATCCCGCATCTGCGCGTGAGCGGCACAGTTTTGCGCAGCGCGGCGCGAATGACGGGAGAGGCGTGGCTCGATCGCGAATCGTCCTCCACCTATCTAACCCGCGACGCGCAGGGGTGGGACTGGACGGGGCTTGATTTCGACGACGGTCGCGCGTTGATGGCGTTTCGCATCCGGCGTGACGACGGCACGACACTTTGCGCCGGCGGTTGGATAAGCAGTTGCGACGGGCGGATCACTGCCCTTGAGCCCGGCGATGCCTCGTTCCGGACGCTGCGGCGATGGCGCAGGGCAGCGACGGGCGCGATCTATCCCGTCGAGCAGCTACTCAGCGTCCGCCTGCCCGGCGGCGTTACCCGCTTTCCACTGCGGCGGATGTTCCACGCGCAGGAACTCGATGGCCAGCGTACCGGCCGCTGGTCTATTGGGAAGGTGCGGTAGAGGCGCGCCGGGGCCGGCGGTATCTCGAGCTCACCGGCTACGCACGGCCTCTCAGAATGCAGGGTTTCGAGGCAAACGGAGGGGCGAAGTGCGCCTTCACACGCCGGATGGCACCGCCTGCCTATACGGCTGTGATGGGATCAAGAATGCGACGCGCGCTTTGTTGAACATGGTCCGCGATCAGACGGAACGCGGCATCCATCGATGACTGCTTGCGCCAAGCCATCGCGATCGATCGGTGCCGGCGCCAGCCGCGGACCATCAGCACCTTGAGACCCACCGACCCGCCGACGTCAGACTTGAGGTAGAGGCTGGGCAGCACGCTCAAACCCAGTCCGCTGGCAACCATCTGGTGAAGGCTGTCGAGGCTGGTGCCATAATAGTCAGGTGCGATCTTCATGCCATAGGACTCAGCGATCTCCGCCGCCTGCTTGGCAAAGTGATGCCGGGGATCGAGCGATAGCAGAGAGTAGTTCACAAGCATGTCGCCCGAAATCTGATCGTTCGCCGCCAGTTGATGATCGAGCGCAGCGACGAGGTGGAGCGGTTCGCGAAACAGCGGTTCGATAGTCAGGTCGTCGCCGGCGATCGGCATCGGGCCGAGCACCACGTCTACGTTGCCGCGTGAGAGCTCGAGGATCTGATCATCGGGTATGCCCTCGCGGACATGCAGTCGCAATCCGGGTGCGACACGGTGCAATTCGGCAATGATCGGAGACAGGAGATAAGGGCCGAGGGTCGGCGTGGTGGCGAGCCTGAGCGTGCCGGCCACGCTGGTCGATGAGTGCGCCGCCAACGCTGCGATCTCCCGCGCATCGCCCAGCATCCGGCGTGCGGTCGCCACGATGCTGCGGCCGATCGGCGTCAGGACCGCGCCGCCGGGGCCGCGATCGAGCAGCTTCACGCCGAGACGATCTTCGAGCGCCCGAACCTGCTGGCTGAGCGCAGGCTGCGTGACATGCGCGATGCGCGCCGCCTCTACGAAGGACTGCGTATCCGCGATCGTCACGAGATATTCGAGCTGTCGCAGCGTTGGCATCGCGCATTATAACCATAGCCTATGGCTGAGCGGCAACGCTTTCGATTGGGCTCCGGCCTTCATCGACCGTAGCTGAACGCGTCTCGGCAACGCGCGAAAGTATGCCTCAACCTATGACCAAGCTTTCGCTCAACAACCTGTTTGCCACCGCAAGGCGGCGGCCACGGAACCGAGCTGGCAGGATGGGACAGGCGCCGCAGATCAGCCGGCGCGCCGGGCATGGCCGGTCGGCGGCAGTGGGCTGGAGACCCGCGCCGGCACTCGACATCGCCGCCTTGTCGATCAGGCGTCGCTAAAGGCACGGGGGAAGGAACCGGCATTGGCAGCGACACGATTGGGATTTCGGGATGCGGCCGAATGGATGACGCAGGTCATCGGGCCGGACGCCGCCTATGTCAGGCTTGGCGTGGTTTACACTGTGGCGATCAGCCTGCTCGCGCTGGCGACGCCGATCTCGGTTCAGTTGCTGATCAACAGCGTCGCCAACACCGCCAAGCCAGCGCCGTTGTGGGCGCTGTCGATCGTGCTGTTCGTCTTGCTGCTTATCGTGGCAGGGCTCAGTGCGCTGAGGGTGTGGATCATGGCCGCCTTCGAGCGCCGGGTCTTCGCGCGGGTCGTGGCGGAAGTCACGGTGCGTGCCGTGCACGCCCAGAACCCGTTCTTTGCGGATACGGACCGGACAGCAATCTTCAATCGCTTCTTCGATCTGGTTATCGTTCAGAAGGCGGTGCCCAGCCTCGTCATTGGCGGCTTCACCATCGTCCTGCAGGCGATCGTCGGGCTTACGATCACCAGCTTCTACCATCCCTTCTTTCTCGCCTTCAATATCGTCCTCGTCATCGCCATCCTGCTGATCTGGCTGTTCGGCCGGCGCGGCGCGATCACGGGGGCCGTCGGCCTCAGTCATGCGAAGCACAATGCGGCGCGCTGGCTCGAGAGCGTCGGCGGCTCAAACGGGTTCTACAAGTCGGCGCGGCACCTCGATTTCGCGATGGACCGATCGGAAACGTTCACAGCGTCCTACGTCGACGCGCACCGGCGCTATTTCCGATATCATTTCGCCCAGACCGTCGCGTTCCTGCTGATCTATGCGCTCGCAAGCGCTGCGTTGCTGCTGCTGGGCGGTATGCTCATTCTCCGGGGGCAGCTTTCGCTCGGCCAGCTGGTTGCGGCGGAGCTCATCCTTTCGGGCGTATTCTACGGTATCTCGCAGCTCGGCTGGTACCTCGACACGTTCTACGATCTCGTGGCCAGTTCCGAAGAGCTGTCGCTGCTGTTCGACATACCGCAGGAGCCGTCGGTACGCAGCGACCAGGGGCCCCGCGATGGTTCCGTCAAGCTTACCGATGTCACGTTCGACGGCGCCCGGTTCGACCTGTCGATCGGTGCCGGCGAGCAATTGGTGGCGGTCGGCGCAGCGGGGGCGGAGCGTCGTCTGGCATTGCTGCTGAAACGACACGCACAGCCGGACCGCGGGCTCATCCGGATCGGCGGCGCAGAGTTGGGGGCGCTCGACATGTACCGTCTGCGCTCGGACGTAATGGTGGTCGACCGTCCGACGATTGTCGAGATGACGATCCGCGAATATCTGAGGCTCGCCGGCGGGCATGATGCGGGCGATGCGATGGCGGCACTCGCCGCGGTTGGACTGGAAAGGCGCATCGCCAGCCTGCCGAAGGGGCTGGATACGCTCCTCGCGTCCTCGGGCTATCCGCTCAGCGTCGGCGAGACGATGGCGCTGAAGCTCGCCAATGCATTGCTGGTACGCCCGAAGCTGCTGCTTCTCGGCCAGTTGTACGACCTGCTGCCGACGGAGCGGCTCATGGCGGCGATGCGCCTGCTGAAGGGCGATGACACCACGGTGCTGCTTTTCACCGGGCGGCCGGAGGACCTGGAACTGGACGGTGTTCTCTCAATGGGGCTCACGGTGCAAAACCGCTTCGCCTCGCTCGCGGATCTTGTGATCGCCACGCCGGAAGAGGGGAGCGGCGATGCCGTACCGGCCTGAACATCTCGTGCACTTCCGCACCTTGGCGACGCTCAAGCCCCCGCGCGTGGGCGTCGTCGTCGCGTGGCTCATCGCACTTGGCCTGGCCGTCGGCGTCGCCATCCTTCTTCTCGTGCCATGGCTCCAGACCGCACAGGGCCAGGGGCAGGTCGTCGCGCTGGATCCCGGCGACCGCGCGCAGGACGTGACCGCCTTGGTGCCCGGGCGGGTCGAGCGCTGGTATGTCCAGGACGGGCAGCATGTTCATCGTGGCGACCCGATCGCACGCATCATCGATCTTGATCCCAATCTCCTGTCGCGGCTCGCCGCCGAGCGCGCGCAGGTCGAAGCGGAAATCGCGGCCGTGCGGCAGGCGCAGGCGGTGGCTTCGATCGATGTCGGCCGCACGCGCCAGCTTCTCGCCGAAGGTCTGGCCGCACGGCGCGATTATGAGCAGGCGCAGATCAAGGTTGCTGACGCTGCCGCCAAGCTCGCCGAGTCGCGCGCCAAGCTCAATCGCATCGACGTCCAGCTTAACCGGCAATCGGCGCAGCTGGTTCGTGCGCCGCGCGACGGTCGCGTGCAAAGCCTCAACGCGGCGGCGGGCGGTGCGCTGGTTTCGGCCGGGACGACCCTGGCAACGATCGCGCCCGAACGCGTCGAGCGCGCCGTCGAACTGCTCATCGATGGCCGCGACGTGCCGTTGCTGCGGCCCGGCCGTCCGGTCAGGCTCGAGTTCGAAGGCTGGCCAGCCATACAGTTCAGCGGCTGGCCCTCGATCGCATATGGCTATTTCGATGGCCGCGTGCGGACCATCGATGCCACGGCGAATGCACAGGGGTTGATCCGCATTCTGGTTGAGCCCGCGCACGGCAAGCCCGCATGGCCCGACCTCCGGTTTGTCAGGCTGGGCGGCAAGGTTCAGGGCTGGGTACAAGGCGAAACCGTCACGGTCGGCTATGAACTGTGGCGCCAGCTGAACGACTTCCCCCTCGAGTTCGGTCAGGTTGTGACAGGCGGGGGCGAGGCGGCGCCGGAGGACAAGGACAAGGTTGCGGCGAAGGCGGGCAAGGCGAAATGATCCGGGTTCTGATCGCGCTGTCCTGCCTGCTTGGGCCGCCCACGGCCGCTTATTCCCAACTGCCGGATGCGGCAGCCCAGCCGGTGCCTGTCGCCGGTGCGCTGACACTGGAGGAGGTCTTGCGCGCCTCTGCCCGCGCAGCGCCGCAGATCGTCGAGGCCCTGGCAAAGGTACGGGCGGCAGAGGGGCGCGCCATCACCGCCACCGGTGCATTCGACACGGTGTTCGATGTGGAGGGGCGCTCGCGCGCGCTCGGCTATTATGACGGGACGGTCGTGGCTGGCCGCGCGACGCGGCCGCTCAGCGACAATGGCGGCTATGTCTACGGCGGCTACCGGGCCAGCCGCGGCAGCTTCCCCGTCTATGAGGAGGAGAACTACACAAGTCGCCTCGGCGAGATGAAGATCGGTGCGCTGTACGCGCTTCTCCGTGACCGACTGGTCGACGAGCGCCGGACACGTCGCACATTGGCCAGCGGCGACATCGACATCGCGCGCTTCGAGCGGGAAGCGGTAGCGATCGGCGTGCAGCGCCGGGCGGTGGATGCGTACCAGAACTGGGTTGCTTCAGGCCTCAGGCTGAAAGCCTATCGCGACCTGCTCGATCTTTCCGAGCGGCGGCGGGGTGGCTTGTCCCGCCAAGTGGAACTCGGCGCGCGGCCCGAAATCCTGCTGGCCGAAAATGATCAGAACCTCGTGCGTCGCCGCGCGCTCGTCATTCGTGCCGAAGGCGATTTCCGGGCCGCCGCGAACGCGCTGTCACTCTACTACCGCAACGAGACCGGCGAACCGCTGCTAGTCGGACCCGAACGCCTCCCGCGCGGGCTCGATGCCCTCGCCGGCGTTGCCAGTGCAGCGGATTCGGAGTTTGCCCACCGGCGGCCCGATGTTCAATCGCTGCTCGCCCGCATCGATCAGGGGACTGCCCGCCTCGCGCTGGCCGAGAACGAACTCCGGCCGCGACTGGATCTGCGGGGGGAGGTTGGTAAGGATGTCGGCGAGGAGGTACCCGGCGGCCGTTCTCGCAACGAGCTCGAAGCGATTGTGGGCTTTCGTTTCTCGTTGCCGCTGCAGAACCGGGCGGCGCGCGGGCGGGTGGCGGAAGCACGTGCGGAGATCGACGCACTGCAAGCACGCCGCCGCTTCCTGCGCGATCAGATTGCGGTCGAGGTGGACGGCATCAATATCGGTGTCGATGCTGCTGAACGCCTAGCCGCCATTGCCGAGCAGGAGCGCCAGCTCGCCGAACGACTTGCCGCCGCGGAACGCCGTCGCTTCGAGCTGGGATCGAGCGATTTCTTCCTGGTCAATCAGCGCGAGGAGACTGCGACGGACGCGCGAGTCCGGCTGATTGACGCCCAGGCCAGGATCGCTGCCGCGCGCGCCGAACTGGCGGCCGCCACCGCGGATCGGAGGGCGCTCGGCCTCGACCGATGACGTCGCAGAATCAGTCTGGCCGTTTGCAACCTAACCTCCTTACGCTCGCAAACTATATCTGACGCTGCAACAAGAGGATGCGGGGGCTCACACCCTACGAAGCCATCTGCAAAGCGTGGCAAACCGAGCCTGCTCGCTTCACCTCAAATCCGCACCACCAACCTCCGGGACCAAACATCTAGAGCTGGCTGGCGGGCTGGTTCGAAGCACTGGTGGACCACCTGCGTGCCGTTCTGCGCCTGGCTGCGGGACATGCCGCCGAACCCGGCCTCGCGATGATCGACAGCCGGACGTTGTGCTCCACGCTCTGGAGCGAGCGGACCGGTGATGACGGGGGCAAGCGCAAGAAGGGATCGAAACTCCACATGGCGGTCGACACGATTCCAGGGCGCATCGTGCCGCTTCCTTCCCGTTCTGCCGCGGGAAATTCACATTCATTCTCATTTTGCAAATGGCCGATTGCACTCCGCAACGCTCATCGCGACATAAGAACGAAAGGTGGCGTGGTCTTGCTGACCGTATCAAATGCGCCATGATATGCTCTGTCGGTGGGACGCGCTCCGCCTGATGGATTGCGATATCAGCCTTCTTGTTGCCCTGACCAGGAATGTCCCGCGGGGGGAAGAATGGAGAGAATTGTTCGTCGATCGCTGCCGATCGCGGTCCGAGCGTCGATCACGTTGTCAGTTATCATCGGCGCCCTGTTCATCGCATCGGGTATCGCGGCGTACTACGACATAAGCCGGCAGACGGCTCGGGAATCGCTTGAACGACTGAACAGCTACAGCGCGCTGATCGCTGCGACCCAGGAAGCTCGGTTCCGCCGGCTGACGAACGCACATAAGCATGCAGTTCAACTGCTCCACGCTGAATTCGCAACGAGGGACACTACTGCCGACCATCGCGAGTTCGATCGGCTGTATCCCAAGGACGAGCAGGGAACGCGTCATAGCGCCGACGGGCTATATGACGGCGCTGGCACGTCGCTCGGCTATATTCGCGGGATCGGAGCATATATCGGTCGGCCGGCAAATCCGCGTCAGGCGTCGCTGATCCTGTCCGCGACACGCGTGGCGCACGCGATCGGCGAAGGCATCCGGCCCGACTTGAAAAGTCTCTACTTCTTCACGCCTGACAACGCGCTTGTGATGTTTGCGCCGGACCGCCCCGACAGACTCATGTTCTATCGAAAGACAGCACCCGCGGATTTGGACTTCCAGCAAGAGGCATTTGCCCGCATCAGCACGGTGGCAGCAAATCCGACGCGCACGACGAAATGCACGCCCCTTGTGCCTATTCTGTACGATCGGTCCGGCCGCACATGGACGACAGGCTGCATGACGCCGTTCGATGTCGATGGTCGTCATCTCGGAACCTGGGGGACGAGTGTCATGCTGCAGGATCTGCTTTCGGCAGGTGAACTGGCAGGCCCTCCCCGAACCGATGTCATCCTCATTTCGTCGGAAGGAATGTTGATCCGCCATCCCGATATGACCCGTCAGGGTAAACTCGTGCCTGAGCGTCTGTTGGATCTCAAGATGACGCGCCAACCCGAACTGGCGGCACTATGGGCACTGACCAGGCAACACGGAGGCTGGTTCAGCGGCCATGTGTTGGACCTTCACGCGCTTGTTTCGATGCGCCGCATTCAAACAACTGGATGGTATGTCATCGTCAAGCAGGACGATGCCGTGCAGCGGGTGGCGGCTAATCGCGCGCTTCTGCGCGTCGGTATCACGGCTGCGCTATGTCTGCTCCTGCAGGCTATCATCGTTTCCGTGCTGCTTCGGCGTCACGTCGGGCGACCGTTGCGGCAACTGACGCAGCGTGTGCGCAGCTTCGCTGCGACAGCTGCGGACCAGGTAGCGGAGATTTCGGCGCCCATTCGATTCCGGGACGAAGTGGACCAACTTAGCCTTGATTTCAGGCGCATGGCGGCTCGCCTCGTCGACGCCCACGAAAATCTCGAGCGGCAAGTGGCAGATCGAACAGAGCAACTCCGCCTCGTAAACGCAGAACTCGTCAAGGCGGCAGAGACGGATATGCTTACCGGGATACCGAATCGCCGATGGATGCTTCGCGAAGTCGAATTGTGGTTGGCGCACAAAGAATTTAGACACCTCTATATGCTAATCATAGACATAGATCATTTCAAGCAAGTCAACGATACATTCGGCCATCAGGCAGGTGACGCGCTGCTTGCCGAAGTTGCGCAGGACGTGCGTGCATCGCTGCGTAAGCACGACATCTTCGGGCGCCTGGGCGGCGAGGAATTCATTGCCATGATCGAAGCCGCGGATCTCGGCGAGGCGATCGCCTCGGCAAATCGTGTTAGGGCAGCGGTTGCGGAGAAGGAGCGTTCATTTGCTTCGGGCGCAGATGTCCGCGTTACGATTAGCATAGGCTTGGCCGCCGCTTTCGACGGCGCGACGTTTTCAAGTCTTTATGCCTCAGCAGATCATGCACTTTATGAGGCAAAGCGTTTAGGGCGTAATCGATGTGAAGTTTCAGTAGCCCCCTTTAAGAATTAAGGTTCTTAAAAGACAATTTATAGAAAATCGCTATGTGTTTGAGACTCAACTTATTGCATTGCGGCCGCGCCTCGCTTCCTTCAGCACTGCGCCCAGTCAAGCCTGGAGAGGCCCGAGCTTCGGTAGCCGTTACCTCCCACCGGTGACGTATCCGCCTCCGGTGCCCTTGTGCGGCATAGGCAGGTCTCGCGCTGTCGCCATGATGGCCTCCATCGACATGTGCTCGCGCCGGCGCTGGTCCACGACTGCCTCGATACTGCTCGGGTCTCGATCCTCGGTGAGTGCCTGCGGACATTCTGAGAGGACTATCACGACCGCATCAGCACCTTCCATCTCAGGGGGACCGCATCGGCGAACCAGCCCGGCAAAGTGCGCCATGTGCAGGATCGCGAGATTGCCGGCGACGGTCACCGGTGGATCTGGAAGGCCGGCGAAGGCGAGCTCGATCTCAACGGCGTTATTGCCTGCTCAAGAGGCACGCCTTCAAGGGCTGGGTGATGATCGAACATGACGGCTCGCCCGACCTGCTCGCCTCAATGGTGCTCATCCGGTATTATCTCGATGCGGGGCTGCGTCCGATCTACGGTTGATCAAGTCCGGCGCAACGCTCACTCGGCGTCAGCATGTCGGCGTGGGGCGATTGTGCCACCTAAAAAAGGCGCAACCATTTACCTCGCGTTATACTCAGCGTTCTAGCGGCGAGCTGCAAGTCGGCGCGCGCTTCGGGCTAAACAGGACGGCTGCTGCGACCAAAGGTCTAATTGCCGCCCCCTCCCCCCACCTTCATGATCGCCGGGAAGCTTAACCAGCTCGCGCTACACGGAGAGAGAGATGCTGCAGCAAGCCATCGACGGTCTGGCGGGAAAGAGCCTGATCCGTGACCGTTATGACAATTTCATCGGCGGCGCCTGGGTCGCGCCGTCGCGTGGCGCTTATTTCGCCAACGTGTCCCCCGTCAGCGGCGAGGTCGTCTGCAAGGTCGCCCGCAGCAGTGCCGAGGATATCGAGTTGGCCCTCGATGCGGCGCATGCGGCGAAGGCCGGCTGGGGCGAAACCTCGGCGGCCGATCGTGCGGGCGTGCTGCTGAAGATCGCGCAGCGAATGGAGGAAAATCTCGATCTGCTGGCGATGGCCGAGACGATCGACAACGGCAAGCCGATCCGCGAGACCACCGCAGCCGACATCCCCCTCGCAATCGACCATTT
>NZ_JBNPXQ010000020.1:0-31361 GCF_050433225.1 Sphingomonas zeicaulis | reverse complement strand
GTACCGTCGCCGCGCCATTCAACCTCCTCGTCAACGAGGAGGCTGAATCACGCACACGGCCAAAGCTCAAGCCGGTTAATGGGTTTACGGCCTAAGATCTAAGCCTCTGAGGAAAGCGGATGTGTGGACCTAGTTCCCCCCGGGTCTCGATTAGCGTTACAAAAACGCGCTCAAACTAACCGATATTATCAAGTATATCTGTTGGATGAGGCCGATCCCGCGCAGGATCGCTCCTGCTCGGTCAAAACGCACTGCGAGATTATCACCTGAGGCCAGGTCCAGGTCTGACCTAATCGCAGCGTAGTGGAACCCCTTGTTGGCCGCGCGGGTTGATTCGGCGCCGGCTTCGAACCGCCGTGTCCCCTAAAATCGCGTAACGAGGTCCGTAATGAAAGCCGCGCCGACAACGCCGACAGGAACATTCCATGTCTCCGACGGGCCGGCGGCGCGGAACACGCGACGGCGAAGCTGCGCTTCTGGCCCCGCGGTTCCGGAGAGGGCGTCGTATGAACGCCGACGGAAGATCGCTCACTGCTTGGAAATCGGTGGAAGCAATGAAGCGCTGAGCTCGCCGCAGGACAAGGGGGATGCCGGGACCCTCTTCGTCGTCATCGGACCGGAATGACGCGCTTTCCGGCGCCCGCCCGGCTTTTCGTCGGCTCCTATGCGCGGTCCGGCGGCGAGGGGCTTTACCCGCTTTGGGTGAACGAGCAGCTGCAGCTTGGCCAACCGTTTCAGCAGGCGCCCAACTGCTCCTTCGCGGCCTGGTCCCCGCACCTCAGGCTAGGCTATTTCGTGGACGAACAGCAGCAGGGCCTGTTGCATCTCTGCCAGCTGGAGGCCGACGGCTGGCGCTCGGTCGGCAGTTATGCCTCCGGTGGGGCCGCGCCTTGCTATGTTGCGCTGGATAACACCGCCACGCGCGCCGCGGTCGCCAATTATGCGAGCGGTTCGGTGGCGTTGTTGACCCTTGATCGCGGCACCGGGCGGCCGGTGGACGAGCCGCAGATCTGGCAGGGATCCGGCGGTGGTCCCGTCGCCGGTCGGCAGGACGGCCCGCATCTGCATTGCGCGCTGTTCGATCAGGGGTGGCTCTACGCAGTGGACCTCGGCAGCGACCGCATCTTCGCTTTCGATCTCGCCCGGGCCCGGACACTCGAGCATCCGGTCGTCGCCTTTTCGGCGTTGCCCGGCACGGGGCCGCGGCACCTCGTGCTACACTCGCACCTGCCCACCGCCTATCTCGTAAGTGAGCTGGCGAGCACCGTTTCGGTGCTCGATCGTGTCGGACCATGCTTCTTGCTGCGTGCCAGCCACGCCACGCAGCCGAGCGCCTTCGCCGACGATAACCTTGGCGGCCATCTG
Source organism: Sphingomonas zeicaulis (assembly GCF_050433225.1). Classification (NCBI taxonomy): domain Bacteria; kingdom Pseudomonadati; phylum Pseudomonadota; class Alphaproteobacteria; order Sphingomonadales; family Sphingomonadaceae; genus Sphingomonas; species Sphingomonas zeicaulis. The sequence continues at coordinate 29,996 of NZ_JBNPXQ010000020.1, read as the reverse complement.
ACGATGAACCGAGCGGGCGATCGCCTCTACGTCAGCAACCGAGGCCACGACAGCATCGCGGTCTTCGCGATCGGACGGTCTGGGGATCTCAAGCTGCTGCAACATGCTCCAAGCGGCGGCGCCCATCCGCGCAGCGTCATCCTTCTCGAGGATGAAGGCCTTTGTCTCGTTGCTAATGAAAAGGGTGAGAATATCGCCTTGATGGATATCGGCCCCGATGGGCTGTTAGGCGAAGTACGCCAGCAGCTTGCCGTGCCCGGCGCGGCCTTTCTCTTCCGGGCGTCCTAGTCATGGCAATGCTCGGGCCGCAACCTGATGTGACTCCCATTGAGCGTGCCAGGGGGCTGAGGCTCGGGCGCTTGCTGGCCCGCCTCAAAGCGGCCGCAGTATGTCGTCGAGCCGCGCGGAAATGCCTTCGACCCGCTCGAGATGCGGGTGGCGAAGTCCTCCGCCATAAACGACGGTAACGGATCGGACATGATGGCCGACTTTGACAAGCAGTTCCGGCCCCACCGCGTCGCGCGGATGTGCCACGATCTGCCTCAGGACTTCCGTCGTATAGCTTCGGCCGTCGATCGCCAGCAACTCCGCGCCGACAATCAGGCCTGCCTGAAAAGCCGGGCCGTCCCAGAGAACGTCGGTAATCCGGCCCTCGCTCGTCACCGTAATGCCGAGGGAGTGGGTGAGGTCCGTCCTCCCGTCAACCGCAGCATGAGCGGCCTCATAACCATTCGGATGGTCGCGGTAAACGAGTCGATAGCCGCCGCGGCCTATGCCATCCAGCGGCGTGCCAGGGTGCGTGCAGGTGATCTGTTCATCTAGGTAAGACCGCCAGTCGAAGGGGCAGATGACTGCCAGCGTCTCGACCACGTCCTCAAACACATATGTGCTGGTTGCGACCAAACCATCCTGCCCGAAGAAGGCCCGAGCAAAGTCGTCCAGCGAGCGCTCGTCATTCGTAATCTGGCGAATTCGGGTATCTACGTCGAGCCACATCAGCGCGCCCTCCGAATAATAATCCTCGCTGCGCTGCCAGCTTGTCCAAGGCAGCGCTGCGCGGGCGGCGATGATGGGATCGCGTGTCGTGTCGATCATGGGGCGCCAGCGGCTACCTGGTCGAACGTCATAGGCGGCCGCCGTCCAGCCGATGGCGTCGCGCGCCTGTGCTGCCGTCCACAAGCCCGAGCGTGCCGACAACACCTGACCCCAATATTGTGTCAGTCCCTCATAGACCCACATGAGGCTGTTGCGGATCGGGAGTTCAAAGCAAGGCGACCAGGAATCTGCGCCGCGTCGATGCTTCCCGTTCCAGCTATGCACATACTCATGCGCAACGGCGTCGCGGCGGACGAAACTTTCCTCCCAGTTGGTGAACAGGTCGGGGATGGTGATCGCCTCGCAAGACTGATGATGCTCTATACCGGCGCTGCCGAGTTCGTTGCTGAGGCCGAGCAGGAAATCATAATGCCGGAAGTGCCTCGACCCAAAGAGGCAGTCAGCCTGAATGACGAGGTTCCGGTACGAACCCAACTGATCTCGTGTTGCGGCAAGCTGTTCGGGTGCGTCACTTACCATGTTCAGACGCACTGAGCCACGCTCGTCCAACGCTTCCGATTGGAAGTGCCTTCCCGCAATGAGCGGAGAGTCGACGAGCATGTCCAGCGTCACTCGTTTGAACCGGATTACGGCACCATGGCTACTCTCGACTTCCAGTGCCGTGGCGAACTGCCATCTCTCCGGCAGTCGAAGCGAGGCATCCACCTCGATCTGGCGTGCATAATGGCCGGCAGGATAGAGGACGACCGAGTTCCACTGCAGGCAGAGCATCTCGGGGGTGACGAGCACACGGCCCTGCGAAGGATCGGTCGGAGTGAGAAACTGGAATTCTGCGACGAGTTCGCTTGTGCCTGCTGGCACCTCGATATGGAACGCGTTGACCGTGACGGGATGGCGCTTCCATTCGATCTGTTCTCCGGCGGCGCTGACGACCAGTCCGGCGAGAAGTTCGATCGAAGCCTGCGGCGCATGGTAACCCGGCAGCCATTTGGGATAGAGCAGGATTGTCGGTTCCGCCCCGGACACCGGAATCGTTTGCCGCACCTGGTAGATGCGGCGGACAACATCTGTTGCGTCGACCTCGATACGTAGGGGGGCGAAATAGGGATCATCTGCGGGCTGAGGAACCGGCGCGGGTTGGGGCGAAGCTCGCGGCAGGTGCGGGTCGCCGGAGTGCGGGTTGGCATGGGCCTGGTTGGAGATGCCGTTCATCGTCAGATGACTGCCGCGACCAGGCGACGCTGGCTGGCTTCTGCCGATGGAACGTACCAATTGAATGGCGCCCGTTCCAGCACCTCCTCCACGGTGACGTCACTTTCGCGGACGAGCGCCTCGAAGTCGACCTGTTCGATGCGCAGGCCATTGTCGATTTCGGACAGAAGCGCGCGCAAGCGGTCGGCGCTAGGCCGCAGCGGCCCGCTGAGTTTAACTGTGCTTTCCATCTGCCGGCAATGAATCAGGAGGACTGCGTCGCTGGTCAGGAAGCGGTCGGCGCGGGGGAAAGCCGACATTATCGTCACCCCTGCCGAGTAGACCGCTGTCTTGCCCACAAACACCAGCCGTCGATCAAGGCGTCGACGGGTGGATTCGATCTCCAGAGCGATGCGCCGACCGGTGTCGGCGCCACCGCCGAGCGTCATCAACTCGACGATCACGGGGTCCTCAAGATTGTCGAGACGCGCGATCTGGTCCAGCAAGCTGTTCAACATGGTCTCGTCGACCGAGCCTTGCAGACGGACATGCGGCACGCGGGCTGCGAGCCCGACATCCAAGCTGCTGTATCCGTCCATAGCACTACTCCCGTGCATCTGCGGCCGAGGAGCGGCGTTCCCGGTCAGTTATGAAGCCGCTCAGCAAAGGCGAGGCGCCCTCCTCGGCATTGGGACAGATGTGACGGAAAGCGTCGAACAGTTCGCGTCCGCATCCCCAAGGAGCGGCAGCTGGTATCGCTTCCGGACGGGCGGCAAGCACGTCATCGGCAACGAGCAGCTGAATGGTCCCTGTGCGCGCACAGATGCGTATGCGGTCTCCGTTTTCGACATAAGCGAGCGGACCACCTGCGATGGCTTCCGGGATGAGGTGAATGGCGGCAGGCACCTTGCCCGAAGCGCCCGACATGCGCCCGTCGGTCAACAGCGCCACACGATGTCCCTGATCCTGCAACGCACCCAAGATCGGGGTCAGTTTATGAAGCTCCGGCATTCCATTGGCGCGCGGCCCCTGAAAGCGAACCACCACTATGCAATCCCTCGCGAGAGCCCCTGCGGAAAGTGCCCGCAGAGCGTCGTCCTGATCATCGAACACCATGGCTTCCGCTTCGACGGTCCAATAGGTTTCTTCGACAGCGCTCGTCTTGATGACTGCGCGGCCGAGATTGCCGTGGAGCAGCTTGAGGCCACCATCAGGCTGGAACGACTTCTCTATGGGACGGGCAACCTCCGCCCCCCGGCTCTCGACGACCGCATGCCAATGAAGTGCCCCCTCCTTCAGCGAAGGCTCGGTGGCGTAATCGGTAAACTTGCCCCAAACCGTCGTGATGTCTGGATGCAGAAGACCGCCGCGCAGCAACTCGCCGATCAGGAAGCCGGGCCCACCCGCCGCCTGAAAGCCATTTATGTCGACGGTTCCGTTGGGATATATACGCGCCAGCAGAGGGACGACGCCGGATAGCGCATCGAAATCGTCCCAATCGATGAGGATTCCTGCACTGCGGGCGATCGCGGGCAGGTGGATCGTGTGGTTTGTCGAGCCGCCTGAGGCGAGCAGCACCACCATCGCGTTCACGATCGCTTTCTCATCGACGCAGCGGCCGAGCGCACGCTCTCCATCTGCGTCCTGCGCCAAGGCGACGATTCGATCGACGGCAACCCGGGTGAGAGCCTTGCGCAGTTCCGATCCGGGGGGGATGAAAGCAGCCGCTGGGACGTGGAGCCCCATCGCCTCCATCATCATCTGGTTAGAATTGGCGGTGCCGTAGAAGGAGCAAGTTCCCTCCGTGTGGTAGGTCAGCGATTCCGCCTCCAGCAGCTCGGCATCGGTGGCCGTCCCTTGCGCATAGCGCTGCCGGACCGCCACCTTCTCCTTGTGCGACAAGCCCGTCGGCATGGGGCCGCCGGGGATGAGAATGGTGGGAAGATTGCCGAAGCGAAGCGCTCCCATAAGAAGTCCGGGCACGATCTTGTCGCAAATACCGAGCAGGAGCACGCCATCGAACATGGCGTGGCTGAGCCCGACCGCCGTCGCCATAGCGATGGTGTCTCGGGAGAAGAGGGACAGTTCCATGCCGGGCTGCCCCTGCGTCACGCCATCACACATGGCAGGAACCCCAGCGGCAACCTGCGCAGTGGCCCCGTTCTCACGCGCGGCCTGCTTGATGATGTCGGGGAACCATCGATAGGGCGTATGGGCGGACAGCACGTCGTTATAGGAGGTGATGATCCCGATGTTGGGCGCACCGCCGCCCTTGATCCGCTCCTTGTCGATCCCACTTGCAGCGAAGCCATGGGCGAGATTGCCACAGGACAGGCCTCGTCGCGGTCGGCGCGGCTGCTCCACGATTGCCGCCAGATAGTCGGACCGGCTCTTGGCACTTCTGGATGCGATCCTGTCCGTCACGGCGGCGACGGTGGGATGCAACGCCTTCATGGTCGTCTATGCTCGTGAAGCTCACCGGACCGATCGGTCACAACATCGAGCTGCACCCAGGACGCCCGGCCCAGACGAGAGCCGCGTGGATCGATCTGCATGTCACCTTCCTCATCGGATCCACTCACGCGGCAGTCGTGACGGGCGCCAAGCGCGGTTGGCACGTTCCAGCGCGAGGCAAGCGCCGCATCGATCATTGCTCTCCACGTTTCCTCGTTACCCGCTTCGGCCATCGCCCGATCAGGCTGCTGTATGAACGTCAGGATGTCTGCCGCACGCTCCACATGCTCGGCCGAGATTCGGCCGTCGCCAAGCCAGCGCGCGAGCCGGGCTAAAAGCGGCTCGTGCATAGGTCTGTCCGTCTCAGTCAAGGGAGCATCTCCATCGCAAGCAAGCTCTTCCTACTGAATAGGCCGCTCTCGCACATGTTCCTTTTACTGATCTAGGTGAGCAACTTTACCGGAAGTGTACTCGCTTATCTCACATCGGATCGCTCGTATCTTGATCTGAATGGCGTCCGTTTCTTGGCGCCATGAGATAGCGCCTTCGGCTTCCTATCCATCACACATGCGTCAGACGTGATATTGATGTGTTACGATGTGCCGGTGCGCATCGGCAATGATGCCTCCCGTCTAAGCTCGATCAAGCGGCTGATTGGAGGGCCGTTTGAGGCGCTGAATTCGAACAATCCGAGAGCTGCCAGACGATCGAAATCCGGAAGGCGGAGGCTGCGGTGGCGCAATGCAATCAAATCGCGTTGCCGCATCTCTTGAAGCACGCGATTGACATGAACGGGCGTCAGTCCCGCCAGATCGGCCAGGTCATTCTGGGTCAGCGGAAAATCGCACGTGTCGCCGCGGGTCAACCCCACGCGTCTCATACGGGCGAAAATGTCGGCCAGCAGATGCGCGAGCCTCTCGATTGCAGTCTTGCGGCCCAGCATTGCTACGCAATTGCCCCGCCGGCTGAGCCTCTCGAACATTTCGGCCTGCAGGCTTTGCGCGACCTCGGCGCTGCTCGCGCTTGCCGCCTCGACTTCGCGACGATCAAGAGCGATCGTGGCAAGCGGCGTCATCGCAACGGCGGGATAATTCGCCGTGCGATCGTTCAACCAGTCGATATCGCAAAGATCTCCCGGCAGCAGCAGATCGATGATTTGCCGCCGCCCGTCGTGCAGCAAATTATAACGACAGGCCCAGCCCTCGACAATCAGGTGCAAGGTAGCCGGCTGTTCGCCCGTCCGCGCCAGAAACGCGTGTTGACGCAGTCTCGCCGCGTTTCCGCTCAGCGGACGACGCTCTTCTCCGCCAGCGGGGACAATTGCGAGGAGGCGATGAGACATCAAATTCTACTCCCTGTCCGCCGCCCAAACTGGCGGTAGGAGCAGCATCGATCGAGTTTGCCATAGCATGTTAGTCCGGTCGGCTTTTGGGGGTGATCCGCTCTCAAACCGCGATGGATTGATACAATGCCGCATTTTGATGCGCCGACTGCGAAGGAGCCAACGACCTCGCCGCTGCATTGCACGAGTGCGTCGCGCAGCGTCACGAGAGTAGGACTGACACCTCGCGACGCAGAGAGTGTGAGTGTGATGAATGGGCATGCCTTTCCGAGAAAACGGGCGCTGCGCAGCGATGCAGCCACGGTAAGTGGCCGGCGATACCAAGGGCAGCCTCCAGGGTCTGTCCGTTGGCCGACATAGGGTTGCCTTCGCCCGGGCGCTCCGATGCTGCGCCAATTCTCTCCACTACGCCGCGCCCCTGCCAAGCGACGCAACGCGTGAAATGATGGCTTTGAGCGCGCCCGGCTTCTCGAACCGCGGCACATTGGCATAGCGCGCGGGGATGGCGCTCGCGTCATAGCCGGTCGCGAACGCGATCGGCACGGAGCGCGCGAGCAGCTGGTCGGCTAGCGGATAGACCATCTCGCCGGCTAGGTTGATGTCGAGAATAGCGAGATCGAGAGGGGCCGCGCCGACCGCTACCGCTTGCCCGAGCGATGAGACCGGCCCGACCACTTCTGCGCCGGCTTCGCCAAAGGCATGGGCGAGGTCGCAGGCGATATAATATTCGTCCTCGACGATGAGGACGCGCTTGCCCGCGAATGGCAGGTCAGTCATGGCCGCCGCCTTCCTGTACTGTGCTTTGCGAAACCGGCAGTACGATCGTGCAGCGCACGCCGTCGGCACCGATCTCGAAGCTGGTCTCCGCCTGCAGCTGATATGGCAGTGCTCGTTCGATCAGTTGGCGGCCATGCCCTTGCCGTTCGCGTGCAGCCTCGAGGTTGGGAATAGCCACGCCGCTCTCTGTCCATTCGACCCTGAGGGACCGATCGCCCGGCGGCAACGACCAGCGCACGTGAAGATGGCCGCCGCGTTCGCTGAGCGCGCCATATTTGCCGGCATTGGTCGCGAGTTCATGGAGCGCCAGCGCAAGCGTCTGCACGGTCGAGGACCGCAGCCTCACGCCAGGAGGACCTTCGATGGTCGCGCGAGAACCGGCCTCGCCTATCGCGAGCGCTCCGATCGCCGAAAGTTCGATTCGGATCAGTTCATCGAATGTGATGCGGTCGCCATCTTTAAGCCGTGAGAGCAGCCCTTGGACCCGGGCGAGTGCGGCCAGCCGGTCCTGATAGGTCGCGGCGAGATCCGCAATTGTGTTTGAGCTGCGCAGCGTGTTGTTGAAGATCGATTGGACCACCGCCATCAAATTGCGGGTGCGGTGCTGGAGCTCGGCGACCAACACTTGCTGGCGCTGTTCCATGCGGCGGCGCTCGGTCATGTCCCGGCCGATCTTGAGGAAGCCATGGCGGGATCCCTCGCCGCGTTTCAGCAATTGCGTCGAGCCTTCGATGAACACGCGTTCGCCATCGCTGCGCTGATGCCAGCGCACGTTGGGCGTGGCGCCGATTTCAAGCGCCTTTTCCATCTCCTGCTGCGGAATGCCTTGCTCGCGATCCTCGGGCACGAAGGTCAGTTCGAAGCTTCGCCCGATCATGTCTTCCGCGGTCCAGCCAAAAACGCTTGCAGCGCCCGGCGGCCAGGTCTGGACCAGTCCGTCGGCGTCGGTCATGAAGATGGCATAGTCGCGCACACTCTCGAGGATGAGACGATGGATATCGTCGGTCTCGGCCCGCGGTTGCTCGCGGACCTGGCTTGAGGGTTCGTGGCTCGTCATCGGATATGCTCCTTCACCGGGCCGGGGGAGAATTTTGTCGATCGATCGCGGCCAGGATCGGTCGCACGGGCAAGGCAGGGATCGTTTGACATAAAGGCTGCTAGGCAGCGGTCATCGCACCTGTCTGTCCGCGATCAGACATAGGGCGGCAAGCGTCGGCCAACGACCGGCCATCTGTCAGTCCGGTCTTGGATGATGACGAGCCGGAGCGGGCCCCAACATAGGTGATGGTTGGGCTGTCATTATGCGCCCAATGCTGATTGATGAAACCAGACAAACTCCGGCGCGGCGAGAACCTTCTCTTGGCTGCGCTGCCCGCCGCCGAGCGCGAGACCTTGCTCGGAGAAGCGGAGGCGGTCGAGCTCGGCTTCAAGTTGGTCCTTCAGGAAGCCGAGTGCCCGCTCACCCACGTCTGGTTCCCGCACAGTGGGGTAGCATCGACTGTTTCGACGATGGTCGATGGTGCGACGGTAGAATTGGCCACAACCGGCCGCGAGGGATTCATCGGCGTTCCCGCGCTTATGGGCGCGGAACGCAGCGCGCAGAATGTCTTTGTCCAGATTCCCGGTCCCGGTGTCCGGCTCAGCGTCGGCAAGTTCCGGTCTCTGCTGGATAAGCTTCCCGCCCTGCGCCCGCTGCTGTTGCGGTACACGCTCGCGTTCATGACGCAGATCGCGCAAGGCGCTGCCTGCAATCGCCTGCACCCGATCGAGGCGCGTTGCGCGCGGTGGATGCTGATGACGCACGACCGCGTCGATGGCGATAGCTTCCCTCTGACACAGGAGTTTCTGGGGCAAATGCTAGGGGTCACGCGACCGAGCGTCTCGGTTGCCGCCAGCATACTCCAGAAGGCCGGTTTTATTCGATATGTCCGCGGCAGCGTTGAGGTGCTAGACCGGGATCGCCTCGCAACGGCCAGCTGCGAATGCTACGAAATCATCAATCGGGAATTTGATCGGGCTTTGGGCTGACCGCGATCCCTCTATTCTGTAGTGGCTCAGCAGGGGAGGCGAAGTTGGTCGGGCGGCCGAAGCAAATCACGCAACTCAGGTCCGCTTCGCGCCAGGATCCGTGAGCCATCGCCGTCCAGCCCCGGCCAGAAAGCGGTCGGCCCGGTTTCCCGCCGTTCGGACATCGGTCGGCACCAGATAGGTGCTCCATGGCGCGACGTTCCGCCCAAGTATGGAAGTTGAAACACCATCTATCGCCGTTTCCGGTGATGGAGCGAAAGCCGGGGTTTGGGCGACTCTGGCAGTAACGCTGGCCGAGATCATGGCGGACACCGGCAATTACAGCATCGACAGCACTTGCCCGAGGGTTTCAAAGGGCCAGAAAACTCTCACTCAGCATGGATGATAAACCAGGGAGGACGGCAAATCTGCATCGATGGCTGGATCGCGCCGGATCAACGATCGGTGCTGGTGCTTCTGGAGAATGGTGCAGTCGGCATCGTCGAAGGCGCCGGCCGGTTCTGGCGGATGGGCATGGTGAGCGCGGATCGCCTGCTCGGCATCGATATGGCGAGGGAGGATCAGCCGCGGCTGCTCCGCCTGCGCATCGCCGGCGCAGCGACCGCGACATGTGGCGCGATCGCATCGCATGGGCCGCCGGAAGGCCGTAGAGGGAACGGCAGGGATTGCATGCCTGGGATGGATCTGCCGGACATCCGCGCTATCTGGATGACAATTGTGCCGGCGTGCTGATGATCGCCTGTTCGGCACCTTCGCGCGCGAGGCGGATGAGGAGCCGGTGCGCTTCGGGCTGCTCAAGGATCTGTGCACCTTCAATCCGCTGCGCATCGCCTTTCACGATTATGCAGGAATGTGACGCGACGCGACGATGCGCGGCTGAGCTGGCGCCAGCGGCTGGGCGATTTCGTCCTCGCATCCGGCCGGAGCGGTGACGGCAGCCGCCAGACCACCGCCGCTATCCGGCGCGTGCAGGACCTCGAACCCCGTCGCAAGGACGAACTGCGCGGCGTAACGCAGACGGCCTGAAGCTGTCGGGCGCCGCCGCAGCGCCCGACCCAAAGTGCAATTCCGAAACCGCTCCCAGCCGCGCAGGACGGCGCCAGGAGACTGGAGGCGGCAGCATGACGATGGACAGGCGGTTTTGGGCATTCGCGGCGCTGGCCGCCAGCGCGCTGGCGGGATGTTCCGCATCCAGCGAGAATGCGGCGGACGCGCCTGCCGAACCGGTGAATGCCGTGGCCGTGGAACCGGTCGAGCCGGCTGCGAATGCGATCGAAGCGCCGGCTGCGGCGGCGACTATCCCCGAGCTTGTCGCCAATGCCGGCGCCACGGCTGAGGCCGAACCGACGAAGAAGGAAGAGGAAAAGAAGGAAGCGGAGAAGCTCAAGGCAGCCGAGGCCGAAAAGCCGGCGCCGGTGCTGGCGCCCACGCCGGTTGCGGCTGCGGCACCGCCGGCAGCCTTCGCGCGCTGTGCCGTGTGTCATGATGCGACCAAGGGCGGCCCCAACAAGCTCGGCCCCAATCTCTACGGCACCTTCGGCAAGGCGGCCGGGACGCATGGCAGCTTCGCCTATTCGGAGGCGCTGAAGGGCTCGGGATTGAGCTGGGACGAGGCGACGCTCGACAAATGGCTCGAGAATCCGCGCGCCCTCGTCCCCGGCAACCGGATGAGCTTCCCCGGGCTGAAGGATGCGGCGAAGCGCAAGGAGATCATCGACTATATGCGGGCGCTGAAATAGGCGGGCGGGGCAAGGCGTCGGCTCGGCGCGCCGGCTCAGCGCTCGGGCGTGGCCGGCACCAGCTTCAGGCCGAGTTCGCTCCAGCCGTCGCTGCCCTCCGCCAGCCACCAGATATTGGTATAGCCTGACGCCGCCAGCCTTTTGGCGGCGTTCCAGCTCATCCAGCAATCCGCCAGGCAGAAGATCACCACCATGCGGTCGCGCCGCCCCCGTGTGAGACGGGCGACGCCGCGGTCGAACCAGCGCTGGATTGCCGGATCGAGCCGCCCGCCGACGCCGGCCCCGGGGAACCAGTGCGCGCCGTCGATGCCGTGGCGCGGCTGCGCCAGCGTCCACCGCCCCGTCCTCGCATCGCGATGCCCGCCCTCGGCGGGGGCTACATCGATGAAGACCGCATCCACGTCGGGGCGCAACATCGCCGCCGCCGGCAGGGCGATGCGCGGCACGCCCGCCGGCGCGCTCGGCACGGGGCCGCGATAATGGGCGATGCGATAGCCCTCGGCATCGAACCGCCCGTCCTGCGCCACCGCGCCGCCCGGAATGGCGGCGGCGACCATGATCGCAGCGATGATCCGCAGCCCGGGCATCCCAGCCTCCTCGTCTTAAGGTGCAATGGTAGCGCGGTTCGCCGCGCCCTAAACCGGGACTTTGGGAGGATGTCGGATGGCAGCGCCGGACCCGCTGGGATCACCGATGTGGGACTATCATGCGGAACGGCTGTTCGCCGCCGCGCCGGTGCGCTTCGATCCGCGGGTGACGCTGGCGATGCCGATGATCGCAGAGAACCAGCGGGTCTTCCCGGTCGCGATCGACGCCCGGGCGGTGAGTGATGTCACGCGCATCCTGCTGTTCGCCGATCTCAACCCCATTCCCGTGGCCATCGACTATCGACCGGTCGCAGCCGCCCCATGCGTCGCAGTGCGGATCAAGCTCGACCAGCGGACGCCGGTGCGCGCGGCGGTGCAACGCGCGGGCGGCGAATGGCTGGTGGCGGGCAACTGGATCGACGCCGCGGGCGGCGGCTGTTCGGCGCCGCCGGTCAGCCGCGTGCGAGGCGACTGGGCGGAGCATCTGGGCGAGATCCGCGGCGCGGCCTGGGCGGGGGAGGGCGCGCTTGCGCGGCTGCGGCTGCTGTTCCGCCACCCAATGGACACCGGGCTGGTCGAGAATATCCCGGCCTATCATCTCGAAACGCTCAGCCTGCGCGACGGGGCAGGGCGGCTGCTGGGCGAAATGGCGCTGCAGGCGTCGGTGTCCGAGAATCCCGCGCTGACCTTGATGCCGCGCGCCGCGCCGGGATCGTCGCTTCGCGTCGATGCGCGGGACACCAATGGGAGAACCTACGCCGCCGCGCTCACGGTGCCCGCATCATGAGGATCAGCCGCCGCACGGCGCTCGGCGCCCTTCTGGCGACCGCCGCCGCGCCGCCGGGCACCGACTATGCGATCGCGCCGCGGCCGGTGGCGGACGGGATCTGGGTGATCGCCGGTGAGGATGCGCCGATCGAGCGCGACAATGGCGGCGCCGTCGCCAACATCATCATCATCGCGACGCCGGCGGGGACGGTGCTGGTCGATTGCGGTCCCTCCTTCCGCTTTGCGAAGTCGCTGAAGGCATTGGCCGAGCGGCTGGCCGGCAAGCCGGTGGTGCGCGTCTACCTCACCCATCTGCACCCCGATCATGGCCTTGGCATCGCCGCCTTCGATCAGGCGATCGTCGCCGCATTGCCCGCCACCATCGCCGGCATCGAGAATGACGGGCAGGGCTTTTCCGACGCCATGTACCGCCTGTTGGGCGATTGGATGCGCGGCACCGACCTGGTGAAGCCCGGCGTCGCGCTGTCCGGCAACGCGGAGGATTTCGGCGGGCGACGCCTGCGCTTGCTCGCGCTGTCCGGTCACAGCGCCGGCGATCTCGCAGTGCTGGACGAGGCGACGGGGACGCTGATCGCAGGCGATCTCGTCTTCCACGATCGCGCGCCATCGACGCCGACCGCAGACCTTGCGGCGTGGCGCCAGAGCCTCGACGCGCTGGCGGCCTTGCCGCATGGCCAAGTGGTGCCCGGCCATGGCGCCGTCGATCCCGGCGGCGCCGCGGCGATCGCGCAGACCCGCGACTGGCTGGACTGGCTGGAGGCGAGCCTGCGCACGGCGGTCGGCAACGGGCTCGACATGGTCGAGGCCGGGCGTTTGCCCATGCCCGATCGCTTCGCCGCCTTGGCCGCCGCGCGCTATGAGCTGCAGCGCAGCGTCTCCCACCTCTATCCGGCGCTGGAGGCTGACCTGTTGCCGCGGATCGATCTGCCGGAATGAGGGCTCAAAACCGCGCGCGCACCCCCGCATACCAGCGGCGCGGCGCACCCGGCCCATAGGCGCGCGGGTTGGATGCGCCGGGGGCTTCCTCCAGATCGATCTCTTCGACCTCGGAGAAGGTGCCGAAGGTGGCGTAGCGGCGATCGAAGGCGTTGCGCAGTTCGCCGAACAGCGAGAGGCCACGCAGGACCTCGATGCTGCCGCGCAGGTTGACGACGGCATAGCCGCCGAGACGCGGCGTCTTATTGCCCTCATCGCCAACCAGCACCTGGCCGCTGCGCGCGATCAGGTCTCCGCCCACCGACCAGCGCGGCCCGGCATAGTCGATCGACAGCGCCGCGCTGTGGCGCGGCACGCCGGGCAGGCGATCGCCGCGCGCGACCGCGATCGTGCCTTGTTCCGGATCGGCCCCGGGGTTCGCGGGACTGCTCAGCACCAGCGGGGTGCGGAAGGTGGCGTCGGCGAAGGCGTAGCTCAACCGCGCGCTGAGCCAGCCGCTGCGCCATGTCGCCGATGCCTCGACACCCTGGCGGCGGCTTTTGCCGACATTCTGGAAATAGGCGCGGCCGCGGATGGACGAGGCGATGTGCTGGATATCGTCGTCGGTTCCGGTTCGATAGGCGGAAAACAGCCAGTCGAGCTGGCCGCCGGCGATCCGCGCCGCACCCGACGCGCCGGCCTCCCAGTTGCGCGCGACGACCTGCCTGAGCGGCGGATCGGCGATGAAGAAATTGGCGAGGCTGCACGGCGCGGTCTCGTCCGCGCAGGAGAGTTCGGCGGGCGTCGGCGCGCGATTGGTTTCGGCATAGCCGGCGCGCAATCTGACGCCGCCAAGATCATAATCGAGCTCGATCCCCGGATTGAGCCGGCGGAAGCGGTGCCGTCCATCGAGGGCGGTGCCGATCCGATCGTCGAGCTCGATCCGGGCATGGTTCCAGCGCAGCCTGATCTCGGCCGACAACCGGCTGGTCAGCGGCAGGCGTTCGGACAGGAAGAGCCCCCAGTGGCGCGTGCGCGTGACCAGACCGACGGGCGCGATCGCGGCATCCTCCTGCACGATCACCGGGCCGAGCCCGGCGACGCTGCGATCCTCCTGCAGCCCGCCGAGTTCGGTCGCGGTGTCGAAGCGGGTGCGGGCCCGGTCCATGCTGAAGCCGATGACGAGATGGTTCTCGCCGCCATTGAGCGGGCGCGTGTCGACGATCTGGGCGAGCAGGCCGTGGCTGCGCGTGCGCGTGCGGCTGCGGTTGAGCACGCCATAGCCTTCGCCGCCGAGCACATCGGCGATCGTGGTGCCCTCCGCATCGGTCAGCACCGCCGCATCATCATCGTCACCGCCGACGGTTTCGAGGCAGAGCAGACCGGGCTCATCCTCGCACGCCTCGATATCGGCGGCGTCGCCGTTGAGCGTGCGCTGGCGGAGATGCTGAGCGTAGAAGCTGGCTTCGATCCGCGTCGCGGCGCCCAGCGCGGCCCAGGGATGAAGGCTGATCCGGCCATAGCGGTTGCGGCTGTTGTCGGGCCAGGTGAACACCGCCCGCCGATCCGCCGCGAGCAGTTCGACGGGGGCGACGCCATTGCCGGTGAGGTCGGTATCGGCGCCGATCAGCTTGACGTGGAGCCCGGCCGCGCTGCCGTCCACGCCGAGGTCGGCATAAATGCTGTAGAGCGTCGACGGGCTGTGATCGCGCCAGCCGCCGTCATGGCTCTGCTGCGCGGCGAGGAAGCCGCTCCATGGTCCCTTGGCGAAGCCCGCGGCGATGCTGCCCTCGGCGTAGCCGAAGCGGCCGCCGGTGCCGCTGAGCTCCAGACCGGGGTCCGATCGGCCGGTCTTGGTCGTCAGCACCATCGCGCCGCCCAGCGCATTGAGGCCGTAGACGGGGCTGGCATCGAGCAGGACGACGCGGGCGAGCGCCGCTTCGGGGATCAGGTCGAACGCCACCGTATCGCCGAACGGCTGGTTGAAACGCGCACCATCCAGGTAGACGGTGATGCCCTGCGCCTGCCCCTGCAGCGGCGAGGCGGTGAAGCCGCGATAGACGAGGTTGGGGGACCAGGGATTGTTCTGCGCATCCTGCAGGCTGATGCCGGCATTCATCCGCACCAATGTGCCGAGCAGGTCGTGCGTGCCGGTGCGGTCGATGTCGGTGCCGTCGATCGTCAGCGCGTCGTCGAGGTCGATCGCGCCACCCGGGGCGGTGACGATGATCGGGGCACTCTCGGGATCCTCCGCCTGCGCCGCCGCCGGCACCAGCATCAGTGCCCAGGCCAGACGCGCCGCCGATCGCAGGTCCCCGCGCATGATCCACTCCCTCTTATCGTCTTTCCTTCGGCCTATTGGCCGTGAGGGGCGGCGCCCATTGGACTTTGGGACGAGAGGCTTAGGGAAGTGGGAGGCCGCTGCCGTGGTGGCGTCGGCAGCGGCCTCCGGACTCAGGCCGCCTGTGCGACCCGGTGGGCGACGAGATGGTCGACGACCGACGGATCGGCGAGTGTCGACGTGTCGCCCAGGGCCTGGGCCGAAACCTCGCCCTCGGCGATCTTGCGCAGGATGCGGCGCATGATCTTGCCCGAGCGGGTCTTGGGGAGGGCGGGGGCGAACTGGATCGCGTCGGGCGTGGCGATCGGGCCGATTTCCATGCGGACCCACTTCACCAGATCCTGCCGCAGCGCGTCCGATGCTTCTTCGCCCGCGTTCAGCGTCACATAGGCGTAGATGCCCTGGCCCTTGAGGTCATGCGGCATGCCGACGACGGCGGCCTCGGCGACCTTGGCGTGGAGCACCAGCGCGCTTTCCACCTCGGCGGTGCCCATGCGATGGCCCGAGACGTTGATGACATCGTCGACGCGGCCGGTGATCCAGTAATAGCCGTCGGCATCGCGGCGGGCGCCGTCTCCGGTGGTGTATTTGCCGCGATAGGTGGTGAAATAGGTCTGGAAGAAGCGCGCATGATCGCCCCAGACGGTGCGCATCTGGCCGGGCCAGGATCCGGCGATGACGAGATTGCCCTCGGCGGCCCCCTCCAGCACCTTGCCTTCGGCATCGACGATCTGGGGATCGACCGCGGGCATCGGCTTGGTCGCCGAGCCCGGCTTGAGGTCGGTCGCGCCCGGCATCGGCGCGATCATCGCGCCGCCGGTCTCGGTCTGCCACCAGGTGTCGATGATCGGGCAGCGACCTTCGCCGACGACCTCATGATACCAGCGCCAGGCCTCGGGGTTGATCGGTTCACCAACAGTACCGAGCAGTTTCAACGACTTGCGGCTCGTCTTTGAAACGAATTCATCGCCCTCCTTCATCAGCGCGCGCAGCGCGGTGGGGGCGGTGAAGACCGTATGGACCTGATGGCGGTCGCACACCTCCCAGATCCGCGAGGGCGTCGGCCAATTGGGCACGCCCTCATACATCAGGGTCGTCCCGCCGTTGGCGAGGGGGCCATAGACGATATAGGTGTGGCCGGTGACCCAGCCGATATCGGCGGCGCACCACCAGATGTCACCGGCGCGATAGTCGAAGCAGAGTTCGTGGGTGTAGCTCGCCCACAGCAGATAGCCGCCGGTGGTGTGGAGCACGCCCTTGGGCTTGCCGGTGGAGCCGGAGGTGTAGAGGATGAACAGCGGATCCTCCGCCTTCATCGGTTCCGGCGCGCACTCGGCCGGGACGGTTTCGGCCGCCTCATGATACCAGATGTCGCGGCCTTCGGTCATCGGCACCTCGGTGCCGGTCGCCTTGATCACCACGACCGACTGAACGCTGGTGCAGTGATGGAGCGCCGCGTCGACATTGGCCTTGAGCGGCACCTGCTTGCCGCCGCGGCGACCGCAGTCGCTCGTCACCACGATGTTGCTGTCGCAGTCGGTGATGCGGCCGGCCAGCGCCTCGGGCGAGAAGCCGCCGAACACCACCGAATGGACGGCGCCGATCCGCGCGCAGGCGAGCAGTGCGAACGCCGCCTCGGGGATCATCGGCAGATAGATGGTGATGCGATCGCCCTTCTTCGCGCCGGCCGCCTTCAGCACATTGGCGAAGCGGCAGACCTCGGCATGAAGCTGGGCATAGCTATAGCGGCGCGGCTCGGCCGAAGGATCATCCGGCTCCCAGAGGATCGCAGTCTGTTCGGCGCGGGTCGCGAGATGTCGGTCGATGCAATTTACCGAGACGTTGAGGACGCCATCGGCGAACCAACAGATGTGGAAATCATCCTCGGCGAAGGACCAGTCGCCGGCCACGGTCGGCGCCGTGATCCAGTCCAGCCGGCCCGCCTTCTCCAGCCAGAACCCGTCCGGATCGCCAAGTGAGCGGGCATGGAGCTCGGCATAGCCGGCCGCATTCACGCGGGCGGCCGTCGCCCACAAGGCCGGCACCGGATAGCTGTCGTCGTTCATCTTTCTCCCCCTTTATCGTTCGAGCTTGATCCCGATCCAAAGCGTGCGCGGGGTGCCGAGATCGATCGATCCGGCAACATTGCGGGTGACGACGGCGGTATCGAAGAGGTTCTCCGCGCGGCCGACAAGGAAAGCGCCCTTGCCGAGCGGCACGCGCGCGACCGCATCGACGGTCAGCGCATCCTTCAGCGCATCGGTCTCGCGATCATCCTCGAACTGGCGGCCGACATAGCGCAGCGTTCCCGACAGGTTCCAACCGGGGGCGGGGCGCCAGCCGAGCGTCGCGCTCGCCGCATGGCTCGGGGTCTGCGCCGGGATCAGCCCGTCAAACGCTTCGCCCGGCGCATCCACCCGGCTGTGGCCGTAGGCGTAGCTCGCCAGTGCGAAGACCTGCCCGAGCCGCAGGCTGCCCGAAAGCTCGACGCCCTTCGCGGTCACCGCATCCACATTCTGCCGTTCCCGCAGGCTGGTTCCGATCGTCACATTGGCGATCGCGCCTTCCAGCCGGTTGTAGAAAGCGGTCGCAGCGAGCGTGACGCCGGGGGCAGGCATGAGATCTACGCCCGCTTCGACGCCCTTCAATCGCTCAAGCCCCAGCGCGGCATTGGCCCGCGTCGTCACCGGGAACACGGTGAAGGGACGATAGAGTTCGTTGAGCGTCGGCAGGCGGAAGCCAGTATAGCCCGCACCGCGCAGCGCGATCGCGCTCGACAGCTTCAGCAATCCGCCCGCGCGGAAGCTGGGGCGCCAGCCGTCACGATCGGCGAATTGCCGATCGTTGGTGACCATGCCGACGGCATTGCGCTCGGTCAGGAAACCACCGTCGATCGACCAGTGATCGAGCCGCGCGCCGCCAGTCAGCGTGAGGCGGCCGATCGTCCAGTCATCTTCGACGAACAGGCCGAAGGTCGCCTGCTCGCCACCGGCGTTGCGACGGACCGTGACGGCGCCGGTAGTGAACCCGTCCTCGAACATCTCGCCATCGGCCAGCCGCGCGTCCGCACCGATGCGCAGCAGATGCGCGCCGCCAACCGGCGGGCGCAGCTCGATCTTACCGCCATAGCCGGTCGAGGGCGTGTTGCGCTGGTCCAACGTCTTGCGGAAGCTGGTGGCGCTGATCACGACGTTGGAGAAGTTGCGCGCCTGCACATAGGCGAGCAGATCGACCTGCCAGCGCCCCCGCGACACCAGCCGGATGCTGGCGTCCTGCCCTTCCGAATGGCTGTCCGCACCTGCGAAGCGCAACGTGCGGTCATCGCTGAACAGGAGCCCGCGGAACTGGACTTCAAGGTCCGGCGCGATCGGCGCGACCGCGCGCAGCCCCGCCGACCAGCTTTCATAGCGCGCGCGGGCGGTGGCCGCGACGCGCTGGTCGCGCGGCGTGGTATGGAAGCCGTCGCCACGGTCCCACCGGCCGGAGAGCGTCACGAAGCCCTCGCCGAGATCCGGGGTGATGGCAGCGGAGAGTTCAGTCGCATCCTGGCTGCCGTAAAAGGCGCTCGCCGCCACCCTCGGCAGTTGCGCGCGACCGGCGCTGGCGAGTTCGATCGTGCCGGCGACCGCGCCTGCCCCGAATGCGCCGGTACCGCCGCCCCGGGTGATGCGCGCTTCGGCGAGCCGCTCGGGGGCGAGCGCGCTGTAGGGGATATAGCCGAAGAAGGGATCCGCCTGCGGCACCCCGTCGAGCAGCAGGAGGGTGCGGCTGGAGGCATTACCGCCCAAGGCCCGCAAGGTCGCGCCCTGCGCCGATGGATTGGCCGAGCGGCTGTCCGATCGGCGGAACTGCTGGAAGCCGGCGACGTCGGCCAGGATATCCTCGATGCGGCCCGCGGCGCTGTCGGTCAGCCGGTCACGGTCGATCGTCACCGCGCCATAGGCGGGCGTTCCCGGTGGCAGCGGCAGGCCTTCGCCCGTCACGACGATCGGATCGCCTTCGTCCGGCGCCCCTTCCGCCGCAGCCGGGCTGGGCAGCGCCAGCAGCGCCAGCGCCAGCGCCGGCAGCGACGGCGCAAGCCGGAACGGGATCGGACGTGGCAGGGCTGGGGACATCAACGCTCTTTCGTCAGACGGGAAGCGGCACCCGCCGGGCCCCGCCTCCCCATTGTGGACGGGTTGTCAGAAGAAGAGGATTGCGCCAGCGGCAAGCGTGTCGCCCTCGGCCTGGTTGCCATTATGCGCCTCGGACTGGGTATGGATATATTCGCCGATCAGCGTCACCCAGCTCGTGAGGCCGTAGCGCAATTGCCCCACATAGCTGCTGTTCTTGTCGACCAGGGTCGGGTTGGCGAGCGCGTCGGCCAGGTTTGCATAGTCCAGCGTGCTCTGGCCGTAGCTGCCGCCGACCGACACCTTGCCGAAAGTGGCGAGCGCCTGGAGGTAGAAGCCCTCGCTGTCGCGCGCGTCGCCGGCGCCGTCGCTGTCGAACAGGTTGAGCGCGGTCGTGCCGAGGCCCGAGGCCCGGTAATAATAGCCGGTGACCGTCAGCGGGCCATAGGTCAGCTTGGCGCCGGTATCGAAGCCGCTGCCGGTATAGGATGCGCCGGCGAGCAGTGCGTTGTGCTTCTGGGTGATGCCCGAGAGCCACAACCGCGCGGTCAGATCGCCCCAGGTGCCGTCATAGGTAAGCTTGGCCTGGAAGCCGGGCGACTTGTTGTTCTCCGCAGGGCCGGTCAGCGAGCTCAACGGCTCGAAGATGCCGGCGCTGAGCTGGAAGCCGCCGAGCTTGGGCGAGCTGTAGGTAATCTGCGGCTGGAAGTCGGTGTAGATATAGCCGATGCCGATCCGGCCGAGCGAGGTGTTGGACGGCGCGACATTGCCGCCGGTGGTGCCGACCGACAGCAAGGTGATGTCATTGAGGATGCCTTCCGATCCGAACAGGCCGATGTCGCGGCCGATCTTGAATTCGCCGAGCGTCGGCTTGCCGAAGGTGAGGTAGGTCTGGCGGAAATCGATGCCCGCGGTCTGCAGCGCACGAGGATTGCCCGGGCTGTTGGCGCCGCCGCCGGCATAGCTGACGCTGTTGATGCCGGGATACATGCCGAAATGGGCACCGACATCCCAGCCGGCCTGGTTGGTGGTGACGTCGATCTTGAAGAAGCCCGGCAACAGCCCGTTGCGAATGGCCGAACTGTTCTCCCCCACCGGTGCGACACCGCCGGTGACGAGCTTCGTCGGCCCCGGCGTATCGCCATTGTCATGCGTGTAGAAGCCGTTGACCGAGCCCGAGAACTTGATGGCGACGCCGCCAACCTCCATGCCGATGCCGCTTTCGGTCATCCGCACCAGTCTTTTGTCGTCGAGCGCACCCTGCGCGGACTGCATCGCCGGCTGCCGTGGCGCGACGCTCGTCGGCGCGGCGGTTGCTTCGGCCTCTTCCTGCACCAGCAGCGCCTGATACTCCTCGTCGGTGAGGATGCCTTTCTCGTGCAGCCGCTTCAAGAGATCGGCGGTCGTGCCCGCAGACGCCGGTGTCGCCAGGCCCGTCATGGCAGCCGCCACCGTTCCCGCAAGTAGCAGGGTTCTTCCCATTGCATCCTCCCATTATGCGCCCTGTTTCGGGCACTGGGAGCATGGGATCGGGGACGCGCGGTCGATATTGGACTTTGGTTCTCGTTCCTTCGGACGGCAGCACCGCTCCAGCAGGGTCCACTGATCAGCGGCGTCATGGTGCCACCACCAGGCCCCAGGGGCCTTCGCCGGCGGCGATGGTGCCCACCACCCGGGCGGTGGCCAGATCGACGATCGACACGGTGTCGGAAAGGCCGTTGGCGGTATAGGCACGCCGCCCGTCCGCGCTGATTGTGAGGTGCCACACACGCTTGCCGACAGGGACATAGGCCCTGACCTTGCGCGTCGCGACGTCGATCAGCGCGATATGGTCGGCGCGCCCCAGCGCGACCACCGCGGTCCTGCCATCGGGCGTGAAGCGGATGCCGCATGGAAGCATCTTGTAGTCGGCGACGCCGGGAATGGAAAAGCCGATCGACGTCACCGGCTTGCGGCTCGCGACGTCGATCAGCTCGACCGTGCCGCCGATCTCGGCGGCGACCCATAGCTCGCGTCCGTCGGCGGTGAACTCGACATGGCGGGGGCGTTGGCCGGTCTCGGTGGCGTCGACCATCTGCCGGGTCGCGAGATCGATCCAGTTGACGACATTGTCCTCCTCGGAGGTGACGACCAGCCATTTGCCGTCCGGGCTCTGGTCGACGCCCTCGGGCTCCTTGCCGACCGAGACCTGGAAGGCGACGCTGCGGGTGGCGAGATCGATCGCGGTCACCGCGGCATCATCCTCATTCGCGGCGAACAAGGTGGCGCCGTCGCGCGAGAGGCGGAATTGCTCGGGATCCTGCCCCGCAGGCAGCTCGGCGACGAGCTTGCCGGTGGCGCGATCGATCATCTGAACGCTGTGGTCGGCGCTTGCGCAGAGATAGATGAAGCGGCCGTCCTTCGAGAGGGTGATGCCGCGGGGGCGGCCGCCGACCGGCCAGGTCGCGGTCACCGCCATCGTCGCCGCGTCGATCACGGTCACGCTGTTGCCGCGCTCGTTCGAGACATAGAGCGTCTCGGCCTGTGCGGCGGCGAACGGCAGGCAGGCGGAGGCGCTGGCGAGCAGCGCGGCCATCATCATCCTCTTCATGGCCTGATACTATCCTCCGGCGGCTGGCGAGGAGATTGTACCAAAGACCAATGGGGCCGCCGTCCCGGCTGACCTAGCATTTGCGCCATCGGGATCCCCCGCCCGGATCAGCTCGGGCGCAAAGCAAAGAGGTCGGGATGAGGATTTACGGACGGATCGCGCTGGTCGGCGCCTTAACGCTCGCCGGATTGTCGGTGTCGTCGGCATTGCTCGCGCATGGCGACGTCACCCCGCAACCGGTCGACACCAGCATGCTGCCGGAGATCGGCGCGGACTGGCTCAGCAAGAACCCCTATACCGGCAACGCCAAGGCAATCGAGGTCGGAGCCTCCGCCTACAACCAGAATTGCGCGCGCTGCCATGGCCTCGGCGCGGTTTCGGGCGGCATCGCGCCGGACCTGCGCTACCTGGAACTCGGCGAGTCCGGCGACCAGTGGTATGTCGAGCGCTTCCGCCATGGATCGTCGCATGACGGCAAGGTCTATATGCCGCCGTTCGGCGACGCGCTGGGCCAGAAGGCCGGATGGGCGATCCGCGCCTGGCTCGAAACCAAGCACGAGGAATAGGGCGATGCTGAGCCGGCGCTCGCTGCTCGCGGGCCTCGGGGCCAGCCTCGTCGGATCGGCGCCCGGCGCCCCCGCGCACGCCGCGCCGCTGGCCAAGGTCAGGCAGCTCGGCGTGCTGCGCGTCGCCGCCTATCTCGACAATAGGCCCTGGTCGTGGATGGAGGGCGGCAGGCTCGTCGGCATCGATGTCGAGATCGCGCAAGCGCTCGCGGCGAGGCTGGGCGTGCGCGCTGACATCGCCGGGCTGGCCGCGGACGAGAGCGTCGACGACGATCTGCGCAACGCGGTGTGGCGCGGTGGCCTGCTGGGCTTCACCGCGGCGGATGTGATGATGCACGTGCCGTTCGACCGCACCTTCGCCGCGCGCAACGACCAGGTCGCGATCTTCTGTCCCTATTACCGGGAGCGGTTCGCGCTGGCCTGCGACCGCGATGCGGTCGACTGCGAGGCGCCGCCGGTCAGCTACAAGGGCAAGAGGCTGGCGGCCGAGCTGGATTCGATCCCGGATTTCTACTTCCTCGGATCGTTCGGCGGGCAGTTGGCCAACAGCGTCGTCCATTTCGCGACCGGGTGCGAGGCGGTCTCCGCCGTCATCGACCGCAAGGCGGATGTCGTGCTCGCCTCCAGCGCGCAGATCGAGACGGTACTTGGCAGCGGCCCTGCGCCGCATGTCGCGCGACGCAAGGGGCCGGTCCCGCTGCTGACCTCCCCGGGATGGGACGTCGGCATGGCGGTAAAGGAGAACAGCCGCTCGCTGGCCGACGCGATCGAGGAGCAGATGGCGGCGCTGGCCGCGGCGGGCGATCTGGCCGCGATCTTCGCGCGCCATCATGTCGCTTATGTGCCGGCGCTGGCGGGCTGAAGGGCCGACCCAAGGACCAATATCGGGCGGGGGCGTCATTTGCATAAGGTCTCCGTGTGAAAGTTGGCAGAATGACCGGCACGGGCCACCGGCCCGCTCCGGCACCAGGGAGGATGGAGATGAAGGCAGGTTTGAGACACGCGCTGGCCGGTGCCGCCGCGGTGGCGATTGCGCTTGCAGCACCCGCGGCGGCGAACGGCCCGAGCGATGCGGAGCTGATGGCCGACGCGACGTCGACCGGCGATGTGCTGACCTATGGCATGGGTCCGCAGGCGCAACGTTTCAGCCCGCTGCAGACGCTCAGCTCCGAGAATGTCGCGAAGCTGGTGCCGGTCTTCTCCTCGTCGCTGGGCGGCGAGAAGCAGCGCGGGCAGGAGGCGCAGCCGATCGTCTATGACGGAACGATCTACGTCACCGGCAGCTATTCCCGCGTCTTCGCCTTCGATGCGCGCACCGGCGAGGAGAAGTGGCAATATGATGCACGCCTGCCGGACGGGATCATGCCGTGCTGCGACGTCGTCAACCGCGGCGCCGCCATCTATGGCGACAAGATCATCTTCGCGACGCTCGACGCGCGGCTGGTCGCGCTGAACCGGATCACCGGCAAGGTCGTCTGGAACAAGCAGATCGCGGATTATCAGGCCGGCTATTCGGCGACGGCGGCGCCGATCATCGTCAAGGGCATGGTGATCACCGGCAATTCGGGCGGCGAGTTCGGCGTGGTCGGCGCGGTCGAGGCGCGCGACGTGAACACCGGCGAGCTGATCTGGCACCGGCCGGTGATCGAAGGCCATATGGGCACCTTGCGCGGCAAGGATAATGGCATCACCGGCAAGACCAATGCGAGCTGGCCGGGCGACACCTGGAAGACCGGCGGCGGCGCGACCTGGCTTGGCGGCACCTATGATCCCGAGACCAACCTGCTGTTCTTCGGCACCGGCAACCCGGCGCCGTGGAACAGCCATCTGCGCAAGGGCGACAATCTCTACACCGCGTCGACGCTGGCGATCGATCCCGACACTGGCGCGATCAAGTGGAGCTTCCAGACGACACCGCATGACGGCTGGGATTTCGACGGTGTGAACGAGTTCATCCCCTTCGACGCGACGATCGACGGCAAACCGATGAAGCTCGGCGCGAAGGCGGATCGCAACGGCTATTTCTTCATCCTCGACCGGACCAACGGCAAGTTCCTGGGCGCGCACCGCTTCGTGATGCAGACCACCTGGGCGAGCGGCTTCGACAAGAAGGGGCGGCCGATCTACATCGACGCCAACCGCCCCGGCCCGCCGAGCGCGGAAAAGGGCACAACGGTGTTCGCTTCGCCGAGCTTCCTCGGCGGCAAGAACTGGATGCCGATGGCCTACAGCCAGTCGACCGGGCTGTTCTACATCCCCTCGAACGACTGGGGGATGGACATCTGGAACGAGCCGATCGCCTACAAGAAGGGCGCCGCCTATTTGGGCGCCGGCTTCACGATCAAGCCGATCGCCGAGGATCATATCGGCGCGCTGCGGGCGATGGACCCGAAGACCGGCAAGATCGTGTGGGAATACAAGAATAAGGCCCCGCTGTGGGGCGGGGTGCTGACCACCGCGGGCAACCTCGTCTTCACCGGCACGCCGGAAGGCTATCTCAAGGCGTTCGACGCGAAGACCGGCAAGGAATTGTGGAAGTTCCAGACCGGGTCGGGCGTGGTCGGATCGCCGGTGACGTGGGAACAGGATGGCGAGCAATATGTCGCCGTCATGTCCGGCTGGGGCGGCGCGGTGCCGCTGTGGGGCGGAGAGGTCGCCAAGACCTTCAAGGACATCAACCAGGGCGGTTCGCTCTGGGTGTTCAAGCTGCCCAAGTCATGATGATCCGGACAACCGGCGCGGTCCCCTTGCCGCGCCGGCCGATCTCTGAGACGATGGGGCAGGTTGCTGTGCGGCGGGACATGATGATAGCCGACGAAGCCTCGATGGACCGCATCCTCATCGTCGACGATCATCCGCTCGTGCGCGACGGCCTGAGAAGCGTGATCGCCGTCAGCTTCGACCAGTGCGAGATCCTCGAGGCGGCAAGCCTCGAGGAAGCCACCGCGACGCTCGACCGCGGCGGCAGCTTCGACCTGGTGCTGCTCGACCTCAACATCCCCGACGTCAACCGGCTGGACGGCCTCCGGCGGCTGCGCCGCGACTTCCCCAGCCTGCCTATCGTCATGGTTTCCGGCGAGTTCGACCGGCATGTCGTGCAGGAAGCCTTGGGGGAGGGGGCAGCGGGCTTCATCCCCAAGTCGATGAAACGATCGGCGATCGTCGAAGCGCTCCATCGGATCATCTCGGGCGAGATCTACCTGCCCGAACTGCTTGGACCGGACGATGAATCGCTGCGCCAGGACGGCGAGATCCGCGCGCGCATCGACAGCCTGACGCCGCAGCAGAAGATCGTGCTGAACCACCTCGTCCACGGCCGCCTCAACAAGCAGATCGCGCATGATCTGGGCGTGTCGATGACGACGGTGAAGGCGCATGTCTCCGCCATCCTTCAAAAGCTGAGCGTCTTCAGCCGGACGCAGGCGGTGATCATGGCCAACCGGGTACGGTTCGGCTCGACGGAGCATTGAGGGCCGGGAAAGCCGGCTCTCCCTTTCGTCATCCCGGACTTGATCCGGGATCCCGCTTTTGTGGGATGCACAAAGAGGAAGAATAAGCGGGATTCCGGATCAAGCCCGGATGACGAAATTTGCCATAATATGCTTTTTAAAATGTTCGCGGATTGATGCGCGTTTGTAGGGGCGAAGGTGACAAAGGTTACAGTGAAGATCGAGATCATCGGTTCGCTCTGATCGCCGAAATGCGGAGTTTCGGGTCGATATGCTGATCCGGTGCGGTTCTCATCGTCCTTCAGTCGTAATGAAAGCGCACTTTGACTTCGATCTCCGGTTCGACCTTTTCTCCCCTCCCGTTTACGTGAGGGAGAGGGGGCTCAGCCCAGCACCGTCCGCAGCAGCGCGCGGAGTTGGGCGGGTTTTACCGGTTTGCCGAGGAGCGGCATGTTCTGGCCGTCGAGGCGGGCCTTGAGCTCGCTGCTGCGGTCGGCGGAGATGATGATCGCGGGAATATCGCGGCCCACGGTCTGGCGGACGCGCTGGACGGCGTCGTCGCCGGTTTCGCCATCGTCGAGGTGGAAATCCGCGATGATGATGTCGGGTGTCACCGCTGCCGCGCTCTGCACTGCTTCGGCCACGGTCTTCGCCACGCCGACCGCGCAGCCCCAGTCGCCGAGCAGCACCTGCATGCCGCGCTGGATCTGTTCCTCATTGTCGACCACGAGCACGCGCAGATCGCGCATCGAGCGGGTCCGCATCGCCGGGCTGATGGCGACGGCAGCGTCGCTCAGCGCCTCGCCAGCGGGCAGCAGGATCGAGAAGCTGCTGCCTTCGCCGGGTGCCGACCGTAGCGCGATCGGGTGGCGCAGCATGTCGCTGGCGCGGCGGACGATGGCGAGGCCGAGCCCCTTGCCGGGGGTGCGGCGGCTGCTGTCGAGCCGGCGGAATTCCTCGAAGATCTCCGACTGC
Organism: Sphingomonas zeicaulis; assembly: GCF_050433225.1. Lineage (NCBI taxonomy): Bacteria > Pseudomonadati > Pseudomonadota > Alphaproteobacteria > Sphingomonadales > Sphingomonadaceae > Sphingomonas > Sphingomonas zeicaulis. The sequence continues at coordinate 3,085 of NZ_JBNPXQ010000020.1, read as the reverse complement.
TTTTCCAGTGGGATGCCGGGGCCGGTATCGTCGATCGAGACCCGGACGCCATCCGCGCCGGAGGTGCAGCGCACCCGCACCTCGCCCCTGGGCGTGTAGCGGATCGCGTTCGACAGGAAATTCTGCAGGATCCGGCGCACCAGCCGCACATCGCTGCGTACCCATTGTCCGCTCGCCTCGATCCGCAGGTCGAGCCCGGCGGCGGAGGCGAGGGGGGCAAATTCGATGCGCAGCGTATCGAGCAGCCCCGCCAGGCAGAAATCCGCGAATTCGGGCTGGATCGCGCCGGCATCGAGCCGGGAGATTTCGAGCAGGGCCTCCAGCAGATCCTCGACCGAATCCAGCGCGGTCGAGGTCTGGTTGACGAGCGCGCGGGTGGGCAGCGCCAGCTTGCGGTCGGCGAGAGCAGCGATGAACAGCCGCGCGGCGTTGAGCGGCTGGAGCAGATCATGGCTGGCGGCGGCAAGGAAGCGCGTCTTGGAAAGGTTGGCATGTTCCGCCGCAATCTTCGCCTCTTCCATCTGCGCGGTGCGCTCGGCGACGCGGCGTTCGAGCGCCTCGGCGGAGCGCAGCGCCTCGGTGATGTCGGTAAAGCTCATCACCATGCCGCCATCGGGCATCAGCGCGCGGCGCACGTCGATCACCCGGCCATTGGCGTGGTGGCGCCGCGCGATCGCGTCCGGCGCGCCGGGGGAGAGCCAGTCGAGCGGGCGATGATCGTCCATCCGGCCGTTGTGGCGCGTGCAGGTTTCGACCAGCCCGGCGTGCGTCTGGATCAGCCCGATGCCGTCCGCGGGCAGCCCGATCACCGCGAGCAGCGGGCCATTCCATGCGACCAGCCGGCGTTCGCGATCGAACACGCAGACGCCCTGCGGAATGGTATCGAGCGTGGTCTGCAGGATGACGCTCTTCTCACCGAGTTCGCGCGCCCGTTCGCGCGCATCCTCCGCCTTGGCCTCGGTGATGTCGGTATAGATGCCGACGATGCCGCCCTCGCTGGTGCGCAGCTCGTTGATCTGCACCCAGCGACCATCGGCCAGCGCCTGGACATGGCCGCCGGCGGCGATGCTGTGGCGGGCCAGCCGGTCCGACACCCAGCGATCGGGCGCGACGCGTGCGCCCACGGTCAGCCCACGATCGGCGATGACGCGGACGATCTCATGGAAGCGCGGCGCCCGCTCGACGAGATCGGCGACCTCGGGCCAGAACCCCAGATAGGCCTCGTTATAGAGCACCAGCCGGTCGTCGGCATCGAACAGCGCGAACCCCTCGCTGATCGACTGGATCGCGTCGCGCAGCCGCAGCCGCGCGGCGTCGGCGACGACATTGGCCTCGGCGAGCTCGGCATTGGCGGTCGCGAGCAGCGCCATCGCATCCTCGAGCGCCTGGGTGCGATCGCGCACCATCGTTTCCAGCGCGATCGCGGTTTCGAACATGCTGAAGGCGCTGCCCTGCATGTCGCTCGACCGCTCGACCCGGTCCATCAGCGCGGCGTTGATCTTCTCGAGCTTGGCGATCCGCGCGTGCAGCCGCGCGACCTCATCGTCGCCGGCACCGGCGGCGGGCGAGGGGAGGACCGGTTGGGTCGCGATGTTCATCCGGCCGCCATCATCACTGGCCGATCGCGAGGCCGCTGAACGTCTGGTTGACATGGGCGGCATGATATTGCTCGCCATAGGTGTTGAACCCGACGACATGGTTGCGCGCGTAGAGCTGGGAGACCGCGCGGGCGATCTGGCGGCGTTCGGCATCGATGCGGTTGAGCACGCAATCGAACGCGATGACATGGTCGATCGCGCCGACCTTGTCGGTGATCTCGTCGAGCAGGGCGCTGATGCCGGCGAGGCGATCGACCGGTTCGCCGATAGTGAGCACGATGCCCTCGTCGATCGCGCAATAGAAGGTCAGGCTGCCATCCGCGTTTACGCTCTGGATCGAACGGACATAATATTCGCCGCCGGCGCGCACCATCGGCGGATGCGCCGCAAAGAAGGATTCATCGAGAGCCTGGCCGGGGTTGCCGACGAGGCGCAGATATTCGGCGGCCGCGGGCTCGGCATTGAGCTCGGTCACCACCCGGTCCGCCGGGATCGCCCCGGTGACGACCATCTTGCGATCGCCCGGCACATAATGCTGCGAGCGGAAGACGTGCATCTTCTTGGTCGACGATAGGATGGCGACGACGGCGGCATCGCCGTGGAAGCGGCCGCCGTGGAAGATGCCGGTCTCGTCGAACTGCATGCCGTCACCCGAGGAGCCGCCGATCAGCGGGATATCACCCAGCGCATCCTGCACCGTCATCGTCAGCAATTCCTCGCGATGCGAGAGGCCGTCGACGAGGAACAGCGCGGCGTGATGGACGCGGCCGCCCAGCACGCGTGAGCCGATTTCGGCGCGCGCGGCAAGATCGCGGATCGTTGCCGATCCCGCCCGCGTGTCGAAGGCGTCCAACTCGTCGAAACAGTGCGCGGCCATGTGGAAGCAGTCCGCCGGGAAGCCGACGAAGGCGATGCTGTCCTGGTCATAGCCGGTCGAGGTCATCTCGCCCGAACTGGTGCAGCCGATCACCCGCACACCCTCGGTGACGCGGTTGATCGCGCGTGCCAACGCGTCGCGATCATAACGGTGCGAACAGAAGATGATCGCGCCCGCCAGCCGCACATCGCCGATCTGGTCACTGATCTCGGCAAGCGCCGCGTAAGGATCGCTCTCGTGCGACGATGCGAACAACACCTGGCTGTCGCGGATCATCTCGCTTGGCAGGGCACCCATCAAACTCTCTCCCGACATTCTTTTTATATCGGTCGGTCTAGCACCGGTGCGTGCCGCCGTCAGCCTCGGCATCGCCGGTGGTGCGGTGCATTGCCGGAATCGGGAACGGCGGACGTCCCAATGGAAGGACGCCCGCCGATCGACGGCAGACCGGGGAGAGAGAGGGGGAGTGTCCGCCGATGCGCCGCCGTTGTGCAACATGGTCTCAGAAGAAGCCGAGCGCCTTCGGGCTATAGCTGACCAGCAGGTTCTTGGTCTGCTGATAATGATCGAGCATCATCTTGTGGGTTTCGCGGCCGATGCCCGACTGCTT
>NZ_JBNPXQ010000019.1:0-37161 GCF_050433225.1 Sphingomonas zeicaulis | reverse complement strand
CAGACGGTGGTGACATGAGCCTCGGCACCTCCGCCCGTCCGCTTCAATCATTTCCGGCCGCATCGGCCGAGAAGCGACTTTTTCAACGACATCGGGACGAAGCGGCCGTTCCGAGGTGATGTGTCGAATGGCCGGTCCGCCAGAAGCCGACGTCCAGCACTGCGCCGACCAGCAATCAGAGAGCGACAGAGGCAGGCCGTTTCCTGCCTGACCGATTTCGGAGATCAGCCCGAGAAAACGTACGTTCGTTCCCGACGCGTTCGGCGTGACACGAGCCGCTCGACCGACCCCGGCGGCTGGCCGACTATTGGCCATTTGGCTTCGGGGATTAAGCTGAGGTTAGAGCATTGACATATATGGATATAGCTACTGTCTTCCGACAAAAAGGCCTCTCGCCATGCCCCCAATACAAATTTGTGCGTGAACGCCATCAATGCGGCGGTGAAACTGTCAGCTACATTCGAGTCCGCAGTTCATGCAGCAAAGTGAGGATATGACCAGTTTCTCCTCTGGTACCATCCTACGGCTCATTCCTCAGTAAGCGTCACGCGACATTCCCGGTCCCTCCGCATCACGCCGTCGATCCCGCTGCCAAGATCCCAGATCAGGGTGCGGCCCGATCGCGTATCGGCCCGCACCTCGCGATCGTGGAAGCGCCGATCCTGAAATCTGGAAACCTGCAAATGCTGGAGCCGCGCCCTGTCGCCGATCCTGGCTTTCCAGCGTGCCGCCAGATCGCCATGCTGTTCTTGGGTGGATTCGGGAATGTTGAGACCGACACTGTCGGCATCCCACGACTTTAAACGGACGATGGAAACGTTGCTGGCCTGGCTCAACATCATAGCGGCGAACTCGACGAGGTTCTCGCGCGCCCGCCTGCCAGCGCAAGCATAGGGATCGCGGATCTCAAGTATCTCGATCTGCTCGCCCTTTACAGGCCGCTGGAAGATGGCGAGATCACGGGGCCCGTGGGGCTCGTAGACGACGCGCCGGGGATAATCGGCGACTGGCCGGGACGACGCAACAACAGGCGCCGACGCAGGGCGCGGCCGGAGCGAGAGGCGTGGGCGCGGCGTGTTCGCTGCTGGCTGCTCCGGCTCTGACTCCTGAGGCGACAGTGCCGCGTCGATCGCCGCTTCGACCTCGGCTCCATCCTGCACGATTGCATCGAAAAGAGCGCCCGCATCGCCATCCTCCTCACCCGGCATGAGCAGCCCGCGGCTGAGGCTGCGCTTGCGCTCCATCAGCGCGTGAAGCTTGAGGTCGAAGCTGAGCGGGCCGATCGCCGGATCGGGATGCACCGCCTGCGGCAGATAGACGGTGACATCCCGTTCCTGCCCGATGCGATAGGCGCGGTCGGTCGCCTGATCCTCCACCGCCGGGTTCCACCAGCGGGACAGATGGATGACGTGGTTGGCCGCCGTCAGCGTCAGTCCGACGCCGCCGGCTTTGGGCGAGAGGATCATGGCGTCGAAGCCAGGACCGCGCCGCTGGAAGGCATCGACCTCACGTTGCCTGGCCTCTCCCGCGACCCCGCCATGGATGCGCGGCACCGGGTGGGGAAGCGCGAAGCGGCGGCGGATCTCGTGGGCCAGCAGCGCTTGCATCGCCAGGCTTTCGCAGAAGATGAGCGCCTTCTCGCGTGCGATGGCGATAGTTTTAAGCAGGGTGAAGATGGTATCCAGCCGCGCGCTATTCTCGAAATATCGCTCGTCTCCGGCCGCCTCTTCCGGATTCTTCGGATGGAGCGATATGCCGCGAAGCTGGTGCAGGACCTCCAGCATCCGGCCTTGCTCGCCACTCCCCTTGACCGCGAGCGCCCGTCCGATCGCGCGGCTGTAGGCGGCTGCCTGAACGGGCGGCATCGGCATCGGCATGACACGGACATGCTTGGCGGGCAGCCCCGCGAGGCAATCGTCCTTCATCCGCCGTAGCAACAAGGGGGGGCGCGCCCCTTGCTGCTCGACCAGCAGGTCGTGCAGCGCTTGCAGCCGGTCTGGCTCAGTCGCGGGATAGAGGGTTTCGAACGCCTTGCTCGATCCGAGCAGACCGGGATGGATCACGTCGAAAATTGACCACAGATCCTGCAGGCGGTTCTCCACAGGCGTGCCGGTCATCGCCAGCTGGAAGCGGGCGTTGAGCGTCTTGGCGGCGCGCGTCATCTGGCTCGCAGGATTCTTCAGCTTCTGCGCCTCGTCATAGACGATTGCAGCGAAAGGCAGGCGCGCGAAACTCAGATGATAATCGCGCATCGTCTCGTATGTGGTAAGCACCACGCCGGCATGCGCCCACCCTTCGACATCGACGCCGGACGCGCCGGCATCGATATCCCGCCCGGCATCGCCGCGCATCGCCTTCAGACTCGCCCCATAGGCATTGGCAATCGGGCCGAGCGTGCCGAACACCAGATGCCGCTCGATCTCGGCGCGCCAATTCGCCAGCAGCCCCGTCGGCGCGACGATTAGGACGGGCTTGGGATGCGGCTGTTCCTGCCGGATCCAGGCCAGGAAGGCGAGCGCCTGGAACGTCTTGCCCAGCCCCATGTCGTCGGCGAGCAGCGCGCCCGGCATACCGGACCGCCAGCAGGCGGTGAGCCAGCCGAAGCCATCGATCTGATGCGGCTTGGGGGACGAGAGCAAGCTCGGCGGTAAGGCGGCCGGCGGCAGATCGGCCGGCCGCCCGGCTTCACCGCCGATCGGGGTGTAGGCAACATCCTCCAGATTATCGCGGACCTGAAGAAAGTAGCGCGTTCGCGTAACCTCGGGGGGCGGGCCTGCTCCGTCAGGACCGGATGCCTCGTCGGCCTTCACCAACGCCGCCAGATCGTCGAGCGCGCGGTAGGTGGCCTGCGTCGCCGGAATCTCTTCGCCGTCGAAAGAGAAACTGGCTCGCGCTTCGCGCAAGGCCTGCTGGGCGGCATCGCGGGCGGGGACAATGCGATCGGGTCCGATCTCGACCATGCGCGCATCCGGCTCCTCGCCAATCCGCAGGCCGAATTTTTCGGGCAGCCAGCTGTTTGGGCGCGGCTTGATCCAAGGCAACACGGGCTTGCGCCAGATGTCGATACCCGAGACTCGCTCGGAAAATTGCTGGGTCTCGACGAACAGCGCCGCGGTTTCGCTGGGATCCTCTCCGGCCTGCCGCAACCCGTCGGCTACGGCACGGGCAGGGTTGCGCGCGAAGGCGCGACGCTGTTCTGGCGTGCCGCGCTGTGCCTCGTGGACGATGGCGAGCGCCTGGGTCAGCTGGGGATCGAGGAACAGGATCGATCCGTCGTCCAGCAGATAGGTGCGGGAACGCCCTGCGCCCTTGCGGAACCGGCGGGCGAAGTTCTCGGCCTGCGCCGGCGGAAGCAGGCTGTCCGCGCCCTGATCGAGCGCGCGGCCGTCCTCGGCCTCGCCCATCCGCTCGCGACCGAACAACACCGGATCGAAATCGAAGTTTGCGCCTGACACCTTGAGATCGAGCGAAAAACCCGCAGCATAGGCCAGCCGCAGCCGCTCGATATAGCCATCGGCGGCGATACGGCCGCCCGCTTCATCCCCCATGGTGGCGCGCAGCTGGGCGAGCGCCTCCTGCCGGGCGGCATCGTCACGACTCTCGTTGACGCGCGCGACGGCGTGGAGGGTGGAATGTAAAGGCTCCGGTAACCGGTGGTCCGCACCATCATGACGGATCCGCGCACCCACCACCTGCGCACGCGCAACGACTCCGCCTGCGCGCGTCCAGCGCGGCTCGATCCGAAAATCCGGCAGGTGGATGAGGCCGACATTCTGGAGGTTGAGCGTCAGCCGCGTCGCTGGCGGTAGGCCGAGCGCCGCGGCGTCCGGCTCGGCTAGTCGTGCGATCAGTGTCGTATGCAGCGTCGCGCCCGTCTCATCGGTGGAGACTAGCGGCGTTCCGTCGTCTGCAGCCTGTCCATCGGCTAGGGCCTGCATCAATCGCGCGACCGCGCCCGTGGCGCCTGGCGGCAGATGGAGCATCCAGTCGTCGAACGGCACCACCTCCTGCGTCGCCTTGCCGAACGGCAGGCGCGAGGGGATGGTACGGATCAGCGCGATATGCTCGCCGGCGGAGTGGGGCTTGGCGCGGAAGTGGGGACTCATGCCGCCCAACCATCTTGATGGAAGGGATGGCGCACGCCGGTCTTGTCGAAGATCCGCCTCGCGAACTTAGCCTGCCACCGTCCCTTATGGTCGATATATTCGAAGCCGCCTCCGCCGTTCATCGCGCGAAGTTGATAGCCGAAATAGGTCGATTTGTAGAATGCCGGCGCATGATCTTGGTCGGCTGCCATCCAGAACCGACACGATCCGCTGTGGCTCCATTCCGCGATGATCTGATCGCCTATTTCAAGGATGAGCGATGAGTGACTGGGATTGGCGTATTGGCTGCTGCCGATGATCTTGCCAGCACCGACGCTGCTCGTCTCGCCGAGTGAGTGAACCAAGTTTTCGGCTTTGGCCCCGAAGGCAAACCACGCCTTCGAAATGACGCCGGCTTCCAGATAATCGAGCCAGAACTTCTCGCGCGCGCCCCATTGGACTGGATCGTCGGTGGTGCGCCCGACGATCTTGAAGAACTCGCGCACCGTGGTCTGAGTCAACCAGCCCACCAGCACAGCCATCATCGCATCGGGACGGACGCCCGGCATCAGTTCGCCTAGCTGCTTCAGGATCGCGCCCCACGCGCTGCGATCGAACTGGCGCGGATCGCCGATCCTCTTCACGAGCAGGCCTCCCACTAGCTTGCTATGCTCTTCGCTCGGCTGCGTGCTGATCCAAGGGTTGAGTAGCGCGTAGACCAGCATCGCGTCCATGGAACCGACGCCCAGCGTATCGAACAGCCGGATCAATCGGCCGCCCAATGTCTCCGCCTCGGCGCTCATGCTGTCGCCAACGGTCTCGCAGGCATCGCCGAGCGCCTCGGCGACGAAGCCGCCTTCCGCCAGTTCGCCATCCAGTCCCGCTTCCCGCAGCAGGGATGCCGGATCATCGGTCGCGAGCAGAGCCGCGCCCAGCGTGGCGGGGCCCGCCTCGTCACTCCAGAAATGCCAGCGCTGGCCCCGCTCACGCCAGATCCAGTCATGGCGTTCGGCCGATTCCTCTGCTGCGTTAAGCAAGACGGGGAAGGCTGGGTGATCGAACGGGAAGCGCCGAAGATAGGCGATGATCAGCGAGCGATCATAGCTTTTCCGACCGGCGGCGAGGCCATACTCGATCAGTCCAGCGGCATGCCGCTCTCTCTCGCCATCTTCCCAGATCGCGTCGATAGCGCGGCGAATGTCGCCGGACCGCGCCTCGCCTGGTCGGGAAAAGTCGATCCGCGCGGCGACCGCCTCCCAATCTTCACCGTCGCCGCCATCGTCCTCGCCGCCCGACGCGCCGGCGGCGACCCGGCTGGCGATCTCGTCCGCCGCACGTTCGCTGTGCAGTCTGCGGCCCGTCGTTGGCACGGGCAGCGCTGCCGCGTGTAGGATCCTCTCGGCGATGTCTCGGGTAGCACCCATCACCGCACCAACATGCCGGTAAGGCTATCCGGCGCGCGGGGTGTCACCATCAGGAAGCGCAGATCGATGCGGCGGTTCTTCGCCTTGGCCGCGTCGCTGTCGCCAGGATTGACCGGACGATCAGGACCGTAGCCGCTGACACTCAGGATCGGCAGCGGCTCGCCTTCGCCGGCCGGCAGGTTGCGCATCTCCGTGAGCAGGGGCGCGGCCGCCTTCAGAGCGCGATAGGTGTTGGTTGCACGTTCCACCGAAAGATCGAGATTGTCCTTGGGTCCCGCCATCGGATCCTTGTCGGTGTGGCCCTCGACAAAGAGCGCGTCGATCCGGTGGAGGGAGGACGGGCAGCCGGCCGGGCGCGGCACGCCGAACGTGTAGCAGGGCAGCACCCTGGCCATCTCGGTCGCGACGATCCCCACCGCCGCCTGGCCCTGCGGCGTGAGCACCGACCGGCCCTTGTCGAACAGCACATCCTCGGGAAGGCGCAACACGCCCGTATCGGTGTCGATCGTGACTTTGAGGCCGCGATCCTTCAGCTGCTTCTCCAGCGTCTTGAGGATGAGCGTGCGCGTCTGGTTGGCGCCCGCCAGCGCATCGGTGGTCTGGCGGAACTGCAACGCAAAATAGAGCAGCAGGATGATGAAGACGAAGAGCAGGCCGACCATCATGTCGGCCATGGAGATGAAATAGCTCTCCTCCTCCTCCTCGCTGCGGCTGCGGCGGACACCCCGGCTGGTCATGGCTTACTTCCGCTCCAGCCGGGAGAGCAGATCCTCGATCTGCCCGGACAGTTCGGCCAGGCTGATCACCGGCCCCTCGAGCCGCAGCACCGCGTCGGCCAGCGCCTTGTCGATCTTGCCGACATAATCGTTGAGGTGAACCGCATGTTCGGTGGACGCGCCCTTGATCTTCTCCAGCGCCGCGGCGAGATCCTGATCAACGCCTTCGAACCGCTCACGATAATCGCTCCAGGCGTTGCCGGCGGAGGCGCTCGTCTGTTCCAAACTCGCGGACAGCCTCTGCACCGTTTCCGCATGGCCCGCGCTGCGTTCGTTCATGGCGGTCAGCATCGCCTGCGTCTGGCCGACGGCGGAGTCGATCCTGCCGGTCGCTTCCCGGATCGGGCCGGCTGCGCCTTGGATGTCGTTGGCCGCCCGGCCGAGCATCGTCGCCACGCCCTGCGCCTCGCGGCCGGCGTCGCTAAGTTTGATGGCGTGATCGTTGGCAGCACCGGTCGATCGCTCGATCGCGTTGCTCAGCACCTCCATACGCCCGGCGGTGGAGCGCAGCGTGTCGACAAGACCGTTGCTAGCCATGTCGAATTTTTCGCCGAACGCAGCGAAGGCGGCGGAAATGGCGCGGCTGCTTTCCTCGGCCGATCGCGTGATTGCCTCGTCGATCGCCTTGCCCATACCCGTCGATGCCTGCGCCGTTGCCGCCTCCAGTGTGGCGGCCGCCTTGGCCAGCACGTCGGCATTGCGATCAGCGGCCTGCGAGGCGCTGCCGCTCAGCTTCTCACCAAGATCCGCGACCTGCCCCTTCATCGCATCGAAGGCGGACTGGATGCCCGCGGTGGCGCCTGTAAAACCATCGAGCGCACCTTGGATCGCCGTGTTGCTTTGAGCCATTGCGGTACTCACAGCGTCCTTCACCGCGCGCACCATCTCAGCCGATGCAACAGTGGAGGCGTTGCGCATCTCCTCACCCATCGCGCCCATTACCTTGCGCTGGCCATCCGCCATTTGCTCGTAGGCGTCATGCTGCTCGGCGATGCCCCTCACAGCCCTGTCCGCGGCAGCCTCAGCTTGGGTTGTCAGGCGATCGGACATGCCGCTGATATTGTCGTTGAGCGTCTGGAAAGCGCGGGTCATCTGCTCGGATGCGACGGAGAATTCGCGCGCGGCGGTGGCAATCTGCTCGGAAGCCGAGCCACTGGCTCCCTCCAGCCGGTCGTTGACCCCTTGGAGATTGCCGGTCATGTCTGTCAGTGCCTTGGCCAGCATCGCCATTTCGGCACCTGCGCCTTCCTTAAGTGCCGCGCCCATTTCCTTTCCGATGTCGCCGAATGCGCCGCCCTTGAAATCGTCGATCGAGGTCTGGATGCCGGACAGTCCCCGGATCACCGGTTGCATCTTCTCGCCCAGCGCATCGGCGATGCCGACCGCGAGCTTGGTCGAGAATTCGGACATCGCGATGGTCTGCTGCTTCAGCTCGCGCAACTGGTCCGCGGCAATCCGCTGCGGCGGGGAGAAGAGCGTGCCATATTCGATGCGATCGCACAGCGTTTCCAACCTGCGCTCGGTCACCGAGTGCCAGCGCCGATCGAACCATCGAAGGATGATCGAAGCAGCGACGCCGCCGATGGAAGTCCAGAATTTCGCTGCGGTGATCGTCAGCAGCCCGATGAGAGCGCTTTGCATCGCGGAAGTGTTGCCATCGGAAAGCCCGTCCACCGTCCGCACCAGCGCAGCGATAATGCCGAGGAAGGTGAAGGTGAGGCCCATCGCTACGAAGATGTTCGCCCACCAGGCGAGAATACGCGTGTCGTCACCAAGGTGGAGGAAGTAACCCTCCGGTCGGGACGTCGCGCGTAGCGTCGTCTCGTCCTTATCGACGATCGTCTCGGTAAACTGGGTCCAAGCATGGCGCAGTTCAGCTGCTTCCTTGCCCCCCGCCATCATCGCGGCATCGATATCCTCGTAGCGTGCCGCGAACGTTTCCTGCGCCTGCCAGTCATTAGGCTCGTCGCTCACGAACTGGGTGGCTGCTAGACGCGCCTCGAGCTGGCGCGAGAAGGGGCGGTGGTACTTAAGCCCATTCCGCACGATGATGAGTACGGCCCAGACCAGGATGAAAATCGCCAGGCCAAAGCCGATCCATGGGCTCTGGAAGAGCGATGCAATGATGCGGTTCGGCCAGATCTGGTGTTCACTACCGATCATGTACTGATGCCCTTGAAAGAAAATTGAATCAGGCGGTTACCACAGCATAAGTCTTGCCGCGCGCCGCGAGCACGGCCGAATATGCGGCTAGTTTCACCGCCTGCGCGTCCCCCGTCACGCCGAAGTCAAACTTGGCATAGGATGGCGTTTCCCAAGGGCCAAAGCCTTGATCGAGAACGATGCGGATCGGCCCATCGTCGAAATGAAGGGTCAGGAAGCGGCCATGCGGTGCACCCTGCTCCCTTACCGTGAGATCGAGATCGAGAGTCTTCGACAGACCCTCGAGCACGTCCGCGCGATCCTCGGGCCATTGCCAATTGTGCGTCGGCCGATAGGGCTGTCGCTCGTTCGCCTTCAGCGGGTCCATGACGAGCGTAACCGGCATTGCCGCGCCCGTGTCGCCAAGCGCATCGCGGAAGGCGGCGATCGTCTCGAGCGCGAGACGCACCGGCAGCGGGGCGTGGAGATAGCGGTCGCCATAATCGATCCGCCGCAACGTACCGGGTTTTGCGACGCCGGCCTTGCGGATGGCGGGCAAAAGATGGCGCACGAAACGCTCGCCGAAGTGGGCTATCGTGCCATCTAGCTCGCTCGCAATCTCGACATAGCTGGTTCCCGAAGCCGGGAGCAGCGTCGCCAAATTGACCGTCGTCGAGAGCGGCAGGGTATCGCGGGCGAAACAGACGACGGGCGCGGTAACCCCTCGTCCCCAATCGGCCCCGATCGTCAGCGTGAGCGGGTCGCGCGTGGCCCACATCGTCGCATTCGATCCCGACACGGCGGCCAGTGCCACGGCACCGTTGGCGAAAGCGGGCGCATTGCCCTGCCGTAGCGTAAAGGGCCGGCCTTGCGCCGCGTCGCGCAAAGCCAATCGTGCGGCCGGGTCCAGCGTGGCCAGCCATTCGGGCACCACCACTAGATCCAGCAGCGCTCCACGATCTGCGATCCGGCGGGCGAAGCGCACGAAATCCGGGGCGGCCAGCACAGCGATGTCGAGTGCAGGGTCCGCCCAAACGGTTACCGTCTGCGCGCCCCGATCAACGGCGACTGCGATCTCGTCGATCATCGAGCGGCTGAAGCCGGCATCGGGAACGGCTAGATCTTCTTCCAGCGGCGTCGCCAGCGCGCCGCGCATCGCAAGGACGCACGCCAATGCGGCCTTGCGATCGATGATCAACTGCTGCTGGAAAAGATCGGCGGTCAACACACAGGCCGAGCAGCCCATCTCGCAGCCCGGTTGCCCGCAATCGAGGATCGTCTCGGCATCACGCAGCAGATCCTCGAACATAGGCGCGGCCTGCGGGGCGAAGCCTGCGCCGCCGGCATTGCGATCATAAAGGAAGAGCGACCAGGTCTTTTGCCCGATTGCGCCCTGCGCGGCACGGACGGACATTCCCATCTCCCCCGCCTCTACACCGAGCCTGCGCGCGAGCGCTTCGCGCATCGCCGAGATCATGGCCCAGCCGGCCCCTTCGCTCGTGACCCCGACCGGCTGCAACTCAGCCACGTCGGTGAAGACCTCGTGGCCGAGCGCCAGATCCCGCGTGATCTTGAATGGCTTGCTGTTGCCCGGGCAAAGCCCGTCGACGCCTCTTTTTGTGCCGCGCAGTGGCGTGTGGCCGACGAGGACGGGTTCGCCATCCCCGCGCGCCGGCTCAGCTCGCCCACATTCGAGGCAGATCCGGTACCCGCTCTTCGCAGCGCCCATCGAGGAATAGAAAACAAGGCCCTCGTGGCTCGTCCGCAACCGACCCTGCGTCGGGTCTGCGAAGCCTGCCCAGCCTGCGCCGCGCGCGATGATCTGTTCGGGTTCGGGCTCGACATAGGAAATCAGATCAGTGTCGGCATGCGGTGTTTTCGCCATATCGACCGTGAAGCCGGCTGGTTCGAGATAGGCGCGCCGGTCATTGATCCCGACATCGGCATGGCAGGAAGGACAGTGATCGGGCACCGCATGGCCGCAATCGGCCGCACCGCATGCCTTGCAATGCCAGAAGGTTTTGATGCTCTGGATCTGCCTGGCGGCAGCATCGTCCGCCGGGCGCGTCCAGTTGAGCGTGACTCCGGCCGAGCGATACACCAGCCCATCCACGACCACCTCCGCACCTGGTGCGTAGTCGCGGATGGCTATATCAAGATTGCGGGTCGGGAAGGTGCGGCGGTGCTGGCGCGCGCCTTCCTCATCGCCCTGCTCATCGCTGGCTGGTTTGTCGCGATTGACGAAGGGGACGACATCAGTAGGAAAACCGTGGCCGGGCAGCACCGCACGCACCGCCAGTTCCTTCAGCAGATTCTCTTTGGTCAGGCGGCGGAGCTGATACTGGATGCCGGCAGCGGCGGCCTTATCAACCTGCGTCGCCTGATCCTGGAGCGCCTGCCATTCTCTCACGAACGCCGCTTGCGCTCCCGCGAGCGCCGCTTTCGCTTCGGCATGGACGGTGCGGTCACCAGCCAGCACCGTGCCTGCCGTCAGTGCCGCGATCTCGTCTGCCATTGCCGCGATGGTACTGGGCGCGTCGAGCCACGCGAGACACGTCGCGGCAGGCGATGCCGCAATCGGCTCTGCGCCCACCTCGTCCGGCGCACCGAAGAACAGGCCCACCTCGGTTTTCATCGCTTCGCCATCTTCGCCGGCGAACCAGCGCGCCAGTAGCAATGCATTGATGTGGCGCTGGACGATCCGGCGGCTGTCGAGCTTTACGCGAGGCGCGCGAATCAGGCGCTTCAGATAGGTCTGCGGATCGCGGAAAGTCTCGCGGTCGAGCGGCGTGTCGCGGGTATATGTGAGCGACACGGCGAAGCCCTGTCCCCGGCGGCCGGCACGCCCCACGCGCTGCCGATAATTGGAGAGCGCGGGCGGTACGTTGGTCATCATCACCGCAGAGACCGAGCCGATGTCGACGCCCATCTCCATCGTTGTCGAACAGTTCAGGATGTTGATCTCTCCCGCCTTGAACTCACCTTCGAAGCGGCGGAGGCGGCTGGCGGGCTGCTGCGCGCTATGCTCTGCTGCGCGCAGATAGGGGGAGAGCAGGGCGCTGCGATCGTGCAGGTCGTTCCATAAACCCTGGGCGCGCAACTGTGCGACGTTGGGATCGGTTTCGGTCCAAGCGCGAACGTCCTCGATCCTAGATCCCGTTGGGAAGTCGATCGGCAGCGGCGGAAAGCGGATCGGCGTCGCGGGCTGCTTGGCGGTCTTCAACCCCTGCCGATGTCCGTAGGGGGAAAGGCCGAAAGCGGTCGCGGTCAACACACGGTGGGTGACGGGGCATTCCCATCCGTCGGTCACCGGGGCAACATGCACCTTGCTGAAATCGAGCGCATAACCACTCTGGCCGGCTGTCTGGAACAGCGGCAGGAGCTGATCCCAAGCCGCCTCCAGCACCTCGTTGATCGCCGCCCGATCCTGCTTCTCGCTGCGATCGAGGCGCAGCACATGCTCGAGGATGATCGCGGGATTGCCGGGCAGGCCCTTGGCGCCAATCGACGGCCAACGCTGCTGGTGGCGATCCTGCACTTCCTCGCGCGGCGGGCAGAGCGTCATCAGCGGCTTGGCCGAATTGAGCCAGTGAAGATCCTCCCATGCCGCGCGGATCGCGAAGTTGGCGCGGACCACCTGATCGATCAGCACCGACAGGAATCCCCGCCACTCCTCGATCGTTCGCTGATGCTCCCGCAGCAAGGGCGGCAGCCGCTCCGCGCCCAGCCGGTCGATCGCGTCGAAGCGCAGCCGCGCGAGACCGATCGTTTCGGCGGTGTTGGCGCGTTTGGGCCGCCGGGCGAACTCGCGCAGCATCAGGAACTGGGCGAAGATCGTCGGGTTGTCGCGATAGCGTTCGTCGCGATAGCCCCAGACCTTGCCCATCCAGTGTTTTACTTCAGGCTGGCCAGCGAGGCGCTCGCGCAGGTCATCCCAGGCGATGCCGCTGGTGGAAGGCTGTTGCTTCCTCGCAAGCTCCGCTTTTTTCTGAGCAACCATATCCGCGATGGCAGACGCCGTGCCTGCAAGAGGCTCGAGCTGTTCTATATCGGCGCGCAGGCCGGCGACCACGGGATCATCCTCGTCGGGCGCTGCCATGCTGCCCTGCACGCTGTGATAGAGAAAGGCGCGCACGAAGCCGCGCTCGGCGTTGGTCTGGAGGTTGGCGGCGAAGCGGGCGGTGCCCTGCCGGCTGTCGGTGAAGGAAAGGAGCTGACGGCCCTCCGAGGGAAGCCGGTAGGCGGGCTGGCGCTCCGGCTTGACCGGTACCACGCCTTCCAGCACCACGGGCGCGGCATTGCCGATCAGAAACGGGGCGCCGAAGCGAAACGGCCGCAGCAGCGCACCGCCTTGCCCATCCTCGGCGTAGCAGTGGCCGCATCTCTTGCCGTCATGCGCTTCGAACGGCCGCGTATCGTCGCCCGCACGATCCAGCACCCGTCCGGTCAGCGGTTCGACATGAATCGTGCGGCCCTGATCCATCGCGCGCGAGGCGATCGCGCGCCGGACGTCATCAGGAAAACCTTCGCGGGCGACAGCGTCGTTGCCGGCCTCGGCGCTCTCGCCGTCCTCCTCCTCCCGGTCGCGCGCGCTGGCCTGGGCGAACTCGTCCTGATCGATCAGGGAAAGCCGGGGATGCAGTTTGCTCTGCCGCTCGATCGCGTCGAGATAGGGCTCGCCGCATTCGCGACAGCTCTGCACCTCGAAGACGGCGGACGCGCAATGCGGACAGGCACTGATCTTCTCGACCGCGATCGCACCGAACGGCCAATCCTGCGGGCTGCCCGTGCAATTCGGGTTGAGGCAACTCCACAGGCCGGGCACCGCACGCAGGAAGCTGTGGACGCGCAGTGGCAGCAGCGGCGCGCGGCCGCCCGCCTGGCCGGCGATCGCGTTGATCACCCGCTCCGCTGGCTGGCCGGTCCTGACCAGCATCCGCTCCGCCTGGTCCCAGAGCAACGGCCCCGCCTCGGCGGCGCGCACGAAGTCCTGCACGGCGGGATTGCCGCCGAGGGCGACCGGATCGCCAAGCGCCACTTCGCTCAGCACCGGTGGTCCGCCAGCAGCCGGCAGCGAAACTGTCTCGCGATGGCCGAGCACGACCTTGACGCGATCCTCCTCCGCCCCTGACAGATCGCGCAGGAAGCGGCGCAGATCCTCGGTGACGTCGGTGCCGCCGCCGATCGTCGCGGAGGTCGCCATGAAGCGGACCTGATCGGCCGACACGCCGAAGGTGAGCAGCACGCGCCGGATCAGCAGTGCGATCTCGGCGGCCGCCGAGCCGACATAGCCATGCGCCTCATCCAAGATGATCCAGCGCAGCTTGCTCCGGCTGTTCTCGATCAGCGGGCGATCGACGCGACGGACGGTCATATATTCCAGCATCGTCACGTTGGTGACGAGGATCGGCGGCGGATCGTTGCGAAGCGTCTGCCTGTCCTGCGCCTGTTCGGGCTGCACCTTGTCGGTCGCGCGCAGCCGCTCGGGCGTCAGGCCGTTATAGAGGCCAAAGCGGATCTTGCCGCCGAACGGTGCCGTCCAGGCGCGCAACCGCTCCTCCTGACTCGCGATCAGGGCGTTCAGCGGATAGAGCGCCAGCGCCCGCACGCCGGACAGGCGGCCGGCCGTGTCCGACTCGGTTGCCAGATCGTGGAGCAGCGGCATGAGGAAACATTCGGTCTTGCCCGACCCGGTGCCGCTCGAAACCAGGACGGATCGCCGCTCCGCCGCGGTCAGATGCTCCCACGCCTCGATCTGGTGGAGATAGGGCTTGGCGTCCGCCGGAAAGCGATACGGCTCGGCCTTGAGATCGGCGATGGCGCGGATCACGTCAGGATGGAGCAACGTGCCCGCGCAGCTCGCAAAATCGCGCTCGCCGGTGCGAAACGGGGCGGCTCCCTCGATCACCGGCTCGCGAACCAGCGCACCATCTTCGACGCTGAGCGCGCCGAAGCGCCGGCGCACCTCGGCAACGAGACCTGCATGGTTGAGGCCAGACTGGCCGAGCACAGCCTCGATCGCGCGGGCGCGGACGAGATCGGTGGTGCGCAACGGCGTGGTGACGGGTCGCAGGGGATCGGCTTTGGCCATTACAGATACTCCGGCAGCGACAGCGCGAAGGCGTCGGCGAAATAGGTCGGAAAATTGCGGGCAATCGCCTTGATGCGGCGGATCTGCAACAAATCCGGTCGCCATTGCCCTGCGACCGCCAGCGCGGCGGCGCAGGGTGCGTCCAGCGCTTCGAGGCAACGATCGTCGAAGCGCAGGAAATAGGCTGGCAGGCGATCGCCGAGGATGCGGCGGAATTCGCTGCCATGCCCCTGCATCCGCTCAATCGCGCGGATCACGAAAGCCTGCGCTACGCTCTCCAGGTCGCTCTCTAGCGTGATAGGCTGGAGTACGGGCCCGAGCAGCGGCTCGCGATCGACAATGGCGACGCGCGACGAGGCCACCATCTCCATCGCATAGTCCATCGCCTTGGCGCCAAGCGCCTGCAGCAGGCCTAGCGCCTGATCGAGCTTGAGTCGCTGTGCTCCATGCCAGCAGGCAGCGGGCACGAGGCACCAAGCGAATGGCAATGCGTCAGACAGCGCGAGGATCGCGTCTCGCTCGGCATCAGTCGCCATCAGAGCCATACGCGTCAGCACGGCTGGACGATCGGGCAGCAGGGCCAGCACGCGGAAGGTCGCGGGAGGCAAGCCAGCGAGCGAGGCGACCAGCGCGTTCAGCTCGGTGATGACACTCGCTGCATCCAACCCGTCGCTCTCCGCGATGTCGAGAACGACGTGGAGAGCCGCGTCCAGCGGGCCCCAGGGAAGGCCCATTGCCCGCGACAGCGCACTGCCACCATCCGCCGACGCCCGCTTGCCTTCAAACAACACAGGCCGCGAAATGACTGCCGCCCCCTGCCGCAGATAGACGAGCCATGTGCCAACCAAATCGTCCGGCAGCGCGTCCGGCCGATGATTGGCGTCATTACCCAATGAATAGATGGCGAAGGCGCGCTCCCGAGCCGGTTCCGCGAGGGAACGTCCGCACAATTGGGTGCCCGGCTCGATCACGCCACGGCTCGCCACCATGCCGCCGCGTTCGACCTCGAGCCGGGTGGCGAACTGGGCTACATGCCAATAGGTCTCGATCCCGTCGAGCATGCCAAGCCGCACCTCGGCATCGATATGGGCCGGCAGCAGCAGACTCGCGATGTCGGCGGCGGGAACGCTCATCGGCATCTCCCCATCGAAATCCCACGTCATCGCGTGGCCAGGCTGCTTGCGGCCATGCTCGAACAATTCGCCGAACATCTGCATGTGACCGCGATCAAAGGCGACCAGATCGCGCAGACCCGCCAAGGTGATGCGCGTGCGGTTCGGCAGGATGGCACCGTCCCAACGTGCGATTCCGGCTTCCGCAGGATAATCGATCTCAATGGCGAGCGTGGGATCGGTCGGCCCAGACCAGGCGATCACCGCGCCGAACCGATGTGTTGCCTGGCTCACCGGCCGGGCTGCCCATTCCCGATTCGAACGGCGATGAACCGGCGCGTCATCGGCAGGCGTCAGCGTCACGCCGTCCCATCCGTCGAGCAGGAAGCGGGTCGATCTCCCCATGCCTTCAGGGCGCATCCGGGCTCCCGTTGGTATCACGGCGATCCGGCGCCGATCGAGCAGCAACCGTTCCTCGCGCCAACCGATTTCGTAATGGCCCAGCGGCAGCGGGCTTGGCGCTCGTTCCCATTCGCGGGCGCCGATCCGGCGCAGGAACAGGGCGCCACGGCCGGCATCTTGAAGCCTGACCTCGGGCGGCCCGCAGAACAGATCGACATCGCCGGTAAGCCGCGCCCAGCTGACAGGGTTGCCATAAAGCTCGATTCTGTCCCGCCGGTCGGCCGATTGGCCTGTGCGGATCCGATAGCGGTCGCCGTCCGGCGTGGTGACGTAGGCGCCACCTCGGATTCGCCAGAGCATCGCTTGTCCAATCCCGCCACCAAGACAGACCACCTCTTCGCCAGCCACAGCATCAATGCGCCAGCCCTGCGGAACCTGTGCCACCACCAGTTCGGCCCGGTAGGCACCGCTTCCGCTGCCTTCGATCTTGAGCTCGGTGGGCGCATCTTCGTCGCCTTCGGCGATCGTGCAGATGAGCAAACGGCCGCGCCGTGGTTGGCCACCGGGCAGGACGATCCGCCGCACTCCGCGCTCACCGACCCGCAGGTCGAGCGACACCGTGGTGACGAATGGGATCGAATGCAGCTTGCGCACCCGCCCAAGAGAGCGAACCGTCCAGTTCCTCTCCCCGCGCGCTGGCGGTTCGATCAGCGCAAGCTCACCGGGCAACACGCGGGCAAGATCGCCGGCGGCGTGCGCGCGCAGCCGCCCGAGATCAGGATCGAGGCCTTGCACGCCATCCCCCTCCAGCGCGCCGTCCAGCTCTAGCCTCGCACTTTCCTGCCAGCCCTCGCCGATTTTCCGCAGGAAGCGGGTCACGCCAATTTGGCCATGACGGATTGGCTGGGCCTCGACCAGCATCAGGCCTTCGATTAGGCTGGCTGCGCCATTGTCCTCCAATGTGATCGGCAACCGCTCGCGCCACTCCGGCTGGTAGAGCGACAGCCAGGCGGCGACGGGCAATCCGGCGGCCAGAGCCGGCCCATCCGCCTCTTTGCGCAATGTCACAATCGCGAAGGCGAGGTCGGCGCAAAGCGCGAGAAAATCCTCATCCTGATAGACTTGTAACAGGCGATCGCGTTGCAGCCGGGCCAGCGCGTTGGCGCGCTCGATCGTCGGAGTCGCATCGGCGAGTAATGGCGCGACGATCGCCGCCAATATGTCGCGCGCCCATCCCTTACCACCTTGCTCGATCGCCGCAGCGGGAAAGCCGCCTTCGCGTGCAAGTGTGCTGAGAAAATATCGGCCATGGGCGCCCTCGATCGGCCGCCGTTGCCACAAGTGTAAGCCCTGCGCGGTTATCGTACGCAGCGCATTCTGGTCGATCGACACACCAAGTGCAGCGTTAAGCGACTCCCAGCGATGGCCATCGCCGCGATAGCTTCGACGAAACCATTCCGATGCCCACAACACAAACAGAGCGGGCATCGTGCCCGACCCCAGCCTGGCGCCTTGAGCGGCTGCGCGGACATCCTGCTCGATCTGCCGGAACGCCGAATCCTTCAGGCGATAGCGATACAGCCACTGCCCGCTGGGCGGTGCCAATCCGTAGCGGGATGTGAAATCCGGACCGATCGGCGGCTGCCCTGATGCGCCATTCCTCAACTGGCTCGCGCGAACCCCGATCTTCAGGCGCAGCTTGCGCGCCCAGGATTCGGTACGTTCGATAAGATAGGCGTCCAGCGCACGCAAGGCGCCGCGGTCGTTCCAGACCTCGGCCATGCGCAGCTCGACGAGCCGCTCCTCTTCGTCCAACCCCAGCCCCCTTGCGCCCGCCCCTGGGCGCACTAATCAGCAGATACCCTTGAGAAACTCCGACCCCGGATCGAGGCCTGACACGAATAGCCTATTAAGGGCGTGTGTGAAGGCCGCATAAACAAGATGGCGCTAGGGTCATGACTCACCAATCAGAGCCAGAAAGATGACGGTGGCAGCGAGTGCAATCGCCCATAAGAAGGCGGTTGGGCAGCGGTCATAGCGGGTGGCGACGCGGCGCCAGTCCTTTAGACGACCGAACATGATCTCGATCCGGTTGCGGCGCCTGTAGCGGCGTTTATCGAATTTGATGGGCTCGTTGAGCGATTTTCGGCCCGGGATGCCGGGCGCATGGCATTCGTCATCTCCGAGGATCGAACCCTCGATGTCATCCCAATCCATCGCCCCCCTGCCGCGGAGCCGCATCGAAGCGGCGGTGGCGGAGATCGCCAGCGCCACGCTCGACACGTTCCACAAGGCGCGGTCGTTCCTCGACGAGCATCAATTCTATCCTGACGCCGAGCAATGTCGGATCGTGAACGAAGCATTGAATCGGATCGAAAACGAGCCGGCTGAGGTTGGCCAAATCATATTTCAGACGCAGTGCATCGAACCCCATCCGGCGTTTGATGCGACGTACCTGTCAGCCGATGATGCTGTTAGCCGTTAAGGCGCCGGCTTAAAGAGCGCAGCGATAGCGATCATCGCCGCGGAATTGCGTTGTCACATCGAGCAACTGCTTGGTGCGTCAAACGCACGGACGATCTCGACTGTCTTCACCTCAGCCTTGACGATCGCGCCTGAGCGAGTTGATTGTTCGGCGCTTGGGCGGCGTGGGCACGCCGTCAAAACGGAGTTCAAAGGTTCTGGAAGATGCGAGATTTTGGGCTTACCGCATGCCACCTAAATTCAGGCTGATCTGCAGGTAACACGTGATTGAATGGCTGGTCGTTGCGGGAATTGCGGCTTTCTTTGGCAACAGGAAGGAAGAACCTCGATACACCAGCAGCACTCCCAGCCGGAGCCCCACGACGCTCAGCCGAAAGGGCGTCGACGAAGAACTCATCGATTGGCGCGCCCTCTGGGAGAACCAGATCCACAACACCCGCTGGATCCCGGAAAGCACCGCGCTCCGTATCGTCGAGCAGTTCCCGCTACCGGATCGCTTCGGGGAAGCTCCGCGCGGCTACTGGAGAAACAAGCGTCTGGAAGACTTGAAGAAGGAGTTCGCCGCTCACAACGTCGCCTTCCTCGCACAGCAGATGGAGAGGCAGCGGGACTTCTTCGCGACAGTTGAGAAAAAACCGCTCACCGAAGAGCAGATGGAAGGCTGCATCTGCATGGATGATGCCCTCCTAATCGTGGCAGCGGCCGGATCAGGCAAGACCTCGACCATGGTGGCCAAGGCGGGTTATGTCCTGAGGGAGGAACTGGCCCAGCCCGATCAGATCCTGATGCTGGCCTTCAACCGGGATGCGGCAAAAGAGTTGGACGCACGGGTCAAAGACCGCCTCCACGACCTGCCCGGCCACGAGCAGATCACGGCCCGGACCTTCAGCGCGTTCGGCCTTTCGGTCATCGGACAAGCAACCGGCATCAAACCGTCCCTCGCACCTTGGGTCGAAGATGGACGCGCAGCCGCCAAAGTCCGCGAGATCATCGACACCTTGCGCGATCGGGAACCCAAGTTCCGTTCAGACTGGGACCTCTTCCGCGCTGTCTACGGACGCACCTTTTCGTCCGGTAGCCAAGGCGAGGCCGCCCTTGCTCAACGCCGCTTCCTCACAGACGACGGGAAGCTTGTGAAAAGCGAGCAGGAATGCTGCATCTGCAACTACCTCTTCCATCACGGCGTGAAGTACCTCTACGAGCCACGCTACGAGGTCAGAACGGCCACCGCCCAGCATCGCCAATATACGCCTGATTTCTACTACCCCGAGGCAAGGCTCTATCACGAGCACTTCGCCCTGGACGACGATGGTGAGGCCCCTGAAGCGTTCGAGGGTTACAAGGATGGGGCGAAGTGGAAAAGAAACCTCCATGCGGAAAAACGCACACCGTTCTTCGAAACGACCTCCGGCGAATTCCAGAACGGTCGGCTGTTCGACAAGCTGAAGGCAGAGCTCGAACGCCGTGGCCTCACCCTCGAATTCAACATGAACCGCGAGGTCAATGGCCGGCCTCTGGTCAGCATGGAGCAGCTTGCCTCGACCTTCCGGACCTTCCAGCAGCATGTGAAGGCGAACGGCCTGACCATGGCCCAGCTACGCTCGATCGGTGAAACCGACGCATGGAAATCGGACCGCACCAATCGGTTCCTCGATCTATACGAACGTATCTCGAACGAATGGGAGCGCGAACTCCGGGAAGCAGAATGCATCGATTTCGATGACATGCTCCTCGAAGCCATCGGTCATATCGAAAGCGGTCGATACGAGAGCCCGTTCACCGTTATCCTTGCGGACGAGTTCCAAGATAGCTCCCGTGCCCGCGTCCAGCTGCTGAAAGCCCTCCACACCAAAGCACCGGGACAGGCACATGTCTGCGTGGTCGGTGACGATTGGCAGGGGATCAACCGGTTTGCGGGTGCCGACATCTCGGCCATGACCAATTTCGAACGGACCTTCGATCACTCGACCCGGCTCATGCTCGCCACGACTTTCCGGTGTCCGAAATCCATCTGTGTGGCATCGAGCGCCTTCGTCCAGGCTAACCCGCGCCAGATCGCAAAGACCGTCCAGACGACGAACGATTATGTCAAAAAGGCATTGTTTGCCTTTGCGGAAGACAACCAGGATGCCGCTACGGACAAGCTGGAGCGCCAGCTGCAGCTCATGTTCGAATATGCCGAAAGCGGATCCCTCGCGCCCGACACGGCCGGCAAGCCCATGTGCGTGATGCTGCTTGGCCGATACCATCGGGATAAGCCGTCACGGCTCAAGCAGTGGCAGAACCGCTTCGGCCGGCACCTTGACATCACGTTTAGGACGATCCACGGCTCGAAAGGGCTCGAGGCTGACTACGTCATGATCCTCAATGCCGCGGAAGACTTCCTCGGATTCCCGAGCCAGGTCGAGGACGAACCCATCCTCCAGCTTGCCATGCCTGAGCCCGATCCTTTCCCGCACGCCGAAGAAAGGCGTCTTTTCTACGTCGCGTTGACTCGGGCTAAGCGCCAGGTCCGCATCTTCACGACAATCACGGCACCGTCCCGCTTCATCGTCGAACTGGTCAAGGCGGGCCATGTCGAACTCGAGTATGACGGCGCCTCCCTTACCCCCTGCCACAAGTGCTCGAACGGCCTGCTAAGGGCGCACAACGGTCGTAACGGTGCCTTCGAAGTCTGTAGCGGCGCACCCTACTGCACCTACAAACGCAACCTCAGCGACGAAGCCAGTTCCATCAAGCCTTCCAGGAGCAGGGCCGGATCAACCAAACTTGCCCAGCCGATGGCAGCAGGAGACACTTGCCCCAAGTGCGTGACAGGCAAGATGGCCGTCCGGAAGGGCAGTTACGGCTCATTTCTTGGCTGCTCCAATTATCCAAAATGCAAAACCATCGCGGATATTGGGTGATCCCGCTCTGATAGACGCCCACGGAATTTGACGTGATAAAGTGAAGCCAGCGAGACTGCGCCTTGAGGCTTCACCTCTTCCTACGTCGATCAGGGTTTTGCCGGGTTGTCGAACTAAACATTCCAAGGCTGAAATTCCACCTTGTCCAGACTGTAGCTGGTGTCGCTCAAACGCGGGTGAAGCGTCCCGGGTTTTCTGGAGGCTATACAGTTTGGCTCAGGCAGCCATATCGAAGGTTTCAATGGCCGCATAGTAGTTTGCCTCGGACTCGGCGGGCGGGATGTAACCGAGCGGGCCAAAGAGGCGATGGTTGTTGTACCAATCGACCCAGCTCAGTGTCGCCATTTCCACCGCCGATAGGTTTGGCCACGAACGCTGGCGCCAGATCACCTCGGCCTTGTAAAGGCCATTGATCGTCTCGGCCAAGGCATTGTCGTAACTGTCGCCGACGCTGCCGACCGAGGGCACAAGGTTCGCCTCTGCCAGGCGCTGGGTGTAGTTCATGGCGAGGTATTGAACGCCCCTGTCGCTGTGATGGATCAAGCCGTCATCCGGGCTAGGCCTGCGTGCGTGGATCGCTTGCTCGAGGGCATCCAGGACGAATCCGGCTGTCGCTGAAGTGCTGACCTTCCAGCCTACGATGCGCCGCGCATAGGCATCGATTACGAAGGCGACGTAGACAAAACCTGCCCAGGTGTGGACGTAGGTGAAGTCGAACACCCACAGGGCGTTGGGCCGATCCACGCGAAACTCCCGGTTGACCTTGTCGAGCGGGCATAGGGCCTTGGGATTGCTGACGGTCGTGATCGTCTTCTTCCCTCGACGAATGCCAGCCAGCCGCATGGTGCGCATCAGTCGCTCGACCGTGCACCTGGCGACATCAAGGCCCTCGCGCCGCAGTTGATGCCAGACCTTGCGCGAGCCGTAGAGGCCGAAGCTGCCCTCGTGAACGCGCCGGATCTGCTCGCACATCTCGTCATCCCGGCGCGTACGGGCGGAACGCCTGGCCGGATCGGCAAGACGGGCGGCATGCTCGTAATAGGAGGACGGGGCGATCGCCAATTCGCGGCAGATCGGCTCGATACCCAAGGCCTCGCGATGGACGTCGATGAACGCCATCATCATCTCTCGCGGCGGTCGAGCTCCGCCATCGCAAAATACGCAGACGCCTTGCGCAGGATCTCGTTGGCCCGACGCAGTTCCTTGACCTCGCGCTCCAGCAGCTTGAGCCGGGCTTTCTCATCAACGGCCTGCGCCGCTGGCGCCGCCCGTCGGCCGGCCTCCGTGCGGCACCAGCGGCGCAGCGTCTCGGCCGTACAGCCGATCTTCGAGGCAATCGAACTCATCGCCTCCCACTCCGAGCCGTAATCAGCGCGGTGCTCGCCAACCATCCGCACGGCCCGGTCACGGACCTCAGGCGAAAATCTGTTTCCCATCTTGCTCATACAGGACGCTCCTTCTCACAGTTCGGAGCCTCCGGAAAACCCGGGACGCTTCAGAACGCCGTATCGTGGGACTTTGCTGCCATTCCTGCTTGGATCGTCAAACGTCGGATTTTGCCATGAGCCGACATACACGTAGTTGACGACACTACGGTCAGGCATGCCTTGCGGCGATATGCACGCACCGAACGATTGACGATCCGGTTCCGGTGAGCGTCAACTTACGCGTTGTCGCCAAATTGGACCCACAATCGCTTTTTTTTTAGCTTACCTCGGAAGCGGATGCTTGCTCAGATACCCAGTTGTCGAAGCTCCCACCACTTTTCCGCCCGAAAGCACGAACGCTCCCGATCCATAAGCTGAGGTGATGCCAGCCTCGAAATGCTCGAGCGCGAGCCTTCATGATGACACATAATCGGTCACTCACAGGACCCCGGAAGCTACTCAACTTCCGCCGTTCGTTTATGTCGATATCTAGCGTTCATCCACTTTCTCATACCCGGAGCCCGGCAGGACCCTGGCGCGCGTGAGAGACGCGGGGCCGGCACAACCGTCGGCTGGCGTCGACGCGCCGTGGGACCGTCGGCGGAGCCGACTCGGATGGAACCTAGAGACGGACGGGACGGCGAGCTTCCGGCGGATACTGTCGCGAGCCGGCCGCCGCCGGATTCAGAGATCCCTGCCTCGGTCGCCGCCATCGCCGCTCCTCCAATGCGCATGCGCCTCCAGGCATGCATCCACGTCCTGCCAGCGCGCCGGACTGCCGTGTGCGAGACAGTTCCTCAGACGGCGACAGCCGTGCGCGAACTCCCGCACCTCCGGCGCGCGCGATCCGAGCTGGGTGCACAACGGTCCCCAGTCGAGCGATTCGATGTCGCCCGAATACGACGCCGCCTCAATCGTCAGGAGACGCCGGTATCGTCTGGTGAGGTCCTGCCGGATCTCCTCGAGCCATGGAAAGAGGGCGGCGACATGCCCCCGCCAGACCCGACGTTCGAGAAGCGCCGGCGCGTTGCCGGCCAGCAGGAGCGGATGGACGTATGGTTCGCCGCCGAAGAGGTCGTAGGTCCCATCCTCCCATCTCGCCGCCCTGCCGCGCCAGATTTCAATGCGCTCGTCCGACCATCTCTCGACATGGAGATCCGGTCTGACGGCGGCCGCCTCCGGCAGGGATCGGATCCGCTCGACGATGTCGAGATCCCACGCGCCCACCTCCATGGCTACGCCGACCGCCAGGCGGCCGACGAGCCCCGGAAGCCCCCGCGTCCCCGTGGCGGCGAAGCTAGCGCCATCCAGATGGTCCAGAATTCCCTGCGTGGACGATCCCCGCCACGGCGCTCCCTTAAGGAAGCCAGATCCGTCCCGGGATATGGCCACCACCCGCGGCGCCGCGTCGTCGGAGCGCGCCGCGGCAGCCGACGCGAAGATTTCTAGATCCGATCGGAAACCGTCCTCCGGTCCGTCCATCGCGGAGACGAGCACGACATATCCGAGATGGAGCGCGAAACCCTCCATGGTAGTGGCATGGCTGCCGACCCGCCGTCGCAGGACGTCGATGAGCCTCTCGCCCGAACCGTCGGGATCGATCCTGAGACATTCGTCGAGCCCATCGCGGCGGATGCTCTCTTCGATCGCTAGGGCGAGCTGCGGGGGACCGAGCGGCTCATGCACCGCGACGGATCCGTTCCGCGCCGTAAGGAGCACATCTCGGACGTAGCGCCTTCCACCGGGAAGGCTCCAGAATTCGGGATGCCGCATGATGCCTCAGTCGATCCCCTGGAGGATTCG
The DNA here is from genome assembly GCF_050433225.1 of Sphingomonas zeicaulis. Taxonomy (NCBI): domain Bacteria; kingdom Pseudomonadati; phylum Pseudomonadota; class Alphaproteobacteria; order Sphingomonadales; family Sphingomonadaceae; genus Sphingomonas; species Sphingomonas zeicaulis. The sequence continues at coordinate 12,509 of NZ_JBNPXQ010000019.1, read as the reverse complement.
CCGGACCAGGGGATTTATCTGCCATCCCTGCTGGTCGGCGACGATGAGGTCGATCGCCCCGATCGTGACGAGGACGTCGAGCCCGCGTCCCGGCGCGCGGGCTCCGTCCTCTTCCAGCATCTCGATGAGCGCCTGCCGCGCATCGACGTCGAAGACGTCGCCGCCGACCTGCTCGTGGACGAACCGAAGGATCGAACGCAGTCGGCCATCGTCGAGCCCGAAGCGGCCGAACACGCCATCCCCCTCCTCGAGCAGCCGCATCGCGGCGGCCTCCGCCGACGCGACCAGCGCCTCAACGCTTCTGCCCTGAAGGTTCACGAGCAGCGCCGGGAAGCCGCCGGTCGCGCTCCGGAGACGTTCCAGCATCTCCACCGGCGGCGCGTTGTTCTCAGTGCGCCGGGCGAGCCATTCCCGCAGCCCACCCTGCTGAAGCGTGGAGAGCGTGACGGCAGTGGCGCCCCAGAGCGGATCGCCCGAATCGAAGGTCTCCAGCTCGTTCCAGTCGATCATCCCCGGCAGCAGGATGACCCTCACGCCGGTGTTGGAGTTGCGCTGCGCGCGCCGGACCTCGGCATGTGCGAACGCGGCGGCCACGGCGTCGCTGCCGAGCCAGGGCCCCCTGGCCACGAGCAGACCGCTCTGCCCGGCCTTCATCCGCCCGGCCACGCCGGAGATCGTCCGCTCGAGCTCGACCACGCTTCCGATCCGCTTCTCGACGACGAAGACCTGATCCTCCGCGACGCCGTTCAGCGCATCGCCCATCCTGTCGATCCCCAGCGCCTCGGTCGTGAGCGCCAGAGCCACGGGAGACGCTCCTCTGCGCTCCAGAAGCACACCCTCCTGACGGAAGGTGAGAGGGGACGGACCGTTGCCGATCAGGCGCCGCGAGCCGCCCGTATCTTCCGACATGAGATAGGGCTGTCCGGCCAGTTCGATGAGACGATCCTCGACCTGCTGCAGCGTGCCGAGCATGGCGGCGATGCGGGCGGAGCGGATCGCGTAGCGGCCATCCCGAAGGCCGACAAGGACGCCGAGTCCCTCCATCTCCCTCAGCAGCCCCTCGAAGGCGCTGTTGGTGGGATCCTCGGCGAACCCCTGAGACCACCAGTAGATGGCGGTCCGCTGGATCTCCGCAACCGACAGCCCGGGCCGCATCTCCTCGCGATAGGCTGATTCCTGGGTTCCGAGCAGGACCACGTACGCGATGAGACGGTAACGCGGATCCAGGTTCAGCGTGTTGTCGAACTTGAGCCTGACGTTCTCCCGGAAGAGGTTGTCCTCCAGCGCCTCGTCCAGTTCGGCCTCGGAGATCCGGATGGGCAGCAGCGGCGGCGTCGATATCCGCGATGCCGCCTTGGCGTTCAGCCGGCCGACCAGGACCATGCCGAAGGTCTGCATGAGCGACGGATAGTAGCCCACCTCGGACAGCGCGCGACCCACGAGTGCGCGTCCCTCCTGGGTGTCCCGGCCGAACGCGTACCCGACCGTCGCCATCGGCTGTTCGACCATGCCGCGGGCCTCGAACAGATCCTTACCCATCAGCGGTCCGACGCGAATGGGAAGTCCGAAGTGGAGGAGCGGCGAGTTGGGCGTCCGGGCGAGGCGCTGCACGTCGTGAAGTCCGGCGAAGATGAACTTGCAGCGACGGTTCGTGACGCGCATGAGCTCGCGCACCTCCACCAGGATGCTCGCCCCGGTGAAGCCGGTGCGCACCTCGCGACGAAGGAAGGCGTCCGCCTCGTCGATGAGGAACACCAGGCGCCTGGTGCTGTCCTCAGCGAGCCACACCTGGATGTCCGCCCGGATCCCATCCGCGGACTGTCGGCCGGAAGGCCCGGCGATCGGAACGCCCCGTGCCGACACCTTCCTCGCTATCCACCGCCAGAACGTGGCGGAGCGTCCGTCGCCGAAGCCCTCCAGCTCCTGATCGCCGTAGAGGACGATCTGCTCGCCCCGGTCGTGGCGCAGCTCGATCTGCCGCAGCAGGGCGGTCTTGCCGAGCTGACGCCCGCCGTACACCAGGCATGAGCCGTTCGGATCCCACAGTTCGCGAAGCTCGTCGACGCGGCCGAAGAACATCTCGGGCGACGTCTGCTGCGGAGCATCGGAGTACGGCTGCACCACGCCCATGGCCAGCGCGATCGCGAAGAGATCGGACCGGCGCCGCGCCGGCAGTGTGGCGAGGAACAGCACCACGGCCTCGTCGATGAGACCGCATGCGGGGTCCGCACCCCTCTGCCGCACCTGGGCCATGAACGCCTGCCGCGCCGTCGCGTCCAGGCGTCCGCGCACGACGAAGAACGTGGATGCGGAGCAGTGCGACTTCAGGTTGGCCAGTTCCGTTCCCGAGGAGATGCCGTGCGCGTCCGTCAAGATGACGTCGTACCGTCCCTCCGCCGCGCTTCCGAAGGCGGGCGCAACGCATTCGTCGCGTGAGGAGTACACCGGCGTGCGCAGTTCGTAGAGTCCGGGCAGGGCCGCAGAGCGGGCGGGTCGCACCGACACCGCGGAGGTCAGGAGCTCCTCGAAGAGGGACGCGAGCGGGGCCGAGGCGTCGCGGCCTTGGAACGAACGGAGGTCCCGCCAAGCCTTGAGGAGCTGTCCGGCGGCCTGGAGCTGCCCCTCCTCGAACTTCGAGAAGTCGGCTACGGGGGCCGCCCTCCTGCCAGCGATCGCCTGCTGCAGGGAGGGGAGATCGACACGCCACTCGCGGTCGGCCCGCAGCATGGCGTCGCTGAACGTCTCGAGCAGATCCGCAGGCGGCACGGGCGGGGACACCCCCGCCTCGTACGCCTCGATGTGCTCCGCGAGCGTGGTGAGATCCTTCAGCTCTACCATTTTGCGCAGATCGTCGATCAACCGGCCGCTCTTCTCGAGGACGTCCACCCGGGCCTGCAGTGGTCCGATTAGCATGCGGAACGCCACGTCGAGGGCGCCGTCGATCTCCGTGAGCCTCGCCCTCCATTCGGACAGGTCGATCTGTGGATCCCCGGCCCCCGCCAGCATTGCCCCCAGCTTGTCGAGATCGGGTTCCAAGTCGCGGTTCAGGATCTGACGGTCGTCCGCACCGAGAAGATCGTTGAGACGCTTGCGGACCTGCCTCAGTCGCTTCCTCTCAACCTCCACTTGGCGATCCATCTCGCCGGTCAGGGCAAGATCGATGGCTTCGCGCCTCGACGGATCGTCGAGAAGGACGCGCTCGCGAGCGCGGAAGGCATGCGAGAACCGCCCCTCGGCCACGGCACGGCCCAGCGCATCCTCGAAGTCGCCGTCCTCCGGCAGCGAGGCAACCGCATCGAAGAAATCCGACCTCGACTGCTCCGACCAGTCGGCCAGCCTGGTCATCCGCCACGTGCCCGGAAGCAGGAGCAGATCGTCTTCCAGCCGCATGTCGAGGGAGAGGCCGAGCGGTTCGGGTCGGTCGAACAGCGCAACTACGGAGGACACGGCGTCCCTGGCCGCCTCGACGGCGATCCGGAGATGCGGATGCCCTGTGGCGTCTTGAGCTCCGAGGTCACGCACTGCGGCCTCGGCGGCCTCCCTCAGCTCCTCACGGACCTTGACCGAATGGTGGTTGCGCTCCCTGTGGTGGACCGCCTGATGGGCGGACAGCCAATCACGCAGCCGCTCGGCGACATCGCGCAGCCAATCCTTGAGGGTCGCCCGCGCACCGGCGGTCAGCACCTGCATCTTGCGTCCGGCCGTCGCCTCCCGGTCGGCGGCGTTGACCATCCTGTCCACATCGGCGAGGCCGCCGGCCAGCGCCGTGGAGACGAGCTCCGCGGCGTCGGGGGCGTTGTCTATGACGGCCTGGATGGCATCGCGGAGGCTGCCGACGCGAAGCGCGTCCAGCCAGATCTTGGTGGCTCGCTGGAACTTGATCTTCCTGCGCTGCGCATCGTCGTAGAACCGGCGCATTTCGGCGCGCAGATCACGGAGCTGGCGCTGCGGTGCGAGATGATCCTTCAGTTCGGCAAGTTCGCCGGGCACGAGGTCGCCAGCGCGTGCCGCCTCGGCGACGCCGGCCAGGGCGTAGACCCCCTGACCCAGCCGCGACAGTCCGGCCGCCGCGGACACGAGATCGTTCGCGCCCGCCTCCACTGCGAAGAGGGCCGGGCGAAGCGAGGCGGCGAAGGCCATCAGCTGGTGCGCGGGATCCGAACCGTCCGTCGTCGCGGCGACGACGGCGTCGCGGCGAAGGTCGAACACGTCGACCGCGCGTTCTGAGCGGGGGCTGCCGACCGACATCCCCGCCACCAGCGCCTCGATCAGATCGGCCGGCAGCCGGAACGGCGCGGGGATGCCACCGGCCTCAGCGACACGCGCGACGTGCATCGCGAGCCCGTACCGCCTCTGTCCGAACGCGACCGCGCATGCCCTCCGCGCGCCAGTGGCGAGGCTCTCGGCCCCATCGGCGCCGCTCGGATGGTCGGGGTCGGCGAGAAGCGAACGCTCCTCGATAGGGAAGGCGACATCTTGCCGCTCCATCCCGCCGCCGGGTGCCCAATCGGGTTCGGATCGGGCGCCGTCCGCGGCGGCGGCGACCGATGCCTCAGCCTCGTCCTCACTCGCGTCGATGCCCGACGTCTCTCCAACGGATGCGGCCGCGGCACCGTCGACGTCGACTTCTCCGTCCGGGGCGGGCTCATCGCCCTGCACGTCCACGGGAGCGACGGGTCCGTCGGCCGCACCGCCTTCGAGATTCTCGTGGAGCATTCCGTCGGCCGCCGGCTCGGCACGGCCCTCCACGCCGGCAACCGCATTGGCCTCTCCTCGGGCGAGGGCTCCCTTGGGCCCTCCCCCTGCGGCCGCAGACGTGTGGTCGATCCGCAGCGGAGGCAGCTGCCGGGCGCCCACGCCCGCGGCCTTCGCGGACGAGATGCCGTCGCGAAGGAGGTCCATCGCGTCCATCTCCGCGCTCCGGAGAGCCGCCGCACCATCATAGTCGTGGGTAACGGCGAGGGCGTCGATCGCGGACCGCCAGGCGCGCGCGGCGCCGGCGTAGGAGAGAGCCGCATCAAGCAAGGCCTCCAATTGCTCCTGCGACGCGCCGTCGCATTCGGACGGGACCCCCTCCATCGCAGCCGCCGCCTCGATCCGAAGGCTGCCATCCAGTCCCCCGATCTCCAGCGAAACGGCTTCCAGCTCGGATCGAAGACGCGACCGTTCAGCTTCGCGGAGCATTGCAGATGCCGCCTCCTCCGCCATGCCTTCCAGACGATCGGCGGCCACGCGCAGCACCGAAACCACGGAGGCATCCGGTTCGGTCGCGGCGGCGAGCAGTCGCAGAAGCGGATCCATCAGATCCCGAAACGTCTCCGCCTCTGCGACCCGGGCCTCGTCGCGCGGCTCGCCACGATCCGATGGGTCACGCGGCGGCTCGTCTCCGGGTTCGCCCGCTGGAACGTGCCCCGTCCCCATGGCATCCTGCACGACGTGACCTAGCTCGTTTGGCGTCAGACCGTTTGAGGCTCCATCGGACCCGACTGCCGCCGCGTGCCAACGAAGCCAGGAGGCCTCGAACTCCGCGCCCACCCCGGACAGCCGCTCCGGCCACGTCCTTCTCGGAAGGCGCCGATCATCGAGACCCGCAGACCGGAGGGCGGCTTTCGCCCTTCTGACGATCGCCTCCGCAGGCCCCCTGACGCCGGCCTTCAGGCAGATCGTCTCCGCCGCCCCCAGTCCGCCCGGGAGGCGCAGCAGCGTGAGGAGGGCCTGGACCGCCTCCTCCTTGCGGAAGACGTGCTCCCATCCGGAGACGGGCACCCGCTTCGCGGCCTCGCTGAACTTGCGTTGATGGGACGGCACCCACGACATCAGTTCGACGAGACATTCTAAGTCCAGCGAATGATCGCGGACGGTCCCGTTCGATCCCAGCATTCTAAATCCCCCGTACTTTACGCGATCCAAGTACAACGAAGCGCCGAGATCAAGCCCAATCAGGGCCAACATCTGGGCAAACCAGGCGTAGCTTCGCACGATGCCATGTCATCCCGGCGGCAGGTCGCGCACCAGTCTGAACAACTCGGCCTGATAGCGGGCGTCCTGCAACGCGTCGTGATCACCCCGGAGCTTCGGGTTCAGCCGTTCCGCGATGGCTCGAGCGGGTGTCGCTCCACCGACACCCCGTTCTTCCCATGTACATCGCCTCGATGTCGAGTGCGGTGAACCCGAAGGGGTTCGCGCCCACGAATCGATCGAAGTAGAAGTTTACAAACGTCCAGTCGAAGGCACGGTTGAAGCCCACGAACACGAACTGCCGCTCGTGCCCCCGGCCCTCCGCAGCCAATCGTCGAACATCCGCATCGCATGCTCCGACTCTGTTCCCTCCGAGGCCAGCGTCTCCAGCGAAAAGCCGGACACCGCGAGCGCGGCCAGATCCGCGTTGAAGCCGATGGACTTTAGGCGCACGAGAACGCCGAGGCGGGATCCTCGACCAGACATGCGCCGATGGACAGCATGCTGTACTCGCCTGGGATCGGCCCGCGGTCTACACGTCTACGGAGACGTACGCCTCGGCTGCGCCGGAACTCAGCCGGATCACCTCGGGCGACGAGTTGAAACGGCGAAACGAACTGGGCGGCAGCACCCGCGACTTGCGGCTCATGCACGCTGATATCAGCCCATCGCGCTGCCAGCCACTTTGGTCTGACAGGGCCCGCCGGAGGCGATCGAGAAGCTCGACGCCGTAGTCAAGCCGACGCGAATTCCGGCCAGGAAGCGGCCCGCGTTGAAGAAGCCGGAGGGATCAGTCGCCGACAGGCGATCAGAGCGCGAAGTCGGCCCTTCTGAGCGCCTCTTCGGTCTCGGCGCGGTTCGCGACGACAATATGCTGGCTGCGTACCGGCAGCTTCTCCGGTCTCCCCAGCAGGTTCAGCCGCTTCAGGAAATAGAACAGCATCGCGTAACGGACCTCAAGGACCCTCGTCCCGTCCTTGTCCGTCATCCCATAATCCTTGGCGACGATGGCCTGCTGCTGCGGACCGAGATCCGGATGCGGAGCGATACGCACCGCGAAGCGCTTCTGCCACAGTTCGTCCTCGGTGCCTGGCCGACCGGCCTCGCCGGGATCCCTCGACCCGAGAATGCGCGGCAGCAGGAAGTCCTTGAAGTTGTCCGTCATGTGGCAATAGCCCCGCGCGTGCCAGCGGAAGCCATCGAAGCCGAACGCATGCGGCGTGATACGGCGCCAGGTCGGTTCGGGACGTTCGGGGCTCATAGACTGGTAGCGGATCTCGATCGAGCCGCCAGCGCGGTACGCCGACAGGACCGCGCGGAGGCATTCGTCACTCACCTCGCGGGCCGGCGTCAGCACCACATCGACCTCCGGCCGCATGCCCAGCCAAGAATCGCGTGGGTCCGTCAGGCCCTCGCCGAACGACCGCAACCGCGTCAGAAATTCGTCGGGCCCGCCCTGCAGGAAGACCGGTCGAAACCCCTCTCCGGACACGTAGCGCTTCGAGACCTTATCGTAGACGGCGTTGCCGGGCGCGCGTTCCTGATACAGCGTCAGATCCTTGGAGGCCTGCGGTTCCGAGACCTTGAACGCTGACATGATGTCGGACCGCCGGACCCCCCCCTCCCAGGAAAGGCGGAACTCGATGAACTCGAGCCGACGCTCCACCCCCCAGTTGATCCTGCCGGCATCAGTCGCCATACGCTAACTCCAGTGGGCGCAGAAAGTATATGGACATATATTCGCTGCCCGTGTAGTTCGTATCCCCACAAGCGAGTGGTGTCAATCGCTTCCTCACCCGGCGGGACCTCCTTCCGGGAACGAGGAGGCGTGCCAGCCGCGAACGCACAGGGAAAGTCGAAAGGGACTTCAATGCCGCTCAGCAACACCCAGCTGCTATACTATGATCACAACGTGCTCCGCCTGCCCCAGGACAAGCGGACCGAATACAACGCCCAGGTCGACCGCCTGGTCGACAATCTCTGCCGCAACGTTCGCGACAAGACCAAGATCAAGATCACCAGAGTGGTCAAGGCGGGGTCGTTCGCCAAGCACACGATCCTGCGCAAAACCAGCCAGGATCCGGTCGACGTCGATGTCGTCTTCTACATCTCGGGCGAGGACGCGGACCACACGACGCTCGCGGACCTGACCAAGCTCATCTACGACCTGCTGGTCGAGCAGTACCCGTCGAAAAACGTCGAGGACTTCCAGATCCAGCGCAAGGCCGCGACCGTCACCTTCGTGGGGTCCGGGCTCAGCGTCGACATCGTGCCGGTGATCGAGGACACGAACAAGTCCGACCACGGTTGGCAGTACGACATCCGCGACGGCACCCGGGTCCACACCTGCGCACCGTGCCAAATCGAGTTCGTCCGGACCCGCAAGGTCGCCGACACCAACTTCAGGACGCTCGTCCGGCTGGCGAAGAAGTGGCGGAACCACGCCGAGATCAAGCCGCTCAAGTCGTTCGCGATCGAGCTGATCATCGCCCACATACTCGACAAGCGCGGCCGGGCCGGCAGCATCGAGCAGCGGTTCCGGGACTTCCTGCTCTACATCGCGCAGAGCGGCTTGAAGGAGGTGATCTCGTTTCCCGAAAACGGCTCGTCGATCCCGACGTTCGGCGACCCGGTCGTGATCATCGACCCGGTTTGCGACTCCAATAACGTCGCGAGCCGCATCAGCGAGGCCGAGCGCAAGGAGATCGTCGCCGCGGCAAGCGCGGCTTGGGAGACTGCGAACTTTGCCTCGGCTGAGAACGACCACGCGGTGTGGAAAGAGATCTTCGGCCCCCGCTTCCGCACGGAGGACCAGTGATGAACACGACCACGACCACCGACACCTACAGCACCGTCGACATCGATAACGTGATGCGGCGGATGAAGGCCGACCTCGTTATGATCGCCGACAGCACCGCCGGGTGGACCCCGGCCGAGACCGCCGACTACATCCACGATATCGAGGCGCTGGCCAGGAAGGGCTATCTGGCCTGGATCGACGTCACGCTGCTCAGCGGCGTGACCGAGATCAAGGCGGTCCGGTTCGAAGTCGACACCGATGCCGGATCGCTGACTACGAGCCGCCCCGGCGGCGTGCTCTGGCCGAAGGTCCAGTCTCCCAATCTCCGCATCCTGATCAGCTACACCGACGACTACGATGCCGCTGCGCGCCAGGCGATGTCTGGCCGTCTGAAGATCCCGTGGTCCCCGTCCGGCGTTGACGCAAGCCATGCGTCGCTGACTGGCGGCGGAGGCCGCAACTACACGAGCAATTCCTATGGCGTGAAGCGCAAGGACTGGACCAACTGATGACCACCACGACCGACATCTTTGACAGCGAGGTCATCGTCCCCGATGACGAACTCGCCCACCGTGCAACTACCCTGCTCGGGTTCGAGGATCGCTACGCTCGCGTCCACGACCAGTTGCGCCTGCTCCTGTCCGCCGACAAGCTCGGCGACTGGAGCAAGCAGCACCACCGGCGGCACCTGCCGATTATCGACCTCGTCGCGGACCAGTATCCCCTAGTCGTCTTCCACGGCGACGTCGGCACGGGGAAGACCGCCATGGCGGAGTGCATCGCGAACCGCCTGCTCACCGAGGCGCGGTCGGAGGACGCCACCATCTTCCGCCTCTCCAACCGCGTGCGCGGCAGCGGCAAGGTGGGCGAGATGACCAAGCTCCTCGCCGAGGCGCTCCGCCACGTCACCGACTCTGTGGGGCGGACCCGCCGCGCGGTGCTGGTGATCGACGAGGGCGACAGCATCGCGGCCTCGCGGTCGCAGGAGCACAGCCACCACGAGGACAAGGTCGCGGTCAACACGCTCATCCAGGGCATCGACGACCTGCGTCGCTACAAGGGCCGGATCGTCGTGATCCTGTGCACCAATCGCCTCAGCGTGCTCGATCCCGCGCTGCTCCGCCGCGCCGCGATCGTCGACAGGTTCGAACGCCCGACCGACGCCGAGCGTCGCCAGCTGCTAGAGATGGATTTGGAGGGGATCGGGATCATTACGTCGCAGATGACCGAGCTGGTCGGACTCACCGGCCCGCAGCGCGACCAGCCTGGCTGGACTTATTCGGACTTCCGGACCCGCTTCTATCCCGCCGCGGTGGCAAAGGCCTTCCCCGACGGCCCGCTCCGCTTCGAACACCTGCGCGACGCCGCCATCCACATGGCCGGGTCGCGCGTGATGGAGGACCGCTGATGAACCGCTCCCCTCTCTTCGGCCGCCGCATCCACATCGCCGGCAGCATTTCGAAGGACCTCGCCATCGCCACGCCGGCGGACGTGACCGCGGCACGTGAGCTGGTCGCAGGCCTCGTCCGGGCGCTCATGCGGCACGGCGCCACGTTCGTCGTCCCTGTCGACGCCGAGCCCAAGCGCGACGACGGAATTCCGATTACCTTCGACTGGCTGGTATGGCAGACGATCAAGGATGCCCTCTCGACACGGCCGGGCGATGCATCGGTACCGCTCGCGGTCGCGGTCCAGCACCACAAGAACGAGGACCAGATCCCGGAGGAGCTGCATGCGCTCTGGGACGAGCTACGCGATTCCCCGCAGGTGCAGATGGAAAGCGCGGCGCGCTGGAACATGAACAGCAAGCGCATGGAGGCGCAGGCGCGGTACGGCGACATCCTGATCGCACTTGGGGGCACCGAAGGCGTCCTCTACCTCGCCGACCTCTATCACGCGGCCGGAAAGCCGGTCATCCCGCTGAACCTCCCGATCACGCCGGAAAGCGAAGGAAGCCGCCGCCTCTACGCGTTCGGCGAGGCCAGTGCGAACAGCCGCAAGCTGTTCCACATGGTGGGCGGTGGCAACTCGCACGACTGGATCAACCGCATCCGCTTCCCGACACGTCAGTCGGTGCCGGACCGGGTGACCGCCATCGTCACCCTGCTCGAGAACCTCGAGCGGCCGCGTGCCTTCGCTGTCAGGCTGCTCGATCCCACCGACAAGGAATATCCGGCTGTGCAGTCCTTCTTCGACACGGTGGTCCAGCCCGTCATCGAGGGCGAACTGGGCTACCGACTGACGGTCATCGACGGCCAGCAGGCATACGAGCACGCACGCATCGACGACGAGATCTTCGCCAAGCTTCACCGCGCCAGCGTCGTGATCGCCGACATCACCGGCTCGCGACCCAACTGCTTTCTCGAACTCGGGTACGCTCTGGGACGCAGCATCCCGACCATCGTCAGCGCGCGGTCCGGGTCGGACCTTCCGTTCGACATCAAGACGCTTGCCGGCCTGCACTGGAAGACCGACGGTAGTGCGGAGGAGCGTCGCAAGGCGTTCCGTGAGCACTGGGAGGCCGTCCGCAGCCGGCCGCCGCTCGTGACCATCGAGGAGTTGATCGCATGACGGAGACCAGCACCGAGGCGTTCATCTCGATCGACGTCGAGACGGCGGGGCCGATCCCTGGCGAATACAGCATGCTTTCCATTGGCGCCTGCTTGGTCGCTGATCCGACGCGGACGTTCTCCTGCGAGCTCAAGCCGATCAATTTGAACGCCGTGCCCGCAGCACTTGAGGTTTCGGGCCTCTCGCTCGAGCGTCTGCAAGCAACGGGGCTCGACCCCGCTCCAGCGATGGCCCGGTTCGGTGACTGGATCGGCGACGTCTCCGGGTCCGCCAAGCCGGTGTTCGTCGGATTCAACGCGCCCTTTGATTGGTCGTTCGTCAACTACTATTTCCACAAATTCGCCGGCGACAATCCGTTCGGCTTCACTGCGCTGGACATCAAGGCGCTTTGGATGGGTATCTCAGGGTGCACCTGGACGGACACACGATCGAGTCGCATCGCGGAAGAAGTTCACCCCGAGCTTCACGGCGACCACGACGCGCTCCATGACGCGCTCTACCAGGCCGAACTCTTCCGGTTAATTCTGAAACAGGCATCTCGTTCCGTGACGTAAGCAAGCCGTCAACTCGCCGATGCCCGCCGCATCTCGACCAGCGAAGACAAAAATGGCCTCCTTAACGACAAACACATCGTCGCCGCGTCCGCGATGGGCGTTCTACTCATCCTCGCGGGCTTCCTGGCGGAGGAATGCCTCCGTTCGATGCCGACTCCGCTGTGGTCGATCTTCCGCAAGGAGGCGGCCCTTTCGTTTCAGGCGAATTCATCGCTCGAGCCCGGCTTCCGTCGGCTGCACACAGCCCCCCAGGCCACTTGGACTCGCTGGCAAACGTTTCGACTGCGCACCATCAATGTTTTCATGGAGTCCGCGCCGACATTGTTTACCTGAACGAACGGCCGCTTACGCAACTTAGCGCTCGAAAGCCGACAGGCCGCTCACCACCAGATTTAACGCAAATGCGGACTGTCCGCATGCACCGAATCCCTGACCTACCAGTTTGGGCCGCCGAGTGGAGAATGCGCAGACGATCGGCAGCTATTGTGGAGGTCAGACATTCACCAACACGGCATTGAATGACCGGCCTTGGTCGATGCCGTTGAAAAAGTCGGCCTTGCACTCGGGGTGAGTGTCTGATTCAGCATCGAGATGCAGAAGGACGCCAAGCGATGATGGGCGAGCGC
>NZ_JBNPXQ010000018.1:0-39765 GCF_050433225.1 Sphingomonas zeicaulis | reverse complement strand
TCACCGCCATCGCCGTTGATCCGTCAGCCTACACTGACACACGAGAATCAACGACGATTCCAGCCGGTTCCTTCAACCTGCCAAAGTAGTGCTAGCATTTGTAATGATCATCATCGATCATTGATGCGTATTCGAAACGTCTCGTATCGGCTGGTGACGCGTTATATCCGATCAGCCGGATGACTTTCTGGCCATGTGACCAGGCGGCCTGTGCCGGCTGCCATTATTCTATAAATTTGTTCTGGGGCGCTGCCTTCCATTTCAGACTGCAACTGTGGCGCCCATGCCAATACTCGGCAACTTCGCGTTTGCGAGCAGGTTGGTGAGAATTGTTACATAGGGCGGATAATGTTTGAAGCGGCGCAGTCGATAGCTGACCACTTCGTAGCGAATGCCGCGCGCCGCCATCCACCCAGCCATCATCTTCTGATACTCGTAGGTGAGCGGCTTTTCGGCGCCTGGATCAGCCGACGTCACGAGATCGGGCGCCTCCCCGCGGGCTTCGAGTTCGACCAGCAGCGCGGTGGAATCGACGCCGATGCCGTAAGTCAGAACGACCGGTGGGCGCAGCGCTTCGAGGTCGAGATAGTCAACTGCGCGCAACGGTGCGCCGGGCAGTTCGGGCTTGAGCATGATGGGGATCCCCTTCTCGGTTCCCCTTCTCACCTCCCTCTCCCCTTCCCGCCCCTGGATTGCAAAGCCGGTACGCATTGTGTCCGTGGGCAGCGCGGCATAGGTTTGGGCGGGCTGAAGCCGAATGTTTTCAATTCTCGGTCGAGGCGCCGCTTTGCAGGGCCGGCGCCTCAACCGGTCGCGCTCGGGCGGTTGAATAACCAGCACATCAGGCATATTTATGAGCGCGCGACGTCGGTGGTGTGAGAACACCCTTCCGAGCAGGCGTCGGCCGTGGCAGCGGCCGGCGCCGGAAAATTCAGGAGGGGGTCGGCTGGCAGGCCGGCCCCCTCCCCGTTTCAAGGTCTAGGCCTTACTTACGGGCTGCGTGGATGATCTGCACCACCAGAGCAGCGAATGCGATCAACAGCATGGCAATGCCGATGATCAGAGTTGCGACGTCAACAGTTATGAGAACCACCTCCTTTGGACGATATTTTTCGCACCCGCGGCAGACGGGAGCGGATCGCCGGCGCCCGTTTAGGGCTGTGGAGCGATCCTGCCACCAACATTCGCCGCGGGCCCCGGGCGGCCTAACGGTTGCGTGGCAAGAGTTGAACTGGCCGGCGCCGATCCCGCGCCCCTGCTAAGTTGCGCCGGCTTGACCGACTCGTCCGCGATGTTCCATATTTGTTCTATCGGAACGGAAGGACGCATCATGACCGCTGCTGCAGCGCTGAAGGCCACCGTGGAAGTCCACATTTCGGACCTCAATGATGATCAGCTTCGTTTCGAGCACCTCATCCGTCTCAAACGAGGCGATGTGCCCCGGGAGGTGGCCGCGATCGAAGCGGAGTTTCATCGTCGCGGCGTGGATCCAGAATCCATCACCATGTGGGACGATGATTTTGCGGATGAGGAGGAGGAAGACGACGGCGACCTCGGGCCGTGGTGCGAGATGTCGGAGGCGCCGCTAGATGGCAGCCCGGTGGACCTGTGGATCGACATGCCGGCGGCGTTCGGGAAGCGCTTGCCCGACTGCTTCTGGAACGCGCAGGCAACGCCAGCCTATTGGCATCAGCGCCGAGAGGACGGCGCTGCCGCGTCGATCAACATCCTCGATATGGTCAGCTACTGGATGCCGGCGGCGGGCAAGGATGCGATCGTTCGTGACGTCCCGGCTTCGCGCCGGCACTATTTTGACGACGGAATGATCGAGACCTGGCCGGAGGAGTTGCTGCAGCGGGTGGCGACGTTCCTCGCAGACGACACCGACGAATTTGGCGCGGATCTCGCGCGACGGAGCGCCGCAGAACTTCGCGAGCGTGCGAGCCGTTCCAACTGAAACCGGTCCGTGTCACGCCTGAATGCCCTGATGGCGACGGTCGAGGCGGTTGCCGCTCACTTCGATGCTGAACCGGCTGACCCGGTTCACGCCCAGGCTGCCACGGTTGAGGGGTTGCCCGGCGTCGTGGTGATCGAGCATGAAGGTCGGCGCCGCGTCGGCAACATGACGTGGGGGTTCCCGCGGATCGATCGCGAAATGCGCGAGCGCGGTGATCCGCCGGGACGCATCGGACTGGTCGCGGACTTGACCAACCCCATGTGGAACAGGACCGTCGTGGAACCTCGCTTCCGCTGCCTGATCGCGATTTCTCATTTCGCCAATCCGGACGGCATCGAGGGCGAGAAGACGCGCACCTGGTTCTCGGTGAAGAACCAGCCGGTCGTCGCGTGGGCCGGCTTCTGGCGCAATCTTGCCGATGTCGGACCTGTCTACGCGGGCATGACGATGGCGGCCAACGAGGCCGTGATGCCCACCAACGATCGCATGCCGGCGCTGCTTGACGCGCATGAATATGAGCGTTGGCTGCACGGCTCGATCCGCGACGTGATCGGCTTCCAGTTTCGAGCACCCTTCCACGCCGATCGGATGGTGGTAGAGCAGACGACGGCGCGCTGGCGCAGTGACGGGCTCCCGTCTACGCAGTTGGGGCTGCTGTAGGAGCATCGGACGTGTGCAACCTTTATACCGAGCGGCTTGGGGCTGATGCCGTCGCCGCCTTCTTCGGCGTCAAGGCGCCCGATGTGGCGAACTTCAACGTGCCGGCGGAGGTCTATCCGGGCTATCCCGGCATGGTGGTACGTGAAGAAGCCGGTGCTCGCGTGCTGCAATCGATGGTCTGGGGGTTTCCGCTGCGCCTGAAAACCATGTCGCCAACCGCCAAGCCCAAGCCAGTCAACAACATCGCCGACCTGCGCAAACCAATGTGGAAGGGTCTCGCGGCCAAGCCGCATTGGCGTTGCCTGATACCGCTGACCGCCTTCGCCGAAGCGGAAGGCCCCAAAGGCGGCAAGACGCGCACCTGGTTCAGCCTGAAAGATCGGCCACTGTTCGCCTGGGCCGGCCTCTGGCGGCAGAGCGACGAATGGGGAGCGGTGTATTCCGGCGTGATGACCGACTGCAACGAGGCGATCCGGCCGGTCCACGATCGCATGCCGGTCCTCCTGCTCGAGGAGGACTATGATGCCTGGCTCAAAGGCTCCTTCGATGACGTCGTCGGCTTTCAGGATCGCTGTTTCCCTGACGATCTCATTGAGATGACCCGTACGTCGGATCCCTGGAACAAGCCAAGAAAGGTGGCGGCGCCCCTGTTGTGAAGGGACTGCCGCGATGACGCAGATTCGGGCACATGGGGGATGAACAGTTGGCGCAGTGAAGGGGCAGTAGATGGTTGAGAGCCGGGACGTCATCGGCATGATCGAAGATCCTGCCTTCCTGAGCGGCGTCGAGCAGATCTATCGCGCTCTCGTCGCGGCGCAGCAGCCGGCAGAGGTGGATGCGCCGGTGCTCAGTGCGTCAGCCGCGCTCGACGCCCTACATTTCGTGATCGCCATGCTGCAGGAGGCATCACCGGCAAACGGCATGCCGCGCGCGCTGAGGCTTGCCGCAGAGCAAAGCCGCTCGGACATCCATGCGATGATGCGGATGATGCGGGATTACCAGCGCGAACGGGGGCAGCACATGCTCGAGACAATCGGCGGTCGCATCCAGCCGAACATCATCTGACGCATTCGCCGCGCTAAGCAGCAAGCTTAACGAACGTGTTTGGGTTATGACATAGAACGGTCAGGGAACTACGTTTAGCTTGTCGGAAGACCATCCCGGTCGATTTCCGCTTGTGCCAGCTATCCGACAGGGTTTGTCGTGTAGCCGCTGTAAGGCCGGGCGAGCAGCCGCTTTGGCGCTGTGAGGGTTGGCGGCAATCAAGTGCTTTTCGTCAGTCCGGTCAGCCCCCAATGTCCGCTTCTCAAGGGTCCGGCCCCAAAAACGGACGGTCGGTTTTGTCCCCGTTTCAGTCATTCGCGCTGCCTGCAAACGGGCGCGCGGATCGGCAAAATTTGATGGAAGCAGTCATTGCGGTCGGCCGCGTTCCGTTGACAACCCCGCGCATGACCGCGACCAACTCTTTCACCAGTTGGTAAGGTGAGCCAGGGTGAGCGGAAGGTGGCCACCAGCAATCGGTGTGGTAGAGCGGCGTGAGACAGCAAGCGCTGCTTCGGGGTAGCGCGGCCGCAACGAAGGTTCATAAAGATGTCGTTTGTCTCTCCAGTGTCATTGCTTGTCGTATTTCTCGCGCCGGCACCGCTCACACCGTCGTCTGCCAAGCTTCATGAAATGGTTGCCGGCGCTGTGAATACATTCTCAGCAGCGCAACGCTGCACTCCAGCGGTTCATCCAGGAGGCGGTCCTGGCCCTGCTTACTACGAGTTGGTGCTGCTTAAGGCTCGACTCAATGCGGCCGTGAGATTGATGAACCAATATGGCGAGATTATCGACATCAAGAGAATCGAAGAAGAACAATTTGAAAGTGAACGCGAGATAATGTTTATGACCTGTCGCGGCATTGATGTTCGATCACTCAAAAATCACCGTAAATTTAAGAAGGCGGTGGAAAGAATCGAAGTGGAAGCCGTAAACGTCGCCGCGAAGTCGAACGGGAATATTCGTGATCATGACGGGGATGGAATCGTTTCAACCCTTTTTGTTCCCGGAGCTGAGCGGTGAGATCGTCGTTTGAGGCGGTGCGCCTGACAGCCCGTCAGGGATATTTCGTCGTCAGCTTCGCGCCACATCCGGTAAATCCTGCGGCTGAAGCCCGTCCCCGAAACCGGCCGAGGTCGCGTTACGGGGACACAATACAAAACGCCAGGCGGATGCCGCCGCAGGCTCGGGACATGCCTATTTTGTATTGTGTCCCCGAAACATCTCAAGCCGCTCCTTCCCCATTGCGGTCGTTCGCGCAGTCGAGAATCCCGCATGCGGATCGTCGAAAATGGGTGGGAACCGGTTGTTCCTACTCATACACCGTTGCGGCGGTGACAACCTCCGCCGCGTGCCTCCACGGGTTGTTATTCGCGGGTTGCCGGCAATCTTCAGCCCACGCCGCCATCGCCTCCAAGAATGAAGAAAGATCGAGATTCTCCCATTCTTGCCTCTTTTCGGGATCATGCAGTTCAGCGCGTAGCTGAGCCACATACCTTGCAAAAGATGATCGATCGCTCACATCGCTATGGTCCATAGACGGGAAGATGATCGAATGCGGAGATTTCCGCAATGGGGGGCCAGCGACCATGGCATGGTTTCCGCGACTCACGTCCGCTTAGCGCCAGAATCTGCAAACCGTAGCCACTCCAGCCCGGCCCGAAAGCGGCCGGCCTGTTTATCGCCCTTGAACAAAGGTCGGTGCCAAAATGATGGCCAGGAAGCGTGGGAAATAGTGGATAGCTGCCGTTCGCCGCATTATCGATGGCGACGGCAAACACCACATCGCCCGCGGGATTGGACCGTACGAGCTCGACAGTGTCTCCCTACTCTTTCACTTTGCAGAGAAAGATCAGATTCGTTTTGATGTATCACAAGAAATTTGCAATCCTCTTTTTTGCGGCGCGATCGAGATGGCGACACATCAATATAGCACCTTCGTGATACGTTCGTGTTAACTTGTCCATGTCCTTGAAATATCCTGATTTTGCTAAAGTAATTACTGTCGACACCTTGGTGCGCGGCATGACACGTGCATAGAATTTCTCGACCATTCTGTATTCACGGCAATTTGCAAATGCCCAAAAAATCTTGATGATGCTACTTTGCTGCCTTATAACGCGGCCCGATAACCGCATCATCATATAAGATGTAGATAGGTCACCATTTTGCAAAAATGCAGCTATAAATTCGCTTGAGGTTTGCTCAGGCAGTTGGCGTAATGCGCTCGCAAGGTCGTTTTCTCCCCGGCCATCACGGCTAACACCTTCCAATAGCCATATAAGTTCTTCAGCCGCCATGTCTCAATCTATCCGCTCTCGAAGCAACGGCTGATGACTGGCCACCGGGCGTATGGTTGAGCCGCGAGCGGAGCCTGGGTGCTTTATCTCCCCTGCGCAATCTAGCCGTGTGGACATCATCGCGCCTTTCATCCGCTCCCGGTCGTTGATCGGAGTAGGTTGCACTCTTTGAACATTGCGAAGATTGAAATGGCGTAGCCCAGCGTTTGCTTCAAGTGCGTGACGTCCGTTTTGCGCCACAACCGGCAGACCAGCACCGTTCGAGCCCTGCCCGGAAGCGATCATCCGCGCTGACGCAAGTGTCTATGGCCGCCTTCCCCCGACAGCAACCGAATGCGGCTGGGTCGTTTGGTCCCCCTTTCGAATGTCTTCCACGCCGTATTATAGCAACCCGTTCGACTCCCAGTAGCTGCGGTTGTAGACGCGCATATGCCGTTCCCGGTCCGCAGCTGTCGGCGGATACAGTGGCGTAAATTCAGCGCCGGTCAGTCCAGCCGCCCGCCAAGCCGTGACCAAGACTTCATCTACAATGAGTGTCTGTGAGGCGCCTTTCAAAGAAAATATCCGAGTCGATTCATTGAAATTATCTGGCATGCTTAAGTCATATATATCCGAAATTCCCCTCGGCACCCAATGTCGGGCATCTCCGCCAAGCTGATTCGCATACCTTACGACCGATCGCTCATGATCATGAATCTGATCAATGCGTGTCTCGGCAACAAGCCAGTATGGATTGAGAGGATTGCCCTCCCAGTCGACTGCAGCGCACTTTGCGAACTCTATTCCTGAAGGGTCGACTTGGAGCATGATCTCCTTTGCGGCATTAGACACAATGGTAAATGCCGACCGATAGAAGTCCTTGACTTGGTGACGGAGTTGCCCAAATATTATTGACGGAGTGGCATTTAGTTTTGGTAGGCCAAAACGAATATCAACCCCTCGTTCGTAATCGTGGTAGGTTCTGAGCCCGCGCAGCGGCATGTCGTGGTCAAGCACCTCTCGCCTGTTTAAGAATTTATAATCTCCCGGCGATGCAGCAGCGTCCTCGTCCATGGCGAAATAGAGCCTTCTAGTATCGGACGGCTTGCCACTCATTGTCGGCTCCTCCCGTTATGCGACAGTTCAGCGATAGCCTCGTATCGATAACAAACTCTCCGGCAATCTCGATGCGTACAAGCTAGCCCGATGAGCCGGGTCAAAGGTTTTGCGGTTTTGCGCAGCATCTCCAGACTATGGGCGCCTTTGTGGGTCATCGCCACCATCTTTCCAAAAAGCTGCGTAATAATGGCGGGCAGCTTCGTGTCTGAATGGGACAGACGCAGGGAAATGCATAATGGGCATGTCAGCTTAGCGAAGGCCGTCGTCGCGGTCGCCAAGGCCGTGGCTCGAAACCGGACAGGGCCTGGCGGCCACCAGCTGCGCCCACTTCTCCCCGGGACGGCTCTGTGAGCCGCCGAACCGATTCGTCCCGTTTCGGTCGTCCGCACGGTCGGCAGCCGGCGCGCGGAACGGCAGAAATGTGGTGGAGAGCGGACGTAGACAATGTATCGGTCAAACAGATAACTAAACGCTTTGCCATCGTTTGGAGCGATCACTGTGACTCGCCTGAGCCATCAATTTAGCGGCGCTCTTAGGACGTTCGCGTTTTGGATAGCGAACAGATCCGTTGGAAACCCGCTGCTCGATGGCATCGATTACACATGCATATTCGAGGAACCGAGCAGTCTTGAGCAGACGTTCGCCATCTTCGCGAACGTCATCGAGCTAGATGATAGCGGCTCGGTTTTGAACGCCAAGTGGGCGGAACGACGGGCTGCCCAGTACATCTTGCAGTATGTGACAGGCGAAGCTCCTGATCCGCCGTTCGCCGATTGGGAAACTGAATTGCACGAACCAGCTCCGCGCGAGGATAGGCTACCTTGGCCGGTCCCGAAGCGATAAGCGGTATGTCCGCTACTGGGTCAGACTGTGTGAAAACGCGGGTTGCTATGGTACGATGATCCTACAGTTTGGAGGATCGAATGGGTCGCTTCATCGCTGGTGCGGATCGCACCCAGACCACGCTATTCCCTGCCTGCGTTGACGACTGGATCGATGAGGATAACTCCGTCCGGGTAGTCGACGCGTTTGTCGATGCGCTGGATCTTGCGGGGCTTGGGTTTGACGGCGTGGAGCCGGCCGCGACCGGACGGCCCTCATATCATCCATCGGTTCTGCTGAAGCTCTACATCTATGGGTATCTAAACCGCGTACAATCGAGCCGGCGCCTGGAGCGGGAGGCAAGTCGCAATGTCGAATTGATGTGGCTCGTGGGGTGCCTCGCACCTGACCACAAGACAATCGCAGACTTTCGCCGTGATAACGGCACTGCAATCCGCCAGGTTTGCAGCCGCTTCGTATTTCTGTGCCGCGAAATGGGCCTGCTTACAGGCCGAACTGTCGCCATTGACGGTAGCAAGTTCAAGGCGGTGAACAATCGTAATCGCAACTTTACAAAGGGCAAGCTGGTGGGCCGGCGAAAGCAAATCGAGGAGAGCGTAGCGCGGTATCTGGCGCAGCTCGACACGGCCGACCGTCAGGCGCCCACTGAGGTACTTGCTGCCAAAACAGGCCGGCTCAAGGAGAAGATTGCCAAGCTCGAAGACGAGATGAAGCGCCTCGATGAACTGGAAGCGCAGATGCTTGCTACGCCGGATCAGCAGATTTCGCTGACTGATCCAGATGCGCGATCCATGTCTTCTGGTGGGCGCGGCACGGCCGTGGTCGGCTACAATGTTCAGGTCGCGGTTGATACCGACAACCATCTCATCGTCGCCCACGAGGTGACGAACATCGGGACCGATCGGGCTCAGCTCAGCGGGATGGCAACCAAAGCCAAGGAGGCTCTCGACGCTGAGCGCCTAGAGGTGGTCGCCGACCGCGGCTACTTCGCCGGCGAACAAATCCTCGCCAGCGAACAGGCCGGTGTCACAGTCACACTGCCCAAGCCACTGACCTCTGGAGCCAAAGCCGTCGGGCGATTTGGCAAGCAGGACTTCGTCTACTTGCCTGAGCAGGATGTTTATCGCTGCCCGGCCGGCGAGGCGCTGACATACCGGTTCACCAGCGTGGAAGCGGGGCTAACGGTCAGGCGCTATTGGACGAGCGCATGTCCCAAGTGCCCGATCAAAGGCAGCTGCACACCGGCTCCGGAGCGGCGCGTCACGCGATGGGAACACGAGCACTTGCTTGAGGCCATGCAGGATCGAATCGATGCGAGCGCTGATGCCATGCGCCTGCGACGGCAGACCGTCGAGCACCCCTTCGGTACTCTCAAGGCACGAATGGGTGCGACACACTTCCTCTTAAGAACTAAACCGCGCGTCTCAACAGAAATGGCGCTCCATGTTCTCGCTTATAATCTGACCCGAGTCCTCAACATCGTTGGTAGCCGCAAGCTGCTAGCCTCGCTTGCCTCCTGAGCAAGGCCGCGACCCGGCGTCGCCGTACTACATCGTCGCCGTTCAGCGCCCTGCGCAGCCTTTTCACACGGCCTGGGGCGCGAGCGGTCGTGGTTCAATTTTCAGGCCTACCGTCCGCTTTGCGCCAGCTTATGCCGAAGATCCAGGCCACCGGCATGCCGGAAGCGGCCGGATCCAGCTTACAGGCTACAGCGGCTGATTACGCTGGTTTAAATCGATAGCCACCAAGCGGTTGCATCTCCAATCCGGCCGCCAAGCTCGCATGCATAAAACACGGCGGCATTTAGCCACCACGAATTCCGCCGGATAGCGATGACTCTAATACGGCGGTACTTCTTTAGTCTCTCCCGGCCTTATGCCTCCGACTCTTGAAATCCAGCTATCGTAGTCAGGATCGCCTGCCCTTGATTGGCCCACCGTCATAAACAGCGGCTCGTTCTTTCCAATGCCGTGAAGAGCGTACTCGATTGTACCATCAGAAAGCATACTTACGATTCCAATTGAAGGAAAAATTGACTTAGATTCTCCGGGTTTTATCTCTCCGTAGATGCCTACATAATCGCGATAGTATTCATCGTTCGGTCTGATTATCTGCGTGCCAGCGCCTGATTGTGCATCATGCATACGGATTTTTAGTGATCCATCCTCCGACATTTGGACAATGCCGATCGGCTTACCAAAATCACGTGCAATATCATTTGCCGAGCATCCGGCTACAAACGGAACAGCTAGAAGGCCTACGTTTATTAGAGATCGAAGATTATCTAAAAGGACGATCGCCACCATACCTCCTCCGATCAACTGTCGCCGTTCAGGAGACAGAGACTGCGCGCGGATTTGTGCGATGCGACCATAGGACACCATCGAAGTAGCCCGCCGGAATCATCAGGCAGAACGAAGGGAGGCGGTCTGCATCAACGAAATCACCGTCGCCCATTCGTTCGGTGCCTCACACGCATGAGAGATCTTTGCACGCAGCAAGAATGTATAAGGGACTTCAGCGAGCATGAAGTTGATATGCTCCAAGCGGGCCGCTGCCGCAATGGGATCCCGCGTCGGCTGGTTAAAGCGTAGCGCGAGCTTCGACCTTCTATGCACCAGACCCGTCGCCCCCCCGGCCTGACCGCTTCAGTTTTCTGCTCGACCTCTAGGATCGGTCTAGGCGTAGCTGGCGCTGCGCGTCTAAGCTCCGTCCGCTTAGCGCCAGCCCTTGCCGTGGTGGCCAGTTTCCGCCTCACTCGATAGCGGGCGCCGATCCCGTCCGACAATCCGCGCACGGCATCGTGACCATCCGGGCCTTTGCCGCCGTTCGTACGAGTTAGGCCGAATGGCAATTTTCGAAAAATAAGCGATCATTCTAAGTCTAGGTGGCGGGCAACCCTGGGGCCATCAGCCGAGAGCGCGCGAGGCAAGATCAGCTGCGGCGTCACGCTTCGCCTGTGCGGCCTTCCGCTCGGAGTAACGGTCAACGAGCTGGTCGGCGTGCGGGCGGGTCAGGATCGTGAACCGGACCAGCTCCTCCATCACGTCGACGATCCGGTCATAATAGCTCGACGGGCGCATGCGGCCGGCTTCGTCGAACTCCTTGAACGCCATCGCCACGCTCGACTGGTTGGGGATGGTGATCATCCGCATCCAGCGGCCGAGCAGGCGCAACGTGTTGACCGCGTTAAACGACTGCGACCCGCCCGACACCTGCATGACCGCGAGCGTGCGACCTTGGGTCGGGCGCATGCCGCCGAACTCCAGCGGCAGATGGTCGATCTGTGCCTTCATGATGCCGGTGATCTGGCCGTGGCGCTCCGGGCTGCACCAGACCATGCCTTCGGACCAGAGCGCATGCTGCCGCAGCTCATGGACGGCGGGATGATCATCGCCCTTCACCTGATCGGGCAAGGGCAGGTCACTGGGATCGAATATCCGCACCTCGGCGCCGAACAGGATCAGCAGCCGCGCCGCTTCCTCGCCCGCTAGCCGGCTGAACGAGCGTTCGCGCAGCGACCCGTAGAGCAGCAGGATGCGCGGCGGCGGCTGATCGTCGCCGAGGCCCGCACCCGGCCGGGTGATCACAATGCTCCTATCAAGCGCGGGGAGATGATCGGGGTCGGTCAGCGCGCGGAGACGGGTCATCCAAGGTCCTTGACGAGATAGGTCGCGCGCGGACCGCACAGCGATGTGAACTGTGCGGTCGCGGCGATGAACGCCGGCGCCGCGTCGCGATCGGCGTCGACATATCCAAGCCCTCTGAAGAACTCGGCGCTACGTTTGGTGAGGAGGTGCAGCCGCTCGACCGCGCCATCGGTGACGCCTTCAAGGCGCTCGACCAGCATGCGGCCTTATCCTTTGCCGCGCCGGGTTGGCAGCACGACCAGCGAGCGGAGCAGCCGGTCAGCGCCGTTGCCTTCCAGACCGATGAACCCGATCAGCCCCTCATCGTCGGACAGGCTGAAGAACATCTGGTCGGCACCGCCAAGATCGTCGGTTGGGAGCTGGGCGGCGGCGAGCGCAAGCCGCAAGACATCATCGGCGTGCCGAGCCTCCGCGAAATAGATCTGGGTCATGCCGTCGCTCTCGCTTCGTACCAGGGCCGCGTCCGCTTCACGATCGAGACGACTGACAGCATCACCGGCACCTCGACCAGCACGCCGACGACCGTCGCCAGCGCCGCGCCCGAGTTGAGCCCGAACAGGCTAATAGCGGCGGCGACCGCTAGCTCGAAGAAGTTGGAGGCACCGATCAGCGCAGCGGGCGCCGCCACGCACCACGCCACCCCGAACCGGCGGCTCAGCCAGTAGGCGAGCCCTGCGTTGAAATAGACCTGGATGAGAATCGGCACCGCGATAAGCGCGATCACCAGCGGATGGGCGATGATGGCCTCGCCCTGAAACCCGAAAAGCAGCACCAGCATGGTGAGCAGCGCCAGCAGCGAGACAGGCCCGAGTCGTGCCAACAGCCGGTCCAGTGCAGCCTGTCCGCCCGATCCGATCACGGCGCTGCGGATCACCTGCGCGACGATCACCGGCACGACGATGTAGAGCATGACCGAGATCAGCAGCGTATCCCACGGCACGGTGATCGAGGCGACGCCAAGCAGCAGGCCGACCAGCGGTGCGAACGCGAACACCATGATCACGTCGTTCAACGCGACTTGGCTGAGCGTGTAAGTCGGCTCGCCCTCGCAGAGGTTGGACCAGACGAACACCATCGCCGTGCACGGGGCCGCAGCCAGCAGGATCAGGCCGGCGATATAGGAGCTGACCTCGCCTGCCGGCAGCAGAGGCCGAAACAGCCAACCCAGGAACAGCGTGCCGAGCAGCGCCATCGAGAAGGGCTTCACCGCCCAGTTGATGAACAGGGTGACGCCGACGCCCTTCCAGTGCTGGCGCACCGAACCCAGCGCGCGGAGGTCGATCTTGAGAAGCATGGGGATGATCATCAGCCAGATGAGCGCCGCCACCACGAGGTTGACGCGCGCCATCTCGGCCGAGGCAATGGCGGCGAACAGGCTCGGCAAAGCATAGCCGAGCGCAATCCCGACCGCGATGCACAGCGCCACCCACACGCTCAAATAGCGCTCGAATGTGCTGATCCCCGGCTTGGCCGGAACGGCGGTGGTCATCCGCCGATCCTGTTGCCCGCGTCGTCGATGACCTTCTCGCCATCTTCCTTGGTGAAAGCACCGCGCTGCCGGGCCGGCAGTAGGCCCAGCACCTCTTCCGATGGACGGCACAGCTTCACGCCGAGCGGCGAGACGACGATCGGCCTGTTGATGAGGATCGGATGCTCGACCATCGCGTCGATGAGCTGATCATCGCTCAGCGCCGGGTCGCCGAGGCCAAGGTCGGCATAGGGCGTGCCCTTCTCGCGCAGCAGCGAGCGAGGCGTGATGCCCATGCGGCCGATCAGCGAAACGAGACGCGAGCGGTTGGGCGGCGTCTTCAGATACTCGATGACGTGCGGCTCGATGCCGGCATTCTGGATCATCGCCAGCGCGTTGCGCGACGTCCCGCACTCGGGGTTGTGATAGATGATGATATCGACGGTCATGGGAGCCTTCAGCAGCAGGGGGTAAGCTCGGCAATCAGCGGCTCGCAAAGCTCCGCCTTGCCGCCGCAACAGTCCTTCACGAGGAACAGGGTCAGCGCCTTCAACTGGTCGAGATCGGCGCGGTAGTTGATGATGCGGCTGCGCCGCTCGGACCGGATCAGCCCAGCGCGGGCCAGCGTCGCGAGATGTACCGACATCGTGTTCTGCGGCACATCGAGCGCTTTGGCGACTTCGCCGGCGGCCATGCCCTCAGGCTCGTGGCGGACCAGCAAGCGGAATGCGTCGAGGCGCGTGCCCTGCGCGAGCGCGCCTAGAGCCGAGATGGCTGCGTCGTTGTCCATATATCCATGTTAACGGATATATGGATTGATACAAGAAGCGTCTGAATTTGTCAGAAGCCGATCTTGGCCGTTTGGTCACGAAAGACCGGGTCTGGTCCGGCGTTGCCGGAAGAAACGGTGGCAACTGACGTCTGCCATGCGCCAAATCTCGTCGTCGCGGTCGCCAAGGCCGTGGCTCGAAACCGGACAGTGCCTGGCGGCTACCAGCTGCGCCCACTTCTCCCCGGGGGCGGCTCCGTGAGCTGCCGATTCCTCCCCGTTTGGCCGTCCGCACAGTCGGCAGCCGGCGCGAGGAACGGTGAAATGTGGTGGGCAGGAGCCAGTCCGTTTTGCACTTGAAGCACTGAGAAGCTACCGGCCGTTACTAACGCTCGTGCTCGCAAGCTGCACCATCGAACACAAAGTAGCGGTGGCCGGTCAGCATGTGGGGCGTGTGTTCCCGCCACGACGCAGCGGCGATTGGATGATGGTCGGCTAGCTGATCTACCGCCGCCCTGGCGTTCACCATGTAGCCTCTCACCACGAAGGTCTTCCCAGAGAAGATCGCCCAAAGCTGCGAAAACCAGCGACGTGGCCCCGTCAACACGCCCAAACTTCGCCAATCACACTCGCGCTTCGACGCCAATGGCAGCGACAAACCGATCCATGCGTCTCTCACCCATTCGGGAGCTTCACCGATGGGTCGTCGCACGATCTTGATGTTCATGGCGCGATGCTGTCACGCTGAGCGAATGTCCGCAAGGGAGGAAGGAATGCGCCGCTGTCTCTGTCGACTCTGGGGCGGCACCCCTGCAATACATTTTCTGCACCGATGTCCGCTTAGCGCCAGGATCCGTCAAACCGGGATGACCGAGAGTGACCCGGAAGCGGCCATCATGCGAGAAGGATGAAGATCGCCTCCCGCTAATTGGTCGCCGCCCACCGAGGAGCCTTTCCAGCCCGTTCGATAGCGGCGTTTCGATTGATGGAGCTGACAGCCGCTCCCCAGCGGGGTGCCGGCTGCGTTTCAGCACTTGGCCGCTTTGGCCAGGGAGATGAAGCATGGGAACGTCACGTTTCGATCCAGTTTGCGCCCCCCAGCCCTGGAACGCAGGACGCAAGGTTGGAGCCAAGAGGCCTCTGAAGCCGCGCCAGGTATGGTCGATTCGCTTCCTTCTGGATCAAGGGCGGCGGATACGCGACCGCGCCTTGTTCGACCTTGCGATCGATAGCAAATTGAGAGGATGCGACATCGTCACCATAAAGATCGGTGATCTCATTAGCGCCGGCACGGTGCGAAGCCGCGCCATCATTGTTCAGCAGAAGACAGGGAGGCCCGTCCAGTTCGAGCTGATGGAGGATGCGCGGGCTAGCCTGGGGAGGTGGCTTGCCTGCCGCGGAGGAGGGGCAAGCGACTACTTGTTTCCGAGCCGCGTCAACGAAGCGAGCCACCTGAGCACTCGCCAATATGCTCGCCTTGTCGAGGAATGGGTCACCGGCATAGGGCTCAGGCGCGAAGAGTATGGAACCCACTCCCTGCGAAGAACGAAAGCCGCGCTCATTTATCGGGCCACCGGAAATCTCCGAGCCGTGCAGATCCTTCTTGGTCATTCAAAAATCGAGAATACGGTCCGATACCTCGGCGTCGATGTGGAAGACGCGCTTGCACTTGCGGAGAGCACCGAAATCTGACGAGTTGGTCCATTGCCTCGGCAGTGGACCACGCGTTGCTTAACGCGAACGGCAATGTCAGCTTCGCCCTGATCACGCCCTTAAGCCGTCACGCCGCTTCGTCCCCTTTTCGGACATTTCACTGATGGAGCAATGTACATCTCATTGTGGGTGGGAGCCCCGGTTCGCGACATTCTCGCCATACGCCGGCTCCGCCGAAGACAGGAGTCGCTCGAGGGGTGGCGACCGTCCGTTGCCAACCGGAGCACAGCTGGTAGCTGACCTATGTTTTCAGATGTCGTTTGAAAAATCGCGGATGGGCATTCTCAAATGGTGGGGTGAATACCCGGTCGCACCGGGCGCGACAGAGCCTATCGAGCTGTAGCTCGGAGGTCTGGCGTTGGTGCTGACCCTTGCATAGCTCACCCGCATGAGCATCCGATCTTTTTTAAACCCGTGCGCAGCATACCCTTTTGCGAATTTGACAAAGCACAACCCGCAGATTTGCGTTACTGGCCCGGCTCCGCGCAGGCATTTCAGAAGCCCCCGTTTTCAGGAACCTGCAATTAGGCGGAAGAGCCTTCCGCTGGAGCAGCAAGCGCTGAGCTGTTCTGAATGCTATGACCTCGGAGTCAAATTGCAGCTAATTCTATCAACATGCTATTCAACATCATCTCGAAATACATCGAATTCATCATCAGACTTACGAAAAAGGCGGGCAGACTCTATCCGCCAAGCCTCCAGCATATTGCGGACATTCAAATTATCGCATGCTATCACAAACGGGTGAATCGCATCGAAGCTTTCTCGCATTCTCGATCCAAGATGTTCGATTTTTTCCTCGCTTAGCGAATTGATGGCATTTTCAAATTCACCGTTTCTCAAATGGCAAAGATATATGGCCCACGTTGCATACGCTCCTGGGTTGCCGCTTTCCTTAATGAACGTTATCATTGCGGATGGCGTTTTTACGGGCCACACGCTCGACTTGTAATCGTTAATCGCCTTCTGAGTTCTTATAAGAGTGTCCTCACCAATGGTGTATCGGACCAGCCTTTCACCAAGAGAAAGATTAATAAAATCGAGATTGTCAAATTTAGGGAGCAAAAACGTAGATATGTATGTGTCTATCGACGACCCATTTAATCTTAGTCCCGAAGCTATATCGGCTCCTTGATATCCAAGCCACGCCCCTTTTCCCAAATTCTTAAACCCAGCACCTAGCAGAATTTTAGATATTTCTCGACGTTTTTTTGCATTGTCTATGGCCATTCCAGCCAATTCTCTAATTTCATTGATCATAAATCACCCGTAATCTATTTCTCATATATCTCGCAAATCCGCGGTGGCTTCGGCAGATTCTTAAGATAATTAGATAGCTGCGGATCTTTAAGTCTAGCGTTGCCTGTTTTTAGCTCAACAACATACAATGGTCTTTCAGGATTCCCATAAACGGCGTCAGGACGGACAGATCCGAGGTCGAACCATCCAGCCTGAGCTCCACCTTTGTACGAAACATTAATGTGATGATTTGGACCGAGAAGCGCAACGCCTAGGCTGAACTGTACATGTATGAATATTCCACGTAGCCATGGTATGGGATTATTGCGCTTGTCAAACTTCGACATGAGCGATCGTGCCAGCTCGTCCATCTCTGCAAAGCCTGGGAGGCTGCTGCACTCTCCTGGGATAGAGGGCTCTGCTACTCCACCGCCAGGCGCCACTTGGCGGCTGGGTTTCTTGACCTCCCATACGGTAATTACCCAGCCGTTATCATCGACCGTTGTGCTGCCGGTATAGCCCAGCCCCAAACCGCCGCCCCCTGCGGGTACACCATTCGCAATGCTATCACGAGCGGTGACAATGATGTCAGCGGCCCCCGTGGGATCAACCCGGTTCACCGGATCTCCGGAGACATAGGTGTACAGGTTCGGCCCGGCTGAATATCCTACGGGATCGGCCTGCATGAAGCGCCCGATCGCGCCTCCGATAGACGTAATACCCATAGACCTCAAAATCGGGTGGTCGGTCGAGCGCCGACTCGGTCGCATAGATAAGCGTCTCATCAAGGTCGAGGATGAGCAACGTCCGATCTGTGTTACGCAGGGTCCGATTCATGAGTGCTGCATAGCGGACTTTTGCCGTCAGGCGACAGGTGGTAGAAGCCTAGATTCCGGGTGCGCCGCGATTGTCCGCTTCGCGCCAAATCTCGTCGTCGCGGTCACCGAGGCTGTGGCTCGAAACCGGACGGTGCCTGGCGGCCACCAGCTGCGCCCGCTTCTCCCCGGGGGCGGCTCCGCGAGCTGCCCAACCAATTCGTCCCGTTGCGGTCGTCTGCACAGGCGGCAGCCGGCACGCGGAACGGCGAAATGTGGGTGGTTAGCGGACGAACCAGAACGGCTCATCGGTTCCGCGCTCCCACTGCTGCTCAAACTCGTCGCGGTCTATTGCAATCAAATCTGCGTCACCAAACCCATCATCTAGGGAGGTGTCGATGAGGGATGGGCAATCATCCCCATGCCGCTGCTCGATCTCGATGCTATTTCTTGTCACTCTTCCATCTGAGTAGAGGTCAACCGTTCTTAGGACAGCGTCCTGCGTGCGACTGATTTCATAGAGGCTCCACTCTGCCTCGCCTTCCGGCACAACCTCATCCGGCCAGCGGCCGCGAAAATACTGTAGCTGTTCCGAGAGTTCCATTACCGCAGATTAGCACTTCATTCCGGGAATGGAATGCCCGCTATTGGTTGCGAGCGGCCATGATCCAATTTCCCGGCCTCACGTCCGCTTAGCGCCAGGATCCGTCGAGTACCAGCGATCCAGGCGTCCCCGAAAGCGGTCAACCCGGTTGTCCGCCTGCGAACCGGTTCGCGCTAGGATGGGAGCCAGGAAACGTCGCAAAGTGAGTGGTTAGCTGCTGTTCGATTGTAGGAGGCCGCGAGCGTCGGCAACCGCGTGATCCAACAAAATCCGCGGCTTTCCTTGTCCCAAATCCTGCCGGAACTGCTTTAGCGTCCGAATTTCGACATCGTAAGGGGTACCGCCGGCGAGATACGTATGCTTTTTTCTGCCGAAAAAGTTTCTCGTCATTATCCAAGGCAGCTCGAAGCTAACTAGCACCTCGCCGTTTACCAGGACGGTCAGCTCAAGTCCCGAATCCTCAGGAATATCGCGAAAAACATGGTAGACGAGGCCGTTCGGCACCAGAGGATCAATGATGTCGCTGAGCGGGACAGTTGCGGTGTTCGGCCAACTCGTCAGCTCTCCCCGCATCACGCGCATGCGCGCCACGTCGTACCGCTCTGTCATTCGCTTTGGCATGTCTGTCCTTCCCCGGTGGGGCACCCTATCCGAACTGGGAGCGGCAGCAATTGGGCGCGATCTGCCGTGGCACTTTTCCCGCGTGCTTCGTCCGCTTTGCGCCAGGAGTAGACGATTTCAGGTCACCTTCGTTTGCGCCGCAGGGAGCTATCCGCAGCTGAAAGAATTGCGACTGCTTGCTCTGCCTCCCTTTGGGTCAGGTATAAGATGGGCAGCCAAGTGCCGCTTAGAGGCGTATAGACGCCCCACATAGGCTCCGCGTTGGGTGCCCGCCGCATGCGAGCCTGAAATCTGCTCTGCAACATGATCGCTATCATAGCCGCTGGTGCCGCAGAGGTAAGAGGCGATTCCGGATATTGCCCGTCGGGCGGGCCTTATCGTAACCCCGCGCTGTCCCGAATGCGGGATCTTCGTCTCAATAGCGCCTCGTGCTCTTCGCGTTCAGCTGAATTTGCTGGTCGCCACCCGTCCGCAGCACGGATCAACTCTACACCGCATCGGCTGCATTCAGTCCAGTAATCGCTTCCATCATGCTGAGCGCCCCCGCGATCGGGCCTGTGACCAAAGATCCTACAGAAAAGACGAATGCGAACCTCCTTCAAAGCGCAGATCCGGCCTTGGCACTGATCTAGCGACAGTGGTGCATCCCGTATGTTACATTTTTCAGACGAAAGGCGTGCGGAGGAGTTCTCGGATGTTCGTTCCCTCGGGTCTTAGGTTAGTTTTCGCCGTGAGCGTCGCCACGTCAGCGGCCCATTCGCAGCCCTTGGCCCAGGTCTCGGATCGCACCACCGACGAGATGGCAATCAAGCGCCTGGCTTCAACCTGGGAGATGTCGTGGAATAAGCGGGATGCGGCCGGGCTTGCCTCGATCATGGACCCGGAGATCGTCTTTGTCTCGGTTCTTGGGCCCGATACACCGGGTCACGGGCGAGGTGGCCGCGCTGCTTTCCAGGCGGCGCACTCTGCAATGCTGACGAGCTCAATGTTTTCAGATAGCCACTGGACCAATCAGAATGTGTCCGTCGTTCGTTGGCTCGCGCCTGATATCGCGGTGGTGCATGTGTCTTGGCAGACGACCGGCGATCGGGTCCGACATCTCCCGGCCGGCACGGTAAGGCGCGGGCTCTTTACCTGGGTCGTCCAGCGTCAAGCCGGGAAGTGGTTCGTGGCCGCATCCCAAAACACGGAAGCTCTTCCGCCGATGGATGACGGGCATTCCAGGCGATAGTCACAGCTTGTCGATAAGCCTCATGCAGTGACAGTTTCCGAACTGGTGAACGAAATGCCCAATGGGTAGGATGCGGCAACAGCGCGCCCCAGCTTAATTAATGGCGACGTCGATCCGACGGGCATTTGACACCCGCGATGCCGGGCGCGGCCCAGCCGAAATACGGGCAAGCGAGCGACGCGGGAGCCCCGTCCTGCTATCCGCAGCTTCGCCCGGCAACAAAGGTCGCGTTCGCACGCGCCGCGAGGAGCGGCGATCCGGGGGTTTCCTGACACTTGCGTTTCCCCCTATGCGCCGCGTTCATCAATGATCCTTCGAACGGAAAAGCCATGCGCGCAACGCCCACATTGGCGAAGAAAAGCTCCGAACTGCGCATGCTGGCCTATGCATCTGGCAATTTCGGGAAGGCGCTGATCTTTTCGGGCGCGGACCTTACGGTCCTCTACCTGCTCACCGACCTGATGGGGCGCTCGGCGACCGCGGCGGGAACGCTGATGCTCGTGGCGCTGGGCGGTGACCTGATATTCGATCTGCTGGCGGCGCGGCTCGTGATCGGATTGCGCGCGCATGGCAAAGGCTATCGGTGGATGGTCGCCGCCGCCGCCGTCCCCTGCGCGCTGGCCTTCGCGCTGATGTACGCGATGCCGGCGCTGGGGCTGCGCCACCTGTGGATGCTTGCTCTCGCGCTGCTCGTGTTCCGGGGCGCCTATGCCATGATCGATGTGCCTCACAACGCGCTGATGGCGCAGATGACCAGCAACAGCCGGGCGCGCGGCCGTGTCTCGGGCTACCGCCTGCTGTTCAGCACGGCAAGTTCATTGGCGGTCGCCATGATCCTGGCGCCGCTCGTCCAGCAGTCCCAGGCCGCGCACGGGTTCGATCGACTGGCGCTCACCGGGCTCCTGGCGGGTGGGTTGAGCGCGCTCACCCTAGTGTTGAGCGCGATGACATCCGGCACGAGCAAGGGCGCGGTTACGATAGGAGCCTTGCGGACCGACGGAATCGGCATACCGCTGCGTGACCCGATGGTGCTGGCGATGGGCCTGCTTGCCTTGCTGACCGGCTTTGCCGCGCCGGCGTTTGGCCGAATGCTGCTCTACGTCGGCACTTATGTCGTCGGCCGCCCCGATCTGGTCCAGACCTTGCTGCTCGCGTTGACGGCGGGCCAGTTCACCGGCGTGCTTGGCTGGACCGCACTGACGCACCGCTTCGCCAAGACCGCGCTGCTCGCCATGGGCCATGCCGTCACCGCGCTGGGCCTGTTGCTGTTCACGGTCTGCCTGGCGTCTCCCGCGGCATTGACCGGCTGTGCCCTGATCATCGGCGCCGGGTTCGCGAGCGTTTTCATGCTGCCCTGGGGGCTTCTTGCCGATGCCGTGGACGTCGTCGAATGGCGGCACAAGCGGCGCTTCGAGACCGGCCTGTTCGCCTTCTACCTCGTCGTCGTCAAGGCGAGCGGCGCGGCGTGCACGGCGCTGATCGGCTGGACGCTTGGCAGCCTGGGCTATGTCCCGGGCGTCACGCAGTCCGCCGCCGTCGAGACCGGCATACTCGTGCTGGGGCTCGGCCTGCCGTTCGCGGGCGCCTGCGCCACCATCCTGATGATGCGACGCTTCGATCTCGACCATGCCCGCCACGCCCGGTTGCTTGCAGCGCTGACGTGGCGGCAGGCGCGAACGCCGGCGGCATCGTTCAGTCCGGCGCGGAGCCGGTTTCCGGGTTGAAACGCGGATTGGCGAAGTCCAGCGGCGACGGCACGACCTTGGCCGGCGGGCTCGCGCTTTCCGCCCATGCCCGGCACAGCATGTCGCGCAGCATCGCCGCTCCCGCTGCCGTCCGCTCGTGGATCATCGCACGCACCTGCTTGTCGGCGAAATCGGCAAAGCCATTGCGCTTCTCGAGCGCGTAGACCGCTTCAACCTTGTCGCCGGCCTCATCGAGAAAGGCGAGGACCGCGTCGAACATGTCGCCGGTCCGGTGGCCGGGCGCCCCGATCCGCGGCATGATGTCGGCAACGCTCAGCGCCATGCCGTCGACGAACCGGCTTTCGAAGCGGCCATGGATGG
The DNA here is from genome assembly GCF_050433225.1 of Sphingomonas zeicaulis. Lineage (NCBI taxonomy): Bacteria > Pseudomonadati > Pseudomonadota > Alphaproteobacteria > Sphingomonadales > Sphingomonadaceae > Sphingomonas > Sphingomonas zeicaulis. The sequence continues at coordinate 17,690 of NZ_JBNPXQ010000018.1, read as the reverse complement.
TGCGGTCGCGGGTGAAGCCCTTCGGATTGTCGCCGCGCCACCCATCGGAATGGATCGAGTCGTGCATCGGTTGGGCGCCATCTCCGATATAGTGGCCGAGGCGGATCGTCTGGAAGGCGCAATGCTGTTCCGGCACGGAGGCGTTGCCGCCTTCGGCACGGGCCTTGCGCACCTGCCGCATGCAGACGACCAGCCGGTCATATGCCTCCATCGCCGCATAGGGCAGCGTCCCCGTCCACCGCACATTGGTGCGCGCAGCCGTTGCGGGATCGCTCGCCCGGATCGCTTCATGATGCTTGTAGAGCGCGAGGATGAATTCATAGCGCGACCGCGGGATAGGCTTCAGGAAGCGAAATTGCTCGCGGAACCAGCCGTGATTGGGATCCTCCTCCATCTTCGAGAAATTCTCGGCATCGCCCCGCCAGCTATCCGGCAGGGTGGCGGACTCGGCGATATAGTCGGCATAGTCCCGCAGGAAGGTCGGGCCGTCCTCGGGAATCGACGCTATCGCGGCGCGGTCGATCACTGCATGGGCGGTCTGGCCCCAGGCCCAGGCTGAAGCCGGCTGGAGCAAGAGCGCGCCGGCAGCGGCGGTGGCAAAGGTGAGGAAACGCATCGGCTTCTCCGGTCGTCAGGGGTCGAGCGGATCGCGCGGATCGACCCGCGCGGACTGGCTTGAAGGTCGAAACGGCAATTCGGTCGGCGTCAGACGGGTGCCGACATGGCCGGGCTGATAACCGAGTTCGCGATCGTTGCGCTGGGCGAATTGTCCGTTTTCGATCGATGCGCTCTGGCCGGGATTGCAGACGATCAAGGCATCCCGGTCCAGCGGGGCGCCGATCGCCATCAGCAGGCGCGTGGCGTTGCGCAAATTGGTCGTCGTATGGCGGGCATAGGGCTCGATCAGGATCGCGTCGGCCGGTACGCCATAGCGATCGATCAGTGCCCGGCGCATTTCCGCGGCCTCGGTGAAGCGAGTCGCGCGCGGATGGGCGCGGCCGCCGGTGACGATAATGAACGGCGCGTCGCCAGCGGCAAAGCGATTGGCGGCCAGCCGCAGATGATATTTGCCGAACGGGCTGAGCGGCATGCCCTCCACTTCCGGCCCGACTCCGGTCACGATCAGAGCCGAATAGCGAAAGCGGTTCCAGTCGATCCGCCGTGCGCGCGCCGCGGCCGGGGCGTTGGTGCCGCCGGTCAGCGGCTCGAACCCGATCGCATCCGTTCGGTCGCTGACGTCGAGCAACGCGAGCGCATAGTCGATGCTCGGATCGATCGCCTGCACCGATCCGTCGCGCGGCGTGCGCGACAGCCAGGCCGCGGCCTGCAGCCGCGCATGGCGCTCGGCCGGATCGATCGACCCTGCCCCGTCGATCTGCGCATAAGCGGGAAGTTCGCTCAGCGCATAGGTGCGCACGATGACATTGACCCCGTCGATCTCGCGACGGAGTTGCGCGGCCGCGCCGTCATCGAAGGCGGGCAGACCCTCCAGACCGGCTGCGATGGCGGAGATCGCATCGATCTCGGCGTCCGCCCAGAGCATCGCCCGGGCGGTGCAGCTCACGTCCAGACCGCAGGCGGCGGTCCGGTCGGCGCGGGCGCCGAGCAGGGCCGCAAGCCCGGGGCTGCGAAGCACCGCGTCCCGCTTCGTGGTGCTGCGACCCAGCGCGTCGAGCAGCGGGAAGAGGCGTTGCGAAAGGCGTTCGGTCACCGCATCGCGCGCCGCCCCGGCCGAAGCCGGGGCGGACGTGCAGCTTATCGCCGCTGCCATGACGAGTGCGGTCATCCTGGCCTGCCGTCGCCGCATCACCAGGACTTGCTGAGCACGAGGCGGAAATTGCGGCCGAAGATCGGTCGCCCGTAGATCGCCTCGGCACTGCCCTGCCCGCTCAGAGAGTCGGTCCGGGTATTGCCTTCGGTCAGGCCATGCGCGTTGAACAGATTGTCACCCACGACCTGCGCCTGCCAGCTGCCATGGCGCACCGTCACGCCGGCGCCGATCGTGCCATAGGCCGGCAGCGCGGTGTTGTTGTAGAGATCGACGTAGCGCTTGCCCATATAGGTGTAGCGACCATAGACCGAAACGTCGGTGTCGCCCGTCTCGAAGTCGAAGCTCGGCCGGATATTGCCGTAGATCTTGGGCTGGCGGACGATCTGGTTGCCCTCGGCCTGCTGGGGATCGGCGCCGGTCGCGCTTTCGAAATTCTTGTACTTGGGATCGCTCACCGTCAGCGCGCCGTTGAGCTTGAACCACGGCGTGACCTGCAGCGCGCCGTCGAACTCGATGCCCTTCACCTGGGCTTCGCCGATGAAGGGCACGTTCACATCGTTGCGGCCCGTGGTCGGGTCGAAGGCAAGGAATGACGCGTTGAGCGGATCGAAATTGGTATAGAAGCCGGTGACATAGAGATAGGAGCGGCCCCAGGCGAGCTTCAGGCCGGCCTCGAACTGGTCTGCGACGGTCGTGATGATCGTCGGGTTGATGCTCATCACGGTCTGCACGTTGGGCGGCGTTTCAAGATGCGACGCGCGGCCGTAGATGCCGATATGGCTGTTGAAGTCGTAGTTGGCGCCGAGCGTCCAGTTGGTGACGTTGGGCTTGCCCTTCTGGTTGAGGATCACGCCCGTGAACGCGCGGGTCGCGTCGTCCGCCAAGGTGCCGGCATCGCCGAGATTGGCCTGCTCGGTCAGCGCGGCCCAGCCTTCATAGCTGTAGCGCTCATGGCGGATGCCACCGTCCACGCGCAGGCCCGGCACGATCTCCCAAGTATCGTTGGCGAAGAGCGCGAACATCTTCGCGTCGCTGTCACCCTGGTTGAGCGTCGCCGCATAGTTCAGCACGCCGTTGTCAGTCACGCGGCCGATCTCGGCGCCCGCCGCATTATAGGCGGCGAGATCCAGCGTGCGCGGCTTGCCCGCCACCTCGATCAGATAGTTCTGGTAGAGCGTCCGGCTATCCTCGCCATAAAGGCTGCCATAGACGCCCAGCTTGATGTCGTGGCTGCCGAAGCCGGTTTCGAACTTCTTCGCCACCGAGAGGTTGACCTGGCCCGAATAGAATTTCGAGTGAATGTCGCGATACTGACCCTGCATGACGAGGCCGGACGCCGAATAGGGATCATAGGCCGTATTGGTGCCGGCCAAGGTGTAGCCGAAGCGGCTGACGGCACCGAACGCCGTCGTTGCGCGCGCGAGATAGCCCGCCGCGAAAGCGTTGCCATCGGCGGGATTGGTCGTCGAGTAGAAGGCGGTGAAATCAAGCTTGCCCTGGGTGTAGCCCGCCTTGGCGAATACCAGCCAGCCGTCGAACTCGGCCTCATATTGCGCGCCGACATTGAACATCCGCATGTGCCGGCCGTCGGACAGGTCGCTGTTGCGGCTCTGGACCACGCCGGCGCCATCGCGATACTTCAGATTGACGTTGCGAAGTGCGGGCGAATTCATCGTGCCGTTGAAATAGTCGATATAGGGGTCGAGCGAGACGCTCGGATCGCGCGGGTCGGCGATCGGGATCGGCAGATAGAAGACGTTGTGGTCGTTCACCAGGTTGACGTTCAGCTTGATCGATCCGTTCTCCAGATCATGCTTGAGGTTGGCGCGGATCTGCCCGCCCTTGTCATTGGCGAAGCCATTGTCGCGATAGCCGTCATGATGGCGCAGGAAGCCGCCGATCGCATAATAGGTATTCTCGCCGATCGGCCCCGCCTGATAGGCATCGAGACGATAAAGGCCGGTATCGCCGAGCGTAAGCTGCGCGCGGCCGCGCGGCGTATCGTTGCCGGTGACGGTGATCGCGTTGATGATCGCGCCCGAATAGCTTGCATAGACCGGAGCGGGACCGCCGCGGACGACTTCGACGCGTTCGGTCATCAGGTCCTGCTTCAGGATGGCGTCGCCGCGGAAGAAGACGCCGTCATTCTCGTGGAACAAAGGCAGGCCGTCCTGCTGGAAACTGACGAAGCCGCCATCGTTGGGCAGGCCGCGGATACGATAGATGTTCTGGACCTCGCCGCCGGTGATCTCGGTCTGGAAGCCCGGAAGCTGGCCGATCAGATCGGCAAAGTTGACCGGCGCGATTTTCTCGACGTCTTCGGCGGAGATGGTGTTGATCGCATAGGACACGTCGAAGCGACGCTGCGCGCGGGTCGAGCCCGTCACGATGATGTCGTCAGCGCCCTCGCCGGCAGCTTCGGCCGCCGGCGCGGCGTCCGTGGTCTGCGACAGAACAGGCGTGGCGGCAGTAGCTGCACACAACGCCGCGACGGCGGAGCCAGCGGCAAGATAGGTTTTCAACATGGAGCGTCCCCTTGAATGGCCGGGCGCAAGTGGCCGCCATTTATGACGTTTTTAATTATTATTGTGAAAATAAATAAATTGTCGCAGGGGATGCGTCGAGCCGATCGCGAGGTGCAATTGCTGAGTTTCGACAAGGAGGAGAGGCGGGTCCTCCAAGTGCTCCGCCGGTCCGGGCCAATGTCCCGGTCTGCGCTTGCGGCCGAACTCGAGATGAGCGCCACCGCCCTCACCCGATTGTCTCGCGGCTTGCTCGCGCTGAATCTGGTCGAGGAAATGCCGGACGGCGAAGCGCATAGGCGCGGCAGGCCGGCGGTGCCGCTCAGGCTCTCCGCCGGTGGCGGCTATGCGATCGGAGCGACGGCGCACAAGGGGCTGCTGGACATCGCGGTCGTCGATTTCACCGGAAAGACCATCGCCACCCATCATGAGGCGATCGACGCTATCAGCCCCAAGGCTTTCGCGCGCAAGGTGCGCAAGGTGACGCATGGCATCGTCGAAGCGCATGATCTTCTCGGTTGGCGGATGCTGGGCATTGGCATCGCCGTGCCCGGCCCGTCCCTATCGGCCGCAGGCGACCGTTGGAATGTGGTCGACGTGCTGCCCGCCTGGCGCAATGTCCCGCTCCGCCAGCAGTTCCTCGACGAATTCGACTGGCCATTGTGGATCGAGAACGACGCCAATGCGGCGGCCATCGCCGAATATTATCTCGGTGGGTTCGTGCGTGATTTCTCGACAGTCGTCGTGCTGCTGCTCGGTTTCGGTATCGGTGCGGGCGTGATCGTGGATGGCCGGCTCGTCCGCGGCCAGTTCGGCGTCGCGGGCGAGATCGGCTGCCTGTTTCCCGGCGACCTGCCGCGCCCCAGTCCGCTCGATCTGCTGGCAATGCTCCGCGCGGACGGGTGTGATCTCGCATCGGTCACGGACATCGATCCGGACGCACCCGATCAGGGGCCCATCATCGCCACATGGCTCGATCGCGCGGCCGAGCAACTTCAGATCGTTTGCAATACCGCCTTCGTCTGGCTCGATCCGGGTGCCATCGTGCTCGCCGGTACCCTGGCGCCCGCCATTCTCGATGGCCTCGCCGAACGTCTGGACCGGGCGGATCTCGTCACTACCGTTGGCGATCGCCGGCCACCCCTGCAAGTATCCACGCTAGGCGGATCGCCGATCACGTTGGGTGCCGCACTGTTGCCGATCCACGCATTATCGGTGCCAGCCTAGGCGCCGATATTACGCGCGATGCGTTGGCGTACGTGCTGCCCCACAGAGGGATCGACGTCGGGCTCAGAGACATCGAAGGGCCACGTCTGACCTTATGTCTTTCGCGAATCGATGGCCGATAGTGTGGCGCGAACAGCAGCTGTTTCATTCACACGCTTTACGTCCGCTTAGCGCCAGCATCCGCTATGGCCGCGCATTTCCCACGTGCCTGAAAGCAGTCGTCGATCATGGCCCAAACAGTGCTAACTGAGGCGGTGCGGGCTTCCCGCCCAACCGACAGCCGGCGCGACACGTTGGTTAGCTGCCGATCGGTTCCGCTATGCGGAACGGGTGTCGCGGATTTTGGCGGACGAACTCGTCAACCTCGCGCAGTCGCTCCGGAAACGCCTGCGCTTCTTGCCAGCGGGTGTGGCTCACAAAGCGAAATCCGGCAAACCACAGAGCTCGAACCTTAGCCCACTGTTCGTGATCGGACTTCTTCGGCACCTTAAACGCACGCCCCATCCAGTGGAGTGCGCCCTTACATTCCGGGCACTTGCCCGTCGCCTCGTCCGGCAGCTTCCATGACTTCTGACACTCGAAAAAGGCGTGCGGCCAAAGACAAGCTGGCCCCCGGTGGTAAGGGACCGGTGTCGATTTAGGTAAGGCTCTGCTGCCCGTGACACGACGAAGTTCCATTCGCTCTGACTTGGAAGGGACTTGTGCCATCGGCACTGTATGCGACCAAGCCGCGGATGTCCGCAAGTAGGCGTGATCTGCCGCGGCGCAATGATCATGCGTGGCGTCCGCTATGCGCCACCTCCGGACGGCCGGGGTCCTGAAATCAGCGCCTAACAGCGGTCACCGCGCCGACCGACTGGCTCAGCTGAGGCTTCCCGCTAGCCGATCTCCGAACCGCTGCCGCTTAGCGTAAATCCGCGCCCGTTCTATGTCGCGCGCCCAAGCAGCAACCTCAGCGTGCTGGACGATTCTTCTGAGGGCTTTCAATCCGTTCGTCGCCCGCCGGTAAAGGCGCCTCCATGCCGGCGCGATTCACAGGCTTGACCCCGGCGCACTCACGATGGAACATATAAGGAACATCCCGAGTCTAGATCAGCATGAACGCCGTCCCTCAGCCCTCCCCTACCGCCCTGGCGCAGCTGCGCGTCATCGCGACATCGACAGCTGATTGCCGGTCGCTGCCATTCCACGTGGAGACACTGGATAGCCGCCTGGGCGGCGGACTGCGCGCTGGCGCGCTGCACGAGGTCGCGCCCTCCACCGCTTCGCTCGCCGATGATGCCGCCGCGACGTTGTTCCTTGCCGGCATCGCTGCGCGCGAGGCACGTAGCGTCCGCGCGCCCGTGCTCTGGGTAAGCTGCCGCAACGATCTCTACGCGCCAGGGTTGGCGCAGGCCGGACTGTGCGCGGCCGACGTCATTCACGCACAACCGCGCGACGATGCGGCACTGCTTGCCGTCGTGGAGGATGCCGTGCGCGACGGCACGCCGTCAGCCGTCGTCGCGGAAGCCAGCAAGGTGTCGATGGTGGCGACGCGCCGCCTGCAGCTGGCCGCGGCTGAAGCCGATTTTCCGGTGCTGCTGTTGCGGCGGCAGCGCCGAAGGGCAATCGACCCGTTCACAGAGCCTTCGGCGGCCTGGACGCGCTGGCGCGTTGGCAGCGCGCCCTCCGCGCGGTTGGCGGTTGCCGGCGTTGGGCGGGCGCGCTGGTCTCTGGTGCTTGTCCGGCAGCGCAACGGCCAGCCCTTTTCCATGCTCGTGGAGGGATGCGATGAGACGGGTCGTCTCGCTGTTCCTGCCGTATCTGCCCATCGAGCGGCTGAGACGGCAGGAACGGGCCGCCTTGCGGCTGCCTGAGCGCACGCCTCTTCAGCTTCCCGTTGATGATGATCCTGGCGCATGCTCGGTTCCCCGCGGCGGTGGCTGGCGGCCCGGTGCGCGTTGGGCGCGCGACGGCGTTCAGAGCCGCGCCGATATCGAGGAACAGATCGCGGCGCTGCCGACGCATGCCCAGCCTCCGATGCGGGAGCTCGGCCGGCGATCGGAAGGTGCCAGCCACCCGTTCAGGCGGTCCGGTCAACACATGCCGCATGATGCCGCGGGCGGTACGGCCAGCACCGGGCACGCGCCTCTTGCCCTCATCGGAAAAGTCGGGCGGCGCGATGAGGTGGTCGCCGCCTGCGCCGCTGCGATGGCGCTTGGCATCCATGTCGGCATGGCCGCAACCCATGCGCGTGCGCTGGTCGCCGATCTCGATGTCCGGCCCCATGATCCGCTCGCCGACGCCACGCTGCTCGATCGCCTCGCGCTGCAGGCGGTGCGGCGCTGGTCGCCGATCGCGGCGGCGACCGCCGACGGACTCTGGCTCGACCTGACCGGCTGCGATCATCTCCACGGTGGCGAGGAGCGTTTCTGCCGTCGGCTGGCAGCTTTCTGCCGCAGGGCAGGCTACACGGCGCGACTGGCCATTGCCGACACGCCGGGAGCTGCGCACGCGCTGTCCCATGCAGGACGTGAGGATCTTATCATCGTACCGCGCGGGGGCACCCTAGCCGCGCTTTCGCCATTGCCACTTACGGCGCTGCGACTGGATGCAGCCGCACTCGGCGCTGCGCGGCGGTTCGGGTTCGAGAAGGTGGCGGATCTGCTGCCGGTGGCGCGCGCGCCCCTCGCGCGCCGGCTCGGTCTCGCCGCCCTCACCCGGCTCGACCAGGCGCTCGGCGCCATAGCTGAGCCGATCACGCCGCGCGCGGATCCGACGATCCCGAGCGCCGAAAGACGGCTGCTCGAGCCGATCGGCACCGCTGAAGCCCTCGCGCAAGTGATGGAGGATTTGCTGCACGACCTCGCCGCGGTGCTGCAGGCGCGAGGCCTTGGCGCAAGGGCACTCCGCCTCACCTGCCTGCGCGTCGACGGCGGCGAACAGCTGGTTGCGATCGGCACATCGCGTCCCTCCCGCGATGTCGCGCATCTGCTGCGGCTGTTCAGGCTCAGGATCGAACGGATCGATCCCGGGCTTGGCATCGAGCAATTCCGGTTGGAAGCCCCGCATACCGAGCCGCTCGACGCCGTCGACCTCGGCGCCGTGCTGGCGGGCGATACGATCGCCCGTGACCCTGCCCGGCTTGTCGACGTCGTCGCCGGTCGCATCGGCAGTGCGGCCGTGTTCCGCATGGCCCCCCTGCCCAGCCATGTACCGGAGCGCGCCGTGACCCGCGCGGACCCGGTGGCGGTGCCAGGAGACTGGCCGGGGTGGCGTCGGCCCGCCCGGCTCTTCGAACGACCTGAGCCACTGTCGGGCGTGATCGCCCTGCTGCCCGACCAGCCGCCACGCCGCTTCGAGTGGCGCGGCCGCCAGCACCGCGTTGTCGCCGGCGATGGGCCCGAGCGCATCCATGGAGAGTGGTGGCGCCGCGAGGGCGAGGTCTGGGCGGTACGGGACTATTATCGTGTCGAGGACGAGGAGGGCGGCCGCTACTGGCTGTTTCGTCGCGGCGATGGCGTGGACGACCAGACCGGCGATCTCAGCTGGTGGCTGCACGGAGTCTTCGCGTGACCCCCTATGTCGAGCTTCAGTTGCTCACCCATTTTTCGCTGCTGCGCGGCGCCTCGAGCCCGGAGGAACTGTTCTCGGCCGCGGCACTGCTCGGCTATCCGGCGCTTGGTGTCGCCGACATCGGCACGGTTGCCGGGGTGGTCCGTGCCTGGGAAGCGCAGAAGATCACTGGGGTGCGTTCGATTGCTGGCGCCCGCGTCGATCTGTCCTGTGGTCGACGGCTGATCCTCTACCCGACGGACCGCGCCGCATGGTCGCGGGTGACGCGGCTGCTCACCGTGGGCAAGACGCGTGCCGGCAAAGGTGGATGCCTGTTGCACTGGCATGATCTGGAGCCGTGGTCGGAAGGCGTCATCGCGATCCTGCTGCCGGATGAGGCGGATGCGGCAAACGCCCAGGCGCTGGCGGACCTGCGGGCGGTCTATGGCAAGCGGGGCCATATGGCGCTGTTCCAGAGGCGGCGGCCGGATGATGCGGTCCGCAGCGATGCGCTTGCACGACAGGCGGCGGCCGCCGGCGTGCGCGCGGTGGTGACCGGTGACGTGCTCTATCACGCGCCCGATGTCCGGTTGCTGCAGGATGTGGTGACTGCGGTGCGGGAGAAATGCACCGTCGACGAACTTGGCTACAGGCGGGAGGTCAATGCCGATCGCGCCCTCAAGTCGCCGGCTGAAATGGTCCGGCGGTTCGGCGCCTATCCCGACGCGCTGCGCGCCAGCGTCGACATCGCGGAGGCCTGTACCTTCGGCCTGAAGGAGCTGGCGTATCAGTATCCCCACGAGCGGGTGATCGAAGGCCTCACTGCACAGCAGGCGCTCGAGCAGCTGGCGAACGAAGCGGTCGACCAGATGTTCGCAGGCGACGTGCCGCCAGCGTATCGCAGCCAGATCGATCACGAACTGCGGCTCATCGCCGAACTTGGATACGCACCCTATTTCCTGACCGTCCATGCGATCGTGCGGGAGGCGCGTCGGCGTGGAATCCTCTGCCAGGGCCGTGGATCCGCCGCCAACAGCTGCGTCTGCTACGTGCTCGCCATCACCTCGATCGATCCGATCAAGCATGAGCTTCTGTTCGAGCGGTTCGTCTCGGGCGAGCGCCGGGAGCCGCCCGACATCGATGTCGACTTCGAGCATGAGCGGCGCGAGGAAATCATCCAGTGGATCTATGACACCTATGGCCGTGACCGCGCGGCGCTGACGGCCGTTGTCACCCGCTATCGCGCGCGCGGTGCGGTGCGGGATGTCGGCAAGGCACTCGGGCTACCGGAGGATCTCACCGGCTCGCTGGCGGGGCTGGTCTGGGGCTGGTCGGCCGAAGGTGTCGGCGAGAAGCAGGTCGCCGAGCTCAACCTCGATCTCGCCGATCGCCGGCTGCGCCTGACCCTTGAACTTGCCCGCAAGCTGATCGGCGTGCCGCGGCACATGAGCCAGCATCCCGGCGGCTTCGTGCTGACCCATGACCGGCTCGACGATCTCGTACCGATCGAGCCGGCGGCGATGGTCGACCGCCAGATCATCGAGTGGGACAAGGACGATATCGACGCGCTCAAGTTCATGAAGGTCGACGTGCTCGGGCTCGGCATGCTCGGCTGCATGAACCGCGCCTTCAGCCTGCTCGAGGAAACCAAGGGACTGCGCATCGGCCTGGCCGACCTGCAGGATGACGATCCGGCGGTGTTCGGGATGATCCAGAAGGCCGATACGCTGGGCACCTTCCAGATTGAGAGCCGTGCGCAGATGTCGATGCTGCCGCGGATGAAGCCGCGGCGCTTCTACGATCTCGTCATCCAGGTCGCGATCGTGCGCCCCGGCCCGATCCAGGGCGACATGGTCCATCCCTATCTGCGCCGGCGCGAAGGGCTGGAGAAGCCGGAATACCCCCGTCCCGAGCTGCGTGCGGTGCTCGAGAAGACGCTCGGTGTCCCGCTCTTCCAGGAGCAGGCGATGAAGGTGGCGATCGTCGGTGCCGGCTTCACGCCGGCGGAGGCGGACGCGCTCCGGCGCGCGATGGCCACCTTCAAGTTCACCGGGGGCGTCTCCCATTTCTCCGAGAAGCTGGTCGAGGGCATGGTCGCGCGTGGCTATCCACGCGAGTTTGCCGAACGCACATTCCGCCAGCTCGAGGGCTTCGGCTCCTACGGTTTCCCGGAAAGCCATGCCGCCTCCTTCGCCAAGATCGCCTACGCATCGGCGTGGATGAAGCATCATCATCCTGACGTGTTCTGCGCGGCGCTGATGAATGCGCAGCCGATGGGCTTCTACGCGCCTGCGCAGATCGTCCGCGACGCGCGCGAGCATGGTGTCGAGGTGCGCCCGCCCTGCATCAACGCCAGCCGCTGGGACTGCACGCTCGAACCGACAAGCGGCCGCTATCTCGCGGTCCGCCTCGGACTGCGCCAGGTGCGTGGACTGTCCAACGCCGATGGCGCGGCGATCGTCGGCGCGCGTTCGACGGCACTGTTCGACTCCGTCGAGGATGTCTGGCGCCGCTCCGGGGTTCCGCGCGCCGCGATCGAGAAGCTCGCAGACGCGGACGCCTTTCACGCCTTCGGCGCCGATCGCCGGCAGGGATTGTGGAAGGTGCGCGGGCTTGGCGAGGCGCCCCTTCCACTCTTTGCCGCTGCCGATCGACAGGCGGCGACGATCAGCGCGGAGGGCATTGAACCGGATGTCATATTGCGGCCGCTGACCGACGGACGCGAGGTGATCGAGGACTATCGCACGCTGCAGCTTTCGCTGCGCGCGCATCCGCTGAGTTTCGTTCGAGACGAGCTGACCCGCCGCGGGGTCACCCGCTGCGCGGATCTCGCCGGCGTCCGTGACGGACGGCATGTGCAGGTCGCCGGCATCATCCTCGTCCGCCAGAAACCCGGCTCGGCCAAGGGCGTGCTGTTCATCACGATCGAGGACGAGACCGGCATCGCCAACGGCATCCTCTGGCCGGATCGCTTCGAGAAGCAGCGGCGCACCGTCATGTCAGCCTCGATGATCGGCATGCGCGGCCGGGTGCAGAAGGAGGGAGAGGTGATCCATGTCATCTGCGATCGCATCATCGACCATGGCGACCTGCTGCACCGGGTCGGCGAGATGTCATTTACACGGCAGACCGGACGCGGCGACGGCGCGCGGCACGGGGGTGGTCCGGATCCACGCGACAAGGCATTGCGTCCGGAACCCCGCGATTCCTACTGGCCGCCGCATGCCGACGGCATGGATCCCGAGCAGGTCGTGCGGTTCAAATCGCACGATTTCCGATAGCCGATGGCGAAGCTTCCGCGACATCAGCGCGTCATCATCGCGCTCTCGGTCCATATCTTGCGATGCGGCGTCTCGCGTTGCTCCGAAGCGCGGGTGGACAGCGTCGACGTTCGCCTCGCACTGCGCTGCCTGCTCCAGCACTGCCCCGAGCGTTGGCCGTTAGAGTTGTATTGGGACGCTGCTGGTCAGGAGAATGACATCGGGCGGGCGCAAGGGGTGACGGCCGCGTTCAACGGCATAGTTCGGCAGCTACGGCGGGCAGGACGGTATGAAGAGAATGCCCCACCATGATCGTCTCCCGCCTTTTTCGATCCTTCGCTTGCGAAGCTCAGCACGTTGCATCGTGGGACGAAGCCGTCATTCCGTGACGCAAGCAGTTATGGCGGCTTTCCGCCGAAGCGGCCGTAGCTGACTACATCATGCCGGCGGTTAGAAGCGGCGCGGTTTTGACGACGTTGAAGCGCTCTAGATGTTCAGATGAAAATAGGGCAGGCATCGGTAGCCCGAATGCAGGCGGAGCGAGCAGGAGGGATGACGGTGAAACCGTCAGAGAAATGCATCTTTGCAGGAGATTGATTTGCGTGATTTGACGGATATCGTGCCCGCTTTGCGGAATTTGAGAAAGAAATTATTAGCGTGATGCGACTTGGAGAATATTTCAAAGCTGAGGGGGCGATTATCGCGGACACGCGCAACACGGAGGCACGGTATTTCATTCCCGTTGACGCGCCGGCTCCTTCAAAGGAGGATATCGCGGCGATCGATCGCCTTGAGGCGACTGGACATACGGACGACATTATAGAATATCTTCTTAAACTCGGCATACTGAAGAGAACGTGAGGCCTCGACTGGACTCCAGTCGCCAAGATCGGGTGATGCGGTAAACAGGGGGTGTGATGGCAAACAGGCGTTATGAGGCTGGTCAAAGCCTCAACGAATATGTTGATATGCTGCATCTTATATACGGCTCGACGCAGAACTATACAAAGACGAAAGCTGACATCTATCAGCACCTCGCAGAGGTGTGTGGCATTGCTGGTAAGCACCTCTTCAAAAAGAATGATCTCGAAACGGCGACGCGCTTTATACCGAAGATTTTTGGTTGGGCGTGCGCATTGATCAGCGCGGTGAACCCGGCCCAGACGAACTCCGAGGATATCATCCTCAGGAAATTCCCCGGCGTTTGCCCCTACTGCACGGCGCGCCCCTGTATCTGCTGGGCAGCGGAAAAACCAACACTTGATGAGCGGTCTCTGGAGAATTTATTTTACCGGAATGCCCCGCGACAGGCGCGAGGTATCAACGATCTAGAGCTGATGTTCACGGAGATTTACGGCCATACTTGGACCGGCCCCGATGGCAAGCAGGAACCAATTCGCTATATATATCTACGTATGGTCGAAGAGCTTGCAGAAGTCTCCGAAGCGCTTCGATTCCAACATATATATCCCCAGAATTTTCAAAATGAGATCGCCGACTTCTTCGGATGGTGGTTTGCATTGGCCTCAGCCATCCGAAGCAGTCGGGCAGGCAGCACCCTGACTTCGGAGCTGTTGTGGAAATCCTATCCTGGCCATTGCCTAGACTGCGACACAGCGCCATGTTTTTGCGCGCAGGGGCCGGTCCGAGAGCTCATGTCCAAACCGGCGCCGGGCTCGCTTGGAGAGACGGACCGTCTGACGTCGTTGCGCAATCAGGGCGCCTATGAGCATGATATCGAATCCTACGGAGCGCATGACTTCAAACTAGCTGTGCCAGCCGCGTGCGTCCGGATGGACGTCGATGATTTTAAAAAGGTCAACGACAGCTACGGCCATCCGGCCGGGGATGCAGCCTTGAAACATGTGTCATCGATCATCCGCCAAAAATGTCGGCCGCGCGACAGAATTTACCGGATCAGTGGCGACGAGTTCGGCGTGATCATGCCCGACACGTCCGCCGACGAGGCCTATGGTGTCATGCGGCGTGTCGTTAGCACGCTCAAGGGATCGGAGGTCATCTGGACCTCACAGGACGGTGTGTCGACGAGCTTCGCAGTATCGATGAGCATCGGTGTGGCCGAATGTACCGACGCAGCTTCTATCAAGGCGGCGTTCGAGGCCGCCGATAAAGCCTCCTATGCCAGCAAAAAGGCGGGAAAGGCTCGCGTGTCGAAAGCTCCATCCGGTAGTCAGCAATAATGAGATCAGAAAGCAGCAGCCGCGTTTGGGACACCGCGTAATTGATCTAGCCACCCTCCTGGATGGTACGAAGTCGCCATGGCGCTTCAATGCAGGAGGGTGACCGATGTCGATCTATGCAGGATTGGACGTGAGTGACAAGACGACGCACATTTGCGTGGTCGATGCGGAAGGCAAGGTTCTTCGCCGCGACGTAGTTGCGAGCGACCCGGACGTTCTGGCCAAGTGGTTGAACCGGCATTGCCCCGAACTGAACCGCGCCGGGTCTGCCGGAGGCATTGGGTTGTGAGTCACGCTGCCATATCGATGTTGTCCGCGGCAGCATGATATTGTTCTTCGGCCTCGGCAGGCGGGATGTTGCCGATGGGTTCGAGCAGGCGGCGGTGATTGAACCAGTCGACCCATTCCAGCGTGGCATATTCGACGGCTTCGAAGCTGCGCCACGGCCCACACCTGTGGATCACCTCGGCCTTGTAGAGGCCGTTGATGGTTTTGGCCAAAGCGTTATCGTAGCTGTCGCCGACGCTGCCGACCGACGGCTCGATCCCTGCTTCGGCGAGGCGCTCCGTGTACTTGATAGACACGTATTGGGCGGATTCAACCGGTCGTCGCAACACCAGCTTTCTACTGCGGGGCGAGGAACTGGTCGAGGATTTCTGCGGGAGTCTTCCATCCGAGCGTTTTTCGCGGTCGCGTGTTCATGGCGTGCGCGACTGCTTCGAGTTCCTCTATCGAGTGCCGGCTAAGATCGGTGCCCTTCGGGAAGTACTGGCGGAGCAGGCCGTTGGTGTTTTCATTTGAGCCACGCTGCCACGGGCTTTGCGGATCGCAGAAGTAGAGTTCCAGTCCACTATCGACCCGGAGCGTTGCGTGCTGGGCCATCTCGGCACCTTGGTCCCACGTTAGCGACTGACGGAGTTTCTCTGGCAGCTCCCGCATGCATTCGGCGATGGCCTTGCGGACGGCTTCGGCTCCATGCCCGGCAAGCGGCTGCCCATTCTTGACCCCTTGCCCGCGCTGATACCCCTCCTCGCGGGGTAGGTGCAGCAGCATTGTAAATCGCGAACTGCGTTCGACGAGAGTGCCGATCGCCGAGCTATGCAGGCCCAGGATGAGATCACCTTCCCAGTGTCCGGGAACAGCACGATCTTCCACTTCCGGAGGCCGCTCGCTGATCATGATGGCATCCCCCACGAAGGATTTTCCACGACCGCGGGTTCGTTCGCGGGGGACGCGAAGAGCTCGGCCGGAACGCAGGCAAGCCGTCAGTTCCCGGCGCAGGGCACCGCGTCCCTGGACGTACAGGGATTGATAAATAGCCTCGTGGCTGATGCGCATGGCGGGATCCTCAGGGTAATCGATCCGCAGCCGATGGGCGATCTGCTCCGGGCTCCATGCAATCGACCAGCGCCGACTCTGTCGAAGCACGGCGCGCCGCTTCTTCCATACCACCTCAGGGCCGGCAAAGCCGATACCATCAGCATTCGTGACCCGGCCAGCAAGGCGCTCCTCGACATAAGCGCATAGAGCAGAGTTGCTGGCCAGCTTGGTGGGACGCGGACGCCGGCCTGCGCGCTCAGCGTGCCACTGCGCGACGCTGGCACGGTACTCCAGATTGCCGCCACGCGTGGCAGCGTTGCGCCGTACTTCGCGCGAGATCGTGCTGGGTGAGCGCCCCAGCTTGCGCGCGATCGCACGGATTGCCGATCCTGTGGCAAGTTCGATGGCGATTTCTTCCCGCTCGCGAAAGGTCAGAAATCTTCCGCTGGGCGCCAACGCCGAAGGCGCCAGATGGGTTGGCGGCATACCTCCCGAACTCCGAAACCAGCGCGGCCCGAGCGGTGTCGAGATGCCAGCATCCGCAGCAGCCTCCTCGCTCGAACGCCCGCGGGCGATGGACTCCCAGAAGCGACAATGATGCTCACGCAACCACGCAGATGGACGCCCGGGTGAATGCAGCTTCTCTCGGGTGCACCGCTCTGATGCTCTTCGACCTGCCACGTTCGCAACCTCCAATTTCCTGGTGTTGCGACGACCGGTTGAATCCGCCTTGCGACCCACGGTCGCTATGATGGATGAGGCCGCCCCGATGGGCCGGCCGGCGGTCATGAAGCGCCTGCTCCAGGGCATCGAGGACAAAGCTGGCATGGGCCGTCCTGCTGGCCCGCCAACCGACGATCCGCCTGGCGTAGGTATAGATGACGAAGGCAACGTAGACGAACCCCGCCCAGGTCGCGACGTAGGTGAAGTCCGACACCCACAGCATGTTCGGCGCTGGCGCGTAGAATCTGCGATTGACGTGATCGAGCGGGCACGGCGCCGCCTTGTCGCTGATGGTCGCGCGCACCGGCTTGCCACGGATCACCCCTGCCAGGCCCATCTCACGCATCAACCGCGCAACTGTGCAGCGGGCGACCGGAAAGCCCTCCCGCATCATCTGCCGCTAGACCTTGCGGACGCCGTAGACCGCGAAGTTCTCGGCGAACACGCGCGCGATCTCGGGCTTGAAGACCATATCCTGCCGCGCCCGCACTGACAGGCGAGCCGGATCCTGTCGCTGCGCGATGCGTTCGTGATAGGTGGATGGGGCGATCGGCAGGACGCGGCAGATCGGCTCGACCCCATAGGCATCGCGGTGATCGTCTATGAACGCGATCATCGCTTGAATGGGCGGTCGAGCTCCGCCTGGGCAAAATATGCCGACGCCTTGCGCAGAATCTCGTTGGCCTGTCGCAACTCGCGGACCTCGCGCTCCAGCGCCTTCATTTTGTCGGCTACCTCGGTCGGGACGCCCGCACGCTTGCCGCTGTCGACCTCAGCCTTCTTCACCCACTCATGCAGCGTCTGCGGAACGCAACCGATCTTCTCCGCGATCGAAACCACCGCTGCCCAGCGGGAGGGGTAATCGCGCTCGTGATCGACCACCATCCGAACCGCCCGCTCGCGAACTTCCGGCGCAAACTTGTTCGTTGTCTTGCTCATACAGGCTCCACCTTCTCAGGAGTTGGAGCCTCCGGCAAACGCGGCGCGGTTCACAGGTGTTTGAGCCAGGGCCAGCGCTTGCGGATGGCTGCAACGATGGTCTGGGCACCGGCGCTGTCGGAGATGTCGGCAGTGGTGAGGTTGACCATCAGCAACCTGCCATCGGTATCGACTGCGATATGCCGCTTGCGGC
>NZ_JBNPXQ010000017.1:0-52190 GCF_050433225.1 Sphingomonas zeicaulis | reverse complement strand
CAAATCCAGCCATCCGGCCACGGCTCGCTCGGGTCCACATCCCAAGCTTGAATCACACCCCTGGCAGACGTTCAACACATTCTCAAACGGGCTCTTAGAAGCTTCGATGCTAGTTTTCGATAAGCTCTCAAAGGCGATGTCATCTTCGGGAACGCCAAACGTTTTTATGATCTGACTCTTGCAGATCGCTTCGTGCTCGGACGACGTCGCACCTTGGCAACCTGCCAGAGCCAGCGATGCCAAAACTAACATTTCCCGCTTCATCAATAGCGCCCCACACGTCCGATTTAGGCCGATTAGCTTGGGTATCATACGCCGTCGACCGAGCCGACGCGATTCTCGCGCCAGTTCTCGCCTGGCTCCGCGCGGCGCGACCGAGGTTCCGCGCCGCCCCTCTAATTCACCCATCGAAAGGAGGCCAGCATGGCCAGACCCTATATCCAACGGCGCACCCAGCTCCAATCCGCGCCTCTGGGCGACCTACAAGATCCACGCCTACCCGAACGGCTTCCATGAATGGCCGGGAGACCTCGCGCTGCCGGTCTGGATGCCCGAAGCGCGTCGTGGGTTCGACCTGCGCGCTCCTGGTCAATCTCGGTGATCAGCCGACGCTCGATGCGGCGATCGAGGCCTGCTGGATACACCTCACCGGTCTGATGTCCGGAGAGGCGGCCACCCCGAAGCCCGCCTGACCTTCCGCAAACCGCTGGACAAGATATTCGCCATAATGTATGTAGTTACGTAACTATTTTGGAGGTCGACATGACAACCGAGACGTTCACCAGCCGCGATTTTAATCGCGAGCCAAGCCGAATTAAACGCGCAGCCAAGCGCGCGCCGGTGATCATCACCGAACGCAACAACCCCGATATCGTGGTAATGTCCTACCAGCGATACACCGAACTGACCGCCGGTACGGGATCCTTTCTCGACCGCATCGCCATGCCCGGTCTCTCGGATGTCGATCTCGACATGATTCTGCCCAAAGGCGGACCGCAGGCAGCGATCTTCGACTGATGTTTCTGATCGATACCAACGTCGTCTCCGAGCTGCGCAAGGTCGCGGATGGCCGCGCAAATCCGGCGGTGACTGCCTGGTTCGGTACGGCCCATGACAGCGACCTTTTTCTCTCCGTGGTTTCGATCATGGAGATAGAACTCGGTATCGCGCGTCTGGATCGGCGCGACCCATTGCAGGCGGCAATGCTGCGGCGCTGGCTGCGCCAGCATGTCGAGCCCGCATTTAGCGACGGCATTCTGCCGATCAGCATAGAAATCGCATCGCGCTGCGCGCTGCTGCATGTTCCCGATCCGCGCCCTGAGCGCGACGCCTGGATCGCCGCCACGGCGCTCGTCCATGAGTTGACGATCGTGACGCGCAACGTCGCCGACTTCGCCAACTCCGGTGCCACGATCGTCAATCCATGGGACCATCTTTCCTGAACCGCCAGGGTCCGCTTCGCCGCGAAGAAGGCTTCGATCAGCGTGCCATCGACGCCGAAATGATCGCTCGAGAGGGCGCGAACGGCTCTGCCTCTCCGACGTGCAACTGATCTCCGCGTGACAGAGGATGGAAGCCAAAGGGGCGGCCCGGCGCGGCATCTTGGGGGATCATCGCGCCGGACCTGACCGAGCACGCAGCGGGTTCGCATGCCGGATTACTGTCATTTGGTAGAAGGGCGGCCCGAAGTCATGGAAGAAAAGGTTCAGCTTCGCGCTCGCGGGTGGGACGAAGGTTAGCCCCGGCCGTTCGATCCAATTTGGAAGCAACATTTCCGCGGTCGATATTGCTGGTGCAGAGCGTCAGCGGGCGCCGCATCCTCCGTTCACCGCCCCGCGAGATTGTCCCACGATCCGATGCGCGGTGAGGCTGGAGCCCAGCGAAGCCCGACTGCCGAACGGACCAGCGCGCTTGCAGATGCGCACCCACGAACGCACCTGCAGTCATTGACAGAAGGCATCGAGCGACGCGGATCAGTTCGCGTCGCCTTTTCTTTCGCCGAGGTCAGGCTTCCGGATCATGGTTGCGCCGGGAGCACCGCGATGGGAAAGCGCACGATGTTGCCCACCGCGGCTGCGCCGCGGACAACTCTGCGGCCGGTTCGCCGGTCAGTGCCTCGCTTCGGTATGATGCTCTGACAGATCAAGGAGAAAAGACGGGCCCAGCTTGGAGTATTGTGGGCCTCAAAGCTCCATTTGCAGACCTAGGTGCCGGCAGGCGGCGAAAACCATCCTAACCTTTTCTGCGGGAACGAGAATGTGATTCCATGCGTCAGAGAAGAACATCATCCTCTCACGTTGCCGCAGCGTACCGGGGGCCATGGCAAAGGCGAGGTAATTCTCTTCGATGATAAAGTCATCGATTGCAGTTCTCTCGGCATTGCCGAGAAGCTCGACTGTCAGGATCGGCCGATGCTTAGCAAGAAACTGCCTCCCTCCCGCTATAACAGCGTGCTCGTGGCCTTCCACATCGATTTTCATGAATGAAACGTGCTTATCGCCGACGTTTTGATCGAAGCTATCGAGTGTGATGGTCTGAATAGTTCTCTCGATATATTCGTCTCCCACCATCTCCGCGTGCGTGTGTTCGAGGGAGGAACTTGTGGAAACGAAGCCGCGATTGTTGATGGTTTCGTAGAAAGTGAACGATCCGGCGTTGCGTGACAAGCCCAAAGGTTCCACCGTGATTCGCTGAGACAGCTGCGGGTTGAGCGCTATGTTATCCTTGAGGAGCCTTCGAACAGGCTCCAAGGGCTCGAATGCTACGACTTCGAGCCCCCATGGCTCGATCCAGGTCGAAGTGTCGTCGAGATAGCCGAGCTGCTGACCATCGTCTTCACGGGCGATGAAGAACGTCCGCCGGCGCTGGGCATCATTTGCCAGAGCCTTGGCCAGATCGATCTCGGCTGGATCGAGGACAGCGACAACCCAACGGGATGGCGTGCGGCTGCCTACAAGGCCCTCGGCGGTACCCTCGGCAGCGTGCTCCCGATCTTCGGCTATGACGATCTCTTCGAGGAAATCTCGATCTACTATTGGGAAGGCGAAACCGACGACGAGGCTGCGCGCCAGACCCTAATCGACATGCACGGCGCCGACCCCGCCGATGCCGATGACATGGTGGTGCCGTCGACGATGAATGCGCGTCGGCCCGACTGGATGCTCGCGACAAAAGCCGCACGTCCGTCACGGATGCCCACTGAACTGCGCGAGGCGATCGCCGCGCTTCGCGGCGCGCACAAGCAGGTGAAGCGTTTCCTGGACGAGCAAAGTGCGTGGCACTTCGATCATGCCACGATCTGCGACTATGATCCGTCCTACGAGGATTGCTCGACGCTGCCGCCGCTGACGCTCGTGCCGTTCGAGCATTTCGCGCGCGAGCTCGACGATGTCGGCCGCATCGGCATGGAAACCCGCTTCCTCGATGTCGCCGGTCTCTGCCCGCTGACCGAACCCGACAGCATCGACCGCTGGTTCGCCTCTCTGCGGATCGGCGTCGACCTCCTGCTGGCAGCGCAGGCGCTGATCCAGCTCTACCCCAGCAACCCGGGAGACCCCGATGACTGATCATCCCACCCATTTCGAGCCCACCGCCGGCGGGCTCGCGCTGGCGAAGGCGATCCTGCTCTACAGCGGCAACAGCCGCGACATCACCAATGCCCGCGGCACGACGCGCAAGGTGGCGCCGGCCTTCGCCAGCATCCACCCCGTCGCACTCGACGATGACGGCACCCCCGTCATCGAGGCCGGAGCGCCCCTGTCGCGCGCGCAGCTCCGCCAGTGGACGGAGGCGCTGGGGCGCAATATCGCGCCCGAGATCCTTCCCGCCAATGTGCTCGTCGCCCACCCTGACATGCTCGCGTGGTGGACGCCCGCGCAGGTGCGCACTGCATGGTTCGCGCTGTCGAAGCCGCCGCAAGGGCTGCGCGCGCTGCACGAACGCGCGACCGTCAGGGTGCCCTATCCGGCGCAGCTCCTGATCGCGACGCATCGCGGTCTCGACATCTTCACGCTGCCCACCAGCGAGCGACCGAACGCCGAGACATCGGTGCTGCACTCGCCGATCCTCAACGTTTATGCCGACGGCTCGCTGTGCTGGGGCAATGTTGCGAGGCCGAGGACATTGGCTACCGCATCGATCCCCGAATTCGAGCGCGC
The DNA here is from genome assembly GCF_050433225.1 of Sphingomonas zeicaulis. Taxonomy (NCBI): domain Bacteria; kingdom Pseudomonadati; phylum Pseudomonadota; class Alphaproteobacteria; order Sphingomonadales; family Sphingomonadaceae; genus Sphingomonas; species Sphingomonas zeicaulis. The sequence continues at coordinate 48,033 of NZ_JBNPXQ010000017.1, read as the reverse complement.
GCTGTTCGATTCCTGGTCGACGCATCCTAATATCGGGCAGGAACTGACCGTCACGGGGCGCGGCGGCCTTGTCCGCCTCTGGGACGATCTCGCTGCGCGGGGTGCGACACGCTTCCCCGTGAAGCGGCTGAAGCCCTTCATAGCCAATCGGCAGCTCAGGAGCACAACGGCCCCGCCTGAGCCGATGACCGTCGGCCAGCTTATCGCCTTGAAGGCAGGCCGATGACCGTGATCGCCGACGATGCCACGGCGGCTGCGATCCTCGCCGCCGTGCCCTGCTATCCCGTACCGCCTATCGGCGCCTCGCCGGCGATCGACGCGCTACGCGACGCGCAGTCAGGACAAGGTCTTGCCATCGGCAAGGACGGCGTGATGCTGATCCTGCGCCGCCACTGGCTTGCGCTGGACGTGGCGATCACGCGCGCGCCCACGGCCTATCTTCCCTATGGCAGCATCGGCGCACCGCGCGCGGATCTTCGTTGCGGGCTTATTCCCGCTTCGCTGCGCGCCCGCATCGTCGACCATTTCGTCGCGGCGCTGCCCAACGAGGCGGCGGCATTCATCCTCTGGAACGAGACCAGCGGCGAATTTGCCATCGAATATCCGGAGATCGACGAGGCGACGCCATCGCGGCTCGTCTATCGCCCGCCGGCGCCGGCGCCAGGATGGCACATCGTCTGCGACGTCCACAGCCATGGAATTGGCAACCCCTTCTTCAGCGCCACGGACGATGCCGACGACCTCCACGCCGCCAAGCTCGCGCTCGTCTTCGGTCAGCTCGACCACCCTGCCGGGCCGGCGACAGCGCGGCGCCTGTGCGCTGGCGGCATGTTCCTGCCCCTTCCGCGCAGCCCCTTTGCAGGAGACCACCATCATGCCTGAGACCGGCGCACGCCACTTTCTCCCGCCCGCCTTCGCCAACCGCGCGATCCGCGTCATGCTCGTCGGCTGCGGCGGCAATGGCGCGCAGATGCTGATGGGGCTCGCCTCGCTCGACACCGCGCTGCGCGCGATCTCGACGCGGTCGCTCGATGTCATCGTCGTCGACGACGATACCGTCAGCGAGGCCAATCTCGGCCGCCAGCCCTTCTATCGCTGCGATCTCGGCGCCTCCAAGGCGCGCACGCTCGTCGAGCGCATCAACATCGCCCACGGCCTTGGCTGGCACGCGATCCACGGCCGCGCGCCACAGGACTGTGGCGTCGAGAATATCGACATCCTCATCACCTGCGTCGACACCGCGTCGGCGCGGCGCGCACTCGGCGCTGCGTGCGCGCGGAGCCCGTCGCCGCCGACATACTGGCTGGACCTCGGCAATCGCGCGACCGACGGCCAGTTCCTGATCGGCTGTCCCGAGCGCAGATTCGGCGGCGACCAGCATCGTCTTCCGACCGTGCTGGAATATTTCCCGGAACTTGCCGACGACAGCCGGCCCGACGACGACACGCCGTCATGCTCTGTCGCAGAAGCGCTCGAGCGGCAGTCGCTGTTCGTCAATCGCGTCGTCGCAAGCCATGCGCTGGCGCTGCTCTTCGACCTGCTCGGACGCGGCTCGATCGGCCATGCCGGCGCCTTCATCAATCTCGCGAGCGGCCAGGCCGTGCCGATCCCGCTGCCCCGCGCCGCCTGACCGCATCTCCATCGAGGATTAAGCCCATGCACACCAGCCGCTCGCAGCGCTGGCGCGAACGTCGCGCGCGCTGGACCGACGACACCGAGACCGTCGATCCGCGCAGATATTCGGTCGATGTCGTCGACCACGCCGCCGCGCGCGCCTTCATCGCCGCGCATCACTATCTCGGCACCTATCCGGCAGCGCATCTCAGCGTCGGCCTGTTCGGCCGCGGCGCCGCGCTCGAAGGCGTCGCCGTCTTCGCGGTGCCGACGACGCCGTCGGTCATCACCGCCCACACCGGCTTCGCCGATCCCCACGCCGGCTGCGCGCTCGCGCGGCTGATCCTGCTCGATCAGGTACCGCAGAACGGCGAGAGCCATTTCGTCGCGCGCGCGTTCCGCGTGCTGCGCGCCGAGCGGACGCGCATCGAATCTGTCGTCTCCTACAGTGACCCGGAGGCCGGCCATGTCGGGCGCGTCTACGCCGCGCTGTCCGCTGCGCACCGCGCTGTCACGCCGCCGCGCACCACACTGCAGATCGCCGGGGTCACCGTCTCCGGCCGCACCCTTTCCAAGCTGCGGCTCGGCGAGCGTGGTCATGGCGGCGCAATCGATCGCATCGTGTCGCTGGGCGCACCGAAGCCGGCGATCGGCGAGACGCCCGCCCAATGGCTCGACCGCCTTGTGCGCGAGCATCATCTCACCCGCCATCGCCGGCGCGGTCTCTTTGCCTATTGCTTCGAACTGACCCGGAAAGCGCGCCGCCGCGGTCGCCGTCTTCCGCGACTGCCTTACCCCCGCACCGCGATCGACCCGCAGGGTGCGCTCGCCTTCCTGCCGGCGGCAGGATCACCGGAATGACCCGTTCCACCCGCGCCGAGGTGCGCAACCCGGTTTTGGCATTGCCAGCAGCCTGCCGGCTCCAGCAACTCGACCCGGATGCACGGGATGCGCTGCGCGCCGTCCTCCTTGATCTCCGTAACGATGCGCGCGAGCGCGCGAACGAATGTTGGCGCCGCCAAAAAGCGCCGATGGCCGCCTATTGGAAGGCGGTCAGTGTCTACGCCGGTCATATCGCCCGCACCCTGGCGGCCGCCCCACCGGCTCAGCCGCAAAGGAGAGGGGGAGAGGGGATTGTGTCCCAGGACAAGGGGTCCGGGACGCACGCCCAGGAGACCGACATGAGCCGCCACATTCTTTCCGCCCGCACCGATCGTCCCGATGTCGCGGATGCCGCCATCGGCTGGGATCGGCCTCTTCAGACCTATTTCGCCTCGGTCTACGTCAACGTTCCTGGCAAGCCGGGCAAGACGCGAACACTCATCTGTCGCGGAGACCGTCCCGGAGACCTTCCGACCGCCGCCGACGCCATCGCGATCGTCGAACCGCATGCAATCATCCCCGATGATCTTCTTGCGACGCTAGAAGCGGATCGCGCGGCGACGGCAGGGCACCGCGACACACCGCTGCAGATGCAGATGAAGGCGTTGCTCGCCTCGATCGGCAACGACCCGCGACGCGCGTCCTGATCGACTGCGGTAGCGATAAGGGGACAAGCCATGCCCACGAAATTCAGCGTTGTTCAACCCGACGACCGCACAACGTCCGACCGCAAGCTCGAAGCCGCAGAGCACATCGCAATCCTATTGATCCGAACGGAAGCCACCTTCGATGTGGCCATCGGCCAACTGGCCCTTCTCGGTGCGTCGATCGCCAATACTCGCGTTGGCGCGGGCATGGCAGCCGAGTTCACGCAGGGCAGCCTCGAAGACCTTGCATCGACGTCCACCGCGACCGTCGCCGCTCGCCGCGCTCTCGTCACCACCCATAGACGACTTGCCGCGATGCAGCGGGGTGCCGGACTCGGCGCGATCAGCTTCGGCGCAGGCGACGGCAAGCCTCTTCCTGTGCCCAACAGCGTACCCTAGTGGCCTCGGCGGTACCGACTGCAAGCCGGCTTCAACATCACTCCTCTGCTGAACATTCCGCGTCGATGCCGAAGCGGAGTGTTCGGTGCCTTTGCCCACCAGAGCTCACATAGCAGCAAATCTTGAAGGCATGGAGCCACGCCATGACCGATGCCTCGACCAATCAGATCGCAGACTCTCAAGCCACATTTGCCTAGATACTGGTGGACCCTGCGCTGCGCAGGCGCGCCGAAGAGGCCGCCCACGAGATGCTTCGTGACCTGATCGGGAAAGGTTACTCGGATACGACACATCGTGTTGCGACCGATCATGTTCTCTGCTTTGCGCGGATCGCGATCCGCAATGGTCCATCGCTTGAGGCTGCGCGGCCACGATCAATGTCGTTGGTGGGATTGGCGCCCTGCTGCTAGGCGCACTCAGCGCGATCGCGCCCTTGCTGCGCGGCGAGAGCTACACCAACGGCGATGCCATTATTGTCACCTGGTTTGGGGTGTGGGGCTCTCTGGCGCTTCCTATAGGCCTGCTTCAGCTTCGACGTTTGAAATGACAACCGCAGGCGGCGCGGCACGGCGCTCGACAAGCGGCGCAAGCTCATGGAGGCGTGGGAGGCGTTCTTGAGCGGGACCATGCCGATCTAAGTTCGGCGCCCCCGGCATGCTATTCCTGCATCTCAGGAACATCGGGTGTGCCCTGGGATTGGCATTGCATCCGCGGCGCCGTGTGCGGCAGATACTTGGTCGGCGGGGCTCGGCTCCGCCGCCTTTTTCATTACGTGTCCGTGATGGCAGTCACGGGCGATCCTCACTATTGCCAGTAGGTCGCCGGCAGCCGCCTTCTTTGAGCGGAGGCGGTTAGGCTCGGCGGCGTTCCCACGGCGCCGCCGGGCCGCATCCGAATTAGCCGCATCTAACCTCGGTTGGCGCATCCAATTGAGGTTTATGGCATTTTGGCCGCATGGCTCGATACTATCTGCACTTCTTCAACGAAGACGGTGAGCTTCACGATGGTGAGGGGTTCGTGGCCCCTGACAAGGTCGCGGCCTGCGATATCGGTTTGCGCGCAGCCGGTGAGATAATCGCGGCGGAAATCGCAAACAGGCTGTGCGACGTGACCTTTACGCTCCGTCTTGATGACGAGAACGGGCGTCGACTAGCGACGATCCCAGTCAGAGCGAGTGTGCCTATCCATTTGACTGCATAGCGTCGCCGCTGCGATCCTGGCCGGTCTCGGGCTCGCTAAAGCCGCTGGCGGCGTCGCTGACGAGTTTCTCCAGCGCCGAGCTTAGCCCCACTGTCGAGAACGGCTTGCAGAGGTAGGGTAGCGTCGCGAGCACGGGAGGAAGCGCCTCGCGGTCATATCCGGTCACCACCAGCGTCGGAATTGCTTGCTGGGCCAGTTGTTCGGCGACGGCGTCGCTCAGCGTGCCGCGAAGGCCGGCATCTAGGATCGCAGCATCAACATCGCCTCGTTGAACGAGCGCGAGCGCGCCGTCTACGCTGTTGGCCATTTGAACACGCGCACCTCGGCTCTCCGCCATAGCCGCTATATCGTCAGCCAGCAGATACTCGTCTTCGACAACGAGGAGATTCAAACCGGCGAACGGTTTTTGGCTGCTCATGGATTGCTCCAACTCCAGCCCACAGCTTTATCAAGCTAGCTTGAGTGCCGAAAGTGGCGAATCGGCTCAACCGGTCTTCCGCCCGGTTCATCGCTTTGGGTAAGTGGGAGTTCAGGAACTGATCGGCTGTCGGACGGTTCGACTCGCGCCCGAGCTTGGAGGTGGCAATGGCTCAAGATGTAGTTGGGTCCGCGAGCGGTGACGAACGGCTGCAGAGCTACCGCTACTATGTCAGCCGCGCCCAAGCGAGCATAGATGCCGCAAACGCGGAAAAGCTGCCGCAGCGCATGCGCATTCACCTGGAGGCGGCGAAACGCTGGACCTCACTTGCGGAGAAGGCGGCGTTCGTTGAGCGGCTACGATCCGCGCGCGTGCAGTAGAGCATTTCCTGCAGCCCCCTCCGATCTGGTCCTGCAGTCATTCGCTAGACTTGATGCGGCTTTGCCACGTCGCCAATTTCGATTTCCGTGATCTCTGCGGCATAGCGATCAGCGAGCTTCCTTAGCGCCTCCGCCGCATCGTCATCAAAAATCGCCGCGGCGAGCCTATGGCAACGCAAAATCTGTGCGTTGAGATGGTCAACCCGACTCATGCGGTCCGGCATCAGGCAGCAGAAAAGGCCCCGCACTATAATAAGTTGAACTCTGCGTCCGGCGGCCGCGTCGGCGGGATGTTTCGCTGTGACCGATCATCATCCAGCTGGCCAGCAGCCTCGGCGCGCGAGCGGGAGGTGATCGAGGCGGCGGTGATAAGTATTCAGTGACTCCGATCAGTCCCCCGCGCGGTTACCCGCTCGAGACAATGCGCTGACGCGCGCGCTCGGCCAGACGGCCGAGGAGGGGAGGGGGCGAGGGGAAAATATCTCGGACGAAGGGTTCGAGAGAAATTTTTTCAGGAGTCACCACCATGAACATCGGTTCGCTCAAGCAGAACGCTTCCGGCACCTTTACCGGTCGCATCTCGACGATGAAGGCTGCGATCACCATTGCGCTGCGCGCGGTGAGCTCGCCGAACGAGAGGGCACCCAAGTACGAGATCTTCGGTCTTTCCAGTGCAAAGAGCTGGGTCCAGATCGGCGCGCTGTTCGAACTGGAGTCAAACCGCACCGGCGATGCCTTCCTCAACGGCAAGATCGACGATCCGAGCTTTGCGGCGCCGCTCCACATTTCCGCGTTCCGCCAGGAGGACGGCTCCTACAACATCGTCTGGTCGCGGCCCGATCGTCGCCGCAGTGCCGACGCCGCGCTTGAGCGTCGCACCGCAGACACCATCCCGCCGCTCCCCGGCGAAGAAGGCAACGACGCCACGCCCACCGGCGAGAGCGCCGGTCTCGGCAACAGCACGGCGCAGCCTGCGTTCGCCGGCGGCTCCGACACCCTGGACGACGACTTACCGTTCTGATCACCCCGCGCGTCCCGTCTCACCGCGCACGCCTGCAGGGTCCGCTTCCGGCGAAGCGGACCCTGTTCTTGTGCGCCCAGCGCGGGCGGCCCTCGGCCGCGCCGGCGCCGCACAGCAGGAGACATTCCATGCCCGTATTCGACATCGGTGGCGCTCCCGCCGAGGAAGATTGTGCCCAACTCGGCCACACCGACGGCTTTGCTGCGATCAACCGCCTCGAGGTCGAAGCCTATCAGGCCGCGATCATCGCCCGCCACGGACCGCCGCCCACCGGCTGCCGCTTCCGGACGGTGCGCAATGCGCATGACTTCGGTACCTATCTGACGCTTGGTCTTCACCTCACGGATGCCGACAGCGAGGGCGATACCGCTGAGATCGAAGCCTATTTCACCCGGGTCGAATGCGGGCTTCGCTCGTGGATCGAAGCCGGCTTCACCGCCCCGGTGCGCTACGACGGCGCGACGCCGATCGAACTGCGCACGCTCGACGAAACCATCGTCGGTGCGCTGCTTACCACCCGGCCCGGTCCCGACGGGACGTTTCCCGTCGCCGACTTCGCCACGCTCCATGGCAACCTTGCCGCCGCCTATCCCGCGCAGGCCGCGGTCGCCGCTGCGCGCCTCGCGGGCTGATCATAAACAGGGCCGGCATGCGCCGGCTTCTCCATGATGGAGATCCATCACAATGGCTGACCGCTCGCCCGCGTCGATTACAATCGGCGGCTCGATTTCATCCGCCCTCTATTGCGAGCTTTGCGATCTTATCGCGGCTGAGGCTCTGACCACGACTGGGACGGCGAACTGTTCCGGCCCGAAGATCATCGCAGCGGCACAGCGCTCATGCTTTATGCGCACGAGGCTGCATGGGGCCGCTTCGAGGCGATCGAGGACTGGTGCATGGCCAATGGCCTGCACTTCGCACGCTTCTCCGACGCCCGTCCCGGTTCATGGGGTTCGAGCCGCACGCTTTATTTCGGGCGCGGCGAACCGCTTACCTGTCCGGCCAGCGAGGACGGCGAGATCCTGCTCAACCGAGCCACTGCGCAGGAGCTTGGCTCGTTCACCGCAATCCTCCTCTATTTCGACCATGGGGGTGCGCCGATGCCACCCCTGCTTATCACACCGGAGACTGATCGCCCCGCCAACGACGGCTGATCGGCCCTCTGACGTCACCGTCGTCGCCCGTGCGGATGCCCGCACGAGATGGCGCGCTTACGCGCCCGCTCGGCCGAACGGCCGAGGAGGGGAGGGGGAGAGGGGAAGATGTCTCGGACAAGGGGTTCGAGAGCAACTTTCCCAGGAGTTACCACCATGAACATCGGCAGCATGAAGCAGAACGACCGCGGCACCTACATGGGCTGCATCTCCACTCTGCAGTTCACCGCGGCCATTGCCCTGCGCGAGGTCAATTCGGCCAACGAGCGCGCCCCCAGGTACGAGGTCTTCGCGCTCTCCGCCGCGCGGGAATGGGTCCAGATCGGCGCGCTGTTCGAGCTGTTCTCGAACAAGGATGGCAGTGCCTTCCTCAATGGCAGGCTCGAGGATCCCAGCTTCGAGAAGCCGCTCTACATCTCCGCGTTCCACCAGCCGGACAACTCCTACAACATCGTCTGGTCTCGGCCGAAGGATCGCGCCGCCGACGTCGATCGCGCGATGACCGCACGCACCAGCGACACGCTGCCGCCGCTCCCCGGCGAGGACGCGGGCGACACCGCCCCACAGGGCGGCGGCGCCGACACCGGCGGTCTCGGCGAGAGCACGGCGCCTGACGCCTTCGGCACCGGCACCCCGCCGGCTTCGCCGAAGCGCGGCCGCAAGGCGAACGACCCCGCACCCGCGGACGCCTGAACCAGCCCCCCGCGCCGCGCGCAAGCCTCCCCTCGGGCGAGCGGCGCACCCCTGCAGGATCCGCTTCGCACCCCCCACGCGAAGCGGATCCTGCCTTTGTTCAGCCAGGAGCGATCAACATGCCCCTTCACATCGAACAACGGCTCGCCAGCGAACGCCAGCAGCTTGCCGAGATCAGCCGCTATGCCGCGCGCCGCGAGCGCTTCCTTGAAGCGCTCGACTGGGACGCGATGCCGGACAGCTTCGCCTTCGAGACGTCGATGGATGACGAAGCCATCGATCATGATCTCGCCGAAGGCGCGACCCGGATCGCCGCCCTCGAGATCGAACTCGCGTCGACATCCATACAAAATTTGATATAAGGATCGACATGGATACCGAGAAGCCGCTGAAATTCCGCGGCACGTCCTACAACGACCTCATGGCGTTTCCCCGTGAGGCGCGGCGCGAAGCGGGCTTTCAGCTCGGACGCGTCCAGGGTGGCAAGGAACCAGCAGACTGGAAGCCGATGGCGACAATCGGCGCCGGCGTCCGCGAGATCCGCATCCGCGAGGATGGTGGCGCGTTCCGTGTAATCTACATCGCGCGGTTCGGTGATGCGATATATGTGCTGCACTGCTTCGAGAAGAAGTCGCAGACGACGGCCAAGACCGACATCGACCTTGCCGCAACTCGTTTCCGGCAGCTTGAGAGGGAGTTGAAATCATGACCGAAGTTGTCGTCACCAACATCTGGGACGCGATCGAGAGCGACCCCGCAGAGGCTGAAAACATGAAGATCCGTGCGCGGCTGCTCGGCGCCGTCATCGACGCGATCAAGGCCCACGGCTGGAGCCAAACCCAAACCGCCGAACGCCTTGGCGTGACGCAGCCCCGGGTTTCGGACCTGATGCGCGGCAAGATCGACAAGTTCAGCATCGATGCGCTTGCGAACATGGCGCACCAGGTCGGCCTTCGTCTCGACGTTCGGATCGCTGAAGCGGCCTGAGACCATGACGCGCACGCCCGACGAGATCCGCGACATCCTGTTGCAGATGATTGTCGGCAGCGTCGGCGGCGACGAAACGAGGTGGCGCGCCGTCATCGGCGAAGTCGAGGAACTCTCACTCGCAATGCACCCGACAGGGAACTGGAAGGTCAGCCCGAACGGCACAAAACGCGAGCGAGAGATCGCCGAGGCGGCCATCAAGATCCTGCGGGAAGCGCATCCCTACGCGGTCGCTCGTTGAGTAATTGCCTGGCGCCGTTTCCCCTTTCCGGTCACTTGGTTGCGAAGAGGCGATCGCCTCGTAACGGGACGATGCGGTCGTTCCCTCCGTGTTCCTGGGAGCCGCTTCTAGCAAAAGCAGATCCAGCTGCCGCAAATGAGGGTTCCGTCCGCTTTCAACTCTGGCGCGCCAAAAGCGTTGGGGTGGACGCCCTCTGACGGCATCGATGTGCCAGAGTGGAGGTGTTGAAACACCACTGCAGGAGGCGTCCGTGAGGGAGGTTAGCACAGTCGGCATTGATCTGGCCAAGTCGGTTTTCCAGATCCACGGCGGGGATGCGAGCGGCGGGGTCGTGTTCCGCAAGAAGCTGCGACGCGATCAGGTTCTTCCTTTCTTCTCGACCTTGCCGCGGTGCGTGGTCGCGATGGAGGCGTGCGCGAGTGCCCACTATTGGGCGCGCGAGCTCGCCGCACTTGGTCACGACACCAGGCTTATCCCGCCAGCATACGTAAAGCCGTTTGTGAAGCGGCAGAAGAACGACATGGCCGATGCAGAGGCGATCTGCGAGGCGGCGCAGCGCCCAACAATGCGGTTCGTTCAGGGCAAGAGCGCTCAGGCACAGGCATCGGCGGTAGTGTTCCGAACGCGTGATCTGCTCGTGCGGCAGCGAACGCAGCTGATCAACGCTTTGCGCGGTCACCTGAACGAGTTCGGCTACATCGTGCGCCAGGGTGGCGGGCATGTCGGGAAGCTCGCGGAGATCGTTGCTGACCCAGCATCCGATGTGCCGGCCGAGGCGCGGCCAGTGCTGGCCGTCATTGCGCAGGGCCTGCAAGCGCTACAGGCGCAGATCGCTCTTCTCGACCGCGAGATCGCAAGCCGGGCCAACGCGGATCCGCTGGCGAAGCGGCTGATGTCGATTCCCGGTGTCGGCCCCGTGACCGCAACCGCGCTGGCAGCGCTGGCGCCGGCCGCCAGCACCTTCCGCCGCGGGCGCGATTTCGCAGCCTGGCTCGGCCTCGTCCCTCGACAACATTCGAGCGGCGGCAAGGAAAGGCTCGGGCGCACGACCAAGATGGGCGAGCGCAGCCTGCGACGGTTGTTGATCCTGGGCGCCAGCTCGGCAACGAAGGTCGCGGCGCGAGACCCTGACAAGGCGGGGCCATGGTTGGCGAGCATGCTCGCGCGCAAGCCCCGAATGCTGGTGACCGTCGCGTTCGCGAACAAGATGGCACGGATCGTCTGGGCGCTGATGGCGCATGGAGGATCCTACAGAGCTCCAGCTGCGGCGGTGTGACCGCCAAGGCTCGAGGCGTCAGGGACGCAAGGAAGGTCAGTAGAGAGGTATGGCGCAACGGTCAGAAGACGGGGTCGGGATAACCAGTGAAATGTCCAAGCGCCTCGAGCGCGCAAAAGCGGTGTGGACCCGATCCGCGATCTCCATTCAGGCCAGCAGCCGTGATGATGGCTGCATCAGTAGGCCGGACACACGGAAGCACCTGAACCTGCGCGATCAAATCTCTGGAACACCCCCTTGTATCCGGCGGGGCGTCCACACACGGACGGTCGGTTTAGTCCCCATAGCGGACTTAAGTATGGCCGATGGCATACTTGCGCGCCGCATGAATAGAGCCGTCACCTGCCATTGGCCCCGATGACGTAAATCGCGTCACTAGTAACGGCCTCAACTATGCAAATGGGAATGATCGCCTACCGTTTTCAGCCTTTGAGCAAAATGCACCTTGAATCGACATAGAGACGCGGCACTCTCTCCTGTCTCAAGCCCAAATGGTGACCTCGCTGACCCTAATACTGCCCCCGGCCACATTGAGGCGGAGTTCCGTCGAACCCGCAGGCGAAGTAATAAGCTCCGACAGCACTGCTGCCCCGTCATTGACGAAAATCTCTATCGAGCCAGCGTCAACAAACAGGCTGATTTTTGCCGTGCCGCCGTTGAAATTGCAATTTGCGGTCCGGTTTCGCCTCCACGCATCGACGTTGGGCGCGTCCGGACCACTTGTGTCCCGTTTGAGGAAAACGGCGTTGTCACGAAGCTGGAATCCGATCTGGGTGAAATAGCCACCGCCGCCCCGCACCGATAGCCAAAGCCCTGTTGGCCAGCTGTCATCGACGCGGGTTAGCGTCATGTCGATCCGGCCGGCGAGCAGCTCGGCACCCGAGGGCCAAGCGTAGTCTGTACCCGCAGATACGAACTGATCGGATCCCCTGACCGCTCGCGGGAATGCCAAGTTCTGCTCCGCAAGCGGCATACTGCACAGATGAGTCAACTCGCCGTTCCGTCGGAGCCAAAGCTGTCGAACGATGCTGAGCTGTCCACGATAGCCCGCGTTCGTGGGGAGTTGGTTGGCGTAATCCCAGTTGCTCATCCATCCAATCGTGTATGCGCTTCCAATTGGATCAGCTGCATGAGGATCGGTCCAGACCACCGCGGCATAGAAGTCCGCACCATTGTCGAGCCATTGGCCCGTGGTGTCATCGGCCGTGAAGGTTGCGCCGTCGAACTCTCCTACCCAATAATATGTGCCGACAGTGAAGCCCAAAGCCGTGCCGTTGCCACCGACCAACAGAACCCACTTGGCCGAACTCGTGGCGAGCTGATCGTCATATAGGTGGAGCTGAAAGAGGTGCGAACATTCCATGACGCTGCCCACGAGATCCGACAGGAAGCCGCTGGCATAGCTCCAGCTCTTTAGATCGGGCGACGTGTAGATGCCGATCTTACCTTCTTCCGACAGCGTCAAAATCCAGCGGCGCGTCGGTTCATGCCAGAAGATCGTCGGATCCCGGAATGGCTTGTTGCCAGGATAATTGGGGAGAACGATCTCATGGAAGGTAAAGCTTGCTCCCTCATCGAGAGAGTACCACAGCGCACACGACTGATTTTGACCAGCAGCGTTGTTCGCTGGCATAGTGGCGAGGGCAACTATGGCGCCCGCACCAAAACCGGATGTGTTGTCCGTGTCCCTGACCGTGCTGCCCGTCCAGACGTCGCCGAACGAGGTCGTGTTGCGCGGGATGGAGACTCCGCGATCTCGCCACGTGACAAGGTCAGTGGAGGTCCACCGCCGCCACGAAGTTCCGCCGTCGGGATAAGTCGGATTGAATAGGGCCCAGAGCGCCCATCCGTCGGCTGTCCTGATCGGGCGCTGCGGGTCGTTAATCCAGCCACCGGGCGGCGCCGCGATGTGGTAGCGCGGACGAAGGTCGGCGGCCGACGTCGCCGTTGAGCCTGGCGTGGGCCCCGGTGTGGGCGCTGGGCCTGGCAACGCGGGTGCTGCCGGGAGGACTCTCGCGGCCTCGTCTTCGCCGCACGCTGCCAGCGGGACGTAGAGCATCGTACCGCCGAGCAGATGCAACGCTGCGCGACGCGAGTATGGCAAAGAATCGATCATCGCTACCTCCTCCCAAAGTTATTATCTATCATCTTCAGTGCAAGCGCGCTCGCTGAGCGCGCAGACAATTACGACGATCAATCGCTATACTTATCAGCGTCTGCGATTTAACACCGGTGAATGCCCAAACCGCGAACAAGGCCATTCACAGGTATGGTTGCTCAGGCTCGCGGTTTGATCGATGTATCAAGCGTATTCGGAATGGTGCGGCGCCGGATGTCGAGCGAACGTACGATGCTAATAGCCATAGTCTCTGCTCTCAGGTCGGCAGGCGAGCAGATTCTTCGCAACGCACTCCCGACGGCACATCCGTCAAACTGTGTTCGACGAATCCACCGCTCAGGTGGCATTTGTCTACATTTTGAACCGCACGCCGAGGCTGAAATAACGCCCCTCTATGCGCAGATCCCGCGGAAAATACTGCGTCTCGTTGTAATATCTAAAATTATTGAACGGTTTTCCAAGGATGTTGCTGACATTACCAACAACTGTAACGCCCTTGATCGCCTCGTACGACGCGGAAAAGTCGAGACGAGAGATTCCCCGGGTGATCTCGCCGGCATATTGCTCCTCGTTCGAATTGCGGTTGTAGCTGTTGATGAAGCTCGAACGATGATTGTAGGACAGTCGCGCTGCTACCGGTCCCTTTTCGAAAAAGCCGGTGAGATTATAGGCCCATTTTGAAAGGCCCGTGATCCTGACCTGGCGCGCGCCTTCCCCCAGAACGGTTGGAAGGGCGTTGGTGCCATCCAGATAGGTGACGTTGGCCTGCACGCCGAAGCCGGAAAGATAGCCGGGCAGGAAGTCGAAGAACGTCTGGAAGGACGCTTCCGCGCCCTTGATTTCACCCTTGCCCGCGTTTTCAGGGCGATTGATCTGAATACGACCATAGTCCGGATCGATTACGTCGCGTGTGTAGTTGCTGATGAAGCCTCGGAGATCGCGATAGAACACTGCCAGGGTCGCCGACCCGTTCTTCGAGAAATAATATTCGAGTGTGGCGTCATAGTTCTTCGACGTCAGGGGCTGCAAATCCGGATTTCCGCCGCTGCCGAAGGCCGCATATTGAGGTGGTGAGCCATCTGGGCCAGGGCTGTTTCGGGTGATGTTCAGCGACGGATTCAGCTGTCCGAACCCGGGGCGCGTCCGCGTCTGATTGTAGGCAAGGCGTACTTGGAACTCCGGCGTCAACCGAAAACGTGTTTGAATAGAGGGCAGCACGTCCAGATAATTCTGACGCGAGACCTGGGGGATGATCTGCGACGTTCCATCGGCATCGTTAACGCGGGAAAAGCCTGAGTAACGCCCATCAGTATTGACGACCCGCACGCCGAACGTCCCGTCTGCCTCGACACCGCCCAGGGTGAAGGCGTATTTGCCCTGGCCGTAAACGGCGTAGCTTGCTTCCTTCGCCGTGAACCCGCCCAAGGGGTCGTACGGAATATCCTCGCTCGCAAAGTCGGTCACGGCTTCGCGAATTCCGTTGTCGTTCGGGAAGCGTACTGTGAGGTCCTGTACGGCGGCATAGGAAAGCTGCCTCAGGGCTTCGACATTGTCGCGTATCGCGCCGCGTGTCGGCATCAGCCAGTTTTGGAAGGGCTGCGGATCGTTACGAAAGCCGTCCTTTATGAGCTGCAGCTCGCCTGTAGGTAGGCTGGCCAACGGCAAGCCGAGACCTGCGGTGTAGGCATAGCGGTTATTATTCTGGGACAGGGCAGTTCGATCGCTCGCACGGACGCCGACCTGGATCTTCGGCAACCAGCTGATATCGGTCTCGAGATCGAGGTCGAGGCGACCCTGAACGCCATCGCCCTTCGTGACGAAATGCCGTTGAAAATATCCGCGCCAGACATAGTTGGCTGCATTATTTCTGTCGAAGCCAACGAGATCGAATATTGCAGATCCTTTAACGTCCCATGCGACATCGATGGTTGGCGCGGTTGCCAGTTGTGCGTCAAGGCTGTCTTCATCCGCTTCATATTTGCTGTTCGTATAGGCGAAATCGCCCGACAGCGTCGCCCTTCCAGTTTTCCATTTGAAGCCGAGGGCGGCCTGATATGTATCTGTCTGGTCATTCTGTGTCGCGCGAAAGAATTCGGGCACATAGCCGCCGGTCTTGGTGAAACTGGCCGCCTTCAGCGGCTCGCCGTCAACGAGCACCACATTGCTGAGCGTCGGAGGCACGCCATCGATGCTGCGCCGTTCGAAATTAACGTTGAACCCGTCACGCATGACCCTGCCGCGATAGGCCTGCCACAGGCCCTCCGCATAGATTTCAAGGTCGGCATTGGGTCGCCACTGGATCGTGCCGTTTACTGCGGGCCGGTGACGGATCCCCGTCTCGTAGAAATTGCCGGCGTTGGCCGGAAACCGGAAATTGCCGACACCGGGGGTCGTGACAGTCATGTCATCAGAGGGGTCATCGATGCCAAAGCCCAGCGGACTGATTATGGCGGAGTCGGCATAGCGATCTGCGTTGCGGTACGTCGTGCGAACGTAGCTGACATTAACAAGCGCCCCGATTTCTCCGATGGGCGTATCCCAACGCTTGGTCAGCAAGAGGTTTCCGGAGGGATCGAACGCCTTGGACTGGTCATTGTAGGAGGCGCGAACTTCCCCTGCGATCTCGGTATCTGTCACATCCAGTGGGCGACGCGAGCGCAGGTTGATGAGACCAGCGAGCCCCGGCTCGATGAGATCGGACGTGCCCGATTTGAACACTTCAAGGCCCGCGGCAACGCCAGCGGGGAAATCCTGGAGATGCAGGACTCGATCATCTGCGGTGAAGAATTCGCGGCTGTTGAATGTGGTGTTCACGTCCGGCAAACCGCGAACCAACACCACTCCCGCTTCGTCATTGTAGCGAAGCACTTGAACACCGACCACGCGGGAGATTGCTTCGGCGGCGTTGTTGTCGGGCAGCTTGCCGATGTCCTCGGAAACGATGGCGTCCAAAATCGCATCGGATCGACGCTTTGCATCCTGCGCGGATCCCAGTGCCGCACGATATCCCGTCACGACGATATCCGAAACCGGTACAGAGTCGATGGTGTCCTCGCTCTGCACCGGCGCGGCTTGGTCGGCTTCATTATTCTGGGCGTAGGTTGGTACTGCCAGAAAAAGCGACACGAGGGATGTCGATCCGAGCAACGCAGCTGCCTTGAAGTTCATAATAATCCTCCCCTTTTTTAATTATGCTGGGCGCAGTCGATCGTTTCCCGACTGCCTCTGTCAGCGGAACTAGCCAATGAACTCGCAAAATACGGCCTTTCAGCCGCTCTCTGACTCGATCGTCAGGGAGGCCCCTCCGCTTTGATCGACCAGGCGGTGACAGTCATCGTTGCAGGGCCGCCCCGCGCTGAGGCGCTCCAGCGTAGGGGCCCCGACCCGCGGAAGAAGCGATCGGTGATGGTCTGCTCGCCGTCGTTGATGAACAACTCGACGATCGACTCGTCGACAAGCAGCCTTAGGGAAACCTTGCCCTGCGTCAGATCGACGGGTGCCACATGTCGGTTCTCGAACCCGTCATGGAAATGAGGTCCAGCACGTGAGCGATCAATGAAGACTTCGTCCACGCCAGGATTGACGCCGATCACCATTTGATAGCCCTCGCCGTCGCTGAGCGTGATTGCCACCTGTTCGCTCTTCCCAAGTGTCAGGCTCGCGCTTAAATCCACCGCGCCGCCTTCAACGGGAAGCGCGAGCGGTTCCTCGCGCAGCGACAACTGTCGGGAGATCGGCGCCTTCCCACGCAGACGCTCTAATTCTTTGATCGGCTGCTGTGTAAGGCGGTAACCTTGAGGTGTTTTCCGGAGCGAGATGCTGCGCGGAACTGTCATGATGCCGCGCGAGGGCCAGGTTGGGATGGACTCGGCGTATCGCCAGTCATTGGCCCATCCGATCCAGATCCGACGCGCGTCATCCTTTGGCAGATCGTTCCAGGCGACCGCCGCATAGAAGTCGGCGCCATAGTCCGTCCACACCGGTTCGCCGCTCCACCCTTCGACGGGCGTGAAGCGACGGCCATCGAAGTCACCCACGAAGTACTGCCCACCCGATCCGCCGCCGACCGCCTGATCGCCGAGATTGATACTGAGGACCCAGCGCTGTTCGCCCGGTGCTCCACCCTCAACGGGCAGGAGGTTGAGATCCGGGCATTCCCAGTTCTTGCCACGCGCGCCGGCAGGTCCGAAGCTGCTGGCGTAGCTCCACTGCTTGAGGTCGGGGGACGTGAAGATCACCGCGCGGTTCTCGAGTGCCATGACCGCAATCATCACCCATGACTTCGTTGGCCCATGCCAGAAGACTTTCGGATCCCGGAATTCCGCCGAACCAACGCTCAGGACCTCGCCGTGCACGCTCCATGTGCGACCGCGATCATTGCTATAGGCAAGATACTGGGATTGCAGCTTCGCCTTGGGATTATGCCCCGTGTAGATGGCGATCATGGGCGGCCTGCCGTCCCGGCCAAATCCGCTGCTGTTCTTCCAGTCGATCACCGCACTGCCTGAAAACGCCATAACCTCTTCGGTCTCCGGGATCGCGATCGGTAACTCCTCCCACGTGACGAGATCACGGCTGACGGCATGGCCCCAGTTCATATGCCCCCAGCGATCACCGTGCGGATTATACTGGTAGAAGAGATGATACTCGCCCTCGAAGTAGACCAGACCGTTGGGGTCATTCATCCAGTTTCGCTTTGGTGCGTAATGGTAGACGGGCCGAGGGTCGGGCCGCTGCGCATCTGCTACGGCAGGAAGCATTGTGGCCGCGGCGGTCACGATGAGAAGCGTCCTGATCATGTTCTTGCATCCTCGAGATTCATGTCTTCGAGCGCGACGCCATTGGTCTCGGGCATAGCCTTCCATGTCCAGAAGAACTGGAGAAGCATCATCGCGCCGAAAAAGGCGAAAACCCAGCCACCGACCGAGGCCGCGAAGACCGGAAATGCCCACGTAATCGCCGCCGCCATGACCCAATGGGTGGTACTGCCGAGCGCCTGCCCCTTGCCACGCACGGCACTTGGAAACACCTCCGAGATGAACACCCAGATCACGGCACCTTGCGACATGGCGAAAGCCGCGATGAAGCCGAGCAGGCCAACCAGGATCAACGTGCCATCCGGCGTTGCGCTTTCGAGTTGATAGCCGACGAGAAAAAGAGCCGCGGCACACGCAAGGGACCCGCCGAAGAGCAGCGGCTTGCGCCCGAAGCGGTCAATCAGGAACAGCGCGCAGATCGTGAAGAACAGATTCGTCCCGCCGATCGCAATGGACTGCAGCAATGCGCTATCAGCGCCAGCACCGGCCAGTTCGAAAACGCGCGGCGCATAGTAGAGAAGTGCGTTTATCCCGGACAGCTGGTTGAACATGGCGATGGCGACTGCGCAGCCCACGGGGCGCAGATAGGCGGATTGGAAAAGCCTGGGCGTGGCCGATTGATCGACACGCATCTCGGCTGCCTGGATGAGATGAAGTTCACCGTCGGGGTCAACAAACCCCAACCTTTTCATGACACCGATTGCCTGCCTATCCTTGCCGTTGATCGCCAGCCAGCGTGGGCTTTCCGGCAGCAACAGGCTGACCATGAGGAACAGTGCCGATGGCAGTGTGACGATCCCGAACATCCATCGCCACGCAATTTCAGCAGGCACGAAGCTGGCAATGATGTAGTTCGATAGAAATGCGATCAGGATGCCGAGGACGATGTTGAGTTGGTTCATCGCGACCAGCCGCCCACGAAAGCGCGCAGGCGAAACTTCCGCGATATAGATGGGGGTAACGACCGAGGCCGCGCCGATCGCAAGCCCCCCCAGGAACCGGAACGCAAGCAATGTCAGCCAGCTGCCGGCGAGGCCGGTGCCCAGCGACGAGACCACATAGCAAAGGGCGACGGTCAACATCACCGCCCGCCGGCCGAAGCGGTCGGCCGGCGCGCCTGCCACAAGCGAACCGAGCACCGTTCCTATGAGCGCGGACGCGACCGTAAAGCCCAGCATGTTGTCGCTAAGCCCGAAACGCTCCTGAAGGGCCGTGGTCGTTCCGGAGATCACCGCGGTATCGAAGCCGAACAGGAGACCGCCTAGCGCCGCCCCGGCCGCACTCAGGATGATGGCCGCGGTTACGCGGGCCTCAGTCCCCGCGGGCACGTTGCGTCCCCCGCGAACCGTTAGGGAGGGACTATGCAAGAGCGGCTCCTGACCAAGAAGTTGGGGCGGCAGATGACGAGCGCTTTACTGACCAATGCATCGGCCACTGCCGTGTCGCGGTTCGATAGGCGAGCGCGAGCGCGCCCGTCAGCCCCGCCGATGCGCCTGCCGTCGGCGCTGCGATATAATCGTCCATTTCCAATGTACGCATGCTGGCGTCATAGCCGGCCAGCTTGGCAGCCAAGGCGTCGCGCACGCGCCGGTACATTCCAGGCGATTCCATGACACCGCCGCCGATGATGATACGATCCGGACGCACGATATAGGTCAAAGTCGCACACAGCCCGGCGAGATAGTCAGCTTCGATGTCCCAGCCCGGATGGTCGGGCGGCAGCTGTTCGCCAGGCATGTTCCATCGCGCACGCATGGCCGGCCCGCTTGCGAGGCCTTCAAGGCAGTCGCCATGGAAAGGGCAGATGCCCGGGAACCCCTCATCGCCGGCAGCACGCGGCAACCGAATGTGCCCCGCCTCGGGGTGATTGGCACCACCGTGAGGAGCGCCGTCCACAAGCAGGCCGACGCCAATCCCAGTACCAACCGTGATGTAACAGAAAGTATCGAGCCCGCGCCCGCTGCCAAACAAGCGCTCGCCGACCGCTGCACAGTTGACGTCTGTATCGAGCGCCATCGGCGCATCTATCATACCAGCAAAGTGGCCGAGCAGGTCGTTATTTTCCCAACCAATCTTGGGCGTAGACGTGATGCAGCCATAATCGGGTGCAACCGGATTCAGCGAAAGTGGCCCGAAGCTCCCGATCGAGAAGGCCGATAATTGTCCGATGTCGGAAATAGCATCCTTGAAGAAGATTCCTGCCGCCTTGAGCGTTTCGCCAGGCAAGGTCGTCGGGATCCGCTGCTGCCGAATAATGCGGCCATCTCGGCCCGCGATGCCGCAAAGGAATTTTGTGCCTCCGGCCTCGATTGCGCCAAGAAGAAGGTTTTCATGTTGCATGGTTCAATCTCGCGAAAGGCCCGATCCGCGCCGACGCGGGCCGGGTCGGCAATAGGGAGTGACGCATGGCGGCCCGGACCGCGCCCGGCTGTCGACGCTGGCGGCGAGACACGCGCTCCGGAACCGCATAGCACGATTCGACATCGCAATCCGATTCTCGTGGATCAGCCTCGACCGTCATCCTCTTCCCCGTCCGCAGACCCTCACTTGCCGGGTACTGCTCTGTTGGGATAAATCTATCGAGGTGATTTAGTCTGTCAATTGCGTTTTTCGCGTTTGAATCAAGAAGCCGTCCGCTGGTCCGGCCGAACCGAGCCGCTGCCCCAGTGCCTTTTCGGACGTCGACGCTGCCACGCTTCCTGCGCCTGGTGCGCAACATGCGTCCCGCGCTGGCCCGTGCCCGCCGTTCGATATCCTGGGTTTCGGCTGTCATCCCATCGGCCGAGTGCGCCGAGGCCAGGTGCCGACCGTGTGAAGCTGGCAAAGGCGGACTTGTCATTTGTTAGCGGTCTGGCCCAAACGTCCATTGCCATCGCGCACCATTTCGGGGTCGGTGAGTTTGAGCGGGGTCGCAGGTGAACAAGCGTGCCAGCAATGCGGTCGGAATACGGCGCTACAACGAGCGCCTCATTCTTGCGACCGTCAGGCGGCTGAACGGCGCTTCCAAGGCGGATCTCTCCCGGATTACCGGCCTGTCGCCGCAGGCGGCAGTCCGCATCGTCGAGAGCCTTGCGGAAGAAGGCCGGTTGATCGTAGCCGGGAAGCGCACAGGCGGCATCGGCCAGCCCTCGATCATCTATCGGATCAACGCCGACAGCGGCTGCACGATCGGTGTCGAAATCGGTCGCGATCGGTTGGTATGCACGATGCTCGATTTCGACGGTCGCATCATTACCTCCGAGAGCACGAATACTCCCTTTCCCAGCCCGGCCAGCGCGGTCGAGTATATCAAGGCCTTCAGCCGCAAATCCATGCGGAGGTTGGATAAACAGCAGCGTGACGGCTTTCTGGGTTACGGCGTTGCCATGCCCTGGTTCATCGGCGAGTGGCGCGAGGAAGCGGGCATTGCGTCCCAACAGGCCGCGGACTGGGCAAACCCCGGTCTGGAGGCGTTTTTCCAGCATGAACTGGCCGGCACCGTCATTTTCGAGAATGACGGCAACGCAGGCGCCCTGGCCGAACTCATGTCAGGCACCGGCGCCGGCCTCACGAACTTCCTTTACATCCATATCGGGAACTTTGTTGGCGGCGGCCTCATTCTCAATGGCGAGATCAAGCGCGGGAAGAATGGCAATGCCGGCGCGCTCGCTTCCATGCCCGTTCCGGGCAGCGGAGGCATTGATTTCCTGTTGCACTCTGCGTCGCTCTACAACCTTCCGGGCAGCGGAAATCAGACGGAGGCTGCATGGAATGGGTGGATGACACGCTGTACCGATGCGCTCGTCTTCACCATCATCGGCGCCAACAGTCTTCTCGATCTCGATGCTGTCGTGATCGGAGGAACGCTTTCGCAGGAGCGGCTGGCGTCGATGCAGACGCTCATCCATGAAAAGATCCGGCGCGTTGCGCCGGAGGATTTCTTTTGCCCAGAACTGAGAATCGGAGAAAACTGTGGAAGCGCGCCGGCGATCGGCGCTGCATTATTGCCTCTGTTCTCTACCTACACTCCAAACCTTGTCTCCCTTCAAAAGGGACATGGCTCTCCGGCATCCGCCTGATGCTTTCGTCCCGGGTGACGCGTGGAAGCTCAATGAACCAATAACCAAGACGGCTTATCAACGAAGCGACATCGCCGACACGCACGTTAGGTCCGACGCTGGATAATCACGGCGCGATCACAGATCCTTTCGACAAAGTGCCTTACGCGAACAGGTCGGGCCCGTCAGGCGCGCATCACGCGCTTCTCCGTCGCGCTGCGCTGGAACAACTCGACGGCCGTCGCGATCGATCTCAACGAAAGCACCGGGTCGTAGCGGTGCCCCTCATCGCGCATGAATGCGTGCGCCGCATTAAACTCCAGCCACTCGTAGCAGACGCCCGCGGCATTGAGGCGCGCTCTGATAAGTTCGCGCGCGTCGGCGGGAATATGCGGATCCTGCCGTCCCCATACGAACATGCATTCGGCCTGCAATGTGTCCAGGCGCTCAAGCGTGTCACCGCCGCGCCCTTCCGCCAGAATTCCCCCCTGAAGATCGGTCGGATAGAAACAGACAGCAGCACTGACTGCCGGAGACAATGCTGCCCTCAGCGCCAGATGCCCCCCGAGACACATGCCGATGGTGCCCACGAAGCCATTGGAGGCCGGGTGAGCCGTCACATAGTCCAAGCACGCCAGCGTATCGGCATCGAAGGCCGCCAGCGGCTTTGTTGCCTTCAGCAGATTTCCTCGATCGGTCCCCTTGGCATCATAGGGAAAGGCCGTCCCCGAAGGCTCATACTCATGATAGACTTCGGGGACGGCAACCAGGAAGCCATGTCCCGCGAACGTTGCTGCAAGCCTGCGGACCGGACCGGTAACCTGATAGATCTCCGAGTAGAAAATCAGAGCCGGAAAGCGCCCGTCGCCCGATGGCCGGAAAAGATGCACGCGCATTTTTCCGGCTCCCGCCACGGACAGGTCGACATACTCATCGCTCAACAGTCTCATTCTTAGCCCTCCCGATTTCGGTCTTGAGCCTGATGGATGGCTAGACCTCATCTTGATATTCTCGACGTCGGGCACGGCTGGGTTGATGCACCTGCGCCCTGCCCGATATCGAGCGAGATCTCCGGCGGTAACATCAAGAGGTCACAATTAGAGGCCCGCTGCCTCGAGCATTGCCGAACCGCCTTGTTCCGCTCCGCCGGCCCCGTTGCGCATGAAAGCGAAGAGTTCGCGACCAGTACCCGTTCCCGAGGGTGGCGGCGGCGCCCCACGACGCGATTCCCAGTCTTGGTCGCCCCCCACCACTGTCAATTCCCCCCGAAGCGCGCAGAGCCGGACCACATCTCCATCGCGCAGCCTGCCAAGCGGGCCGCCGCCAAATGCTTCCGGGGTAAGATGGATGGCGGCCGGCACCTTTCCACTCGCCCCTGACATGCGCCCGTCGGTAAGGAGAGCCACCTTGTGGCCGCGATCCTGCAACACGCCGAGAGGCGGCATGAGCTTGTGAAGTTCGGGCATGCCGTTTGCCCGCGGCCCCTGGAAGCGGACGACAACGATCACGTCACGGTCCAACTCGCCGTTGCCGAACGCAGTCACGACCTCGTCCTGATCGTCGAAAATTCTAACTTGCGCTTCGATCGTCATTCGCGATGGATCGACTGCCGAGGTTTTGAAGATCGCGCGCCCAAGATCGCCCTCAACAAGGCGCATGCCGCCATCCCGTTGGAAGGGGCGCGTCGCCGACCGGAGGATCCCATCGTCACGGCTGCTGGAAACGGGCGTCCATTCCAGCGCATCGCCAACGAGCGATGGCTCGCAGGCATAGGCCCCCATGTCACTCTTCCAGACTGTTTTGACGTCGCGATGCATCAATCCTTCATTTAGCAACGTGCGGATAAGGAAGGCCATCCCGCCGGCGGCTTGAAACGCGTTCACGTCTCCCGGGCCATTCGGGTACACGCGCGCAATCAGCGGCACCGTAGCGGAGAGCCGATCGAGATCCTGCCAGTCGAACACAATGCCTGCCGCGCGTGCGATCGCAGGCAGATGAATCGCATGGTTGGTTGAGCCGCCCGTCGCCAGAAGGCCTACCGCAGCGTTTACGATCGCGCGCTCGTCCACGAGAAGGCCGAGCGGGCGGTAGTCATCGCCATCCCAACCAAGCCCAGCCAACCTTTGCGTCGCCGCCCGCGTTAGCGCTTGACGGAGCTTGGTACCAGGATTGATGAAGGAGGATCCTGGGAGCTGCAATCCCATCATCTCGAGCATCATCTGGTTCGAATTGGCGGTGCCGAAAAAAGTGCAGGTGCCTGCGCTGTGATATGACGCGCTCTCGCTCTCGAGAAGTTCTTCATGTCCGACCTTGCCCTCGGCGTAAAGCTGCCGAATGCGGACCTTCTCCTTGTTCGGAAGGCCTGATGGCATGGGGCCCGCCGGAATGAAAGCCGCCGGAAGGTGACCAAAGCGCAGCGCGCCAATGAGCAAGCCGGGCACGATCTTGTCGCAGACACCAAGCAGCGCGGCTCCTTCGAACATTCCGTGACTGAGCGCCACCGCAGTTGAAAGCGCGATGGCGTCACGGCTGAACAGTGACAGTTCCATGCCACGCTGTCCTTGGGTCACACCGTCGCACATCGCCGGCACGCCCCCCGCGACTTGCGCAGAAGCGCCAACCTCCCGCGCGAAGATCTTCATCTGCTCCGGGTACCGGCCGTAGGGCTGATGCGCCGACAGCATGTCGTTATAGGCTGTCACGATACCGATGTTCATCGTCCGCCCCGCGCGGATCGAAGCCTTATCCTCGCCGGCGGCGGCAAAGCCGTGTGCGAGGTTCCCGCAGGAGAGGCTCGGCCGATCGACGCCGCTTTCACGTTCTCGCCTGATCAGATCAAGATAGGCTGCGCGGGTTCGCCGTGATCGTTCCACGATGCGCGTGGTCACCGTGGCGATTTCCGAATTCAGGGATCCATCCTTGTACATCATGCGAGTGCCCCGGCCTATTAAGGGAAACGAACGGGAAGCGTATCGGGCATTCCAGTCTAGGAAGATTGATAACGCCCCGCAGGTCGCGCCCGGCGTTCAATGCGCAGCCGGCGCGAAGCAGCGAGGAACATTCTGGCGATCATCGACGAAGCCAGCCGGCAACAAAGCCGACGAATGTGTGGATCCCCGATCGGGTGCGATGCGACGCGTGCTCACCGTGCGGATCGTGCGCATTAACATCAGGATCACTCATGCCAGCTGACGCCGTCCCGTTCGGCAAGCGCGATTGCGGCCGAGGGCCCCCAAGTCCCGGCGCTATAGGGGCGCGGCGAAACTCCACGGGAGGCCCAGCCGGCCCGGATGTCATCTATCCATCGCCACTGTGCCTCGACTTCATCCCTGCGAACGAAAAGCGTGGGATCCCCGTCGAAGAGGTCGAGCAGTAATCGTTCGTAAGCGATTCGCCTGCGAACGTCAGAGAAGGCATCCGTCATACCGATATCAAGCGGCACTTCACGCAGCCGGAGACCGGCTCGATCGAGGCCAGGTTGCTTGGTCATCAACAGAAGACGAATGTTTTCTTCGGGCTGTAGCTCGATCACGAGCTTGTTAGGGCGGAGGCTGCCTCCGGGGGGGCCGAATATCGAGTGGTGCACCGGTCTGAACTGGATGACGATCTCAGACCGGCGGACGGGCAAGCGCTTGCCGGTCCGCAGATAGAATGGCACGCCCTTCCAACGCCAGTTATCGACAAGAGCCTTGATTGCAACGAATGTCTCGGTGTCTGACGGTCCACCACGGTCGTCGAGGTAGCCAGGCACAAGGGCGCCCGCAATTGCACCGGCGGTGTATTGCCCTGAGATGCTGTTCCGTGGATCGACCGATCGCAGCGAGGTCAGCACTTTGACTTTTTCGTCCCGGACCGACTGCGGATTTAACGATGATGGCGGCTCCATCGCCACAAGAGCCAGAAGCTGCAGCATGTGGTTCTGCACCATGTCGCGCAACGAACCCATGTCATCAAAATAGGCGACACGCCCCTCGAGACCAACCGTCTCTGCCACGCTGATCTGGATATGCTCTATGCCGTGCGCGTTCCACAAGGGTTCGAACAGCGTGTTGCCGAACCGAAGGGCGAGCAGGTTCTGGACCGTTTCCTTCCCAAGATAGTGATCGAGGCGGAACACTCGGTTTTCCGGGAAAACAGCCGCTACGGCATCATTGATCGACCGACTCGAAGCAAGGTCGCTGCCCAATGGCTTTTCCATCGCAAGGCGCGCCGTCTCGCCGGCCAACCCCGCCTGACTAAGGCCCGCGATAGTCGATCCGAAAAGACTGGGCGCCGTCGAAAGGAAAATCGAAAGCCCGCCGCCGGTTGGCCCCACCACGTCTGCAAGCTGGCCGAAGTTGGTCGGGTCGGATGCGTCCACGCGAACATAGGATAGACGGCCAAGGAAGCGCTTAAGCGCCGACGCCTTCGCGCGCGCGGTATCGCGATATTTGAAGAGCGCTCGTTCGGCAAGCTGGCGAAATTCTTCGTTGGAAAGCGGCTCGAGGGCTGTCGCGACGATCCGAAGATCAGGTTTCAGCAACCCGTCCTCGTCAAGACCGAAAAGGGATGTCAGGAGCATTCGCTGGGAAAGATCGCCGGTCGCTCCGAACAGGAGCAGCCGTGAGGATATCGCGGGTCTCGCAGCGCCAAATAGCAAGCCTGTCTCTATCAAAAAGAACCCTTTTCATTCCCTCGGGAATGCCTCTCCTCCGCCGCCGTGGTAAGCAGCCAACGAGGGTCGAATAAATCGCATAATGTGATTTAGTCAAGGATGGGAATGGCTGCGTCGAAGAGAGCCTGAAGCCGATGGTCACGGTGCTGGGTAGCCATCCTCACGATACCTGGTACCCTCCGACACGTACGTTCGAACGGTCTTGCCATGGAAGCGGCACCCGCCTTTGCGGTCAGCCATTATATCGCCGGACAAAACATCCCGCCGGGGACGAGGGTCATATTTTTGACGCTGGCCGTGGACGTCGCCGAGGCGGCAGACGCGCGACATTTTGTCCGGCCTGGCGAACCGTCTGCGGCAGCTCTTCCGTCCGCTTTGCGCCAGAAGCCGGCGTCACCGCTTGCTCGCGCGGCGTGGCGTCACGGTTTAAGCTGTGCCGACAGCAGTCGACATTAGAGGGTTAACTCGGGTCCGCCATACGCAATGTCGGAGAATCCGCGTTGCAGAGGATTGGGCGCATCCCGGCAATGCCGGGGACCGCGCTCTACTCGGCTGCGCCTCCCGGAGCCCCGCTTGGCGGGTCTCCGCCGCAAGCGGTGACGATCGCTTGCGCGGGACACTGGTCGACGGCCTGTACGCCGCCGGCATAGCCCATCAGCCTCCGGCCTCGAAAGGTCGCCTCGCTCGCGTGCCGCGCAGGCCCGTCGGCCTGCACGCCGCTACGCCTCGCGACCTGGTGCCAGACCTTCAAACAAACCTCTCTCTCTTTGAGGTCCTATTGTGGTGTGCGGGGATTGTCGGCCGTCAAGGATGAGCGGTCCCCCCAATTTTCACGACACCTCCATTGCGCTGTGCTCCATTCCGGCGCCGAGAAAATCGGTTCCCCCGCTCCCCGCTGCGCGGCGTTAACCGGGGTCCGGCTGCGCCGGCTTCCCGGTTAACGTCCCTGACTGCCTCGACCCCGCACCCCGTGAAGAAGGCCTCATCACGAGGATGAGCAGATCCTGTCCAAGGAGGCTTTCATGTCCAAGTTCACCAACTTCGCCGATCTCGCCCGTTTCGTCGCCAGCCAGAGCGACGATTCAGCCCTCACCGAAACCTACGAGGGTGCCTTCATCGAGCACAGCGAGATGGCCAAGATGTCCATCGTCGACGCCCCCGAGAAACTGGACATGCCGGATCCCGATCAGGCGCGCGCCGCGGTCGAACTGATGGTGGCGACCGTCTTCGACGTGTTCCGCGACACACGGATGGAAGCCTACGCAGCCGACCTCGCATGGGGCATCGCCAACAGCTTCCACATCGTCGCGAAGCGCATCGCCGATCGCGAGGACGATGCGGCGCTGAAGCTCGGCGAGCTTGCCCGCGCCTACGACCCTTCCGAGATCTACGCGGCAGAGCTGGAAGACACCCAGCTCCTCTGCCAGACGCTGCAGGGGTGCCGTGAGGCGATGGAGTGCATGCGCGACCATGCCGCCGACGTCTACCGTGTCGAAACCGGCAAGCCTTTCTCGCCCGTCCGCGGCAGCCGGGTCTCCACCTCCCTGAACGCATCGATGATCGAGGCACGCGACTACCTTGCGGCGCGCGATCGCCAGCGCCGCGAGCAGTTCGCGCCGCAGGGCCCGGTCGTCGTCTTTTCCGGCGGCGCCAGCTGGGACGACAGCGACCGGCTCTGGAAGGGCCTCGACGCCATCAAGGCGCGGATTCCCGAGATGGTGCTCGCAACCACCGCGCAATCGAAGGGATGCGACGCGATCGCCGGCGCATGGGCCGCGTCGCGCGGCGTCAAGGTCATCCTCTTCCGTCTCGACCGCAGCAAGGGCCAGCGCGCGGCATTCATCCGCAACGACCGGCTCCTCGCGCTGAAGCCGGTGGAGGCCATCGTCTGCGAAGGTACGGGCATCCAGTCCCACCTCGCCCAGAAGCTGCGCGCTGCCGGCGTGCCGCTGCACGTGGTCATGGCCAAGCCCGCTGCACAGCGTCAGGCGTGAGCCTCCAGGGAGAGACACCGGCTCAGCCGGTGTCTCTCCTTCCTTTTTGGCACCGATGCGGCACGCGGGGGCATCGAACCCCCGCGTGCCGCGATGCGCTCGACCAGATCGGTTGCGTCACCCGGTTCGCCTCGCTCGGTCTGCCGCGCGCCCTGCGGCGCTTGTCTTCCCTACGCATCGCGGTGACCCATCGTGCCCGCGTCGACCGACCATCCTGCCGCCAGTGCTACGGCCGCCGCCGCGCGCCGGCGCTAAAAGCAGAGGGGGAGAGGGGGATGTGGTTCAACATGGGAGGACAAGATGTCCGTCACGTTCCGCATCACCACCGCCGCCGACTATCGTGAAAGCCCGACGGCGCTGATCTCGGAGGAAAGCCTCGCCGCCTTCCGTGCCCATATGCACGCCCGTGAAGCGCGCTCCGGCGTAAAGCTCATCGACCCCGACATGGATGATGGCAACATCGGGGACGGCGAGCGTCCTTCGCACTATCTGCAGGCCCGCGTCTGTCCGCTCGCAGTCGCCTCGATCGCGGCCATTTTCGACTTCGATCCCGCGGTCATCGCGGTGGTAGACGAGGCGCAGTTCCGCCAGCGCAGGATCTCGATCAATCGTTCCTGCGAGACCGGCATCATCACGATGCGCGTTTCGATCGAATCCGATCCCGGCTACGAGATGAACCTCGCCAGCGGCAACGCCCTGGCGTTGGTGGAAGCGCTCGGCGGCGAGCCTGAGACAGTCGGCGAGTTCGCGATCGCGGACATCCGTGCGCGTCTTGCCAGCCCCGCCGTCAAACGTCGCTGCGAGCGTCATCAGGTCACGCAGTACCTGCCCCGCATCCAGCAGCTTCTGACCCTAGCCGAAGGCGACGACAGCGCCGTCTTCGAATGGGCCTGAGGCGGATCTTTCAGGCGAGCAACACTCAGCCGGAGACATTCCATGATCGACTTCAGACGCCTTCTCGACGAGGACCCGGCCGAGCGCGATGCGCGCCGCGAGCGACAGGAAACCGAACGCCGCGAGCGCGCCATTCGCGACGACATTGCCCGCCGGGAAACCTGCGTGCGCATGACCATCCTCGTCGTGCTCAGCGAGGACGCCGAGCACCGCTTCACCCGCGGCGGCGCCCAGCAGATCATCCTGCGTGGCACCGACGATACCGGGGTTGCCGTGGTCGCCGTCTACTGGGTGCCGCACTATCATCAGGACGACATCCAGATGATCTGCAAGCCTCTCGGCAGCGGCGCGTCCGTCGCGCTCGCAGGCTTCTGGGACCACCGCGAATGGCGCGACCGCGCAGGGCGTCCGCACATGACGACGGAGTTCCAGACCCAGTTCATCCGCGACCCCAAGACGATCGCTCCCGACGCTCCGCAAGATCTGCCCGAGCCGCCATGGTCATCCGGCTGAAGCCTGCACCTGGCGCCAGCTCCGCACCCGCTTGCGCCGGGGCGGCGCAAGCGGTGTCCTTTTCGCGCGGGCCGTCCATCGCACTCTGCGCCACCCTCGCCAGTGTCCCTGCGTTGCAGACCCGCCCGTCCGCGGTCGCCGCCATGAAAAGCACCGGCCGCAAGCGGCCGATACGTCTGTCTGTCGCCGATGCCGGCTCAACAGAAATACCGGGCCTAAAGGCCCTACGGTTTCCACCGCTAAAGCGGCGGAGCCTCCGTCATTTCTGTTGCCCGCGACGACAGGGCCTGCGCCTTGGGCCACAGGCGACGGTGGCTCCGAGTGCGATGGACGGCGACACGCCCCGCGCGCTCGAAGGACCATGTCGGCATCGCCTTCGGCGATACGTCTCTTGCGGCCGCTGCGCGGCGGTCAGGCTCCGGTTCACCAAGTACGATGGAAATCAGTCAAGAAAACAATGAGATAGGCCGAAAACCCCGATTTTGCTAAGAATAGGGCGAGGGAGGCGGAGAAAAGCCAGCCCCTCAAATCAGGTTCCACCAAGTAAATCGGGAGATATCATCATGAACATCGGTTCGATCAAGCGCAACGATCGCGGCACCTTCACCGGCCGCGTCTCGGCAATGGCCTTTTCCCTGACGATCGCCCTGCGCGAAGTCAGCTCGACCAATCCGAACGCGCCGAAATTCGAAATCTTCGCGCTGTCGGCCGCCAAGGAATGGGTGCAGGTCGGCGCCTTCTTCGAGATGTTTTCCAACCGCGATGGTTCGGCCTTCCTCAATGGCAAGATCGACGATCCGAGCTTTGAGAAGCCGCTCTATGTCACCGCGTTCCAGCAGGAAGACGAGAGCTACAACATCGTCTGGCAGCGCCGCACCGCGCGCCCCGATGTCGATCGCGCCATGAACCGCAAGGGCAATGACGAGATGCCGCCGCTCCCCGGTGAGGAAGCCGCCCAGGACGACGCTGGCGAGCGTGGCGAAGGCCTCGGCGAAGGCACCGCGCCCAACGACTTCGCGAACCCGCCCGCGCGCGGCGGCAAGGGCCGCAAGGCTCGCGAGACCGAGGGCGCCGAAGGCTGAAACATCGCAATCGGGCGGGAGTGGATCAGCCTCCCGCCCAGACTTTCCGGAGGCATCCCATGACCCGCTTCACCAACTTCGCCGACGTCGCCCGCTACATCGCCGACACCAACCACGACGAAGCCGCCGCGCAGACCTTCGAGGATGGCTTTATCGAGCATAGCTTGCTCGCGAAAATGTCCATCGTCGACGCGCCCGAAGAGATCGCGATGCCGGATCCGGATCAGGCCCGCGCCGCCGTCGAGTTGATGATGGCGACGCTGTTCGACGTGTTCCGCGATACGCGCATGGAGGCGCACGCCGCAGAACTCGCATGGGGTTTCGCAAACAGCTTTCACATCGTCGCCAAGCGCGTCGCCGACCGCGAAGACGATGCCGCCAGGCAGCTCGGCGAGCTGGCCCGCACCTTCGATCCGTCGGAGATCTACGCGAACGAGCTGGAAGAGACACAACTCCTTTGCCAGACCCTGCAGGGTTGCCGCGAAGCGCTGGAATGCATGCGCGATCATGCCTCGGAAATGTACCGCATCGAGACCGGCAAGCCTTTCTCGCCCGTGCGCGGCAGCCGGGTTTCGGGTGCCGTCACCGCGTCGATGATCGACGCCCGCGACTATCTCGCGGCTCGCAACCGCAAGCGCACCGAGGAATTTGCGCCCGAGGGTCCGATCGTCGTGTTTTCGGGTGGTGCCCAGTGGGACGACAGCGAGCTTCTGTGGAATGGCCTCGACCGGATCAAGGCGCGCATTCCCGAGATGATCCTCGTCACCACGGCCCAGTCAAAGGGCTGCGATGCCATCGCGCACGCATGGGCCGCCGCGCGTGGCGTCAAGACGATCCAGTTCCGGCTTGATCGCCGGTTCAAGAACCGCGCCGCCTTCGTGCGCAACGAGCGGCTTCTCGCGCTGAAACCCGTCGAAGCGGTCGTCTGCGAAGGGACTGGCGTTCAGGCCAATCTCGCGCAGCGCCTCCGCGCGGCGCGCATCCCGCTGCACATCGTCAACAACCCCAACAACCGCGCCGAACAGGCCGCATGATTGGCTCGGAAGGATCGGCGCCGCGTCGACCCTTCCGCCGCATTCACGGTTCGGATCCAGCGACTTCGAGATCATCCCACACGACGCCGCCTAGACGCTTGCCGCGCGCGGGATCGAGATCGACTAACCCCACAGGCGAGGCGGGCAAGCGGTCACCATATAGGCCGCCGCCCGCCTCGCTCGCGTGCCGCGCAGGCCCGCCGGCCTGCACGCCGCTACGCATCGCCCGCTGGCGCCTGAACGAACATGGGGACCGGCTCGCGCCGGTCCCCATTTTTCTTGTCGGCGGCGTGTGGCCGTGGCGGGCATCGAGCCCGCCCCGTCCAGGCGCGGCTTCGCCGCGCCGACTGCTATGCCGCCAATCCCTGCGCCGCATCGGACATCGCGGTCTGGCGCCCGCCTTCATCCGATACTGGCACAGCGCGCGGCTTGCCGGCCTCGCCCAGCCGGCGCTCGACTTCGTCGACGCCAAGCGTCTTTATACGGCCCACCAATTCGCCGAGCCGATCGATATCCAGCTTCAGCAATCCGGCCCGCTCCACCGCTTCGATCGCGGCTTCGCGTTCGCGCTGCTGCAGCTCCTTCAAACGCGCTTCCAGCCTCTTCTGTTCGGCCTCGAGGGCCGCTCGCTGCGACTTCAATGCTTTCGACATATGTCGGTCCTTGTCCATGCGATCGGGCTGTGGACACCGCCTCTTTATCGCACGCCGTCTGATCGGGAAAGCGGTCGCGCCGTCCTCGCTCGCATGACGCGCCGGCTCTTCGGCCGGCACGCCGCTACGCATCGCCGGCATGGCTACGACCTGCCCGGGTTCAGCGCCGGCGCCGACCGATCGCGAGGGCATCGAGCCCTCACGATCGGGCCGCTGCTACGCAGCGGCATAACGCTGCGATGGGCAGGGGCTGAAGGCGGGTCAGAAGAAGGAAGTCAGGGCAGCGCTGGCGGCTCGGCGCCGCGTTCCGCGACGCCGACCGCGGCTCTACTCGCCCGCTCAACGCCGGCCCCTGCAGGGCCGTCGCCGAACGGGCTCCCGGAGCCAAGGCTGCGCCTTGTCTCCGCCCTGCCGGGTGACGATCCGCTGCCGGGACCGGCGGCGCTGCGCACCGCCGGATCGACCCCGCCCGAGCTGCGCTCCGGCGGATGAATCGGCCACGCGCCGGCGTCGGAACGACGCCATGATCAACCACGATCGGACCCAGCCCGATGCCTGATTTCGATCCACGGAGACGCGCCCAGAACTACTGGCGCTCCGGTCGCCAACAGCTGCGGCCCGCAAGGCTCTTCACGCTTCGCGACGAGATGGTTCGTTCCGCCCAAAGGGCGGGCAAGGCCCCACCGAAACCGCGAAACCACGCAATCTGGAACAGGCCCAAAACAACAAAAGCAACAGGAACTAACCTCGGAGAGAGAAGCACACCGAATGCCCCGAGGAGCGCGAGCCGAAAAATAAAGTAAACCAAAACAGCGCGATAAGACCATATTCTGTTGTCAAAAGTGAGCGAAGTTTGAAGGCTTCCGATGGCCATTTGCTCGCTGATTTCCAGCCAGAATCGAGCTCGAATCACCCCCTCGCTCAGCCGGCACGCGAGCGGCTGAATGGAAACGTAGCGCGTCGGCGGTTCGCCACGACGGGCTTCGTCTGGGACAATGAGGTCAAGGGCTTCGGTTTGCGTCACACCGCCGCCGGAGCGAAGCGCTGGATCGTGCAATATCGCCACCGCGGTAAGACCCGGCGCGAGAGTCTCGGCGACGCGCGCGAAATGTCGCCCGCGCTCGCCCGTGTGGCGGCTAAGCGCCTTCTCGCCGCCGCGGCGCTCGACGGACTCCCGCAACCCGTGCTGCCCTCGGCCGCCAAACCTCTGGTGACCTTCGCCGAGTTCGTGGAGGAGTTCTGGACCGATTACGCTCCGCACTGGAAACCCAGCACCCAACGGAGCAACCGCTACACGATCGAAGGCAGATTGAAGTCGATCTTCGGTGACAAGCCGGTTGCCCAGATCACGCGCGCGGATGTCGTGTCGTGGCGCGACAGTCTGGTCGAGCGGAGCGGGGTCTTCAATCGCTCGATCCCGGTGCTGTCCATCATGCTGGGGTACGCCGAGAAGCTCGGCTATCGCCCGGAGGGGTCCAACCCCTGCAAGGGCATCGCCCGCTACAAGCGGCCGCTCAAGGAGCGCTATCTGACCAGGCGCGAGTTTCAACGGCTCGCGGCTGTGCTGGCGCAGCGCGAGGGCAGCATTCCGGAATTTACCGCCTTCGTCCGGCTGCTCATTTATACCGGCGCTCGGCGCGGGGAGATCGCTGGACTGCACTGGGAATGGATCGGTGCGGATTACATCGACCTTCCCGACAGCAAGACCGGGCCAAAACGCCTCTATCTGAATGCACAGGCCAATTCCGTTCTCGACCGTTTCGGGCGAGCGGCATCGGGCGCCGCCTTCCAAGGCGTTTTGAACCAGAAGCTGATCGATACGCTGTGGAATGAAGTCCGGCGCGCCGCCGCGATCCCGGACGTACGCTTGCACGACCTGCGGCACACATTCGCCTCGGTCGCGATCATGCACGGCATTTCGCTGGCGAAGGTCGGCAAGCTTCTCGGCCATATGCTGCCCGAGACAACCGCGCGCTATGCCCATCTCGCGGACGAGGCGATTGTTGATGCCGCCGAGCGGGTGTCGGCATCGATCGCGCAGGCGCTGGGGATGCGCTCATGAACGCGCGGACCCTGCAACGGATCATCGCCGACGAGATGGGCACTGTCGGGATCGAGGCCCTGTCTCGCGATGCCCGCATCGGTCAGCACCGCATTACCCGATGGTCGCGCAAGCTGCCCGGCTTCGGGATTCGCCATTACTACAGCGGCAAGAGCGTCTACATCGTGCAGGTGCATATGGACGGAAGGCTGCGCACAGTGACGATGTGCAACACCGTGCTCATCGGCAAGAGTGCGGCTCTTGCCATTGCGCGCCGCATCATCCTGCGTGCGCAGGTCGGTGAGAACCCGGCGGCCGATCGGAAGAAAACGCGCGCTTATCCATTCTTCAAGGACTTCCTCGGGATCTACTGGGCGCGCGCAGCTCCGACCTGGAAGCCGTCGACTCTGCGGACGCACAATATCTACCGACGCCTATATCTGGATCCCGCATTCGGTTCGAAGTGCATGGACGAGATCGATCGCGCCGACGTATCGCGTTGGTTCGCAGCCATCGCGGCGGCGGGCGGTCCGGGGGCGGCGAACAGGACGCTCTCGATCCTGCAGGCCGCCTTCAACAAGGCTACGGCGTGGGGCTTGCGGCCGGAGGGATCGAACCCCGCCAGTGGTATCAGGCGCTATCCGCCGCGGCGGAAGGCGCGCTTCCTTCGCGTTGATGAGCTTGCACGGCTGGGCAGGGCGCTTGAGGAGGACGCGGAGCAGCAGCCCCTCCAGGTGGCGGGGCTTCGCCTCTTGCTGCTGACCGGATGCCGGCTATCGGAAATCCGCAATCTTACATGGGCACAGGTCAGCGGCCGTCGGCTCAAGCTTGTGGACAGCAAGACGGGGCCGCGGACCGTCTGGCTGGGATCGGCGGCGCGGGCGGTGATCGATCAGATACCGCGCGCGCGGGGCAGGGCGGAGCTATTCTGGAACGATGAGACAGGCAGCTTCATCGACTTTTACAGCTATTGGTCTCGTCTGCGCGAGCGTCTCGGATTTGGCCGCGTGCGGGTGCACGACCTTCGCCACAGCTATGCCAGCCATGCCGCGGCGATGTCGGAGACGCTGCCGATGATCGGCAAACTGCTCGGACACAGCAACATCCAGTCGACGGTGCGCTATGCCCACCTCGATGACAGCGACCTCATCGCAACCGCCAACACCATCGGCGACGTGATTGCCGACCTGATGGACAATCCCGTGCGGGGTGGTGGCGACGGCGCGGCGAACGGACCAAGACAGACGTGATACGAACCGGTCTTGGCCATCCCCCGCTTGCCCGGCAGCGCGAACTGCAGATCGTCGTCGCGGGGATCGAGGGCGCATTCGTGCTCTGCGCGGCTCGCCCGTCAGGTGCGCCTTGCGTCCATCGGGATGCTCTCCCTCGCGAAGCGCCTTTGCGCATAGGCCGGCTTCTGCTATCGTACTGAGGCGCTGTGCAAAAGGCAG
This sequence comes from Sphingomonas zeicaulis, assembly GCF_050433225.1. Taxonomy (NCBI): domain Bacteria; kingdom Pseudomonadati; phylum Pseudomonadota; class Alphaproteobacteria; order Sphingomonadales; family Sphingomonadaceae; genus Sphingomonas; species Sphingomonas zeicaulis. The sequence continues at coordinate 11,832 of NZ_JBNPXQ010000017.1, read as the reverse complement.
CGCCGGGACTGGTAATCCCGCAGATCAAACGGACTCGGACACTACGGTTTCCGGGGTGCCGTCGCGCATGTCCAAACCTCCGGGTTAAAGGCGGCGGCGCATGTGATCTGCATGTTACCAGCTCCGGCGGCTCCCGCGCCTAGCGTGCGGGAGTTCGGGACTGCGCCGCATCCGTCTCGTTACCCCGCCATGGTAGCCCAATGCGGACCGGAGGCGACAATGGACCATCCTGTTCCTGCTGGATCGCAACGTGCGTTGAATGCCCCACCGCCAACGGCCTTAGCGCCGCGGACCATCTACAATTCTCCGCTGGCAGACCTATGGGCGCTCTACGGTGCAGAACCGATCCGGCTCAAGCGCACACAGGATGGCCGTGAACTGAGCCATGTACGCTACCACAGGGCTCGGCGGTTCATGATGCTTCTCTCGGCAGATGCGCCGGCGGATTGGACGGACTTCCTCTACTCCGCCGGTATCGTGGTACAACTCGCAATATCATCACATCTGCTGGACGTCGGTTTCCCCGACGATTGGTGCGCCCGCAATATCGGCCTGCATGTTGATCGATCCTTGGCGTACGCCAACGTGACGGGCTTTGGCTGCGACTGCGATGAGACAACTCGATTGACGCAGATCTTGGCGCCCTACTGGAAATGGAACCGGCGCCACCTCATCGGGGGCGTCCAGCCTTATGACGGCGGCTTCAAAGCCGAACAGGTTCAGGCGCTGATCTCGGCCTTGATTGACCATGTAGGCGATGTGACGGGCAATCGTCACCGACCCATGGCGAAGACCTGACGTCAGAGTATGGCCGAAAACAGACGGGGTTGAGCGGTGGGTTGGGTCTGCCTCCGACCAGACCATGTCGCGCTGTGCGCGGCCGTGACGGGTCAGCGCCTCACGTCGCTTTTTGGGACCTTTCTGCCATTCCCCGGTGACCCTTGGAATGACAGGTTCTGTCAAATGCCGACGTTTAGGGTTCGCTCCTCTGGTCTCATGCGCCGACTGAGATTGGGCCGCTAGGCATCTGTCCGCTTCGAGAAAGGTGACCCGCGAAAATTGCCGTTCGACGCCTAGCGGCAGGGACGTCAGCTAGCGACCCAATCGCAGTCGTTTAGCATCGGCTGCATTTTCTTGACAGGGCGATGGCCCTAGCCCCTTTTATATCAGGATGAGACTCCGCCCCTGTTCACCCTTGGCATCCCTGCAATCTAGGAAAACACCGTGATTACCGCTTTCAATCTGGCCGGATTTCTCTCGGCTCACGCGATCTGGTGTGTCTCGGACGGGGAGATTTTTACTCCGATCTTCGGCTATACGACCGAGGCGGGGGAGCGGCGAATGGAACGGCTCGTGACGGAGAGCCTCGAAACCGCCGTCGCATTGGGAAAGGACAAGCTCACATTGAATGAGCACGACGCGAATGATGCCGTGTTGTTGTACGACGGCAGCATTCCGCTCAACGATGAAAGGTTCGATGCCATCATTGTCGAGATCAGGTCGTACTTCTCGCCGGGATCGGAAGCCGTGATGGCTATTCCCTATCGGCCCAAGGGTTCATCCGACCCCTTTAGTGTTTACAAGCCCAAGCTGGTTCAGTGGGCGAACTGCGAAGATTTCGACGTCAACGCAGCAGTGCAATCCTTCTTCGAAGGCGTCGATGGGCATGAGAAAGGTGCCGCTGTCTGGAACGAGGCGCTTGATCAGTCCATCTAGGGCTGGTGGCACCTGACACCATAGTGTGTGCATCGCAGTGAGCGCGATGAACTCGCGCCGAGTCAATCGATCGCGCCCCCTCCCGCCTGGCGAATGATGCGTTGCAGCCACCGATTGAACCCGCCGTTCCTTTTGGACGCTGCACGCCCCATGAGTTACGCATGATGACGAACTGGCTTGCGTTGTCGAAGCCGACGAGCAAGGCGCGTGTCTCGATAGAGGCACGGCGATATCGAAGGGGGGGTATGGGATGGCGGCAAGGGCTCTACCAGACAAGGGTTAGGTCGGCGCACATTTGCAGACGGCAGAGCTGTCCTTTCATTTCGGCCGATACCCGCATCCAGCGCGAGGTCCGCTTAGCGCCAGGATCCATCAACCATCGCCGTCCCGGCCCGCCCGAAAGCGGTCGGCCCGGTTGTCCCCCTTCGGACATAGGTCGGCACCAAGATGGTGGCAACGAAGCGTCGCAAAGCGGGAAGAGGTCATTCGCCCCCATCGAAAAAGGGGAGCTTCAAATTGTGCTCGCGCATAACTTGGGAATAGAAGTCGAACCTCGACTGAAGGTCATCCGCAAGCTCCTTCAAATCGTACCAATGGTCTGAATCCGGCTCTGCTCCTGCAAGCGCCGTGGCCGCCATGCGGCTGAGATTATGCAGCGAATCTCCCTGAATGAGCATTCCCGGAAACTTTCGTCCGGGATGGCGCATGACGGCCGCGTTCGCTGCATCGGAGTATATCTCGACCAGCTCTGTGCGCATGCATGGGCCCCCTGTGTCGTGATCGCTTTGGCCGGTAGCAGCCGCGTCTGCAATGGGGCGTGAGCTGGCGTGGCCCCATTTCCACGCGTAATGTCCGCTTCGCGCCAAATCTCGTCGCCGCGGTCGGCAAGGGCGAGGCTTGAAACCGGACGGTGCCTGGCGGTCACCAGCAGCGCGCACTTCTCCCAGGGGCGGCACCGTGAGCTGCCGAACCGATTCGTCCCGTTGGGGTCGTCCGCACAGTCGGCTCCCGGCGCGCGGATCGGCGAAATGTGGAAGAAGCAGCCCTCGCAGCCCCGAATTGAGGGCGACGTCCGCTTTTCGCCCAGTGCGCCCGAGGCGGCCGGGCGGGTCTTTATCCCTCTCGGACATGGGTCGGCGCCAGGATGCTGGCCAGCAAGCGTCGGAAAGTGATGGGGCACCGACGTACCCACCGCGTCGGTGCCGGTGGAAGGCGCGCTTCTTGGGAAGCGTTGATCTGCTAACCGTTGCCCTTCAACATCCACGTGTCGGTGCCGAAGGAGTGCTGCTCACGGTCCATCGCTCGATTTCGGCAGCTCTCCTTCCAAACGACGATTGCCACCGTGCCGTGTTGGAAGACACTGCTCGCAGGAGCCAACTGCTCGTCAATCGCGGAGCATCCCGCAGTTTGGCGATCGCCTCTTCGTTCGCCGCTTGCAAGCGTCCAGACGGCGTCATCGGGGAACAGCCCGGCAACGATGTTTACAGCGCCGGAGACCAGCATCGATTCGAGTTCCTGCTCGCCCTTCACCAATGTTTGACAGACGCTTGCGTCACCGCGGCAAGCGACAAGTTGGTCCTCGGCTAGCGAAGCCTGTGTCGCGATCAGCAACGCGGCAGCCATCGCAATCCTCGACATGTATCGTACTGTGGTCAGCCGCATGCACCCTACCTTCGAGTTGGCTTATCGAACGGCGACCATGTTCGCCAACAGACGTGAGCGGCCGTACGCGATCGAGATGGTGATTGGCTCCTGCCATTTGGCCTCGTTCCCGCCCAGGGCGTCCTTTTGCCCTCAACCGGAACCGACCCCATCTTTGATCACCCTGCAGAGATGCGATCGGAACCGTATCATATGGAAATTGATCCATGTTCGATAGTTGATTGCACATTTGCATCTACAGGGGAACCGAACGGGCGTGATGAGATGCATCGGGCGGTAAAGTTCGTGACCTGAAGGGATCGCTGTGGCTGAGAACGCACTGCCCACGCGCGTCGCAACGCCGGAGGTGCGCACTGTCATGACAACGCTGATCGTGCGCAACCCGCTTTCACGCGAAGGGTTATGCCGGATCCTGGGCGGCGGCGGTTACGCAGTGACGGGTGACGGCGGTGATACGGTCGCGCTGCACAACCGCGTTTCGATGGCAGAGGAGCTTGTCATCATCGATCGCGGCACGTTCGATGATGCCGGATTCGGCCACATCCTCGAAATTGCCCCGGGCATCCAGATGCCACCTATCGTCGTCCTTGCCGATGGATTTGACCTCGATCTGATGTTCCGTGTCTTTGCCGCTGGCGGGCGTGGCTGTCTCAGCAGCCAGGAGCCGCATCAGTCATTCCTTATCAAGCTGGCTTTGGTGCTGCTGGGCGAGCGGGTAGTGCCGGCGGCATTCCTCGACACGTTCGCAGGTCGACCGATACCCGTTTCCCGTCAAAAAGCCGGCGAGTGGGACGCGAGCGTGCTCAGCATACGCGGACAAGCTGTCCTTGCCGGATTGGTTCACGGCATGTCCAATAAGACGATCGCCGAAGCGCTTTGCCTGAGCGAGATGACCGTCAAGCTCACTGTAAGGACGGTGTTGCGAAAGCTTCAGGTCGGTAACCGGACTCAGGCGGCGTTGAAGGCGCAAGGTATCGAACTGATCGATTTGGCGTGGAAGCGATCATGCGGCTTGAAGTCCAGTGGACCTCAGGTCGTTTGAGGAGGTGGTAAACGCTCGGTTGGGACAGACCGCATCAATCATCAGCCTGCCGGTCGCAGCCGCCTGTGCAGGTAATTTTCATCGAACCCTGCAATCTCGATCAGCTGCTGGGGGTCAGTGATCAGGAGTCGCCCACGCTCCAGGTTCATCGCACCGCCAAGGCGGAGATCCTTCAACACCCGATTGAGATGTACCGGCGTCATGCCCAGCGAGTCCGCGAGCAGAAGCTGTGAAAGCGGCAGGCTGAGCGTTGGCTCGGCGGTAAGCCCGATGTTGCGCGCCCTTAGATATAGCTCGCACATCAAATGCGCCACGCGCTCGATACTGGCGCGGCGCCCCATGCTGGTGATCCACGCGCGCATCGTTCCCTCGTCAATAAGCTGCGCGACATACATCGCCTTTGCGATGCCGCGATGTCGCGCCATCAGATCATCCATCTCCTCGCGTCCGATCGTCGCGACGACGGCGGGCGTGATCGTCTGGATGCTGTGATCCATCTCAGCCAGCAGGCCGATATGGAGATCGCAGGAGTCGCCGGGCATCAGATAGGCGAGGATCTGCCTCGTGCCGTTGGGCAAGATCTTGTAACGGCAGGCCCAACCCTCAATCACGACGAACACTGGCCCAGGGCGGTCTCCCTCGCGGATCAGGTCATGCCGGGCCCCATATCTCAACGGTGAACCGGTAGCGGCTTCCAATGCCGCGATCTCGCCTGGCACCAACGGCGCGAGACCCTTGAGCTTCGAAACAAACGCGTTGTCCATCGCCGCACCATTACATGCTCAAAACGGTTATCATATTGGCTTATATCAGTGTCGAAAACGGATCAGATGTTTCCTGAAGAAATGAATAGAAGTGACGGTTTGGTAGTCGGAGGGCGCGACCATACGAAGGCACTTTTGAAACAGCGGATTGCGTCGTGCTTTGGGGACGGGTTCAATCGGTGGCCGCAACGGCCCGGGCGAAGGTCTCGGCTGGAGTTTGGTAGTTCACGGTTTTGCTGGGTTGTTCGTTGAGTCGGCGGTGGATAGCGCCGAGCCGTGCCTGGCTGAAGGTGGAGAGGTCGATGCCCTTTGGGAGGTACTGGCGCAGCAGGCGGTTGGTGTTTTCGTTGGTGCCGCGCTGCCAAGGGCTCTGCGGATCGCAGAAATAGACCTGCACGTTTGATGCAAGGGTGAAGCGGCGATGGTCGGCAAGTTCCTTGCCGCGGTCCAAGGTCAGCGAGCGGCAGAGTTCGCCGGGGAGTTTGCGCGCCTGCCCGATCAGAGCCGAGACGACGGTCGCGGTTTGCCGGTTCGCGAAATTGGCCAGGATCACGTAGCGCGACCGGCGGTCGACCAGCGTCACGACATGGCTGCCGCGTGCGCCGGCGATGAGATCGCCTTCCCAGTGGCCGGGCACGGCACGATCCTCGACCGACGCCGGCCGCGCACTGATCGGGACCGCATCTTTGATCTGGGCGAGCCCGTCGCCCTTGAGGCTCGCATGGCGCGGGCGCCGGATCGTGCGTTTCGCCCGAAGATGCTCGAGCAACTCCTGTTTCAGGACGCCGCGCGCCTGGATGTAGAGGCTCTTGTAGATCGTCGCGTGTGACACGCGCTGCTGCTCTTGGTTGGCGAAGCTGCCCCCTATCCAACTCGCGATTTGCTGTGGCGACCATTTACGGCGCAGCTTCGCCGCACTTTTCGGCGCAAGCTCGGATGGCAAGCCAACTTGCAGGCCTTGGGGAGCAGCGCACGCTCCCACACCGCCCAATCGGACAGGGCAGCGCGACACCGGTCCCGACCGCCGATGCGCGCGATCTTCCGGCTGATCGTCGTCGGCGACCGGCCGAGTTGGGCAGCGGTCGAGCGGAGCGAACGCCCCGGCCCCCCTGGAAATCTCCTCGCGCTCGGCAAGGCTCAGCACTCGCGCCGACATCGCCGGCATTTCCGCGGCGGCGCCGCGGCAGCCATTATCGCCGCCGCCTATCCGGAGATGTTTGCAGCAGTGGGCGTGCATTCCAGCCTAGCCGTCGGCGATATCAGCACGCTGAGGGAGGCGACGGCGGCAATAGGCGGCAACCGGGAGCCGCGCCAGATCGCAGACTGCCGGCCCAGCATCCAACCATCGTCTTTCACGGCGACAATGATCGCATCGTGCATCCATCGAACGCCGCCGGCCTTCTGGCCAATCTCGAGCAGGCGGCCCCGGGACCTCTCACCTCCGAGGCTCAATCCGGCTCGTCATCGTTAGGCCGCGCGTTCACGGGGCGCACCTTCCGTGACGGGTTGGACATGTGATGCTGGAGGATTGGACGATCCATGGCAGCGGGCATTGCTGGTCGGGCGGCGGCCGGCTGGTCTCTCACACCGATCCCGCGGACCCGGACGCCTCGCGCGAAATGCTTCGCTTCTTCCTCGCGCGGAAGAACGAGCCGGGAAATGACGCCGCCGAATCGACCGGGCTGCAGTCTTCCGCCCACCACGCCATGCAGGCCCTCGACGCATCCATTTATGCGCGTTCCCCGTCGTCCGACCGGCGATTCCGTCGTTCCGGTGCGTCGAGCATGTCAACATCGGTTCGCCGCTCGAATGCACCGCCATCTCCGGCGATCCGCTGGTGGTGAATGATATCGGCCGCTCGCGCGGTGGAGACGCCGAAACTGAGCAACGCGTATTTCGCCAGGCCGAAGGACAGTTCGCGCGCACCGAGGATGGCAAGGCCGACGCGCTGGCTTTCGAGATACGCGACTTCCGCCTCGCTCTGCGTGCGCACCGCGGTGTCGATTGCGGGGTTGAGCGACCGCGCGCTCGCTATGATGCGACGGGTCTGGAAACCTTCGGGTGTTGCCACGACGAGCAAATGAGCCTGGCCGGCTCCCGCGGCTTCGAGCACTCCCGGCGTAGCCGCATCGCCATAGATTGCAGCAATCCCCTCGGCCCGTAGCGCTTCTACCCGGCGGCGATCCCTGTCCACGACCACCACGGGAAGGTCGTGCTCCCTGAGCAGTCTGCCCACGACCCGCCCAACGCGACCATAGCCCACGATTACCGCGTGGTCATGGGGCGCATCAGCGGTGCCGACGTCAGACAGGTGGGACAGCGCCAGGCCTGCCGGCTCGATCACCGCAAGAATGCGCGGGTGCCGGTGCAGCAGCCGATCCAGGCGATCGAAGCCGGCGAATAGCAGCGGATTCAGCGTGATGGAGAGTAAAGCACCGGCAAGAATGAGATCTCGGGACTCCGCCGGCACGATCCCGAGTTCCGTCCCGAGCCCGATGAGAATGAACGAAAATTCGCCAATCTGCGCGAGACTGGCGGAAACGGTGAGCGCGGTCCGAACTGGATACCGAAAAGCAAGAACGATCGCGAAGGCCGCCGTTGCCTTGCCGATCGTTATGATCACAAACACCGCCGCGACCGCCAGCGGCTCCCGCAGGAGAATGCCGGGATCGAACAGCATGCCGACTGATACGAAAAAGAGAACGGCGAACGCATCTTGAAACGGCAGCGAGTCCGCTGCCGCCTGATGGCTGAAATCGCTTTCATTCAAGACCACGCCGGCGAAGAAGGCGCCGAGAGCAAAGGACACATCGAACAGTGCGGCAGAACCGTAAGCGATGCCAAGGGCGGTCGCGAGGATGGACAGGGTAAACAGTTCGCGAGAGCCGGTGCGGGCGACCTGCTTGAGAACCCACGGTACGGCACGTGAGCCGATGACGAGCACCAGCACAAGAAAGAGACCCACTTTGCCGAGCGTGAGGAACAGCGCTGAAGCGATCGCCCCGTAGCCGGGCATGCTCCCCGCGGTTCCGCCAAGAACGCCAGCCAGCGCCGGGAGCAGCACAAGCGCCAGCACCATCGCGAGGTCCTCGACGATCAACCATCCCACGGCGATCCGGCCATCGATCGAATCGAGCGCATTGCGCTGCTCGAGCGCGCGCAAGAGTACCACCGTCGATCCAACCGACAAGGCGAGGCCGAAGACGATGCCAGAGCCGGCGGTCCAACCCCACAAGTAGGACAGGCCAGCGCCCAATGACGTGGCGATGATGATCTGGACGATGGCACCGGGAATGGCGATCCGCCGTACTGCCATCAGATCGCGGACCGAGAAATGCAGTCCCACGCCGAACATAAGGAGGATGACGCCAATTTCGGCGAGCTGGTTGGCAAGCCCGGCATTGCCGACGAACCCCGGCGTAAACGGTCCGGCCGCGATACCGCCGATCAGGTAGCCGACGAGGGGCGGCAGCTTCAGTCTGATGGCGACGAATCCGCCGCCGAAGGCAAACACCAGTCCCATGACGATCGTGGTGATGAGAGTCGTATCGTGCGACATCTATGATCCTTTGGCGTGAAAGCCGGCGGACACATATCGCGTCAACGGGCAGTCGCTGTCGTCTGCGCCGCCCGAACGACTCCGCACGCCCCCTTCATAGACTGTCGCCGGTACGAATGCCCGCCATGTCTCGGAATGCGTTTCACCTGGCGCCGCAAGGCGGGGCGGTACCGGCCAAGAGTCATTCCCCAAACGACGAGACTTCGAGGCCGGTCAGAGGACCGGCGCGGGCGCCTCGACGTCGTCGAGCGGCGCTGCGGCATCGAGTTCCAGCAGCGGCTTGATCACGCCGTCGCGCAGATCATAGACCCAGCCATGCAGCGCCAGCGGAACGCCGGATGCCCAGCGTTTCTGCACGACGGCTGTACGGGCGAGGCGAATGAGCTGCTCGCGAACATTGACCTCGACGAACCGATTGATGCACGCGTCTTCGTCACCGGCATCCTCGATCTCTGCGGCGTGCGCCGAATGAACGTCGCGGGCGTTGGCAAGCCATCGATCGACCGCACCTTCGGTGCCACCGGTTCGCGCCGCCTTGATCCCCCCGCAGCCATGGTGCCCGCACAGAATGATATGCTTCACCTCCAAAACGCAGACCGCATATTGCAGCACCGCCATGCAATTCAGGTCGTGGTCGTCGATCAGGTTCGCAATGTTGCGATGAATGAACATGCCGCCTGGGGGCGTCATCGTGATCTGCTCGGGGCCAACCCTGCTATCTGAACACCCGATCCACAGAAAATCGGGCTTCTGACCCGCAACCTGCCGGCTGAAGAAGTCACTGTTCTCGTCGAGCAGTTCAAACGACCAAGCGCGGTTGGCGAGGAGCAGCTGTTTGTACAATCTCATGCGAAACTGACCTCGAGCCCGGGGGCATTGATGAGCGGGGCGCTGCGGCGGGCGATGTCGCCCCGGACAACCACCCTGATGTCGCGGTATTTCGCTCCCGTGATGAACGCATTGATGACATCAATATTGTCGAGATCGACGTAGCTCGTCGACGAAAGGTCGATTAGGAGGTTGCGGCCATCGGGGACGCGCGCCAGCTCGCGTTGCAGTTCATATTTGTGGATGAAGTACAGGTTTCGTCGGGCGCGGATGAGGCAATCATCATCGTCGCAGACAAAGGTGATCGCCGAACGAAAATTCCTCCCCACGACGAAAACGAAGCCGATCGCCAGACCGACCAGGATGCCGGTCAGCAAATCCGTCAGGAGGATGGCCGCGACGGTGGCGACGAAGGGGATGAACTGCGTCCAGCCCTGTCGATAGCGTTGGAGAAACAGCTTGGGCTTGGCCAGCTTGTAGCCTGTCGCGATCAGGATCGCGGCCAGCGCGGACAGCGGGATATGGTTCAGCACCGTCGGAATCAGCATGACACTCAGCAACAGCCATGTCCCGTGCAGGATGGTCGATAACTTGCTCTCCGCGCCCGCCTCGACATTCGCCGACGAGCGGACGATGACCGACGTGACGGGAATACCCCCCATCAGGCCCGAGACGATGTTGCCGCTGCCCTGCGCGAACAGTTCGCGGTTCTTGTCCGTCAACGCGCGTCGCGGGTCGATCTCGTCGACCGCCTTGACGCTGAGAAGCGATTCCAGCGTCGCGACGATCGCCACCGTCACCGCGGTGGCCCAGACTGCGCGGTTCCCGATCGCGGAGAAATCCGGAAGTTCGAATAGCGATAAAAAGTCGCCGACACCGTTCGCAACCGGCACCTGGACGAGATGCGAAGGCGGAATGTGAAGCGCAGGTGCGACATGGCCCAGCATCAGATTGCCGAGAACGCCGATCAGCACGACGATCAACGGTCCAGGAACGAACCTGAGCACTCCCGTTGAGGGGCGGGCATGATCCCACCAGAAGAGAAAAAAGAGGCTTGCGGAGCTTATCAGGAGCGCGCCCCACAGAACGCTCTCCCGCAGCGCATGCGAGATTGCCGAGAAGGTGTTGTAGCCGTTCGCCTGGAAGAAGGCGAAACTGCCGGAATAGTCGCCGTCATAACCGACCGCATGGGGTACCTGCTTGAGGATCAGGATGAGGCCGATCGCGGCGAGCATCCCGGTAACCACCGAGGATGGGACGAACTCGCTGAGAACGCCCGATCGGGTCAGGCCGAACAGGATTTGCATGATGCCGGCAAGAACCACCGCCAGCAGAAACGCCTCGAAGCTCGGGAGCGCCTGAATGGCGTCGAAGACGATGACGGTGAGCCCCGCCGCAGGTCCGCTCACCGACAATCGGGCTCCGGACAGGGCCCCGACGACCACGCCGCCGACCACACCCGCAATGATGCCGGAAAAGAGCGGCGCACCGGACGCCAGTGCGACACCGAGACAAAGCGGTAATGCGACCAGGGAAACGACAAGTGAAGCGGGAGCATCGGATTTGACCGACTTCAACAAATTGCCTGACGGCACCTGATTCCCCTGACCTTGAGAAAAACGTTACCGCTGACCCCTCTCATTAAATGCAATATTTTTACACTAAATTTGCATACAGCAACGATTTGATTTATCTCAAATCTGGAAGGAGCTGTCGAATTTCACGAGTTTCAGGCAAGCCGAGTAAGGCACGTTAAGCCGGATATTTTTCCGTAAACCAAGAGGATTTTGCTCCGTCCACGCATCTGCCGCTCCGTCTGCGGACCGGCCTACGCTCTTTCCCGTCTCCATTGTCATGCGGTCGAAACACGCGCAGCGCCTACCCGGATCCGGCTCCAGACGGGTTCGCCCCAAGCCGCATCTGAACAACAGGGTCTCGATCTCGATGATTTTCAAACGCTGGCTAAGCGCGTTTTCCCAGGACATGGCAATCGATCTCGGCACCGCGAACACGCTGGTTTATGTCCGTGGTCGGGGCATCATTCTCAACGAGCCTTCCGTCGTTGCGATCGAGACCGTCGACGGATCGAGCCGGGTCAAGGCCGTGGGTGACGATGCGAAGCTGATGATGGGCAAGGCACCGAGGCAGATCAGGGTTGTCCGGCCCATCCGCGATGGCGTCATCTCCGACATCGAAGTCGCCGAGCAGATGATCAAGCATTTCATCCAGAAGGTGCATGGCGCCCGGCGTCTGCCTCGCTG
>NZ_JBNPXQ010000016.1:0-55426 GCF_050433225.1 Sphingomonas zeicaulis | reverse complement strand
TGTGGGCGTCGGGCGCCCGCGCGCCGGCCCCGCGCCCCCCCGCGCGCCCCCCCCCCCCCCCCCCCGCCCCCCCCGCCCCCCCCCCCCCCCCGGGGGGGGGGGGGGGGGGGGGGGGGGGGCGGCGGATTACTCCGCCGCAATCCCTGCCTTCGAGAACATGTCGCCATCGTCCAGATCTTCGTTGGCGATCGCGCTCGACTTCGCCTTCTGGCGCTTGTCGAAGCTGTCCCACACCTCGTTCCAGTTGCCGCGGGTCGCCGCCTTCGAATATTCGGTCGCGCGGGTCTCGAAGAAATTGGCGTGCTCGACGCCGTTGAGCAGCGGGGTCAGCCAGGGCAGCGGGTGCTCGTCGATCATGTAGATCGGCTTGAGGCCGAGCTGGCCCAGCCGCCAGTCGGCGATGTAGCGGACATATTTCTTGATGTCCTTGGGCGTCATGCCGGGCACCGGGCCCATCTCGAACACCAGGTCGATGAACGCATCCTCGATGCGCACCGTCTTCTGGCACATGTCCATGATGTCGTCCTTCACCGCCGCGGTCAGGCAGTCGCGCTCCTTCACGAACGCGTGGAACAGCTTGACGATGCCCTCGCAGTGCAGCGTCTCGTCGCGCACCGACCAGGTGACGATCTGGCCCATGCCCTTCATCTTGTTGAAGCGCGGGAAGTTCATCAGCATCGCGAAGCTGGCGAAGAGCTGCAGCCCCTCGGTGAAGCCGCCGAACATCGCCAACGTGCGCGCGATATCCTCGTCGCTGTCGACGCCGAAGGTCGACAGATAGTCATGCTTGTCCTTCATCTCCTTGTACTGGAGGAAGGCGCTATATTCGGTCTCGGGCATGCCGATCGTGTCGAGCAGGTGCGAATAGGCGGCGATGTGGACCGTTTCCATGTTGCTGAACGCGGTCAGCATCATCTTGATCTCGGTCGGCTTGAACACGCGGCCATATTTTTCGTGGTAGCAATCCTGCACCTCGACATCGGCCTGCGTGAAGAAGCGGAAGATCTGCGTCAGCAGGTTGCGCTCCTGATCGGAGAGCTTCTGCGCCCAATCCCGGCAATCCTCGCCCAGCGGCACTTCCTCGGGCAGCCAGTGCAGCTGCTGCTGGCGCTTCCAGAACTCATAGGCCCAGGGATATTCGAAGGGCTTGTAGACCTTGGAGGCTTGGAGAAGGGGCATCGTCTTTATCCTTCTTCCCCTCTCCCCTGGTGGGAGAGGGAGGGGCCCGGCCGCGTCAGCGGACGGGAGGGTGAGGGGGCGTCAGGGCTTGCGCGATCCGCGCGAGAACCCCGTCGGGATTGGTCAGCACCTCGTGATTCCAGAAGCGGATCACTCGGTAGCCCTCGCCGCCGATGAAGGCGGTCCGGGCGGCATCATAAGCTTCGGCCTCGGCATGCTGGCCGCCATCCACCTCGACGACCAACTGCGCGCGGTGCGAGCAGAAGTCGGCGAAGTACGGGCCAAGTGCCTGCTGCCGGCGGAATTTCGCCTCCGGCAGCTTTTCCCGCAGCGCGCGCCAGAGGAGGGTTTCGGCCTCGGTGGCGTTGCGGCGAAGGGCGCGGCCCCGCGCGGTGGTGGAGGAAGGGAGCAAGGCGCGTTTCGCTTCCGCACGCCCCCTCACCCTCCCACCCGGCGTTGCCGGGCGGGCCCCTCCCTCTCCCACGGGGGGAGAGGGTTCAATCACTGGCAGGCCAGGCACTCGTCATAGTCGGTGGTCTCGCCGATCTCGAAGCGGGGGGCGTCGATGGTGTTGTCCGCCTCCACGCCGCCGCTGCCCGCGAAACCGGCGCGCTGCACCGACTTGGAGCGGAGATAATAGAGCGACTTGATGCCCAGTTCCCACGCGCGGAAGTGGAGCATCAGCAGATCCCACTTCTCCACGTCCGCCGGGATGAACAGGTTCAGTGACTGCGCCTGGTCGATATAGGGCGTGCGGTCCGCCGCGAGTTCGAGCAGCCAGCGCTGGTCGATCTCGAAGCTGGTCTTGAACACGTCCTTCTCTTCCTGCGTCAGGAAGTCGAGATGCTGAACGGAGCCGCCGCGCTCGAGGATCGAGTTCCAGACGTTGCTCGAATCCTTGGACTTCGCGACCAGCAGCTTTTCCAGATACGGGTTCTTGACCGCGAAGCTGCCCGACAGCGTCTTGTGCGTATAGATGTTCGCCGGGATCGGCTCGATGCAGGCGGAGGTGCCGCCGCAAATGATCGAGATCGACGCGGTCGGCGCGATCGCCATCTTGCAGCTGAACCGCTCCATCACGCCCATCTCGGCCGCGTCGGGGCAGGGGCCGCGTTCCTGCGCGAGCAGCATCGAGGCCTCGTTCACCTTGGCGTTGATGTGCCGGAAGATGCGCAGGTTCCACGACTTCGCCATCGCGCCCTCGAACGGGATGCCGCGCGCCTGGAGGAAGCTGTGGAAGCCCATCACGCCGAGGCCGACCGAACGTTCGCGGCTGGCGCTGTACTTCGCACGCGCCATTTCGGGCGGCGCACGATCGATATAGTCCTGCAGCACATTGTCGAGGAAGCGCATGATGTCCTCGGCGAAGGTCGGATGATCCTTCCACTCGTCCCAGGTCTCGAGGTTCATCGACGAGAGGCAGCACACCGCGGTGCGGTCCTCGCCCAGATGGTCGCGGCCGGTGGGCAGCGTGATTTCCGAGCAGAGGTTGGAGGTGGAGACCTTCAGCCCCAGGTCGCGATGATGCTTGGGCATCGCGCGGTTCACCGTGTCGTTGAACACGATATAGGGCTCACCGGTGCGCAGCCGCGTCTCGACCAGCTTCTGGAACAGCGAGCGGGCATGGACCTTGCCGCGCACCGAGCCGTCCTTGGGGGACTTGAGCTCCCATTCCTCATTGTTGCGCACGGCCTCCATGAACGCGTCGGTCACGAGCACGCCGTGGTGGAGGTTGAGCGCCTTGCGGTTGAAGTCACCCGTGGTGTTGCGGATCTCGAGGAACTCCTCGATCTCCGGATGGCTGATGTCGAGATAGCAGGCCGCCGAGCCGCGCCGCAGCGAGCCCTGGCTGATCGCGAGCGTCAGCGAATCCATGACGCGCACGAACGGGATGATGCCGCTGGTCTTGCCGTTCAGGCCCACCGGCTCGCCGATGCCGCGCACCGCACCCCAATAGGTGCCGATGCCGCCGCCGCGCGAGGCGAGCCAGACATTCTCGTTCCAGGTGTTGACGATGGCGTTGAGGCTGTCGTCCACCGAGTTGAGGTAGCAGCTGATCGGCAGCCCGCGCCCGGTGCCGCCGTTCGACAGCACCGGCGTGGCCGGCATGAACCACAGCTTCGAAATATAGTCGTACAGGCGCTGCGCATGCGCCGCATCGTCGGCATAGGCCGAGGCGACGCGCACGAACAGGTCCTGGTAGCTCTCGCCCGGCAGCAGGTAGCGGTCGGTCAGGGTTTCCTTGCCGAAATCGGTCAGCAGCGCGTCGCGGCTGTGATCGACCTCGACCGGAAAGGGCTGTGGGGCGATGCTGCGCGACGAGGTGGCCGCTTCCGCTTCAGCCGCTTCGGCGGTGGTGATGGTCATCTCGTTCGAACTCACGTCCCGGTTACTGAACTCCATACGCGCCACCCTCTGTTCACCGTGTGTTCGACTCGGGGGGCGAACCCCCCTTCTACACCCGCGCCCCCTGTTGGGCACGCCAAATCACCACTCGGGATCCCTCAAGGCCTGCCGTTCGCGGGGCGAAACGACCCTTCGCCGCGGAGCCGCTGCGTCGGACCGTTCACTATTCCTTGGGTTGGTCACCGAGCGGCGACACAACCCATAGTGCCTCATCCACGCTCACACACAAGAGGGTAAATGACGATTCAGAGACTCGATTCACCGTCACCGGGATTCGTTTCGTCGCAGTCACGGTTCGTTCCATCGTCGCGACGCGTGGATCTCCGCGGGTTCTGCGTGCTGCAAGTGAACGAACCGGGAACTGCAAAAAAATCGCTGTGGATATCTGGACTTGGACACCCGGCCCCCATCCTGGATGCATTCGTGCACGACAAGCGACCAGCTTGTGGATTAGCATTGCACTTCTGGAACGACCGCATGTGCAGCGGCGGCCGGGAGGGGAGTGTGAGTATGAGCCTGATGTGCCGTGTGGTGGGACACAGCCCCAAGCGCGATCGTGCGCGCTACGACGGGGATTTCTATTGGGCACCCTGCGATCGCTGCGGCAGCACGCTGATGCGCGATCGGACCGGTTGGCGCATCCCGACGAAATATGAGGCGGCGCGGCATGAGATCCGGCTGGACGATCTCGCCGCCGCGCGCGAGGCTGAAGCGCAGCCGGCGGGCTAGATTCGGCGGACCGGGGCGGCGGGATCGCGGGAGCAGTCACCGCACCGTCATCCATTTGCAACAGCCCGCGACAATTTTGCAGCGCGGCATGGCGGCTGCTTGACCCCTTGGCAGCGCGCGTGGACGATTTGGGTTCGGGGGCAAGGCGTGATTCCGCGCGCTGGCGCTCCATGAACAGGAGGAATTCATGCGCGCCTTCCGTCGTGATTCATTGATCATCGCGGGCCTTCTCGCGTCCGCAGCAATGCCCGCTTATGCCCAGGCGCCCGCCGAAGAGGATGCGGCGTCCGGCGATATCGTCGTCACCGCCCAGCGCCGCGCGGAAAGCATCCAGGATGTGCCGGTCTCGGTCGGGGTGGTCTCCGGGGATGCGCTCAGCGCGATCACCTCGACCGGATCGGACGTGCGCGTGCTCGCCGGTCGCGTCCCCAGCCTCAACATCGAAAGCTCGTTCGGCCGCTCCTTCCCGCGCTTCTACATCCGCGGCCTCGGCAATACCGATTTCGATCTCAACGCCTCGCAGCCGGTCAGCGTCGTCTATGACGATGTCGTGCTGGAAAACCCGATCCTCAAGGGCTTCCCGATCTTCGACCTGGAGCGCGTCGAGGTGCTGCGCGGGCCGCAGGGCACATTGTTCGGCCGCAACACGCCGGCGGGCATCGTCAAGTTCGATACGGTGAAGCCCGGCGAGACCGGCGGCTATGCCAAGGCAAGCCTCGGCCGCTACGGCACCTCGCAGGTGGAGCTGGGGTTGGGCGCCGCCGACCCCAGCGGCTTCTCGGTCCGCTTCTCGGGGCTCTACCAGCGTCGCAACGACTGGGTCGACAATATCGCCAATGGCGAAGGCAAGGATCTGGGTGGCTATGAAGACATCGCCGCGCGCCTGCAGCTGCAATATGAGGATGGGCCGTTCAAGGGCCGCCTGATCGGCCAGGTCCGCGTGCTCGATGGCTCGGCGATCATCTTCCGCGCCAACACCAAGGCCGTAGGCAGCAACAAGCTGATCGGGCTCGATGGGCCGACTTCGCCGTTCGAGCGCGACAAGGTGCGGCAGGACGGGCTGAACTTCCAGAAGCTCAACACCTACAATGCCGGGCTGAACTTCGAATATGATTTCGGCGCGGTCACGGCCTATTCGATCACCTCCTACTGGAACGGCGATCTCAAAAGCCGCGGCGATATCGACGGCGGCTTCGGCGCGTCGTTCCTGCCGGTGTCCGGCCCCGGCCTGATCCCGTTCACGGCGCAGAGCCGTGACGATGTGCCCAGCCTTGACCAGTTCACCCAGGAAATCCGCATCGCCTCTAACAACACGGGCGGGCTCGGCTATCAGTTCGGTGGTTTTTACTTCAAGGAAAACCTCGACATCGTCAGCTATGAATACTCGAACCCAACGGATGTCGCCCCCGCAGCCTTCGCGCAGCAGCGGCAGGAAACCGAGGCGTTCGGCATCTTCGGCTCGCTGAACTATGCGTTCGACAATGGCCTGAAGCTGCAGGCCGGCGCGCGCTACAATGACGACAAGCGCGATTTCGTCGCCTCGCGTCCGCTCGAAACGCGGCCGCCGTTCGTGGTCAGCCCCAACACGCCGGTGCCGCCGCAGCGCGCCAATGTGAAGGGCAATCTGCTGACCTGGGATGCAAGCGCGACCTATGCCGCGACCGATGACGTCAACCTCTATGCCCGTGTGGCGCGCGGCTATCGCGCACCCTCGGTGCAGGGCCGCCTGACCTTCGCGCGGACCATCTCCACCGCCGATTCCGAAAAGACGATGTCGTATGAGGCCGGCCTGAAGACCAAGTTCGCCGACGGCCGCGTGCGCTTCAACCTGACCGGCTATTTCTTCGACACCAAGGATCTGCAGCTGACGGCGGTGGGCGGCACCGCCAACGTCGCCAGCCTGCTCAACGCCAAGGCCAAGGGCCATGGCGTCGAGGCGGAGTTCGAGGCGAACCCGGTCGAGGGGCTGAGCCTCAGCTTCGGCGGTTCGTGGAACGTCGCCGAAATCGACGATCCCAACGCGTTCGTTGCGGGCTGCGGCGCGCCCTGCACCGTCACCGATCCGCTGCGCAATCCCAGCGTCGACGACAACATCTACTCGATCGACGGCAACCAGTTGCCGCAGGCGCCCAAGTGGACGCTCAACTGGACCGCGGGCTATGAATTCCCGGTCGGCGACGGCGCGCTCTACGCCTTCACCGACTGGTATTACCGCTCGAAGATCCAGTTCTTCCTGTATGAATCGGTCGAATTCTCCGACAACAAGCTGCTAGAGGGCGGCCTGCGCCTCGGCTATAAGACCGATCGCTTCGATTTCGCCGGTTTCGTTCGCAACATCACCAACGACAAATCGTCGACGGGCGGCATCGACTTCAACAACCTCACCTCCTACGTCAACGAACCCCGCATCTGGGGCTTCGAGGCGGGCGTGAAGTTCTGATTTGCCGCTCAAGCCCTCTCCCGCACGTCGCGGGAGAGGGTTGGTTCTTCGGCGCCTGAGCGTCTGTCGATGCGGAGCCGAAGAAGAGGAAGAAGCCTCTCCCGCGAAGTGCGGGAGAGGGGCAGTTCGGCGCGCTCTTCGACTTATCTGCTACGACCGCACCACGCTCACTTCAGCAGCGTCTGGTTCCAGAACATCAGCCCGGTCCAGAACTGGTAATCGGCATTCTCCTTCTTGGCGAAGCCGTGGCCCTCATTCTGCCCCAGCAGGTGCCACGCCATGCCGCCCTTGGCGCGCACGGCCTTGACGATCTGGTCCGCCTCGCTGGCGGGCACGCGCGGATCATTGCCGCCGGTCACCACCATCAGCGGGATGGTGAGCTTGTCGACGCTGGTCAGCGGGCTGATCTCCAGCAGCTTCTTCTTCTGCTCGGGCACCCGCTCGTCGCCATATTCCACGCGGCGCAGGTCGCGGCGATAGCTCTGCGTGTTTACGAGGAAGGTGACGAAGTTGGAGATGGCGACGACGCAGTTCGCGCCCTTCAGCCGCGAGCCGTAACGGATCGCCACCGCATAGCACATATAGCCGCCATAGGAGCCGCCGGTCACCGCGAAGCGGCGGGTGTCGAGCGCCGGATCCTTGTCCAGCGTGTCGAGGAAGGCGCCGATATCCTTCACCGAATCCTCGCGCTTGAACGGCCCGTTGTCGAGGCTGACGAAGCGCTTGCCGAAGCCTGACGAGCCGCGGACGTTGGGAAAGAAGATCGCGATGCCCAGCTCGTTCAGCAGATAATTGTTGCGGCCGACGAAGCCCGGCTGGAACTGTCCCTCGGGCCCGCCATGGATGTTGACGATCAGCGGCCGCTTGCCGGGGAATTTCCTCTTGTCGGGCCGGTAGAGGAAGCCTGACACCGTCTCGCCGTCGAAGCTCTTCACCTCGACGAATTGCGGCTCGACATTGGTGTTGGTGTCGAGCCCGCCGGTCTCGCTCTGCGTCCAGCGGGTCACCGCCAGCGTTTTCGGATCGATCGTATAGGCGTCCGCCGCGCTCTTCGCCGAAGTGAAGCTGAGGCCGATCGTGCCCCAGGGCGCGATGTCGAGCCCGCCGGCGACGCCCGCTGGCAGCCCCGCCACCGCGCGGACCTGGCCGGTCTTCACGTCCATCAGTTTGACGCGGCTGCTGCCCGCCTCGTTGACGATATAGGCGATGAAGCTGCCGTCCGGCGCGATGTCGAAGCCGTCGACATCCCATTTGGGGTCGGGGCTCTTTGCGGTGAACTTGCCGGTGGCCGGATCGAGCATGCCGAGCCGCAGGAAGTCCGAACCCTCGTCGCTGGTGACATAGAGCGTGCCGTCCGGCGCGAACTCGGCGGCGCCATAAGCGATGTCGCGCTTGTGGTCGCCGATCGGGGTCATCGCGCCGGAAGCAAGGTCCAGCCTGAACAGGTTGGATTTGGTGATGGAAATATATTGCACAGCCACCGCGGTCTTGCCGTCGGGCGCGATCGCTGCGACCGCCCAGCCGCCGCCCTTCACCTGCGCCACCATCCGGTCGCTCTGCGGATCGCGCGGGTCGATCAGGTAAAGATCCGAATCGCTGCCGTTGCGGCGGGTGGAGCTGTAGGAAAGCCAGCGGCCGTCATGGCTCCAAACACCCATCTCGTTGCGGCTCTTGCCGTCGGTCAGCAATGTGAGCCGGCCGTCCTTCAGCGCGTAGAGCTGATAGAATTCGCTGCCGCCGACATCCTTGGAGGCGACGAGCACGTCGCCCTTGGGGGACCAGCTTCCGCTGACGGGCTCCTCCTCGAAGCTGATCTGGGTGCGCGCCATCATCGGCCCGGCGACGCGGTGGAGTTGTGCGACATTGGCGAAGCGCGTCGCGATCAGCATCGATTTGTCGGCGCTGTTCCAGCCCTGAAAGGATGCGGTGCGATATTCCATATAGGGCCGCGTCTTCTGCGCGAGGTCGGCGGGCACGGCGGGAATGCCGTCCGCGACCAGCGCCGCGGGCTTGTCGACAGTGGCAACCTCGTCCTGTGCGAAGGCGGGCAGGGCGAAGGCGAGGAGCGCGGCGCCGGACGACGCGGCGGCGAGGCGGAGTTTCATGGCGAATATCCCCTGTATCAGTCTGTTGCCGGCAGGTTAGGCGGGGCCGTGCGGAGCGTCCATCGACGCTCGTCGAAACTGTGAATGGGCGCGCGGCTCGACATCGCCGGCACGTGGTGCCAATCGCCGCCGATGATCTTGCCTCCGCCGCCGACGCCGTTCGTCCTGCTCGATGACGCGCGCCTGGCGGGTGCGGGCGATGCACGGCTCTATGCCGCGCCGGAGCGGGTGATCGTCGCGCATCACCGCGATGATGTCCGCCCGGCGCTGGCGGCGCTGCGCGCGGGGATCGCCGAGGGGCTCGATGCCGCGGGCTTCCTCGCCTACGAAGCCGGCCACGCGCTGGAGCCGCGGCTGGATGCGCTTGGCGCGCAGCCGGAAGGGCCCCTGCTGTGGTTCGGGCTGTTCCGCGGCTGGCAATCGATCCCCGCCGCGGAGGTGCCGGAGCTGCTCCCCGATCCCGCCGGCGGCCATGTCGCCCCCGCGCGGCCCCTGATCAGCCGCGCCGCCTATGGCACCGCCTTCGCGGAGGTGCAGCGCCTGATCGCGGCGGGGGACACCTATCAGGCCAATCTGACCTTTCAGACGCGTATGGCGATCGCGGGCCACCCGCTCGCGCTCTATGCCGGGCTGCGCCAGCGCGCGCGGGCGGGGCATGGCGGCATCGTCTTCACCGGCGATCGCTGGCTGCTCTCGCTCAGCCCCGAACTCTTCTTCACGCTCGCGGACGGCCGGCTGACCGCGCGGCCGATGAAGGGCACCGCCGAGCGCGGCGGCGATCCCGCGACCGATGCGGCGCTGGCGTCGGAACTCGCCGCCGATCCAAAGCAACGCGCCGAAAATCTGATGATCGTCGATCTGCTCCGCAACGATCTCACCCGCGTCGCCGCTCCAGGCAGCGTCGCGGTACCCAGGCTGTTCGAGGTGGAGACCTATCCCACCGTCCATCAACTCACCTCCACCGTCACCGCGCGGCTCGGCGAGGGGCGGTCAGCGGTGGATGTCGTGGAGGCGATCTTCCCCTGCGGATCGATCACAGGCGCACCCAAGATCCGCGCGATGGAGGTGATCGACGCGGTCGAAGCCGCCCCGCGCGGTGTCTATACCGGCGCGATCGGGCGAATCGACGCCGCGGGAGACGCCTCGTTCAACGTCGCGATCCGCACCCTGTGTCTCACGGGGGAAAATGGGGGGAAACAGGGGGCAATATTGGGGTTGGGATCGGGGGTGGTCGCCGACTCGGATGTCGACCTCGAATGGCGCGAGGCGTTGACCAAGGGCGCCTTCGCCGCGACCCCCGAGCGCTTCGATCTGATCGAGACGATGGCGTTCGATTCGGCGGCCGGCATCGCCCTGCTCGACCTCCACCTCGGCCGGCTGGTAGCGAGCGCCACCGCGCTCGATTTCGCCTGCGATGCCGCCGCGATCCGCGCCGCGATCCTGCGCACCTGTGCCGGGCTCGACGCACCGGCGACCATCCGGCTGAAACTGTCGCGTAGCGGCGCGCTGGCGGTCGAGCGGCGGCCGATGCCGCCGGCGGGGACGGAACCGGTCATGGTGAAGCTGGTGCCGCTGCCGGTCGATCCGGCGGACTTCCGGCTGCGCCACAAGACCAGCGCGCGCGGCTTTTACGATCAGGCGCGCACCGCCGCGGGCGCCTTCGAGGTGCTGTTCGTCGATCCCCAGGGCTTCCTCACCGAAGGCAGCTTCACCAGCCTCTTCGTCGAGCGCGACAATCGCCTGCTGACGCCGCCGCTGGCGCGCGGGCTGCTGCCCGGCGTGCTGCGCGCATCGCTGATCGCGGCGGGCCGCGCGGTGGAGCAGGATCTGCGGTCGGACGACCTGCTGCAAGGCAGGCTGCTGATCGGCAATGCTCGCCGTGGATTGATGCGCGCCACCCTCGCCATTTGAGCGAGCGCTATCAGGCGTTCGTCGAATGTGACGAATTTGGGTCACACAGGCGGTTGCCGTAACGATCCCTGGCGCCTATGAGCCGGCGCGAAATCACCCAAGCCAAGGCAGCACACCATGCGCACGACCTCTGCCGCGCTGGACCGTATCCAGCCGTCCGCCACCCTTGCGATGACCAGCCGCGTGCTGGACCTGAAGGCGAAAGGCGTCGACGTCATTGGTCTGGGCGCGGGTGAGCCAGATTTCGACACGCCCGATTTCGTCAAGGAAGCCGCGATCGAGGCGATCCGCGCGGGCAAGACCAAATACACCAATGTCGATGGCACCGCCGAGCTGAAGGCGGCGATTTCCGCCAAGTTCAAGCGCGACAACGGCCTCGATTATGCCGCGAACCAGATCAGCGTGAACGTGGGCGGCAAGCACACCTTGTTCAACGCACTGGTCGCGACGATCGACGCGGGCGACGAGGTCGTGATCCCGGCGCCCTATTGGGTCAGCTATCCCGATATCGTCCAGTTCGCCGGCGGCGTGCCGGTGTTCGTGAAGGCGGGCGCCGACCAGAATTACAAGATCACCGCCGAACAGCTCAACGCCGCGATCACCGCGAAGACGCGCTGGGTGATCCTCAACTCGCCGAGCAACCCGACCGGCGCCGCCTATTCGGCGGACGAACTGAAGGCGCTGGCGGAAGTGCTTCGCCGCCATCCGCATGTCTGGATCATGGCCGACGATATGTACGAGCATATCGTCTATGACGACTTCAAGTTTGCGACGATCGCCGAGGTCGCCCCCGATCTTTATGATCGCACGCTGACCGTCAACGGCTGCTCCAAGGCCTATTCGATGACCGGCTGGCGCATCGGCTTCGCCGGCGGCCCGACCTGGCTGATCAAGGCGATGGCCAAGCTGCAGTCGCAGTCGACCTCGAACCCGTGCTCGATCGCGCAGGCGGCGGCGACAGCGGCGCTGAACGGCGACCAAGGGTTCCTCAAGGATCGTGCGGCCGCCTTTCAGAAGCGCCGCGATCTCGTGGTCAGCATGCTCAACGCGATTGACGGCATCACCTGCCCGACGCCGGAGGGCGCCTTCTACGTCTATCCCGAAGTGTCGGGGCTGATCGGCAAATCGACCGCCGACGGTCTCAAGATCGACACCGACGAGACGCTGATCGGCTATCTGCTCGATATCGGCCGGGTCGCGGCGGTGCATGGCGGCGCGTTCGGCGTCGAGCCGGCGTTCCGCGTCAGCTACGCGACGTCGGAAGCGATCCTCACCGAAGCATGTAACCGCATCGCGGAGGCGTGCGCCGCGCTTCGCTGAACCGAAGGCGAAGCGACGGTTCAACACGTATTCAGCGACCCGCCACCATGTGACGGGTCGCACAGACGATCTCTCGGGACAGAGATAGGGTGAGTCGTATCGGGATTGATGCGGCGAAAGCCAAAATGAGGTTTCTGGTTATGCGTAATGTTATCCGGTCCGACTTTTTCCGGCACTTCATGAGCGGCTTCGTCGTCGCTGCCGTCGCGCTCGTCGCGCTGCAGCCGGCCGATCAGAAGGCGGAACTCAAGGCGCGGATCCACGCCGCGGTCGAGCATATCGCCTGATGAACGGGCGGGCGCCGCTGCGTCCGCCACATCGCTTCATGCGTAGCTTCGACGATCGCCGTTCCGATGGGCGAGGTACGGAGTTAGAGGCATGAAGGCCGCAGTTGCATCCACCACAGCCATCGTCGCGCTCGCCCTTGGGGCTGGCGCGGTTCTTTTTGAGGGCGCCAGCCCGGCGCCCGCGCACGCCGAGGCGGCGATAGCAATCGCCCCGCCCCGCGTCGATATCGATCCGCCGAAGGGGCTGCAGACCGCGATCCTCGCCGGCGGCTGCTTCTGGGGCATGGAAGGCGTGTTCCAGCATGTAAAGGGCGTTCGACGCGTCGAATCGGGCTATGCCGGCGGCAGCGCTGACACCGCCACCTATGACCAGGTCAGCACCGAACGTACCCGCCATGCCGAGGCGGTGCGCATCGTCTATGACCCGCAGGTGATCAGCTATGGCCGATTGCTGCAGGTCTATTTCTCGGTCGCGCACGATCCTACCCAGCTCAACCGCCAGGGGCCGGACACCGGCCCCAGCTATCGCTCGGCCATCTTCCCGCAGAGTGAAGCGCAGAAAACGGTGGCGGCCCGCTATATCGCGCAGCTCGGCGCGGCAGGTTCCTACAAGCGGCCGATCGTGACGAAGATCGAAAGCGGGCGCTTCTACGCGGCGGAAGCCTATCACCAGGACTTCCTCAACCGGAACCCGAGCCACCCCTATATCCGCATCAACGATGCGCCCAAAGTGGCCAATCTGAAGGCGACCTTCCCCGCGATGTGGCAGGCAACGCCCGCGCGGTAAGGCAATCTCTTGTCCTCCCCGACGCTGCGCGCCGGGGAGGAAGAAACTAGCCCCGCGCCATCTTCCGCGTGAGACGGTACAGCCCGAAGATCGTCGCCACGAACAGCAGCGGCCCCAGCCACATCGCCGTCCCTTCGAACGCCGGGCCGACCACCGCCAGCGGGGCATCGCTGTCGGTCAGATAGACCAGCCCGGCGAAGGTCACGCCGAACAGGCTCTCGCCCACGATGAGCCCGGTCGCGGCGAGCACACCCAGCCGCTCGGCGAGTTCGGGATTGGCCTGGCGCTTCGCCCAATTCTCGTAGAGCTTGCCGATAAGCGCGCCGATCGGGATCAGCAGGGTCAGCGCCATCGGCAGATAGATGCCCATGCCGACCGCGAGCGGCGGCAGGCGGCGGCGGTTGGCGGTGAAGCGGCCGAGCAGTTCGTCGATCGCGATCACCGCGACGCCGATCAGCGCGCCATAGCCGATCAGATCCCAGCGGATGTCGCCGCCCAGCACGCCCTTGGCGAGCGCCGAGATCAACGCCGCCTGGGGCGCCGCGAGCGCGCCTTCCTTGGCGTTGGGTGCGCCTTCGAACGTCATCGTCGTGTTGAGCAGGTCGAGCACCGGCGCGATCACGAGCGATCCGAAGATCACGCCGAGGATCAGCGCGATCTGTTGCTTCCACGGCGTCGCGCCGACAAGCTGGCCGGTCTTGAGATCCTGCAGATTGTCGTTGGAGATGGTGGCGATGCTGAACACGATCGCGGTGGTGAACAGCGCATAGGCGACCAGCGCGGCGCTGGTCTCCGGATCGCCGCCGGTGCCGTACAGCAGCGCGAGCAGCACCGCTGCGCCGAGCACGGCGAGGATGCCGACGCCCGACACCGGGCTGTTCGAGGCACCGATCAGGCCCGCCATATAGCCGCACACCGCGGCGATGATCGCGCCGACGAGCAGCACATAGACGAGCGTGCCGGCGATGATGCCGCCGGCATGGTCGGCGATGGGCGTGCCCGCGCTGAACATCCACAGCAGTCCGGCGATCGGCAGCAGCGAGGCGAGGATGACCCCGCCGATGATGCCGATCGGAAGGTCACGTTCGGTCAGGTCGAGCACGCCGCCGGCGCGGCGCGCCTCGGCGGCGGCCATCGCCGATCGGATGCCGGCAGCGATGGGCCCGAGGATCTTGAGCAAAGTCCAGATCGCCGCGACGCCCATCGCGCCCGCGCCGATGAAGCGCACCTGGTTGCGGAAGGTGTCGCCGACCAGCGCGGCGACGTCGGCGCCGGCCGGCACCTGCCCCCAGGTCAGCATCGGCACCAGCACCGCCCAGGAGGTCAGCATGCCGACCAGCATCGCGATGCCGACGGTGAGGCCGACGAGGTGGCCGACGCCGATCAATGCCATGCCGAGACTGGTGGAGGCGCCGCTGGCACCCGCGCCAACGCGGAAGGCGGTTGTCAGTTCGGCAACGACCAGCTTCATCGCGGCGAGCAGTGAAAAGCCGGCGGCACCCAGCGCGCCGAACAGGATCGCGCGCAGCCCCTTGGCATTCTCCTCGGCCCCCGCCTCGGTACCGGCGCCGACCTTGAGCACTTCGGCCGCGGCGACGCCTTCGGGGTAGGGCAGGTCCGACCCTGTCACCAGCGCGCGGCGCAGCGGCACCGAATACATCACGCCGAGGATGCCGCCGATCGCGCACACCGCGACCGTCGTCCAATAGGGGAAGCCCTGCCACCAGCCGACCATGATCAGGCCGGGCAGCACGAAGATGATCGCCGCCAGCGTGCCCGCCGCCGAGGCGATGGTCTGGACGATATTGTTCTCGAGGATGTTGGACCCGCCGATCAGCCGCAGGATCGCCATCGAGATCACGGCGGCGGGGATCGAGGTGGCGAAGGTCAACCCGACCTTGAGGCCGAGATAGACGTTGGCGGCGGTGAACAACAAGGTGATCACCCCGCCGAGGATGATGCCCCGGATCGTGAGTTCGGGCAGGCTGGTTTTGGTTCCCGTGGTCATGCGGCCGTTACGCACGAAACTTCGCGGGGTGGCAATGGGGACGGTGGTGGAGCGGGCCACCGATGTCGCTCGACCAGGGAATGGGATGGATGGTGATGGGGTGGGTGAGGGAAGAACATATCATCCCCGCCCCGTTCGCCCCGAGCGAAGTCGAGGGGGCCGTCGAGCGAAGCCGAGACGGCAAGGGGACACGCTCCGAGCGGGTCTCTGTTCTCGGCTTCGCTCGAACATCCCCTCGACTGCGCTCGGGGCGAACGGATGGGGGAGGGCGAGCGGTGACTTGGGGCGGACGCCTTAACCCCCCTCACAACAGCGACAAAAACTCCTCGAACTTCCCGTTCCGCCCCACCGGCAGCGTCCCCTCGAAATAGGTCAACTCGATCCGGAACGGGTGCTGCAGCTTCCAGTGGAGATGCGCCACCAGCGCCGCTTCCTCGTCGCCGGTCAGCGGGCGTTCGGTCACCAGCCGCACCTCGATGCGGTCGATCTCGTGCTGGCGGAATTGATATTGGCGGATCGGCGCGATCTCGCGGAACTGTTTGTAGCCGGTCAGCGGCCAGTGGCGGCTGCCGTCGGGCTTGACGATCATGTTGCGCTCGCGGCCGAGGATGCGGCGGATCGTCGGCAGGCCGCGGCCGCAGGGGCAGGGGGCGCCGGCCTCGGCATGGTCGCGAATGTCGTAGCGGATCATCGGCGTGACATGGTTGTGCAGGTCGGTCACCAGCACCCGGCCGCGCTCCCCCGGCGCACAGGCGCGGCCGGCCTCGTCGACGATCTCGACGATCACTGTCTCCGCCATCACATGATAGAGCCCGCTACCCGAGGGGCATTGCAGCGCGAGATAGCCCATCTCCTCGGACGAATAGCAATCGAACACCCGCCCCTGCCCGCGGCTCTCGACGCGCTCGATCAGGTCGGGGGAGAGCGTTTCGCCCAACGTCCGCCAGCGCGCGACGAAGGACAGGTCGGCGCGCTGCGCATCCGCCTCGTCGATCAGCGCGGCGAGGTTGCTGGGATAGATCACCACGCTCGACGGGCGGAAGCGCAGCAGCATGTCGAGCTGCGCGCGGATGTCGGTCTGGATGTCGATGCGCAGCCCGGGGCCGGTGTCGAAGAACAGGTTGGCGGGCACGCCCCAATCCCTGTCCTCGCCGCAATTGACCATATTCGCGCGGATCGCGGTGAGGCGGCCGGTGAAATCGGGTTCGGCCCAGAGATGATAGCGCATCGTCATCGCCAGCCAGTGAAGCTGGTTGACCGCGGTGCGGCGGACGATCACCGGCTCACCGGTCGAGCCCGAGGTGTTGACCGTGCGCACCGGCTGATGGCCCGGCAGCACTTGATCGATGTGGATCGGCTCGCTGCTCGACTGCACCATCCGCCGGGTCAGCGGTGGCAGCGCGGCGAGGCCGGCGGGCCGCGCCAGCGCCGCGGCGTCGAGCCCGGCTTCGGCCAGCCGGCGGGCGAAGCGCGGCGAATGGTGCGCGAAATGATCCGAGACGATGCCGAGCTGCGCGCGCTGCCGCGCGGCGATCTCGTCGGTGGGGAGCCATTGGCCGGCATCGAGCTGGTGGAGCAGCGCCGCGAGCGAGGCCGCGCGGCTGCTGAACAAGGGCGGCCAGCGGCTGCCGGCGATATCGCCGCGCATCTGGCCGAGGCGCGGATCGGGCGTCATGGCAGGTCGATCACCAGCAGCGGGCAGCGCTCGGCGAGCGGATAACCCGCCGTCTCGACGAACCGAACCGCGCGCGCCCAGCCGGGCACCAGCCGCAGCACCGTTTCGCGCGACGGATAGCAATGGACGTAGCGCGAACCGCGATAGGCATCGATCTCCGCGATCGTCGCAAGGCTCCAGCCGCTCGCGCGGGCCAGCGCGGCACGATCGGGGAAAAGCGCCTCGAAGCGGTCGAACAGGTGCGCGCTGCTGATGTTGGGCAGCCCGTCCGCGACGCTGACCGCCATGTTGAAGCGCTGCTTGAAGGCATGGAAATCGAGCCCGCCGGCGAAGGCGGCGTCGCGCACCGCCGCCACGGTCTCGCACGGGTCGGGCGTGGCGAAGCAGCGCAGGATGATGCGCCCGCCGGGCCGGATCACCCGGCGAAGCTGTGCGAACAGCAGGGGCTGTTCCATCGGCAGGCTAAGCATCGACAATACGCCGTCGCCGATCGCGGCGGCGACGCTGGCATCGGCGAGCGGCATACGCTTCCAGTCGCCGATCACGACATGCCGCCGCGGCGCGTTGCCGGGCCAGGCGGCGTCGACCATCGCCCGGCTCCAGTCGACCGCGACCAGATGGCGCGGCACGGCGGCGAGCTCAGGGGTGACGCCGAGCAGCAGGGTCGGCTGGTCGCCTTCGCGCGCACCGATCTCGTCGAGCAGGGAAGCGACCATCGCGGCCACCCCGGCGTCGGGGCGCAGCGGTGGCCGGATCGTCGCCCAGCGCCGGTGGAAATCGCGCAGATCGTCGGCGAGGTCTGAGGGCATCGCGCCCGGTGGAGGCGCGATGCCGGTCACCGGCCCTTGAACAGCCCGCCGAGCAGGCCGCGCACCAGTTGCGCACCGAAATTGCCGGCCACCTTGCGGCCGATCGAGCTGGCGGCCGAGCGCGCGGCGGATTGCATCATCGACTCGGCGAGGCTCGGCTTTGCCGCCTCCTTGGCGCGCCGCGCGGCTTCGCGGGCGGCTTCACGCTCCTGCACCTGGCGTGCACGTTCGGCCTCCTTGGCTGCCTTCGCCGCCTCACGCTCGGCGGCGACGCGGGCCTTTTCATCTTCCTTGGCCTGCGCGGCGTCTAGCTTGGCCTGTTCGGCTGCCGCCTTGGCTTCAGCGGCAGCGGCGCTCGCCTCGGCCGCCTTGGCGGAAAGCAGTTCCTCGGCTGATTCGCGGTCGATCGCCTCGTCATATTTGTCGCCGATTGCGTCGGTCTCGCGGATCACGCCGCGCTCGATCGGGGTGACCGGGCCGACGCGCGAGGCGACGGGCTTGATCAAGGTTCGCTCGACGGGGGATGGCGATCCATCCGCCTGCAGCAGCGAAACCAGGGCCTCGCCGACCTTCAGCTCGATGATCGCGGTGGCGACGTCGACGCCGGGGTTGGCGCGAAAGGTCTCGGCGGCCGCGCGGATCGCCTTTTGGTCCTTGGGGGTGAAGGCGCGCAACGCGTGCTGGACGCGGTTGCCGAGCTGGCCGGCGACGGTCTCGGGGATGTCGACCGGATTCTGGGTGATGAAATAGATACCGACGCCCTTCGAGCGGATCAGCCGCACGACCTGTTCGATCTTGTCGAGCAGCGCCTTGGGGGCATCGTCGAACAGCAGATGCGCCTCGTCGAAGAAGAAGCAGAGCTTCGGCTTTTCGGGATCGCCCACCTCGGGCAGCGTCTCGAACAGCTCCGACAGCAGCCAGAGCAGGAAGGTGGAATAGAGCTTGGGGCTCGCCATCAGCTTGTCGGCGGCGAGGATGTTGACGACGCCGCGGCCCTTGTCGTCGCGCGCGATCAGGTCGGCAATGTCGAGCGCGGGCTCTCCGAAGAAATGGTCGCCACCCTGGCTGCGGAGCTGGAGCAGCGAGCGCTGGATCGTGCCGACAGTCGCCTTGCTGACATTGCCATAGGTGGTGGTCAGTTCGGCCGCGCGCTCGGCGCAATGCGCGAGCATCGCCTGCAGATCGTCAAGGTCGAGCAACAGCAGCCCATCCTTGTCGGCAACATGGAAGGCGATGGTCAGCACGCCTTCCTGCGTGTCGTTGAGGTCCATCAGCCGGGACAGCAGCAGCGGCCCCATCTCGGAAACGGTGGTGCGCACGGGATGGCCCTGTTCACCGAACAGATCCCAGAACTGCACGGGATTGTCCGCATAGCGCCAGTCCGCATCGCCGATCTCGGCCGCGCGTGCGGCGAAACCGTCATGCACCTTGGCGGTCGGCGATCCGGCCATGGCGAGGCCGGAGAGATCGCCCTTCACATCGGCGACGAACACCGGCACGCCCGCGCCCGAGAAGCCCTCGACAAGCCCCTGCAACGTCACGGTCTTGCCCGTGCCGGTGGCGCCGGCGATCAGCCCGTGGCGGTTAGCGCGGCGGAAGTTGAGTATCTGGCGATTGCCGCCGCCGACCCCGACGAACACACCCTCAGCGTCAGCCATCATCCCTCCCGCGCCGGCGCCGTGCCGGAGGATGATCCTAGAACGTTCCGCGGGGAGGGGAAATGGTCTCAGGCGCTGACCAGCCGGGGCAGCGCCGCGGCATAGCGCCGCACATCCTCGATCCGTCCCGTCGAGACTCGCGACCATTGCGTCCAGCGCCCATAGGTGCCGCGGATCATCACGCCCTGCGCCGCCATCGCCTTTTGCAGTTTCTCCGCATCGGGCACCTTCACGAACACGAAATTGGTCTCGGAGGGGAGGGCGGTGAGCCCGGCGGCCTTCACCGCATCGAGGATCATGCCGCGCGCCTCGATCACGCGCTGGCGTGACATGGTGGTGAAGGCGGTGTCGTCATAGGAGGCGATCGCCGCCGCCAGCCCGGCGCTGTTGCCGCCGAAGCTGGTCAGCCAGCCGCGGATGATCGCGGCATGTTCGACGCTGGAGATCGAATAGCCGATACGCAGCCCGGCCATGCCGTAGATCTTGGAAAAGGTGCGGCAGACGATCAGGTTGGCGCCTTCGCGCACCAGCTGCATCACCGATCGCGCATCGGGCCGGTCGGTCAGTTCATTATAGGCTTCGTCGACCAGCACCGTCGCGGACTTGCCTGCGGTGCGGACGAAGCCGCGCAGCGCATCCCCGTCCAGCACCATGCCGGTGGGGTTGTTGGGGTTGCAGATGTGGATCAGCCCGACATCGGGGCCGATCCCGCCCGAAAGCGCGGCAAGATCGATGCCCATGTCAGCGCCCAGCGCCACGCGCTTCAATGTCGCGCCCTTGCGCTCGGCATAGACCGCGGTCGTATCCCAGAACAGGTCGGGGCAGAGGATGCTGCCCTTGTCGCGCCACGCCATCGCGATCGCGCAGAGGATCTCGGTGGATCCCGAACCGACGACGACCTGCTCGGGCGAGACGCCATGGCGCTCGGCGATCATCGCGGTCAGCTTGGTGAGGCCGCGATCGGCATAATAGCAGCCGCGCGCCGCGACATCCGCCATCGCCCGGATGGCGCTGGGGGCGGGGCCATAGGGATTTTCGTTGCGGGAAAGCAGCGCCACGCCGGTGGGCGCGCCGAATTCGGCGGCGACGGCGGGGGTGGCGATCATGGCCGCGGCGGCGCGTGAGCCGACCGTCACGGCGGCGGGCGCCGCCGCGGCGGCACCGATCAGGGAACGTCTCGTAATTCCTGTCGTCATGATAACCCCCTTGTCGTTCGCGTTCAGCCCATCAGCGCGTTCCGGATCATCGTTGCGCCGACGAAAAGCAGGTAGATGCCGAAGCTGCGGCGCAGCAGCGGCGGGCTCAGCCGGTGCGCGGCGGCGACGCCCAGCGGCGCGGTCAGCATCGAGGTCGCCATGATCGCCAGCGCCGCGGGGATGTTGACATAGCCGAGCGTGCCGACCGGCAGATCCGGCTCGCCCAGCCCGATGATGACGAAGCCGATCATGCCCGGCACCGCGATGATCGCACCGATCCCCGCCGCGGTGGCGATCGAGCGGTGGATCGACTTGCCGCACAACGTCATGACGATGATCGCGATGGTGCCGCCGCCGATGCCGAGGAGGGAGGAGAAGGCGCCGAGCGAGCCCGCGATCGAAGCGCGGGCATAGCCGCCCGGCATCTCGGAAGCGATGCGCCGGTCTGCGAGGATCGGCACGAGGAAATGGATCGCCATCACGGCCACGCCGGTGCCGAAGATCAGCGCAAGGATCGTGCCGTCGACCCTGTCCGCGACCAGCACGCCGGCGCCGACGCCGAGCACGATCCATGGCGCCCAGCTTCGCAAGATGTCGAAATCGACCGCACCGCGCCGGGCATGTGCCTGCACCGAACGCAGCGAGGTACCGACGATGGTGGCGAGCGAGGTGCCGATCGCGACATGCGCCAGATGCTCCTTGCCGCCGCCGAGCAACGGCAGGACGAGGAACAGCGCCGGCACCACGACAAAGCCGCCGCCGATGCCAAACAGTCCTGCGGCAAAGCCAGCGAACAGCCCCGCGGCGAGCATTGCGATCACCGGTATCAGCCAGACGCCAAGGTCCATCCGCGCGGCACCCCCTAGATGCGCTCACGCTGCAATGCAGCGGGCATATGCAACCCTATTGTCCAAGGCTTGGCCAGTGGTTTTTCGACTTGGGGCATTGCTTGCTCGGCGGTGACGGCTGGGGCAGGGTCCGCGGCGCGACGCGCGACAGGGAGAGACGGCATGACGGAACAGGGGATCAGCAGCCAGCGCCGGCTGAAATCGATCCTGGGCGGTTCCGCGGGCAACCTCGTCGAATGGTATGACTGGTACGTCTATTCGGCCTTCTCGCTCTATTTCGCGCCGGTTTTCTTCCCCGAGGGCGATCGCACTGCGCAATTGCTGCAGACCGGCGCGATCTTCGCCGTCGGCTTCTTGATGCGCCCGATCGGTGCCTGGCTTATGGGCGTTTTCGCGGATCGGCATGGCCGCAAGGCAGGGCTGACCCTGTCGATCACCCTGATGTGCGCGGGGTCGCTGCTGATCGCGATCACGCCGGGCTATGCCGCGATCGGGGTGGGCGCGCCGATCATCCTTGCGCTTGCGCGGATGATGCAGGGCTTGAGCGTCGGCGGCGAATATGGTGCCAGCGCCACCTATCTCTCCGAAATGGCGACGCCGGAGCGGCGCGGTTTTTTTTCCAGCTTCCAATACGTCACCCTGATCATGGGGCAGTTACTGGCGCTGTTCGTGCTGATGCTGCTGCAACTCGCGCTCAGCGAATTGCAACTCGAAAGCTGGGGCTGGCGCATTCCCTTCGCGATCGGTGGCGTGCTGGCGATCGTCGTCTTCCGCATCCGCCGCGGGCTGATCGAGACAGAGCATTTCACGCGCGGACAGGCGAAGGAGGCGCCGCGATCGGGGCTGTTTGCGCTGTTCCGCCTGCATCCGCGCCAGGCCTTCACGGTGATCGCGCTCACCGCGGGCGGCACGCTCGCTTTCTATGCCTATTCCACCTACATGCAGAAATTCCTCGTCAACACCGCCGGGTTCGGCCGCGAGACCGCGACGACGATCATGACGGGGGCGCTGTTCATCTACATGTGCCTGCAGCCCGCGGCCGGCGCGCTGTCTGACCGGATTGGCCGCAAGCCGCTGATGGTGGGGTTCGGCATCGCGGGACTGCTGCTGACCGTGCCGATCTTCCGTACGCTTGAACGTACCGACAATCCGTGGATCGCGTTCGTGCTTGTGGTCGGTGCGCTGGTGATCGTCACCGGCTACACCGCGATCAACGCCATCGTGAAGGCGGAACTGTTTCCGGCGCATATCCGCGCGCTCGGCGTCGCGCTGCCCTATGCCATCGCCAACACATTGTTCGGCGGCACCGCCGAAATCGTCGCGCTGAAGCTGAAGGATGAGGGCGTGGAACAGGCCTTCTACTGGTACGTCAGCGGGATGATCGGGCTGTCGTTGATCGTCTATCTGGCGATGCGCGACACCCGGACGAACAGCGCGATCGACCGGGACTGAGCGCGGGGTTACGGCATTCGCACGTTTGTGCTGGGAGCCGCGCAAAAGCTGTCTCTCGCACTTCTCTCTGTGGCACTCGCACAGCGTGGATGGCTTGAGCGGGGCTGCCGCCGCGCTCTCTCTCCCCGGAGGGGCGAGAAAAAAAGCGGCCGCGATCGAGTTGCTTGAAACTAATAGCGCACTTCATGGCAGAGGCCGTCCGGCGCGCTTCAAATATCGCGGCGTTTCCTGCACTTCTGTTGAACTTGCGTAGCCGGTAACCGGGACGGTAAGGCGCGCATCACAAAAACAAAGCGCCACAGAACACCGACGGGCAGCCGGCGCTCCATGGCGCAAAACGCTTTGCGGCAAGCGCGAAGCACCCCGGGCCGAGGGCCGGCCCGGGGTGCAATCGTGTCAGCCGGCTGCTTTTACTGCAGCGGCTTCAGGTTGACGGCGGCATACTTGCCGCGACGGTCCACCTCCAGCTCGAACTCGAGCCGGTCACCTTCGTTCAGGCTGGTCATGCCAGCCCGCTCGACGGCGGAGATATGGACGAACGCGTCAGGCTGGCCGTCATCGCGCTGGATGAAGCCGAAGCCCTTCATCGCGTTGAAGAACTTGACGGTGCCCGTCGCCTTCTCGCCGGTCAGCTGACGCTGCGGCCCGCCGCGCGCGGCGCCGGCGCCACCCGCAGGAGCTGCTGCGCCGCCACCGGTCACCGGCAGCGGTTCGCCGTCGATCTTCAGCTCGGTCGCGGAGATGCGACCGCCGCGATCGACGAGCGTGAAGCCCAGCGGCTGGCCTTCGGCCAGACCGGTCAGGCCCGCCTGCTCGACGGCGCTGATGTGAACGAACACATCTTCACCACCATCGTCGCGAACGACGAAGCCGAAGCCCTTCTGAGCGTTGAAGAATTTGACGACACCCTTGCCTTCGCCGATGATCTGCGCCGGCATTCCGCGGCCACCGCCGCCGAAACCACCACCGCCACCACCGAAGCCGCCGCGACCACCACCGCCGCCGCCGCCGAAGCGATCACCGCCGCCGCCGAACCGGTCGCCGCCACCGCCGAAGCGATCACCACCACCGAAACCGCCGCCGTAACCACCACCGCCGCCGAAGCGATCGCCGCCGAAGCCGCCACCGAAGCCGCCCTCGTCACCGAAACCGTCGCGCTTGTCCCTGCCGCGACCGCCGCGATCCCCGCGGCGTCCTCTGTCGAAACTCATGCCCTGTTGTACTTTCCCGGTCGCCCGCACTTCATTACTGAAAACCTGCGCCGGACGACGGTCGCATGCCTCCCGGTGCGGAAAATCGGCCGCACCTGCGAATCTCTTAGCGGAAAAACCTCGGCGTTGCGAATGATTTCAATCCGCTGTCGATCAGAACAAAAGAGTCTGCGGATTTGGCATCGGCAAACGCTTCTGCGCGTTGAGCAGCGACATCACCGCGCGCACCGTCACCCAGATCGAAGCAGCGAGCAGCAGAGGAACGCCGATGATCGCGCCGATGACGGTCACGGTCAGAATCCAGCCGAGCACCTGGCCGCTTAAGCCACCGATAAAGGTGACGACGGCATAGGAATAATGGCTTCTTTCCCAATCTGCTTTCGCCTGATCTTTCCAGACGAAGGCAAGCACGCCGGCGACGAGGCCGGTCACACCGCCGGTCAGCCAGCCCGCGAGATAGAGAATCGAAAGAATCGTAGGCTGATTGAGATCGAACCCGCTGGAGGGTTGCGGTCCCCGATAAGGATCGGTCATCATTGAGCCCCACTGATTGAGAACAGGTTGCAGAGTGTGCGCCTTTGTCTGTGCACACGCAACCGCTTAGCCCTGGCGCAGAGACTGCGGTGTGTTGCGGGGCACATGCCGCAAAAACATGCTTCGCCATTGAGCCGTGCCGTTCGCGCGCCTATGCGTTCGAAATGACCGTCCATTTCCATGAAGAAGATCTGCCCGAAGGCGCGCTCGCGCCTGGGCCCGTTGCCGTCGATACTGAAACGATGGGGCTCATCACCCCGCGCGACCGGCTGTGCGTCGTCCAGATCTCGGATGGCGGCGGTGACGAGCATCTTATCCGCTTCGGGCCGGGCAGCGACTATGCCGCGCCCAACCTGCGCGCGGTGCTCGCCGATCCAGCGCGTCTCAAGCTGTATCATTTTGCGCGCTTCGATCTGGCGGCGATCCGCCATTATCTGGGTGTTGTCGCCGCCCCCGTCTATTGCACCAAGATCGCATCCCGGCTGGTGCGTACCTACACCGACCGTCACGGCCTCAAGGAACTGGTGCGTGAGCTGATCGGGCAGGAAATCTCCAAGCAGCAGCAGTCGTCGGACTGGGGCGGCGCGGATCTGAGCGAGGCCCAGCGCGAATATGCGGCGTCCGACGTGCGCTATCTCCACCGGATGCGCGAGGAGCTCGATCGCCGGCTGGCGCGCGAGGGCCGTACCGCGCTGGCGCAGGCCTGCTTTGATTTCCTGCCGGCGCGCGCCGAACTCGATCTCGCCGGTTGGCCGGAGATCGACATTTTCGCGCACATGTAATCGGCAGAGGGGCGCGCATGTCCGAGATCGCCGTTCGCAAGCGCAGCCTCAGGCAGCGCTGGGCCGCGCCGGGAAGCCGCCATGACCGGCTGATCGCGGTCAGCCGGGTGATCTTCCCGACGGCGATCGGCGCGCTCGTCGCGGTGCTGGCGATTGCGCCGCTTACCCGAGGCAACGAACTGAGCTTTGTCCTTGCCAAGGACAGCGTCGAGATCGCCAAGGAACGGATGAAGGTCACCTCCGCGATCTATCGCGGCGAGGATAGCAAGGGGCAGGCTTTCCAGTTGCGCGCCGGCTCGGCGGTGCAGGCGAGCTCGCGCGATCCGGTGGTGCGGCTGGAGAAATTGTCGGCGGAGCTGGCGCTGAAGGATGGCCCGGCTACGGTCACCGCGCCGCGCGGCCGCTATGACATGAATGCGGAAAAGGTCGCGGTCGACGGACCGGTGCAATTGCGCGCGGCGGACGGCTATCGGCTCGACACGCGCGACGTCGCCGTCGATCTGCGCTCCCGCCAGGTGACCAATACCGGCCCGGTCGATGGCGCGATGACGCTCGGCACCTTCAGTGCCGAGCAGATGCGCGCCGATCTTGAGGCACGCACGGTGACCTTGCAGGGCCGTGCCCGCTTGCACATCGTTCAGCGTCGGGGCAGATGACCGCCATGCGTTCCGCTTTGATCCTCGCCATCGCCTCCGCTGCCACGGCGGGGCTCGTTGCCATTGCCGCGCCGGCGCTTGGCCAAGCGCTGCGCGGGCACGATTCGAACGCGCCGGTCGATGTCGACGCTGACCGAATCGAGGTGCAGGACCGTGCGGATCGCGCGATCTTCTCCGGCAATGTGAAGGTGCGCCAGGCGGGTCTCACACTCGACGCGGCGCGGCTGACTGTTGCCTATGCCAGCAATGACGGCATCCAGGTCCAGCGACTCGACGCCGCGGGCGGTGTCGTCGTGCGCAGTGCCTCCGAAACCGCGCGCGGCGAATTCGCGATCTACGATCTCAACGCGCGCCGGATCACGATGCTGGGCGGTGTCGTGCTGACCCAGGGCCAGAGCACGATCCGCGGCGGCCGGCTGGTGATCGATCTCAACACCGGCCGCTCGGTCGTCGACGGCGCCGCGGCACCGAGCCCGGGCGCGCCCGGAGTGACGGGCAGCAGCGGCGGACGCGTCAGCGGACGGTTCACCGTCCCCAAGCGAAACGACTGAGGCAGACCCGCCCGGAGCGAGCCCGGGAGGAGATGGTCAGGCACTCGCCTCGGCCAGGATCATTGCTGCGACCTCATCCGCGATCAGATTGACGCGCTCCGCTGGCGGGAAGCCTTCGGCAACCCATTGGCGCTCCACCGTCTGCAGCGCGCGCGCCACCACCGGCCCTGCGGCAAGCCCGCGCGCGACCATCGCGCCACCGCCGATCGGAAGGCGCGGCGGCGTCCAGCCGGAGATCCGGCGGATGTCGGCCTCGGCGCCATCATGCAGCAGCAACCGATCGACCGCCCCGGCTACACCGGTGCGATAGGCGAAGGCTTCGACCGGCAGCGTATCGGGCGCGCCCGCCAGTGCAGCCGCGATCCGCTTGCGATTCTGGTTGGAAAGCTTGAGCCGCGCGGTGACGGCCTCGCCGACCGCGGGATCGTCGGGCAGCAGCGCAGCCAGCCGGCGGACCGGATCGGCGGCGATGCCCGCCCGTGATTCGCCGGCGACGACACGGCCGAGCCGCGCGGCACCATCGGCACCGATTTCGGGCAGTACCGGCGCGAGAATGCCCTGGTCGATCATCAACGCAACGGTCGGCTGCGGATTGGCGACCGCAAGCAGCTTCAGCATCTCATCGGCGATCCGCTCCCGCGAGAGCGCCATCAGATCGTTGGCACGCGCGGCGCAGGCGGCAAGGCCGTCCTCGTCGGGGCGGTCGATTCCGAAGCGCGCGTGGAAACGGAAGAAGCGCAGGATGCGCAGATGGTCCTCGGCGATCCGCTCCAGCGGTGCGCCGATGAAGCGGATGCGGCGCTCACCAAGATCGGCGAGACCGCCGAAATAATCATGGATTTCGCCCGTGGCCGGATCGGCATAGAGCGCGTTGATTGTGAAATCGCGCCGCGCGGCATCTTCCCGCCAGTCGTCTGAAAAGGCGACGGTGGCGCGTCGGCCGTCGGTGGCGACGTCGCGGCGCAGCGTGGTCACTTCCACCGGGCCGCTCTTGAGCACCGCGGTGATCGTGCCATGCGCGATACCGGTCGGCACTGCGCGGATCGCCGACTGCTTCAGCCGGTCGAGCACCTGCGGCGGTTTCAGCCGAGTGGCGATGTCGATATCCTTGGCATCGACGCCAAGCAGCGCATCGCGCACCGCGCCGCCGACGAAGCGGCTGTCGCCCTCGTTCGCACCGAGCGCATCGAGCAGCGCCGCCATGCCCTCGCGCGTGCGCCAGTCGATCTCGGGCAGGGTCATGCCGTCCATGCCAGCCTCCGCGCCAGATTGATCAGCATGCCCGCGGTCGCGCCCCAGATGCGGCGGCCATCCCATGACAGCTCGTAATAATGACGCTGGCGGCCCTGCCACTCGACCGCCTGCTCGATATAGTTGGCCTCGCCCATCAGCACCGACAGCGGCACCTCGAACACATCGGCAACCTCGGCCTCATGCGGCACCAGCGGCAGATCGGGCGCCACTACGCCGATCACCGGCGTCACCTGGAAGCCGGTGACGGTGCGATAGCCGTCCGCCTCGCCGATCACCTCGACGGCCGAGCGGGGCAGCCCGATCTCTTCCTCCGCCTCGCGCAGCGCCGCGGCGACGATGCCGCTATCCTCGGGATCGACCCGGCCGCCCGGGAAGGCGATCTGACCGGCGTGGCGACGCAAGGTGGCGGTGCGCTGGGTCAGGATCACGCCGGGTTCGGCGCGGTCGGTGACGGCGACCAGCACCGCCGCGGGCACGATCACTTCGCGTGCGCCGACCAGCGCATCGCGCACATCGCCCTCCAGCAATATCGTCTGGCGTTCGCCACCGCGCGCCAGCGCCAGCCGCAGCCGTTCCGCAAGCGTCATGCCACCGGCTCCAGCGCGAAAAAGGCGCCGTCGCTCCACACGCCGGCGGGCGTCTGCCCCTCGGCGATGGCAATTTCGGCCAGTTCGTAGAAGAGGGGCCGCGCGATCAGCGCCCGCAGGCCGCCGCGCACATGGAGATAGGGGTGCGGCCCGTCCTCGCGCTCGACCACGCTCAGTTCGTGTGCGGGGCCAGCGATCACCAGATCGCCGGTGTTGAGGCGGAATGCCAGCCGGCGCGCATCGCCCTCACATTCGCTCTTGAGTTCCACCGCGACGAAGGGCGCGTCCTCCACTGCGATGGAGAGGCGTTCGGCGGGCGTCACCAGCACATGGCTGCCATCCGCCTCCCGACGCAATATGGTGGCGAACAGCCGGACCATCTCGGGCCGCTCGATGCGATCGCCCTGATGGTACCAGCTACCGTCCGCCGCGATCCGCATCTCGCTGTCGCCACTGCGATCGGGGTGCCATTGGTCGACCGGCGGCAAGCGGCGTTCGGCGGCCATCCGGGCGATGTCGGCAAGCGACAGGCCGGAGAGATCGGGGAGAGGAGGCATCGGCATGGCCTGCCGCTTAGGCGATTCGGCCGGCGTCCGCAAAGCGCGGGTCCGCCGGTCCGTATCGCCTGCGCGCCGAAATCAGGCGTGGACCCGCGGCGCGATCCGGCCGACCGCCGACATTACGGTGCCCGCCGGCACGCGCGCAAGCAGCCGGCGCCGCTCGACCGGGCCAGGAACCTCCCACGAAGCGGTGCCATCGGCGCTGAAGCCGAAGAAGCGGCCATAATATTCCGGATCGCCGATCATCATCAGCACATCGCCGCCGCGCGCATCTGATGCCGCCAGCGAAGCAGCAACCAGCATGCGGCCGATGCCGTCGCGCTGGCGATCGGGCTCGACCGCAACCGGGCCGACCATCACCATCGGTTGT
Organism: Sphingomonas zeicaulis; assembly: GCF_050433225.1. Lineage (NCBI taxonomy): Bacteria > Pseudomonadati > Pseudomonadota > Alphaproteobacteria > Sphingomonadales > Sphingomonadaceae > Sphingomonas > Sphingomonas zeicaulis. The sequence continues at coordinate 26,111 of NZ_JBNPXQ010000016.1, read as the reverse complement.
GCGCCCAGCGGCGTCAGCAGCGAGACCGGCCAGCACTGGATCGTGCCGACCAGACGGTCACCCTCGAACGCACCGAAGCACAGCTGGTCGATCGCCTGCGTCCCCTCGCGCATCCGATAGGCGGTGCGGCCGCGTCGGTCGGCGCCGAAGGCATCGTCCAACAGCGCGTCCACCGCCGACGGATCGGCATCGCTCAGGGGGGTGATCTTGACCAACGTTCGGTTCGCTCCTCAATGGCAGTGCCGATCGATTTCGGCGGCGGCGCGCTTTAGCGTCATGTGGGGATTTGGAAAGCGAAATCAGGGGGATTTTCGATGAAATTGTTCGATGCGGATTGGGCGCCGAGCCCGCGACGCGTCCGCATGTATCTTGCGGAAAAGGCGCTGAACGTCCCGCGCGTCTCCATCGACATTCGCCGCGGCGCGCATCTGGCCATGGATTTTCTCGAGATCAATCCGCGCGGCACTTTGCCCGCGCTGCAGCTCGACGATGGCGAACTGATCCTCGAATCGTCGGCGATCTGCCGATTCTTCGAGGCGCTGCACCCCGATCCGCCGCTGTTCGGCGGCAACCCGCGAGACGTTGCGCGGATCGAATCAGTGCTGCGGCTGGTCGATGGTGAAGGCTATGCGGCGGCGGTTTATGCGTTCCGCAACGGCCATCCCGGCCTCGCCGGCAAGGCGCTGCCTGGTTGCTGGCCGGAGGTGCCGCAGATCCCCGAGTTGGTCGCGCGCGCCGGGCTGATGTGGGGCCGCTTTCTCGACATGCTGGAAACGCGGCTGGCCGCGCATGAATGGGTGGCAACCGATCGGCTGAGCTATGCCGATATCGCCGCGTTCGTGACGCTGGAGTTCGGCACCGTCGGCCGGTTGCCCATCGATGGGGCGGGGGAGGGCGTCGCCCGCTGGCGCGCCGCGATGGCGGCGCGGCCGAGCGCAGGTGCCTGATGCCGGGCGCGCGCGGCGCGAAGCGCCTTCCCAGCGGGCGCGCAACCGTCTAGCGGCACCGCATGGGCAGCGAACGCACGGCAGTCGTCACCGGCGGGGCGAAGCGCATCGGCGCCGCGATGGCGCGCGCGCTCGCCGCGGACGGCTGGCATCTGCTGATCCATTGCAACGCCAGCCGCGCCGAGGCGGAGGCGCTCGCGGCTGAGCTGGGCGCGGCGACGGTGGTGTCCGCCGACCTCGCCGAGCCGGATTGCGCGGAACGGGTGATGGCCGCGCTCGACGGACTGCCGCCGCCCGCCTTGCTCGTCAACAATGCCTCGCGCTTCGATCTCGACCTGTTCGGCGATTTCGACGTCGCGCAATGGGATCGCCACATGGCGGTGAACGTGCGCGCGCCGGTGCTGCTGGCGCGCGGCTTCGCCGCCGCCGTGCCCGAAGGGCAGCACGCGCTGGTCGTCAACCTGCTCGACGCCAAGCTCGCGCAGCCCAATCCCGACTTCTTTTCCTATACGGTGTCGAAACAGGCGCTGGCGGGCGCGACCGAACTGCTCGCCCGTGTGCTCGCGCCGCGCGGGATTCGGGTGTGCGGCATCGCGCCGGCCGTCACCTTGGTCTCGGGCCCGCAGAGCCGCGAGAATTTCGAGAAGGCGCACCGGATGACTGCGCTCGGCACCGGCGTCAGTGTCGATGATCTCGTCGCGGCGCTGCGCTTCCTGATCGCGACGCCGACGATTACCGGCCAGACCATCGCCATCGATGCCGGGCAGCGCTTCCTGGGGCTGCCCCGCGACGTTCAATTCATGGAGACCGAATGACCACCCCGCCCAAGCTCGACGGCATCGTGCCTCAGGGCCTCGCCCCGCGCAGCCACCGCATCTTCCTGGAGGCGTTCGATCTGCCGGTAGACATTGGGTTCCATGATTTCGAGGTGGGGGCGCCGCAGCGCCTCCTGATTTCGGTCGATGTCTGGGTCGATGCCGAACATTTCGCGGCGGAAGACAGTGCGGCCGCGGCGTGGAACTATGATTTCCTGCGCACCGAGATTCTCCGCGTGACGCAGGGGCGCCGCTTCAACCTGCAGGAAACGCTGGCGCGGGAGATCTATGATCTGATCGCCGCGCGCCGCGGCGTCGTTCGCCTGCGCGTGTCGACACGCAAGCCGGACGTTTATGCCGACTGCAGGGCGGTAGGCGTCGAGATCGCCTCGTTCGAGTGCTGAACCTGCCGGCAGCTCAGGCGCCTTGCGGTGCCTGAGCGCCGCCTGCAGATTTAGCCGCTAACCCGCGTACGGGTGCAGGGGCCGAGCTTTTCGAGCACGTAGCGATAATCCTCGCGCGCGGCCTGCGCCGCAGCCGGTTCCGCATCGCTCAGCGCCGCGGCGGGAAGTGCCCGGGGCAGACCGCACGCCAGCCGGTACCACAGCAACGTGTCGGCCGCGGGCGGGCTCGCGGATTCATCGACGATCTCGCCCAGCGCCACGCCCCAATGGCGCTCCTGCCCCGGACGGCGCACGACGCTGAGAGAGATCGGCACATTGTTGGTCGCGATGACGAAGATCTGTGTCTCGCCCTCTCCTGGTAGCGTTCCCACGACGTGGAAGGCGCTGCCGATGCGGATAATCGCTGGCGGCGCATCTCGGCGCACCGCTTCCTGCACGATAGCGCGCACGCGCTGCTCCAGCGGTGCCGACCAGGCGAGCTGGGAGTCCTTGGCCACGAGCTGAATCTCGCCGGGCCGGCCGGCGACCTTGCGCGCAAGCAACAGCACCTGCGCGCGCTTCAGCTTGGGTGCGCGTCCCCGCGAATCAAGGGGCACGTCGACGACGTAGGAGACCTGTTGGGCAAGTCCGCCCTCGCCGCGAATCAAACTGACGATATCGGCCTGAACAAAAAACCGCGTCTTGCCGGAAGGCACATCGGCGGCCTGTGCGCCCTTGACCTTGATGGCCTCTCGGATGGTTGCGCTAGCAATGACCGGCGCGGTGATCGAAAGGTCCGCCAGGTCCGCGTAAGTATAGGCGGGAGGCGGGGTTTGTGGGGGCTGGGGGGCGGCAAAAACGGCCGTCGAGAAGAGCGCGGCGAGGGCCGCGAAAGGGTACTGCAGACGCATCAGCTTCCCATCGTTGGAGGGGCAAGAATATGGGGCTGAATAGCCCTTTTGCCATACGGAAACGTGCCGTTTCAAGCCGCACAAAGAGATTGCCTCGCTGGGTGTGGCGCGATAGACACTCCGGGTCTGCCAAAGATAATCATTCCGGGCAGAGTGGGTCAGGCCGTCGCTCCGGCGCGATAGGCATGCTCTGCGCACAGCCTGGTAAGAGGAGTTACGTAGCTGAATGGCCTACGCTGACAGAAATTCGGGCAACAGCCGGGTCGTTGCGGTCGTCATTGTGGCGCTCGTGCATGTCCTGCTCGGCTATGCCTTCATCGTCGGGCTGATTCCGAACATCGCAAAGAAGGTCGCTCAGGATCTGAAGACCTTCGAAGTTCAGGAAGAAACGCCGCCGCCCGAGGAAGAGCCGCCCCCCCCGCCGCCGGAACAGCCACAGACGGTGCAACCGCCGCCCGTGGTTTCGCCGCCGCCGATCGTTCAGACGAATGTGGCGCCGCCCCCGATCCAGACCACCGCCGTCGCGCCTGATCGTCCGGTGATCACGCCGCAGGCCGCTCCCGCGCCTCCGGCTCCGCCTGCCGCGCCGCCCGCGCCGCGCCTGGCCCAGCCCGCCGTCGCGCGTGGCGACCAGGGTTCGTGGGTCACGCAGGATGACTATCCGCCGCGCGCCCTGCGCGAAGAGCGGGTGGGCACCAGCGCTGTCGCCTGGGACATCAATACCGAAGGTCGCGTGGAGAATTGCCGCGTGACGTCGTCGAGCGGTTCGCCCGATCTTGACGAGGCCGCGTGCAAGAACATCACGCGTCGCGCCCGGTACAAGCCCGCGCTCGACAACGCAGGCAACCCGATCCGGTCCGGTGCAAGCCGGCGTGTCGTCTGGCGGATGCCCGACAACTGATCGATTTCCCGCCGCCCGCCCTGTGTTGCGTCACGGGGCGAGGGCGGCGGTCTGACAGACAGATATAGAGGAAAGATCCCTTATGCTCATCTCGACCCTCGCCGCTGCGGCGCCCGCCGGCGAAAATCCCTATGGTCTGATCCCGGCGATCGTCGAAGGCGGCCCGCTGACCTGGGCGACTGCCGCGATCCTGACGATCATGTCGATCGGTACCTTCTACATCCTGTTCACCAAGGTGTATGATCAGCAGAAGATCATGGGCCAGACCAAGAAGGTGCGCACCACCTTCTGGGCGAGCCCGAGCCTGAAGGATGGCGCCGCCAAGCTTGAAAAGAACAGCGCGTACAAGCAGATCGTCGACGACGCCCTGATCGCGCTCGACCAGCACGCCAAGCTGACCGATCCGGTCGAGGCGCACGACTGGCTGCACGGCTCGCTGAATCGCAGCCAGGGTGCGATCAACTCGAAGCTGGGCGAAGGCCTGGCCTTCCTCGCCACCGTCGGTTCGACCGCGCCGTTCATCGGTCTGTTCGGTACCGTCGTCGGCATTCTGAACGCGCTCATCAAGATCGGTGCGGCTGGCCAGGCGTCGATCGACGCGGTCGCCGGTCCGGTCGGTGAAGCGCTGATCATGACCGCCATCGGTCTGGTCGTCGCCGTGCCGGCGGTGCTCGCGTTCAACTGGCTGCAGCGTCGCAACAAGGCGATCGCGGAAGATCTGGGCGCCTTCTCGAACGACCTGCTCGGCTACATGATGTCGGGTGGCGCGGTGAAGCCGGTTGTCGTGAGCCGCGCTGCTCCGGCGAAGCCGGTGGCGACCCCGCCGAAGCCGGCTGGCGTTTCGACGACCAAGGCCTGATCTTGATGGCGGCGGACCGGGGTTCATCACCCTGCCGCCGTCCCTCCTCCCGGCCGGGAAGCCTCGGCGTCCCGGCCAAGCAGGATAGGATGTAGTTAAAGATGGGAATGAGTGTGCCCGGTGAGGGCGGTGACGACAAGCCGCTGTCGGACATCAACACGACGCCGCTCGTCGACGTCATGCTGGTGCTCCTCATCATCTTCCTGATCACCGTTCCGGTCGTTGTGCAGTCGATCGATCTCAAGCTGCCCGACGTGCGTCATGATCCGACCACTACCAAGCCCGAGAACGTCTCGCTCTCGGTTCGCGGCGGTCCCGGCGGCACTTGCGAGGTTTACTGGAACCAGACCCAGGTCAATTCCGAAGACCTGCTGCAGCGCGCCGTCAAGAAGCTGGAAGCGGAGATCAAGCGCCAGGGCGGGGTTAACAATCCCGACCTGGAATTGCCCGAAGCGCATATCCGCGGTGACGTGAACACGCCCTACCGCTGCATCGGTGGCGCGATCTTCACGATGCAGCGCGCCGGCTTCGCCCGCGTCGGCTTCATCTCCGAACCGCCCGCTGGCGGTCAGACGACGCGTCTCTGACGACGTCGCTCCCGAACAAGGAGTTTTCGATATGGCAATGAGTGTCGGGGCCGGCGGTGCTGACGATCCGATCATGGACATGAACACCACGCCGTTGATCGACGTGATGCTCGTGCTCCTGATCATGTTTATCATCACCATTCCGATCCAGACCCACGCGGTGAAGATCGACCTTCCGGTGAATTCGAACAGCTCGAATCCGCCGCCGATCGATCCGATCAAGAACAAGATCACGATCGATCCCGCCGGTGTGGTTTACTGGAATGGCGCTGCGGTCGATCTGGCGACGCTGCGCACCTATCTCGACCAGACCCGTCAGATGGCGCCCGAGCCCGAGCTGCACCTGCAGCCGGACGAGAACGCCCGCTACGACAAGGTCGATCAGGTTCTTGCAGTGATCAAGAAGTCCGAGGTCACCAAGATGGGTTTTGTCGGTAACGAGTTTTACGGCAAGGCCTTCTGACGACGCGCGCCTGGCGCGCGTTCGAGGATTGAAGTGAGCAGCGAAGGGGGCGGGCCGCAAGGTTCGCCCCTTTCGTCATTTGGAACGGGACGTTTTGAGGTGGGATCGCCGGTGTCCCATCAGCGTGTGATAAACGTCGGCGCGGTAGCGACGCGATCCACCCGGTCCGGGTATGGTATGGCTGCCGCGCCGGACTGGATATGACCTGTTCAGGCCCGGTCTGAGTCCATATCGAAGCAGGAATTCCGGCACCGCGGCCTTGAGCCGGAATCCCTTGGCTCTCTCCTTCGGGTCTGTGGATCCTTTCGGCGGTCCGGAACCCGCCGCTTCGGCCCGCGGCAAACCATGTCTGTCAGAGCGCAGGAAGCGGGATCCCGACGCGCGTCCGACGTCACGGGCTGCGTGGCTTTATCCGCTCAGTCCTGCGCTCCTTGCCCAAGGCCGGGCAGCACGGCGACCGCCAGCACCTTGCCTCAAGACATGTCGCAGGTAGCCCGAAACGAAACAGCCCGGCGGACAATGTCCACCGGGCTGCAACGCAAAGCCTGATGAGGCGATCGGATCACCCGGCGCGGCTAGCGCCGGCGTTCACGCCCATGCTCGCCAGATAGCGGCGAACGTTGCGCGCCGCCTGCCGGATGCGCTGTTCATTCTCCACCATCGCGATGCGGACATAGCCCTCGCCATCCTCGCCATAGCCGACGCCCGGCGCCACCGCGACGCCGGCATGGGTCAGCAATTGCTTGGAAAATTCCAGGCTGCCGAGATGCGCAAGCGCCGGCGGCAGCGGCGCCCAGGCGAACATGCTGGCACGCGGCGGCGGGATATCCCAGCCGGCGCGGCCGAAGCTCTCAACCAGCACGTCGCGCCGGCGCTTGTAGAGCTGGCGATTGGCCTCGATGATATCCTGCGGCCCGTTGATCGCGGCGACCGCTGCGGCCTGGATGGGCGTGAACGCGCCATAATCGAGATAGGATTTCACGCGGGTGAGCGCGGCGATCAGGGTTGGGTTGCCGACCGCGAAGCCCATCCGCCAGCCCGCCATCGAATAGGTCTTCGACAGCGAGGTAAACTCGACCGCAACATCCTTGGCGCCGGGCACCTGCAGGATCGACGGAGTCGGCACGCCGTCGAAATAGATCTCGCTATAGGCGAGGTCGGATAGCACCCACAGGCCATGCTCCTTGGCGAACGCGACGACGCGCTCATAGAAGGCGAGGTCGACGACCTCCGCGGTGGGGTTGGACGGATAGCCCATCACCAGCACCGAAGGCTTGGGCACGGTGAACTTCACCGCGCGGTCGAGCGCCTCGAAATAGCGCTCGTCGGGCGTGGTCGGCACCGAGCGGATGGTCGCGCCCGCGATGATGAAGCCGAAGGTGTGGATCGGATAGCTGGGGTTGGGCGCCAGCACCACGTCGCCCGGTGCGGTGATCGCCTGCGCGAGGTTGGCGAGGCCTTCCTTCGAACCCAGGGTCACGACGACCTCGCGGTCGGCATCGAGCTCCACGCCGAAGCGGCGCTGATAATAATTGGCCTGCGCGCGGCGCAACCCAGGAATGCCCTTCGACGCGGAATAGCCGTGCGCGTCGGGCTTGCGTGCCACCTCGCACAATTTGTCGATCACATGTGCGGGCGGCGGCAGATCGGGATTGCCCATGCCCAGGTCGATAATGTCCTCGCCTGCCGCACGCGCCGCCGCCCGCATCGCGTTCACTTCGGCGATGACATAGGGGGGGAGGCGTTTGATGCGGTAAAACTCTTCGGACATGGGACCTTCATTTCTCGGATGTAGCGGGAACCGTCCCGCGGTTCGTGCATAGGCGATTTGACGCCGCGCGTGAATTCCGCATTTTGGCCCGCTCGCCGGCGGCCGGATCGTGGCCGGGGACGTGGACGCGCTGAGAAGGAACACCGGATGACGGACACCAGTGAAACCCAGACCCCGATGGCGCTGGAAGACATTCAGCACTGGACATGGGTGTTCGGCCGCGCGCAGCAGATGATGCTCGATTACAGCCTGCGGGAGATCGAAAAGGCGCGGGGGAATAACCCCGAATCGCCGATGTCCGGCTTTGCCGCGGCGGGCGGCGCGATGCTCAAGGCGCAGACCGACTTCTGGTCCGACTCGCTCAAGCTGTGGCAGCGTTTTCTGATGCCGGAGGAGGCGCCCGCCGAGGCACGCGCGCTGTCCGATGAAATCGGCCGACGCGCCGATCGCGACAAGCGCTTCTCGGCGCCCGCGTGGCGTGACAGTCCGCTCTTCGATCTCGTCCGCCAATCCTATCTGCTGGTCTCCGATCATCTGCTGAAAAGCGTCGATGCGATCGACGGGCTCGATGCCAAACAGAAGGAGCAGATCCGCTTCGCGACGCGCGGCTTCGTCGATGCGATGAGCCCGTCCAACTTCCCGCTCAGCAACCCGGTGGTGATCGAAAAGACGCTGGCGACGCGCGGCGAGAACCTGCTCAAGGGGCTCGACCATCTGCTGTCGGATATCGGCCGGGGCCAGCTCACGCATACGGATAGCGGCGCGTTCGAGGTTGGGCGCAACGTCGCGGTGACCCCGGGCAAGGTGGTCAAGCGCACGCCGCTTTACGAACTGATCCAGTATCAACCGACGACGCCGCAGGTCATGCGCACGCCGCTGCTGATCTTCCCGCCGTGGATCAACCGCTACTACATCCTTGATCTCAACCCCGAGAAGAGCTTCATCCGCTGGGCGGTGTCGCAGGGGCTGAGCGTATTCGTCGTTTCCTGGAAATCGGCCGATGCCGGCATGAAGGATGTGACGTGGGATGATTATATCCTGCGCGGCCAGATCGACGCGATCGATACGGTGCGCGAACTGCTCGGCGTCGATGCCGTCCACGCCATCGGCTATTGCGTCGCCGGCACCACGCTGGCCGCCACGCTCGCTCTTCTTGCGGCGCGTGGTGAGGCGGACAAGGTGCGCAGCGCCACCTTCTTCACCGCGCAGGTCGATTTCGCAGATGCCGGTGACCTGACATTGTTCGTCGACGATGATCAACTTTCGGTGATCGACGCCCTCGCCAATGACGGCTTTCTTGACGGGCGCTATATGGCGGCCACCTTCAACCTGCTGCGCAGTCGCGATCTGATCTGGAACTATGTCCAGAACAACTATCTGCTCGGGCAGGATTATGTGCCGTTCGACCTGCTCTACTGGAACGGTGACACCACCAACCTGCCGGCGCTGTGGCACCGCGCTTATCTGACTGACCTCTATCGCGACAACAAGCTGGTCCAGCCCGGCGCGCTCTCGGTCGATGGCACGCCGATCGATCTGTCGCTGGTGAAGACACCCGCCTATATCCAGGCCGGCCGTGAGGATCATATCGCGCCGGTCCAGAGCGTATGGAAACTGACCGAGCATTTTACCGGGCCGATGCGCTTCCTGCTGGCAGGCTCAGGCCATATCGCCGGCGTCGTGAACCCGCCGACATCGGGAAAATATCAATATTGGAGCTATGAGGGAACCGCAGCGACGCTTTCCGAGTTTCTCGAAAAGGCTGTGGAAACCAAGGGTAGCTGGTGGCCGGATTGGATCCGGTGGATTGAAGCGCTTGATGATAATCGCGTTTCTGCCCGGGCTGCCCGTGTCCCAGGAAAGGGGCGATTGAAAGCTCTGGAAGATGCGCCGGGGAGTTACGTGCGCGCGCGCTAGAACTGCGCAGGGTTACGGCTTTACGACACTCGTATGACTTTATGCTGCACTGCACAAAACTGCTTGCAATCGTTGATTTGCTGGCGTAGTTGTGCGATGCAGCATAAAGCGTTTGGGAGTGTCAGATGCCCGACTCACCTGACAAGAAGCCAGTAAGCAGTACGAAGCCGAACACAGCCAAGCCGGCGGCGCCGAAGGCGACCGCGGACAAGCCTGTTGCGGCAGCGAAACCCGTTGCCGACAAGGCTCCTGCCAAGACGCCTGCGCCCGTTGCCGCAGCGCCGAAGGTTTCAGCGCCGGTTGCGCCGGCGAAGGCTCCCGTGCCGGCAGCGCCGGCCAAAGTTCCAGTGCCGGCTGCAAAGCCGGCCTTGAAGACCGCACCGGTGGTGGCCGAGGCGGTTCCCTCCAAGCCCGTCGCAGCGAAGCCGGTCCCGGCCAAGCCCGCGGCGGCACCCGTTGTCGCCAAGGTTTCCGAACCGCCGGCGCCGACCAAGCCGGAGCCGATGCCGGCACTCGATGTCGAAACAAAACCTGCCGCGTCGCCGGTTGTCGAACCGATCGAGGCTGCGAAACCCGAAGCTGCCCCCGCACCAGAGCCGGCGCCCGAAGTGGTGACGGCGTCGCAGAAAGGAATATTGAGCATGAACGAGACCGTGGCGAAGGTCGAAGAGACCACCCAGAAGCTGTTTGGCGATTTCAAGGAGCGTGCCACCGCTGCCTATGCCAAGAGCACCAAGCTCGCCGAAGAGAGCGTCGAGTTCCACAAGGCGAACATCGAGGCGCTGGTCGAATCGAGCAAGCTTGCTGCGAAGAACGCCGAGACGCTGGGTCAGGACGCCGCCGAGTATGGCCGCAAGTCGTTCGAGACGGCGACCGCCGCGCTGAAGGGCTTCGCGTCGGCCAAGACCCCGACCGAGCTGTTCAAGCTGCAGAGCGACTATGCCAAGTCGTCGTTCGACTCGTTCGTCGCCGAAGCGTCGAAGGCGAGCGAGACCTGGCTGAAGGTGACCAACGAGGTTTTTCAGCCGATTTCGAGCCGCATTTCGGTCACCGTCGAAAAGATGAAGACCGCCGCGCTCTGATCGCGATCGGTTTCGACCGGACGAACGGACGGCCGCTTCCCCCGGAGGCGGCCGTTTTCGTTAGCGCCTTTTCGCTGCCCGGACGGCATGTTGCGCCCTCCGCCCTTGCCCTCGGCGGCGGCAATGCCATATTCTGCCCCTATGCAGCAGCACCGGAATATCGTCGCGATGACAACGCGCAAGGATGGCGAGGACGAGGGGAACGGCCTGGGCGTCGCCACCCGCACCCGCACGCGGACTCGCAAGCCTTCGCTCTACAAGGTGTTGATGCTCAACGACGACTATACGCCGATGGAGTTCGTCGTCCTCGTGCTGCAGCGCTTTTTCCGGATGAACATGGAAGACGCGACTCGGGTGATGCTCCATGTTCACCAAAAGGGCGTCGGCGTGTGCGGCGTGTTCACCTATGAAGTCGCCGAGAGCAAGGTGGCGCAGGTGATCGATTTCGCGCGCGAGAACCAGCATCCGCTGCAGTGCACGCTTGAAAAGGCCTGATCGCCTGAGGCCCCGCGAAACGGTTTGAGATGGCGCCACTGCGGGGTGCGCTTCCCTGACGCTGGGGGATCGCCGCAGTCGTCGCCGCCATCTTTGTGATGGCGCTCTTTCTGATCAATGCATCCTGGCTGGTGCCCGTGCCGCAGGGCACGCCGGTGCTGCTCGCGCATCGCGGCATCCACCAGGATTTGGCCGCATTGGCCTCGGTTGCGACGGTTGCAGCGCGACGCGGATCCTGCTGCCGACATGCTCGACTCGATGTCCATCAATCACCGATGACGACTTCGCCGTGCTTTATGACGGGACGCCGGATTGCCGCACTGATGGCCTGGCGTGACGCGCGAACGGCGCATGGTCGATCTCAGGCGGCCGGATGTGGGCCGGGGTTTACGCATGACGGCGGCCGCCGCTTTCCCTCCGCGGCAAGGGCGTGGGGCTGCTGCCCAGCCTTACGGAGGTCATGGTCGCCTTTCCGGATCGCCATCTCATGATCGCTACAAGGGCCGTGATCCCGGCGAGGCGGATCGGCTCGTTGCCGATCTCAAGGTGCAGGGTCTGCTCGCCGATCGGCAAATGATGATCTATGGCCATGAAGGACTGGTGAAGCGCACGTCCGCACTTGCCCCCGCCGCGCGCGGCTTCACCAGCAGGGCGTCGCCGCCTGTACGCGTGGCTATCTTCTGACCGGCTTGCTCGGCGTCATGCCTGATGCCTGCCGTCATGGCGCGATCGCGGTGCCGATCGGTTGGCGCGACGTCGCCGGTGGCCGCCGGGTTCGATGGCGTGATAAGGGCCGATGCGGTCGAGCAGGTCGGACCAATATGGCGCCGGCGAAGGGCGAATGTCCGCGCTTACCGCAGCGCTCAACCCCGCGGTGCTGGAAACCAGCTCGTATCGAGTTCGGCGAAGCGATTGAAATAGGCGGAGGCCCTGGCCAATGCGCGCTCGTCCGTGATCGTGACCGAGCCGTTGCGTCGTTCGATCATGCCTTCCTCGGCCAACACGCGCATCATGCGGTTCACATGCACCGCGGTCAGCCCGGTGGCGTCGCCGATCTCTTCCTGCGTCAGGATCAGCTCGAAGCTGTTGGTCACCTCCTTGCGCATGAAGCGGATGCGATGGAGCATGTCGAGCAGCAGCGCGCCCACCCGCGCGCGCGCCGAGGTGCGGCCCAGCGAGGCGAGGCGGTCGGTCAGCGACACACGCTCGGCCTGCGATACCGCAAACAGCAGTGCGGCGACGCGCGGATGTTCGTCGAACACCGCGCGCATCGCCTGCTTCTCGAAGGGGCAGACCACCGCGTCGGTGATCGCGGTCAACGATTCGGGCGCATCGCGATAGGCGATGTTCGATGAACCGATCAGGTCGCCAGGGAAGTGCAGCCGCAGGATCTGGCGACTGCCGTCGTCCAGATAGACATAACTCATCATCCAGCCGTGACGCAGGATGTAGATCTCGTCGCTGCCGTCATTTTCCCGCCGCAGCATTTGCCCGCGCTTCAGCGTCCGCTCACGCTCTTCCAGCCTGGCGAGCGCTACACGCTCCTTGTCGGTAAGCTCAAGGAAATGGCCCAGCCGCTCGGCAAAACAGCTTCCCGTCAATGACCCCGCGCTCCATCCGTTGTTTGGCCCCCGTAACAACGCATGCGCACGGGTTTGGCTTCCGGCATTAACAATGATCAACCGCGGTAAAATATAGACGGTCCGGTCCAAGGCTTTGCGCGGCCGTTGATGGCTCGGGTTGCGGAGCGCAGCCTAATCGCGGATAGGCGGCTGATGGACCGCATCATCATCCGCGGCGGCCGGCCGCTCGCCGGGCGCCTTCCGATTTCTGGAGCCAAGAACGCCGCGCTGACGCTGCTGCCATGCGCGCTGCTGACTGACGAGCCGCTGACCTTACGTAACCTGCCGCGGCTGGCCGATGTCGACAGCTTCGGCCACTTGCTCAACCAGCATGGCGTGTCGACCACGGTCGAAGGCAGCCGGCCTGACGATTTCGGCCGGGTGATGACGCTGCGCGCCGCCAAGATCACCTCTACGGTCGCGCCCTATGACATCGTCCGCAAGATGCGCGCCTCGATCTTGGTGCTGGGCCCGCTCGTCGCGCGGGCAGGCGAGGCGACCGTCTCGCTGCCCGGCGGCTGTGCGATCGGCAACCGGCCGATCGACCTCCACCTCAAGGCGCTCGAAGCGCTGGGTGCGGAGATCGAACTGGCTGCGGGCTATGTGAAGGCGACCGCGCCAGGCGGACGGCTGCCCGGCGGCAAGGTGATCTTCCCGTTCGTTTCGGTGGGTGCCACCGAAAATGCGGTGATGGCGGCGGTGCTCGCCCGCGGCCAGTCCGTGATCGAGAATGCCGCGCGCGAGCCCGAGATCGTCGATCTGTGCCGCTGCCTCGTTGCGATGGGCGCATCGATCGAAGGAATCGGCACCGAAACGCTGGTGATCGAGGGACGTGAGCGGCTCTATGGCGCCACCTATCGTGTCATGCCCGATCGCATCGAAGCGGGCAGCTATGCCTGTGCGGCGGCGATCACCGGGGGCGAACTCGATCTGGTTGGTGCGCGCGCGGAGGATATGACCGCGGTGCTGGCTGCGCTGCGCGAAGTAGGCGCCAAGGTCGAAGAGCGCGCCGGCGAGGTGATCCACATCTCCGCCAACGGCGGTATCCATGGCATCAACCTGTCGACAGCACCCTATCCGGCGTTCCCCACCGACATGCAGGCGCAGTTCATGGCGATGCTGACGCTCGCCGATGGCGCCAGCCTGTTGACCGAGACCATTTTCGAGAATCGCTACATGCACGTGCCCGAACTGGCTCGCATGGGCGCGGACATTCAGGTTCAGGGGCGCAGCGCGATGGTGCGCGGCGTGAAGGAACTCACCGGTGCGCCGGTGATGGCAACCGACCTGCGCGCCTCGATGAGCCTTGTGCTTGCCGGGCTCGCGGCCCGGGGCGAGACGCAGGTGCAGCGCATCTATCACCTCGATCGCGGTTATGAGCGGCTCGAGGAGAAGCTGCAGGCGGTGGGCGCGGATATCGAGCGGATTGGCGGCGACTAAACGCAGGCAGAGGGGGCGATTTCGGCCCACACTGCGCGCCGGATTTCCACACCCTGAGCTTCAGCCCTTTGTCGGGCTAGGCACTGGCATCGACAACGACTAGTTTCTTTCGCCGATGAAACATGCGGGAGGGTCATTCCCGCATGTGCCGGGGGCAGGCCAGCCAATCAGGCCAGAAAATCAGGGGTAATGGATGTCGGTGCAGGTGGAAGAACAGGGCAAGGATGCTGGCATCAAGGGCGCGCAGACGCTGATGCGCGCGCTCGACATACTCGATGAGGTGATCGGCGGCCCGGTGAAGGCGGTCGAACTGGCGCGCAAGCTCGATCTCAGCAAGACCACGACGCATCGTCTGGCGCAGGCGCTAAAGTCGCGCGACTATCTCGCGGCGACGCGCGACGGCTATTCGCTCGGCCCCAAGTTGCTGCAACTCGGCGCGATGGCGCTGGAGCAGACCGACTTCGTGCAGGTCGCTCGCCCGTTCATGGAGGCGCTTTCCGATCGCACCAGCTTCTGCGTATTCGTCGGCAAGCGCGAGGGCGATTGGTCCCGCCACCTCGAGCGTGTCACCGGGCGGCAGCGACTGCGCGTTTCGACCTCGCCGGGGGATCGGCGGCCGATCGTCGAAACCGGCCTCGGCAAGGCGCTGCTGCTCGACGAGGATCTCGCGACGCTCGAAAGCATCTATCGCCATGTGAAGGGCGATGCGTTCGAGTCGCCAAAGATGGCGGCGTGGCTGGATGAGATGCAGGGCCATATCAGCCGCGGCGTCGTGCTCCACAGCAGCGATCTGGGCGATGGCGTGCGCTCGATCGCGGCACCGGTGCGCGATGCCATGGGCCGCATCTGCATCGCGCTGTCGATCGCAGGCGCCGCGCTTTATCTCAGCGACGATGTGATGCAGTCGCTGTCCGAAGAGGTGCAGCGCACCGCCGCCGAGATCAGCGCCGCCTGCGGTCATCGGCCCATCGCTCGTTGATCCTGCGTTCATGGGTGCTATTGCTGTCGCACAATAGAGGCATCATCATTTTGCCGGCGGCAGCAGTTGTTCCGTGATCGGCGCTCCATCGGTCGAGATGCCCCGCATCGCGCACCATAAGGATCTGATATGTTAGAACATATGGCGATGGTAGCGCTAATTTCCATTGACCTCCGCCGGGCCCGCGCCTAGCATTTTTCGTTGAAAGAGCGGCCATAGAGCCGTCCGCGCAACGGCGCGATCAGGGATAGGGAGGGAATGTTCAATGGACATTCAGGCCAATGGCGCCGGTCGCCATTCTGACAGCATGGATCGCGATAGTGTGAATGCCGCTCACCTCACGCCGGCGCAGGTCCGCGTGATGCAAGGCGTGCGCTCGGGTATGATCAACCGCCAGATCGCGGAGGATCTTGGCATCGCGGAAGCAACCGTGAAGGCGCACATGACCGCGCTGATGCGCAAGCTCAACGTCCGCAACCGCACGCAGGTGGCGATCATGGCTCAGAGCCTGGCGGAACTGCAGTAAGGACGGCGGACCATCTTTCCGCTGCGGCGCGCAGAGGCGGCGGGGAAGATGTTATCGGTTGAGCCGGCTCAGCAACTGCGCCCTCAGCCGCCGCGCGGCCGCGGGATCGAGTGGGGCCGTTAGTGCCCCCCGCACAGGGTCGGGCAAGTGTGCGCCGGCGCGATCCGCGGTTCCGAACACATAATAGTCGAACAGCGCACGCCACGCCGCCTTTTCCTCAGCGGGGCGGTCGCGCAGGCTCAGCAGCGCATGGAGCAAGGTCGTCTGTGGATTGTCCGCATGCGCGGGGGCTTCGTTCCACCAATAATTGACGAGGATGTTGAAGTCGGCGCGCGCCTCCACCTGGTGCCACCACAAGGCCGGGTAGATCAGCGCGTCGCCAGCTTCGAGGTCGGCGACCACGCTCGCCGCCACCGCGTCGCGATAGCCGGGATAGCGTGCGAAATCAGGCGCGGCGGGATTGACCATCGAGACGACCTGGCCGCCCGGGGTCGGCTCCAGCGGACCAGGATAGAGGTTCGCGATCTGGTCGGGCGGGAACAAGGTGAACCGGCGGCGGCCGGCGACGCAGCAGGCGACGTTGTTGGAAATGTCGTAGTGCGCCGCGGCGACGGTGCGATTGCCGATCCAGATGCTGGCGAGCGGCGCGTGCGTGGCGATCGGGCCAAGCGGCAGGTCATTCTCCGCGCGGAAGCCGGGCAGATAGAGGTCGAGGTCGGTGGAGCCGATATAGAGCGCCGGCGCATCGGCCGCGCCGGCGCTCGCCTCGAGGCGAGCGAGAACCTCGCCGAGCGGCACGCGCGTGGCGGTGAAGTTTAGCCCGGCCAGCGTTTCGTCATAGAAGAAACGGCCGCCGATTTCGGGAGGGCCGGTGTAGACGGTCACCGGTCGCGGACCCTCGAAACGCTTGAGCTGCGCGATCGCCTCGGCGTCCGAATGCCGTGCCGCGGTAACGATCGGCCAGTCGGCCGCCACGCCGCGCAGGATCACCGGTTCGCCGGCGGCGATCAGCGCGGCGAACGGAATCGCGTCCGCCGCGACGTCGTCGATCGCGCGCGCCGTCCGCGCCATGTCAGCCGCCGTCCCGCTGCCGCTTGAGGTCGATCAGCCGATGGACGTTGCCGAGCGACGCCGAGGCCAGCATCGCAGGCCTCAGGAAGCCGGCGCGGTTGAGGCTTTCGAGCGCGTCGCCGGACAGCGCTGCCAGCCGATGCTCGACCACCGCATGGACGCCGGGCACCGCATAATGCCGCTCCTCGTCGAGTGCGACATCGAGTTCGACCGGTTCGAGCAGGCCATGCGCATCCCAGGCAGCGTAGAGCGGCTGCGCCATCTCCATGCCCAGATAGATCGTCCTCAGCGTCGCCGAGACCTGTTCCAGCGCGGGTGCATTGCCGCCCTGCGGCAGGAACAGCGGCACGCCCTCGTCGCGGCCGATTCGTGGATCGTCGAGATCGACATGGATCATCGGTTCGCGCCGGTTCGGATCGTCGGCGGCCGGCGTCATCACGATCGAGAAGGGGCCGCGCCGGAGCAGGGCCGGCACGTAGCGCGTCGTCCAGCCGGCGGGCCCGAGGGACAGATTTTCGTCCCGGTCGAGGCCGAGCAGCACCACCGCCTGCACCGTGCCGGCCTCGTCACGCCGGAACAGGATCGGAAAATCGCGCTGCGCCTCCTCGAACTCGGTCGGGAAGACGAGCATCTGGTTCACGGCATCGCCGAAGCCGGAATGGTAGCCGGGCCGGACCCTGAGGTCATGATGGTCGATATTGTTGAGAAGCACCTTGTTCGTCACGGACGACCTTCAACATAGCCTGCCGGCGAACTTAATCGATGGCGGTGGGAAAGGAAGGGCGCGCCGGCTCGACGCGCCCTCCCGCTTGGCTCAGAACCGGTAGCGCGCACCCACAAGGATGCGGGGCTTCAGTTCCTGCGCGAAGTAGAGCTGCTTGGTGTCGCGCGCATAGGTGCGCACCGGTTCGCTCAATATGTTGATCGCTTCCAGCGACACCGCGATATTCTCCGTGATGTCGTAGCTGAGATTGGCGTCGAGCGTGCCGAACGGCGCGTAGAACACCGGGTTGCGACTGCCGCCGCGGTTGGTTGCCGAGAGATACTTGTCGCGCCAGTTGTAGGAGACGCGGGCCGACGCGCCATATTTCTCGAAGATGCCGGTGATGTTGAAGCTGTCGCTCAAGCCCACCAGCGCGAACACGTTCTGCGTCGGGTCGGCACCGACATCCACGCTCACGTCGCCCGAAACCTTGGTGAACGACCCGGAGACGCCGAAGCCGGTTTCCCCGAAGAAGTGCTGACCCTGGATTTCGAAGCCGTGGATATTGCCCTGGCGGTTGTTGATCGGCGTCGACACCGAGAACTCGAACAGCGGATCGGTACCGTCGGCAAGAACGTCACGCCGCGCCAGAACCTGATCGACGAATGCCTGATCGAGCACGCCATTGTTGATGTTGGCCTGGAGCTGGGCGGTCGCGGCGGCAAGATTGCCGTTATTCTCGTCGAGCAGCGCGGTCAGCGTGAACAGGCTCACATCGCTGACGGTGATGCCCAGCGTCTGCAACTGGGTGAGCGCCGTGCCCGAGCGTGTGCCCGGCGCGCCCGTGGTCGGATCGCGCAGGCCGAACAGGTTCAGCCTTTCCTGCCCGACGCCGACGAAATTCTTCACCTTCTTGGCAAAGAAGCCGACCGACACGTAGCTGGACCGTGCATAATAATATTCCAGCGAGATGTCGAAATTGTCCGAGACCAGCGGCTTCAGGTTGGTATTGCCTTGGCTCCCGGTGGCGACGCCGCCCAGCGCCGTGGGTCGGTTCGGTCCGTTGGCGGACTGGGAGGCAAACAGATTGCCATAGTCAGGCCGTGCGAGCGTGCGGCTGTAGGATGCGCGCGCAACGACATTGTCCATCGGCTCGATCTGGAAATCGATGGCGGGCAGCAGATTGCTATATTCGCCCTCCTGCGTCCGTTCGAGCGAGTTGGTGGTTACGATCCGGCTGAAATCATTGTCCGAATCCCATTCGATAATGTCGGGCAGCGCGATGATCGCATAGGCATCCGTCTTCGTGTTCTCGTAACGCGCGCCGACCACGAGGCTGCTCGGCCGGCCCATCAGGTCGCCCTTCCAGGTGAACTGGGCATAAGCCGACCAGATCTTCTCGTTGATCCGGTCAAAGTCGCGGCCGGTGACGTTGATCGGGTTGCCCGCGGTGACATAGGCGTCGGCGAAGGCTTCATACAGGTCGACGGCATTGCCGCGGAAGGCGATGTCGTTGCCAGTGGGGCTGTAGCGATCGAACTTGCAGCTCATGCAGAAGGGCTGCAACAGATCGCCCGCGAGACGCTGGACGTCGCCGACCTGGGTAATGCCCCAGTCGCCCAGCGTCTGCTGGGTCTGGATTCGCGCACTGGTCATCCGCGAGTCGATATAGGTGGCGCCGATGTCGAAGCGGCCGCCGCCCTCGAACTCCCAGCCAAGATCGCCGCGGATCTGATTCAACCGGTGCCGCTGCGTCGAACTGTTGGTGCGCTGCACCTGCGTGCCGAGGTCGCCGATATCCAGCACGCCATTGCCGTTGCCGCGCGTGCGGTCGTTCAGCGTCCAGTTCTGCTGGGGGATCTTGCCACTATAATCGACGGAATGGCCGTCGACCACGGGTGCGCCAAGGCTGACGAGCGTCGAGCTCGCGCCGTTGCGCGCATCGGGAAGGCTCGACGACTTGGAATGGTTGCCGTCGAGGTTGAGGGTCAGGCCCTCGCCGATTTCCCAGCTCGCATTCAGGCCGTAGGATTCCAGCTCGGTCTTGGTCGCACGATATTGCTGCTCGAAGCCGATGTCCTTGACGCCGTAGCGCGAACCTTCTTCCAGATAGACGGCAGTCGCGATGACGGGGTTGTCGTCGAAGCGCACGCGATCGAAGGGGCGGTTGAACCAGTTGCCCTGATCCGACCGCGCTTCGCTGATCTTGTTCTGGGCATAGATGACGTCGGCGGTCAGCGTCAGCGTTTCGACCGGCTTGAACTGCAGGGTGGCCGAGGCATTGATACGTTCGCGCGACGATTCCGAATAATGGTAGCGGCTGTCGTTCGGGATCGCGACCAGCGTGTTGGGGTCGGATGGCGCGTTCTCGATGATCGTGTCAGCGGCGCGTCCGGGCATGTCCGCAAAGCGCGCGACGTTCCAGTCGTTGGAGGTCGAACTCGCGGCCGCCGAATCGCGCTTCTGATAGGCGCCGAACAGCGAAACGCCGAACCTGTCGTCATCGTCCGACCAGCTCAACACGCCCGACACTTCCGGATTCACTTTGAAGTCGTCGTTGCTGGTGTCGTAAAGCGCCTTCGCGCCGATTGACCCGGTGAGGCCGCTGTCGCGGCGGTCAAGCGGGCGTTGCGTCACGACGTTGATGGTGGCGCCGATGCCGCCCGAAGGCAGCGCCGAACGGCCCGTCTTGTAGACTTCCAGGCGGGACACGCCCTCCGAGGCGAGGTTGGAGAAGTCGAAGGATCGGCTGGTCGCGCGCGAGAAATCGACGTCCTGGTCGCCGCCGACGGTGTTGGTGTCCGACGTCGCGATCTGGCGGCCGTTGACAGTCACCAGGTTGAACTGCGGGCCGAAGCCGCGGATCGTCACGCGTGCGCCTTCGCCGTTGCGGCGGTCGATCGACACGCCCGGGATGCGCTGCAGCGATTCCGCGAGGTTGGTATCGGGAAACTTGCCGATGTCCTGCGCGGAAATCGCGTCGACCACGCCGGTCGAGTCACGCTTGATGTCCATCGACGCTTCAAACGAGGCGCGCAGGCCGGTAACGACGATGTCCTGCTCGTCCGCCACCTCGGGTGGCGTTGTCGGATCCGCCTGTTGCGCGTGGGCGGTGCCCGCGGAAACGGCAAAGGCCGTCAGTGACATGCCGAGCAGCAAGGCGCGCGACAATCGGCGCGTGCCGGGCGCGGCGGTGACGTTGAACGCAATCATGCCCATTCCTCCCCTTTTTCCTGACCGGCGCAAACTGTCCCCGTTACGCCGTTTCTGCTGAGATAGCGCTACCATTGACCGCTACATCAACACGCTATCATGCGGCTGGAGGCTGTCAATAGAACCGCCGGAAGGCGCCAAGAGAATATCGGCGATAACTCTGAGTAAAATCCACCGATCACGTAATCGAAATGCAGCTTTTCCCTAAGGGTTACCGCGATATCTCAGTGCGTTTCAGAGCGGCCGTACTGATTTCTTTGTGTTGCCGATTTGTCATAAGACCAAGGTCGTAGATTACGACCTTGGTTGTAGGATATGCGCACTTGCCGCACTGCAACAAATATAGAAAATGATGGTAAAGTCGTGTTGTTGCGGGCCCCGAACGCGGATAACCCGAGCGGCTTCTGAGTACGGATTGCGCAACCACACGCTGTGCCCGGCCTTGAACGTGAGCGATAACATGTGCGAGGTGGAAGCCGGTCGATCCGTGATGTTGTCACGCGAGGAAATTCGATAAAGTTTGGCCGGATGCGGCCAATGGCACAAGGGCAGGAGAGAGATGGGCATGCGGACCGGACTGACGCGCACCGCGGTTATCGCATTGGTTGCCGGCCTTGTTGGCCTGGGCGGGGCATCGGCGCAGGCGCCGGGCGCGCGCGGCGCGGCGCATCCCGACGCGTGGCCACGTGCCGCAAGCCAAGGGCTTGTCGATCCGGCGACCGAAGCACGCATCGACAAGCTGCTCGCGGCGATGACTCTTGAGGAAAAGATCGGCCAGATGATTCAGGCCGATATCAGCGCGATCACGCCCGAGGATCTGCGAAAATATCCGCTGGGCAGCATCCTCGCGGGAGGCAGTTCGCCGCCGATCGGCAAGCCGGACAGGTCGCCCGGCAGCGACTGGGCGGCGACCGCGCAGGCGTTCAACGCCGTCGCGATGGCGCGGCAATCGAAGCATGAGCCGATCCCGCTGATCTTTGGCATCGATGCGGTGCACGGCAACAACAACATCGTCGGCGCCACCATCTTCCCGCACAACATAGCGCTCGGCGCGGCGCATGATCCCGAACTGATCCGCCGCATCGGCGCTGCGACCGCCGCGGAAACCGCCGCCGCCGGCATCGACTGGGCGTTCGGTCCCACCCTCACCGTACCACAGGACGATCGCTGGGGCCGCACCTATGAAGGCTATTCGGAGGATCCGGCGCTGGTCCGCGGTTATGCCGCGGCGGCGGTGGAGGGGTTGCAGGGCAAGGCTGGGCAGGGGCGCATCCAGGATGGCCACGTCGCCGCCAGCGCCAAACATTTCCTGGGAGATGGCGGCACGAAGGACGGCATTGACCAGGGCGATGCCGATGTGTCGGAGGCGGTCCTCGTCGGAACCCACAATGCCGGCTACCCGCCCGCGATCGATGCCGGGACGATGACGGTGATGGCCTCGTTCAGCAGTTGGCAGGGCGAAAAGATGCACGGCAATCGCTCTTTGCTGACCGATGTGCTCAAGGGGCGGATGGGGTTCCAGGGCTTCATAGTCGGTGACTGGAACGGCCATGCGCAGGTGACCGGCTGCACCAAGACCGATTGCGCCGCCACCTTCAACGCCGGGCTGGACATGGCGATGGCGCCAGACAGCTGGCAGGGCCTCTATGACGCCACCTTGCGACAGGCGCGCGACGGCACCATCCCGATGACGCGGATCGACGATGCGGTGCGCCGCATCTTGCGCGTGAAGCTGAAGCTGGGGCTGTTCGAGACCGCACGGCCGATGATCAACCGCGCCGGCGTGGTCGGTGCGCCCGCGCATCGCGCGATCGCGCGCGAGGCGGTGCGCAAATCGCTGGTGCTGCTCAAGAATGAGGGCGTGCTGCCGATAAAGCCAGGCGCCGACATCCTCGTCGCGGGGCCGGGTGCTGACGATATCGGCATGCAGTCCGGCGGCTGGACCTTGTCGTGGCAGGGGGACGGCAACAGCAATGCCGATTTCCCCAATGGCCAGTCGATCTATGCGGGCATTGCCGAAGCGACGAAGGGCGCCGGCGGCCGCGCGACGTTGAGCGTCGACGGCAGCTTCACTCGCAAGCCCGATGTCGCGATCGTGGTGTTCGGCGAGACGCCCTATGCAGAGATGCGCGGTGACATCCGCTCGCTCGAGTTTCAGGCCGGCGACAAGGAAGCGCTGGCGCTGCTGAAGAAGCTGAAGGGCGCGGGTGTCCCTGTCGTCTCGGTGTTCCTTTCGGGGCGGCCGCTGTGGGTGAACCCCGAACTGAACGCGTCGGATGCGTTCGTCGCCGCCTGGCTGCCCGGTACTGAGGGCGGCGGCATTGCCGACATGCTCATCGCCGGGGCCGACGGCAAGCCGCGGCACGATTTTACCGGGAAGCTTTCCTTCTCCTGGCCGAAGACCGCGGCGCAGTTCGTGCTCAACCGTGGCGCGCCCGGCTATGATCCGCTGTTCGCGTTCGGCCATGGCGCAAGCTACGCCCAGCCTGCGCGCGTGGGGAAACTGAGCGAGGTTGCGGGGATCGATGCCTCTGTCGCCAACACCAGCCTGTTCTTCGCCAAGGGCAAGGTGCCGGCACCGTTCCGGCTGACCGCCGGCGCCGTCACCCAGCGCGCGGTCGACAGCGCCACCTTGCAGGAAGGTGCTGCGCAATGGACCTGGCCGGCGACCGGCAAAGGCAGCGTGCGAATCGAAGGGCCGTCGCTCGACCTGACGCGGGAGAGCAATGCCGATGTGCAGGTGCAACTCACCTATCGCCTCGATTCGCCGGCACGCGGGCCGGTGCGCATGGCGCTGGGCGCAGGGGTGGTCGACGTTGCACCGGCGCTGGCGAAGGCTGGCAGCGGCTGGCAGGTGCTGCGCGTGCCGATCAAATGCTTCCTCGATCGGGGGGCGGACGTGACCAAGGTCACCGCGCCTTTCGCGCTGGAAGCGGATGGGCCGCTGACGATCAGCGTCGCCGACCTGCGGCTGGCGGCGGATCCGACGGGCGCGTTCTGCCCGACGAAGTGATCGTCACGACACCTCTTGTCTCACCGCGCCGCCGCTGGTAGGGGCGGCGCTCCGGCGGGCCATGGGCCTGTGCCGGTATGTGGTTCGGCCGCTTTAGCTCAGTTGGTAGAGCATCGCATTCGTAATGCGGGGGTCACAGGTTCGAGTCCTGTAAGCGGCACCACTATTCCAGCGTTTCAGAGAAGCGGGTCGACCTGCACGCGCGCCGCGAATATCGTCGGTGCCATGGCGGCAATTCGATCTTGGCCATCGCCGCATGAGTGACGCCGCGCTGTGCGCGCTGATTCTCGTGGCGACGCTCGGCCTGTTCGTGTCGGAGCGGGTTCGTCACGATCTGGTGGCGTTGCTGGCGCTCTTTGCCTGTCTGCTGCTTGGCCTCGTTCCGATCGATGAAGCCTTTGTCGGGCTCGCCGATCCGGCGGTGGTCGCGGTTGCCGCGATTCTCGTTGTCGGCCGTGCGGTCGAACTTTCCGGCGTGGCGGCCTTTGCCGCGCGGTGCCTGCTTCCCGCGCGGGCGCCCTTCGCCTTTCGGCTGGCGATGCTGCTGGCATTGGGGGCGGCGCTCTCGGCCTTCATGAACAACATCGCCGCGCTGGTGATCACCATGCCCTTGGCGGCCGAGGTGGCACGGGATGCGCGGCGTTCGCCCACCGCCACGCTGATGCCGCTGGCCTTCGCGACGATTCTCGGCGGGATGACCACTTTGATCGGAACGCCCGCGAACCTGATTCTCTCCTCGGTGCGCGAACAGCAATTGGGCGCACCGTTCGGCTTCTTCACCATGACGCCGGTGGGATGCGTGGTCGTGGTGGCGGGGCTCGCCTATCTGGCGCTGATCGGCTGGCGGCTGTTGCCCGTACGCGAAGCGACCGAGCGCGCGCGCAAGCGGCCGTGGCGCGTGTTCGAACTGGATGCGGATGCGCCGGTGGCGGTCGCCGATCTGCTGCCACGGCTGAGAGCTGCGGGGGCGCGGCTGCTCGCCACTCACCGGGATGGGGCGCCGGGCAGCGCCGGCCTAGTCGATGCGGGGGATCGCCTGCTGCTGCTCGCGCGACGGAACCAGTGGGAGGTTGCGGAGGATCTGGGGCTCAGGCCGACGATGCACCACCGCGATGAGGATCGCGCGGTGACGACGCGCTTCGTCGTCGGCTATGGTTCGGATCTGATCGGGCTGTCGCACGCGGCGATCGCGATCCGTTCGGAAGGGGCGCTGGCGGTCGCCGCGGCGGGGCCGCGGGCCGCGCGTGAGCGGCAGCCGCTCGGCCGGTTGCGGATCGCGGCGGGCGACCAGCTCTTCATCCGGGGTGTGCCGGAGCGGCTGGCTGAACTCGCATCCGTGTCACGCCTGCTCGAGATCGATCGATTCGATCCGCAGCCGGTGCCGCCGCGCCGCGCGGTGCTGACGATGGCGATCTTCATCGCATCGATCCTCGCCATCGTCATCGGCGGCATATCGCCGGCGATCGCCTTCCTCGGCGCCGCGGTCGCGATCACGGCGGCTCGCCTGCTGCCGGCAAAGGAGGTCTATCGCTCGATCGACTGGAGCATCATCGTGCTGCTCGCAGCGATGATTCCGGTTGGGCGCAGCTTCGAGACATCGGGGGCTGCGGCGATTGCGGCGCAGATGATCGGTCAAGTGCTGGCAGGGATGCCGCTCGTCGGCGTGCTCGCGGTGCTGTGCGGTTTGACGCTGCTGCTGTCGATCTTCCTCAACAATGTCGCCACCGCGATCATCATCGGGCCGCTCGCGCTGGACGCTGCGACGCTGCTGGGCATCCCACCGGATGCCGCATTGCTCGCAGTGTTGATCGGCGCCTCGTCCGATTTCCTGACCCCCATCGGTCACCAGAACAATCTGCTGGTGATGGGGCCGGGCGGATATCGTTTCCTGGACTATGCGCGGATGGGGGCGCCGCTGGTCGTGATCGTGGTCGCAGCGGCGGCGATCACCCTGTCGCTCCTTTATGGATAGACGGCAGGCGAGGGCGGCCGAATCAGCTCGGCTGAGACGGTGAATCGGGCGAACGCCAGCAATGGCGGGGTTTCAGCGCGCTTGAGGGCGCCGAGACGGTGAAGCGATCATGATGCGATTCGGGATGGGCGCTGGCGGACCGTTGCAACGGAGACGATCCGAACGCCCGATTTTCCTGGCTTTTGTGGGTCTGTGCAACAAAATTGCAAAAAGACGTTGACCGGTGGGAACCGTCTCCATATATGCCCTTTCACCGCAGCGGGGCGCCACACTGGCTCCTACGGCGGTCGCAAAAATCGAGACGCCCGGTCACCCCGGTAAAACGGGGGAAGGTTGGGCGTCTGCATTTTTCGCTCTTTGACATTGTCGATTTGATGAAGGGACATGTGGGCGGCGGCTCCATGCCCGGGAGCTTCAAGGTCCCGGTGTTATGGTTAAACA
>NZ_JBNPXQ010000015.1:0-62410 GCF_050433225.1 Sphingomonas zeicaulis | reverse complement strand
TGACCCGCTCAATCCACGAAGGTGCACGCGATCTTGCTCGGGCCCTATCGCAGGAAGACGAATGGATCGCTTCGCGCCGCGAGCGCAAGAAAGTCAGATGCTTTTTGCCCACCTGAAGCGGATCATGCGGATGGACCGCCTCCGATCACGCGGTCCCAACGGTGCCCGAGACGAATTCCACCTCGCCGCCGCCGTCCAGAACCTGCGTCAGCTCGCCAAGATCTGCCTCGCCAGGCAGACGGTGGTGACATGAGCCTCGGCACCTCCGCCCGTCCGCTTCAATCATTTCCGGCCGCATCGGCCGAGAAGCGACTTTTTCAACGACATCTGTCAGAAGCCGACATCCGGCGTTCGCCCGAGAT
The DNA here is from genome assembly GCF_050433225.1 of Sphingomonas zeicaulis. Taxonomy (NCBI): domain Bacteria; kingdom Pseudomonadati; phylum Pseudomonadota; class Alphaproteobacteria; order Sphingomonadales; family Sphingomonadaceae; genus Sphingomonas; species Sphingomonas zeicaulis. Next base: position 62,048 of record NZ_JBNPXQ010000015.1, on the reverse strand, counting down.
GCACAGCATAACCGCTGAAGCTGGGCCGGGAGCCGCCCGACGGCTGCTAGCGATCTAACCGAGAAAGCCGCCAGAACATACCACAGGCCTCGTGACGTCGTTGGGCTGGTAGCCTAGTGCTTGAACGGCTTAAGGCGTGCCTCCGTTAGCTCCGGCGCCGCGGTCGCCGAGGCGAGACCTGAGACCGACGGCGAACGCGCGGCCTCATGTACGGCTCGGCGGGTCGAAAGCGGTTGTCGATCTCGTCCAGAACCTGAAGCGCCTCATAGGCGTCTATGTCGATTAGCTGCTCGAAAAGAATGAGGCCAATCTCGCGCGTCTCCGGACCTAGCCGGTGGAGCGTGATCGCCAGATCGACAAGCGCCGAGGTAGCCATCGCCGTCGATGTCCGGATGTCGCCGAGTTCCGATTTCCACTTGGCAACAAGCCCCAGCGCAAACTGCCCCACCAGCTGCGCTTGGTGCGGGAGGAGCGTCGCCAGGCGGTCCACTACGAAGGTGGGGTTGAGCTTTGGCGAACGCGGCAGCCCGTCGACGATTGCACGCAGAAGCGTTGTGGTCGCCTTATCGGCAACCAGCTCGTCCGTCAGCCTGAAGAGTTCAAAGGCCGCATTCCAGATATCCGGATTTTGGAGGCCGAGCAGCCGTGCGAGCAGGTTTGCCGCATCCACTCGGCGGTCGGGCTCTTCGGCATAAAGATGAGCGGCCGACAACGCCACGCCGACTTGTGCCGCGCCCTGCGCGGCATCCGCCACAATGTCCTCAAGCCTACGGACCGATGCAACGTGTTCCGGGCGTAGGAGCGCATCCAGCCCGACGATCTCACCATAGGCCTGTCGCGCGGCGCGAACAGGTGAGTCTTTCCACACGTCGAGATGCCGCTCGACGAGTTCGTGGTCGTCCTGCTGAGTGGTAGCGAGGAATTGCGCGTAGGGCTTACTGCCCACGACGCCGCGAACCTCGTTGAGCAGCCGGTCGAAGAACTTGCTGCGCTTCGCCCTATCCGTCTTGCGCAGGTGCGAAAGGTATCTGGCGAGTATCTCCCAAGCCCGAACACCAGTCTGCTGGTTCAGATAGCCGGACAGGAACTCCAGCGCCTTTCCAGGCTCCTGGCGAAGCAGCCAGATGTGAACGATGGCATCCGCAACCGGCACATCGCCCCCGGGAAAGGTGTCAAAGCCACCATAGCCCCAGAGAAGGCTGCGGTTAACGACCGCATCCTCGTCGGACTGAGCTTCCTCCGCCACCTCGGCAGGCGCGCCTGCATCGGTCTCCTCAGCCTGCTCTGCCCCAATCTCGGATGCGGGAGGATTGGCTACCCACTCCTCCAAAAGCGCGAGCAGATCGTCTGGGATCTCAATCTTCTTGCCGGCCATCCGGTCCAGCGCCCGGGCCACCGAGTGGCGGAACTCCTCTCCGTCGAAGCCCCGCGCGACGACATCTCGCAGCAGCTGGAAAACGGTCGACGGGGAGGCCGCCTCGGACATGGCATCCAGCGCGTAGGCCGCAGCACGCACGCCGTTGTCCTTGTCGAGACGCCCAAGGATGCTGGCCGCACGGTCGACGTTATCCTTGGAGAAGGTCGCGAATGCGCGGGCCAGCTGGATGTTGCCGCCCGCCATCCAATGCCGCGGGTTGTCCCAACCGGTCGCATCCGGAAGTTCGACGAATGCGTTCACGATGTCATCGTCGCTAGCCCGAGACATCCCATCGGCTTCGATGATCGAGCCGATCATCCGAACACCGGTGAAGCTCGCTCGCCGCCGCTCGCTGCCATACCGGCGCTCGCCCTCATCCACCTGCCGGACAGCCAGCGATGAGCGTTGATGGGCAGGCAGAGCTCTCAAAAGATCTAGCTGCGTCTGCCGCATGCTATGGCGCCAGCGCATCCGGCCCTTCGCGTCAGGCTCATCGGGCGGCGGTGGCGGGGCGTAGGCCAAGACCTGATCCTCGAACCGCTGAACCTGCTCCGGTGTCCAATGCGGGCTCACGGCCTCAACCATGCGTTTGATCGTGCCGTGCATATCGCTCAGTGAACCAAGATAGTATCGACGCTCATCGCCGAGCACGAAGTCGAGACCCACCTCAGCGAGCGGCTCCGGCCGATGCGCGATGCCGTGTGCGATAAGGCGCTGCGCGGGCGTCAATTCCACCGTCTGCGCTTCACTTACCCAACCGCGGAACGCTTGGGGATTGGCATCCGCGAGACCCTCAACGGCAATGCGTAGTGCGCCCAGGATCGAGCCTTCCGGCAGATCGAGGTCATTTTCTCCATCGAACCGGAAGTCGGCCTCGAGTGAGAGTGGGTATCCGAGCCGATGGCCGTTGCCTCTCAGGCGGTTGAGCGCGTCGAGTGCGCGCACGAACCACGGCCAGATCGCATCTAACATCTCCTGCGGCCACTTCTCAGCAATGCCGGAGAGGCTATCCCATTCGTTGCTCTTCTCGATGAGGTTGCGGACCGGATTGCGAATGCGTTCGCCAAGCCGGAAGGTCACCACCTCGTCCGGCTCCGCATCGTCCCCCGGCGGTGGCGGCGCGTTGTCCTTCAGGGATTGTGCCGTCGCAATCGCGACGTCCAGTTCGAGATCGAGTCGGGCACGGACCAAGCGCAAGGCAATTTCTGGCTGCTCTACGGCGACGGATCCGGCCACATTGTCCACTGCCCCGCTCGCCAAGTCGGCACGGCCCACGACGGTGAGGGCGATGTTCAGAATATCCTCTGACCAGGGCACCGACCAATGGATGACGGCCCACGTGCGCAGATCGTTCGTGGCGTCGGGCAGCCAGTGTTCACGGATCAGGTATGCGACCTTCTCCGGCGCTACCCCCTGCGCGCGGCTGAGAACCTCGATCTGCACATTGGCAAGGCGCTCCTCACCCCTCATCGCGCTCGCAATGTAGCTATCGGCAAAGCGGTTGAACCACCCTGAACTACCGCTGAGCGCCTTGAAACCGCGGAGGCTGCTGAACTTCCCGGTCAAAGCCGTTTCCATGAGCAGGGCCTCTCGGTCCGTTGGCTCGGGCTGCGACCCCAGGAAATCGATAAGCAGCACGTGTAGGTGGGCACGCAATCCCTCGGTGCGCCAGACCGCCTCCAGCTCCTGATGATAGAGATCTCGGTCGGCGCCACGAAGATAGGTCAGGCCGGCCCAGAGCTTGGGTCTCAAAAACAGCGAGCCCTGCCGCTCGATCACGAAAGCGGACAGGCGTCCAGGCTCTCGCGCGAAGCTGCGGGCAAGCGTGAATTCGAACAGCGTCTGGTGTGAGAACCCGACGCTGGAGTCCAGCGTGGTAAGGATACCCGCCGCGACCAGTGCCTGCAGCTCTGCCGACCTGTCCGAAAACCTCGACGCGGCCAACCACAGGCTCTCCTGCTCGGCCATTGCCTCCGCGATGTCGGACGCCAGCCTGTCCCGGTCCCCGCCGCTACCCGCCAGCACGCGCTCGTCCCAAAGTCGGTCCAGCATTAGCTGATAGCTCGTGAACGGCTCAGAGCTGTAGCGACCGTTCAGCAACAGGTACGTCGAAAGCGCCTGTGGCGTCCGCATCACCTGCTGCGCGTCGGCCGGCCAACCCCCTGCGGCGACACCGCGTGCGTCGAGCACGGCAAGCACCTCGTCCCATGGCGGAAGCTCAAGCATGATACTCTCGGCGTTTACCGCGCGAAGCCGGACGTCATGCTGGAACTCGAAGATGCGCGAGGACAGCACGACGTGCACATTCTCAAGGCGGCCCAGTCTGCGGACGAGGTTGAGCAGCACGCTAAGCCGCGCGGTCTTGACGTCCAGATAGCCGGCAAGCGCATCGAGCTGGTCGATGATCAGTAGGACCGGCCCGAACACCGCCAGATCGCGCAGAACCGAGGAAGGCTTGTTCGTCAGCCCGAGGAATTCCATGAGATCGGCCTCGTTCGACACATCCGCGTCGATGAGGTCGGCCTTGATAGCAAGAACGGGCCAACCCTTAGCGCGAAAGCTGTTGCCCAGCATCGCCAAGAGTGCCGACTTGCCGGACCCCGGTTCACCGATCACCGCAGTCGTGGAAGCGCTGTTCTCCTCCATTCTCCTCGATAGCTCTTCGAGCTCCGGCCGCTCCAGCCTATCACCGTCGGGCAATGAGATCGGCCAATTCAGGAGATCGGCCGACGCTGTGCCCAGATCCGCGAGCTGTTCGCCGCGCGCATCGTAGAACGCGATCGGCATCATGCCGACCAGCTCGACGTTTTCGCGCTCAAGCAATGCCTCGCGCAAGCTATTCACTCCTATTTTCGCGAGCGCTTCCTCCGGGTCCGCGACGAAAAGCAGCAGCGACCCCGCGCGCGCCTCGACGATCTGAAGCAGGTGGCTGCCAGCGAAGGACCGCAGCGTCTCCTGCAACCGGTCAAGCCGTTCGCGGTCGTCTGGCCCGAAGTTGGCAGACAGGTTCAAGACCACCGAGATCGCGATCGTCGTCGATGCCGGCGTGGTTGAGGTTGTAGAGACGGGCACGACGGCCGACCGCTTCACTTCACTCGCCAACGGTTTGGAACTGCTGCTGACCTCATCTGCGGCCGGAGTGACCGTTGCCTCCTCGGATTCCGGAATCAAAGGCGCCGCAGAAATATCAAGGATCGCACTACCGCCGCCGCCAGGGGCATCGTTATGCATGCCCCAATGGCTGAGCATCTCGAAGGCGAAGGCTGCTGCATGAGCAGCGGCGATCGGTTGATAGATGTCGTCGTCCTCGTCCGACTTCTTCTCAGTCATGTCTGACACGCCGCGTAGGATCATTCCCGGCGTCCGTACCGCAGCGGCCGCGAAGACGGCCCCGTAACCCTCCATCTCGACGACGTGGGTGTCGCCGTAGCTCGCCTTGAGAAGTGCCTCGAGCTCGCTCTTAGGATCATCGAGCACAGCCTCGATCGACGCGATGGGTGCTACCTTAGAGGGTGGGGGCAACTCCACAGGGTAGTCGTCAGTGTAGGGCTTCGGGCCGCCCCGAGATGGCAGGATTCGGGTAGCCCAGAGCTCGTCGCGGCTGACCTTCTGGGCGATGTTGATGAGCTCGCTGTCCATCGGCCGCGAGTCCGGTCGGTTCGCCAGCATACCCCCAGTGTACTTGCCGCCATATGGATAATACACCTTGTCGGCGGCAACGACGCTGCCGATCGGGGCTCCCTTCTTTCGAGATCCTCCGATCCCGACGAAGATCATAAGCTCGAACTTGCCAAGAACCTGAGACACGGTGTGACCGGCGGTCACGACGAGCTGGGCGTTGTGCGTCCCCGCTCGGGTCTCGCCCATGACGATCAACCACTTCTGCCCCCGGTCCGCAAAAGTACCGCACTCGAATATGGTCCCATCGACCGTCCTGATGGCGCCCAAGTTGGTCACGTGCGCACGCACCGCCGCGAGCTCAAGTGGCAGCGCCGTGACAAAGAACGCCAAACGCAGCTTCTGAGCTACTACCTTCGCCCGAATATCCTCCAGGGTGCAGTAACCCGTGCCGCCAGCGGCCTTGATAGGTGAGTTCATCGGCTGAGCCGATTCTGTCTCTTCATTGCAACTCGCCATAGCACGGATACCCTCCGCGTGCGGGAGGGGATTTTCCGAGCCATCAGAACAGTATGCTGCGCGTTGGCCTGCGCCTTGCCCAACAAGCAGAAGGGCAATCCTCATAGCACCGCGTGGCGGCGTGGAAGCTGATTTCGCCTGGTAGCTGCTCGTCCTGGCGGGCGGCCTTCGAAGATCGGACGTTCCCGCTGGTTCGCAGCAGCGACGAATTACGAGTAAAGCTGGGCCGATAGCGGAATGGCAGGTTTCAGATTAAAGCTAGGCGAAGCGGCTCTTCGAAACGCGAGACGGCGTCCCAGAATGGATTTGTGCACGTTCCGCCAGAATTGGCGCGTGCTCAATTTCAAATCCTCCAATAGTACGCCATCATCGCTCGCGGTGAAAAACGAGCTTAAGCGGAGTTCCCGACCGTTCCTGCAGGCGGGCCTAGCGCAAGCCCAGGATAGGCTTGCTCTTGCGCTTGTTGATCGGGGCGCCCTCGGTGATCTGCGGCGCCTGCCGATGCTCGATCTGGATCGGCGCGAAAGCCTCGCGCACCGCCGCGTCGTTGAAGAAGGGCCGCAGCGCCTCGATGTCGCGCTCGCTCACCGCGGGCCGCTGCGCGGCAAGCGCCCGATACAGCGATTGTACCGGGATGCTGATCGAGGTCTGGCCGGGATCCTCATCCTGGGCGAAGCCGTTGGGCGAAATCCCCAGCACATCCTGATGCAGCCGGAGCAGGTCGACGACCAGCACCTGGCGATCCTGATCGTCGGTCGTGACGCTCCAGCTCCGCAGCAACGCCCATAACAGAAAATCCTCATCATAGTTGATGATCTGCCGTTCGGATTTCTTGACCTGGGCCTGGGACACCGCCTCGCGCAACCGCGCGATGGGGATCATCGCGGCGAACACCGGCGCCGCTGCCAGCCCATTGCGCTCGACCGGGTGAAACAGCGTGCGCACTACCGCGTAGAGCACCGCCGCCTGCAGCTCACGGGAAGCACTGCGCGCGGCGATCAGGAAATCGGCGAGGACCGCGAAGGTGTTGCGGTCGCGATGGGTGAAATCCTTGGCGCCGCTACGCTGGAAAAAAGCGAGCCAGATCAGCCAGGGTGCCGATGGCAGCGCACCGAGATCGGCGACGGTGACCCGGGCGAGCTGGATGAATAGATCGAAGCCGGCAAAAGGCACGCGATAGGCCACCGCCGTGCCGAGTGAACCGATCCAGTCGACCGCCCGGTGCCGCCGTCCCGGCGAGACATCGATCCCCGCGACGATGAACTCGATCACCTCGGGGGTTAGCGCCGAAGTGACCGCCTGTAGCCAGCCCATCGACGGCGTGGAGCGCATCAGTAGATCGGTCTCGATCAGATGCTCGGCCGCGAGAAACTCCTGCAACGAGCGGTGGAAATAGATTGTCGTGGCGCCTTTTTCGACCAGGCACCCCTGGATCAGTTCGCGCCGCATCTCGTCGCGGGTGAGGCCGTGGCGGATATCGCGCACCGCATCGTCGCACAGCGCCTGCGGAATGTCGCTCAGCGTCGTGGTCGAGGCGCCGCCGCGCTCCCACAGCCACCAAGCAAGGCTGGCGTTGAAGCGCCGCCGGACCTCGATGGGGAAATCGCTGTCGCGGCCGCGTTTGCCGACCTCGCGGTGAAGCAGATAATGGACGAAGGTGTCGAACAGCTCATAGACCGACATATTGGGGCGCAGCTGGTCGGGATGCACCGCGATCTCGCACAGCATCTGGGCATGGACCGGCCGCTTGAGCAGTTCATCATACTGGCCGGAGACAAGCTCGGCCACCCGGCCGGCGATCCAGGCGGGATCGGGGGAGCGACCCTCGCGTTCGATCCGGATCGGCAGATAACGCTCGACGAAGCGGCGCGCCTCCTCGGGCGTAAACCCGCGAATGTCGACATGACGATAGGGACGGCGATCGGGCGCCGGCACCAATCGCCCCGCGCCGGTGACCACCATTCCGTCGATGACGGCGCGGAATTCCGCGTCGTCATGAAAGGCGGTATCGCGCCCCAGCACGAGGATGCGGGCGTCGCCCTCGTCGAGCTTCATCAGCTCCGTCAGCACCTGCTGGAACTTGGCCGGCGTCAGGCCATGCTTCATCTCATCGAAGCCGTCATAGATGATCAGGAAGCGGCCGACGCGGTTGAGCTCTCGGAAGGTCTCGAAATGATAGCCCTGCACGCGGTGCTGGCTGGCCAGCACCTTGCCGAGCAACCCCTCGAGCGACTGCTCGTCGGCGATCTCCCCGAGCCGGACCAGGATTGGTGCGCGCGCGGTCGGATCGCTGATCGCTTCTTTGGCGAAGGTCGCCGCGAGATGATTGGCGAAGGTGGACTTGCCCTTGCCATAGGGCCCGAGCACGAACAGCGGCGGCGCATCGGCCGCCTGGATCCAGGCGCGGACATGCGCCTCGAGATCCTCGCCATGCGGGGTCTCGGGCGGGATATAATAATCCGCCAGGCGGCTCGCATCATGCGCTCCGATCAGGTCCTTCAGGTAGGGATCGAGCAGCAGCAGCCGGCGCTGCAGCTCGGCGAAGGTCATCGCCTGGAGCCCGCGCCGGCTCTGCGCCGCCTTGCGGCCTTCGGGCGAGATCGCGCCTTTCGAGATGAGCCAGGCGTGATCGATCTCGTCCTCTGCGACGAGGTTCGCATAATCATGCGCGAACTTGGTGCATTGGCCGAGCGGCAGCGTGCCCTCATAGTCCTTCGCCTCGAAGGCATAGCGCTGCTTGCCCGCCATCTCGTCGCGCGACCAGATCCCCACGACATCGGCATTCTTGTAACCGATTTGAATTTCGGTCTCGGCGCGGAAGCCCGCCGCCCGCAGCAATTGCGCGACCGCATCGCGAAACGCATTGCCCTTCTGGGTAGTGCTCCGCATCGGATCACTGTCCTTCCGGCGCGCGTAGGTCGGCGTTCATCGTCGGCTCAGACGCTCTGGTTGCGCCAGGCGGCGAGCACCGCCGGCATGTCGATATCGACGGGCGGCAACGCCCAGGCCCGCGCGAAAGACGCATCGTCGCTTTCGGGCGCGGGTTCGGGACGGTCGATGCGGATCCGCGTCGGCATCATCACCGAATCCCCCAGCAGGATCGCCTCGCCACGCCGCAGTGTAGAGAACATCGCGGTGATCCCGCGCACCGAGTCCGGCAGCAGGTTGCGGACATAGGCCTGGTCGTCGGGATTGGAGATGCGCAGGCACAGGAAGCTGCCGCATTGCGAAAGGATCGTGCTCGACAATTCGCGCGGCCGCTGGCTGATCACGGTGAGGCTGATGCCATATTTGCGGCCTTCTTTCGCGATCCGCTCGGCCGAGCTGCGCGCCGCCTCGGCATTGCTGTCGCGATCGCTCAGATAGAGATGGGCTTCATCGGCGAAGACCGCGATCGGATATTTGACCCGGTTGAGACGCCGGTACCAATAAGCGAAGTCGAACAGGCAGCGCAGGATCAGCGAGATTGCCGAGGCGCGCACGTCGAACGGCACGTTGCTCATGTCGATGACCACGACCTTCTTGCGTGCGCCTGCCGTCTCACCGAGCAGCCGGCGGAACAGCACGTCCATCGACGCGCTGGTCGCATAGGTCGTCGGGTTGAAGATGAGGTCGTAGCGCCGGTCATTCAATCGCGAATCGATCCGCATCAATAGCCGGGTGAACTGGCCATGGAGCGGGCCCTTGATGTCCTTGATCGAGCCCTGGACCATCTGGACATCGAGCGCTCGGAACCGATCGACCAGCGCGGCGAAATCGAAATAGACCGGCGTGTCGATGGTGATCTTGGGGATGCCGAGCGCCAGATTCTCACCATGGCTTTCCTTGGCGGCTTGGAGCAGCTCCTTGAACTTGGCGATCTGGTTGGGCGCCGCGGACTCGCTGCGGTCGACCATCAGGCCAAGCAGCTCCTCGGAGTTCATCAGCCAATAGGGCAGCTCGAGATCGGCCGCTGAGATCACGTCGGCGCAATCCCCGAAGGTCGCGCCATATTCGCCATGCAGGTCGAACATCACGATCGTCGACTGGGGAAACTCGCATATCTTCTGGACGACCGAGGCCACCGTCCAAGACTTCCCGCCGCCGGTCTGACCGAGGATGGCGGCATGGCGCGTGAGAAAGGCATCGAGATTGATCTTCGCCGCCTGGCCCGGGATCAGCGACAGGGCGCCCAGCGAGAAGTCGCCTTCGGCATAGCCGGCATAGATCCGATCGATCATGCCGGCATCGACGGCGAAGACCGGGGCATTGACTGTCGGCATCGTGTCGGTGCCGCGCTCGAACAGGCCGCTGGTGTTGATCGTGCCGACCGGCACCGTCGCCAGGCTGCGCGACACCCGGTCGAGGAGCAGGGTCGCCTCCTGGTCGGCCTGCTTGAGGTCGGCGGACGAGATCCGCTCTTCCCTCATCTCGATACCGGTGACCATGCAGAGCAGGAAGCCCGCGGGCAGCGATACCATCACAAAGGTCCCCGGCTGGCCGATCAGCAGCGGTGTCGGCCCCGCGGCGCTGGGAATGTCGACTGTCATCGACGGCGGCACGCCCGAGGCGGGCTCGGCCATGTCCGGATCGGCCAACGCCACGAAGACCTGGTCGCCGGTGACCGCCACCACCTTGCCGATGCGATAGGCGCTTGCCGGGTCAGTCATGCGAACAGCTCCACGAATTTGCTGAATTTCCACAGGTCGGTGCCGGTGTCATGGGCGACGCCCTGGGCGATGCCGTCGCCATCGAAGCCCGCGCTGAACGCCGGCACGCCCTTCATCGCGGCCATGCCCGCACTTTCCACCGCCGAGAGCGCGAACAGCCGGATCCGGGCGTCGGCCACCGCCGGGACGAGCAGATTGGCGTTGATATGGTCGTCGCCATAGCTGAAGCCGCAGCTCGCCAGATATTTGCATTGGGTACCGAGTGCCTGGGCGGTCACCCGGAACAGCATGTCATAGGGATGCTGGAGCGTATCCATCACCTTGCCCCGGCGAGGCAGCACCATGATGCGTTTGTCGCCGCCCGCGATCGCATCGGGATGCCGCTCGAAAATCGCACCATCGCGGGCGAACCAGGAGACCGAGCCGTGCAGCTTGACCAGCCGCACGGTCAGCGCGGGATGCTCGCTGAACCGGGAATGGGCGAGCATAGACCCGCAGGCGGTGGTGAAGCGCTGCGGGTCGAAGAAGCGCTCGACCGAGCCGACGAAGCCCGTCTCGACAACCACTCCCGTGATCGCGCCGGCCAGCTCGAACAGCACGTCATAATTGGTGGTAAAGATGTAGATGCAGCACGGTCGGCCATAGGTCCGAGCCTTGAGCAGCTCGAGGAACCGGACATGATGGTCGAGCTTGGGGCTCGCAACGCTCAGGATGACGTCGGTCACCAGCGCCCGCAGCTGCGCCTCGAGGGCTGCGAAACGCGGCTCGCCCGAATTGATCGAATGGGCGATCACCCGATCCGCGATCAGCTCGATATTGGGCTCGCCGGCGGCAGGGTCATAGACCATTGAGGTGACTGCCAACGCCTCGTCGAGAGCGGCGCGCTCGTCGCTCGACAGCGCGCCCACCACGTCGCGGGTGAGCCCTGCCATCATTGGATAGCCCGCCTCGAGCGAGGTCCCGGCCCCGAACAGGAAGCCGCTATTGTTGAGGCCGCTGCCGATATTGGGAAGAATTGCGGAAAGCCCGATCGCCGTCATAATGCTGTCTTGCCCTCCTCAATCGCGCCCGAGCTTATACCGCCGACCTTGCGGGCATCGGCGCCCCGTAGCCCATCCTATCGGAGGTTCGATCCGGTTTCACTCCTTAGCGATTGAGTACTGTTCCGATAACGTAAATTCCTCTCCAAAACGGATTGACTCGCGCGCTTGGTTCGCCGCGGATCAGCACCATCCCGAATGTAAAATTTAAGGTCGGATTAGTTCGCCCGGAACCACTATCCCGTACAGCCTAGATTGTCTTCAAAGATCGCCGTTCACAGCCGTGGTCGTGCGCCATAAACAACGGCTGCTTCTGGTGTCGCCAACGGTCTAGCGGAACGACCGATTTTACGGCGCTTTGGTGCCGGAACGCTTAAAGGGACAGGAATGGCGGGTTCCAGCAGAAGCGGCCATTCGCACGCGCGCCGTGGAACGGCTTGTGTTGGTCGGAAGTGGGCACCCGAGCGGTCGATGAATCCATGATCGATGGCCTGAGGGATGGATCTTCAGGCTGCCGAAAGCACTGCGTCCCCACTCTTATCGGCGCCTGCCTCGACTATTCCGAGCTCGTCGAGCAAAGCGTGAATGTCAGCGATCCGCCGCGCATTTCTGATCGGCGGTGATGGCCGTCCAGCCTACCAGGATCCGTGCAATAGCAGCGATCAAGAGCAAACAACGCTCCGGTCGTAGAGAAGATACATTATAACGCCGCCAACCACGACACAGTTTGCGCAGGCGATCAGATGCGCAACATTATTCGGTGGCGGCAGCAGGCTCCTAAAACGAATTCATCGTAAATTTATGCTAGGCACCGATAGGCGTTTCTTGCTCGGTGATGGTCACGTCCATCGAGCCATGCGATCCAAGGCCGGGGTCTACGGTTCCGCTTATCACGTGGAATGCGGGAATGCGCATCATTACTCCGTGAGATACAACCGCGCCAGCTTCTTAGGCCCCTATGCAGCCGCCGAGCGCTTGAGAACCTCTATTCGTTCCGAACAGATGACATGGACCGTCTGGCCCAAGTCTTCTACACGGTCAGCCAGCCATGCCAATTGCTCGGAGGTGATCCGATAATGTTTCGAATAGCGCGCCTTTACATAGGCGTCCTTCAATTTCTCGAAGAGTGCTCGATCGCTCTTTCGCTCGCGAGGCCAAACCTCAACCAAGCGCCTGTCAAGACGCTCGGCCTGAGTTCTTAGGAACGTCAGATTGTGGACATGAGGCGTGTAAAATGTGCAGACTAAAAGTATGCAATGATAGAGTCTCTCGGTTGATTGGTGTAAATCGAACGCCGAATCTTTGTTGTAGCCACGCTCAGCATAAAATCTCCCGCCCTCAAAGCGCTTCATTGCGGCAGGGAACCATTCCTTAAAATACTCCTCTGCCAGCGCCAGTGCCTGCTCGGGCGTCTTCGGCTTTGGCTCATGAAGCTCGGTATCGCCATACTCGTACAGTGCTATCCCGTCCCGGCGGACGTCCATGAAGAAATAGCGTCCGTGTGCGAGGCCATCGTTCACCTCCTGAAGGGTATGGACGATGAAGTTCACCGGCGTTCGGATCGTACCGGTAATCCCATATTCCCGGATCAGCCGGTCCTCGAGCTTCGCCCAATATTTGATATGGTCGGTGAGCCGCTTGTCGTTGACGATGATCAGCAGGTCATAGTCGGATTTGTAGCTCTTTGCGGTATAGGGTTCGTCGACCCAGCCGCCGCGGGCATAACTGCCGTAGAGGATGATCTTCTCGATGCGGCCTTTCTTCTTCCACTCGTGGCGCGAGAGCGCGAAGGCGTCCTCGAACTCCTCGAAGATGATCTGCACGACGCGCTGCAGCTCGCGTTGCTTGTGCGCCGGCAGATGGTCGAGATCGGTCCGCATTCCCGTGCCTTAGCCGGTCCGGCGGGCGCGTGCCACCTCCGGAACGGTAGATGTATTCATTTTGTTCGGGGTGGCAGTGTATCTGCCGCCTCGGTGCCGATAGGCGATATCCTCATGCATCGATAGCGTTGCGGGCGCGTCGGATGTCTGGCGCGCCTCGGGATGGGGCCGGGGCAGGAACTATCGCAGCGTCACGGCGATGGGGCAATGATCGGAGACATGCCTGGCGCCCGGCGGGTAGCGCGCTTCGCTGAATCCGACCATCGCGTCGCCGGCGCGCCTGTCGAGGACGATATGGTCGATGAAGCTGTCGTAGCGCGGGTCGCAGCCGGGCGGCGTGCCCTCGTCGGCGAGGCGGAGATCAGCGTCGGCGGGTTCGGCATCGTCGATCTCCTTCCATACGGGGTCGCCGGGGAGCGCGAGGCGGCGGTTCCAGTCGCCGAGGACGGCGAACCGGGTCGGGCCCGCGGCCGCGGCGTCGATCCACGTCTCAAGCTGCGGGATCTGCTCGATAAGGATGGGGCAGGCGGTGCCCTGGGTTCCGGAGAAGCAGCCGAACTTCAGATGGATGCCGAGGAGGCGGAGCGGGGCGCTGCCCTTCGGACGCACCGTGATATCGACGCCCGAGCGCAGTTGCGGATTGCCGAGCATCAGACTGGTAACGTCGGAGTGGCGGTCGAACGGGATGTCCTTGCGGATCGCGAAGCCCACGGCCTGGCGGATGAAGGGCTGGTCGGGGTGGCGCCCGCCGCAGGTGCCGCTCGGGTCGCCTGCACGCTCCTCCATCACGATCGTGTAGCGCTCCGGATCGAACACGCGCTCGGCAGCCTTCACCGATTCCGCTTCCTGGAACGCAATAATATCCGCATCGAGACCGTCGACGATCGTGCGCATCGCCTGATAGTCGGCCGCGGTGCGCGGCTGGCAGCCGGTGCCGTCCTTCTCGGCGAGGAATTCGAGATTCCAGCTCGCGACCTTGAGTGGATGCGCGGCTGCCGGCGGTTGGGATTCGGGGGCGGTTCGGGGTGCGCTGCAGGCGACGGTCGCGGACAGCAGGGCGAGGGCGGCGAAGCTGCGGATCATGCAGCCCTTGTGCCGGGCGAGCCGCGCATCGGCAATCCCACCGTGCTGCGTTTGGCGACGACGTCGTCCTTGGTGACGGAGACTTGGCCGTAGTCATTCGTATTGGCTGGCGGATCTCCCACTCATGAGTTCGAATATATGAAAACTCCGTAATGTTTCCTGTCTTGCATCATAATTTATCGTCGCTGGATGATATGTGGGTATGTTGATAGGGTCGGCGCGCGCCGGTTGGCGCGTTCAGCTCATGTGGTGCAAGGGAGATATGAATTGGTTGCGTCCGATCTGACAGAGATGACGGCTGACATCGTCGTCAACTATGTTGCGCATAATGAGCTGCCGATTGCCGATGTCGCCGGTTTGATCACCCAGGTGCACACTGCGCTGGCGGGTCTCGGTGCTGAGCCGGAGACCGTTGCCGAGCCGGTTCCCGCTGCCGCCACCACCGTTCGGAAGAGCCTCGCCAACCCGGCGAAGATCATCTCCATGATCGACGGGAAGCCCTATTCGACATTGACCCGCCACCTGTCGACGCATGGCCTGACTCCGCAAGCCTATCGCGAGCGGTACAAGCTGCCCGCGGACTATCCGATGACGGCACCGGACTATTCGGCGCGGCGCAAGGAACTGGCGCTGGCGGCAGGGCTGGGGCGCAAGCCGGCGGCGCCGAAGGTGCCGGAGGTCAAGGCGGGGCGGCGCAAGCTCGGTATCGCGACGCCGGCGGAGCCCGCGCCGAAGCGCACGCGGGCCGCCCGCGTGAAATAGGTCGCGCCTCGCCTTCGGCGTCCAGCGAGGAGTGGCCACTTCAGGTCGGGGCGACCTGGAAGTCGTAGAGGAGACGGCCCATCCCGGGCGTGCAATCCAGCCGCTGCGTGTGCATCGGCGCCAGCTTCGCGACCGCATGGTCAGCGATCGCGAGATGGATCTCGGGGTTGAGCCTTGAGGGATGGAGCAGGCCGTTGATCATGTCGCGATGCTCATGCATCGCCAGCGACGATCCGGGCCAGCTTCCGGCTGCGACGGTGAATGATGTCGTTCGGAGGGGCCATGCGGACGGCCGTGTCTCCCGTGAAGGTCGACGAGCGTCAGGCCTGCGTAACGCTGACCTGCGAGAGGAGCCGGTCGGTGATCTCGGCTCTGCGGTCAGCAGGTCGCGCCCGACTGATCTCGTCGGGCGCGCATGATCGTCTCGAGGAAGGGGACCTTGAGCGGCAAGCCCAGATAGAGCACGCGGAAGCGGTTGATATCGATGCGGGCCGCCCTGCGGCGAGATAGACCAGCCCGGCGATCCCCTCCGGTTGGTCATGTCCGCGGACGAATAGAGGGTTCGTACCCCGAACTCGCTCTCGATCGCGGTACGCTCCCGCTCGATGTCGTTCGCCTTGCCGAAGCCGTTGATGACGATGTTGGCGCCCTCGGCGGCAAATGCTCTGGCATAAGCGAGGCCTATGCCGCTGATGAATCCAGTGATGACGGCGTTGCCGTCTTGAGGCTCCTGTGTCTTCCTCCTTCAGGCGAGATAATCGTGGAACACGCGGCCATAGGGCAGCACGAAGTCGATAAGCTGGTGGCGCCAGCCGACGATCCGCCTGACCGGCAGTCGGCGACGCGGCAGTTGACATGCGGGATCAGGTGCAGGCGGGCATCGCCCTCTCAGGCCCCGTGCACTGTCACGCGCTCGAGGTTGTAGCCCACAAGCTGCGCCACCTTCGGCGAGCCGCTCATCGCTGGTACTCCTTGAGGCTCTGGCGAAGAATCGCCTCCCGAGCGGCGCGGTTCCCGCGTGAGGAGTCGAGACAGGTTGATTGCAGCCGAACCGTGGCGCCTGTGTGATTACCGACGCTATTGGATCACATGGATCAGTAATGCGCTCGCCTGGGCGCGTACGCCGACCTTTTGCCCGTCCCCTCGCGGAACTCTCTCTCTCCAGTCCAGTTGCCTCGAAGAAGCATCGAAGCGCGAAGGACCTCGTCACCATGGCTGACAACAAGCAAGGCAACGCAGGGCCCAAGCAGGACGAAGATCTTGAGGAAAACCCCGGCATAGGCCAGTCCCAAGGTGCCTATGCGTCTGGTGAGGAACTGGATGACGCCGAAGGCCAGAATACCGTCGAGGGAGATATCGAGAGCGATCCGCAAAGGGCCGGCAGCGTCGATCCCGACCGCCTCGATCGTACCAACCGGTGAGCAAGGTCGACACCCCTCAAGCTCGCCGTCGCACCGCAGTCATCACCGGTGCGTCCAGCGGGATCGGCCAGGCGACCGCCGAGGCGTTTGCGGCAGACGGCTGGAACCTCGTGCTTGCCGCGCGCAGCCACGAGGATCTTGAAACGGTCGCCGCGCACTGCCGCGCGGCAGGCGCGCAAGTTCTGGTCGTGCCGACCGATGTCGGCGACGCGGAACCGGTTCGCGCACTGGCAAGGCTAGCCCGGGGGTTCGCCGACCCGATCGACCTCTGGTTCAGTAATGTCGGCGTCGGGGCGGTGGGCAAGTTCCTGGACGTGCCGATGGCGATCCATGATCAGATCGTCCGTTCGAACCTCATCGGCCATATGAACGATGCGCATGCCGCTCTGCCGATGTTCATCGAGCAGGGTCATGGTGTCTTCGTGAACATGATCTCGCTCGGCGGCTTCGCGGCGGCGCCCTTTGCTGCCGCCTATTCCGCGAGCAAGTTCGGGCTCAAGGGTTTCTCGGAGGCGCTGCGTGCGGAGCTTGCCGACCATCCGGACGTCCACATCTGTGACGTCTATCCTTCCTTCGTGGACACGCCTGCGATCCGCCACGCCGGCAACTATACCGGCAAGGCGCTTTCCGCGCCGCCGCCGCTTCTCGATCCGCGAACCATTGCTGCCGCGGTCGTGCGCCTTGCGGATCATCCGCGATCGAGCGTCATTCTCGGGTCGCCGAGCTGGGCTTCGCGGCTAAGCCACTTCATCTCGCCCTCGCTGAACGCGCGCGGCATCAAGGCGGCGTTCGAGCGCTATTTCGCTCAAGCGGATCTGGCGCCGATCACCGAGGGCAATGTGCTGACGCCACCTGGAGATGGTGCACGCATTGATGGCGGCCTACGCTCGCCGTCTCGGAAGCGCGCCGGGATCGCGACCATGGCCGTTTTGAGCGCATTCGCGCTCGGCGGCGCAGCACTCATGGTGCGCAGAACGGTGCACCGCGCATGATCCCGAATGATCCGACCTTCGAGATGCCCGCGCCTTCTGTTCCAACGGCTGCAGCTGCCGATGGAGGGCAAGAAGAGGAAGAGCCCGCCGAGGAAATCCGCGCTGGTCAGCAGCAGCGAATTCGTCGCCAAAAAGTTGGCTGGGTTCCGGTCCTCACGATCACCATGCCCCTGAACCTCGTTGCTCGACGAGGTCCGCTACCGCCTGCGAGGGAAGAATGCCACTGACGATCAACGGCACGGATCACGATTTCACAGGTGATCCACGAACCACGCTGCTCGACTTCCTGCGCGAGGACTGCGGCCTCACGGGGACGAAAAAGGGCTGTGATCATGGCCAGTGCGGCGCCTGCACGGTGCTGGTCAACGGCCAGCGCATCAACAGCTGCCTTACCCTAGCCGTTATGCACGAAGGCGATGCGGTGACGACGATTGAGGGCTTTGGCAGCGCCGAAGATCTTCACCCGCTGCAGGCCGCCTTCGTGCGCCACGACGGCTACCAGTGCGGCTACTGCACGCCGGGCCAGATCTGCTCTGCCAAGGCCATGATCGACGAGGCCGCGAACGGCTGGCCAAGCTTCGTCAGCGCCGATCTTTCCGAGCCCCCGACGCTAACGCCGGATGAGATACGCGAGCGGATGAGCGGAAATCTGTGTCGATGCGGCGCCTACTCGAACATCGTCGCAGCCATCGCCGAAGTGCTGGAGGCGACGCGATGAAGGCGTTCACCTATAGCCGCGCCGAGGCGGTGACCGATGTCTGCGAGCAGACCCGTGCCGGCGCGAAACTCATCGCAGGCGGAACAAACCTGCTCGACCTGATGAAGCTGGAGGTCGAGGCGCCGGAGATCCTCGTCGATATCAACCGACTTGCTCTCGGTGAAATCGGGGAGGCGGACGAAGGGCTGCGCATCGGCGCGCTGGTGACGAACAGCAGCTGCGCCGCCGATATGCGTGTCCGCCGCGACTATCCGGTGCTAGCCTGGGCGATCCTCGCCGGAGCGACTTTCCAGCTAAGGAACAAGGCGACGACCGGCGGCAACCTGTGCCAGCGGACCCGGTGCTACTACTTCTACAATCGTGACCAGCCCTGCAACAAGCGCGACCCAGGCAGCGGTTGCGGCGCGCTGGGCGGCGCAAACCGCATCCACGCCATCCTTGGCGCCAGCGACAGCTGCATCGCGACATATCCGGGCGACATGGCCGTCGCGCTCGCAGCACTCGATGCGCAAGTCGAGGTGGCGGGGCCGGACGGCACCGCGCGCAGTATTCCGGTTCGCGAGTTCCATCGCCTGCCCGGAGACGCGCCGCAACGCGATACCGTGCTTGAAGCCGGCGATGTGATCACTGCGGTGACGCTGCCCGCGCCTGTCGGTGGCACGCAGATCTATCGCAAGGTACGCGATCGTTCGTCCTATGCCTTCGCGCTCGTGTCGATAGCGTGCGTGCTGAAGATGGACGGGGACCGGATCTCGAGCGCCTCGCTGGCTTTCGGCGGGCTTGCTCACAAGCCCTGGCACGACGCGCGCGTCAACGAACTGCTGACCGGCAACACGCCATCCGACGCGCTGTTCGACGAAGCGGCCGACATGCTGCTCGATAGTGCCCGCGGCTACGGCCACAACGATTTCAAGATCGCAATGACGCGCCGCGTGCTCAAGGCCGTGCTGCGCGAAGCGACGGGAGAACAGGCATGACCCGCTCCTACATCATGGACGCGCCGGACGAGCGCAATCGGCTCGATGCCATGGCGCAAGGCGTAATCGGGCAGCCGCTCGACCGACCGGAAGGTCCGCTCAAGACCTCGGGCACCGCCACATACGCTGCCGAATACCGCATGGACGGCCGCGTCGAAGGTGTCCTTGTCACCGCCACGATCGCCAAGGGCGAGGTGACGCTCATCGACGAGGCTTCGGTCCGGAATCTGCCGGGCGTGATCGCGGTCATCAGCGACGATCGGATGACTGCCCGCGCGGCGCAGGGCGGCGCGGGCAAGTCTCCGGTCCGCAAGGTGCGGGAGGTCCAATATTTCGGCCAGCCGATCGCACTGGTCGTTGCCGAAACTTTCGAGCAGGCGCGCCACGCCGCCAAGCACTTGCGGGTTGAATATCGCGAAGATGCCGAGGCGATAGTGGACGCACAGGATCAGGCGATCGCCTTCGAGCCGTTCGAGGAGCCGACCGTCCAGGGCGATCTCGACAAGGCGATGCGCGAGGCAGCGCACGGCGTCGACGTGACCTACACCACCGAATGTCACAACAGTGCGCCGATGGAGCCGCACGCCAGCATCGCCGAGTGGGATGGCGAGACGCTGACGCTCCATTCCAGCCTGCAGATGCTGCGTTTCAACCGCAAGGAACTGGCCGACGCGTTGGGAATCGATACCGAACAGGTGCGGCTTGTGTCGCCCTACGTGGGCGGAGGGTTCGGGTCCAAGCTCGGCATCAGTCCGGAAGCCGTGGCCGCGGCCGTGGCGGCGATCACGTTGCGGCGCCCGGTACGCGTGGTCATGCTGCGCCACCAGGTGTTCCAGTGCGTGATGCGCCGCTCCGAGACACGGCAGCGCGTGCGCCTGGCCGCGGACGACCAGGGTCGCCTGAGCGGCTTCGGGCATGAGGCCTGGGTCACCAACTTGCCGGGCGAGAAGTTCGCCGAGCCCGTGTTGCAGGCAAGCGAGTTTCTTTACGCGGGCGAGAACCGCGTCCTCGACTTGCAACTGGGCCGCATCCATCGCGTGACCGCCGGCTCGGTGCGCGCGCCAGGCGAGGCGGTGGGCATGCAGGTGCTCGAAGCGGCGATGGACGAACTGGCGCAGGCGAGCGGCATCGACCCCGTCGAACTTAGGCTGCGCAATATCCCCGAGAAGCACCCGAGCGAGGGCATCCCATATAGCTCGCGCAAGCTGGAGGAGTGCCTGCGCCGCGGCGCCAAGCGCTTCGGCTGGGATGCAGGCCCGCGCAAGCCCTGCATGCGGCGCGAAGGCGAGTGGTGGATCGGCACCGGCATGGCGACGGCAACCCGCGTGCACAACCTGAACGAAGCCCATGCCCGCGTCACCCTGAAGGCGGATGGCACCGCCGAAGTCGCCAGCGACATGACGGACATCGGCACCGGCACCTATGCGGTGCTTGGTCAGGTCGCGGGCGAGATGCTCGGCCTAAGTCAGGACGCCGTCGACGTACGTCTGGGCGACACACGTTTTCCGCCAGGCTCCGGTTCGGGGGGGAGCTGGGGTGCATGCTCCACCGGCTCGGCGGTGTTCGAGGCCTGCGAGGGCATCCGAGCGGCATTGGCTGCGAAGCTGGGCTGCGACGAGGCTGCGCTGACGCTGAAGGACGGGCATGCCTTGTCCGGCAACCGCAAGATCACGTTCGCCGATCTGCTGGATGGCGAGGACCTGGTCGAGGTCGGCCACTTCAAGCCCGGCAAGATCACCGAGGCGTTTTCCGCCGCCATGTACGGCGCGTTTTTCGCCGAGGTCGGTGTGAACGCCTATTCCGGGGAGGTCCGCGTGCGTCGCTTCACCGGCGCGTTCTCCCTCGGCCGCGTCCTCAACGCCAAGACCGCCACGTCGCAATGCATGGGGGGAATGGTCTGGGGCATCGGGAGCGCACTGACCGAGGAGCTGACCTTCGACCGTCGCGACGGTCACATCGTCAATCCCGATCTTGCCGAGTACCACGTTCCGGTGAACCTCGACGTGCCGCACCTCGACGTGATCCTGGTGGAAGAGCGTGATCCGGCGGGTAGCCCGCTGCAATCGAAGGGGGTTGGCGAACTGGGCATCTGCGGGGCGGCCGGCGCCATCGCCAATGCCCTCTACAACGCCTGTGGTGTGCGTGCACGCAGCTTTCCCATCACACCGGACAAGGTGTTGGCTGGCCTGCCCGATGTCTGACGCTCGACGTGGGAGGATGCCTCGCAGTCGAATGTTCGCCGTGTCGGCAGGCGTGGCTGCCGGCGGCGCAGGTCTCATAATTCTCTATCGGTGGTGGGCCTCTCGTTTGAGGTACTCCGCGCCCGACCAAGTCGGTTATCCCCCCCTTGGCATCCCAAAATCGCTCGCGAAGGATCTTTGGATCGTCGACGACACCATAGTGGTAAGTGGCATGTCGCTCCCCATTCGGATGACCGTCCTGCGGCTCCGAGGTGGAGCGCTGATGCTCCACTCTCCAGTCGCCTGTACGCCAGGACTGAAAGCGGCACTGGCGGATCTTGGGACTGTCCGCCATCTTCTGGCGCCCACGACTGCCCACTGGACGCATCTCCCGGAGTGGCAGCAGGCTTACCCAGAGACAAGGACGTGGGCGGTGCCGGGGCTGCGTGATCGAGCGCAGGTTCGCAAGGCGGGGGTGCGGATCGACGATGATCTTCAGGACCTTGCTCCCGCGGCGTGGCGGGATGAGGTGGAGCAGGGGCTTCTGCGCGGCGACAATCTGTTCTGCGAAAGCTACATGTTCCAAAAGGCGAGCCGAACGCTCATCCTGTGCGACACGGTCCAGAACCTGGAATCTGCCAAGCTGCCGCCGATAACGGGTATCATGGCTCGATTGGCGGGCGGGACGCATGCGACGACCGCGCGCCATGTCCGAACCGCGCTGCGGCTCGGTGGGGCGGACACCAGGTCCGCCATCCAGCGGATGATCGAACTCAATCCTGAGCGCGTTCTTTTCGCCCATGGCCTCCCCTTCGAGGAGGATGCCGCGCGCAAGCTGCGCAATGCATTCAGCTGGACAGGTGAGGACGTAAAGTCATCTGTGGACACCCCTTCAGATGCAAGCGGTAATTGAAGTTGGCTGGCGTGTAGTCGGATGCTGCCATCTGTCCGCCTCAAATGCAGCGATGGAGCTGCGGGCCCGTTCGGGAGTTTGCGGATTGGAACCACATCATAAACGCGTGCTCGGGGCACGATGAGTGTATCTGGTTCATCCGGTCCCGTATCGCCGAATATTGCGCCATACGGTCCTTCGCCCGCCCA
The DNA here is from genome assembly GCF_050433225.1 of Sphingomonas zeicaulis. Lineage (NCBI taxonomy): Bacteria > Pseudomonadati > Pseudomonadota > Alphaproteobacteria > Sphingomonadales > Sphingomonadaceae > Sphingomonas > Sphingomonas zeicaulis. The sequence goes on along the minus strand of NZ_JBNPXQ010000015.1, from coordinate 39,691 downwards.
CACCTCCGACGACCTCAGATCTGCTCTGGCTTACGCCACAGCTGCGACCGGAGCCTTGTGATCCTTCTGCTTCTTCAGCAGCGCCCAGACGACGCGGGCTGTTTTGTTCGTTAGCGCGACCGTCACCAGCATGCGCGGCTTTCGCGCCAGCATCGGTTCAGGCCATGAGCCCTTGGGAGCGCCTCTCTCGTTCGCCTGAAGCACGACAGCGCTGCTCCCAATGATGAGAAAACGTCGAAGTGTACGCTCGCCCATCTCCGACGTCGCGCCGAGCTTCTGTTTGCCGCCGGTTGATTTCTGAAGTGGAGTGACCCCAGCGGCTGCGAAATCGCACTCGGCGGATGTTTAAGCAGGCGGCGCCAGCGCCGCGATCGCAGTCGCGCCGATCGGCCCGATACCCGGGATGGTCATCATCCGACGAGAGATCTCATCCTCTTGGGCGCGGCGGGCAATCTCCTTGTCGAGGTCCTTGATCCACTCATCAAGATGGCTCAGCAGATCGAGCATCGCGCGCAGCATCGACCGTGCCGCTTCCGGCAGCGTGCTCGCCATCTCCTCGTCCTCGAGCAGATCCGCCAGCATTGCTCCAGGGCACGGACCTTTGGGCGCCACCCATCCATACTTAGCAAGATGCCCTCGGACCGCGTTGACAAGGTGAGTGCGCTGCTTGACGAGCAGGTCGCGGGTTCTGAACACGAGGGCCGCCGCCTGTTGCTCTTCACCATTCACAGCCATGAACCGCATGCTTGGCCGCTGTGCCAACTCGCAGATCGCTTCCGCAACGATCGCGTCGTCTTTATGCCGCTTCACGAAGGGCTTCACATAAGCCGGCGGTTTCAACCGGACCTGATGACCGAGGTGGATGAGTCGGTGCGCCCAATGATGCGCACTCCCGCACACCTCGAGCGCAACGGTGCAACTCGGCTGTGTAGAGAAAGTCCAGCGACTTCCCGCGGCCGATCCGCTTGCTGAAAACCAGGTGGCCGCGCTCATCCGCTCCATACGCGTGCAAAACATGCTTGGCGATATCCAGACCGCTCGTGAAGTGGTCACCCACCCGTCGAAGTGCTCCAATTCGGGGCGTTACGATGGATGGGTGGATAGGCGACCTATCGGGGGGGCTCAGCGCGCACGGTTCGCGATGTGGCGATTGAGCGGGACAGGCCGAGTGCGGCTTTCCCGATGCGGCCGCTCCTCCAAAGCCTGTCGTCAAGCCCTGGCGAGTGTCTGCGCAGTTTCGCGATAGCCATGCAGCGGTCGTCCAAGCAGAGCGGTCAGCCGTTCGACATCCCCGGCGAGCGGGATCATGCCGTCGCTGACATAGCGTTCCGCCATCAGCCGCATCTCATAAGCGGTCCATCGGGGCATGAAAGACGCCATGTTTGACTCGAAACCGCTGGGATCGTCGCCACCATAAGCGATCGGCCGGCCGAGCACGTCAGACCAGATCGTCGCAACCTGTTCGCCAGTCAGCGTCTCCGGACCAACGACGTTGATCGTCTCGATCGGCAGGGTCCCGTCTGCTGCGTCGCGACGGATCAGTTCGAGCGCAGCGACCTCGGCGATGTCGCGCGCGTCCACCATTGCAACGCCCTTCCCTCCGATGGGCATGGGGTAGATGCCGTGCTGGAAGATCACGTCCTTCACCATCGCCTCATTGTCGATGAAGTAGGTCGGGCGAAGGATTGTCGCGCTGAAGCCCATTGCCTCCAGCATCCGCTCGGCACCGTATTTCACCGCGAAATGCGGCACGTTGACCGCGCGGTCGGCATCGAACACCGAGAGGTAGACAACGCGATCGATGCCGGCTTCACGTGCCAGGTTGAGCGTGATGATCGCCTGGGTGAACTCGTCGCCGCTTACGGTATTGAGAAGGAAAAGCGTGCGGACACCGGCAAGGGCGGCGCGCGCGGCCTCGATGTCGAGCAGATCGCCCTGCACGATTTCCACATCTACGGGAAAGGAGGCCTTGGCGGGATCGCGGGTCAGGACGCGAACGGTCGCTCCGCGCCCGACGAGTTGCGTGACAACGTGGCGGCCGACGCGGCCGGTGGCACCGGTGACGAGAATGGTCATTGCAGTTTCCTTCATTGTGTCTTGATGACTGACGGAAGATGCGTGATCCAGATCCATACAAACAGGCGCTCAATCTGGACGCGCTGTCTCGCTGGTGGAACGATATGGATCTTCTCGCTCTCGCCGACTTCACGCTCGTTGCCCGCCATGGCGGGTTCGGTAAGGCTGCGCGTGCTGCACGACGCCCGAAGGCGACACTGTCCCGGCGCGTCGCGGAGCTGGAGGCGCGCCTTGAGCTGCGTCTGTTCGAGCGGGGCCGTCGCGATCTCAAGCTGACCGAGGAAGGGCGCGCGCTGTACGAGCGCACGACGGTGCTATTGACCGAACTCGAGGAGACGACCGTCGCGATCGCGTCGCGCAGCGAGAGGGTGCGCGGACGGCTGCGGATCAGCGTGCCGCTGCTTTTCGGGCAGACCGCTATGGGCCGGCTGGCGGCCGGGTTCGTGCGCGCCTATCCCGATGTGCGGCTGGAGGTGTCGACTGACGACCGTGCCGTCGACATGATCGAGGAGGGTTACGATATCGTGGTCCGCGTGGATCCCTCGCCGGACGATGCGCTGGTCGGGCGGCGCTTCCTGCACGATCGGCTCGTGGCGGTGGCCGCGTTCGAGATGCCGCGGACGTCCGGCCTTGTCGTTCCCGCCGCCGAGCGCGGCGAATCTGCGATATCCAACTGGGCGTTGACCACGCGGGACGGACCGCTGGATATCACCGTCGATCCTGTATTGCGTTTATCGTCGCTGGTGATGATCCGCGACGCCGTGCTGGCAGGGGTGGCGGCGGCGCGACTGCCGCTGTCGCTCGTCAGTCGCGACATCGCCGCTGGCAGGATGGTACATTGGGGCGACGTTGCGGGATCGGACATCGGGCTCTGGGCGCTCTATCCTACACGCCGGCTGCTCAATCCGCGGGTGTCCGCCTTCATGGAGTTCCTGCGCCAGGCCTTCCCGACCGGCGCTCCGGAAGAACTCGCCGCCCATCTTGAACAGTGAGGGAGCGCCTTCCGGGCGAGCGAACGGCAGACAGGCCAAGGCTCCATGGGGTCGCCGCAAAAATCGAAGGGCGGGCAAGGTCCTGCGAGCAGGGCTCCACCCGCAACAATTCGCCAGCCGCTAACGGCCAGCAGCGATCGCCGGCGCCACAGCAACCATAAACCCGCCGCGGTGATGACATACATCAGGATGTGGAACAGCCCGTCGGCAAGGATCTGCGTTCCCAAATCCCGGAACGGCTCGCCGGGAACAAGGCTGAGCAGATGCGCCATGACGATTGTCTTGTCGCCCGCATCGGTGTTCGCATCGTCGAGACAATGCCGCCGCACGTCGATCATCGATGTCGCGTAAAGAAGGAAGATATGAAAGCGGTCTCACCGGAAGAGCGATGCATGGTCGCCGTCGCTGAAGGTAGAAAAGGCGAGACGCGGAAATAGCGCTGTCAGTCCTTCCTCATCGGGATCCACCGAATGCCCCAGTGCAGATCGGCATCGAGCGCTTCGCGGTCGGCATAATAGCGCACCAGCCGTGTCGCCCGCAGGGCGCCATCATCATTCTCGAGCAGCACGACGCCGCAGATCCAGCGGTCGTCGCGCCCCTCGGTCATCTGCACCTCGATAGCCGGCTGGTCGGGCATGGAGACCCTCACGACACCATCGGTCGCGCGCCAGTTCGGCACACCTTGGTAGATGTGAGCGAACACGGCGATTCGCTTGATCCTGTCCCAATAGGCGCCGTTGACGCGTATGGTTTCGCCATTACCCGCATCGCCGGTACGATCGTCTCCGTCCAACCTGATATAGGGTGGCTGGTCGAGGCTGCCAAAGGCATCGCCGATCGCTTGCACCACCATAATCGCGCCATCCTGCATCTCGTATAGGCAGCCGAGATCGAGGTCGATCGCGCTTGGGGTACGGCTCCAGTTGAGGGTGACGACGATCTCGCCGAACGCGCCGCCGCCTTTCTCGAGATTCACCGACTGGTCCGGCTTTTCGAGCGAGATCATCGCGGGCGTGATCGACGGAAGCGGTGGCGGCGCGTCCGCCACTTCGATCCCGAAGGCGCGCGCGAGCGGTGCGAGGCCTCCCTCGAACCCTTGGCCGACTGCCCTGAACTTCCACTCGGCGTCGCGCCGATAGAGTTCGCCAAAAATCATTGCGGCTTCGCTCGCGCCTTGCAACGGCGGGCTGAAACCAGCTACCTCGGCGCCGCCGGCGCAAACCGCTATGCGGGCGCCAGCAAGAATACTAAGAGTTTGCCTGCGCGCCTTGGCCTCGTCGATCGTGACGCAGAACACCACGCGCGCAATCTCGGCCGAAAGCCGAAGTAGGTCGACTTCGAAGCGTGCGCCAGCGCTTCCCCTTTCCGCAAGCCGGACGGCTCCGCTGTCGCTTTCGGGCTGGTTATAGAAGATCATGTCATGATCGCCGCGCACTTTCGCGTCCTCGGCGACAAGGAAGGCAGAAACGTCGACATCGCACCCGGCCGGCGCGATCAAACTTACCCTGATGTCGATCATGCCCCGCCCGATGAGCGTGTTGCCACCTTTCTGAAGCTCCATCGATTCCCTTTCAGAACGCGGGCTCATCACCGATGCGGTGTGGCTCTGTCTCAGTCTCCCACAGAGCAATCCGCGATGCAGGTGTAAACAGCAAGCGGGCACACTGGTAATCCGACGCGCCGCCGCCCAAGGAATTCACACCGATACTTGCTAATGCGGCAAAGTCTTACCAGCCGCGACTGGCTGGGCAAGGCAACGGCGGCCGTCGTGCTCGGCTTTACGCTGACGCTCGCGCTGACCTGCACCTTTTGCGTCCTGTTCTCGCACGGCGATTCTCACTTCACTGCCCAAGGGCAGCTTGCCATGTGGCTGGCGTCGCCGATCTGGTGCCTGATCCTGGGGCTGTGTTTCCTTTTTCGATCCAGCGTGCGTGCATGGATCTGGCTGGCGACGGCCAATCACGTTGCCTGGACGATCTGCGCCGGCGCCCGCCTGGTCATGGGCTGAACCACATGCGTACCGACATCATTCGCACCTACAAGGACATCCAAAGCTGGGTCGGCATCATCGCCGGCCTGGCCTTGTTCATCGCCTTTAATGCCGGGGCGATCACGATGTTCGAGGAGCCGCTCCAGCGCTAGGCGACGCCGCCGAGTGCGTTGTCGCCCCCTCCATCGCTCGAACGGACACCCGAACTCATCGACAAGGTGCTGGACGCGCACCCGGAGGCGCGGAAATCCTTCAAGGTGAATTTCGCAACCGGCCCCGAGCGGCCGGCGCGGGTGAGTTGGGAGACCGCACCCGGCGTCAGCCGGGAGATACACACTCCGCCAGCCTTGCGGGCGACGGTTCGCTGCAGGTCTCGATGCGCAAGCCGTCACCGGTCGCGGAATTGATCGACGCCCTCCACCAGCAGGTCGGGCTGCCATTCGGTCACGAGATCGCAATGCCGATCATGGAGATTATCGCCCTGCTCTATGCAATTGCGCTCATTTCCAGTGTGATTTGCCTTCTGCCCAGCCTGGTCAAGGACCTGTTCGCGCTGCGCTTCGGCAGCAACCTTAAGCGGATGTGGCTCGACCTGCACAATGTACTCGAGCTGTTCAGCCTGCCGTTTCACATCGTCATGGCGCTGACGGCCGTCATCTTCGCGTTTCACGACCAGATCTGCGACGCGCAGGGTGCGGTGCAGGCGATCGGCAGGGAGCAGGTCGAGCGGAGCAGGCCGCGGCGGCCGGATCCAAAGGCGGTGCCCGCCGATCGCGCAACGGTCCAGGACGTCTTGGCTCCGGTCGAGATCTTGAAGCGGGTGGCGCAGAAGCGACCCGGCCTCACGCTCGTCAGCATGAGCTACGACTATAATGATGAAGAGGGCGATCATGGTCACATCCTGGGTCACGACGCGCGCTACGGCTTGCGCGCGCCGACCTATGGCATGGGCGAGATCGACACCCAGACCGGCGCCATCACCGAAGCCGATTACCTCCCGGGCGAACAGGACGGCTGGTTTGCGACGATCACGAGCTTCTTCGCGGCACATTTCGGGATTTTCGGCGGGCCACCGGTGCGCTGGTCCTATTTTTTCCTGGACCTCTCCGGCGCATTCATCTTCTATTCGGGCAATCTGCTGTGGATCGAAAGCCGCAGGAAGAAGGAGCGCAAGGCTGGCGCTGTCGAACAGACCCGGGCGACGCGCATTCTTGGAGCGTTGACGTTGGGGTGCCGTTGGGCTGCGTTGCTGGCATCTCGGTGACCCTCGCTGCGGCGAAGTGGCTTCCCAGCGGATCACCCAACCTGGCAGCGTGGCATAGCCGCATCTACTATGCCGTATTCCTGCATGCCATCGGCTGGGCGCTGGCGCGCGGCGCCGCGCGCGGCGGGGTGGAGTTGCTGTGGGCTGCAGCCTTCGACCGCGCTGATCCCGCTGACAAGCCTCACTGCGGGATCATTGGGGGCATGGAGCCACGGCGAGCAGACCATCCTGGTCGACGGCGTGGCCTCGATAGCCGTCATTGCGTTCGTCTGGATGGGGCGGGCGGCTCGGCGCCGTTCGCGTGTCGGACCGCGCGACAGTGTCTGGTCCAGCTTCCGGCGGTCGGTTTCGTCGTCGGTTCCCAGGTCTGCGTGAGACCGCGGCGCGGAGCAGCGGGAAACAGCTTAGACAGTGTCGCAGGCCTTCGATGCTCGTGCGAGCCGAAGGGAACGCGAGGAGGCGACCACGTGATCTCGGAGATTGAGATCATCGATCGCTCTACTCGCAGGTGAGTCTCACCCTTTCGTTGACCCGCCGCATGACGAAGGCCAGGCGTTCACCGGCCTCTGTCCGCTTCTTGCGCCGGCCAGGTTCAGTGCTTTTCTGGCGAAAGCGCGGGGGCGGTCTCGCGTACCGACACTCTCACGGCGCCGGGAGAAGGGCCGAGTCTGAGGGCTCGACCCTGGGGGAGGCGAGGATGCCTGAAGAGTGCGGCCATCCCGCAGCAGCGTGCTTGCCGCGAATGCAACTAAGGCGTTCAACATGCGTCGATACGGCGACGCACAGCCGGCATCGCTTAGGTGCTCGCCCGTGTGACGACTGGTCGAGCGAGATTTCCGCACGCAGCGGTGCCCAAGGAGGCCTTGTGTGACTCTCGACATAGGCAGCCCACGGGTGCTTCGGTATCATGCTGCCATGCCAAGCATGAGACACCTCGCTGTGCTGATCCTTTTTTCCCTGTCCGGGGCGGCTGCGTCGGCAGCCGAGGTTGCGCCCGGCCGCTGGAAGATCCAGGATTCGCAGGTTGCGCCTTGGGCTACTTCAACCGAGGAGGCGCGAGCCTCGGATGAAATGATGCTAGATGGCAGGTCGATCGACTTCCGCTCCAACCAAATTTCGGCGCCCGAACCACTGAACTGCGAACGGCCCGCGTACCGCATCGCGAACGTCCCGCCCGACTATCTGTTTCAGGGCTCCCTGCGCCAGCCTGCGGCCGACGCGCGTTCGCTCGGCTTCCGCACCGCGAAAATCCCGACGCTGAAGACCGGATGCGAAGGGTTGATCGACTTCCACTTCATAGACGACGGCACGGCGATGTTCGCGCTGAACAACCGGCTCTACACGATCGTCCGAGATCAATGAGAGCGTAGCGGGTCATGCGCTCTCGCAGTGGATCGATGCCGTTTCGACCAGTGAGACCGGACCTCCCGATATGTTGAGAATCAAGGATGTTATGATCCGGCAGCCATGGCGGTAAGGGCCCTCCGGAACGCGCGTGCTCCTTCAGTGAGCGACCCATCCTCCGTCGACGGAGATGTTCGCCCCGGTGATCTGCGCCGCGCTGTCGGAGCAGAGAAAAACGGCAATGGCAGCCATCTGCTCGGGCGTGACGAATTGCTTGGTGGGCTGGGAGCCAGCAGCATGTCGTTGATCACCTTCTCGCGTGTCAGATTCCGGGCTTTCCTGGTGTCGGGGATCTGCTGCTCGCCGAGCCGCGTCCATACATAGCCCGGACTGATGCAGTTGACGGTGATCCTGTCGGTGGCGGGTTCCAGCGCTGCGGTCTTCGCCAGGCCGGCGATGTCGTGCGTGGCCGCGACATAGGCCGGCTTGAACGGGCTCGCGATAAGCGAGTGCGCCGACGCGGTCGAGATGATCCGGCCCCAGCCGGCCTTCTTCATCACCGGGATCACCGCCTGCATGGCGTGGAAGGCCGCAGAGAGGTTGATGGCGATGATCTGGTTCCATTCTCGACAGGAAGGTCCTCGATCGGCGCTACGAACTGGATCCCCGTATTGTTGATCAAATTGTCGACGCCGCCGCGCCGCCCTGCGGCGAGATAGACCAGCCCGGCGATCCCCTCCGGTTGGTCATGTCCGCGGACGAATAGAGGGCTCTTACCCCGAACTCGCTCTCGATCGCGGCACGCTCCCGCTCGATGTCGTTCGCCTTGCCGAAGCCGTTGATGACGATGTCGGCGCCCTCGGCGGCAAATGCTCGGGCATAAGCGAGGCCATATGCCGCTGGTGGATCCGGTGATGACGGCGTTGCGGTCTTGAGGCTCCTGTGTCTTCCTCCTTCAGGCGAGATAATCGTGGAGCACGCGGCCATAGGGCAGCACGAAGTCGACAAGCTGGTGGCGCCCGCCGACGATCCGCCTGACCGGCAGGTCGGCGACGCGGCAGTTGACATGCGGGATCAGGTGCAGGCGGGCATCGCCCTCCCAGGCCCCGTGCACTGTCACGCGCTCGAGGTTGTAGCCGACAAGCTGCGCCACCTTCGGCGAGCCGTCCACATCGGGGATCAGCTTCAGGTTCACGTTGAGCTTGCCGATCCCGGCGGCGACGGCGTCGAGGCGATCGGACAGATCGCGCACCTTGTATTGCATCGTGCCCATCGCGACGCGTTCATCGCCATAGTGCAGCGTGCCCGTCAGCGTGTCCTTCACGACCTTGAGCCGCGGCACGCCGAACTTCTTGGGGAAGCCCCATATCTCGCGGCCGCCGGTGATCGGCGGCTCGTCGTCCAGATACATCTGCACCGAGAAGTTGCAGGCTTCGCCCTGCCACAGCGCATGGATCCCGGTCCCGCTCTCCTCATAGTCGCCGAAGCCAGAGGAGTCCGGCATCTTCATCCACTCGTAGAAGACGAGGTTGCCGGGTGCCGGCTCCAGCGGCTCCGGGAGCGCGGCCCGCAGCGCATCCGGATCCGTCTCATAGGTGATGATCAGATATTCGCGCTGGAAGAAGCGATAGGGCCCGAGCGGATAGCTGGGCGCGAACGCCGGCATCGACGGCGTCTGCAGGATCTCGTCACGCGTCATGCGAGAATTCTCCAAGGGACCAATGATGTTCGAACCTGCCATGCCCAGCGGGCGTGTGAGCCTATACATTGGTCTGGCGTTGGCGGCTCTCTCGTCGAGAGCGATGGAGTGAGCGCCGCGCCAGCTTGCCGGCGGTGATCCGGCGCCGCGCCCCGGGGCGGGCTGATGCTGTCAAAGGTCGGGGCGAAATCGCCACCGCCGCCGCCGCCGGCATCGTGTGAAGTGGCGTCGTCGGGCTTGTCGAGGGAGATCGTCATGGGCGGAGCCGGCTGCGATAATAGCGGCTCTTTCGCGACCTCGATCCCGAATGATCGCGCAAGCGGCGCGAGGCCACCAGCGAACCCTTGGCCGACCGCCCGGAACGTCCACTCGGAGTGGCGTCGACACAGTTCACCGAAAACCATCGCTGTCTCGCTCGCGCCATCAACGGGGGCCTGGATGCGGCGGCCTCGGCGCCGCCGGTGGAAGCCCTGATGCGCGCATCGGCAAGGGTGGCAAGCGTATGGCATCGTGCTCTGGCGCCGTCGGTCCTGACGGGGAACAGCACGCGCGCCTCCGAAGGAACATTATCGACGCCCGATTAAGGAAGCGCGGCCAGCCGGGTCAAACAAGATCCGAATGCGCCGCGGGTTCGGGCACTGGCACAGTGACGAGCAACTTAAACGCTTCCCTCCACCGGCGCCCCTTTCTGCGACTGCAAGCGGAGCTGTTGTCCCCTTCGGCGCTGCGGCAGAAAACTTTATGGCTCGTTCACAGTCGTGCCCGGCGGTAGTTGGTCGCGAACCGAAAGGCGAAGCCCGAAGCGCAGCCCGTCCGGGGCGAAATCAAACTCCACTCCATTGCCTTCCCCCCGGAGGGCGCGCTCAATCATGCGCGAACCGAACCCCTTTCGCGTCGGCGGCGATGCCTCGGGACCGCCGCGTTCGACCCATTGCAGGTTTAGCAGCGGGACAGTCCCTTCATTGTTACAGCTCCAGGATATTTTCACCGACCCGGTCGAGTTGGAAAGCGCCCCGTATTTTACCGCGTTGGTGGCGAGTTCATGCAGCACCATGGCGAGCTGCAACGCCTTTTCGGAAGGGATCCTTATCTCGGCTCCTGAGATGTCGAACCGCTCACTTCCTTCGGCCGCGAAGGGATCCACAGCGCGCCGGACAATATGCGCGACATCGACCATCTCCCAGTCGCGCTGGGTCAGCAGATCATGCGCTCCGGACAGCGCGAGCAGGCGAGAGATGAAGGCGTTGAGCTCCGTCCGGGGGGCCTCGCGGAACGTCTGCATGGCAACCGCCTGGATCGTGGCCAGCGTGTTCTTCACGCGGTGCTTCAGCTCATGGAGGAGCAGCTCCTTCGACTCCTCGGCGCGCCGCCGTTGTTCTATTTCGCGTTGCGCAGCCTTGTGCAGCCGTGCGTTGTCCATGGCGATCGCCGTCTGCGTGGCGATGGCGGAGATCATATGTTCTGAGTCGGATGTGAACCTTGCCGGTTCGTCATGAGCAAAAAAGAGCCCACCGAGAACCTCGCCCGACACCGAGACGACCGGGACTGCCAGATAGCTGACTACTGGAAGGTGACCTTCCGGCATGCCATAATGGGGCGCACTGTGCCCGTAGCGGGGGTCGCGACGGATATCATCGGACCGCACAACGTCTTCGCCGGCAAAGGTGGGCGCGAACACCGCCGTATTCCGAGGCATGCCGAACTGGTCGAATGCGTCACGGGGCGCTCCAGACAGCGTGTAGAGCTGGTACGACTCGCCGGCGCCGTCGATGACATTGTAAAAGAAGGCCCCGAACCTGGCACCGGTAAGCTCGGTACCGATATCGGTCACCGATTGCACGATCCGGTCGAGATCGAGATCGCGGGAGATCACCTTTGCAACTCGGTTGAGCGTCTGGAGACGTTCGGACTGCTGCGCGAGGACCGCTTCCGTGTGCTTCCGCGCGGAAATGTCGCGGGCGATTTTTGAGGCGCCGATAATCGCGCCGTCTGCTGCCTTGATCGGCGATATGGTCAGCGATATGTGGATGAGAGCGCCATCCTTGTGCTGGCGGACGGTTTCGAAGTGCTCGAGACGCTCGCCGCGTTTCAGTTTAGCGATGATCTCGTCTTCTTCGGCTCGGCGATCCGCCGGTATCAAGGTCAGGATCGAGTGCCCGATGATCTCTTCGGAAGCATAGCCAAAGGTGCGCTCTGCGCTCGCATTCCAATCAGTGATGATCCCGCCGAGCGTCGTGCCGATAATGGCGTCTTCGGACGACTCGATGATGGCCGCGAGCCGGTAGGCATCGATCGAGCAACCTCTCTCGTTCCAAGGGTCGCTGTCGTTCGCATCGCTTTCCACGTTCGCCGCCATCAGGATCCGTTCCGGTCGCCGACCAGCTGTGTAATTGCCTCCAGCAGCCGATCCATCACGTAGGGTTTGTCGAAGACGAGGTCGAACAGGTCAGCGCGTGCGCGTGCTATGGCCCCCTGCGCGCCGCTTACGAGGACGATCGGGATACGCTGCAAGGTGCTGTCGGCCTTCACAGCTTCAGCGAGTTCGAGGCCTGTCATCAACGGCATCATGAAATCGGTGATGATGAGATCCGGCACCACCTCGCGAACGAGCTTGAGCGCCGCCGCGCCGTGCGCGGCCTCGTGCACCTCGTGCCCGGCCTCCTCGAGGCTCAGGACAAGCATGTCGGCGATCAGGAACTCGTCCTCGGCGACGACGACCTTCATCGCAAGCTCCATGGAAGCGTTCGATCCATGGAGGGCCTTACGCTTCAAGAGGCTTGGCCAGCCCGGTGGAAATTCCGGTTGCGGGCTCGAATGGGCCTTTGATCGCAAGGCCGTGCCCATCGATGACAACCTCCTGGGGGGAGGCCTGGAAGGACTGGTCACGAATTTTCAGGACGGACATCACCCGCTTGTACTCGGCCCGGATCTCGACTTGTCGCATCATGATGAGGTTATCGAGCAGACTGGAAATTTCGGGGCCGGGAGCTGCAACCTCGGACGCGAAAAGGTCACGCAACTCCCACGTGCCGACGGTAGTAACGCCCCGGGCGCGCAATTCGTTCGTCAGGGCCGCAAAAAATTCTACAAGCCGCGGGCGATGGACGGCCGCGCGCTCGAACCCGCTGAAAGAGTCGAGGAACAGCCGCTTCACGCGGCGAGCCGACACCGCATCGAGGAGCCGATAGGCCAGCTTGTCGGTAAGGTTCTCGGTCAGCGGCTGCCACAGAAGCTCGACGGCGCCACTGTCGACCTGTCCGCGGAGGTCCAGACCCAGCGCGCTCGCCTTCAGCAACAAACGGTCGGGCGCTTCATAGAAGCCAAAGTGGAGAGCCGGTTCAGCTTCCGAAGCGGCTGAAAGGAAGTTGATGCCGAAGGAGGTCTTCCCACAGCCTGAAGGGCCGATCAGCAAAGTGATCGAACCGTTGGGAAGACCACCGCCGGTGATTGCGTCGAAACCTTCGATCCCGGACGCAAGCGGCGTCGGGTCAGGCCTGTCCTCCGTCAACGGCGTGTTCAACGCGGCTTCGATCCGGGGAAAAACCGAAACGCCGCCGCTTCCGATCTCATACTGATGATAGCCGCCCAGCGCGGCGCTTCCCCGAGACTTGCGGACCCGCAGGCGACGCACGGTGCGGACGCCGACGAGCTCGTCATGGAGCTCCAGCACGCCATCAACCATGGTGTGCTCGGGACTGTCGTCCTGAAGCCTGGCGCTGGTCAGGAAGAGGACGGTACATCCGACGAAGGCTGCCTGGCTCTGCACTTCGGCAACGAAGGTCTTGACGTCCAGGTCGGTCTCAGCGCGATCCCGTGCGTTCAGGAGGCCGTCGAAGACGATCAGCGCCGCATTCCGGCGCTTCGTTTCCTTGCGAAGGAGGTCCACGACCGCACCGAGGCCTTCGTTGCTGAGCGTCTGAAACACGCTCACATAAGTGATGTTGCTGCCGAGCTGATCTTCCTCGAAGAAGGTCAGGGTCGAAAGGGACTGGAAAAGGCGGTCATGGGTTTCGGCGAGCAGGGTGACGTAAAGCACCTTCTTGCCGGTGGCGGCGGCTGCGAAGGCAATTTGATTGCCGAGGATGGTCTTGCCCGCGCCCGGCTGCCCCTGCACGATGTAGGAGGATCCCTCGACGAAGCCGCCGCCGAAAACCGTATCAAGGCCGGGCATGCCCGTCGAAAACCGGGGTAGGGATTGGATCACGCACAAACCTCACAAGGATAAGCGGCCGAGAGGCCTGTTTCCTTCGATAGCAGCCTGAGCACCGATCGTCTTGAGGAGAGACTGCTTTTTTCAACGCCCTGTCCCACCGACGTTTCGGGCGTACCAAGAGGACGAGTGGCTGAACCAGAACCCCTTTGCTTTCGACCCGCAAAGCAGTTTTCGGGTCCTCGGCGCCAGCGGAAAGGAGCGAACCGCGCCGTCGGCCAACAGGTCGTCTGGCTGGCGCTACCGGTCCTGGACGGCTGCCCCGCCAAACGCTGCTCATCTGCGTACCGTTAGGCGAGTTCGGCTGTGAAACCGGCAATTTCTCCCGCAACGTGTCGCGGCAGTTCGTGATGCAGCCAGCGGGTCTCGGTCGCAAACGGGCCCGTCTTGAACAGTGAGGGAACGTCTTCCGGGCGAGAGAACTGCCGATAGGCCGAGGCTCCACGGGGTCGCCGCGAAATCGAAGGGAATGCAAAGTCGGTGCGCTGACCGCGCGTGGCAAAATCAGGACCGACTCGATCGCCGCTTCTTCGCATCTGGGGAAATGAACCGTCGGCTGCGAATTGAATATGGATGCTCGATCCATCCTTCTTTGACCGCGACGTCGCAGTCGTCGCCCCCGCGCTGATCGGAACCATGTTACACGTCGACGGCGTCGGGGGCGCGATCGTCGAAACCGAGGCCTACGACGCGCAGGATCCCGCTGCGCACACATTTCGTGGACCGACACCGCGTAATGCCGCCATGTTCGGGCCCGCCGGACACGCCTATGTCTATCGCAGCCACGGTTTGCACTGGTGCATGAACTTCACCTGCGGCCATGGGGCGGGTGTTCTCATCCGCGCGATCGCACCACAGGCCGGGCAAGAGATGATGCGCGCGCGTCGCGGTGTCATGGCGGAACGGCTGCTATGTTCCGGGCCGGGGCGGCTGTGCCAGGCGCTCGCGGTGGATGGCAGCTTGTGCGAGGTGCCGCTCGACCGACCGCCCTTCGCTCTATCGCCTGCGGTGCGGCAGCCGGTCGTGGTCGCCGGTCCGCGCATCGGCATCAGCGTCGCCACCGACACGCCCTGGCGTTTCTGCGCTGCAGGCTCGCCTTTTCTCAGCCGGCCGGTGCGGTTCTCTCCCGCCGCATAAGCGAGCGCGCATTGCCGGTCGATGCAGGGCCATCAATGCCGCGTCTGGACGCTGGAGAGGAGGCGTTGGTGCATAACCCGCTTCATGCGGTGTCCGGCGCAACGGTGGCGTTGCAAAGGCTTGCTCGCCGCTCGGCTAACGGCTTCAACGGGTCACGCAGCCGCCACTCATCTTTGGCATCATATCGTCGGCATTGCGCCAGATGCCGTCTATTTGCCCTGACGGAGACAGGGCGCGCTCAGCCGGAGCCGGCCGCTGAAAATCCGGTGGTTGACGCGGATAGTTTTACCGACCCGGATCATGCGAGAATTACTGATATCCGCCTTCCTCCTTGCGCTCCTTTGCCGCTTCTTTCTGCACATCCTCCATTTGCTTCTTCTCCGCCTCGTTCTCAGGGTCGGGCTTCTGGTCGTTGGTTTGCTGCATCTCCATTTTCTTCTCCTGTCTTTTATGCCTTCATCAACCGGTGGGGAGCGGCCATGTTCCGACAGCGTCACTTTCAAAAGGGGTAGCAATAACCTTGAATGGCCTTCCGCCTGTCAGTGCCGCCGCCGCTCTGCCTTCGCCTTGCCTGGTGAAAGAACGCTCAGGAGTCATGCCCTCAGCCGAGTTCCGCAGCCGGCAAGCACGGGTGAGCGGGTTACGAGCAACGCTCCTTGACGGTACAGGCGTTGCTCGGCGCCCTGATCGTCGAGCGAGACCGCCATCATCCTGCCGCGCGGGTCGACCCAAATTGCGCGGACACGCGCATTCGCCGCCGCGTCCAATCCCTCTCCGGGCGACGTTCCCGGCGTGAAAAGGACGATTGCGGTCCGCGTGTCCTTGACCGGTCGGGCTGCGCCTCCTGCACCCGCCAGGGCAAGCATCGCGAGAATGGAGATGGTCACACCGCCGCCTCCCCTGCGGCTGAAGCCGTTCTGGCGCAGGGTCCGCCAGGCAAGGCTAAGCGGCCCGCAGCCGAACAGCGTCAGCCAAACCACATCATATAAAAGCGGATCCGGCACGTTCACACGAATGCGATGAAGCCCGAGAAGCCAGTGGAAGATGCCGACATCGACAACGTTCCAAAGACCGAAGCCGAGCAGGGCGCCGCCCGCAACGACCCGGCCCCCACTAACGGCCAGCAGCGATCGGCGGCGCCACAGCAACCATAAACCCGCCGCGGTGATGACATACATCAGGATGTGGAACAGCCCGTCGGCAAGGATCTGCGTTCCCAAATCCCGGAAGGGCTCGCCGGGAACGAGGCTGAGCAGATGATGCCATTGCAGGATCTGGTGAAGAAGAATGCCGTCGAAGAAGCCGCTCAGCCCAATGCCGATGACTGCCGTCGGCAGGATCAGGCCCGAGGTTGAAGCGCGCGGGGCAGGGGCGTCCGCATGTTTCGCGGCAGAGCGGATTGGTCCTCCTGACATCATTTCCCCGCTCCTGAAGCTGCAGCCATCGTACGCCTCAACGATTTTGGGGTGACGAGAGGCCCTCGTTCATCATCTGCCGCCCGCTGGCGATATGGCTCCATCGCGCGACCGCTGGCTGAGTTCCCGCGGGTTCACCTGGGTTAGTAGGATCGCGCTGGTGCGCTTGCATGTCGGACCATGTCGCGGACGCCGAGAGTGGCGCCGAGGCCACCGCTTCGCGCGTCCGAATCTGCCCGGCGGATTTCGTCCGCACTCCCTATCGAACCATGACTTCCGTCTTTTTCGGGCGTTTACCGGAGCGCATCGCGTTACCGCGACCTGCCTTTCACCCGATGATAAAGGCAGACGACAAAGACATTCCTGCCGCCATCGCGATGTCGTTGCCCTATGTTATTGAGGGGTGGGTTTCATCCCTAGGCTTCGCAACACGTTGGACGTGCACATCTTCGTCAGAAAAGCACAGACGAACCCCTGTTGATGAGGTGGCATCATGAGCCATTGGCTATGTCGGATTGCGCACCAGTGGACGATGTGGCGCCCTTACAGGCGCTCATACCCGGCGGAGAATCGTCGGAGGTGCATGCGCTGCGGCAAAATCGCATCGCGGGTCATCCTCAGCTGAGTGAACGTCGATCGCCCCGAAGGGACGCTCGACGGCTGACCGCTTCATCCGTCGGCACGTCCGCTTTGCGCTAATTTTCGCTATGACTGCGCCGTTCTGGCATGTTCGAGCGGAGAAGTCGACCACGGCGCGAGAAGCGCTCTGGATGGTTGGTCCCGGGATTTGCTGGTGCGTATCTGATGTGAAGCGGGCCGGCTCGACGTGCCAAGGCTTGCAGATGGCTTCTTCGGGATGAGGCCTCGAAGGGTCTTGAGTCTGCGCCCGAAGTTGTAGGCGGTAATGAGGCGTGTTCCGGGTGTCACAGGTGATGAACAAGGTGGGCTTCTCCTCGGGTGTCGGGGGCGAGAACAGGCGTGAAGGCATGTCGCAGCATGATTCTACGGCGATCTTCGATGTAAGCGATCGGAGCTCAGCTGCGTGCATCGCAGCGCATATTGCAGAAGCGCGCCGCCTCGTGAGTGGGCTGAGGCAAAGACCCAATTCGCCGTAGTTTTCGGCGAACGGTTCGTCATCTGATGACGGTAACTGGCCTCACGCACAAAATTTCCGACAGTCCCACAGTCCCCCGATCACCGCACTCGCCTGCACGATGAGCATTGAAGATCCCCGCCGCTTTGCCAGAAGCGAGGATGTTGGTGCCTATGCTGGCCTAGTCCCCCGTCGCAGCCAATCAGGCGAGCGCGACACGCAAGGGCACATCTCAAGAGCCGGAGATCCGATGCTGCGCCGCGCGCTGTATGAAGCGGCCAACGTCATTCTCACCCGGGTCAAGCGACCCTTCGCCTTTCAGCAATCAGGAAGGAAGCTGGCTGAAGCCAAGGGATCAAAGCGAGCCAAAGTCGCCGTGGCACGCAAACTCGCCGTTCTGTTGCACACCGTTTGGTTGACCGAGACCGAGTTCCGCTGGGTCTGATCCAGCGCTCCTCATCCCGATCAGCCATGCCCGGACGATCTCGTCAGGTAAGTGGAGGTTCAACCTCGCTGGAGACCCAGAGACGTCCACCCACCATCGCCCGGCCGCGATCATGAAGGCTCGGACAGCAGGCTTCTCAAGCCGTTCGATGACCTCGGAGACAACCATTGGCATCCGGGCACTCGAAGGAAGGCGCATGCGCAAAATCAAGTAAACAACTTAGCTGCCGTTCGCGCTGAAGCGGGCGAGTGACCGCTATTGTCGGGAGCGGACAAAGCTGTGGTTGATTCTCATGCTACTAGACGCCAACCTTCATCTCGGATCGAGCGTGTCTGCAGTAAGCTGATTGCAGCTATGATTAAACCGAGCAGCCTGCGAGGCGTTCAAGGAAGATGGCTAATCAAATCGAGATGATGCGGCGCCAGCGGGCGCTGGCCGACTTCGGAGACTTCGTGCTTGATCACGAGGACTTGGACGAGATCCTCAACGAAGGCTGCCGACTCATCGCCGAGGCGCTGGGAGCCGATCTGGCGAAGGTGTTGGAGATCCAGCGCGAGAGCAACACGGCCGTCGTGCGCGCCGGCGTCGGCTGGCGACCCGGGATCGTAGGGCACGAGCGTGTCTGCTTGAGCGAGCGCTCATCCGAAGCCTTTGCGATTGAAAGGACGGAACCGGTCATCACCAACGACATCGCCAGTGAGGATCGGTTCGAGTTTCCATCTTTCCTGCGCGATCATGGCGTCATCGCCCTCGTTAATGTTCCGATCCTGCTCCCTGGGCGCAGACCGTGGGGTCTATTGCAGGTCGACGCACGGGAACCCCGTGAGTTTGATCTGGCGAGTATCGAGTTTCTCAAGACCTACTCCATGGTGCTGGGTCCGGTGATCGACCGCATTCTGGTCGCGGTCGAGCGGGAACAGGCGCGCAGTGGACTGGCGGCGCGTGAGGAGCGACAGACTTTCCTGCTCGCGTTGGGCGACGCCATGAGGGCCGAACGCGGAGCGTGCGAAAAGGTCAAGGTCGCAGCTCGACGCCTGGGCGAGCGGCTAAGTGCGACGCGGGTTCTGTTCGCGGAGTTCGATGAAGCGAAAGGCATCGCCGACATCTTCGGCGGGTGGTGCGCTGACGGCGTTCCACCCTTTCCGGCGCGCATGCAGCTGGAAGATTACGAAGGTCCCGTCTTGAACGACCTCCGCGCCGATCGCACGGTGCGGATCGACGACATTCGCCGCCACGTCGATCAACCAGCGTTTGCCGCCATCGCACAGGTGGGTGTGGGCGCCTTGCTCAGCGTCCCGCTGCTGGTCGACGATAAGCTGCTGGTGAATCTCAGCGTCCATCAGCAGGAGGCCCGGCGCTGGACCGACGCCGAGGTTGCCCTCGTCCAAGAAGTCGCGGAGCGGTTGTGGGCGGAGGTCGTGCGCGCCCGCACCGAGTTGGCGCTGGGAGCAAGCGAGGAGCGCTATCGCGAGCTGTTCGAGCGGATTGACGAAGGATTCTGCATCATCGAAGTGATCTTCGAGGGCGATGCACCCGTCGACTACCGGTTTTTGGACGTGAACCCCGCCTTCGAACGCCAGACCGGCATTCTTGAGGGCAAAGGCCGCCTCATGCGCGATATCGCACCTGAGCACGAGCAGCATTGGTTCGACATCTATGGCGAGATTGCGCTAACGGGCGAGCCTAGGCGCTTCGAAGCCCGAGCGGATGCGCTGGGCCGCTGGTACAGCGTCTATGCCTTTCGCGTCGACGAGCCGGAGCAGCGGCGCGTGGGCATCCTGTTCGACGACATCGGCGAGCGCAAACTGGCCGAGGAGGCACTGCGCGACAGCGAAGAACGGCTGCGCCAGTTCGGAGAAGCGTCGCAGGACGTCCTGTGGATCCGCGACGCGGAAGCGATGCAGTGGAAATATCTGACACCCGCCTTTGAAGCGATCTACGGCCTCAGCCGCGAGGAGGTGCTCACCGGTGACAATTTCAGGTCGTGGCTGGAACAGATCGTCCCGGAAGACCGGAACATGGCCGCAGAGAATATACGCCGCGTCCGCCAAGGTGAGCACGTCACGTTCGAATACCGTATCAGGCGTCCTGTTGACGGCGAGATCCGCTGGCTACGGAACACCGACTTTCCCATCGTCGGCGAAGATGGCGCAGTGAACTTGATTGGCGGCATCGGCTCCGACATTACGGATGCAAAGCGCACGCAGGAGTTGCTTGAGCGAAGCGAGGAACGGCTACGCAGCGCGGTCCAGGTAGGCCGGCTGGGCCTTTGGGACTGGAATGTTCTCACCGGGGACATCCATTGGTCGGACGAGCACTTCCGCATGGAGGGCTATGCGGTTGGCGAGGTGACGCCGAGTTACGAAGCGTGGGCGGCGCGCATCCATCCGGATGACCGTCCCGCGGCGGAAGCGGCGTTGCGTCAGGCCCAGGAAGCTCACGCGGAGTTCGATCACGAATTCCGGACGGTTCATCCAGACGGCTCGGTCCATTGGCTGCAAGGGCGCGGCCGCTTCTTCTATGACGAGAATGGACAAGCGATCCGGATGGTCGGGGCGATGACGGACACCACGGCACGGCGCGAAGGGGCGGAGCGGCAGCAGGTCCTTGTCGCGGAGCTGCAGCATCGGACACGCAACCTGATAGGCGTGGTGCGATCGATGTCGGACAAGACCGCTCGCGCGAGTTCTGACCTGACGGAGTTCCGCAGGCGCTTTCGCGATCGGCTCGATGCGCTTGCCCGCGTGCAGGGCCTGCTCTCGCGCCTGGACGAGCATGATCGCGTCAGGTTCGATGAACTGGTCCGCACGGAGCTGGCTGCCATGGACGGCGGGTCCGACCGAGTTACGCTCGTCGGGCCGGCCGGCATCCGCATCCGCTCCTCGACAGTTCAGATGCTCGCAATGGCGCTCCACGAGCTTGCCACCAACGCCGTGAAATATGGGGCGCTCGGGCAGCCGCAGGGGCGGCTTGCCGTCACATGGACGATCGAGCGGACCGGCGCCGACAACAAGCCCTGGCTCCATATCGACTGGCGGGAGAGCGGGGTGGAGATGCCTGCCTCTGGCTCGCGGCCGACTGGCACTGGTCAAGGGCGCGAGCTCATCGAGCACGCCTTGCCTTACCAGCTGATGGCGAAGACGAGCTATACGCTCGGCTCGGATGGGGTGCATTGCACGATCTCAATGCCTGTCTCGGAGAGTAGGACGGAGGTGTTAGCCCAAGCCTGAGTGCAGCTTTAGCGGCCGGCGCATTCTCGTGATCGAAGACGAGAATATGCTGGGGGATTATCTCCGAACCGAGCTCGGGGATGCAGGTGCGGGCGTCGTAGGGTCGGTCGGCACGCTTGAGGAAGCGCTGGATCCAATCCGCTCTCAAGCAGCGCCGACGCGGCAGTCGTGGACGTGAACCTCGGGGGAGAGCCGGACATTTCCGCCATGAAAGCCTGGTCGCACGATCCGTTCCGGTCGTGCTCGACACCGGCTATGACGAATGCGCCATCCCCGGAAACTTCAAACATCTTCCACGGTGTGAGAAGCCCATCAACATGAGCCGCCTCGCGACGCTGCTTCGCCGAAGAGTCGGCATCTGATTGTCGGAATTTTGCCACGAAGACAGATTAGTCGACGAGCCCGGGAGCGAACACTAAGCGAGCGCTTCGCGAAGTGCGCGCAGGATGGAAGCGTCATTCGCGGGCTTCAATAAGACTGAATGTGCGCCATGTGACGCCGGAAGCTCGTTCGGCGCCCCTATTGCGAAAATGAAAGGTGTGCCCCTCTCTTCAAGCCGATGCGCCACGGGCAGCGATGTCTCATCAACGAGGCACAGATCAAGGATGGCGGCGTCCGGTGCCCGCTCGAGCGAACTCAGAGCGTCTCCCACGGTCGCGAAAGGCCCAACGATCGTAGCACCCACCCGCTCGAGGAGCTCCACCAACTCCCGCGCCAAGTAATAGTCATCCTCGACCACTAAGATGCGGCGGCCGGCCAATATGTTGGAATTCATCAATCCGCCTTTCCGAGCACATTAGACGGATAAATGAGGGCGTCTTTCATCAGCCTTAAGGGGGCGTTATTTGTTTGACAGGGTCATAATAACCTACGTTAGATTCTGGCGAGTTCAGGTGCGATCGGCCGGAGACGCAGAAAACCGGTCGAACGGCATCTGTGGACGCCCCTACGGATGCAAGCGGTAAATCGGGGTAGATCGGCACGTAGTCGGATGATGTCGCCTGTCCGCCCTCGACGAGCACCGCCATAGCTGCGGGCCAGCATGGGAGTTCGCGGATCGGAACCACATCAGCTTTCCGTGCTTGGCTAGCGCTCCGCCATTCCCTGGTTCCTTCGGCCCCCTCTCGCCGACCGTTGTGCGCCATACCCTCCTTCGACCGCGGACGTCCCCGACGTCTCTGGCCGCTGTCCAGGCTTACGCCGCGGCCGCTGCCGGACCTCCGTAATCCTCTTTTCTGGTCATGACCGCCCATTCGATGCGCGCCATCTTGTTGGCCAGTGCCACCGAGACGAGCATGCGCGGCTTGCGCGCCAGCATCCGCTCCAGCCATGATCTTGCCGGCGCGCCGCGCACGGTCGCCTGCCTGACGACGAAGCTGCCTCCGATGATGAGCAACCGCCGGATGGTGCGTTCTCCCATCTTCGAGATCCGGCCAGGCTTTTGCTTGCCTCCTGTCGAGTGCTGGAGCGGCGCGAGCCCGAGAGAGGCGGCGAAATCGCGACCCTTGGCAAAGGTCCCGACCGGCGGCGCGAGCGCGACGATCGCGGTGGCAGCGATCGGGCCGATGCCGGGGATCGTCATCAGCCGGCGCGCTACCTCAGGGGAAAAAATCACGTTCCATCAGGCAAAGGAGCGCTTGCTTCCTGCTCCTGTGTTGGCGTCTTCCGCTTCGCACCATGATCCTTCTGCCTTGTCGTCTCGCTTGCCTTGTCGTCTCGCTTGCCTTGTGGTGCGGCCGAAACCGGCCAGCGCCCCCGCGACGCTAGCAGTGCCTACTTTTCCCACAGCGACCGCGAAAGCCGTCGAACCGATTCATTTCCCTTCTCGTCGATGTGCTTGGATTGCCGGCAGCGAAGGCGCGTCGACCCGGATGGCGTTGACGTCGCTTGACTGCACATGCGTTCTCAAGTTCGTTCTACTCGCTCTGTATCGCGTACCGGGAGTGCTCCGTGCTGACAAAACAAAGCCCCATGGATGGCGCTGCGCTTAATCGTGCCGTCGATCTGTTGTGCAGACACACGGCTCTTAGCGACCATGAGCGTGATGCCCTGCTCTCCCTGCCCTTCACGCTCACCAGCGTCGAGAAGGGAGAATATATCAGTGTAGAGGACGAACCTGCACGCCGTTGCGCGATAGTGATCTCCGGCTTTCTCGCGCGACATAAGACGACGTCCAGAGGGGCGCGCCAGATAGTCAATCTGAGCCTTGCCGGCGATTGGGTCGATCTGCCGAACAGCGTCATGCAGGTTGCCGACCACAGCGTTCAGGCCTTAACTCCCGCCACCGTAGCGTTTATCGCGCGGGAGGATATCCTCGCCGTGGCTACCGAGCACGCCGCGCTTCTCAAAGCATTGTGGGTAGAGTCGATGATTGACGCCTCTATTACCCGGACGTGGCTTGTGAACGTCGGAAAGCAATCTGCACGCGCCCGTGTTGCCCACCTCATCTGCGAAGTGCATGAGCGAGAGCGGAACGTGTCACTTGTGCCGCCCAATGAGGTGCTTTTCCCGTTCACCCAAGAGGAAATTGGCGACATGACGGGTATGACGAATGTCCATGCCAATCGTACGCTTCAGGGTCTTAAGGCAGACGGCTTAATTGCAAACCGCGGCCGTGATTTGATTATATTGGACTGGCAACAATTGTACCATGTAGCTGGCTTCGATCGGCGATATCTTCATCGAAATGTGCATCTACAATGGTAACTGCGCAATCGAGGTGAACAGTTTTCAGCAATCGACCATTTTGGTCCGAAACCTCGACGCGTCCATGATAAGACAACAATGTATCGGCAAGGACAGTTTCAGCAATGTTGGCTAAAGTGCTGACACTTAAACGTGTGGCGGCGTCGATATCTGGAAATTCTTGACCTTCAGTATCTACGTAAGCTTCTTCTTCATGCAAAGTCACATGATAGCGCGGCATCTGAATCTCCATCTGCCCCAAGGCTGCCACGAATCAGTAAACAATCTATTTATTTATGAGCGCGTGATCTCGTGACATGTCTATCGTGCCAATGCGGATGGACACCAGCACGCAGATCTCGGTCGCAATGCGGTGCGGCTGCGACCGAGGGTGGCGACGGCCCGCTGCGCCTAGCGCGTCTCGGTGACGTCCTCGCGATGAGGCAGTGACGATGACGGTGTCGCGGGTGTTGCATACCGGCTCCCAATTGTCCCGACGGCTGCTCTGGCGGTCTGACCGCGCCTTAGCGAGACGCTAACCTGCTGGCTCCAGAGCGCCTCGCCATCGAGCACTGCGCGGAGCATGGCGAGCGCAGGGTCGAAGAAGTCGGAAATGATCCCATGTGGATGCAGATGCTGGTCGGCAGAAAGCCTTTCGATCTGGCAAGACGGGCGTTGACGCGCACAGGGCGCCGCCTGGCCTTGATGACGGCGGGGCCAGCGGCGAGGCGGGGTGCAGATCGCTGCCGGCTGGCTTGCTTTGGCGCGGTCCAGGCCGTTGGCCGCGCGGAGCGTCGCTTCGGGGCCAGGCAGCAGGCGGCAGAGCGGGATGAGAAAGGCACATTGCGTGTGGTCAGGCGGAGCGGTCATGGTCTCAAGCTTGGCCTGGGGCTAAGTCGGACCGGACCGTGAAGAAAAATTCTTCCTCGGACGCGGTCTTGACCTGACACATGCTTTGCAGGATGCTGTAGGCGCGATGTTGGCGTGCTTAGTGATGCTTTCCCGATGGCCGATACGGTCAACATGAGGACTGTGGGCGCCCGCGCCGAACGCCTCAAGTGGGCGCGTCTCATTATGCGCGGCCGTGATCTTCGCGATGAAGTCCTCTCTCTCAACCGTTTCGCCGATCCCGTCTGGGATATGTTGCTGGAACTCTATGTCGCAGCATGCGAAGGGCGCGACATGACCGTTGCGGAGACCTGCAGACGTGCGCGCGTCCCCGGATCCAACGCCTTGCGTTGGGTACGGGAGATGGAACGCCTCGGGCAAGTCACGAGATCGCTCGACCTTGATGCTGCTAGCGCCCGCATCAGGCTTACCGATGACCAAATGGAGCGGCTTGATCGCTTTTTTGAGGGCATGTCGCTGATGAACGATGTAACGGCCCGAAGCCCATAGGGTCCGAGTGCTCGAGGGGCCGTTCGCGTCATCAGAAGCCGGCATGAGGTGGCACGTGTCGCGATAGATCTCCGTAGAAATACGGATAACCGCTTATCTCGCGGTTAACCGCAATGTGGTCTCCGTGGCCTGGCAGAAGAGGAGGTCATTGTCGGCTTCCTTGGGATCAGGATCGCTGCCATGCCCATCTCGGAGTTCAACGAGAAGCTGCTTCAATCGCCGACCCGCCCGTTGAGGGCTCGCGAAGTGGCGGAAATTGCGAGCGTACTCGTCACGCTGGAAAACTGCGATTCCTTCATCTTCGGGCGTCGCGCGATCATGCATCTGGCGGGCGACGAACGAGGTGCTGAGATGTGGGGCAGCCTCGCCTTCGCGGTGGAAGCGATCAGGAATGCGCCGAGGGTCTGAGCCGCAATGGGCTCAGTTGGTCAATCCCGGCGAGGCGCCAGCCGGCGGAAGAGAATGCCTCGATCCCATGCACCGGGTCTTGGCGCCTCACGCGGTCGCTCTTCCAGGATCCTGATATAGGTTATGAACGACGGAAATGCCGGAACCGCTTGCTTGAACGAGCGGAGAAATGCCGGCAATCGGCTGCCCCGCCTGATCCGGTATGGAGTAAGATCTTGGCCCAAGGCTCTGCAATCGACCCGGCGCATGACAACGCCCTTCAGTTTCGCATCCTGGTGCGGGGCGTGCGGGATTACGCGATCTACATGCTTGACACGGGCGGCCGCATCAGCAGCTGGAACTCGGGCGCTCAGGCAATCAAGGGTTACGAGGAACGCGAGGTTCTCGGCAGGCATTTCTCGATGTTCTACACTGCCGAGGACCGATCGCTCGACAAGCCGCGGATCGCGCTGGAAACCGCGCTCCGTGAGGGAAAGTTTGAAGCCGAGGCGCAGCGCGTCCGAAAGGACGGGTCGCTGTTCTGGGCCCACGTGCTGATCGATCCGATCTATGACGATGATGGCAGGCACGTCGGCTTTGCGAAGATCACGCGCGATGTCACGCTCAAGAGACAGGCAGAAGAGGATCTTCGCCAAGCCCAGGCGGTGGTTCTTCAATCGCAAAAATTGCAGGCGCTCGGCGAGCTTGCCGGCGGCATCGCACACGACTTCAATAATCTCATGACCGTCGTGCGCGGGTCCGCAGACTTCCTGCTGAGGCAGCCTGATCTTCCGGCTGGCAAACGCGAGCGCTACCTTCACGTCATGCTGGAAACGGCGGATCGGGCGACCAGCCTGACCTCGCAACTGCTTGCCTTCGCGCGGCGCCAGCCCCTCGAGCCCGAGGTCATGGACCTGAGTGTTCGTCTCGATGCGATGGGCGAGATGCTCCAGCGAACACTTGGCACCCTTTATACGCTTCGGCTCGACCTCGCCCCGGCCTTGTGGCCGGTGGAGATCGACCCTACGGGCCTGGAGGCCGCCCTGCTCAACGCGGTTCTGAACGCGCGCGATGCCATGCCGGAGGGCGGTTCCATCACCATCACCACAAGAAACGAGACCGTGGACGGTCAGGACCGTGTCGCTCTCACGATCAGCGACACCGGCAGCGGCATCCCGCAAGACATGCTGGAAAGGGTTTTCGAACCCTTCTTCACTACCAAACCGGTCGGAAAGGGCACGGGTCTGGGCTTGTCACAAATCCATGGATTTGCGGTGCAATCCGGCGGATCGGCCATGATCCACTCGCGAATGGGAGAAGGAACGGCGCTCGTCATTAGCCTGCCCACGACCACCAAACACCCTTCCAGCAGGGCGCCGGTCGCGCTGTCGCTCCGTCTGCCGCCCGGCCTTCGCGTCCTGCTCGTTGAGGACAGCGATCATGTCCGCTACTTTGCACATCAGCTGCTGGAAGACCTGGGATGCGTTGTCGCGGAAGCTGCCGATGCCGAAGAAGCCATCCGGCTGCTTGACCGTGAACGCTTCGATCTGGTCTTCTCCGACATCGTGATGCCGGGAAAAAGCGGTCTGGACCTCGCGCGTCATGTGAATGAAGGCTTCGCCGATACGGTGGTGCTCCTCGCCAGTGGCTACAGCAGCAAGCAGTTCATACCGGCAGATCAGCGCGAATTCCCGATCATCCGAAAGCCATACAAGCTGGAGACGCTTGCGGCGGCCGTGCTGGAGTTGATCGGCCCCGATCGTCTGCAGGCATAGATTCTGCCGATCGGAGAGCCCGGTAAATAAGCAGAGCTGGCTGCCGCATTGCATGGATCGGGGCATCGGACGTACCGGGACGCCTGCACGTCTTCCGAGGCGCGTTCGACTGGAGCGTTCATGCGACGCGCGCTTCAGTCGCCGCGGGGGGGCTGCCAAGATCCAAAGGTTCGAGACCGCCCTCGAGCGCCAGTTGCACCACCTCGCTGACGCTTCTCACCGCAAGCTTGTGGAACAGCCCGGCGCGTTGGGTCTCCACGGTTCTAACGCCGATGCCCAGTATATGAGCAATCGCCTTGTTGGTCATGCCGGCCAGGATGCCGGAAGCGACCTGCCGCTCGCGGCGGGTCAGCCCTGCCAGCTTCGTTTCCGCATGTGATCGACGCGATGCAATTCGATGGCGGGGTGTATCAGCAGGCACGAGGGCATCAAGGATATCGAGAAGCTGCCGATCCATCATGGGAATCTCGACGACGTCAATCGCGCCGCTCTTGATGGCACGAACTGCTGCTCGCATGTCTCCCGCGGCCACGAGCGCCAGCACGGGCAACTGCGGGCGATCGGCGACGAGCGACCCGATGTCGATCGAACTGGCTGCAGGCAGGCGGGTGTCGAGGATCGCGCAGACCGGATCGAGATAAGCGAATGCCTCAACGAGGTCGCCGCCATCTATGAACGGGTGGACGCGATAGCCGTGTTCCCCAAGCGCAGCGCCGAGAGCAAGACGAACGGCGGCATCGGTCGTCAGCACGGCAATGATCTGCCCTTCTGCCATACGAGCTCCGCCGAAGCCTCTCAACCATGCCGCGCGCCTGTATGGCGGGGAACTTGCCACACTGGCCCGACTCCATATGATCGCGGCCTGGGCGACGCGATCTATAATCTGCTCGGAGCGTCGCCGTCGAGCGATCGGGATGATGAAGATGGAGCTGCACTGCTGGTTTTACGTCAGCCGGAGCTTGATCGAACCCGCGATGCTGGATGAGGAAACAGCCGCGATCGTTTCCGTATCGCGACTGCGGAACGAACAGCTGGACGTCACGGGTGCGCTGGTGCTGGCGCAGGGTCGGTTCTCGCAGTTCATTGAGGGACCGCTTTCGGTGATCGAACGCCTGAGGACATCGATCGAGCGCGATCCCCGTCATCATCAGGTTACGACCCTGAAGTTCGAACCTGTCGATCGACGTTCCTTCACGGGCTGGGCGCTTGCCTATGCAGGACCAGCATCCTTCATCGCCCGAAAGATCGACATCTCGCTGCTGGATGCCGTGGGGAAGGGGGAGCCCGCACGCGAAACGCTGATGCGGCTGCTCCAGGAGCTGCGCTCATGAAGCGCAATCCTCGACAAACCGCCTAAGCCTCTGCTCGTATCAGCCAACTCGCGGCACCGATCGGGAAGATGACGCCATTCCCGATAGGGGAGGTTTAACGGGGCAACCGCGCAAGCGGTTGCGCTGCCGGCCGCCGGTGAATCCGCTTTCTTGAAACCCGTTCCTGAATGCACTTTCTCGAAGGCGCCGCTCGGAGATGGAGAATCGCGACTGATATAGTTAAACGAACGGCTGCTCTCGGCGGCGTGGCTCGCTGGCCTCGACGAAAGATGGGATGCGAGCAGCCGCGGTCTGATGTTCAAGCCTTCTGTCCGCTTAGCGCCAATCCTTGCCCTGGTGGCGGGTTTCCGTCTCGCTCGAGAGCGGACACCGGCCCCGTTCAACAAATCGCGCACCAAATTGTCGCGATCTGGGGACATTGCGGTCGTTCGCGGAAGATCCGACCTACGGCCAGTGTTGCCGTTAGCTGTCCTTCGATGAGCCGCAGCCCTGCGCGTCTCGAAACCGCACAGGGCTGCAAAATTTTTGTCAGCATTGAGAGCGGCGACCTGGATTTCCAGGGAATCCACCTCGCAGCCAGCAACATGATTGATCGGGTTGGTGAAGACGTTCTCGGCAACCACCTCCACGATCTTCACGATCTGACCTTCGCTAAATCCGGCGTCGCGGATTGTCGCGATATCTTCCGCCGAAACCTTGCCCCGGGTCTCTGCCACATTACGAGCAAAGGCCGTTGCTGCTGCGCCATCTGAATCGCCGGAGCTACCCTGACGAGCAAGGTCCACTTCCTTCTGCTCAGCTTGGCGAAAGTGTAGCCGGCGAGGCTATGAGCGTGATCGCACTATTCGCAACCGTTTACCGCCGCCACCGCAACGGCGATGCGTTCGCACGTCTTGAGGTCCAAAGCCTTGCCCAGCCCCCGGGCTCAAGGTGGCGTGGACATTGATGACGGCCGAGTTGTCGGAGAGCACGCGGAAGAAGTTGGGCACGCGGCCCAGCTTGCCATTGATTGCGCCCAGCGTGGTCCGCGGTCCTATGGGAGGCGCAGCGATTTCGAGGACACTGATACGGGGGCAATATGATTTCCCTTCTTCTGTAAGGGGGCCGACGACGGTTCAGGCGCCGGTCGGGATGGGATTTTCGACAAGGCTCTGGTTGAAGGCCTCGAACAGGGCGTGTTCGTTGGCGCCGGGATTGTCACGCAACGGACGGATGGCATCGACGATCACCTCTGGCGCATCGGACGCCAGCGCCACCAGCGTCTCCGCGATGAAGTCGGGCAGCGGCATCGCGCGGGGATCGCCGCTCTTATAGATCAGGTCGGTGTCGACCCACGGTGGCGCGATCTCCTGCACGCGCACCCCGGTGCCGCGCAACTGGAACCGCTGCGACAGCGCGTAGGAGTGAAGCGCCGCCTTGGTCGCCGAATAGATCGCATTGCTGGCGATCGGCACATAGGCGAGCACGCTGCTGGTATAGAGCACGGTCGCTTCGGCCCTGGTCTTGAGGTGCTCGATCAGCGCCGAGGTCACACGGATCGGTCCCAGCAGGTTGGTGGTGATCA
Organism: Sphingomonas zeicaulis; assembly: GCF_050433225.1. Classification (NCBI taxonomy): domain Bacteria; kingdom Pseudomonadati; phylum Pseudomonadota; class Alphaproteobacteria; order Sphingomonadales; family Sphingomonadaceae; genus Sphingomonas; species Sphingomonas zeicaulis. The sequence continues at coordinate 9,656 of NZ_JBNPXQ010000015.1, read as the reverse complement.
GCTCCTGCGCCAGATCGTCGTCAACCGGCCCACTCACGTCATCGAACGGCATGAAGCCTGCGTTGTTGAACACGACGTTGAGTTCAGGGAAGCGCTCGACCAGTTCGCGTGCCGCGCCTTGGATGCTGTCGAGGCTGGTCACGTCTAATTGGATCGATGCCATGCCGGGGTTGGCTGCGGTCACCTCCTCGAGCAGCGCGGTGCGGCGGCCGGAGATGATCACCTGATTGCCCAGCTTGTGGAGCGCCTCGGCAAGGCCACGGCCGATGCCGCTGGTGGCGCCGGTGATGAAAATGGTGTTGCCGGTGAGTTTCACGGGAATTGTCCTTTGTCTGTAGAGGATTGCTGGAGGGAGGAATCAGGCCGCGACGTTGAAGCGCGGCGCGGAACGGGTTGCGGAAAGCTGGGGTCCCAAGGCGGCTCGACTGGCTTCGAAGGCGTTCCACAGCTTAATGTCGCGCAACGCCGGGATCGTGCTGGTCTCGCCCTGATCGAACCCGGCCAGGGCGGCATCGACCATGTCTTCGGCATCCATCACGATCTCGCTCGGCAGGTGCTCAACGGGCAGCCCGCCCAGCGCCCAGAAGTCGGTGCGGGTAGCGCCCGGCAGCACGGCCTGGGTTCGTATGCCCTTGTCGGCCAGTTCGTGATTGAGCGAGGTGCTGAAAGCCTGCACGAAAGCCTTGGTGCCGCCATAGACGCCGTTGAGCAACTCGGGCGCAACCGCGGCGATCGAGGCGATGTTGATCACCGTGCCACCGCCGCGTGCCACGAACCCGGGCACCGCGGCATAAGTCAGGCGCATCAGTGCCGTGACGTTCAGCTGGACCATCGCCGCCATCTTCTCGACATCGCTTTCGAGCAGCGTGGTGTGCGTGCCGATCCCGGCGTTGTTGACCAGCGCGGTCACGCTGGCATCCTCGCGCAGCAGCTTCTCGACGCGGGCGAGGTCGGCGGCAACGCCAAGGTCTGCGGCGAGCACTTCGACCGTGCGCCCGGTCCTGTCCGAAATCTGTGCGGCCAGCGCCTGCAGTTTGTCCCTGTTGCGGGCGACGAGAATGAGATCGTAGCCGCGCCCTGCAAAACGGTCGGCATAGATCGCGCCAATGCCGGTCGATGCGCCGGTGATCAGGGCGGTTCCCTTGGAGTTCGCGGTCATGGTCCTGGTCCTTCTTCGTGTCGGGCAGAGCGCCATCGCTCTCGACACGGACCTTATGGACGGGAACCTGTGTGTCTTGTATGACGTATAAACTACGTTTTCAGGACGTCTTTTCGGAGCCGCTCGTGCCACACGTTTCCATGGTGCTCACCCCCGGCTTCCAATTCCTTGCACTGGGCGTGCAGGCAGCCTTTGAACTCGCCAACCTCGTGAGGGGCGAGCCATATTACACGCTTTCAATCGCTTCGGTCGTTGGCGGCCCTGTCACCTCGTCTAGCGGCTTTGCCGTGCCCACCGTGGCCCTCGCCGAGGTCGGCAAGGTCGATACCCTGCTATTGCTCGCCGGGCTCTCGCCGCCGCCACGGCAAGATGAAGCGACGCTTGAAACCCTGCGTACGATGGCCAGAGAGTCGCGCCGCGTGGCAGGGCTTTGCACCGGCGCTTTCCTGCTTGGGCAAATGGGCCTGCTTGATGGCCATCGCGCGACAACGCACTGGTCCTATGCCCGCCAGATGCGCGAGGATTTCCCCAACATCCGCGTCGAGGATGATCGCATATTCATCAACGAGGGCGCAGTGTGGACCTCGGCCGGTCTCACTGCCGGGCTCGATCTCGCAGTTGCACTGATCGAGAAGGATCTGGGGCGGGACGTGGCTGGCGCAATTGCCCGCCGTCTCGTCATGCACCATCGCCGCGCTGGCGGGCAGTCGCAGCACTCCGAACTGCTGGAACTCGCGCCCAGCAGCGACCGCATCCAGAAGGCGGTGATCTTCGCCAAGGCGCACCTTGCCAATCCGCTGACGGTAGAGGAACTGGCAGACATCGCTGCCCTGTCGCCGCGCCAGTTCGCCCGCGCCTTCCGCGCCGAAACCGGCCAGACTCCGGCCAAGGCAGTCGAGCAAATGCGTCTGGAGGCGGCGCGGCTGATGATCGAAGAAACACGTCATCCGATGGACCAGATCGCGCGCGAGGCCGGCTTCGTCGACATCCGCCGCATGCGCGAGGCCTTCCTGCGCCAATATGGTCAACCACCGCAGACCCTGCGCAGGCTAGCCAGAGTGGCGTAGATGCCCAATCCATTTCGGCTTAGGTGCCTGCCTGCCGATGAATGCAGGAGCAAAGAACAGCGAATTTTGCCTCAATCTGCCGTTCGCGTAGCTGATCAATGACGTCGCAAAGTGGTGGACTGCTGCCAGACGCGAGCGTCGGATCCTGGAGGCGGGGTCGACGCGTGGTTGCAACACGTCATTCTCGAGGCGAAAAGGGGTGTGAGCGATGAAGCAGCGGCAGCCTATCTCTATTACTCGGCAGCGCAGCGGGCTGAGATTTGGGACCGTTGGCAGCGCGGCGAGTCGATGAAATCGATCGGTCGCCGTTTCGACCGGCAGTCGTCATCGATCTTTTCGGTGCTGTCGCCGTCGGCAGGATACGGCCGGCCGAGCGCAGGCGATCGGTATGGGCGCTGACCGCGTCCGAGCGGGAAGAGATCTTGCGAGCTCTGGTTTCTGGCCGTTCGATGGGGCGCCGGCGGCCCGGCTTAGGCGCGCCCTGGCTCGGAACACGAATGCGTGGCGTCTTGCCATCCTCTAGCTGGCGTAATGCCCGATAGTAATCGAGCATAGCGGTGATCGAGCCGCATTTCCACCATTCGACCTAGCGATCGAGCGCGCCGGGCTCAAACATGTCCTTGTGTGCGCTACTCCGCATAAGTGTGCGGAGTGCTGAGAAGCCGAAAGCAGTCAGCACTGCATCCGGCAGCCATGGGATTTGGAACGCCAGGATATGAGTGCTGCGCAGCGCCTGCGTCGGGTGCTCCAAAGCCTGGTGCCGCCAGACATCGGCATGTGGTCCGTCCATCATCACGGCGTGCTTAAGCCGCTCGGAATGATGGGCTGCCGCCCACCAGGTAATGAGCAAGCCCCGGGGTCATGCCCAACCAGATCGAAGCCCCCTGCGCCATAGTCGCCTGCTAGCGCGACCGCATCGGCAACTGGCAATCCGAGCCTATAGTGCTCGACCACCTCGGGCGCGTCGCCTCGGTCATAGCCGCGCAGGTCAGGCACTACGACATGATAGCCGGCTTCAGCCAACGGCGTGGTCTGCTTGCGCCATGCCCACCAGGATCCCGGGAAGCCGTGGAGAAGCATGACGAGCGGAGCGCGGTCCTCACCCGCCTCGACGACATGCAGATCGAGGTTATGGGCTCGCCGGCGGGCTTCCCTCCAGCCGGGTTCGAGCAGCGAGGACGACGTCATCAAGTCCCAACAGGGCGCCGGGGCCACCGTTTTTGCCCTTTACATGGATCAGCCAATTTCTTGAGGCACCAACCCGTCTTGCCGACACCATCATGCTGGCTGGGCGTTAACCGTCAGATGTACACAGCTCCTCCCTTCGCCGACCATCGCTTTGCGCTTGTCCTGAGCGGCGGCAATGCCCTCGGCTCATTTCAGGCCGGAGCATGGTGCGCACTGGAACAACATGGGTTGGTCCCCGACTGGATCGCGGGCGCCTCCGTCGGCGCGGTCAATGGGGCGATCATCTGCGGCAACCCGCCGGGCGAGCGCCGCGCCGCGCTCGAAAGATTGTGGCGCCCCGCACTGAACAATGAGATGCCGACATTCGATCTTAAGTCCGCCGAAGAAGCTCGCCGCGTGAGATCGGCGATATCGTCACTCGCTTTCGGCCAACCCGGTCTGTTCAACCCGCGGGCGCTTTATGGCCCCTGGTTCAATCCGTTCGGCAACCTCGAGCCGTCGAGTCTCTACGATGCCCTTCCGCTCGAGGCGACGCTCGAGAAGCTCGTCGATTTCGAGCGGCTCAATGGCGGCGCCACACGCTATTTTGCGACCGCGGTTGACATCGATACGGGTGAGGATGTCCTGTTCGACAGCGCCAAAGCACACGTAGCGCCAGAGCATATACGCGCCAGCGCAGCGCTGTTGCCGGTCTATTCGCCGGTCGAGATCGGCGGGCGGCTGCTCGGTGATGCCGGCATCTCGATCAACCTGCCGCTCGACGTCGTGCTCGCGCAACCACAGGACAAGCCGCTGCTCTGCATCGCGATCGACTTGCTGCCGCTCCGCGCGCCGCGCCCGCTAAACTTGGGCGAGACCCTCACACGCGCGCAGGACCTGATGTTCGCAACGCAAAGCCGCCGGGCGATCGCGGCATGGCAGGCGCTCTTTGCCGAGCGCGCACGGCAAGGCGATGCCGCATCGGTCACCCTGTTGCACCTCGCCTATGCGAACCAAGCCGACGAGGTCAGCCTCAAGGCGTTCGACTTCTCTCCAAAGTCGGCCGCGCGACGCTGGCGGGCCGGCTTCGAGACAGTCGATCGGGCGCTGGAGCAGCTCTCTGCCCCGGCTCATGCCCTGGGGCAGCCCGGCCTGGCTGTGCTCGCGCCCGACGACCAGCACCGGCTCGCGAGCGTTCAATGGGGGTTGGCGCCACTTACCGGCTAATCACCCGGCGTAGAGATCACAAGCTCACATCGCCACTACGCGGCAACGTCGCGCATAGGGGAAAAATGGTTGTGCCGGTCACGCACGAGGCGCGCGAACGCGTTGGCGGCGAAACCGCAGGCGGTCGGCGGCTTTTCCGGCTAGCAGATCTTCTGATGAAGCGGCTCGATCCTGAGCGTCACGACATCAACACCTTTGGGCCGGGTTGCCGCGTAGAGGATAGCGTCGGCGACCTCGTCGGGCGGGAGCATTTCATACTGCTCAACAAAGCGTTGCCGTTCGGCGGCGGTATAGGGCTGCATCGTTGAACCGATCGCTCCGGGTTCAATCAGCGTCAGCCGGATGCGTTCAGGCATCAGTTCCTTGCGTAGCGTTTCGGCGAAGGATGCGACGCCGCCTTTGGCTGCGTTGTAGACGCTTTCGCCGACTGCCTTGATGTGGACGCTGATCGAACCGACAAGGATGATCATCCCCTCATCACTTCCGCCAGCGCGAATACGGTCAACCGCCCCCTTGGTGCAGGCGACATAGCTCGCCAGATTGCTGTCGAGCACGTTGCGCCAGCCGGCGTCGTCCATCTCCATCAAGGGCCCCGAGCCGACACCCGCGCACGCGACCAAGATGTCGAGCCCACCGAGCTGGCGATCCACCGCGTCGAACAATGCGGCGACCTCGTCGCTATGCCCCAGGTCTGCCGCATGGCGATACAGCGTCCCGGTTGCACCCGCGGGGGCTGCGATACCGGACAGGTCCGCGTCCGGCCGATCGGTGAGCAGCACCAGCGCGCCCGCTTCCAGCATTCGCGCCACGACCGCTCGGCCGACGCCGCCCGCGCCGCCGGTAATGAGCACCCGCTTGCCTGCCAGGACCGTGGCGTCGCTCATAACGTGATCGCCACGAACACCGCACCCGTCTCTTGCTTGCGGTCGGCGACGTCGAACGCCTCATTGATCCGGTCGATCGGAAATCGGTGGGTGATCATCTTACTCACGTCGATCCGTCCTTTCGCGATCAGGTCGAGCACCATTCCCTGCTCGCGGTAGATGTCGTGCATGGCAAAGCTGGCGCTGGGGATAAGCTGGATTTCGGACATCTGGATCCGCTGCCATTCGAGCGGGATCGCAGTCTCGCCGGCATCGAAGCCGCCGACGATCACGACCTTGCCGCCACGTCGCACCATTTTCGTCGCAAGAGGCAGGGTATGCGGCATGGATTCGCCCCCCGCGCATTCGAACACGATGTCCGCGCCGCGCCCGCCGGTGAACGCCTTCACTCGCTCGACCGCATCCTCCGTGCCGCTGTCGATCACCGCGTCCGTGCCGAGTTCCGTCGCCAAATCGAGCGAACTTTTCACCAGGTCGCAGATGATCACGTCGGCGCCGCTCGCCTTTGCCAGCATCATCTGGCCTAGGCCGATCGGCCCCGCCCCAATCACCGCCACCTTGTCGTTGATGCCGAGACCCGAAAGGTGCTGTGCGTGCAGGCAGACCGAGAAGGTGTCGATCAACGACGCTGCCTCGAAGCTCACATGATCGGGCAGCTTGTAGAATTTCTCGGCCGGGCCCGCCACATATTCGGCATAAGCGCGCGACACATATTGAGTGCGCACATCGTAGAGATGCTCGCAAATGTTGTAGCGTTGGATGCGGCAATATTCGCAGGTGCCATCACCCATCACCGTCTCGATGACGACACGGTCGCCGGGCTTCACGTTGGTGACCGCGTCGCCCACCTCCACCACTTCACCGGCGAGTTCGTGCCCCATGATGTGGCATTCGAGCTCCGGCTCCTGCTTCTTCCAGTGACGCAGATCGGTGCCGCAGATGCCTGCCACGCGGACCCGCGCAAGCACGAAGTTCGATGTCGGCAGGATCGGCCGCTCGACGTCGGTGACGGCGAACGTACCTTCGGCGGTTTTGAGGGCAGCCTTCATGCGCAAGGTCTCGCTTTTAGGGTGTATCGGCCTCAACTCGTCTTCTGGAGACGGGGCTCGATCCGCAGGTTGACGATGTCGCAGGCCGGCGAGCGTGTGAGGATGAAGCGGATCGCTTCGGCCACCTCTTCAGCCTGCAGCATTTCGTGCCGCGAGCGTGCGGCGCGTTTCTCCTCGGCGCTGCATTCCTGCATATCGGTGTCGACCGATCCGGGTTGGACGACACTGACCCGGATGTTGCGATCGGCGACCTCCTTGCGCAGCGTTTCGGCGAAGGCCTGGATGCCCGCCTTCGTCGCGGAATAGACGCTCTCGCCGACCGCCTTGATCTCGGTGCTGATCGAGCCGACGAACAGCAGGTGGCCGCCGCCCTGTGCCTCCATCCGCTCGATCGCGGCTTTGGCGCAGGCCAGATAGCCGACGAGGTTGGTCTCGACGACGTAACGCCAGTCTCCTTCGGCCATCTGATCGATCGGATCGGCTCCGAGTGCCGCACAGGCGATAAGAATATCGATCCCGCCGAGTTTCGCGTCCACGGCTTGGAAGACGTGCTCGATACCTTCTACGGTCGCGGCATCGGCTGTGATCCCGACCACGGCAGCACCGCCGGAGGTGCCGGTGAGCGTGTCGGCAAGCGCCTCCTCGTCCCGACCGAAGGTTAGGATGCGCGCACCTTCGCTTGCCAGCAGCTCCAACGTCGCACGACCGATGCCGGTCGTGCCGCCGGTCAGGAGGATGCGCTTGCCCGACAGGTCCGTGTGTTCGAGCATCGTCCTACTCCCACGAAACAATTACGCGCCCGTCTGCGGGCACATGATAGTCGATGCGATCGTCCGACGTTTCATGCGGTCGCACCATGTCTCCTTCAGCCGTCGTCACCGTGCTCTTGGTCAACTTGCGGCGCTTCAACCGGACGAGGCGCAGATTGGCTGTGCAGGCCTCGCCGCCATGGAGTGTGATCGTCAGCGCCCGATCACCGGTTCTCTCGATGCCGCGGACCAGATAGTCGCAGTAAACACGGAAGGGGGCGCCTTCGACATGATGGAAGGCGCGGGATGCGAAGATGAAGGCGGCGCCGGCGCCATAGACCTCCTGGCCGACCTGCCCCGCAGGCTGGCCGTCGGGATACAAGTCCTCCAGCGGGAAGGAGAGTTCCGAGTCGATATGGCCGTTCGTCTCACGCTGCTTTTGCGAGATCGCCTCAGGAGGGAGCGCGTCCGGATAATAGAACCAGGCTCGGGACAGCGCATATTTGCAATATTCGCTCACGAGCATTCGCGCCTCGGGCTCGAGATCCGGGCCGCCATCGTCAAGATAGCGTTCGAAAGCCGCAAAGCTGTCGAAACATTCGTACATCGCCATATACGGGGCGTCCTGCAGGCAGGTGACCGCCAGGAATGTCTCGTAATGCGCGGCGTGCCCGATCTGGCTGTCCCAGATCACGGCATTGTGGAGGAAGCTCGCCAGGTAGACATAGCTCTGTTCGAGGTAGACGTCGCGGTTGGTGATCCGCCAGAGCCTCATGCACGCGGCAGCACCCCAGGCCGTCAGGTTGGCCTGATAATTGATATTGAATCGCAATCCGATCGCGGCTTCGATCGCCGCCTTGGCTTCATCGAGGAAGCGCTTGTCATCGGTCAGCTCAAAAGCCTGAAGCATGACCCAGGCATAAATCCCGCCGACATCCGTCTGACCTCTCCCGTCGGCCGGCGCCGTCTCCTCGATGAGGGAGAAGTCGGTGATGTCGTACTGGACGGGCCACCGGTAGTCGAATTGCTGGGCCGCCCGGATTGCAAAATCGAGTGAATCGAGGAAGAGAGCGCGGGCATCCTCATCCCCGTCGAGCGCGAGGATGCCAAGATTCAACAGCGGATGATAAAGGTACCAGCTGTCGACGGCGTCGGCATTTTTGTCCTTCCCGACGTTCGGCAGATATCGCCGGAGGGTCTTGAGCTTGGGATCGTAGAATTTCCGGAGGCCCTTTTTGAGTTTCGCCTCGAGCGGATGGGGCTCGCCACGCCACTTGCCCCAATCGTGCAATGCCGTGATCACCGACATCTGGACCATGATGTCCGGATATTCCGCTGCTGTGTAGGGGTGCACATAGAGGTTGCCATAGTGTCGGATGGTGGCTTCCGGCGCTTCCGCCAGATCGCCTGCCGCCCGTTCTGCACGGTCTGCCCAATCGCGAAACTGGACGGGCGGAAGATCGAGCATCTTGTAGGCGCTGCCGAGCATCTGCACGAATTGGCGCGCCGATTCGCGCTCGTGTGGCGGCGCTTCATGCCGGAAAACCAGGATCACATCCGACAATGTCACCGGTTCGCCCTGCTTCAGCGAGACATCAGCAGGACAAGCGTCGGCCTCGGGCGTGGGCAGCAGGTAACCCAGTTCGGGCCACTCCCCGCCGACCACCTCCTTCGGCTTCGCTCCAGTTGCCCGAAAATAGTCGTTCAGAGCAGTGAGGTTTTGCAGGTACAGGACATTGCCGAAGGCGGGCTCGTCGATCCTGAAGTACAGAATTCCAGCGTTCAGGCCCCGCTGAGAGGCTTCGATGGTTCCTGCAGCTCTCAAAGGGTCATCGTCGGTGCCCAACGGATAAATGTCTCGTGGCGCGAAGGGCAGGATCAGATCCGTGGCAGGTGTCAGGCGGACGGTGATCCGCAGTCGTTCAAGCGCTTCACGGCTATTGACGAACATGATTTCGTGCTCGCCCATCCCGCTGGTAACCGCGATCCGAGCGGCTTCACCCGATTTGGCCCGAACCGATTTGCAGCTGAATGATGCGTTCAAATAGGCGGCGCGGATCGCCAGTCCCCCGGCACCCGGGCGGCGAATTAGGGCAAAGACTGAGTCATGAACGGCCCTGATCTCGACCCGAAGCTCCCCCATGTCAAAGCGGGCGATCGGCTCGTCGACGGCGCGAAGTGCGTCGCGCAGCGACAGAAAGTTCGGGGTAACCGCATAGGTCGCATGCGCGGCCTTGGTCGGCATGAAGAACGCCTCCTACTAGCACTACTTTGGCAGGTTGAAGGAACCGGCTGGAATCGTCGTTGATTCTCGTGTGTCAGTGTAGGCTGACGGATCAACGGCGATGGCGGTG
>NZ_JBNPXQ010000014.1:0-83403 GCF_050433225.1 Sphingomonas zeicaulis | reverse complement strand
TCAACCTCTTCGCTCAGCCACCGCCGCGGCGCTGCCCCTACTGTAACGAGCGCCTCACGAACCCAGTGGTTATAAATGTGCCAAAGTAGTGCTAGTGTGACGGCTCTTGCTTGCGAGAGCATCCGCTCCGAATGAAATGCTGCTCAGCGCATGGAGGGGCCAGCGATCCATTTTTCGCTCTGACTATCAAAGAGACTTCCAACAGCGCGAGTTCCAGCTCTTGAAAAGTGAATAAGATGTTGACGGAAACACTGATAATGCTGTTTCTCTGGTCTCCAACATGTGATTCTTCATCGAAGGGGGTTCGATGCACACCGCAGCTAAAACGATAGCAATTGCAACCTTGATCGGATCAAGCGCACCCGCCTTATCGGCGGAGACAGTGACCTACACGTATGACGCCAGGGGGCGCGTGGTAAAGGTCGAGCGGACCGGTACGGTCAACAATGGCGTCACGCACGAATATGAACTCGACAAGGCCGACAACAGGATCCGGACCACGACCACGGGGTCGCCGAATCCACCGCCATCCTGAAATCTTTCGTTGAAGCGGCGGATCGAACACATCTCGGGGGCGGGAAATGAAGATATCTGGTAAGGTTATTGCGCGTGCTGACAAACTGCGTGCGCACCGGCGGAATTCTCTGTTGCTGGCAACCAGCGCACTGGCAGCAAGCTGGGCATTGCCGGCATGGGCCCAAAGCGCCGGAACGGTCCCCCCGGCCTATGTCGATGTCGATGACGTCGGGGTCTCCCCGGCGGACGGGAGCTTCAATTTCAGCCTGACAGAAGGTTCGATAGGCGAAGGCAGCGCCGAAATCGCGCTCAACCGTTTCTGGGGCAGCTCGGGCTGGACGGACAACTGGTCCGGTACATTATTCAAGAAAAATATCGCCGGCACGCAACATGTTTTTCTCGTTTTCGGATCAATCGCCGAGCATTTCGTCTGGAATGGCAGCAGCTATGTTAACCAGAAGGCGAACGGCAACACATTGACCGTGAACGGTGATGGGAGTATCTATAATTACACGGCTCGTGACGGAACGATCATTACCTACACATTGCCGTATGATCCATTCGTCCTCGAAGTCACCATCTTTCAGACGGGCGGTTGCTCTACCAGCGGCGGCAATATCGCCTGTGCATTGCCAACCCAGATTCAGAGCCCGAGCGGCCTGAAGACAACGCTCAATTGGGACACCCCGTACATCTGCCTCGACGTCGAGGAGTGCCGGCGAATCCGAATGGCGTACAGGCTGAAATCGGTAAGCAATTCGCGCGGCTATCGAATGACGTTCGCCTACGTATCGAACTCCACTTCCGTCCCGCCAGGAGGAGATTGGTTCAGGCGACAAACCGTCACATTCTCGAACGCCGCATCGACGAGCAGCCCCACGCCGACGGTGAACTATGCTTATCCGGCGACCGACCAGATGACGATCACCGATGCGGCGGCGCGTGTCTGGCGCTTTACCGGCGGCGGCAATTATCTCAGCGCGATCAAACGCCCCGGAAGTGCAAGCGACTCAATCACGCTTGGGTCCGGAACCGATGGCATAACCTCGGTCACGAGGGATGGTGTCACCTGGACCTATAGCCGGTCCACTTCGGGTACGCTTGAAACGACGACCCGGACCGATGCATTGGGACGCACACGTAAGACGGTGGTGGATACCGCTATCGGTCGGCCCGTTTCGATTGTCGATGAACTCAACCGAACCACTGCATTTGAATATGACGCGAACGGGCGGATGAAGAAGGTAACCCGCCCGGAAGGGAATTATACCGATTACACCTATGACGCCCGGGGCAATGTAACGCTCGAGCGCTCGTGGCCGAAGCCCACGGCAACCTCGCCGGTGCTGGTGACGCGAGCCAGCTATCCTGCGACGTGCGCCAATGCCGTCACCTGCAACCAGCCGGTGACCACCACGGATGCTCGCAACAACGTTACCGACTACACCTACGATACAACCCATGGCGGCGTTCTGACAGTTACGGCACCGGCGCCCACCGCAGGCGCTGTACGGCCGCAGACGCGCTATGGATACACGCCGCTCCAGGCATGGATATATACAACGCCCACAGTGATTACGGCCCAAGCCCCGATCTACACTTTGACCTCGGTCTCGCAATGTACGACCCTCACCACTTGTGTCGGCACCGACGATGAGACGAAGTCCATTATCACCTATCAGGCCGGTACATCGAGTGCCGCGACCAACTTGCTTCCGGTATCCGTTTCGTCCGGATCGGGCAGCGGGTTACTGACGGCAACAACGGGCGTCACATTCGATCTGATCGGCAATCAGTTGACCGTTGATGGTCCACTGGCCGGTTCGGACGATACGACGCGGTATCGCTATGATGCAGCACGCCAGCTAGTAGGGGTCGCCTCGCCTGATCCGGATGGCGCAGGGTCGCTGAGGCATCGCGCTGTACGATATACCTACAATCCGGACGGGCAGGTGACGGTTGCCGAAGCAGGCACGGTTGCGAATCAGACCGATGCAGCGTGGACAGCGTTCACCAGCCTGCAAAAGACGACGTCCAGCTACGATAGCAACGGCCGCAAGTCGCAGGACGCCCTGTCCGCGGGTAGCACGACCTATAACGTCTGGCAGTATAGCTATGACGCGCTCGGAAGGCCCGATTGTACGGCGCAGCGGCTCAATCCGGCAACGTGGGGCGCTTTGCCCGGAGCATGCGTTCTGGGAACTTCCGGAAGCGATGGGCCAGACCGGATCGCAAAGACCTCATATGACGAGGCAGGTCAGATCACGAAGGTGCAGACAGCCTTGGGAACCACCGATCAGGCGGACGAGGTCACCCGAACCTACACGGCAAATGGTCGCGTTCAGACAGAGACCGATGGTAATGGCAATAGGACCAGCTACGAATATGATGTCCAGGACCGGCTGTGGAAGACATTCTATCCGTCTCCGAACACTGCTGGCACGAGTTCGACAACGGACTATGAGCAGCTAACCTACGATAACGCCAGCAATGTCACGAGACGGCGCCTGCGCGATGGGCAGCAAATCGTGATGACCTACGATGCGCTCAACCGAATGACGCTCAAGAACCTGCCCGGCGCCGATGTCGATCGGAGCTTCGCCTATGACCTTCTGAACCGAACCGCGACGGTGACGCAGGGTACGGTCATCCACACGATAGCATATGACGCGCTCGGTCGCGTGACCAGCGAGGCACAGCCTTATGGAACGGTTAGCTATCAATATGACCTTGCCGGTCGGCGGACGCGCACGACGTGGCCGGACAGCTTCTACGTCACATATGACCATCTCGTCACCGGCGAGGTGACTGCCATCCGCGAAAATGGAGCCACCAGCGGCCTCGGCGTGTTGGCGAGCTACACATATGACGCACTGGGAAATCGCAAAACGACGACACGCGGCAATGCTGCACTCACATCGGTCAATTACGATGCGTTTTTCCGCGTCACGCAGATCTCAGAGACCTATGTCGGTGCCACCACGAACAACCTGCAGCTACAGTTCACCTACAATCCGGCAAACCAAATACGCACCGCGACACGCTCCAAGAACCAGTATGCCTGGACCGGTCACTACAATGTCGATCGCCCCTACACCGTAAATGGGCTGAATCAGCTGACGACTTCCGGCGCGGCAGCGCTTTCCTACGATGCGCGCGGGAATCTGACTGGTGACGGCACGCTCACCTACGCGTATGATTATGAGAACAAGCTGAAATCGGTGACGGGTGGCTTTACATTCAAATATGATGGTTTCACCCGACTGCTTGAGCAGGCTGGACCTTCCGCCACAACCCGAATGCTGTATGACGGGCAGGACATGATCGCCGAATATGACGGTGCAGGTACGATGATCCGCCGTTATGTTCACGGCCCCGGCCTCGATGACCCGATCATGCAGTACGAGGGCACCGGCGCTACCACGCGGAAATGGCTGCATGCGGATGAGCGTGGAAGCGTGATTGCGTTGAGCGATGACAGCGGCTCGGCGGTTTCGCTCAACAGCTATGACGAATATGGCATCCCCGCATTCTTAAACTATGGCCGGTATCAATATACTGGTCAGGTTTGGCTTGAGACGCCAGGACTCTATTATTTCAAAGCGCGCGTCTATTCACCGACACTCGGGCGCTTTCTGCAAACGGATCCAATTGGCTACGGAGATGGCATGAATTGGTATGCGTACACCGGGAATGATCCTGTCAACCTTACAGATCCAACCGGTCGTAAAGGCCAGAAGCCGGTTACGCCGAGCACGACTCAACAGTTCGACTCGACAGGGTGGGACGACACTGGTCCGGACATTGAAGTATGGGGAGTAAGGGATCCAACGTTCGTGCCTACCAACCCCGGACCGCTCGGATCGGGCCGTCCCGGCTTGGCCGAAGGTGGTGGCGGCGGCGGCGGCGCCGGCGCCCCTGGAGCAGGCCCAGCCGCTGAGCAGCAAGGACGACCCAAATATTGCTTCAGTCAACTTTACAAAGTCGGCGCTGTAATTGACGATATGGGCGACAAAGCTCAAAATCTAGCCATCATTGCCGGCGCAATTGGGGCCGCTAATGCACTTGATCCCGCAGGCATCCCTACAATGAGAGCTTCGATGTCTGCCTATAACACTGCCACACTAGCAAGAACAATTGGAACGACGATGAAATCATTTGCGAGTGGAAAAGGTGCTGTTAACACGCTGGGAACACTTTTGACCAAAAGTACCGGACTCGATAAATTATCTGTTGTCAGGGATTTGATGGCAAATGTTGGTAATCAGGCAAATACTAAGCAGCAAGACGATGGCTGTAAGTGACAACCAAGGATGCGTGGCATCCACTACCATTGCATTATTCGCAACGACGGTGGTTCTTCTTGCGTCGTTAGCAATTTATCAGGAATTACATAGCAAGTGGTGGCCGGTGGCGTTTTTATCGGCGACTTCGATCGTCTCGGCTTTATCTATCAAAATATTTAATGCCGAATTATCGTTTTTGAAGGTGACTGCTTGGATAGTTCTTCTAGTGAGTTTATTCATGGCGATTGTGTTGTCAATGCTTCTTTAAGATCGGTTAACGGCATGCAATTTGAGTGGATCGAAAATCTTGCATGAAGATTGTCCGCTTGCGTTATCCGGAAACAGCGCGGTCATATGGCTTCCAGCGGTGTCCTAACTGATCCGTCGACGGGAAAACGGTGTCCGCGGTCACTGCGCTGGTGCTCATCAACACCGCATCACCGCGTTGAGATCTCGGGAGTGATGTTGTCGAGGCGGCCTCAAGCCAGAAAGCGCTCGCGCTGTTTCGCACATTCGGCATGATCGACCTCCGGCTGACGGACCAGGCTATGCCGGGCACTCTCAGAGTCCTCTCTGATTGGGGCTCATCGGGTCAAGCTGCTTTCTCGTATTCGTGACCGGTCCATGGATCACTCGCTTCTCTCCGCGGTCAGCGCCGGGCTGCCGCATGATGGGGTCAGGAGAGCAGCATGCCTCAAGCTGTTTCGCGACCTTCGGCGGTGCCGAGGATCCGGACTCTCAACGAGGTCATCCCGCCCATCGTCCCCATGGGAACGATCGCTATCCACCTTTTCAGGCGGAATCTGTTCTGTATCACCGAATGCCCCAAGGGGCGAGGTTCAGAAATTAAAGATAGCAAAAACAGTGATATAAAAGCATATCCTGTCGTTGAACGTGAGCGGAGTCTGAGAGCTTCCGATGGCCATTTGCTCGCTGATTTCCAGCTAGAATCGAGCTCGAATCACCTCCTCGCTCAGCCGGCACGCGAGCGGCTGAATGGAAACGTAGCGCGTCGGCGGTTCGCCACGACGGGCTTCGTCTGGGACAACGAGGTCAAGGGCTTCGGTTTGCGTCACACCGCCGCCGGAGCGAAGCGCTGGATCGTTCAGTATCGCTACCGGGGTAAGACCCGCCGCGAGGTCCTCGGCGACGCGCGCGAAATGTCGCCCGCGCTCGCCCGTGTGGCGGCTAAGCGCCTTCTCGCCGCCGCGGCGCTCGACGGACTCCCGCAACCCGTGCTGCCGTCGGCCGCCAAACCTGTGGTGACCTTCGCGGAGTTCGTGGAGGAGTTCTGGACCGATTACGCTCCGCACTGGAAATCCAGCACCCAAAGGAGCAACCGCTACACGATCGAAGGCAGATTGAAGTCGATCTTCGGTGCCAAGCCGGTTGCCCAGATCACGCGCGCGGATGTCGTGTCGTGGCGCGACAGTCTGGTCGAGCGGAGCGGGGTCTTCAATCGCTCGATCCCGGTGTTGTCCATCATGCTGGGGTACGCCGAGAAGCTCGGCTATCGCCCGGAGGGCTCCAACCCGTGCAAGGGCATCGCCCGCTACAAGCGGCCGCTCAAGGAGCGCTATCTGACCAGGCGCGAGTTTCAACGGCTCGCGGCTGTGCTGGCGCAGCGCGAGGGCAGCATTCCGGAATTCACCGCCTTTGTCCGGCTGCTTATTTATACCGGCGCTCGGCGCGGGGAGATCGCTGGACTGCACTGGGAATGGATCGGCGCGGATTACATCGACCTTCCCGACAGCAAGACCGGGCCAAAACGCCTCTATCTGAATGCACAGGCCAGTGCAGTTCTCGACCGTTTCGGGCGGGCGGCATCGGGCGACGGCCTCGCGCATGGCCGCTATTTCTTCATGGACGTGCGGCGAGACGGGATTGCCCTGTATGAGTACGGCGATACCGAGCTTCACGAGCCAAAGCCGAAGACGCCTGCAGCCGCATTGGCAATGGCGGAAGAGTATGCCGAGGAATGGCTTCCCGGAGCGGATCGCAAATTTGATCTCGCAAAGATCGCATTGGAGAAGGGGTACTTGAAGGATGCGGCTTTCCTATTGCATCAAGCGACAGAAAGCCTTTACCATTGTGCTCTGTTAGTGAATACATTCTACACGCCGCATGTGCACAATCTGATATTCTTGAGAACCCAAGCTGAGCGGTTGGATCGCCGGCTCATCGATGTGTGGCCTCGGGACCGGAGGGCCGACAAATCTTTATTTGAAAAGCTGAAAGACGCGTATGTCAAGGCGCGTTATTCAAAACACTATCGCATCAGTGTCGAGCAGCTGTCATGGTTGGCTAACCGTGTCGAGGAGCTTGGGCAGGTGGTGCATATGATTTGCTCTGAACGTATCGATGCTCTTAGGCATTCCGCAGCGGCGTAAGGTGATGAAGCTTCCGTAATCCTCGATCATGGGACGGCGCATTAAGTTGCAGTACGGACGGCGTCGTAGAATCGGAACATTGCCGTCATTCCCGGATCAACGTTGAAAGAGCGGCTTTCAGCCGAACACCTGATGTTCTGGAAGAGAACAAACAGCGGCAGGGCACGGGAGAGGCCGGTCGTTTTCCGACCGACAACTTTCAGATAACCTAACGCAAGAAGCAGACGCTTGTTCACACACCTGTCGAATGCAGGAAGCCCCACACGGGTCGTTCGGACTACCCCTTCGCTCCCCAGCCCCTCGTGATGTCCATCTGACGCCTCCGAAACGCTTCGGGCAGTGTCTACCGTGCGGCTCATCGAGATCCGAAAGATGCGGTTCAAGAAGTCGTCAGCCTGACTGCGGCAGGGAACGCCAGAGGCGAATCAGATCCCGGTCCCGAGGTCCTTCGCGGCCTGAAGCAGAAAGCTGCGGACGTATTCCGCACGGGTGGCCACGATCGACCCGTGGTCCGACGGCCAGCCCCAGACCACGCCCGTTACGACCGCCAGATCGGGCGTCCATGCCCGGCCCGCCATTTTGGCAGCCACGAAATTGGTATTCCAGACGGTGGAGCCGCTGAGGCCTGGCGGCAGGGGCAGGCCAACGTTACCGACGACGTTTTCGGCGAGGTCGGGTCGGTAGTCGATGCCGAAATGGAAGCGGCTGTCGACGCGCGAGTCTGTCGGCAGCCCGATCTCGCGCGCGACATAGCAGGTTGCCTCGGAGAACAGGTTGTTGAAGCGGAAGCTCACCCGTTGGCCGGCGAAGCCAGCGAACGCAAGCAGCTCGCCCTCGACCGGCCGGTGCGCGACCGAGATCTGACCAATTTCAATGGGCGTTGAGCCATGCGGCGCTGACCACACGGAATTGGGCACGGGCAGGAGGGCGAGGTCATACGGCGCGGGAAGCTCGACGTGGTTGCCGATGATCCGCCAGATCTCATCCTTCTCGCGAAGCTGAGATGTAAGCACCTGCTTCCGGCGGCGTGCTTTCGTGACGTGCTCGTTGGTCAGGATGAAGATCCCGCTGCCCAGCCTCAGAAAGGAACCACTTCCCCAACCCGCGCCGTGATCGCCTAAATCTTCGAATATGGGTGCGCGACGCGCCGCAAGGTACGCCGTCATGTCGCGCGCCACTGCGGGCACCGCCGCATCCCAGTCGTCCTCGGTGAAAATCAGGTCGTCATTTTTGTTAGTCATGTGACAGCATACCACTGCCGCCCGCGGCGGCACGATATTTACCTCAGGTATGTATCGGGACCCATGCCGGCGATCCGGCGCCCGTCGCTATCATAGACGCCGGCGATGTCGGCCATAGATCCAATATTCATGAAAAACGCACCGTCGGCGATCACGGCGCCGCGGCCTGGGTCGAGCACGAAGCGCAGCTCGCGCTGGTAGGCGAAACGCATCGCCTTCATCGTAACGGGCGAGATGTAGAGACCCGAAGGGTGGAAGACGTCGTAATAGTCGATGACCGCGATCCGACCGCGCACATCCGGCAGCGCCTTGGCCAAAGCTACTGAGGCGCGGCGCTTGAATTCCGCCGGGTCGAAAATGGCCAGAACGCCGTCGTCTCCCTCACCGCTTGGGAAGGCATCGAACAAGCGCGGATCGAGGTCGGTGCTTGCGCAGAGCATCCAATAGGGCAGCGCGACCCCTTCGGCGGTTACTCTGGTTGTGTCGAACCTGACATCGCCGAGCGCCTTAATCGGCTTGCCGTCGAGCGTGGTGATCGTGACGCGGCCACTCGCCCGCCGATAGCCCTTGGTCAACTCGTCGTCGGAGCGTGCTTCGTCATCCTCCATCGCCTTGTAACCCACCGCCGGCGCAAAACGCAGCTGTCCCTCCTCAAGCGACCGCATCAGGAAGGGCACGCGGCTTATCTGAAAAAGTCGCGGTGCCCTGTCGGAATGAACACCGAGCAAATCGGGATGCACGGGAACCGCGGGCGCGACGACTGGCGTTTGCCCGGCCGCTATTCCGCGGCGGGCGAACTCGGATAGCGTCCAATGGCGCAGCCGCAACCACCACCACGGGCTAAGCCATCCCTTCTCGGGCGGCCAGTCGTCGCGCGGACCTCCAGGGACGTCGAGATACTGGATGTTGTGATCAATCGTGTCCAGGCGCGCTTGCAGCGCCTCATTCCTGACATGTTGGAGCGGTCCGGGCACGACGCCGGGATCGTTCAGCTGATTTCTGGAAGCGAACATGACACGTTCGGCGAAGTCCCAGAGTTCAGGGTCCCATTGCTGCTGCGTCCGCCGCCGTTCGATGATCGCGTCGATGCTCATGGCGGACGATATAGGTTTGAGCGAGGCATTTCGCACGGGTAGCGGCACCAGCTGTCGTCGATACTACGTCGACGGCTTGCGCATGATCCGTTGACCCGTCATGGACCACGCATGGCCAGCGCCCGCCCATGCCACGACTGCGGCTGCTCGTGCGGAGCGGCTGACACGGCTTTCGACGAGACGGCCGCCGCCGAGATGCGCACTCCGCCGACCCTCGACGAGCTGTGCCGCACAAATATCGCCTACTACTGCGACCGGACGATCGACAACATTCTGGTACGGGACTGGTCGCTCAGGAAACGATCCGGCGTCTACGTCCTGTGGCATAAGAACGAGTATTGCGACGCCCACCAACGCTTTCACATGCGCGCGCTCTACGTTGGAAAGGGCGCGTTTGACGCACGCATCCTGGACCACTGGGCTCGCAAGCAGACAGCAGACATCCAGCTGATATATTTCAGCTACCTCGACCTTCCGAACCGGATCGCGAAGTATGTCGAGCAGCTCCTGCTCGACATCTACAATTTGCCGCTGAACGTTTCGGAGAACCGGGGGAAGGCCAAGCTCTGCGCGCATTTCTCACAGTCCGAGGTCGACTAGGGCTCGTTCGGAGCGGGTCATGAACGGCGCGGCTTTTGGGGGCGCCGGAAACTGACCGAACGACCGCTTCTGAAGCGCACTGCTTCCGGGCCGCTCAATGAAACGGGAATGGCCGGCTCTGGCAGGAGCGGCCAGTAACCCGCGAGTGGGGGAACGGCTTGAGTTGGTCGCATCCAGTCCTTCCCCATGTCGATAAGCATACCGGTCTCCGGCGAAGCTCCAATCTTGCAGTGCGGTGCCCACATCCTACTGCGCGTCAGGGTCGAGGGCACCCTGCAAACGAACATCTGAAGACCAGACCAAAAACAAAAAGCGATCGACCCCCTTCCCACCCAACTCACATTGATTCATAGAATCGCCATGCCGATCCGTCCCGAAAACCGCTGGCTTTATCCGATCGACTGGCCCCAATTATCCGGCGTGATCCGCTTCGTTCGCGCCGGCTCACGATGCGAACGCTGCCAGCGACCGCATCTGAGGCGTGTTCCGCATCTTGGCGACGGACGCTGGTGGGACGCCGAGGCCTGCTGCTGGCGGTCCGACCGGGGCAAGCCGATCCCCATCGATAGCTTTGCGTTGGAGCTGGTGAGAACCACCTATGTCGTTCTCGCCTGTGCCCATCTCGATCACGATCCCGGGAACAGCGCGCCGTCGAACCTCGCAGCGCTGTGTCAGCGTTGCCACATGCTTCACGACGCGGCCGAGCATCGTTGGCAACGTTGGTGGAATATGTTCCGCCTGCGGGCCGTGCGCGACCTGTTCGAGGATCCGCGAATTGCGCGAGACCGTCTGGGTCGGGAGGGACGCAGGCTAAAGAATATACCTGCTGCATAGGCACGACACAGGGTGATTTCGCGCGACGCAACAACCGGCTTTCTGCACGAGAGATTCCATCTACGGACAGTTCCGGTATGCAATTTTTCCGTGATCTCGCCGCACTTTTTGCACTGGCCGTATGCTGCTGTCGATAAATGCCGCCCGACATCCACTTCGGACGTTTTCAGGCCGAGCTAAACATGCCACACCCTTGGAACGCCTTTGAAACCACAACGGTCGGAGGCACCTAGCAAAGCGGGTCTGAGTCATATGGCAGCATCCTCGGCACTTCAGCGCGCGCGCGAACTTGTCGATCTTGCCTTGAACGAGCTCGACGAAGGCGATCGTCGCGCAGCCCATATTGCATGCCATCTGCAATATGTTTGCGACCTGCTCGTCGAAGAGATCGCCGATGGGGCGGATGCCGGAGATCTAACTGCGCCGCGCGCGTTGCCGGGAATGCATCAGCAACCCGAGGACCTCCGCGAGCGGCGCGGACATCTGCATCTCGTGCCCCGTGGGTCGGTCGGTCGCGTCGATGAAGCTGCTGCTGATCTGCTCCCGATGCGCGGTTCGAAGGCGCGCCTGCAGTAGCGGGGATTATCGCCTTCCTGGCGCGAATGCCTGGATCATGCTGCGCAAAAGCGCTGCAACCGCCTGATCGGCGTCGGCGCCGCCATCGAACAAATCCCGGGCAAGCTTCATACGGCTTCTCTTGTCGGACCGTGCCCCGATCTCCGAGCAGAGCGTATCGATCAGTGCGCTAAGCCGGTCT
Organism: Sphingomonas zeicaulis; assembly: GCF_050433225.1. Classification (NCBI taxonomy): domain Bacteria; kingdom Pseudomonadati; phylum Pseudomonadota; class Alphaproteobacteria; order Sphingomonadales; family Sphingomonadaceae; genus Sphingomonas; species Sphingomonas zeicaulis. Next base: position 71,685 of record NZ_JBNPXQ010000014.1, on the reverse strand, counting down.
AACCGCTCCCAATCGACTGCTGGCCGCGGATTGTCGCTGTGCTTTCCTGTCGCGATCCACTCCGGATCGGCGCCATAGAGACGTTTGAGGGGTTCGAGCACGGCAATCGGCGGCTGCGCGGCGTTCTGTTCCCAATTGATGACCGCTCGCTTCGAATATCCGATCGCGGCAGCGAAGTGATCGATACTCAGTTCTTCCCGCCGACGGATGACGCGGATGCGTTCGCCGACTGTCGAAGGCTCGCGCATGAGTTGCTTTTCCTGCTGTGAGGTTCGCGCCATACGCCCCCGCTTTAGATCGCTGTCGGGCCGTAAATGCAGAGCATCATCGCGATGGTGCCGCCAGAGAACCGCAGCGTGGCGGCCACCAGTGCAGCCCGGCCAGTGCGCAGCCTGTCCGCGACATGGTCGATGCGCGTCCGAATGCCGATTGCGCCATCGACGATCATCACGCTGCCGATGATGAAGAGCAGAATCGCGAACTGGCGCGCAAAGGTGCGGGCGGGCATCGGCAGGATAAGGAAGGCCGCGACAAGCGTAATCGTGGCCAGTCCGTGAGCCGCGTAGCCGCATTGGAGCAGGCCGACGATGCGCGCCGTTCCGCCACGGCCGAGTAGCGGACGAAGGCGGATCATCGGCCGCTTACACCGGCTGCACGTCGCGATCGGCGTGTCGATCGTCCAGCCAGGCATGGCGGCGCCGCAAAACCGGCACTCGGGAAGGCGGCGGAAGGTCGCCGATTTCATCGGCACTGCCCGCCGTCTTTGTGCGCGGCAATATAGTCCAGAGAGATGGTCGATCCCTGCACGATGCCTTCGACCAGAACGATGCGGTCGATGAGATCCGGATCAACGGGATCGCCGGCAAGCCGCCACCGCGTGCAATCGTCGAGCTTGAGCAGCGGTCCTCGCGGACTCGATTCGACAAGACCTGTCAGTCTCAGTCGTGAGCCGTCCATTCCGGATCCTCGATGGTGATGACGCGGGGCTCCATACCGGCCTCGGCCAGGCCATTGAAGCACTCCGCCTCGCACAGAAGCAGGGGCCGGCCCGCCGAGTGCATCTGCTGCCCGTCCAGCAGCATCGGCCTGCAGGCAAGCCGCCGGCAGGGAAGGTTCTTGCGGTTGCGGAAACCGCAGGGCGCCGCAAGTGGTGACGGCAAAGCCTGCGTTGCGGCTACCTCTGCCGGTTCGCTGATCTGCAGGTTCGGTTCCGCGAAGTGCGGCGTCTCGGAAGGAAGGCTGAAGAGGTTGCCCTGGGCGTCCATGGTCGTTCTCCATCATGCTTGTGACGGGCTCGCGCGATCGCGTCATGGTCAGATTCCCAGTGTGTCGAAGTCGGCGCTTGGCATGCGCCGGGGTGGCGGCGGCAAAGCTGCGGGGGCAGTGACCAGACGCATGCGCTCCCACCAAGCACCCGTCGCCTCGAGGCGATCGAGCGTCTGCACCATCGCGGGCGTAAGGCGACAGCCTGTCCGACGAACGAGAGCGCGGTGGACGCGCATTGCGAGCGCCGTCAGTTCGGCGTCAGTGGCTTCCGTGTCGGTACCGAGCAAGTCGGTGATCATGATCTTTCCCTCCGCAGAAGCCTGACAATCCGTCCCCTTCTCCCCTTTGCCGGCGCTATTGCCGGGGAGCGGCCGGGACGGCCGCGACAGGTGTGACAGCGGCGGGCGCAGCAACGGGCACCGACGCGGGTGCGGCAGCGGTTGGCGGGGAAATGCGCGCAATGGCGTCGCCGGCAAGCTTGCGGAACGCGTCGAGGAGAGCCAGCGAGGTGATCTTGCCGATGTCGGTCGAGGTGTAGGCACCGCCCAGTGCGCCGACGCCGATATCGAGCAACAATCCACCGCCGACGATGGTGACATCCTTCTTGCGTGCCGAGCCGGTGGCGACGGCGCGCTGGACGCCGGTCTTCACGTCGACGAGCGAAAGCATGGTCTGGCTCTCAAGCGTCTTGGTCTTGAGGCCGATCGCCGAGCCGAAGGTCCCACCGACACCGGCGCCGCCGCCGCGGCTGTTGGCATCGGAATAGAGAAGCTGTGCACTGAGCAGGTAATCGGCGGCCTTGAGCGTCGCACTTCCGAGGGCCTGGCCGTTCTCGATCGATCCCCCGGCGGCGAGCGCACGCTCGCGCTGAAGCGCGTCGAAGGCGCCGCCGCGTTCGACCACCTGGAAACAGTTGGAGCGGGCGACGAGGAGCTTGAGCAAGGGCAGCGGATCCACCTTCGCGGTGCCGCCACCGTTCTGACGCTCGGCGAGCGCAACGAGCGCACGCATGCCGGGCGGAAGCTGGTCTTCCATCGACGGCGCACGATCCTCGATCAGCGCGATCGTGCCGAGGGGCTGGGGGCATTGCGGCACGGCCGACGTCTCGTCGACGCCGGTGCCGCCCTTGCCGAGCTTCTGGGCGGCGACGGGGGAAGCGGCTGCGCTGACGAAGGCGGCCGCGAGAACGAAGGCAGGAAGATGGGTCTTCATGTTCAGTCTCCGATCGAGGTGGTGTTGAGGAGGATTGAGCGGATCCGCTCCGCGTCTTCCGGGGTGGTGATCCAGTTGGAGTAGAGCGGGTTCCATTTTGCGATGCCTGTGCAGGCGGCTTTGAGCCGCACGCCCGCGACGGCATCATCCTTGACCGCGCGCAGCGCGACACGGCCATCCGGGAGCGCCCTGTGCTCAACGCCCGGTGTGAACACGGCAAGGGGCCCCGCTTTGGCCCGCTTGCGCGGCGGTGCTCCGGGCTCAACATCCGCCGGTGGCGGGTCGATCTCGGAGTAGACAGCTGGGACAGAGGGTGCCTGCTGCCCATCCTGAGCGACATCGGTTTGCACGGCGGACGGCTTGATCTCGACGATGATCGGCTTGTCCGGCTCGGGCGGCGGCACCGGGGCCGATGTGCACCCAGCGGGCTGCCACTCCGCGACAAGGACGTCCGGCTCGGGCTCGCGGCGGAGCAGCTGCGGCAGCTCACCCGGTTGGTGCGCGGCGGCAAGCTGCTGGGCGACAGCGCGCAACGAGCCTGAACTGATCCCGGCCGAGAACAGCCGCCCGATCGGTGAGGATCCGCCGAAGGGCACCCACTCCCGGTAGATATTGTCGGCCTTCACCACAGGCTCCGCCTGCTTGATGCGCGAGCGGTCGATGCCGCATTTCGGAGGCACCACGACGAAACAGCCGATGCGGTTGAATGCCTGGTCGTGACCATGTTCGGCCAGCCAGCGCTCAAGCACCTTGCTCTGCCGACGGACCTGCTCGACGGGATTGGCGATATCGATGGGGCGCTTGGACGATTTGTACCAGACCATCCATTCGCCATGATCGTTCTTCGACAGGCGGCCGCTGAAATGCTTTACCTCGAAGATCGTCGCGGTGCGGGAGAGACGCGACAGCAGGATATGATCGAACTGCGCGAAGCCGCCCAGCCCATCGGGCAGGCGAAGGTCATGGATGAGCGCGTGATCGTCGCTGTGGGCGAAGTCGCGATCGAGGTAGAAGGCAGATTCCCGCTCGCCTTCCATGCCGCGGCGGTGGGCATGGAGGTCGGCGCGCTCCGAGGCTCGCAGCGCGTCCTGGCGGTCGTGGGGCCAGGCCACGTCGAAATCCTCTATTTCCTGTTTTCTGGTCGAACTTTTGACGATCATCGGGATCGGCTCTCCGGGGACGAGGCGTGCGCCATTCGGGCTGTGGACGGGTGACCGGCGCACGGAACCGGTCCCCTCCCCTTTCATCACTTCCAGCCGCGCCGTGGGGGATCGTTCGCGTCGCCGGCGGTGCGGCGAATTTCCAGTTCGACCTCGGTGCCGAAATTGCGCGTGCGGACATCGCGCGGATCGATGCCTGCGCGATCTGCCTGTTTGCGCGCTTCCTCCTCTGAACCGAAGCGGCCGGCATTGTCGAAATTCCAACCTGACATGGGCATGGTCCTCGTGTTGCCGCCGGCGACATTCGCAGCGGGATTAGAGATCGAGCCCGAGCTGGCGCTCGGGCACCGGCAGAGCCGGCTTTTCGAGTTCAGGCAGAAGCCCGGGCGGGATACCCAGGGAGTCGTCGCCCTTCTTTCCGGTGGCGGCTTCCTTCCCCGGCGCATCGCCTTTCGCCGTGTCGCCCAGCTTGTCGTAGTCGGGTGACGGCGAGGCTTCCTGATCGGGCAGCGGCGGCAGGTCGCTGTCTGCAGGCGGCGGCGGTGGGGGCGGCGGAGCGTCGCGATCCGGCTTGCCCTCGACTTTTTCAGCGTCCGACGACGGCAGCGGCGGCAGCGCATCGAGGTCGGGCAATGGTGGCAGGTCGGGCGTTCCCGCGCCGTCGACCGGGCCGGGATCGAACGGCTCAGCGGGCCCAGGACCTGAACCCCCGCGGCCGCCTATCTGCCCCGTCGTCTCGAGCGACGATGTCTTGTCGCCGGGATTGCGGTTGAGCTGGCGGGTCAGCTTTTCGACGTTGTCGACAACAAGGGTCAGTCCATCGCGGACGCGGGTAACGGCGACGTTGAACAGGCGCTGGTTGGCGAGATGACGCTCATGGCTGGCCATCGCGACGATCGCCTGCGACGTCGTCATACCCTGCGCGACGTGCATGTTGATCGCATAGGCAAGATCGACGCGGGAGAGCATCGCATCGCCCAGCGGCAATGTGACATCCTTGCCCTGCGCGGTGGCGACGGTGACGCCGTTGGTGTCGATCGAGGAGACGCTGGCGGTATCGTGCTTGAGCAGGTCGCGGGTCTTGTCGCGCTCCGTCCAGCGGATGCGGTCACCCTCGCGAAGCTCGATCGTCTTGCTCTGGGTGAGGACGAGCCGGTCCTTTGTGTCGCCCGGCGAGATCCTTTGCGGGTCGATGCGCAGCCGCTTGCGACCGTCGGACAGTTCGACCTTGCCGTTCGGGTGCAGCTTGACGACGCTGTAGCGGCCCCGGTCCAGCCCCAGCGTGCGCACGCCACCGCGGCTGACTTCGAGGGTCATGCCGGGCCGGTAGGTCGAGGCGTAGCGCAGTTCCTCGCTGGTCGTGTTGACGCGGTCATGGACGGTCAGCATGATCGAGCCGCCCTTGAGCGTGCCCTCGGCCGCGAGGCCGTCCTGGATGCGCTGGTTGATCTCGGAACGCATCGCACGGCCCGACGTGATGACGGCGGTCGTGGCGCGATCTTCGGGCGGGAGCGCGAGCCAGGTCTCGGCAGCCTTCGCTTCCGGGCTTTCCGCCTCGACAACATTGTCGCCGAGCACCTTCATCGCATCGCCGGCCCGCCCCCGGCCGGCGAGCGCCGCCACGGTCCGCAGAGTGTCGGTCCGCTGTCGCAGGTTCTCGCTCATCCGCGTCATGGTGGCGCCGGCGTTCTGGATGACGGAGAACATCTTGCCGGCGCCGACGGGCAGCAACTGCTTGCGGTCACCGATCAGCGCCATCTTGTCGATGCCGAGAGCCTCGCGGATCTCGAGCAGCTTGAGCATGTCGCCGGAGGGCACCTGCGACGTTTCGTCGACCACGACGAGCGCGCCTTCGAGCTTCTGGCGCGCCGCCTGATAGTCCGGACTGGTCCGGTCGGTGATGAATTTCTCGTTGTTGGCGACGAAGGAGGCGATGGTCTGTGCCTCGCTCCCGGTGTCGGCCGCGAGGTCGTTCACCACCTTGTTTGCGATGGCGAGGCCGAGCACGGGACGGCCCTCGTCTTTCGCGATCTGGACAGTGGGCTGGAGCATGGTCGACTTGCCGGTGCCGGCGTCGCCCTGGATGATGACGACGGCGTCGGACGAGGACAGGATCAGGGTCGCGGCGGCGAGCTGGCCGGCGTTCAGTTCGTGCGCCTGTGTCGCCCGCAGGCGGTCGCCGGCGGCGGCAGCATCCACGATCGGCGAGGCCTTCTCCCTTGCCGCATCGACCCGTTCGAGAATCCTTGTTTCGGTGGCGAGGGAGTCCGGCGTGGTCACCAGAATGACGGTGCCATTCTGCCGCTTGTCTTCGCCTGGAATGAGGCCGCCGGACTTCACCAGCCGGTCGATCCGAGCTTCGACACCTTCGATCGTCACCCCCTTCAGCCCAAAGTCGAGCGCGGTCTTCGCAATCTGGTTGGCGGGGAAAGCCGCCTCGCGTTCCGAAAGCATCCGGACGGCGGAGGCAACGGCGAGCGCGGCCCGTGCTTCGTCAGGTGTTTTCGCGCTGCGATCGAGGCGATCGCCCACCAGCGGGTCATTGGGACGGAGCCACGAGCCGATCCTTTCGACCGCGGCACCGATCGCGTCGGAGACCGCGCGAACACCGCGTTCTAGCGGCGCCATGATCTCGATCCGCCCCGCCCGGGCCATGGCGGCATCGAGCAGATCCTTGCCGGTGAAGCCGAGTTCGGCGGCTTTCTCGCGCCATGATTCACGAAGGGCTTCGCGGTCCTCGACGTTGAGTTTCGCATCGCGCGTTCGGGTGGTGACGTCGCGCAGACCCTGTGTGCTTTTGATGCCGAGCTCAGAGGCCTTCTCGCGGATCTCCTGACTGCGCTGGCTGAAGGCTTCGATGACCTTCTTCGGCACGCCATGCAGTTCGAAGGTGCCATGCTTTCCGCTCGGCACCGTGAGATAGCCGAGCTTCTCCGCGTTCTCCTTGAGGAAGGCGTGGTAGATCGATCCGATCACCGAATTGTGCTTCCAGATCTCGCCATTGTGGAGCGCCTGCCAATTGCCGTCAGCCATGCGGGTGAGGTTGGCGACGACGGCATGGATGTGCCCCTGCGGATCGAGCGCGCGGCTCGTGTCATGCTCGAACAGGGCGTAGACCAGGTTACCTGTCTGGTGCGGGACCTTGCGCCCGTCGATGTCCTTGCGGCCTTCGGCGAGGTTGGCCTCGACCCACTTCATCGTCTTCTTGACCGCGTCTAGGTTGGCGGCGAGCAGGCGCTTGTCGCCGGCGACATAGGCCATCACCGAGAGCGACTTCGGCATCGAGAATGTCATGTCGATGCCGGGCTGGCGGTTGGCGACCTGGCCGACCTTTTCGCCGTCAGGCAGGACACCGTTGAGGATATTCTCGAAGGCGTCCTTCGTCACCTCGCCCTCGAGCCCGAGTGCTGCCGCCCCCTCCCCGCCCCACTCGCTGACTTCGGCGGAACCTTCGACGGTGTAATAATCATCCTTGGCGAAGTAGTTCGCGGCGCCGGAGGCGGATCGGACGGAGGCGATGGAATGCATCGTCAGATACCCCACTCGTCGTGGCCGCGATCGTCGGGCGCCATGTCCTGGCGCAGTTCGACGATGGCCTGATCCTCGACCGGAGCGGCGAGCGGCGTCGCCGGTTTGTCACTTGCATCGGACTGCTGGCGGGACGGCGGGTCGTTCTCGTTGGCAACCTGTGCGGTGACATTGCGCTGTTCGGCCCGACCGTCATCCGTGTTGCCATCGGCGCGCTCGGTCGTGTTCCGGATCGCCCGGTTGTCGCTCGCCTCCTGCTCGTCCGTGGCTTCGTCGTTGAGGATCATCGAGGCCTGATGCTTTGCAAGATTGGCGGGATCGGTGATGCCGGCATCCACGATCTGCCCGGCCCCATCGCGACCTCCCGCTTCCTCGCCTTCACCCTCCCCCTTCCTGAACACCCCACCTCCGCGACCAGGCTTCGGGGGTTCGGCGGCTGGCCGCCGAACGAATCCCTGAGCGACTTCCGGGTACGCCTTCCAGGTGAGCTTGATGCGTGCCGCGGGGAAACCGTCCGGGAACTTCACAAAGCCGTGCATCGACGGCAGGTTGGTGATGTCGTCGGGCAGCACGAGCGGCTCAACCTGACGCCGCGGAGTCAGGGTCGACGCGTCGCGTGTGTTGTTGAAGCCGTAGGAATAGGCTTCGTCCATCTGCCGCACTTCGCGGTTGCCGATGTAGCGGCTGCACTGCTCGGCGGTGTCGAGATCGGCGGTCGCCAGAATGAGCTTGGTGCGGGCGAGCGAGGCAAGGTTTCGGGCCCCTTCCTCGCCATAGACTTCCTTCAGTTTCTCGAAGCTGTGCAGGCCCAGGATCATCGCGCCACCGAAGCCGCGCGCGGTCTGGAGGCCGCTCTCGATGGCGGGCAGGCGGTGGAGCGCGCCGAGCTCGTCGAACATGAACCAGGTGCGCAGGTCGCGCGTGCGCGGCAGTGTCATCAGGCTGTTGATGGCGAGATCCATCCACAGCGTCAGCAGTGCGCGGTTCATCGGGAGATCGACGTAGTGAGAGGTGATGAAGAGGATCGATCCAGGCGCCTTCTCGGCGGTCGTCCAGTCGCGGATCGAGAAGTGTTTGCCGGTGTCCGGGAGGAAGCGAAGCACCTGCGCATTGGTATTGAAAACCGCACGGATGGACTCGGCCATCTTGGCGGCTTCGGGCGCGGTCAGCGGATCGGCGATGGTGTCCTTGAGGTAGACGTGGACCTTCTTGAGATCCGCGGTCATCAGGTTGTCCGCGAGGGCCTTGTTGGTGGTCTGCTTCTTCTCGATGAGCTTCATGCACATTTCGACGAAGAGGGTGCGCGCGGCGAGTGCCCAGAACGGCTCGGCGGAGCCGCCGTCGGATGGGATCAGCGCGGCCGAGGCGGCGACAAATTCGGCATAGGTGGTGCAATCATCGAAGATCGACCAAGCTGGACAGCGCACATCCATCGGGTTGAGGATGGTGTCGCGTGAAGGGTCGTAGAAGGCTTCGACATAGGCGCCGGTGAGGTCGAAGATGACCGCCGTATCCTGATGCTTTCGGATCTGGCTGACGAGGTGGCGCAGCACCGTCGTCTTGCCCGAACCGGTGGTGCCGATCAGCATCGTGTGGGACTGTTCGAGGCGGTAGGGATAGGGGATACCCGCGAGCGTATAGGGGTGGTGGATGCCGGCGCGCTTGCGCTCCGCAAGGGGCAGCGCAAGCACCTGCTTGATCTTGAGGGCGGGGAAGAATTTTGCGGCGTCTTCCTCGAACTGGGCGCGGTTGTGGGCGATGACTTCATGGAGAAGCAGGCCGGTGTCGACGAGCATCGCGCCGCGCTCGTGGCGCTCCTGCAGGATCGTCTTTCCGCGCCGCTTCGAGATGTCGATGAACCAGATAGCTGCCGGGATGGTGATGAAGATCGAGGTAAGGACGGCGCCTAGCGCGGCGCGGACCGCAGTGTCCCATGCACGGATGACGGCGGGCACATATTCGACGCGTGCGATGACAGTCCGGAAGATCGAACCATCGGGCAGCGTGACGTTGACGCGCTTGAGCGGATCGAGCTCAACGAATTGCCAGAGCCAGGCATAGCCCTTCATCATGACGAGCTGGAAACCATGCTCGTCGAGGGTGAGCGAGGCGATGACGAACCAGGCCGCCATCAGGCTGAAGAACCAGAAGAAGAATGGCATCCGCGCGCCGGAAAACCACATCAGCATCTCGTGGGTGAGAAGCTGGCTGCCGCGGGTGAAATTGCCAGCGTTGCGCTGGACGCGGCCGCGTGCGGAGTGATGGGTCAGCGGGATGTTGCGCCCGTCGGAACGGATGTCCTTACGCCCCATGGTATTGCTCCATGCGGCGGTCCGTTTCGGCAATCAGTCGCTCACGGAACTCGGGGAATTGCTCGCGCATGATGAGGTCGAGCACGAGATGCGAAAACTCGCCGATCCGCGCTGTGCGACGTTCACTGACAGCGTCGCTGTCCCGGCTTGCAAGATACCCGTCAACGGCACGCCGTAGAACGTCTGTGGGTGTTTCCGCAGTGCGCTTCGCGATGGCCTCGATCGCGTCAGCCTGCCGGCTGTCGATGCGGACGGTGTAGCGGCGAAACTGTGTAGACAAATTCAGCCTCCTGGCGGGGAGGCTGATGGGGACTTAAAAAGGCTTCCCCTTGTTAGCCGCTCTGGGCCGCTCGAACAAGCGATTTGCGTAGCGGCATGTAGCGAGCGGCCCGGAGCGGCTCGCTAAGATATTGTATTCAATCGCGAAATTGCGTTGATGACGCTGAGCCGCTGCGAGCGGCTCGGGTGAAATCAGGCTAAGTCGTTGCTACACAACGAGAAATCGCACCTCTAGGTGCATTCGGTGTGTTTCATTTTCCAGGCAAATTCAGACATTGCGTGATCCTTGCTAATGGTCTGATTTCGGGGCGAATTCCGGCTTCCCAAGGAGCATTCCATAGCCGATCGGGCGCATGAAAAACACGATAAAAGGGCGATTTGTAAGCAAATAGCCATATTCTGAGGTCAAACTACTATTGCCGTCAGGCACTTAGCCGCAGCAAACCATGCAAACTCGACCCGATGGATGTTGCCGTTGTGCGCGATGCCCATTCGAAGGATCAGAAAGATGGCCGAAAGCCGTTTTCCGCGCTGCGCCGCTTTTGCATTTCGTATGCCGGCCGTGCGCTTGTTGAGAGCCGAGATATTGCCGACAATCAAAGGCTGAAATGGAGCCGCTTTGTTCCGCAACTCGGCTTCGCAAGTGCCGCTCCCGATCGTCCACTTCCCGCCAAATTCTCACCCCGCCGGTGATCCCGCCACTCCGTTTTGAGCGAACCAGAGGAGCCCCTCGTCAGCGTTCTCGGCCGACAAGATTGCGGGCGGCGCTGCGCGCCGCCCGCCCGATTTTTTGGCGTGGACGAACCTATCTCATCCAGTGCCTCCGTCACGCCATTTCGCGTGCGCCCGAAGCACGGTTTCAGCTGCTAGAACCGAGCCGTGAACGCGCGCCAGCTCGGCCCAGCACGACAGCGGCGCGAGGCTTTCAAAGCCAGCATCGCGTTCGATGCCGAGACCGAACGGCAGCCTCACGCTGACGATCTCCCGCAGCGAGAAGTAGCCAAGTTCCGGGCACCCGAAACCGAAGTCGGCGATGCCGAAAAGCATGTCGTCATCGTCGGCCAGCTCGCGCGCCAGCCATGTTGCCGCGCCCAGCGGATTGAAGAGTTTGAGCGTTGGCCGTGGATCGGGTTCGGGACGTGCGTTGATCTCGGCAGAGCGACGAAAATCATGGTTGGCGCGGAGCCTGTGGCGAACATCGAGGGGGAGCACGATCATGCCACCGCCCTCCCCTCACCCGCCGCCCCTGCATGGTGCGCCAGCAGGAAATCGGCCGCCTTGCTGGCAACGCTCGCGGCCCGAAAGATTGCCCGGTTGTCCTCGCGCAGCAGGTCCAGCCAGCAGGCGAGATAGTCGGTGTGGCGCACAGTCGGAACGATCCCGAGCGCGGCACACAGGAAGGCGGAACCCATCTCCGCAACCAGTTCCTCGCGGGCATATAGTTTGCTGCCGAACCCGCCCGAAAAGTCACGAGCAAGGCGCGACGCGTGGCCCGTCCAATGGGTGAGTTCGTGCAGGCAGGTCCGATAATAGTTGATCTGCTCGAAGAAGGCGGGCTGCGGCGGCACCTGCACGAAACCGGCCGAAGGAACATAGAATGCCTTGTTGCCGCCGACCCGGAAATCCGCACCCGATGCCGCGATCAGCGCCTCTGCAACCGGTACGATCTCACGCTCGGGAAGCGGGGCCGGATCCGCTGCCAGTTCCGGGCGCAAGCCATCGCACTGCGCTACATTGAAGACGGTGAAGCGCTTGAGGAACGGTACCGCCCGCGCCTCCTCATCCTCGCGCGTGGCGCGTTCCGCTTCGCCCTTCGGGATGAAACGATCGGCATAGACGACGGTGACACCGCGCTCGCCCTTGCGAACGGAACCGCCTGCTTCCAGCGCCTGCCGAAAGGTGAGCCAGCCTTGCGAGGGATGGCCATGTTCGATCGCGGCACCCCACAGCAGCAGCACATTGACACCACTGTAGCAGCGGCCGGTATGCGCGTTGCGCGGCAGACCGGGGGCCGCGGCACCCGCGCTTCCCCAAGGCTGCGCCCACGGGAAACGCCCTGCCTCAAGCTCACGAACAATCTTCGTGGTCACCTCGTCATAGAGGCTGATGCGAGACGACTGGGGTTGCGGAATTTCGGCTTGATCGCGGGTGTGACGACGTGAATTCGAACGCATGTCCTGACCTCCTCCCCGCCCTCACCAACAGGCCTTCCCCGGATGCGGGGGTGGGCGGCGAGAGGGACCGGAAAGGCCCGCCTCGAACGGCGGCCCGCACCCAAGGCGTCAGCCGCTGGGGCGCAACGCAGTGGAGCAGCCGCTAGGCTTGCGGCCCGCCGTGGCGGGCCTTAGGAGGGAGCGACGCCCGCACCCGCCAGACGGGAAAGGCCACCAGCAAAACGCCGCGGCAATGCCGCGTCTGCGCAACCGGCAGAGCCTGTTCATCCGCCAGCGATCGTTACCTCTGGCCGAGACCCGTCAGGGGCTCGGTGCGCAGGCTTGCCGAAGCATAGAGCGCGGTGCCGGAGGCGGGCGGCACCCCTGCTCTACTTTCGCTCACCACCCCCAGTTATGGCGTCGCTGAAGAGGAGATTTAGGGCCGCAAGCGGTGTTGATGAACGTGGGTTCACATTCCGCTTCCGACCAAAGTCGGACTTCCGCAGATCTTCCAGTGAATGACGGCTTTTGACCAACTCTGCCGTTCGATAAGCGGCTTGGGAAGGGCAGCAATTTTCCCAAGCGCGTTAAAATGGCTCCTCGCGGGACGCGAGGAGCCAACGAGTCAGATTTCGGTGTTTTCGGCTAAGGCGAGCGCGTCTTCCACGTCGATCCCGAGATAGCGCACCGTATTCTCGATCTTGCTATGACCGAGGAGGATCTGGACGGCGCGAAGGTTGCCGGTTGCCCGGTAGATTATTGATGCCTTCGTCCGGCGAAGTGAGTGCGTGCCGTACTCGTTTCGCATCAGACCGACCCCTGTCACCCATTCATCGACGAGCCGGGCATACTGTCGGGTGCTGAGATGCCCATTATGATCAACCCTGCTCGGAAAGACATAGTCGTCCACCGTGCCGCCCCGCCGCTCAAGCCAGGCCAGTAGACTGGCCCTAGCGTCTGGAAGCAGCTCGAACTGAACAGGCCGACCTGTTTTCTGCTGCATCACGATCGCACGCGTTCGAATTTGTCCGCCGCTAACAAGGTCGCCGATCTTCATCTGCACCAAGTCGCAGCCCCTGAGTTTGCTGTCGATCGCCAGATCGAACAGCGCTCGATCTCGCAAACGGCGGCGCTGATTTAGGTAAAATCGGATCTCCCAAATCTGCTTCGGTTTCAGCGCACGCTTAGCGCCAACGGCCCTTCCGGCATTCCAGACCTGGCGCTTGGTGGCGGTGAGTTCAGTTTCAGGCAATTCCATGATCATTCTCCGATGGCCAGAGGAGTGGCCGCTCGAAGAACGCTTTGGCGCGCGATAAACAGGAAGGCACCAGGACGCCTGGCGACCCACCGAAGCCATTCCCCATGCCCGCGTGAATGGGTGAGGATACTGTTCAAGTCCAGTGGGTCATGGCGTACACCGAGTTCGCGAGCCGCTAACGCATGAGCCCGGCTGCCCGAAGCGCATCCTCAATCACTTTGCCCACTCCGCCGACTGCGGGCGCTTTGAACAGCGGTCGCGCCGTCGGAATGCCGGCACCCGGGGCCTCATTCACCGCTTTCGATCCAGATATCGGAGCAAGGTTCTGTCTGGTAGTTCCCGCCTCGGCAGGCCGAGCATGAATAGCATGCTTGTCGCTGCTCACTAAGCCCCAGAATCGGCAGATGTGTCGTGTGGAGGAAATGCTGGCCTCCAGCATATAGGCACCGCTCCTGCCGCAGCCGTTCTCGCCCGCGGTATCGAGCGGCGTACCATGGCCCATGCCGGTGATGCTGTATTCCTCGATTACCTCGTGGCCGGCGGCATCGCACCAGACGCGCCTGGGATATCCATCGACGGCCTCGGTCCGCGCGGGATCGAGGCCGACCCCATGCAGAGCGCGCCACTGGGCTATGATGGCGTCGGCGTTTGTGGGGTTCACCGTCGGGTCGCCGCTGCCATGCCAGATCGAGAGGGTAGGCCATGGTCCCGAATGATCGGAGGCGCCGCGAACCAGCGCTGCAAGCTCGGCCTCAGGCGGGACGTCGTGCCCGCGCATGCGATCAAAAGCTTGCGGGATCGTGCTCGCGCAGCCGTAGGGCAGACCGGCGATGATCGCGCCGCCGGCAAACACCTCCGGATAGGTGGCCAGCATGACCGAGGCCATCGCCCCTCCAGCGGAGAGGCCTGTGACGAAGATGCGCGCCGGATCGATCGGGTGGGCACTGGCGACGGCATCGATCATCTGACGGATCGAAAGCGCCTCGCCGGAACCACGGCGGCTGTCCTCCGGCGAGAACCAGTTGAAACACAGGTTCGGGTTGTTCTGCCGCTGCTGCTCAGGAAACAGGAGGGCAAAGCCATACCGATCGGCCATCTCGGACCAGCCCGCCCCCACGTCGTAGCCGGCCGCCGTCTGGGTACAGCCATGCATAACAACGACGAGGGCTGCTCCATCGCAGAGAGTGGACGGTACATAGATATGGGCTTGGAGAGCCCCAGGATTCGAGCCGAAATTCGGAAGGCTTTCGAGGCGGCCGCCGGGCACTGCACCCATACCGGGTGCGTTACGCAGCGAGGCAAGCCGTATTATAGTGTCGGAGAGCTTGCGCATGATAGTGACCTTGGACGGAGACAGCCTGCACAGGCGTGATTATGACCATCTTGCTGCACTGCACAATAGATGGGGTTTCAGACCTTCGATGCAAGGCACCCATGCACTTCTTTCAATCCGGCTGCGAAGAAGCGTCCGATTACGTCGGGCACTGATAAGTCGGGCCAGCGGTTGACGCCCGCGCGACTGCACCTCCAGCCAGGGCCGGCTTGCCGTAGGTGATCTCGTGCCGTGCGATCTCGACCTGCGTCGCGAGGGTTGCGTTAGGACGATGGAGATTTTGTATGCGTAACCGAAACGGTCGTCCCCGGGTATCCACCCTCGGTCTCGACGGTCGCATGCAACTGACTGGCCAAAGCTTCAACGATGCTAGTGCCAAGGCCCGGCTTTGCATCGACCAGCGTCTCGGGCGTGCCAATGCCGTTGTCGCTGACCGACAAAGTCCAGCCGACATCGTGCATGTGATAATCGACAAGGATCCTGCCATCACGCCCCCTGGGAAACGCGTGCTTGAGCGCATTGATGACCAGTTCGGTGACGATCAGTCCCAGGCTGACCGAGATGTCGGCGTTCACGCTGGTGCCGTCCGCGGTCACCGCGATCGACACCTTGTCGCGATCGTGAATCATGGAAGCACCCAGGCTTTTGCACAATTGGGTCAGATATTCCCGCAATTCGACCTCGCCCAACCTTGATGCCGCGAGTTGCTGCTGCAAAGTGGCGATCGACATCACCCGATTGTGCGCGTCGTGAAGATGCCCCCGCGCCTCGTCCGATTGCACCCGCCGCGCGCTCTGCATGAGCACACTCGCAATGATCTGAAGACTGTTGGCGACGCGGTGCTGAAGCTCCTGGAGAAGGATCGCCTTTTCGCGCAGTAAGTCATCCTTGAGCTTTTCGCTGAGCCGGGCTTCCGTCACGTCGGAGATGGTCAGGAGCAGGCGGACCAGTTCCGGTTCGCCATAGTCGAGCTTCTGGGCACTCAGAACGAGGCGCCGGGGCGGCAGCCCACCCTTGAGATCCATCTCATAGGCTTCGATCCTGACATGGCCCGAAAGGGTGGCGTCGAGCAGCGAGCGAAGCTGGGGCACGTTCCATTCCCCTGCGCCGAGCGCAAACACCGACTGTCCGCTGACATCGGGCGGATCAAGACCGAATGCGCTGTAAAAGGATGTGCTGCCGGCTATGACAGTCAACTCCCCGTCGAGGAGCAACGCGGGCGCGGCGGAAGAAGTCAGGATCGCCAGCGCGAGGCCATGCGCAACATCAGGTTGGACGGACGGATTCATGATGAATGCCCCTTTCCGGGGAAAGCCGGAAAGCTCGCGGTGATGAAAGCTGTGTCCGGTAATCGCGAATCTCGCACTCCTTCCAGAAGGATACGGACTCGCAGATGCACCATAGCACCGATCACGCATAAGCCCGGCATCTATTCGATGCTGGGCAAATGTTCCTGTCCCTGATCCCGGGCAAGGCCCGTGCGGATCAGTCGGCGCACGTTGGCGCGACCCGGTAATAGTCGGTCACGCGACGGCCATAGGCTTCATCGAATACAGGTGCTGAATCCGGCCGAAAACTAGGCGCGCCTTCCAGCAATCGTTTGTCGATGTTCGCCACATATCCGCCCTCGGTCTCGTCGAAGCGAAAAGCCGACCAAGGAATGGGGTGATAGCTCTGCCCCAATCCGAGAAATCCCCCGGTGGACAGGATGACATAGGCGATCTGTCCGGTCCGCTCATCAAGGATAAGCTTGGCCATCGTACCCAGCTTGTCGCCATCGCGGCCATGCACGGCCTTGCCGCGAATGTCGTCGGCGGAGATCAGGACAACCGCGCCGACGGGCGCGGCTGTTGCTTCTGCATTGGTGGCCATGGCTTGGCTCCTTTGAGTGAAAGCCAGGGGCAGCAGGCGCCACCCCGGACTGGACAAGCATTCTCAGGCAAGACTGTGCTTCAATGCGCTGGTCTGGTCGTGCCCGGCCTTCACAGAGGTGAAGGCATCGCGAATGACGTCCCGTGTTGCGGGTTGCAGGTCGGTGTCCTTCAACGCGATTTCGAACTTCGCCTTGATATGATCCTCGCCGCGTTCGACTTCGTCGATGATCGCCTTATCGTTTTTGCCGGTAAACGCCTGCTTGAGGTCCATGAAGCTGCGATGCGCTGCGCCCAGGAAACTGGAACTGTCCTCAGGCTTACCTCCGAGTCCACGCATTTCTCCCTGCAGGGAAGCGACGACCTGTCTGCGATCAAGCGCAAAGCCGGCAAACAGGGTCTCAAAACGCGTACTCTTCGCATCTTCGGCTGCATCCTCGAAGCCTTTCAGGCTGTCGAGGGTCGTTGTGATCAGTCCGTTCAGAACCGAGATATCATGCTTGTCGCTCACGTTTTGTATCCTTGATTTGGGTAGTATTAAGAGCCGGAAGAGATGGCACCCTCCAGCTCCTCGTGACGCTCAGTTTGCCGAGAGGGCCGATGGCAACAGCGCATCGCCCTGCTGGAGCTGTTGCTCGATGATCGGCACGCCGTTGCCGGCAACCTGTTTCAGCGACTGGTCGGCACCGTCTTCGGCATAGCCCTTATAGGCGGCCCAATTGCCCTGCTGAACGCGTGCGGACTGGGTGAGATAGAGGTTGTCGAACGATCCGCGCGGCGTGCCCCGCAACATCTTGAGCATCGAAGCTCGTTCTGCCGACAATCGGGTGGTCGGCCGGGCGATCCTGCGCTGGTCGTTGTTCAGCGATGCGAGAAGCGTCTGCTGGGAAGTTTGCGCCTCCGAGATCATACGGCGCGCATAGTTCTTGACGTCGCTGCGCTGTGAGCGCGCGAGGCTGAGCCGGCTTGCCGCTATCTGAAACAGATTGGCATCGGATGCGGAGGCAGAGAAGGCTGGGCCGTCGAGGCCATGGATAGGTGCGGCGCCCACGTCCGCGCTGGAATAGCTGCCCGTCATGGCGGGCATGGTGGACTGGGCTGGGGCGACCGTAGGGACGCTGAGCATTGCCGTCCCGAGCAGGACGGAGATCATTGCACATTTCATGTTATGTTCCTCGCGGACCCAAATCTACCGGTTATGCCGGCAAGAAAAGGCACGTCCGCTCTTTGGCTGGAAACGCAGCGTCCAGGATGGAAAGGCATCGCTTGGAGCCATCAAAGAACGATCGAGGCTCGATATCGTTGCACGTGTTCCACATTTATATTTGAGAAACGCCTTGATCCACCGGTCGATGATAAATATTTATGCGTATAGAATTTAATATTTATGGAACGAATATCCCATAAGATTATTTTGTATATTCCGGGTACGACATGCCGATACGGCGAGATCGTCTTCTGGACTATATATCTCAGGAGTGCGATCATGGGAATCATCATGTGGCTTGTTGTCGGCGGCGTCCTCGGCTGGCTCGCAAGCGTTATCATGCGCACGGATGGACAGCAGGGCATCATCCTCAATATCGTGGTCGGCATCATCGGTGCCTTCATCGGTGGCCTGATTTTTGCGCGGGGCGACATCAACAATGCCCCGCTCACGATCACGACATTTCTGGTCTCGCTCGTGGGGTCGATCATATTGCTCGCAATCGTCAACATGGTCCGCCGCGGGTCGATACGCTGAGGTCATCATCAATGTGGTTGTGTCGGCAACGCAGCACGAACGGTGACGCCATTTGAGCATGCTCACCATCAGGCACCGCACGTCCTACCATTATCGGCAGGCGGTACAGCTTGGGCCCCACCGGCTGATGTTGCGCCCACGCGAAGGACATGATGTCAAACTTGTGTCTTTCGACCTGGATATCACGCCCGAGGCGAGCATTTCCTGGACCTGTGACGTTGCCGGCAATGCGGTCGCGACAGCGACGGTTCCAGTCATGACCGACAGCTTGATTGTCGAAGGCAGATCGGTGCTGGCCATAAGCGCAATCGCGTGGCCGGTGTTCGATATCGCTGCATCGGCGATCAATTATCCGTTTCGTTACGGCGAGGACGATTGGACGGACCTCGGCAGTCTGACCGTCATGCAGTATCCGGACGAGGCCCATCGGCTGCGGGACTGGACGCAAGGATTCGTCGCTGGGAATCCCACCGATACGCTTGCTCTGCTCAAGGACCTGACCACCGGCGTTGCCAACGGGATCTTGTATCAGGTGCGAGAGGATGAAGGCACACAGTCCCCAGTCGAGACGTTGGACCGCGGCTGGGGATCATGCCGGGATTTCGCGGTGTTGTTCGTCGAGGCAGCGCGCAGTCTCGGCTTCGGCGCGCGGATCGTCTCCGGTTACCTCGACAATCGGGCGGAAAACCTCGTCGGCCAGAATGCGGCCGGGTCCACCCATGCGTGGGCCGAGGTCTTTGTACCCGGTGCTGGCTGGATCACCTTTGACCCGACCAACCGCAGCGTTGGTGGTTTCAACCTTGTGCCTGTCGCGACTGGTCGCGGTATCCACCAGATCGCACCGGTCACCGGCAGCTATGCGGGACCAGCGAACATGCTTGACCACATGAGCGTGGAAGTCGAACTGCGCTGACCAGCCATGCGCCAGTGGATAACAGAGTAGCTTGCCAAAAGACCTCTCCGCCCATGGTATTTCGCCTTGCACACCCCATATCTAATTTACCGCAGTCCAAATGCCCAGGGCTCGACTGCGGCCGAGAGATAGTTCGCGCTCCCGCTCATGATGGAGACGAGCGATGTCCTTTTTATTCAGTAGCATAACGAGTACGGACAGAGCGGATCTTCCACTCGATCTTCCCATGATCCCGCAATCCAGTGGTGCGCAGGGTGACGCCGCGCGGTCCCTGCGCGAAGACAATTGGGAGAATGAAGGCGGTCACGTCGCCGGAGCGAAGTCCCCGACGCCAACTCCCGCACTTTCCGCCAATGATGTCGAGACGCTCGAGGCTCAGGTTCGTCGCATGGAAAGCAAGCTGGCCAGCGATTTTGCCGATGGGCGGGTAGGGATGCGTTACAACACCTATGCACATCGCTCTCGCGTCCTTCGCCAGCAAAAGGCGAAGCTTGATGTGCTGCGGGCCGGTGTTCAGTCGCAGGAGCAACCAGGATGAACGATCCTTCTGAACTAGACGAAGCCGCTGCGGCCGAGCAGATGGCTCATTACGAGATCACTCGCGTTCGGGTCGATCACTATCGCTACAAGGATTATCGCTACTCGAAGTTGAGCGACGCAGTTGCTCAGGCCAGACGTGACCAAAAGCCCTCCTGATCTTGGCCACCTGGGCATTGAGCTTTTGAAAGGACATCCCATGGAACTTTCATCGACCTTTTGCCGTATGCAGGAGAACATCCAGCGTGATCGCGCGATCAATGCGGTGTTGGAAAACATCCGCCGCGTGGCCGAGAAAGCGGCCAAGGCATGGGGCACCGTGGCTGTTGCCGCCGAACAACGCGAAGCGCGTCGCGAACGAACGCGCATCATTGCGGACATGGCCGCTCTCCAAAATGAGAGGTTGCCCAGCGAAGAGGACAGGCTGCTCAGCGAAAACCCGGACAGGGGGTTCGAAAGCCCCTGAACTGAGCCACCAAAAATCGGAGGAGATCCATCGCTTGTACGTTAGGATCCTGTGCCCGGCCATCACGGCATGCGCACATGCCGTTCCTGAATACTACAACCCTCAGGCCGCAGTATGAAGAGGGCGAGATGATCGATCCCGCAAATCCAGGCCTGCCGCACGAGTTTGCCGACCGACTAACGAAGCCGTTCACGCAGTTCCTCAGGGTCGAGGCCGCAGCCGGGGGATTGTTGCTGGTCGCTACGATAGTCGCATTGACCCTCGCAAATACGGCTTGGTCTGAGCAATTCCTGGCGTTCTGGGAGATGCAGATCGGGCTGCAGATCGGCCCCTTGGACTTTACCCGTTCAACGGGACACTGGATCAACGACGGATTGATGACCTTTTTTTTCTTCGTGGTGTCCCTGGAGATGAAGCGCGAGTTCGCTCTGGGCGAATTGCGAAACCTGCGAACGGCGGCCCTTCCTTTCGCAGCTGCGCTGGGCGGCATGATAGTGCCTGCTTCGATCTACATTGCGATTCTGGCCGGAAAAGCCGGCACGCACGGCTGGGGAACGGTGATGGCGACCGATACGGCGTTCGTCATCGGGGGGCTTGCGCTCTTTGGTTCGCGCGTTCCCCACAGCTTGCGCCTGTTCCTCATAGCCCTGGCGATTTTCGATGACATTGGCGCCATCCTGGTCGTGGCGATTGGGTACGGGAATGCCTTGAATTTCGGCGCAATCGGTCTTGCGTTTTTGGTCCTCAGTGTAATCGCCATCGCCGCTCGTCTGGGCATCAGAAGCATCCCAATATACTTTTTCTTCGGAGCCGCGTTTTGGCTGTGCCTTGACGCCTCCGGCATCCACGCGACGATCGCCGGTGTCATACTCGGGCTAATGACCCCGGCGCGAATCTGGGTGGGTGTGCCGCGTCTGCGCGCCATCCTCCGGAATGTCCTGCAGCCGCGTGATCATGAATGGAGTGGCGACACATCGGATCGCCGCGAACTTGTGGAAGCGGGCCGCGCCATCAGCGAATCCCTATCGCCGTTGGAGCGGTTGGAAATGATGCTGCACCCCTGGGTGGGGTTCGCGATCATGCCTCTCTTCGCTCTGGCCAATGCGGGGGTCGCGTTTTCGACGTCCGACATCCAACCTGTCACCGTCGCAATCTTTGTCGCGCTGGTCTTCGGCAAGCCGATAGGCGTGCTGCTCTTCAGCTGGCTGGTGCTGCGTTCCGGCCTAGCAACGCTCGGAGCAGGCCTGAACTGGTCTTTCCTCACGGCCGGCGCCTTCCTGACGGGGATAGGCTTCACTATGTCCTTTTTCATTGCGAACCTGGCTTATCCTTCGACGCTGCTGGCTGCGGCGAAGCTGGGAATTCTTCTTGCTTCGCTCGCATCGGCGGTCGTGGGCCTGTTGGCCGTTTATTGGGTGACGTGGCACAAACGAGGGAATGCCTGGTGACCATCCAACGATAAGTTCGGGCAGGGAGCTAAACTCTTTGGTCGGCGGCATCTTTGCCGGCTATGGCTATAGGATCATGCCCCAGATGATGGTCGACGAAGAAGCGCTTTTTAGCGTCCGCGCATGATGCCAAGTCGGCGGTGCCGCTAGCGGCAGATGAGACCAACCTCAGTCTACCAAAGATGATATTCGAAGTAGCCTCAAGCGGCTGCTCTTGCCGCAAGCCGTCATTCAAGTGACGAGCGGAGAACGGCGGCAATGTCCCACGAGGGCCGCGAACTCATCGCATGATGAGCGGGTTGGAAAGGAGAGAAAAGGAGATCGAAATGGCAGAGCTGACCAACGCCGCCTTTTTCAATGCAAAACCAGGACGATCCGAAGAGCTTGGGTTCGAGCTCCTGCAGTTCGTCTCGCCATCGCGGCAGGAAGAGGGCTGCCTCCGCTACGAAATCCACCAGTCTACGGATGATCCCAACGCGCGGATGGTTCTGGAGGACTGGCGGCACCCATCCGACTTCGATCTGCACATGGCGACCGACTACGTGCAGGCCTTCATGGCGAAGGTCGCTGATCTATGCACCGAAGAGGTGGAGAAGAACAGGCGCCCCCTTGGTCCGCATGCTGCCGGCACTGGACTTTTCAGCGGTTTTGAAGCTGCCGCATCTGCGGCGCCCGTCGCGCCAAGGCTCTATCGAACCCGTGCACCACGACCGAAAAGGACCCCCAAAAGGAGGACCACGGACGCCACGACGAGGAAAATCTAGGCGAGTTCAGCAGACAGGCCAGCCATGCCTCCGAAACCTGGGAGAGCGGCGATGAAAGCGACAACAGCAAATATGACTGCCCAGCGGAATTTAGAACGACCCCTTGATTGATGCGCCGCGTCGTCGTCCGATAGCAGTGAATATCACCGCGTTGATCGCGAGACGGTCGAGCCTGCAACGCCGCATGGTGACCAGATATGGCGTGGAGCCGTTTGGCTGCGCGTTTCAGAACGCGACGATTCGATGCTCACGTGCGCGTGCAAGCACGGCGTCTATCGCCGTGACCACCATTTCGGGGACAGCGTAATGTAGCAGGTGCCCTTGCCCTGCCACCGTCCGCAACTCGACAGTGCTGTAAGTCGCAGCCAGGCGCTCCGCGTGCTTGGACGGATGGGCGATAAGGTCGCCATCGCCGGCAATTGCTATGATCGGCATCGCCAATTCGTCATATCGCCGGCTGAGCGCGATCGCGGCTGGAACCATCATTGCTGTCTCCGCTGATGTCGCACGCACCTGCGTGGGGCGAAACGTCATATCGACGGGGAACGCGGCAAATTTCTTCGGGACTGGCGCTGGCGCAAAACTGGCCTTCACGCCGATTGGCCCCATCAGCCGGCCCGCGATCGGGGAGATTGTCGCAGCCAGGATATCGCCCGCGCCTGGCACTGCCGGCGCAGACAGAAGGACGACGTCCGGACGAGCGGTCGCGAAATAATAGCCCGACACCAGTACCAAGCCATCGATCGCCTTTGGCCTTTCGAGTGCCATGGCAAGCGCAACCATCGTGCCCCAGCTATGGCCGACCACGACGGCATGCTCGACACCGATTCGCTGCAGGGCGCGCAAGAGAAGGTCGGCCTGCGCCTGAGGCGACCATATCGTCGTGCGGGGGCGATCACTGTAGCCGAAGCCCGGTCGGTCAAAAGCAATCACGCGGTGATGCTTCGCTGCGAGGCCCAGCACGCCGCTCGCAATGAAATCCTGGAGAAGCACTCCATTGCCGTGCAACAGCACGACGACGGGGCCATTGCCCTGATCGACATAATGAAGCCGAACGCCGTCGACATCCACGAACTTTCCGATCGCGGGAGTCCTTGCTTCTGCCTTACGCGCGCGCGCGCGATTGAAGACGGCACTGCCGACAAGGGCCGCCGCACCTGCTCCAGCCGCGATCCACTCCCGGTTCCGGCTGGCGAACGCCCGCCAAGCCCCCTTCGAGCGAGGAACACGAACGGGGGATCGGGAGTGAGGTGTGGTTTTCATCACGTTTCAACCATTGTGCGCTGCACAAAGTTCAGACTGAGGAAACATAAACTGAAAGAAAAGCGGTCCTTCCTGCGAGGGGCGCCATTTCACAGTCGCTATCCAGCCAAGAAAGATCGACCGGCATTTCAAGCAGCCGGCCGCGGATGTTTGCTTGGGACTTCCGGAACCAGCGGTTTCGTTTCGCCGGCGTCAGCAGCGAAAGGGATTGTCTCTTCAGGCCGATCGCCTTGAGAGCAGCTGCCGCTATTCTGAAGAACGGTCCCCCGCCGGACCGAACGGTCCACCTCCTGTGGCAGCGTCCCGGATGGCATCAGGAATCGTTTTACGATGTCGCCCCCCAGCCGGGTCGGGCGCAATGTCCTCGCGTCGAGGCAGCACCATCGCGACTTCACGCGCGCAAGAACGTCCCCGCCGCGGCGAACGGTTGTCTCATAAAATGCGCTTTCACGCCGAACCTGTTCGAGCACCGCTGTCACGACGAGCCGGTCGTTGAGGAATGCCGGTCTGCGGTAGACGATCTCGTGCCTGAGCGCGACCCAGACATGCGCGGCAACAGCCTCCGGGCCGGCGATCCGCTGCCAATGCGCGATGACGACGTTTTGTACCCATTTCAGGTAAACGGCATTGTTGACGTGACCCATGAAATCAATATCGGAAGGTTCGGCATCGACCGCCAGGTCCTGAGTGAGAGCATCCATGCGCTGGTTGTATCGCGCTTCGGGACGCGACTGTGTTTCCTATATCAAGATTGGCACAATATTATCCAAATTGTCGCAAACATCCCCGGCGACGGTGCTCCCGCCGCATTGCTCATGAAACCGCGCACGCAACCAACCGTTTGATAAGGCAGGCGAGGATCGGCTCGGCATGTCCGGCTGGGCGGGGTCCGTGCCCCTTGCAGAAATGGGGACAGGATGAACGCCGACTTCGTCATCGGCGGCGGCCCAGCCGGACTGACCGCCACTATATATCTCGCTCGATTTCCTCTTACCGTCACGGCAATTCGAAACGATCTGGGCGAAGCGGGAATACTGGTGCGTTGGACCTCTGGTCTCCCGCAACGGGGCCATCGGCACGGTCTCCGGGATTCAGGCTCCCCGTGAGGCGGCGGCTCGGCGCCGGCTTCCACCGTCGACCGGAGGGGGCAGGCGATGGACAATCCTCACCTCACGCCCGGCCTGATTGATCCATGTATGATGCTTCCGCACGATCACGGGGGAATAAGGGTGTCAGCCGGCACTGCTCCCCCCTGTGCATGGTTAGGTCCGGCGAGTGGCCCTGACTTCTCGCCGGACCGACTGCTGATCCATGTTCTACCGCGGCACCGTGCTCGTCTGACATAAGCGTTCCAGCTGCAGACCGATCGGCGTGCGGTGCGGTCAGGTCCGGAGAAGATGTAAGAGGCGGGACCTCTCCGGACCGCTCGAAACGGTTGGGTATGGCGCCGCCCGGGTCAGCCCGCGCGGCGCAGCCGGCGGTGAAGATAATTCTCGTCGAACCCGGCGATCTGGGTCAGGCGATTGGGATCAGAGATCAGCAAGCGGCCGCGCTCGAGTTGCATCGCGCCGCTCAGCCGGAGTTCCTTCAGCACCCGATTGAGGTGCACGGGCGTCATCCCCAGCGAATCCGCCAGCATGAGTTGCGACAGCGGCAGGGTGAGCTGCGGTTCGGAGGTGAGGCCGATGTTGCGGGCACGCAGATAGAGTTCGCACATCAGGTGCGCCACGCGCTCGATGCTCGCACGGCGCCCCATGCTGGTGATCCAGGCCCGCATCGTTCCCTCATCGATCAACTGCGCGACATACATTGCTTTCGCAATGCCGGGATGGCGCGCCATGAGTTCATCCATGACTCCCCGCTCGATGGTGGAGACGACGGCCGGCGTTATCGTCTGGATGCTGTGATCCATTTCGGCGAGCAGGCCGATGTGCAGATCGCAGGAGTCGCCAGGCATCAGGTAGGCGAGAACCTGCCGCGTGCCGTTGGGCAGGATCTTGTAGCGACAGGCCCAGCCGTCCAGCACCACGAACACCGGCCCTGGCCGGTCTCCTTCGCGGATCAGATCATGCCGTGCGGAATAGTCGCGGGCAGATGCGGTTGCGGATGCAAGCGCGGCGATCTCATCTTGCGTCAGCGGCGCCAAGCCTTTCAGTTTGGCGATGAAGGAGTTGTCCATCACGCCATCATCTCATGCATGACATAAAATTTATATTGATTGGTGTTATAGTTGAAAGTTGATATAAATGATTATGTTTCTCGCAAATTTGCGCTAGGAGGGAGGCATCGTCGGATTGAACTCGGGCACCGGCGGCTGAGGGACCTGCGCTCTCGCCTCCTGGAGCAATGGTCATGGCCGAACGACAACCCCTGTCGGGGTTCAAGCAATCTGTCCTCGGCGGAGCGGAACCACAGGGGGAAGCCGCCATCCTCCTTGTCGAAAGCCTGATCCATGGGCTGATTGCGCGTTCGGTGATCAGCGCTGAGGACGCTCTCGAAATCGTCACGGTAGCCATCGATGTCTGTACCGATATTGCCGATGTGGCTGAGGATGCGTCCAAATTCAAAGGCGTTCAGACTGCGCTGCAGAATATCGCGCTCAGCCTCAGCCATGACGTGTGAGGGGAACTGACGCGTAGAATGCGTTCTGAATTCACGACGATGGCGATATTTGCTCGGTCCAATGCGGGGAAAAGACGTAGAACGATCTGTGAATTGATCCCGAACTGCTATGGCGTGACGAGATTTCTCATTTAAGTTGATTTATGTTCCACTGCGATAATCGCAACCGCCTCTAACGTAGGCTCGATTCGACGCGGTAACGACATCGCGGGCGGGTCGGGCCAATTTATGAGGGGCGCGGCGATGGATGATGCGCCGGTACGGACCGGACCGGTGGCAGGCGACCGAGGTGCCGCGATCCTGATTATGCGCAACGCGCTGATGCGCGAAGGGCTGCACCGGATCTTGCGAGACGATGGCTACGCGGGGGTCCTTGCCGGTGCTGAAATGGCCGATTTCGGCAAATTTTCGTGGACAAGGGAGCATCTTGTCATTCTCGATAGCGGGACATTCGATGCCGGGGGCTTCGACTCCATCCGCGATGCCAATCCCGTTCTCGAAATGCCGCGGTTCGTCGTCATCGCAGATGAACTCGATATTGAAAGGATGTTCCGAGTTTTCGCAGCGGGGGGACGGGGCTATTTGTGCGGTGGCGATTCATATAAATCCTTCCTGATCAAGCTGGCTCTGGTGCGGCTCGACGAAAAGGTGATGCCATCCGCATTTTTGGACACGCTCTCGGGCCTACCGCGCCTGGAAAGGACAGCGGCACCGGAGCTCTGGGATCCGAGCGCGCTCGACACACGTGGGCAGGCCGTTCTCGCCGGGCTCGTACAGGGCATGTCAAACAAGACGATCGCGCACGAACTGTGCCTGAGCGAACTGACTGTAAAGCTGGCAGTCAGGGCCGTGCTGCGAAAGCTGCAGGTGAGCAATCGCACCCAAGCGGCGATAACGGCCCGAGGTTGCAAGGAAATCCACCTTGCCTGGAAGCATTCATGCGGGCTGAAGCTGAGCGGCCCGCGCGGGGTATGAGCCGTTTCGGCACATCCAGCTCAATGATCGCCATGAGCGCGTGGATGCAGTAGGGGCGCGCAGGGTCACCTCTCTGCCAATCCCCCGCAGGGCAGATCAAGTCGCAACGGCGTTGCTTCCAAACCATCCGCGGAGCCGATGACACGAGCCTTGCGAAGGGGCGAAAGTGTGGTGGACGGCGCCGCCGAGCACCGAGGACTGCGCGCCGGATTCGACCGGACGGGGCCGAGTGCTTCGACCGCGATCATGGGTCCCGACGGCAACGCGGCCTCGCGTCGGCGAGCTCTCTCCAGGTCGGAGCATGTTCACTGGTCCTTTCCCAGCCGCGGTCGCGGCGACCGACCTGCGCACCGAGCAGTTGCGGTGCCAGCGCGGATTGAGCGGGAGATGATCTCGGGGACCGGCGGCGGCAGGGCCGCCGCACTCGATCCATTCCCGTATCCACCCTGGCGCCGCGATCCGTCCCCCGCTCGAGGTGTCTGACAGCGGCCGGAGCCGGACCGTAGGGTGGCGGCGGATCGGCGTGATCGCCGAACCGTGCATATTCTCCTTGCAAAATATTGCTCGATATTGGCGGGTCACAGGACCCAATATTGCAGAGGTGCGTTATTATTAATTCACGCGATAGAAGATCAATGCCGATATTCGACAAATTAGAAACATTTTTATTTGTAATGGGATGAAGTATATGAAATCTGTCTCAGCAGATCAGCGGAAAGTGGCGATCGCCGCGGTCGCCGCGGTCGCATCGATTGCGCTGCTGGCAGGATGCGATGGACCGGCCGAGAAGGCGGGAAAATCCGCAAATGCAGCGGCTGGCATCAAGGCTGGGGTCTTGTCCGACGGGCCGGGCGAGCGCATCGGCGAGGCTCGCGACCGGGCAGAACGAGACCGCGGCAGAGCCGTCGAAGCGCGAGCTGATGCGGCTGAAGATCGTGCCGACGAGGTGAGAAGCATTGCGGATCAGCGTGCCGATGCACTTGAACGGGAGGCGGCAGCGATCCGCGGCACTGCCAAGCAGGATGCCGGCGATCTTGATCGACGGGCCGACACGATCCGCGGAAAATGACGGGTCAGCACGGATTTCCCCGTAGAGTCACCGATCGGGCGGTCGTCCAGCCGGGCGGAACGGGTGTTCCGATGCTGCTGAGCTGCGCGACCTGCGCAGATCATGATTTTCGCGATTGGCTGCGACAACCGAGCAGCCGCGGGGCATCTTGCGGATAAAGTACGGCGAAGGGTATCGCGAGACACATTTCCCGCTAGGCGCGATGCTCCCGTGACGCGATTGCGAGGCGGTCCGCTGCCCCGATGGGTGCCGCCTGGACAATCGAAGGAGCGAAAGATGAATAACAACAACTCTTCTCAGTCCACACCGACGTAGAAGCGGATATGTCGATCAGCGATTTCGTCCCGGGCGCCAGTAGCGGCGTTTTCGCCGATTAGCTTGAACAGGTCGCACGACTTGCTAAAGTGGCCAAGTAAAGTGCGCAAACCCACCTGCATAACGCCCGCGGATCGCAAGCGCATTCGCCCCCGATCACCGCGAGATGCGACGCTGGCCGAAATTGACTTCAATCATCGGGCAAAGGCTGGCGTAATCGAGAGACTACGTCGAATTGCGGCTTTTCCCCATCCCCGAGCTAAGGCGGCAACCATGATCATCAAGGCGGTTTTGTTCGATCTCGATGGCACTCTGGTCGACAGCAACGACATGCACGTTTCCGCCTGGCACGAGGCTTTCGCCGGAATCGGCGTCAGCCTCGATCGCCGGGTCATTCATGACCAGATCGGCAAGGGCGCGGATATGCTGGTGCCGACCCTGCTGCCTGCGCTCGATGAAGCGGGACAGAAGGGGCTGGGTGAGGCCCAAGGCCGCATATTCAAGGACCGCTTTCGGGATAAGGTGCGCCCGTTTCCGGGCGCTCACGACCTTCTGGCGCAGGCATATCGCAACGGTCAGAAAGTCGTCTTCGCGACGTCCGCATCAAAGTCCGACCTCGACCATTATGTCGAACTGCTCGATGCGCGGGATCTCGTCTGCGGGATGACGAGTGCGGAGGACGTCGAACATACCAAGCCGGCGCCCGACATATTCGCCATGGCGTTGGCAAAGGTCGAACCGCTTTCGCCGGAGGAGGCGCTGGTGATTGGCGATACACCTTATGATATCGAAGCCGCCGCAAAATGCGGAATCCGGACCGTCGCGGTGCGATCAGGCAGGTTTTCCGATGTGACACTGCTCAGCGCAGGTGCAATTGCAATCTACGATGATGCCGCCACCCTGTTGGCGGATTATGCCAATTCGCCATTGGCAAGGTGATCAGGCTGATCGAACAGCGCGGCTATCACTCCGGTGTCTGGCCGGGCGCAATTGGGGAACCCTGCGCTGGCCGCCCATTCCCTGGCGGGGATTTATCGCCCTGAGGTCGCCATTGAACTAGAGCGGATCCTCGATCGGCCGAACGGCGGCAGGAGTCTGGCATGCCTCGACCGGATGCAGTTGTGGCTGCCCGGCCGACAGTGCCGGCGCGATCGCACTGGCGCTGAAATCTCCTCAAACGTGCAGGGCGTCGCCGCGGTGAAGTGAACGCCAACGAAAATGGCCGCGATGAACAGGCTGTGCCGACCAGCCGCCTGAAGCGCATTCACATCGGGCTGGCCAGTCGGATAGATGTTGGCGGAATACGGTAAGACCGCCGCCGATCAGGCTAAAGAAGCGAGCGCTGTCCGGCATCGTGGGGAGGCCAGAGATGTGCATAGATGTCTCGCCCCAGAGACGGGGCACGAACCACGCTCTTCATCAGCGCACCGACGTCCTCCGCGGAGCGGCGCCGCGTCGATTGGCAGTTCCATCCAGACGCTCCATACTGGGCGCGCGACATAGAGCTGGCACGGATATGCGTCATGCCGCAGCGACCCGGGGACCGGTTACGGCAACCCTCAGTTGAACCGGTGGGCCAGGGCGGTGACCGATCTTAGGCGCTGGTTTCAGGAATACAGCCGTCCGGAGGTGGCGCAAAGCAGATGGGGTGGATGGCTCCCGCTCCCGGCATCTGAGTGCCAAAGTGTGGTTGCTGTCGAAGCGTCCACTCACGAGAGGAGCCATCCGCAATGGAGATTAGCACGATCGGCCTCGATCTGGCCAAAAGCATCTTTCAGGTTCACGCGATCAACACCGCTGGCGAGACAGTCGTCCGCAAAGCGCTCCGGCGTTCGCAAATGGTGCCGTTTTTCACGAAGCTGCCGCCGTGCCGGGTCGGGATCGAGGCATGCGGCACGTCGCATCATTGGGCGCGCGAGTTGACCAGGCTCGGTCATGACGTGCGCCTGATGTCACCGGCATATGTGAAGCCGTATGTGAAGCGCGGTAAGACTGACGCCAACGATGCGGAGGCGATCTGCGAGGCAGTGACGCGGCCGACGATGCGGTTTGTGCCGGTAAAGTCGCCTGATCAGCAGGCGGCGCTGGCGCTGCACCGGACCCGCGATCTGCTGGTCAAGCAGCGCACGCAGCTCGTCAACATGATCCGAGGTCTGCTCGCCGAATTTGGTGTCGAGATCGCGCGGGGGCTGCACCATGCGCTCGAGCTGGCGAAGCGGCTGGTCAACGGCCGCGCGCCCGACGTCCCGGCGCTCGCCCAGCGGGTGGTCACCAGCCTGGCGCAGCAGATCGGCAGCCTGCAGCTGCAGCTCGCGGCGCTTGAGAAGGAGCTGCTCGCCTGGCATCGATCGAATGAGGTGTCTCAGCGGCTGGCAACAATCCCCGGCGTCGGCATCATCTCGGCGACTGCGCTCGCCGCCTCCGTGACGGAGCCCGAGCGTTTCCGATCCGGCCGTCAGTTTGCAGCGTCGCTCGGGTTGACGCCGCTGCAGAATTCGAGTGGCGGCAAGGAGCGGATGGGGCGGATCTCGCGCATGGGTGATCGCTACCTGCGCCGGCTGCTGGTCGTCGGCATGACATCGCTGATCAGACGCGCGAGGACGGCCCCTGCGTCAGTCGATCCTCGCATCCCTGCCATGCTGCAGCGCCGGCCAGCACGAGTGGTCACTGTCGCCGCCGCCAACCGGACCGCACGCGTGGCATGGGCGATCATGACGCGTGGCGGCACGTATCAGAAGCCAGCAGTAGCTGCTGCATGAACCGCTAACGAGGAGACCAGCTCAACGAGGTTGTGAGGACGAAGAGATGTGATGGCGCACCGGTCAGACCGGGAGCCGGGACACGCCGCCTCATGTCCGAGGCATCATAGCCTGCTAAGCAGAGTGGCACCCAGCTCGCGGATACCATCAGGGCCAGCGGTCAAGGAGACGACCGCACCAAAAGGCCGGACACAAGACTGCACCCGACCAGCCGCTAAACCTCAAATCGCCACTTGCAACGCGGGAGCCATCCACACAGGACATGACGCATGGAAATTGGATCATGGCAGCTGACGCCCAATGGCGGACGTTGACAAGTCACAGGTCCTGTTGTTGCTCTGACCCAATGGGAAGAGATCATATTCCGATCGAGGCAGATCCGGATGGACTGGGCGGAGTCGTCAAGCAGGAGGGGGGCGAAGGGAGCATGCCTGATTTAGTGGCCTATCGCCCTGAACCGTGGCGGTTTCTTCGACTTGCGCGTGTTGTTGGAGTTGCGAAGTATATTGCCGCCAATGAGCTTGGCTTGGAAGAGGCGACGGCAATGATCAACGCGATGGTGCAGATTTCCGACTACAAAGGCACATTAGGGGTCGTCTGGCGTGGAACGTCTCATAATTCTGCCTTCGAGAGCGTCTTAAGCCGGGCCTGGGCGTCTGAAGGTGAAGTCGAAGGGGGAGATTTAGGTGAGATCTTCCACGCTGACGCGGCCTCTGAAGGCGCCATTGAATAAGCTAAACGACCGCTTCCCACCACATTTCGCCGATCCGCGCGCCGGGAGCCGACTGTGCGGACGACCCCAACGGGACGAATCGGTTCGGCAGCTCACGGTGCCGCCCCTGGGAGAAGTGCGCGCTGCTGGTGACCGCCAGGCACCGTCCGGTTTCAAGCCTCGCCCTTGCCGACCGCGGCGACGAGATTTGGCGCGAAGCGGACGTCAATCGTCACCATTTCCTCCGGCCGCTCGCGACCAGAGTCGGTCGGTCAGGCCCTCGCCAACGAACGTCCAGTTTCGACAAAAGCTGCCGCGCGGACTGAACGAATCAGACTATCGGCAACGCGCCTCACATTGGTCGATAAAGAGCCCCGGCGTCGCTCCCGAAACCTGACGTTGATTCATCTGGCGACGACCGGTGTGATTGGTGATTAACGGGATGACTTGCGGGTGCTCAGTCTGCCAGCGTCTTCTTGTCGGTGAGCGTGAGGATGCTCGTAACCTCGGCGTCGGCCACCTTGAAGCTCTGCTCGAGGATCGTGAAGCCGCCCGCGTCGCGGTCGAACCAGGCGCTGGCCTTGACCGGGCGGGGGACGCTCGATTCCGGCTTGTTGCCGTATAGCATGTCGAAGGCGAGGCTGTCGGAGGAGACGTCGTTGCGGGGGTACCACCTGCCAGGGTCCGAGGGGGAGCCACGAAACCATTTCCTGCCGGCGCGCGTGGTGCAGACCATGAGGACGGGGAAGCGGTCGGTGGCGACGATCTTTATGAGGGTCGCCGTCTTGCTGGCCTGGAACTCGTCGGCAATCTCGCCGAGCGTCTTGATGGTCAGGCGCGATACGTCCCGCGCGCAGGCCGTGCAGACCTTAGTCGGCAGGGTGGGCTTCTTGCTTCCCATCCAAGCCTGCATTGATCGACATCGGTCACCCTCCTGCATCGAAGCACCTGCGCGACTTCGTGCCATGCAGGAGGGTGGCTGAATTAATTACGCGGTGATCCAATAGGTCACTATGCATTCCAGAAGCCGCTCTTCCGTCCGTGGCGCGCCTTGAGGCCGACCATATAGGTTTGATGATCGGCGTGCTCGGCATAGTCATTGATCTTGCTGTCGAGATGGGAGCACGTCTGCAAATGGCGGGCGGCATGGGGATATCGCTTGTATCGGGCCTTATCGAGCGAGAAATCGATCATTGCACGCAGAAGCAGCGTCGCGGCCAGGGGATGGTGTTGTTCCATCGCCTCCGCGGCGGGGCCCAGGAGCCAATAATGGTCGCCGTTCAGTTCGGCGTGGCGAGCGAGGATCATCCGGGCCGCATCGTCGATCGCGGGCCATTCTACCAGAAACGACAGCGCCTGATGGAAATCAGGAAACCGGTATGCATAGGCGAGGGCTTGCGACTCCGCCTCGATGTCATCGAAGTCGGGCAGCCGCTTGATGAAGGCTTTCAGATACTCCTTGTTGAGGTTCCGCTTAAACGCCTGCCACCGTTCCTGCTGCGCATCGCCGATCCTGCCTGAGGCATCCAGCGCATCGATCCGCACTCGCTGCCAGTCGGGCCAGTGACCACCCGCACCCATTCCAACCTCGGCACGCGTCAACGCTTCCAGTGCATCCTGAGGTCGGCCGGAGGTCAGAAGCCGTTCGGCAATTCTCGCCGCGATCGCTGGATTGGCCTGCTCCGCCTCCGAGTGGAGAGCGGCATAGCCATCGACATCTCCCATGGCGTCGGCAATGTCGGCAAGCGCGTTCTGGACAAGGCGAGCCTGATGCCGCGCAGCATAGTCGTCCTCGAAGATCGCGCCTCGCGTACCGATGGCAACGACCTTGCGACTGTCGCTATCAGCGGAAGCTGGCTTTCCAGCCGAAAGCTTACCGAATTTCGCCTTCAGCATGGTCAGGCCGTTCGTTCCGAGGGCCTTCGCCATCAGCGGGATCAAACCATCGAACTGTCCATACTCGTTGGCGCAGAGCGCTTCGTAAATGCGGTCCGCGAGACGAACGGGGTCGGGCCGGGCCTGTGCGGCGACTTCCCCGATATCCTCCAGGGCTTGACTGAAAACACTGCCGAGCGCTCCGCTGCTGTCGTCGCATCGTTCGTAGATGGCCGGCGCCATGTCGAGCAGGCGCCAGAGGAGTTCAAACGCCTCGGACGGATACGTTGGCGCGACATGGGTCATGATCGCCGATCGCTGCGTATCGAGATCCTGCGCCAACGGACGAACCTTGTTCCAATCCAGGAAGGACCTCGACCGGGCGATCGAGACAAGGCGCTTGCGGATTTCCGCGGCGACATCGGTGCCGCCCGCCTCGCTCGCCAGTTCGAGCCGGAGGCGCCGCTTCATGGCGGCATCGCCTTGCGCCAGTTCCAGAAGCAACTCAGCCAGCCTGGCAGCTCCCAGTGCCGAGAGGTTCGTCGCATTCAGAGTCTTCGGTGACGACATCATTCGATTTTGCGAGAACCTGCCGCCCGGTCAATCATGAATGCAGTTTGCGCCTTGCGTACTTCCCAGCGACCGTCGGCGACCGACTCACGCCGTTCCGTTGGCAGTTTTTAGGTGTCTGCTCAGGCCAAAAAGCAGCCTTCGGCATATAGGAACATGCCGACAGCCGACGTTGCGATCGCCGTCGTTTTCGGTCACCAGGGCGCGGTCGTCGGCGGTAGACAGGTCGGAAAGCTCGGGAGCCAAGCACCCCGGAGATCCCGGAGTCGTTCAATGATCTCGATCGCCAGGCGACGTTGGTCGACGCGCGCGACCGTCATTCGACCTCTCGAAGGCATCTGCGTAAAGTTGCTCGATCCGGCTGGATTCCTCGTCGGTCAGCGCACCGAACTCTGGGATCCGCGCCCGCAGGGAGAAGCGGCCGGGATTCTGCTCGAGAACCTTCTGCAACAGCTCGATATGGGCCGCTGGCATATCGACGATCTCCTGCACGGCATCGCTGAACTGGTCGAACGCTTCGAGAAAGCGGACCTTGCGCGGGAGGTCTTCCACGATGGTCTGTTCCACGCACGCATAGAGAAACTCGGCATGCGCGGTGGCGTCGAAAAAGCGGTAGAAGTCGATCGTCTGGTTAAGCACCTCGACAGTGCCTTCCTTGGTTTGCTGCCATTCGATCTCAGGAAGTAGGGGGGCGCGAATAGGTCTCGAGAACGGAGCGACAGCCGTCGAGCTGACGCAGGATCGCGGCGCTGAGCGGAAACACGGGTCCGGCCGGATTGTAGTGAGCCGAGGCCAGTGCGTGGTGGGATGGATGCGGCCGTTCCCGTCCACGGAAGGGTGGATGTAGACGAAACCAAAGGCCATGGCGGCCGCGGCAACGACAGCATCAAGACCGCCATCCAAGGTCCCGTTCGGCATAAGCGACAAGACACGTCAGCAGGCCGCGATGTCTTCATGGCGAGCGCTGATGTGATCGGGCAGCGGTTCCCCGGTCTCGCGATCATGGACGCCGACGAAGCCGCCCTCGGTTCGCAGGCCGAGCCGGACAAAGCGGGTGTCCTCGCCGATGACGACGCGCTGAAGGCGTTCGAACTCTGCGATCGTGAGCGGACGCGTCCCTGCCTGCGCGATTGCCCGCCCCCAGCGGGCCGCGCGTGTTCCGGAGGGGCGTTCGCCTTCAATGGCGAAGGATGATTTGGAGTTATTGTGAAGGAGAAAGGCGGCAGCCCGGGCGACGAGGTCGCTACGGACCCTGCCAATCTCCGCGCGGGCGCGCTGGCCGAGCTCCTTGGCGGCGACGGCTTCGAGGGCATGGGTGCGCCGGACCATCGGGCAGAAAGCAGGCGTCCCAGGGAGGTTGTCGATGACCTTGTGGCGCGAGGACACTCGGCCTTTCGCCAACGCAAACTGCAGCTTGTCGTCGATAATCGGCACGGTTTTGATTTTGCCAGGGTCGGGAAGATCGAGCGCCTCGCCGGTGATCCATTCGTACAGGAACCAAATTCGGCGGGCGAACGCGCCCGTTGGCGTCGCGATGATGAAGTCATGGATGGGTTGCGCGCCAATGGTGGCAAAGAGACGCGCAAGGACCCTGAGGTCGACACCCTCTCATTTGAGGGCGAACATCAGCTGGCCGGCGAGCTTCGCTTCGGGATGGTGTCTCGGCGTCAGGAGCGTCCAGTCGTCGGTCGAGGCGGGATGATGGCGCTCGGCGATGGCAGCAAGGTGCGACGGCTGAGGAAGCGACAGATCATAGCGGGCGATGAGCGCTGCGTAGCCCTGCGAAAACGCGCGCTCGGGCAAGCACCGTCCGCGAGAATCCATCACCGTTTATGAAGGCCACTCACCATAAACGTGCCCATGAACACCGCTCACCGCGGTCCAGATCAATTGCGAAAATGGATCACGGGCTGTGGATTTTAATCACCATCGGAAGCGTTCTGTGAATATCAATCTCCAAGTGCACGCGTTTATGATCTGGCTGGCGGCCCTCACACAGCGGATCTCTCCGGTCTGGATAATCTGGGACCACTCGGCGTCGTATCGCGCCGGTGCCACCGAAGATGGATCCGTCGCCTTACGCAGCGGCGGTCAGACCGTCGGACTGGCCGCGACCTCCTTGCAGGCCTATCTCAAGAAGCGGCTTGACCGGACGTTCGGCTTCCGACCCGGAGTCGAATAGAACGCGAAAGCGCCAGTGTGGAGATAACTCCGTGCCGATCGATGACCTTGCTCAAAATCCATCAAGGCGCGCCGCCTTCCAGATCGGTTACGAAACGATTGGGTTTTTCCCCTTCCAGCCAGGGCGCATATCACGATCTTCGCCGGCCGCGCACGTCGGCGGAGACAAGCGCCGAACTGGCGTGTGCATGGACAGCTTCCCGAAGGCGTTGGCGTTGAAACGTCAACGCAGCCTGACCTTAGGCCTTTCGGGCTAGGCTGCCAGGACTCAGCCGCCATCGACACTGGCCGCCAGGTCCGTGTCCGGCTTCGAGAAGCGGCACGGCTGACCGGTGGCGCCACAGCGACCCTGTCGACCCGTTAAATGGCCGTTCCCGAGCCATCGTCGCCTCCGGCGATGCCGTCGAGAATATGATGGGGCAGGATCGGGACCTCGCGGACGCGCACGCCGACGGCATCAAAGACGGCATTGGCGATGGCGGCTGCGACGCCGGTGCCGCCGAGCTCGCCGATGCCCCGCGCGCCGATCGAACTGGCATGCGGATCATATTCCTCGACGAAGCCGACGTCGATCGCGTCGGCAGGAATGTCGGCGTTGACCGGCACCGCCACGTTCGAGAGGTTCTTCGCGAGGAAGCGTGCATGGCTCGGCTCAATGATCGACGCTTCCATCGTGGCCTTGCCCCATTCCCAGATGATCGACCCGATCATCTGGCTGCGGGCGGTGAGCGGATTGATGATGCGGCCGGCGGAATAGCGGGCGACAATGCGGCGCAGGCGGATGAGACCGAGATCGCGATCGACGCCGACCTCCACGAAATTGGCGCCCCACGTGCCCATCGCATAGTCGGTGCCGGAGCCGTTCATGCTTGCGGGCGCGCCTCCGGGAAGCGCGAAGCTCCCGTCCGCCGCCACCTCTTCCAGGTCGGCCTGCGCCATCAGCGCATCGAGGTCGAGCGGCCCGTCCGCTGGCGCGCCCTTGAGCACAAGCTTCGCACGCACGGCCCTCGCCGCATTCGCTGCGGCGCTGCCCATGCCGATCGTGTGTGAGCTGCCATAGACTGGCCCCGCCGGCGCGAGGCGGGAATCGCCCCAGCGAATCTCGACATGCTCCGGCCCGGTGCCCAGCGCATCGGCGACGATCAGCTGAACCGCGGTCTGGTTGCCGGTGCCGATGTCGTTGGAGCTGCTCTCGACGATCACCCGTCCACCCCTACGGACACGCACCCGCGCCTGCGAGGGGAAGCGGGCGACGAACGTCCCGGCGGTCGACATGCCATGCCCGATC
The DNA here is from genome assembly GCF_050433225.1 of Sphingomonas zeicaulis. NCBI lineage: Bacteria > Pseudomonadati > Pseudomonadota > Alphaproteobacteria > Sphingomonadales > Sphingomonadaceae > Sphingomonas > Sphingomonas zeicaulis. The sequence continues at coordinate 33,812 of NZ_JBNPXQ010000014.1, read as the reverse complement.
GACCAGACGCCATCCTGTCGCGGTCGCTGCCCGCGCTTGCGCCAGCCATAGACGCGCGCGGCCTCCTGATAGGCTTCGCACAGGCGGTTGGAGGACCAGGGTTTGCCCTCCAGCGGCTCGCGCTCGGCGAAATTCCGCAAGCGCAGGTCGAGCGGATCGATGCCAAGCTTGCGGGCGAGTTCGTCCATCGCGCTTTCAAGCGCCCAGCTGCCCGGTCCCTCGACGGGAGAACGCATCGGCGTCGACAGGACGAGATTGATGCGCTCGACGGACTGGTCGAGCTGGATATTGGGCGATGCATAGAAGGTGGCCGATGCCATGCCCGGGGATTCGAACTGCATGTCGGTGATCGAGGTAGTGTTGATCGCCTCGTGCCGGACCGCGGCGAGCGTCCCCACCTTGTCCGCGCCGAGCGTGATCGTCTGGCGGCACTCCGGCTGATGGCCCGCCATCGAGTACATCTGCGCGCGACTGAGCTGGATCCGCACCGGGCGCCCGACCAGCTTTGCAGCCTGCGCCGCAAGCACCTCGTGCGGATAGACCGCGCCCTTGCAGCCGAAGCCGCCGCCGGTGTGCGGTGCAATGACATGAACCCTCTCCGGCGGGATACCGAACAAGGCTGCAAGGCCGTTGCGCGGATTCTGGGTGAACTGGGTCGAATCCCAGACCGTCAGCGCATCGCCGTGCCACTGCGCGACGCATGCAGACGTTTCCATCGGATTATGATTGCGCGTCGGCTGGAAATAGCTCTCCTTCACCGTGACCGCCGCGCGGGCGAGCGCGGCCGGCACATCGCCCTTGTGCGCGTCTCCATGAAACATCCCGCCGGCCGGCGGCTTGACCAGCCTGCCGGCGCCCGGGATCATCGCCCTGGCCGGGGCGATGCGCGGCCGCACGAGCGCCGCCCCCTCCTCCGCCGCCTCGATCGTCTCCGCGAGGACGATGGCGATCGCCTGCCCCTCCCACTGGATCTCGTCGGACTGGAGCGGCATGTGGGTGATCGCGATCGGCCGCCCTGGCTTCGGAAGCTTTGGCATGTCCCTGTGGGTAAGGATGCGCACAACGCCGGGGATCCCGGCCGCGGCCGCGGCGTCGATCGCGGTCACCGCTCCCGCCGCGACCGGCGAGCCGACCAACACGCCATGGAGCAGGCCTGCCGGGAAATGGTCGGCCGCATAGCGCGCGGCGCCCGTCACCTTCACCGCGCTTTCGTAGCGGGTTCGCGGTTTGCCGACGCTCATGACGGTTGTCCTTCGGCGGCCTGAACGATCGCGCGGGCGGCGGCGCCCGCCGCCATCGCGACCTTGTAGCGGTTATGCGCGAGCGGACGCGCCTCGGAGAGACTGCGCCGCAGGATCGGCAGCACGGCATCGCGCGTCGGTGCCTGGCCCACCAGCAACCGTTCGGCAGCGGTCAGCCGCCAGGGTTTTTGCGCGACCGAGCCCAGCATGATCGTCACCCGGACGATCCTGCCTCCCTGCAACTCGAGCACCGCCGCCGCCGAAACCAGCGCATATTCGTAGCTCGCACGCTCGCGCACCTTCACATAGGCAGAGCGGGCGGTGGGCCGGATCGCAAGATGATAGCCGAGGATCAGTTCGCCGGGCGCGAGCCGGTGCTCGGCCAGCGCTGCGTTGCGTCCGGCGGCCGCAGCGTCCTCCTGGGTCAGATGCAGGTCCGCGACCGGCAGCATGCGTCGCCCGCCCGGCCCGGCAATCTCGACCTCGGCGCCCAGCGCGGCGAGCGCCACGAGCGGGTCGGACGGCTGCACCGCAACGCAGGCGTCGGTCCAACCGAAGATTGCGTGGCGCTCGTTCAGGCCATGGCGTGCGACGCAGCCGCTGCCTGCGACCCGCTTGTTGCACGGCCAGGGGACCGGCGCCTCCGCCCGGAAATAGGCGCAACGCGTTTTCTGCAGGACATTGCCGCCGATCGTCGCGCGGTTACGGATCTGCGGCGACGCGGCCGCGAGGCAAGCTTCCGCCAGCACCCGCGCATCGCGCTCCACCTGCGCATTGCCGCCGATCGCGTTGAGCGTCGCCAATGCACCGATGCTGAGCCGGTCGCCGGTCCGCACCACCTGGTCCAGGCCTTCGATCCGGCCGATGTCGATGACCCGCTCGGGCGCGGCGATGCCGAGCCGGAACCAGTTGAGCAATTCGGTGCCGCCGGCGATCGGCATCACACTCTTGGCGTCGGCGGTGAAGGCATCCTGGGCCCGCGCCGCGAGCGTATAGGCGAAGTCGCGCATGGGATCAGCTCTCCGGGTGGCCGGCGGCGCCGAGTACCGCCGCGGTGATCTGCGGATAGGCAGCGCAGCGGCAGATGTTGCCGCTCATCCACTCGCGGACGCTGTCGGCATCGGTGGCATGGCCCTCGCGGATGCAGGCGATGGCAGATAGGATCTGGCCGGGCGTGCAATAGCCGCACTGGAAGGCGTCATGCTCGATGAAAGCCCGCTGCACCGGGTGGAGCCGCCCTTCCGTGGCGATGCCCTCGATTGTGGTTACCGCGCGCCCTTCACATTGGATGGCGAGCGTGAGGCACGCATTCATGCGCGCGCCGTCGATGAGCACCGTGCAGGTGCCGCACGCGCCCTCGTTGCAGCCCTTCTTGGTGCCGGTAAGGTGCATCCGGTCGCGCAGATAGTCGAGCAAGGTGATCCGCGGTTCGACCGTGGCCGCGACCGGCCGGCCGTTGACCTGTAAGCGCACAGCGCGCGCGGTGGACGCCACGGGCACAGGGCGCTGCGCGGCGTCCGCCGCGCCGGCAGCAGCAGCGACCGGCAGCACGGCACCGCCGGCGAGCAGCCCACGGCGCGAGATCTCGAATTCATCGTTCGTCATCGCGCGATCCTTCCCGATGCAATCGACGGCGACAAGCGCGTGACTTGCATGAAATCAGCGGAAGATCATCCGCTGGGCAGAAACCGGCCTCTTCGGTCATGACATCCACCAGATATCCATGGATCTGAACGACGGATCGACTTGCGCTTGACTCGCCAGCGATCGCCAAGACACTGAGCGTATGAGGATGTCATGATCGTCAAGCATCCGCTGCGGCGGCCACAATTGCCCGCAGGGCCGCTTCCCAGCGTAGGGTATCGTGCCGCCGGAATCGCCCCGCCCCCGCCCGCCGGGCGCAGCATCGCGGACCAGGATCGCTCGGCACCTTTTCGCGACCAGCGCCGCGCATGACCTTGCGCACGGCAGCACTCGGGGCGGTCTCCGATGTCGCGCGCGACCGCCATGTGGCGGCGGCCGGCCTGTCCTTCCACCGTTCGCGAACCCTGATCGGGCATCGGACGCGCTATTCGTCGATCAGCGCCCAGCACCAACTTTATGTCACGCTCGACGGCGCGACTGCGTACAGCGCGGGCCGCATCGATCGCGCGAGCTGGGACCGGGCGCCGGACGCGCCCGACATCATCTCCTTCACCCCGGCTGGACGCAACCGATCGAGCATCCTCGGGCGCGGCTGGATCGAATGCGCGCATATCTGCCTCGATCCCGACAGGCTCGCCGAGGCGTGCCAGGTCGACCGCATTCCGGATTGGTCGGCGCTCTACAACGGCCGCATACCGAAGATCGCAGCACTCGCGCGTGCGATCGACGGCGCCGCGGCGCAGGCTGCACCGCAGGTCGAGATCGACCGCCTCGCCATCGCGCTCCAGCGAGGCCTGGCGATCGCGCTCGGCGGCGTCACCCCACGGCGGGACGATGCCTGGCTGCACCCGAGGGCGCTGCGCCGGGTCTGCAGCTACATCGAGGACCATCTCGCCGACGCCCTCCCCCTCGCCGACCTCGCCCGCGAAGCGGGCCTTGGCCCCAGCGCCTTCCTCCGCGCATTTCGCGGCTCGACCGGTGTCACGCCGGGTCGATATGTCATGCAGCGGCGGGTCGCGCGCGCCGCCGCACTGCTGACCGGCACCGACGCGCCGGTCGCATGGATCGCGGCCCGGACCGGCTTTGCCTCGGCGGCGCATCTGACCAACCTCTTCCGCCAGCGCCTCGGCAGCACGCCGGCACGCTTCCGACGGGAGATCGAGATTCTGCCGCCCGATTGATCCGGCAACGATCGGCCACGGTCGTCCGCTCGCCGTGACGCGGCCCAGTCAATACCGCCAGGCGCGGAGCCGCGAAGACATGCGAACCGCGCGCATCGCACGGGGTGACATGCGCAGGAGACCGACAAGAGGACGGGTTTGGCCGGAGCCCAAGTCACATTGATGCCGCGCCACAGGCGGGGCAAAAGGCCGACATTATCCGCCGCCTTGCCGCCCTCGCCCTGCTGTTCGCCATCCCCGCCTGCAGCCTCCCCCCAGGCAATCCGCCGGGCGTCCCGGTATCGAGCGAGCGGCCGCTCAGGATCGCGAGCTGGAACCTCGAATTCCTAGCGGAGAAGGACGGTACCGGTTGCCAGCCCCGTGACGCTGCGGACTATCGCGCCATGCGCGCGATCGCCGACAGTCTCGACGCCGATGTCATCGCCTTCCAGGAAGCCGAATCCGAACGCGCAGCACAGCGCGTTTTCGATCCGGCGCGCTACACCATCGTGATGGAGACCCGTGCCGGCGATCCCACGGGCACCTGCGGCGGCCGCCATCCCGACCAGCCCTTCATCCGCCAGGCAGTGGGCCTCGCGATCCGCAAGGGCATCGCCTTCGAACGTCATCCCGACGTCACTGGCCTGATGCTGGGCAATCCGCAGCTTCGCTCCGGCGTCGATGTCACGATCCGCCCGCGGGACGATGCACCGCTCCGGCTTCTCGGCGTCCACCTGAAGTCGGGCTGCTTTTCGGGAACGCAGGACAGTGCCTGCCCTGTCCTGTTGCAACAGATCCCCGTGCTCGAAGCCTGGATCGACGCGGCAGCGGCCGGCCCGACGCGCTTCGCAGTGCTTGGCGACTGGAACCGCCGCCTGGCGCTTGCCGGCGACACCGTCTGGACCGAGATCGACGACGCCGAGCCGGCAAATGCCGACCTGCGGCTCGCAGACGCGGGTACCCCGCCCCGCTGCGATCCCCGCTATGACAGCTTCATCGACCATATCGTGCTGGACAGGCGGGCGGGCACCGCGATGGCTGGATTCAGCGAGACGCCCTACCCCGCCGGCAGCAAGCATTATTCGGATCACTGCCCGGTTTCGGTGACGCTGCGATAGCGCCGTCCTTTCCGGTATATTTACGTCAACGCGTGGACCTGGTCATCGTAACAAGGGTGAGCGTTGGGCAAGATCGTTGCGGATCGTTGTCGCGGCGACACCGCCTTCGCCCATGGCGTGGCTTAGTTGATCGAGCCCCAGCACCACGTCGCCGGCTGCATAAAGGCCAGCGACGCTTGTGCGTTGATGCGGATCCACCGGCGACACTGACAATACGCCCATCCGCCGCCGCGCCGGATGCGAAAGCCCTGCCAGAAACGGCTCAAGCCATCGCTCCAGATCGCTCCGCCAGTCTTCGTTCACCGCCATCGCCGTTGATCCGTCAGCCTACACTGACACACGAGAATCAACGACGATTCCAGCCGGTTCCTTCAACCTGCCAAAGTAGTGCTAGTCGCGAAATCATCCACGATCAGATCGGCAAAGGCGCTGACATGCTGGTGCCTGCGCTGCTGCCCGATCTCGATCCAGCTGCGCGGGATAGCCTTGCCGAGGCGCACGGCGCCGCGTTCAAAGCGAAATATCTCGGCAAGGCCAGGCCATTCCCGTCTGCGCATGCGCTGCTTGCCGCCGCGCACGACCGCGGGCAACAGGTCGTGCTGGCATCTTCGGCCTCGCAGGCCGAACTTGACCATTATCTCGATCTTCTCGAAGCGCGCGCGCTCGTTGGAGCGACAACCAGCAGCGACGACGTGAGGCACACCAAGCCGGCTCCGGACCTTTTCGCAGTCGCGCTTGGCAAGCTTCAGGGCATCGATGCCGAGGCTGCGATCGTTGTCGGCGACACACCATACGACATGCAGGCCGCCAATGGATGCGGTATCGCCGCCGTCGCAGTGCGTTCAGGGAAATTCCGGGATGACGTGCTGTGGAACGCTGGGGCGATCGCGATCTACGACGATGCCGCGGCGCTTCTCGCGGCATATGCAAGTTCGCCGCTCGGACGCTGAACCTGCGCCGGTCGAAGACATCGACCGGGAAACTGAGGCACCGGTCACGAGCGGCCGCCATGAGAAAAGAACGCGACAGGGCCAGCCTACCGCCAGAGCTGGGTCCGATCTTTTCACTCGCTGGTGGGGCGCGTGTCCGCAAACTCAGACCACTAGAGATCGGCGTCCCCTTCCGCGTAAGGCTGCGCAGTTCAACGCGGCCACCGACTGCACTTCTGCAGCGGTGGGGCGGCAGTCATCGGTCAATGCGTTGCCGCTGTCGGCGCGCGCTTTTGTCGGAAAAGATAGGGCATGATCGCCTGTGCGATCGCGCGTCCCACCGATTCCGCGACGTGCGATGCGCGGTCCTGTCCTTCGCTGGCAAGGAAGCATTGTTGCGCTCCTCTTCGCTTGCGCGCAGCTCGCTGATGTCGCGCGAAACCGAGAGGATTGGGTCGGGCTCGCGTTCGGGCCCGAAAATCGGACTTACCGCGACGTGCCGCCATCTGGGCGTGCCCGACATGGCGTCGACCTTGCCGATGAAACTGCGCGCTTCGCCTCGTCTCGCCGCCTCGATGGCGGCGCGCGCCTCGACATGACCCTGCTCTTGCCAGAAGTGGGGCCAGGGGCAGCCGGCGATGGCGTTGAAGTCACTCACCTCCATCACGCGCTGGCCGCCCTCGCTCGTGACGGTCAGCCGTGCGTCGAGCTCGAGCACCTTAATGCAGTCGGTCGAACTGGCGAGGACGCCGGCGAGAAAGGCCTCGCGCTTGGCCGACGCCACAAAATCCTGCTTGCGCTTACGCCGCAGGACCTCGGTTTGGAGCAGCGCGGTGCGCAACGCGACCACCAGACCCACCAGCGCTAGCGTCGTCGCGATGAAGAAGATCGAAGCACCCCAATGGACGGTGGTGAGGAACAAGGGCAAGTCGGGTCGCGAGGCCGCATAGCCGGCGCCGAGCGGGACATGATCGTCGCCCAGACCCCTAGCCAGGACTTGAACGCGTCGACGCGCTGCACGGCCTCGGCCTAGATCATAGGAGGCGTGACCGCGTCGGGCGCGGAAAGCGACTGGCGTGCGATCGCTGGCGACACTTGGCGGGCGGTGTTCGATCGCGCTCACCGTCAGGCCCGGCTGGGAGAGCAGCTCACTTGAGCGCGTGGCAGGTCCGCAGGCGAGCGGTTCGGCGCGGATTGGGAACGCCTCCCGCCGACCGTGGTTATGGTGAGGACGCCGGGGCCTACGCTCCTGCGAACAGGAGGGTAAGTGGACCAGCGCGACAATTGGCACCTGACTGACGATGTGAGCCATGAGAGCGGACCCGGCGATCCCTTCGCCGCCGCCGTGCGCGCTACGCGCATGCCGATGGTCATCACCGACCCCGCCAAGCCCGACAATCCGATCGTCTTCTGCAACGAGGCGTTCCAGAAGCTCACCGGCTATGACCGCGACGAGATCGTAGGGCGCAACTGCCGGTTCCTCCAAGGCCCCAACACCGATCGCGACGCGGTGCGGCGCATCCATGAGGCGATCGTGGCTGGCAAGCCGATCGATGTCGATCTTCTGAACTATCGCAAGGACGGCAGCACCTTCTGGAACGCGCTTTATCTGAGCCCGGTCCGCAACGCCGCCGGCGACATTCAGTTCTATTTCGCCTCGCAGCTCGATGTCACCGACCGCATCGAGGCGCAGCGCGCGATCGCCGAGCAAAAGGCGATCGTCGAGCGCGAGGTCGAGAAGCGCACAGCCGATCTGACCGCCGCGCTCAAGGAGAAGACCTTGCTGCTGCACGAGGTCGATCACCGCGTGAAAAACAATCTCACCATGATCGGCTCGCTGCTGCGTTTGCAGGCGCGCACCATCGCCGACCCTGCCGTGACCGCAAAACTCGAGGCGATGCTCGAGCGCGTCGACGCACTCGCAACCGTCCATCGCCGGCTCTACCAGAGCGAGGATGTCCAGCGGTTCGACATTGGCGCCTTCTGCCAGAACCTTGTCGCCGACGTCGTCGGCTCGAGTGGGCGCAACGACATCGAGACCGACGTCTCGGTCGAGCGGATCGAAGTTCCGGCTAGCATGGCATCGGCATTGGGGCTCGTGCTCAACGAAGTGCTGACCAATGCAATCAAGCATGCTTATTCCGATGGGCGCGGCGGCACGCTGAGGGTCGCGGCCCACCGCGACGGCACGACCGCGCGGCTGACCATCGCCGATGACGGGCCGGGCTTCGCCGGTGACAAGCCGCCCGAGGGCGGTCTCGGCACCACGCTCATCAACCGCCTCTCCAGACAGGCAGGCGCGACCGTATCCTGGACCAGCAGCGGCGAGGGCACCCGGGTCGACATCCTGCTCGATACGGTGGGCGCATGACCCGTCCCTCCACGCCGCTCTCCATCCTGATCGTCGAGGATGAGGCCCTGCTCGCGATGGACCTCGAGAGCATGATCGAGGATGCCGGGCATTGCGTCGTCGCTGAAGCGGCCTCGCTACACGATGTCGCCGATCTGCCCGACGATTGCCGGTTCGATCTCGCCTTCGTCGATATCCAGCTCGCGCGCGGCACCAGCGGCCTCGATGTGTCGAAGCTCATCCAGCAGCGCTGGCACGGCACCTTCATCGTGTTCGTGACCGCCAACCCCTCGAAAATTCCTGAGGACTTCGCCGGCGCGCACGGGGTCATCCCCAAGCCTTTCTCACGTAACGGGCTGATGGCCGCGATGCGCTATATCGAGGAAGGCGTGTGCGACCCGCCGCCTGTCTCGCCGCAACCGGCGAGTTTCCTCGCGTCGCCAGCCTTCGCGGCGACGTGGAGCTGACGGCTGCGGTTTACTTGACGATCAAGCCTGAACGTCTTTTGGCCAACGCCGAATGTCGTCTCCTGACGAGACCGGTCAGTCGGTAAGTCTAAGCAACACGGCCGCTAAGGTCGAATCCGCGACAATGATCCGAATAGTTGATCCGGGGAAAGCATGCGGCGCCGCTGCAGGCGCTGTCGAGCCGGGATCGAGGTCCGCTTTCGCGTCGCTGGAGATGCGCTGCCCTGTCGTAGATTCACGCAAAGCGGACGACCCGGAGGTGTTGCCGAAGCTCTCGGCGATCTCGAAGCACTTGCGCCGAATCAAAAATCTGCGAGATTGGCAACGTAGGCAGAAGCGCTTGCGAGGAATGCGTGTCCTTTAACGTCGGATTGTGTGTCTCGGACTTCGAGATGAACATACTTGAGGTTGATGGACATTTTGAGAGTATTTTGGGCCTGACCGCGTCTGTGTTGAAGCGGCGGAACGTCCTTGAACTGACGCATGCCGATGATCGATCGACCAACACGCGGTGGCTTGATCTGCTCCGAGCCGGTGGGGCGCCGTTCTCGATAACGAAGCGATATCAGCGAGATAACGGCAGCGTGGTTTGGGTGACCAACCACGTGAGCATCCTCCGTGAAGGTTTTTCCCCGTCGCGGCTGATCGCGACCGTGGAAGTTCGATCGCCGAAGATCAGTCGCGATAATGGCGAGTCTGGTTGGCTTGTGGCGAAAAGCTTCCTCCAGATACAGGAACAAGCCCGACGACTTCTCGGCCGCGAGATGGGCTCGGGCGAGCCTCTGTCCATCCTGCTGGCGACGTATGCCGCAGAAGTGGAAGGTCGCATATGCGACTTCAAATGGTTAGAGCGGGCGGTCGCAAGGCCTCAGAGCGTTTTGTGGCGCTGGTTGCACGCACTTCGACAGGAGAAGTTAATTGAAGGCTATATACCGGAAGAACTTAACGGCGAGGTACATGTTCAGCTGACAAGCCAAGCGTTCTACATTATGGTCGAGCTTCTGGCAGAGAAGGACTCCGACCTAGGAATCCGCAGCGGTGCGCAATCATCCGAGTGACCACCGCCAACGCCTATGAACCAACAGGCCCGAGCCGTCTGAGTAGAAATTCGGGCCGGCCGTTTTCGGGCGTTGGCGTCCAGCGCCGGCTGGGCCGAAGTTGGCGCGAAGCGGACATCGTTCTGCAAACCGATTGCAAAGGCGCGCCACTTTTTCGTGCGGGAGTTTGGTCGTCCTGTGCTAACAACGCTTACCGGCGGCCAAACCCGAGCTGCGTCCGGTTGAGAGAATCGTTTTTGCTCTTGCTCGCTCCAAGAGGGAGCGTCTGATGGACGATCTGAATTATCTATATCACCGCCAGCAGGTATCGCTGATGATGGCGCAGGCGGCGCCGGACGCATGCAGCCGAGCATCTCACAACGCGATGGCTAAGGCCTACGAATCTCGTATCGGCACCATGCGCATCGCCTCCGGCGCCCACGAACTGTCACTTGCAGATTGAGCCGGTCCAATCCGCCGGCTGCCAACAAGAATCGGGATGTGAAAGCGCTCGTATATCCTCCCAATCTGGCGACCGAGCGCGCGACCTAATATCGACTGGGGGGAGTGCGCCCCCACTACATATTCTTTGTTGGAGACGCGCAATGAGCGGTCGCAATTTTACCGATCTGGCCGACTACCTTGACGGCTTGGCCGCAGATATTCTCGGCAATTTCGCCGATAGCCGCGATAACGGATTCAAACCGAACCAGGCTTCAATTCGCGACGCTATCGATCTTTTTACAGCCGCTGAGCACCTCAGACGGCGGGACAAGGATCAGATCCGGTCGGCCTGAGTCGCGTTGCCTCGACAACCCCGCGCTTCCGTTTCGTGTCGCCAGTCGGCGGGATACAGGCTGAGCCGATACGCGACCGCAAAGCCCAACATATTTGGGTGCGTTCTTTCTCGTGACGACCGATGCCCGCCCATATGAGTCGGATCGATCATCTAAGGGCGCAGGTCTCACGCTGCCACAGGCTCGCCGCTGCAATTGTTGATGCGCAAACGGCGGAGGCCCTTCGGAAACTCGCGGAACGCTATTCCTCGGAGATTTTAGAGATCGAGGGCGAACCAGAGCTTCATCAACCACGGTGAAGCGGGGAGGTCTTCGGCGGGCGGACTCGGACATCGGATCCTTGCCTTCTCACTCCGGCGCCCGCTTGACGGCTACAGAGACCTCCATCTGCTCGAAATCCTCGAGGTTTCCGACATATCCGCCGCTAACCGGCATGATTTGGCGGTTGAGCCGGGCCACGGCGACCGGGATCAACTGGGCACCGCCAACCCGAGCGTGCGTAGGATCGAACGCGATCCAGCCGGCGCCCGGTAGGTAGATCTCCGCCCAAGCGTGCGTGGAGCCGGGATCATCTTCTGATTGCTCCTCGTCGAACAGGTAGCCGGACACCGCGCGCGCGCCGAAGCCGAGATGGCGTGCTGCCTCGATGAACAACCCGGCAATATCGCGACATGAACCGCTGGTGAGATTGAGGGTCTGCGCAGGCGTCTGCGTTCCCTCCTCGTCGCGAACCCGGTAGGTAATCGCGCTCAGCATCCCGGCGTTCAGATCCTTGAGCAGCGACAAAGTGTTGGTCTGAAGACCCATCACGAAGCCGCGCGCCCAGGCGCCGACTTTTTCGGCATCAGGCGTGAGCCAATCGGGCTGCGCAAGCGCCCCAAGATCGATCACGTCTTCGAGCGAATAGGTGAAGGGATAAGAATGGGCTGATGGCTTGATCGGGACGACTGGCCATTCCGCTGCCTGATGGTCGATGGTCGCCCTGCTGGAGATTGACAGCATCAAGGTCGGTGCATGGAAGATCGCGGTTGCGATGAGGTTGCCAAACACGTCCAGGGTCCAGGCGACCTCTGCCGCGGGCTCGCAAACGAGCGACCGCGAAAGCGTGGTCAAGTCACCACCGTCCCGAGGCGTCACGATCAGGGTGTGCGGCTGCAACGTCACAGGTCGCACGTAGCGATAGATCGTTTGATGGTGGATCGTCAGTCGCAATCGCCCCCCCCCGGTCCCCAGGAAACGCGCTTGAATTGCTGCCGGGCCCGGAGCCGTTGCGGTATCGGTCCCGGCTCGGCTTCAAGTGAGGCTGTGCTTCAGCGCGCTCATCTGGTCGTGCCCCTGGCGCACCGAGCCATAGGCTTCTTGAATCACTGCATCTGCCTCCGGCGACAGGTCGCGATCTTCGAGCGCGCGCTCGAATTTCGTCTTGATATGATCCTCGCCGCGCTCGACCTCTGTGATGATCTCCTTGTCGTCGTTCGACGTGAAGGCCTGCTTCAGATCAACAAGGGTTCGATGCGCGGCTGCCAGGAGGCTGCTGCTGGTCTCGGGCTCACCACCAAGGCGCGTAACCTCGGCCTGCAGGGCGCTTGCGACCTGCGCACGGTCACGGGCGAAATCGGCAAACATGGACGCGAACTTGGTGCTCTCTGCGTCCCGGGCGGCGTCCTCATAGCCCTTCATGCTGTCGAGGGTCGTGGTCGTCAGTCCGTTCAAGACGGAGATATCGTGGTCGCTGCTCATGATTTTTCCTATGTGTGGAGCGCCATCAACGAAGCGCCAGCGTCAAAGTGCCAGCGCTTGGATATCCGCTGCGAATTGACGCCAACGTTCTACACCCGGCGCATCAACGACGGGGTCGTCCCACACCGCAACCTGCCCTGCGTTGTCAACGAATGTCTGAAAGGGGACGAGCTGATCCGGAGGATCTCGGAGCAGCGTACGCTGCTGGTAGTTCCGAGGCGCCGTCAGTCTTCGGTCCGCGCCGACGAGGTTCGGCGCTAAGTGGACTGGTAAAGCGGCTGCTTCCGACGCGATTGGGCTATTCGACGATCCTTATCCGATGTGGCAGCCTCGTACTCTGCAACTGGCAATTCGTTCAGATCCTCGGGGCGTGTGAATGACAACGTCCGATATAAATCTTTACCGGCACTTGCCCTCGGCTTTAAGCTTGGCGCGGTAACGACGCCCATGTTCAGCCCGCCACGCGTCCGCCCTTTGCTGACCTTCTGACTGAAGCACGTTAGAATATTCCGCCTCCATCGCGCGCCGTTCCGGCCCAGGTCCCGAATCGGCGAGGCAGCGGCTCGACACCGAGGTGGAGCGTGACTTCTTGCTGGCGATGTCGCCAGACAGCTTGTTTGCCATCACCCCGGTGGCGAGCTGTCCCATTGGTGCCGTGTCTACGGGCGCATATTGCGCTCCAGCCGGCGCAGCATGCCACATCCCAAATGCAGCAACCAAGCAGCAATACCAGCGCGACATATCGACAGTCTCTCCTTGTTCTGCGAGCGCAGGCTTGGGCAGATCGGCAGGCCGGTCCAGTATCAATCGTCCAAACGACCGGACCAGGCGGCGAGCGCCAATCAATCGCTAAGATCGAAGACCATAAGTACGGGATCGATCCCTTCGTGTGTCGCTGGCAGTAGCCGCCGGCGTGTTGGTGCGTTGGATCTCGGCAGAATGAGCGCCAGGAGTGGACAAGTCCGGGAGGCCGCTATCGCACGATCAGGCAGGACAGCCGAACTCGCCTGATCGCACAGCTGAGCCTGCCTTTTCGCGAGTGGCCGCTCAACCTGCCTTGGTGAACGCTCGATGACCCATGTCACCGTGCATTGCGCGGGAAGCGCGCGGCGGCGCCACCGTGTCGTGGAGCCGTGATTGAAGTTCGCGTTCAGGCGCCTGTTGAATGTGCCGCTATGCCAGAGATTTGGCGCGAAGCGGTCATATAGCTCAGCAGGTGGGCCATGGCCGCTCGCACCCCATTCCACAAAGCTGTCGGTGTCGTGGTATGACGTCCACGTCGAGGGCTTACTGTGAAGCGTCCCGGGTTTTCCGGAGGCTCCGAACTGTGAGAAGGAGCATCCGGTATGAGCAAGATGGGAAACAGATTTTCGCCTGAGGTCCGTGATCGAGCGGTTCGAATGGTTGGCGAGCACCGTGCGGATTACGGCTCGGAATGGGAGGCGATGAGTTCGATTGCCTCGAAGATCGGCTGCACGGCCGAGACGCTGCGCCGCTGGTGCCGCACGGAGGCGGGCCGACGGGCGGCACCAGCGGCACAGGGCGTCGATGATAAGGCCCGGCTCAAGCTGCTGGAGCGCGAGGTCAAGGAGCTCCGTCGAGCCAACGAGATCCTTCGCAAGGCGTCGGCATATTTTGCGATGGCGGAGCTCGACCGCCGCGAGAGATGATGATGTCGTTCATCGACGTCCATCGCGAGGAGCTGGGTATCGAGCCGATCTGCCGCGAACTGGCGATCGCCCCGTCCTCCTATCACGAACACGCGACCCGCCTTGCCGATCCGGCGAAGCGTTCCGCCCGTGCGCGCCGGGATGACGACATGTGCGAGCAGATCCGGCGCGTTCACGAGGCCAGCTTCGGACTCTACGGCTCGCGCAAGGTCTGGCATCAGTTGCGGCGCGAGGGCCTTCATGTCGCCAAGTGCACGGTCGAGCGACTGATGCGTAGCATGGCCGAGACAATCAATGGCCTTTACAAGGCCGAGGTCATCTGGCGCCAGCGGTCCTGGCCGAGCGCATCTGCGGTGGAAATGGCAACGCTCAGCTGGGTCGATTGGTATAATAACCATCGCCTCTTCGGCCCGCTCGGCTACATCCCACCCGCCGAGGCTGAAGCAAACTACTACGCCGCTATCGAAACCCTCGATATGGCTGCATGAGTCAAACTGCATAGCCTCCAGAAAACCCGGGACGCTTCAGCATTGGCGCAAGCGGGATTGCGCCCCGCGGGTCATTTGGTGGTGCGCTTAGTGGGTATGCGCACAGGGCACATACGCCGATGAAGCGCCGGAGCCGCTCGCGAGAAGACAGGCAAGAAAGTCCCACGAGCCGACGTCACCTGTCGACCAGAGCCAGTCGTTCAGATCATCCACCGCGAATGTCTGCTCCTGACAGAAGCCGCCGATGAAATGCTCCGAAGCGGATCGTCAGAAAGGCGCCTTATAATTGGTCGTTCCGCCCGCCCGCCTACGACGCCGAAAGCTGCCGTTCGTTAATGCTGCTTCGGCCGGCGAGGGAGCGACCGTAATTGGGAGGATCCGGACCGTCCGGAAATGGTAGCCTACTAGGCCCAAGCCGACATGCCCCTGCCAAAAACCATATGGTGGCTATTCGCGGATACTCGCGCGTCCCGTCATGCCTCGTCGGACAGCCGGCCATGACGAAGCAGCAACTTGGTCAGCACTCCGTTCGCCGTTCGGAAATTGTCGAGCTGTCCCGCAAGACGATATTGCCACTTCAGGCCGTGGAAAAGGTTGTTCCGAAACCGATAGATGATGATCAGCATCGCGCAGACCCGCTCGACCGGGTCGTTCGTAGCGCCGGCGACCACCGCCGCGACCAGCTCTGGCTTGTCGTTGCGCCGCAGCTCGAGCCGGCTGAAGCGCGGGCTGTGCTGGCCATTCTCCGAATAGCGCGCGCAGAAATAGCCGATCTCCTCCTCGAACTCGGCCGCATTCAGAAGCCCTTCATCGTGCCAGCGCTGGACGGCATCGCAGATCGCCGTGGCCCCCGCGCCGTTCGGGAAGACTCGGCCTTCGAACAGGCCCCAGAGGAAGGCGAAGCCGTTGATCGCGTCGAGTTCGGCCCGCGACAGCTGCGCGAACCCCAGGACCTTGTCCCTGAGCCAGGCCTCGATCTCGCTCAATCCTCGCCCCCTCGCCGATCACCGAGCGCCTTACCGCAGCTGTAGCAGCCATTCGCGCCGATCGCCGCATCGGCCGGGGCCGCGAAGGTGCCGCGGCATTTCGGCCGCGCGCGACGAAATCCTGGCCGCACAGCGCGCAATGGATCTGCTGGTGGGCGCGGTCCCCGGAAAGGGGCCGTTGCGGCTGACCGCCCAGTCATCATGGCACGCATGGCAGGCAAAGCGGAACGCCGACTTCTTCACCCCGAACAGGGTCCGGAAAGCGCGGGGCGCAATGAACGGCCATTCATAGCCCATGCCGAACATGACCTCCTGGCGCGACGACCAATGCTTGTCGTCGAAATAGTCGCGCCGGCCGAGCGCGATCATCTCGACCCGATCGCGCAACCAGGGCCGGTTTGGCCACAGATCGATATATTGGTTGATGAGATCGCCGCAGATCCGCACGGGATAGAGAACCACATCGGTGTTGCCGAGATGGGCATAGCGGTTGCGGCGGACCCGGAGCGCGCCATAGCGCTGGACATAACGGTCGGGCAGGATCGTTGCGGTCAGGCTGTTGACCGCCTCGGGCAGCTCGGCCGCATCGCGCGTGCGCAAGGCCGCGAAATCGATGTCCCGCGCGCGGACGCTGAACGGGATGTCGCCATCGATTAGCAGGAACGGGCTGACCGCCGCGTTCCTGGCCTTCAGCGCCAGTTCGTTCGACCGCTGGACGACCGCCAGGATCGCGTGGAGATCTTCCTGGGCGCCGCGTAGATACTCGGCCCGCTCCTCGGCCCATAGATCTTCCCCCCTCGGTCTCGGCGAAGCTATAGTCCGGATGGAGCCCATCGAAATCGGACATGGGCGAGATGAGCTCGTCCCAAGCCCGGAAATAGGGTTTCACCGCGGTGATGTTCAGCCCCTCCGCGGTCGGCAGGTTGACGATCATGATGGCCCTCCGGACGCGGGCATCGGCCGTCGGGTCTGCCATGCCGCCAGCGCCGCGCGACCATAGCGCATGCCGATCATCTCCTCGTCCGAGAAGCCGAGATGCGCTTGCTGGGTGGCGTCGGCGAGACGCTCGAAACTGGCGATATGGCCGACACGGCGGGCAACCTCGGCCAGCGCCCCGCCTGCCTCCTCCCAGATTTGCGAGACCCCGCCGAAGCCGAACAGCTCATGCCCGGTCAGCACGACCACCCGCGACGCCAGGCCCTCCCGCCGGCCGCGCTGCCACCCCCAGCGACGACACAGCCGGCGCAGGGCGCGCACATCCTCAGCGGACAGCCGCTCCTTTAGGTTGGCGACGACGAGATAGGCGCCGGGCAGCGCGGTCCCGAGCGAGATCAGCCGGTCGATGTCCTTCGGTTTGAGCACATGGCTGCTGAAGGTTTTGCACTCGCCGACGAACAACAGGGGTTCGCGCCGCTGCGGTCCGTGGCTCTCCATCCGGTGCCAGGCGAAGAAGTCGGTCTCCAGCGTAGCGCCTGAGGTCGCAAGTTCGAGCCCGGTGGTGAAGGTGAAGTCGCTGCGCGTCGACATCTCATCTTCGAGAAAGCGCCGGGTCAGCCCGACCGCATCGCCGCCCTGGGCATGATGCGGCGTGGCGAACGGCCCCACCACCCGATATTTCCAATTGCAGCGCTTCGGGACCTGCCCCTGCGGGAAGTCGAAGCGTTTGAAGCAACGCTCGCACCGCACCGCCGATGTCGTCGAGGCTGTACCAATTCTCCTTGAGGCAGTGCGAACAGGCGGTGGCGATGCCGAGGCGGAGCATGCCGGCTTGACGAACTGCTCGATCGAGCGATGTCCGCCGAAGCGCTTTTTCTTCAACGCCTTGAGAAGTTGCTCAAGCTTGGCGATCGTCGCTGTGCGGTCGGAATATTCCTCGCTGCTGCCGTCGTCGTGGACGCGCCGCCGGCGGGCCAGCCCGTCGAAGAACTGGATCGTCTCGGGATCCGCGACGATCGCCATACGCGTCAGTCCGCCGATCGACGCGATCAGCTGCTCGGCCACCCACCCCGCATCCGATGTCGTGGCGACAATGCCCTGGCCGCCAGCCAGCTGGTCACCGCCTCCTGGGTGGTGGGCAGGGTCAGATGCCCTGGATGCCCGGCGAAGCTCTGCAGGCAGACAAAGCCTTCGCGCGCCCGGAACTCGTGCATGCCGCCACGTCAGGTATATTAGGGGATGCGGTCGACCGCGGCCGGCGGGAGGGCGCGCGCCAGGACACCGTCGGGCGCATAGATGCTCGGCCGGACGACATTGACCCATCCGGGCCCAACGCATTGCGCTGGGTGTCGAAGGCCGGCGACAAAGATGGATAGCGCATAAACTGACCCGTCCCCGCCGCGGTCAGCGCACTATGCTGCTCGGCGACGACCAGCTCGGCGCGCATCTCGACGGTCGGCAGCTCATCGGTCGGCGGCGCCAACCCCGGCATGTCCCGCCGAACGACGACGGCGCCGGGGGCGAAGCCCGCGCTGGCGAGATCAAGGGTGGCCAGCACCTTGGCCCGGTTGAGCGACCGGCCGGCCTGCAGGATCGCCGGGGTCATCATGCCATGGCGGCTGCCGGGCTGCGGCCTATGGTTGCGATGGATGATATCGACGACGCCCTCGCGCGATGCCGCCAGCTAATGGACGTTGACCGGCAGCACATCGGCGACCAGCCGCATGTTCCAAAAATCGATGACGCCGAGCCCGCTCAGCGGGTCGAAGACGAAGATGACCGGCGAGGCGTCCCAGCGATAGCGCAGCGTACTGCCCTGCAGCGTATGGTCGAGCGGGACGTCGCTATGCCCCTGGGCAACGGTCGACCAAGCCGCCGAATCGGGCACCCTGTCGATCGCACCGAGCGCCCCGCGATGATAATTGGCGAGCTCGCCGAGCGGTCCTTCCTCGGGAAACACGCCATAAGCCGTCTCCGCAAAGGCCTGGCCGATCCTGTCCCCGCCGGCGAAGTGCAGGACGTCCCGGCTGTTGATGCGCTGAGACCGATATTCGGTGCTGTAGAGATGCTCATAGACATGATCCATCCCGATGCCGGTGTTGAGGACCGGTCGCGCGATACCCTCTGTGCGGATCATGTTGCCAAGACCGACCATCCGTTCTCGCTCGTGCAGCGTCGACGGTGCAGCGATGCCGGCCGCCTCGAACTGGCCGGCCGCGGCCGACACGAAGATGTCGGGTTCGAAGAAGTCGAGCATCCCCCGCGTCAGCGCAGCAGAGGACCGCGCGCGACCATGGTCGGGCCGCCACGCGCGCGGCAGCCTCTTCATCACGGGGATGAGCGGCAACATCATGCCACCCCACATGCAGGTCGCCAGCCGCATTACCTCGCCGATCGTCGCCCGGTCGGCGGGGTCGACCAGGAACCCGACCCGCAAGGGGCGCAGGATGATCTCGGCCGAGATCGAATCCGTCATGCCTTCTCCCCGTCCCTCATCTGTGCCGCTCGGATGCGCCCCGATCTGGATGCAGTCCTCGTAGCCTTTCGTTACAGCAATGCCTATCTCCGCCCCATGGTGACGACGATCTACTGCGACGATGCCGGCTTCACCGGCGACAATCTGCTCAATCCCGATCAGCCCTTCTTCGCTTATGCGGCGACCGCCGTGGAGCCTTCTCAGGCGAACGGGCTGGTCGCCGAATTGCGGTCGCGCTTCGCGATCGGCACCGCAGAGCTCAAGGGCAAGGACCTGTACCGACGGGACTGCGCACCCAAGCTGATCGCCTGGCTGACCAGCCTGCTGGGCGGCCGCACCACCATCGCGCTCAACCACAAGCTCTACGCGCTCAGCTGCAAATTCTACGAATATATCTATGAGCCGGTGCTCGCCGAGAACAGCCGCTTCTTTTACGATCGGGGCGTCCATGACTATGTCGCCATGGTGCTGTTCGCCTATCTCCAGCGTGGCGATCAGACCGCCGCGCGCCTTACCGAGCGGTTCGAGGCGATCATGCGGCGGCAAAGTGGCGCGCCGGCGCTCTATTTCGATCCTACGGCACAGGACCAGTCCGATCTCGCCATCGAACCGATCCTGCGCTTCGCCGAGGCCAATCGCGAGCAGGCGATGGCCGAGCTAGACGACCTCGCCGACGACACGGGCCGGATCAAGTTCGTCCTCGACCTCAGCCTGAGCTCGGCCCAGTCGGTGCTGACCACCAGCGGCGAACGCTACGGCGAGATCGACGTTGTCATGGATGAATCGCGGCCGCTCGAGGCGTTCAGCGACTTCTTCAACAGCTTTGTGAGCCGCACCGAAACCGCCTATTTCGAGTTTCGCGGGCGCCGGCAGCCGCTGACCTTCCATCTCCATCGCGAACTGCGGTTCGGCTCGTCGAAGGCGGATGCCGGCCTGCAGCTCGCCGACATCTTCGCGTCCTTCGCCGCGCTCGCCGCGCGTGATCGCGACACGCCGCGTGGCCGGGCCATCCTCGAGCATCTCCTGCCGCTGCTCGACGAGGGCGCGCTCTTCCCGAAATATGAGATGCTCGATCTCAGCCGCAAGGAGATGATGGCCACCATGTGCCTCGTCGCCGAGCTGACCCGCCGCGCCGAGGCCCGGCTGTCACTTCTCGACGGGATCGAGGCCTATGCCGGGTTCATCGCACGGCGGCTCGACAGCGATCCGCCCGACTTCCGGGCCGCCGGCGCATGAATTCCCGATAGGACCTTGCGATCGCGACGGGGGTGTACCAAATATCCTCGATCAGCGAGGCAGATGACCGAGCTGATACGCACCGCAAGGGACTGATCGATCGCCTTGACAGGCTCCAGGCTAATACCCTGGGAGGCCGGTTAAAGACGGATCGGGAGTAATCAAGGGACGGCGATCGTAATTCGCCGTCCCTGTTTGCATGAGGCTTTTCGTGTTCGCGACCATTTCGATCCCGATCTTCGACGAGCGCCATTTCCTGCCCGCGCGGACGTCGCTGACCCGGCGGCCAAGCTGGCCGGCGCCCGGGCTGTCGCGCGCGCCCTTCCAGCGCAATCTCGGCGCGATCGTCCCGCGGCCGCTCGGCGGCGTGCTGGGCTGGGCGGGCGAGACCCAGATTTGCGAAGTGCGGCGCTCGCTGGTCGTCGAAGCGGGGGACTGGATGCCTGAAAGGGTGCCGCTCCGCGCCAAATATAAGCGCCTCTACGCCGATGGCGAAGGCGGTGCCTATTTCTCGATCGGGGTCGTCATCCCGCAATTTCGCGAGGAGGGTATCGCACCGCTCGGACGGGACCTCGAGCAGATCCTCGCCGCCCGGCTGCGCTCACCCGGGCGAGGCACGACCGCTGCGCTGCGCGACGCGGGACCGATGATCGCCGATCTGTTCGGGACCGGCGCCACCAAGGGCAACCCGGCCGGGACCTGCGGGCTCTTCACCGCCAAGCCGCTGATCACCCTCCAGGGTTCGCCATTGCCCTTCGACCCCAAAGGACGCGGCCACCGCCACGGCGGCGAGATCGACGGCGTCCGCTATGCGATCAGCGAGGTGTCGCGGCAATTCGCGCCCCCGTTGGGTCTCCCGGTCTTCGTGCTCGAGGCCGAGGACGGCCGGCCGCGCGATCGGCTGCGGACCGCCCGCATCATCGTCAACCGGCTCTATCTCGAGCTGTTCTGCTTCGAGCGCTGCTTGGCCCTGCTTCTCTCACCTCGGCTCGACACGCTCGATGATGATGGGCTCGGCCTGTTGAAGGCCCGGATCGCACTGTCGGCGGAGCGGCTGACAGGTCACCGGGCGCCGCTGCTCGCCGACCGGCTCGACCTCTATGCCCAGCTTGGCGCCATCTTCGAACGGATCCACCAGCCTGGCCAGATCGACGAACTACATAATGCGCTGCGCAAGGCGGGCGCGAGCCCAAATCTCGCCCGCGCCGTCATGACCGCGGCGGAGAAGACCCGGGCCTTCGAGACCCAGTTGGTGCAACATGTCGGACCAGGAGCGACCATCACCATGTCCACCTACAATAATTACGGCCAGGCCGGCGCGATGGGCAACAATGCCCAGGCCTCGGACTTCACCCAGCAATGGGCGAACCTCGCCAAGGATATCGACCTGCCGGCCCTGGCGGACCAGCTAGCTGCGCTCCGCGCCGACCTGGCGCCCCAAGCAAGCTCTGCGGCACAGATGGGCGAGCTCACCGCGATCGTTGAGGCGCAAGAGGCGGCGACCGCCAAGGATGGGCCGGGCGTGCTCAAGAGCCTCGCCAAGGTCGGCAAATGGTCGCTGGGCGCCGCCGAGAAGATCGGTGTCGCGCTGGCGGCCGCCATCATCAAGGACGCTGCCGGCCTGTGATGGGCGGGAGCGGCCTGGCCTCGACCTGGCGCCGCCCCGGCCGCCCGGCCGAGAGGATCGACCATGGCCGCTGAGGATGGGACGGTCACGCAGGATATCGCGGAAATCCGCGCGATGGCGATCGCCATGGGCGAGCTGACCGGGCTCGACGAGGTGCGCACCTTCTATCATGACGAGACCAACAATATCCGGAAGCTGCGCATCGACGAGCGCGGCTTCAATGTAGACACGCTCAAGACCTTCGTGCTCGGCGGCGTCAGCCATGCCGGTCCGCCCAGACCGCTCGACATGGCGAGACTGCGCAAGGCGCTCGCGACCCCGGCGGCGGTCGCCGAGCTGAAGGTCGATAATATCGCCAAGGGCGACTTCACCCGGCTGATCGCCTCGCCCCGGCTCGCCATCGTCCTCGACTGGGTCCGCGATCAGGGCCTGGTCTGGCACTATAGCGAGCTCGACCCGCTCTACTGGTCGATCGTCGACATCATCGATTCGATTCTGCCCGAGAGCGGCAACCCGATGCTGTTCATGGCCGCTTCCCGTATCAAGAGCGACCTCCACCTCATCTTGAGCCAGAACATCCCCGCGGTCGTCGACCTCTTCTATCGCCATGACTATCCCGGCCTCGCGCCGGGCACGCACCGCGCCTTCCTGAACGAGCTGCGCGCGCTGGTCCGCGACCATCTCGATATCCTGCCGCATTTCGAGGGGATGATGCTGAAGGGCATCGTCGAGATGGGGCGCTCGCTGGAAGGGCTCGAATTCGTCGAGGACAATGCCCCCCATCTTCTCATCGCGGAGTTCAGCGCCTTCTATACCCAGCGGATCGCGCTGTTCCGCAACGCCCACCATATCCTCGACATGGAGCCCGTGATCCGCGCCCAGTTCGAGCGGTTGCCGCTAAGCGCGAACGGTGTCCCGGTCACCAATTACCGCTTCGCGGACTCCAAAACCGAGGCCGGCATCCAGATCGCCGATATCGTCACCGGCCTGCTCGGCAAGATGCACAGTTTCGTCGCCGAACAGCCGCGCGAGGCGATCATCGCGTTTCGCGACGAGCTGCCGGCCGATGCGCTCGCCAATCTCGACCGGATCCGCGACGCACTCACCCTCTCCGACCGCGCCAACCGCGCCTTCATCCATCATGTCGCGAGCCTGCACGATATCGACAAGCTCGACCTGCTGCTGCGCTTCGGGCATGGTCTTTATGCTGGTGGCGGAGCGCCCGCCTTCAGGCTCTAGGCCGGCGCGCCATCCGACACGTCTGGGGCGTCGCTCATACGATCAGGCCCCCCCAGGGGTGCCGTCCGGTGGCCTCATGTAGATGCCGGCAGGATCTCGTCCGGGTCCGCGGGCGCCGGGTGCGGCTTCGATGCCAGCGTCCGGCCGCGCGGCCGGCTCGGATCGGGTCGGCAAGAAACAAAGTCGCCGCCGCATCGTCCCCGAGCAACGCTGAAGCGCCCGCCATTTCGTGGAGCCCCGCACCATCGAGCCCGTGATCGGCCAGCCGCGCATCGAGCGCATCGATCCCGAATGGCAAGACCAACACTCGCTCCGATGCGGCCGGCGCAAGCGCCAAGCGCAGGGCGGCGAGCTGATCGGCGCGCGCGGGCGAATGGGACTAGGGCTGGGCGGGTATCGGACTCACGACTTATATGTTCGCTATATGCTCCGAGGAACTGAGGCGTCCGTCAAGCCGTCGAGAATTTCGGTTCGGTTTCACCCTGCCGCCGGGCACGACAGCGTTGACAGCGCCCGGAACCCATGGAAATATGGGCTCCAAGGCCAGTCGCAGTGGCCTGCCGCCTGCACCAGCAAAGCCTTCGTGGCGCTGCCCCGATATCAGAACCCGCCCCGTTTTTCGTGGGTCTCGGGACAACGGCAGCAGGCGACGTTTTCCTCAGAGATCGATGGAGAACGACGATGGCGACCTATGTCTTTCACAAGCTTTCGGACCTGAAGAAACGTGCCAACCGCTTGGCGCGCGAAGAGAACCGTCAGCGCCACGACGCGCTCGATGAGACGGCGCGCCGCGGCGGCTACCAGAACTACGCCCATGCCCGCGTCTGGCTGCCCGACCTCCAGTCGAGCCCCTTCCACCGGATCGAAATTTACCAGCGCTGGCGCGACACCAAGGCGCGGCTCGCCGGGACCGCCTCGGTCACGGTCAAGCTGCGCACGCCGCTGCTCGAACTGATCAAGCTGCACCAGCTCGAGGGCTATCTCGGCGGCTGCACCCTGCCCCATGCGACCCGGGTCGATGTCGACGGCTTCATGCGCGACAAGAGCGCCAGTCGGCAGGATGTGATGCGGGTCGCCCGCGCGCTCCAGTTCATGGACGCGACCCGGCTGAAGCCGTCAGGCTCGCAGCGCCGCTATCCGAAGGGGAAATGGGACAACCGGCCCGAGCTCGCCGACCATGACCATGGCTGGTACGACCCCGAGGCGCGGGTCCACCTGCTGATGAGCGAGCCCTATCGCGGCGACAGCGCCGAAAGCCCTGCACATCTCGCCTGGGAGCAGCGCCATGGCTGGCGGACGATCAAAGTCGAACGCACCAGTATCTATGGCCTGGGCACCGAGCTCTTCCTGATGGGCCCCGAACACTATCTGCCGACGCTCGCCGCCAAGGTCGCGCGGCTGATGCGCTCGCCCGATCCGCTCGCCCCCGAGGCGGTCGAGACCACCGAGCACCCGCTTCCACGCGGCTTCTGAGCTTCAGCGATGGCGGAGCAGCGCGCTCCGCCATAAGCTTGGCTATATCCTAGAAGGCGAGCCCCGGTTGGCTGGCATGGAGCGGCGGCGGGAAGACCCAGCTGATGTCGAGACTGCCCGTGGGCAGCGGGTCAAGCTCTAGGACGGCAATTTCTTCTATATCGCCGGCCTCTGGGAGCCGCCGATGGCCGATTGGGCATTGAGCTACCGCCTCATCACTGTGGCCGCCAACCCGGACGTGGCCCCGCATCAGCACCGGCACGGGGCCGTCATCCTGCGCCGTCAGCTCATGCAGTGGCTCGACGCCACGATCCCTGACGCCGAGCTGCTTGCGCCGCCCCCGCGCGGGACCTTCCGTATCGATGTCGTCGATGACCAAGCCGAGCTGTCGCTTTTGCTGTGAACGGACCGGCCAGGACCGCGCCATCATGGACGCAAAAGTGTGTGGCGGGCGCGGGCTTTGCGGCTAAGGTCGCGGCCGGGGGGACGCCATGGACACGATCGATTATGATTGGGAGTGGCAGAAAATGCGGCTCGCCAACGCTTTGCACGACCTCGTCGGCGACCCGTTCGAGCAGTATTTCCAGAGAATTGCCAAGGCCGTCTGGCGCGAGGATTTCACCGCAACCACGCCGATGGGCTCGCGGGGCGACCTCAAATGCGACGGCTACCGCCATTCGGCCGGCATGGTCTTTCAATGCTATGGACCGCGCTACGGCAAGGTCGATGTCGAACCCGCGCTCAAGAAGATCCGCGAGGACTTCACCGGTGCCAAGGACCATTGGCAGGATGCGCTGAAGGCCTGGCGTTTCGTCATGAACATCGACCGCGACAAGGCCCCGTCCGAGGTCGCGCTCGAGATCAAGACCCTGTCGACCCGCCTCAAGGTGGAGGGGCTGCCTTGGGGCCGCGCCGAGATCTTCGGCCTCGCCCAGGACATGCCGGCGGCCGAGCGGATCGCGATGTTCGGCCTGGCGCCGCGCCCGACCGACATGGCCGGCATCACCTATGAGAATATTGGTCGCGCGCTCAGCCTCATCAAGCGCGGCATCGCCGAGGACAAGCTCGATCCCGTGGTCTTGCCCCCCGATCTCACCGAAAAGGCCGATTGGAATGCGCTCCCCCATGGCGCCCAACAATATCTGTCGGTCGGACAGGCCGGGGCGAACCGCGTCCATCAATATCTGATGGACCAGGTCGATCCGCAGGAAGCCGAGCGCATGGCCGAGGGTTTCAAGGCCCGCTATGGCGAGTGCCGCGCCAGCGCGATGGAGCCCGACCGGATCTTCCAAAAGATGATCGTCTTCGCTGGCGGCGCGAGCGATGATTCCGATCGCGACGTCGCCGCCCTCTCGATCGTCGCGCATTTCTTCTCGACCTGCGAGATTTTCGAGCAACCTCCCGCTAAGCAGGCCGCGACATGATCCTGCCGACAAAGAATATCGCGCCTGATCGCGCGCTGCTGACCCTGTCGGGCCGCATCTTCGATGCGCTGGCGATGCCACGGACGGTGTCGGGGGTCTGGGACGAGGTCCGCAGCCAGAGCCGCGACCGCCCTATCGCCTATAGCTGGTTCATCCTCGCGATCGACCTGCTCTACCTTTTGGGCCTCGTCGGTATCGATCAGGACGGCCTGCTCACCCGCCGATCGGTGGCCTGACCATGCTCCATCGCCTGTCCGCCGACCGCCCCAGCTTCCAGACCATCGAGTTCCGGCCCGGCCTCAACATCCTGCTCACGACCAAGAGCGCAACCACCCCCGAGAAAGGGGTCCGGGAGCGCCTGCGCACCCGTAACGGCGCAGGAAAATCGAGCGTCATCGAGATCCTCCATTTCCTGCTCGGCGGCCAGCATCATGGCGCCCTGAAGGCCGCGATCCTGGCAGAATGGCTGTTCACGCTCGATCTCGATGCCGGCCCGCGTACCAAGGTCAGCCGCAGCGTCGCCGGCCGGAAGACGGTGCTGGTCGAGTCCGGCGTAAAGCCCGCCGACGGGCTCGATCTCGTTCTGCCCGCCCTTCCCAAAGTCGATCGCATTCTCAACAGTGACTGGTGCGACCTGTTGGGCGAACGCTGGTTTCGCCTCGATGCGGACCGGCAAAAGGGGGCCGCCAGCTTCCGCAAGATGATGGCCTATTTCGCTCGACGCCGGCGCGATGGCGGCTTCGAGAATCCCGTCCACAGCCGCAGCGGACAAAGTGCCGCCGACACCCAGACGACGCTCGCCGAGCTGTTCGGGCTCGACGCCGAGCTGGTGCGCCGCCTTCATGAGGCCAAGGCGGCGATCAAGAAGCTCGATATCGCGCGCAAGACATTGGCGGAGATGGAGGCGATGGCGCCGCAAGGGCGTCGAAAGGTCGATCTCGAGGCCGAGATCGCCGCCCAGATCGCGGCGGCCAAGCTCAGCCGCGACCGGCTCGACGAGCGCGTGCGCGAGTTCAACGTGCTCCCCGCCTTTCGAGAACTCGAATATGAGCTGGCATCACTCAACCAGCTGTTCCGGGATCTTTCGGATCGCGACGTCATCGACCAAGAGGTCGTCACGATCAACGAGCGGGCGCTCGCCGCCGAGGCGCCGGGCGAAAACACCGACCTGCTGCGGCTGTTCGAGGAGGCCCGACTCGTCTTCCCCGACCGAGTGCTGGGCCGCTACGAGGAGGTCCAGTCCTTCCACCGCCAGCTCGTCGAGCATCGTCAGGCGCATCTGCGCAACGAGCTCCACGCGGCCCGGCGGCGGATCGAAAACCGCCAGCCGCAACGCGAGCGGCTCGAACAGCGCCGGCGCGAGATCGCCGCGGCGTTGCGGTCGAGCGGGCCGGCCGAGACCCTGCTCCAGCTCCAGAATGAGCTCGCCGAGCAGCGATCGGTGGTCAGTGGGCTCGAGGCCCGGCTGAGCGAGGCGAAGACTCTGGAGGATCAGTTCGAACAACTGGGTCGTGACGCCAAGGAAGCGGCACAGGCGGTCAAGCAGGACAAACGCGAACGCTCGACGATCGTCGAGCAGGCCAGCACCACGTTCTCCGCCATCTCCGAACGCCTGTTCGAGAAGCCGGGGACGCTGGCGATTTCGGCCGATGACGACGGCCTGCGTTTCGTGCCGACCACGCCCTCCGACCAGAGTGCCGGCGTGATGAGCATGGAGATCTTCTGCTTCGACTGGACGTTGGCGACGATCGCCCATCAGAGGGGCCGTGGTCCCGGCTTCCTCATTCATGACAGCCATTTGTTCGAGCCGGTCGACGGCCGCCAGTTTGCCCGGGCTCTCACGATCGCTGCTGAATTCTCTCGGGAAACCGGCATCCAATATGTCGCGCTGCTAAATTCCGACGAACTGGCCCGCGCGGAGCGTGAGGGCGACGTGAGCTTCAGCGAGTACGTCCTCGATACGGTTTTGTCGGATTCGCCCGAGGGCGGGCTGTTCGGCATTCGCTTCGACTAAGCGCTCGGCAAACAGTTCGGAGAATGGCGCCTGTCCAACTGCTGCGAACATAAGTTGCCCGCCCGCGCACGCCCATCATCGTTGCATCGAGCAAGATGCGGCGGCGCTTCTCGAACACTTTGGCCCAGGCAACCAGATTGGCGACGGAGGTCTCGTCCTCCAGCGTGATGAACATGACGCCGTTGGCCGAACCGGGTCGCTGCCGCAGGTGCACAAGACCGGAGATTTCCCCCCTTGATAGGTGCGCGTAGCAGTCGCCCCAGGCGCCCTGGCGCATCGCAGATGGGCCAAACATCTTCTCGCCATCGGTACCGTCCGATAAGGATCGGCTCATGATCGAAATCCATGACGCGATACCTGACCATGAGGCACTGCTTGCACTCGCGCCCGAAGAGCTGGCGGGCAAGCTGCTATTCCTCATGCGCAACCGCTTCGAGCGCGACAAGAACCAGCTCCAGACGAGCAATTTCATCACCGAGGTGATGACCGAGAAGCTGCCCTCGGAGGGCGGCAAGGGCTATCCGCACGAGGCGCGCGTCTCGGTCGCCTTCGCGCTCACCGAAGCGATGATGTGGTTGCAGGCGCAAGGCCTGCTGATCCCCTTTCCCGCCGATCATACGGCGCCAGGGCGCATGCTGAGCCGCCGCGCCCGCGCCTTCGAGACAACCGAGGATTTTCAGCAGTTCGTGATGGCGAAGCGCCTCAATCGCGAGCTGCTCCATCCGGCGATTGCCGAAGAAGTGTGGCTGGCGTTCGTGCGCGGTAATTTCGCGGCGGCCGTTTTCCAAGCGATGCGCGCGGTCGAGATCGTGGTGCGCGAGGCTGCAGGCTTCGAGGCGAGCGATCACGGCGTAGCGATGATCCGTCGGGCGTTCCATAAGGACAACGGGCCGCTGCGCGATCCAAACCAGGATGAGGGCGAGCGCGAGGCGCTCATGCATCTCTTCGCCGGCGCGATCGGCTCCTACAAGAATCCGCATTCACACCGAGCGGTGGAAATGAACGATGCGGGTGAGGCGATCGAGGTGGTAATGCTGGCGAGCCACCTGCTCAGGATTGTCGATGCGCGCAGGCCCGCCCCCCCGCAGGGCGAGCCGGGTCCAGTGGCGGAAGCGGCGGTCGCCGCCGCGGCGAGCAGTGCCTGCGGAAGGCTGAACGATGGCGCAGATGACCGATCCGATGAGCGCGCTGGTGCAGTTCCAGGAGGCGTTCGAGCAGGGCTTGATCCCGGTCCAGCCGACGCGGCGGGACAGGAACCTCCTGTTCGCGCCGGACACGCCCAACGGGCCTCCGCCAACTATATGCGGGCCGAAGGGTAGACGCTCACGGTGCTGGTGATGTTCGCCCAGAACGGCCTGGAGGATGGCGAGCCGGTGGTCAACATCGGCTATGCGGTGCCCGAGGCCTATCGCGGGCACGGGCTTGCCAAGGCGACACTGATAGCGGCGCTCGCCGAACTGTCGGCAGGGCTCGCGGGCGCGCGAATTTCCGCGATCCATATCGAGGCGGTGATCGCACCGGACAACCTAGCGTCGCTGCGGGTCGCAGCCGCTATTTTCGACGCCGCGCCGACACCGATCATCGACCGCGAGTCCGAACTGCCGGCGCTGCACTACACGCGCCGCGTAGCGTCACGGGCCGGCTGACCGGCGCTCGATAAGTCGGTGCGTCCACAGTAGCGACTAGTCCGCCGGCCGGTCCGCAATCGACCAGCTCAAGACATTCCTCGTCCTTGATCTGAGCGACGGCTTTAGATGACATCCGCCATTCGCGTCGCACAAACCGGCCGGCGGACTTCTCACCCAATTCCAAGCCTGTACCACTCAGTTTGAGGCCCTTGCCGCCCCATCATGGTTTTGTCACAACTCTACGCTGTGCTACGAAGGAATTCTCGGACCGCGACGACGATCGTTATCCGCCGCAGAATGCGAGGTAATCGATCCGATGTGTGTATTCCGACTTCAGAATTATTGCGATGCCGCCTGAGAGCAGCTCCATTTCCACAGTCGAGAAGCGGCTGAACGTGAAAATCGCCGGAGCCGGGAATCAGGCGATGATGTTTGCGCATGGTTTCGGCTGCGACCAGAATATGTGGCGCTTCGTCGCGCCTGCGTTCGAGGCCGACTTTCGCACGATTTTGTTCGACTATGCCGGTGCCGGTGAATCCGATCTTAAGGCCTACGATGCCGTGAAATATGGATCTCTCGACGGCTACGCGAATGATGTCGTCGAGCTCGCTCGGGCTTTGAATGTGAGAGACGGGATCTTCGTCGGCCACTCGGTCAGCTCAATGATCGGCCTTACTGCGGCACGGATGGCACCCGAGCTTTTCTCGACGATCGTGCTTATCGGGCCTTCGCCCTGCTACATTGACGATGGCGACTATGTCGGCGGTTTCAGCCGCGCACAGATCGAAGAGCTTCTGGAATTCCTAGACACCAACCACGTGGGCTGGTCGCAAGCGATGGCCCCCGTGATCATGGGAAACGCCGATCAACCGGAACTTGGCGAAGAGTTGACCAGTAGCTTCTGTCGCACTGACCCCGACGCCGCCAGGCAATTTGCTCGCGTCACATTTCTGACGGACAGCCGCGAGGATCTTCGCGACGTGAACGCTCGCGTCCTGATCCTCCAATGCTGCGAGGATGTCATCGCTCCGCCAGGCGTCGGCGCCTATGTCCACAAGGCGATACCTGGGAGCGTTCTGGTAACGCTCGACGCCACCGGCCATTGTCCCAATCTGAGCGCGCCCGAGGCCACGATCGCCGCGATCAAAGCCTTTGTCTGAGCCTCAG
This sequence comes from Sphingomonas zeicaulis, assembly GCF_050433225.1. NCBI lineage: Bacteria > Pseudomonadati > Pseudomonadota > Alphaproteobacteria > Sphingomonadales > Sphingomonadaceae > Sphingomonas > Sphingomonas zeicaulis. The sequence continues at coordinate 2,965 of NZ_JBNPXQ010000014.1, read as the reverse complement.
CACCATGCGGCGCCTGGCGCAGTCACGATCAACTTCGAGGACCTCTTCGAGACGGCGCCATGTGGCTATCTGCTGGCTGACCGCGACGGCCGCCTGATCCGGGCTAATCGGACCTTTGCGAACTGGGTTGGCGTTCGGCCTGAGAATCTTGTTGGAAAGCGCCTTCCCGACCTTCTGACCATTCCGGGCAAGATATTCTACGAGACGCATTTCGCTCCGACGCTGCGCATGCGCGGGCAATTGAACGAAATCGCACTCGAAATTGCCACTTCCGGACAGCAAAAGCTGCCCGTACTCGTTAATGCCAATGAAAGCCGCGGAGACCGTAAGGCGGACTCGCTCGTGAGGTTTGCCGTGTTCCTGGCGGCAGAAAGGCGAGGCTACGAGCAGGGATTGCTCAACGCTCGCGACAAAGCCGAAGCGACGATTGTGAGTGAACGAGCAGACTCGGAATTACGCGAGCAATTCATCGCGGTCCTCGGACACGACCTACGCAACCCGCTGGCTTCAATTACGAGTGGCATTCACATGCTGGCGAAGGAAACTCTGAGCGAGCGTGGCCGAAAGGTTGTCGCCTTGATGGGCGGAAGCGTCGTCCGTGCGGCCGGGCTCATAGATAATGTGATGGACTTTGCGAGGGGGCGCTTAGGCGGCGGGATCACTCTGGCCCGTGACGCGAGCGAACCTCTTGAGCCCGTGTTACGCCAGGTCGTCTCCGAACTCCGGTCCATCTCTCCAGACCAGGAAATCGTGGCCCACTACTCGATGCAGGAGCCGATCGTGTGCGATCGGATGAGGATCGGTCAGCTCCTCTCTAACCTGCTGGGCAATGCGCTCACTCACGGCGCGAAAGATCAGCCGGTACGGGTCGACGCTACGACCTCGCTTGATGAACTGGTGATCGCCGTTTCCAATGGTGGGACCCCGATCCCACCCCCTGCGATCGAGAAGCTGTTTCAGCCTTTTTTTCGCGGGCATGACCGCGCTCGGCAAGGGCTCGGGCTAGGTCTGCATATCGCTTCCGAGATCGCACGCGCCCACGACGGCACGCTGGTGGCGCGGTCCGACGAGGTCGCAACGACGTTTATTTTTACCATGCCGCTGCCAAATGGCGGATTTCTTGCGTCCTGATTGTACCAAAGACGTAGCCCAGGCGTTCTGGAGCATACACTATGACCGGGCAGTTCCCGGGCGGAGAGCCGGGAATGTCAAATGCTATCACTATATTGACCGTGCTGGTCGTCGAAGATGATGTTCTTGTGCGCATGCATGGGATCGACATCCTCGAAGAGGCTGGATTTCATGTCATCGAAGCGGACAATGCCGATGATGCGCTAACGATCCTGAACGACGGAGCACTGGTTCACCTATTGTTCTCGGATATCGATATGCCCGGCAGCTTGGATGGGCTCGGGCTTGCCCAGCTTGTTCATATCCGTTGGCCGCTGCTGCCTCTGTTGCTGACCTCAGGGCATCATCGGCTAGCCGACGACGATACACCGAAGGGCGCGAAGTTCGTCCGCAAACCCTGGAGCTCGGACGCCCTGCTGAGTCATGTAAGGCAGCTCGTAGCAGCCTAAGTGAGAGCGCCAGGCGGTTACTGCTGTCGAGATCATTGACGCGGTGGCTACATCTCCGGCGTCCGGTGCGATCGTGCCGCTCGGCCTCGCGCTCAAATACCGTCGCCCGAGCATCGCCTGACAATGCGATCCCGCACAGCCGTCGGTCGCGTGTTCACGGTTACGAATGACCAGTTTGGCGTAACCAGACGCTCCCGTTGATGGCGGCAACTGGTATCAATGTCCCAAACCCTGTCGTATACGCGGGCTGCCTCCATTCGGCGCTTGCAATTAGCGCCGTGGTGCCGCCGTTGTAAACATGCCGGGGACAAGTCAAAGACAAAAAAGTGCTCAATACCCCTTTTCAGCGGGTTTACGTTGATGCGTTGAATCAACATGCCTATCCGCCTCGAATATTGCTGGCCCTATTCGATCGACTGGCCGCAGCTGTCCGGCGCGATCCGCATCGATCGTGCAGGCGCGGGATGCGAGAGATGCGGTGAACCGCAACTGACGCGGGTGGCTCATCTCGGCGACGGACGCTGGTGGGATGCCGGAGCCCGATGTTGGCGCTCCGAGCGAAGCAAGCCGATGGCGGTTAAGAACTTCGGCCTGGCGCTCGTAAAACCACCTATGTGGTTCTCGCCTGCGCGCGTCTTGATCATGATCCTGGAAATAGCGCTCCGGCCAACCTCGCTGCGCTATGTCAGCCATGCCAGCCGGCTCGGCGGGGGGATCACGCTCGTGCGCGACACCGACGAACCGCTTGAGCCCGTGCTCTGGCAGGCCGTCGAGGAACTTCGCACGACTGCGCCGGAACGAACGCTTCTGGCCGACTATGATCTCGATGACCCGATCGATTGCGACCGTGGCCATATCGGACAGCTCCTGTCAAACCTGCGCGGAAATGCGTTGATGCACGGCGCCAGGAATCAGCCGGTTCGCGTGTCGGCAAGGACGACCGAAGCCCTGTTGCGGTTCGCGGTATCGAATGGCGGCACGCCTATTCTGGCGGCGGCCATGGAGCGCCTCTTCCAACCGTTTTTCCGTGGCCAGGTCAGATGCGACCGCGACGGCCTGAGGCTCCACGTCGCGCGTGGACACGCTCTGTGCCATCCTCGACAGAAAATAGGCCGGGCAGCGGCTACTGCGGCTGTGCGGTCCACCTGGGCTCCAGCCGCCGCGCGGAAATCCTCAGCCGCCGACCCGCCCGGACGCTCAGGCGTCCAGCGAGCCCTTGACGGACGGCGCACGGCGCACCATCTTGAAAACTGTCGGTGATGGCGCATGCTTCACCGGATCGCACTTGGCAGCGCTGGCTCCCGCTTGTGAAAGCGACGATGTCGTCGCGGAGCCAGTGTGAGGGCACTTGCCCGATGACAGTCGATAATTCCCCCTTCGGTTGC
>NZ_JBNPXQ010000013.1:0-91328 GCF_050433225.1 Sphingomonas zeicaulis | reverse complement strand
TACCGTCGCCGCGCCATTCAACCTCCTCGTCAACGAGGAGGCTGAATCACGCACACGGCCAAAGCTCAAGCCGGTTAATGGGTTTACGGCCTAATGATGCCCTGCGCCTGACCGGGATGACGGCACCGATGGTCTTGGAAGGCCCCATGACCGACGAATGGTTCGTCGCCTATGTCGAACAAGTCCTCGACCAACCTTGCGGTCCGACGACATAGTTATCCTCGACGACCTGCCGGCACACAATGCGGTCGCCGCTCGAAACGCTATCGAGGCCTCCGGCGCACGGATGCTCTTCCTTCCGCCTTACGGCCGGACCTCAACCCCATCGAAAACGCCTTCTCCAAACTGAAAGCCATTCTCCGAGAAGCTGCCGCCCGTACCGTTCCCAACCTCTGGAACGTCATTCGCGACGCCTCCCGCGGTTCACTTTTGACGAATGCGCAAACTACCTCTCTGCTACCGGATATGAACCGGAATGATAGGATTTTGCCCTAGATGTCACTCGTCGTCGCCATCATCCGGCGGACGAATTCGGTCCTAACCCCCGTCTCAGTCCCAACCCACGGCGCTGCGCTTCGACAGCCGCCTCGTTGCGCTTGTTGACGCCCAGCTTGCGGTAGATGTTGGCCAGGTGGAATTTGACTGCGCTGGCGGACAGGCCAAGTTCGCGGGCAATTGCCTTGTTTGCCTGACGCTGCACCAGGCAACGGATGATTTGCAGTTCGCGCGGCACGAAGGTGGGGCCACCCTCGATGGCCTGGCTGCGGGCGGTGATCGTTCGAGCAAGGCTTGCGCAGAACGACCGCGTCCCGCGAGCCATCGTCCGATAGGCGGGTGCCGCCTTCATCGCTTCCAGGACGAGGAGGAGCGCTGGGCCATGCTCGATGAACGGCTGCATGACTGCCTCGGCTTCCGCAAGGCCAATGGCCCGCTCGAGACTTGCCACCGCTTCGTCCGGGCGCTCGGCTTGGAACGCGCTCCCAGCGAACAGAACCAGGGCGCGGATCACCGTTATACGCCGTCCTGATAGTGCCGCGCTGTCCGCCAACGTGGTGGCGATGCCCTGAACGCGATCATCCTCGCCTGTCTCAAGTGCTTCCTGCCCGTCGAGGAATGTCGCCTCATCGCTCTCGCGCCAGCCGATCCATGCAGGTGCGAAAAGACTGATTGCGACGTCCCGGCTCCGCCAGCCCTGGGCGCCACTAGCGCCCTTCGACAAGACGCCCGCGCGCAAGATGCGACAGTAGCGCTCGATATCGCTGAGCCCGCGGCCCCGCATCAGGCGGATAGCGCGATCGAGGAGGCCGAGCGCGCGATCGCCGCCCCCGGTCGCCGCCGCGGCGCGTGCGCCGACGCGATAGCCGATCACGAACGCGTCGGGCCATCCGTCGCAGGCCTCCAGATCACGCAGCGCAGCATCGATCCGTTCGAAAAGGCCATCGAGCCGTCCGCGCTCGAATTCGACCTCGCACAACACGCACTCGGCAACCGCCATCAGGCCGGCATCGTCGGGCATCGCTCGCGCGATCAGCATGCGGGCTTCGGTTGCCAGGGCTGCGGCGCGCTCAAGCCGTCCACCGGCGAGCGCGATCATGCCATCGACGAGGATGGCGGAGCCGAGACCGTAATAGCTCGTCGCGCGTTCATACTTCTCGCGCGAAATCACGATCTGCTCCTGCGCTAGAGCAAGATCCCCCCGTCGCAGATAGTGCAAGCTGCGCAGGGCATAGACAAAGGCCGCATTGGTAAGGTCGTTGGTATAGATCGACCAGAAATAACCCTCCGATAACTGGGCTTCGCTCAGCTCTGTGTGCGCATGGAAAGCGAGGACATGCTGCGCGATGATGAAATCGGCATAAACGCGCGAGAGAGATGGCGACTGATAGGCCATGTCTTCGCTCAGCATCTTTCGCGCAGATTCGAGCAGCCGCCGGGCTTCCGCGAACTGGCCTTCCTTCATCGCCACAACCGCCTGGGTGATGCAGATCTGCCCGGACCGCTCGGCTGAATCCGGCGCCAGCTGCGCTAACGCGTTGCGCAGGCGGTTGTAACCCGACGCTCGGAGAAGCTCGGTGCTGGTGAACGCCTCAAATGCCATGCGTGCAAGGCTCTCGTCGCCCGTGTTCTGGACGATCGCAATCGCTGCTTCTGGCGCACGCCTTTCCGCATGATGGAGGAGCGCCTGCCGATAGGCCTGATGCCGGCGGGGAAGCTCGCCGCGCTCGAGCTGGCGCAAGGCAAAGGCGCGAAGCACCGGGTGGAGCGAGAAGCCACCACCAGCGCCTCGGCGCACGCGGGAGAGTGGTGCCATTGCCGCGATTTCCTCTAGCACCGGCGTAGCGGGGAGAGGGGCGGTGATGCGCGATATGAACCGCTGCTCGACCTGCTCGATCATCGCCGTTTCGGCGAGAAGTGCGCGCGTGGCGGGCGAGAGCCCATCCCAGATGCTGTCGCGGATCGTTGCTTCCAGAAGGCCGCCGGCATGATCGAGCAGCCGGTCCGTGCTGACGTCTCCAGCCGATATGGCTGCCGCGACCGCCTCGGCCAGCGGCCAGCCGCGTGTGATATCTCCTGTCCGTGCGGCGGAGAAATGCCTCTTCGCCTCGTCAGGGTCGAACAGCAGGGCTTCGGGATCCAGAGTGCGCACGAGATGCGGCGAGCCAAGCCTCGCGAGCATTGTCTGCGACGGACGGCGCGAGACCACCCACAACTGAAGATCGGGGCCCATGCGAAGCACCAGGTCAGCAAGGGCACCGGCAACAGGTTCTGGATCGAGTGCGCCGGCATCGACCACGAGCACCTCGCTGCGGCCCGCGTCCGAGCGGGCATCCCAAGTTAAAAGGGCGCCTTCGAGTGCCTCGCCGAACCCGGCCCCCAGGCGCAGGTTGGAGGTTTGGAGGCTGAGCCAGCGAAACCGTCTTGCCGGAGCATGGGAGGCCACGGCATGGTTGGCGAGCAAGGTCGTCTTGCCCATGCCAGCGGGACCGTAAATCTGCAGGATGCGTTGCGTGCCCTCGGGTTCGATCAGGCGACCCAATCGTTCGATACGCACATCCTCTGCTACCGGCTGGGGTGGGGCGGTGAGGACGAGTCCGCAGAAAGCCGGGTTTCGACCTGAGGATGCCGGGGATGTCGCGAGAACGTCATAGACTCCCGGTAGCAGGCCGGGCGGTGGCCGTCGGGTCATGCTGCCGCAAGCCTGCGCAGCGAGGCAGATTGTCGCCGTTCGCAGCATGGCAGGGAGCGCACGGTGCTTCGCATGGGCGAAACGCTATCCCTCATCATCACCCGCATGCAAGCGGCTGCCAACCCGCCACTGGCCGAATCTGCACGATCTTGTCCATTTCTCTCCCGTGTCAGGCGGCGCGCGCTGGCTATTCTCGGCAACGGTCTCCGGGGGCGGTGGAAGGGCTGTGGACGATGCTGATGGACGTTGCGATGCGATATTTCTACGAGGCGGCGAGCCAAGGCTCGATGCGGCTCGCCAGCGAGAAGCTGGGCGTCGCCGTTTCCTCGATCAGCCGTCAGATCGTTCAGCTGGAAGGCTATCTCGGGGTCAATTTGATCGAAAAGGGGCGCCGCTCCGTCAAGCTGACCGAGGCGGGGCGGCTGACCTATGATTTCCACCGCAGCCACATCGCGGAGCTCGATGCCCTGCGATCCCGCATCCAGGATCTGCGCGGCGTACGCAAAGGGTCGATCCGGCTGGCTGTTGGCGAGGGATTTCTGACGAGCGCATTCTTCCAGGCGATCGATGCCTTTCACAAGAAGAACCCGGGGCTGAGCATCGATACCCATGTCGGCTCAACGAGCGAGATTGTGCGCATGGTCGAGGAGGACGAAGTCCACATCGGGCTTGTGCTGCAGATCGAGCCGGAACCGAAGGTGCGCGTGCGCCTCTCCGTCGCCCAGCCGCTGATGATCCTCGTGCATCCCTCGCACCCGCTCACCCGCAAGAACCAGGTCTCGCTCGCCGACCTGGCGCAGCACGACCTGTGTCTTCCGCCCAAGAGCTTCCGGATTCGCCAGATCCTCTGTCAGATGGAGGCGGCGGCCGGCACGCACTTGGAACCAGCGCAGACCACGACTTCGATTGTGATGATGCGTGATCTTGCCTGCGAAGGCCGCTTTGCCACGGTGCTTCCGCAGATCGCCGCTACCGGGGAGCTGGCCAGCCGACGCCTCATCGCAATTCCCTTCGCTGAAACCGAACCCGAGCCGGTTTCGGTTCACCTCATCACCCGTCTTGGCCGCCAGCTCGAAGGCGCGCCGTCGAAGCTGCTGAGCGTGCTCGAAGCAAAGATGCGAAGCTGGACGCACTGACGCTCCGGCGCGCAACGTCTTTGAACTGCATGCGCAACCTACGCACCCTAGCCTGCCCTCCGACCATCGGCTCCGCCTGATCGGAAAGGACCAACATGACGCCCGCCTATTGGCCGCCCGAACGGCGCGCCCCCCTGCCGCCCGCGCAGCCCTGGAGCGGGCTCAGCGAAGCGCTGATCTGCGCGCCCACGGACCCCTGGGTCACCCCCGCCGAGGTGGACGACCTGGAAACCACGCCGACCTATGACGAGACACTGACCTTCCTCCGCCGCCTGGTCGAAGCCTCCCCGCTGATCCGGCTTTGCGAATATGGCATGTCCGCTGAAGGCCGGCCGCTGACCCTCGTGATCGCCAGCAATGACCTGGCGGGCGCCACTGCAACAGCCGCGGCGTCGGGACCGATCCGGGTCTTCGCCGAGTGCGGCATCCATCCCGGCGAGATCGACGGCAAGGATGCAGGCCTCATGCTGCTGCGCGATATCGCGCTGGGCGCCAAGGCAGACCTGCTTGCCGGCTGCGACTGGTATTTCGTTCCCGTGCTCAACCCCGACGGGCATGAGCGCCGCTCGCCCTTCAGTCGTCCAAATCAGCGCGGCCCGCACGAGCAGGGTTGGCGCACCTCTGCCCAGGGACTCAATCTCAATCGCGATTTCGTCAAGGCGCATGCGCCGGAAACCCGCGCGATCCTAAAATTGCTCCGGCAGATCGATCCCGACCTGTTCATCGATCTGCACGTCACCGACGGCCTCGATTACCAGTACGACATCACCTATGGTTTCCAGGACAGGCGCTATTCAGCCTCCCCGCAACTCAGCGGCTGGCTCGAAGAGACCTATCGACCCTATGTCGACACGTTCATGCAGACCCTTGGCCATATGCCCGGTCCGCTCATTCTGGCTGCTGACGATCGGCGGCCGGAGGACGGGCTGATGCTACCGGCATTCCCGCCGCGCTTCTCTCACGGCTATGGCGATATCTGCCACCTCGCGACTGTTCTGGTGGAGAATCACTCGCTCAAGCCAGTGCGCCAGCGGGTCCTGGGAACCTATGCGTTGCTCGAGGCATCGCTGCGTGCGGCTGCCGAAGGCGGCGCGGCGCTCCGCGCCGCCTCGCTCGCCGACAGAACATGTCGCGCGGCGGAGGCCGTCCTGACCTGGGAGATGGCGACCGAGCCGGTGCAGATGGTGACCTTTCACCCGATCGCCTGCGAGTTCTATGACTCGCCCGCCAGCGGCACGCGCGAGGTGCGCTGGCTCGGGACACCGCTGCCGGCGGTCGAGACACCGGTGCTCGGTTCGACACCTGGCCGGCGGATCGCCCGCCCCCGCGGCTACTGGGTGCCGGCAAGCGAGTTCGAGGTACTCGACCGGCTGCGGGCTCATGGCATCGACATGGCAATCGCAGCAGACTGGACCGAGGCCGACGTCGATATGCTGCGCCTGCGCGATCTGGAGGTTGCCACCGGGGTTGCCGAGCGGCGCATCGTCCTGCGTGCCGAGCTGGCAGGGGTCGAACGGCGATCGGAACGGTTCGCGCCAGGCTCCGCCTTCGTATCGACCGATCAACGGCTCGGCGACCTCGTCATCCACATGCTTGAGCCGATCTGCGCCGATTCACTGTTCGCGCAGGGATATGTGTCCGGCATGCTCGATCCGGTCGAATATCTCGAGGCCTATGTCATCGCGCCCATGGCCGACGAGATGCTGGCGACGGATCCCGCCCTCCGGGCTGCGTTCGCCGCAAAGCTGGCGTCCGACAACAGCTTCGCGGCCGACCCGATGGCGCGTCTCAGATGGTTTTACCTGCGCTCCCCTTATCGGGATGAACGGCACATGCTCTATCCCGTGGCGCGCAGCCTGAGCTGACCTGCGAGTGGTCTTTGGCGCACGCCCCGCCGGAACTGGTCCGGCGGGGCGTGAATGACCCTCGGCGGGCTTCAGCCGGCACGAAGCGCCATCGTCGCGGCTTCATCGACGGCGCCGTTCTCGACGACCACCAGGTAGACGTTTCGCGCCGATTCCGCGGAAACATATCCGTCGAGAACGTCCGCGAGTACGGAAGCCGGATCACGGTCTTCGGGTCGGCCATAGCCGGCGCCCCCCGCTCCCCGGGCGATCGCGCGGTCGCCAATCGCCACCGGCATGCGATAGGTTCCGACACGCTGCTCCTGAGGCGTATCCAGCCGAACGATCAACTCGTTCGCCTCCGGTTGTTCGCCACCGCCAAGCGACCACGGCTTCTCCTTCGAGCGCTTCGTGATCGAGAGAAACTCGCCATCCTGGATGAAGCGGATCACGCGCTCCGTGCCTACGCCACCGCGGCGCTTGCCCGCCCCGCCGGAATCGGGCCTGATCTCGAACTGCTCCATCATCATGCCCGTCTTCATCTCGATGACCTCGATCGGCGTATTGCGCACGAGGCTGCCGGAGATGTGGTTGGTGGCATTGATGCCGTCGAAGTCGGCGCTGCCGCCCCACCCGACCGGCTCGTTATTCGATACGGCATACATCTGCTTCGTCTGCGGATCCGTGCCGATCATCATGAAACCGAGCGTGTCTCCGCCCGAACAGGCGGCGATACGTTCTGGCATGCCCTGCGCCAGCGCCTTGTAGACCAGTTCGAGAGCAAGATGGGCGGGCCATTGCGTGAACGTGGCCGCGGGATAGACGGCGTGAAACAGATTTCCCTCCGGCGCGATCACCTTGAGCGCACGGAAAGAACCGGCATTGTTGCGCTGCGCCGCCGAGGTCAACGACTTGAGCACGAACTTGCAGATCGTCTCCGTCAAGCCGATCGGGATATTGATCGGGCCGCGCACGGCTGGAGAGGAGCCGGAAAAGTCGCAGGTGAGGCCGTCTTGATCGATGGTGACCTTGACGTGGATCGGAACCGGATCATCGGTAATACCGTCGTCGTCGACGACGTCGCTGGCTTCCCATGTGCCATGCGGCAGCTCAGCCAGCGCGCGGCGGACCAGCGCATCGCTCGCCAGCTTGATGCGCTCGACCGCCTCGTCGAACGCGCTGCTGCCGAACTTGTCGAGGATCGCATTCAGGCGCTCCACCCCGGTCCGGGTCGCGGCCACCTGTGCATCGAGGTCGCCCATCACCGGCCCGGGCATGCGCGAGTTGAACCGGATGATGTCGATGATGTCCTTTACGGGCGCGCCATCCCTGTAGATGCGCGTCCCCGGGAAGATCAGGCCTTCCTGGTGCATGTCGGTCGAATCCAGCACATATCCCGGATCCTTCGCGCCAAGGTCCATCCAGTGCGCGCGGATGCAGGTGTAGGCGAACGGCGTCTGCGCACCTGGCGCAAAGACGGGTGCGAAAAGCGTGGCGTCGAGCGCGTGCGCCGAGTTCCAGTAAGGGTAGTTCATGATGAAGATGTCGCCAGGCCGCATCGTCTCCGCGCCGGCAAAGGCCACGCCCTTGCGGATCGCATGGTCGTTGGCACCGAGGAAGAAGGCGAGGCCGGGCGCGTCGGCGATGAGTTCCAGTTCTGCATCATAGATCGAGATGCCGAAATCGAGCACTTCGTAGATGACAGGGTTGAACGCGGTGCGGATGAGCGTGCGGCGCATCTCCTCTGCGGCGGAAACGAGGTAGCTGCGGATGACTTCGACGGTTGCGCCGTCGAGTTTGGTCTGGAGCATCATGCGAATGTCCTGCGGATGATGAGGTGTCCGTACTGGTCGACGGAAACAGTCTGGTCGGAGTGGATCACTGTGGTCGTGGTGCCTTCCTCCACGATCGCCGGCCCGTCGAAGGCGTGGCCGGCACCCAGCAGCCGGCGATCATAGACCGCAAAGGGCGCACGCGTCCGGCGGGCGAAGCAGAATGCCTCGCGCGCACCGATCCGCGCGTCGGCCGCGGGGCCCAGAGCCTCGGGCAGGACCGGCAACGTCGGCTTGGGCATCACGGCGCTCGCGCGCACGCGCAGCGTCACGATCTGGACAGGAGCGTCGATGGCATGGCCGTATCGCTCGCGATGCAGTTCATCGAAGCGGTCGCGAAGACCGGTGAGCGTTTCCCCTTCGGCCAGCTCAATCTCGAGCGCATGTTCCTGGCCGGCATAGCGGCATTCCACGAGCCGAACGAAGCGGCGCTCCGTTTCGCTGCCGCTCTGTCCTGCAAGCTGTGTCCGCGCCTGTTCGAGCAAGTTTGCGAACGCCGTCTCCACTGGCTCCTGCGCTGCCGGTTCGAGCAGGCGAAGTTGGGTCAGCGCTACGTCGGTCACGATATCCGACATGAGCATGCCCCACGCCGAGAAGACGGCGGGGGAGCAAGGTATGATCAACTCCGCGTTCATCACCTCGCGCGCGATCAGTGGCGCGATCAACGGGCCCGCACCCCCGAAAGCGAGCATCGAAAAGTCTCGCGGATCGCGACCGCGCTCGACGGTGATCTCGCGGATGGCACCAGCGGTGCGGGCGACGAGAACGTCGAAGATCCCTGCAGCGGCTCGATCGATGTCCGTGCCGAGCGGTTTGGCGACGCGATCCTCCATGCCCTGCCGCGCGGCAGGGACGTCCAGCTCGACGGTTCCGCCCAGGAATGTCGAGGGATCAAGGAAGCCAAGGATCAGCGCGGCATCGGTCGTCGTCGGCTCGGTGCCGCCACGGCCATAGGCGATAGGGCCGGGCTGTGATCCGGCGCTTTGCGGACCCACCTGGAGCAGGCCTTCCTGGACCCACGCGATCGATCCGCCTCCCGCGCCGATGCAACGGATATCGAAGATCGGGATCAGCGCCGGGAGATCCGCGAGCGGCGCTTCATGCATGACAAGAGGCTCGCCGTTCTCGATCACTGCCGCGTCGAGGCTGGTGCCGCCATAATCGAGCGTCAGCACGCGGTCGCGACCGATGGCCTTGGCCAGCTGTCCGGCTCCGATGAGCCCGCCGGCGGGGCCCGACAGCACGGTATAGATCGGCGCCTGTCGTGCCGTGGCGGAGGTCATCGCGCCTCCCGCCGAGCGCATGATCAGCAATTTGCCGCTGAACCCGGCATCGACGAGACCCTTTTCCAGGCGGCCGACATAGTCGTTGAAGATCGGATTGATGTAGGCGTCGACCACGGCGGTGGCGGTGCGCTCATACTCGCGATATTCGCGCGTGATCGCGCTCGATGCCGAGACCGCAAGCTGCGGATAGGCGGCACGGATGATTTCCGCTGCGCGCTCTTCGTGGACCGGATTGCGGTAGCTGTGAAGGAAGCAGATTGCGACCGAGCGGATGCCGGCATCGACGAGCCTGCCCGCGGCATCGAGCACTGCCGCTTCGTCGAGCGGCGTGACCTCGTTCCCATCGGCATCGATGCGGCCGCCGACGCCGAAGCGGTGGCGACGTTTCACCAGGCTGGCCTCGCGCTGATAGCGATAGTCGTACATCGAGGCGGCAGGCACGTCCGCACGGCCGATTTCGAAGATGTCGCGGAAACCGGCGTTGCCGATGATGCCGGTTTCGACACCGCGGCGCTCGATCACCGCATTCAACCCAAGCGTCGTCCCGTGGACGAAGAGCTCGGTGTCGCCCAGCGACACTCCGAGGCGGTCAAGCGCTGCGAGAACCCCGCGCACCGGCTCATCGGGCGTCGTCGATGCTTTGGCAAGACGGGTCGTTCCCATTTCGGAATCGAACAGGATCGAGTCCACAAATGTCCCGCCAATGTCGACGGCGACGCGAAATCTCTTCATGCACTGCGTTCCCGGATTGAATATGGATCCCGTGAGTTCGCCGCGGATGATATTGTGCAAACGGCACAAGTCGTCGCGAAGTCATTGCATCAGGCGCAAGACCCAGCGTCCCCGCTTGCGGTCCGCGCTGCGTCTGACACCATCATTACCGAACGTCAGCCGCGCTTGAGTGTGCCGCGGCATTGGAGACCCTTTCGATAATGAAGCTGCTGCGAAAGATTGCCCAAATCGTCGAACGCAATCCCGAGCGTCCGCCCGAAGCGGCCCAGCTGCGTCGCTGGCCGTTTCTGACGATGGTGCTGATCGGTGTCTCGATCTCCGTTCCCTTCTTCGCGTTCGGGGGTCAACTGGGCCAGCGCGCGGATTTCACCACCGTTGCGATCGGGGTCCTTCTGGGAAGCGCGCTGTTGGGCCTCTGGGGCGTGATCACCGGTCATGTCGGGCTCGTCGCGAGGCTGCCGACCGCAATGATCATCCAGCGGACGTTCGGGCAGCGCGGTTCGATGGCGATCGTGACGATCATGGTGCTGACGTCACTCTGCTGGTTCGGGTTGCAGACGCAGATCCTGGTCAAGAGCCTGGCAGCGATCCTCCGGACACAGCTTGCCTATGAGCTGGACGAGAGGATCGGCATCGTTCTCGTAGGAGCGCTGATCGCGTCCACGGCCGTCATTGGCGTCAAGGCAATGGGCAAGGTCGCGGTGGTCAGCGTGCCGCTGCTGCTCATGGCGACGCTGGTTCCGCTGGCGATCGGGCTTGACCGGCACGGCCTTGCCGGTCTCGTCTCACCGCGGATGATCGCCGAGCCGATGGGGCTCGGCATGATCGTTTCGGTCGTCGTCGGCGCGGAGGTGTTCGGCTGCTCGATCAACCCGGATCTCAGCCGGTTCCTCAAGACGGGCAGGGATAATGCCACGGCGATGACGATAAACTACGCCATCGCGTTTCCGCTGTTGCTGATCCTGGCGGCCGCGCTCGGTACGCTCTACGGCAACGCGGACCTTGTGGCGACGATGCTTGCCGCCGGCATCGCGCTGCCGGGAACCCTCATCATCATTCTTGCCACATGGACGAGCAACGACAAGAACCTCTACGCATCCGGCCTGGCCCTGTCGGCGCTGTTTCCCAAGGTTGAGCGCTGGCAGCTGGCCGTGATCGCCGGCGTCCTCGGCACCTGTCTCGCGGCTGCAGACATCCTCGGCCATTTCATCGTGTGGCTGACCTTCATGGGCCTCCTCATCGCGCCCATGTCAGGCGCCTATGTGGCGGATTTCCTGATGGACCGTGACCGCTACACCAATGCGGATGCCGCAATACCCGCGTTTCGCGTCGCGCCGCTCCTTGCATGGGTGTTCGGCATCATCGTCGGCATCGCCACATTGCCGCGCGCCAATGTCGGCCTTGGTCTTTTCGAGATCACCCGCGCCCCGACGGTGGACGCGCTGCTTGCGGCGATGCTCTTTCTCTTTGCCGCCGAGAGATTGGGCGGTGCCCGCCGCGCCACCGCTTCGAACTGAACGGAGTTTCCATGTCCGCACCCGCAAACGCCATCACCCGCATGTTCGACTGGTGGAACCGCGCCTTCCGCAAGGACGGCTTCACTCCCGAAGCATTCGCACAACATTTCACTGATGACGCGGACTTCATCGTCGATGGCGGCGTGCGGGGCACCGGGCCGGACGGCATCTGCACGCATTTTGTCCGTATCCGCGCCAAATGCGAAGCGGTGGAGCTGGTGACGCCGGTCATTGCGACACTGAGCGACCACGAACAGGGATTCGTGCACTATCGCTGCGACTTTGCAGCGGATGGCACGGCCGGATCCGAAGTCTGCATGGCTCACGCCCGCTTTCGCGACGGCAGGATCGCGCGCTTCGAAGTGATCGGCCGGCAGGAGGCCAACTGACCGACGTCACAGGGCCGAAGCGACATCGCAGAGCCCTGTACTGGCAGGTCCGGATCACATCAGGGGTGATAGATATTTCTGCGCATCCGCCGCCGTGCGCAACGGGTCCGTCGGCACGTCATACTCAACGAAGAAATGCTCTATCCCTGCCTTCTTCGCCGCCGGGATGATGCGGCGGAAGTCGACAAGGCCGGTGCCAGGATCGCGCACGCTGCCGTCGGCGGCGACGTCCTTCATGTGGAGCATCCGAAAGCGGCCAGGGTAGCGCTTGAAGTAGGCGATCGGATCGACCCCGGCCTTCGTCGACCAGGCGAGATCAAGCTCGAACTTGAGCTTGTTCGGATCGGTGCCCTGAAGGATCAGGTCATAGGGCGTGTCGGTCCCGACCTTTTTGAACTCCTGGTCATGATTGTGATAGGCGAGCTGGAAACCGCGCGCATGTGCGGCATCTGCCGCATGGTTCAGTGCCGCGATCAGCTGCTTGATCTGCGCCAACGTCTGCAGTTGGGATGGCCAGCTGATCTGCCACACGATGTACTTCTGGCCGAGCGGTCCCGCCTGCCTCGCGCAGGCATCGATCAGGCCCTCGACGTGATCGAAGTCGAACGCCTCGATGAATCTGCGCTCGAAGGTCGCTCGGTCGATACGACCGGCGACGCCATCGTCGAAGACTTCGTACAGGCCAGGGGGCATGATGTGCTGCGAGGGGGAAACAAGCCCGTTCTTATCGAGAATCTCGCGGACGAAGGCGGGATCCCGTCCGAAGCTTCCGAGCGTTTCCACCTCGCGATAACCCATCTCCGCAACCGCTGCGACCGTCCCTTCGAAGTCGGCGTCGAGCAGCGACATCAGCGTGTAGAGCTGAATGCCGAGAGGCCGGTGCGGGGAGCGGGCGAGGGCGGATGCTCCGTTGAGCATCGCGCCTGTGGCCAGTGCAGCCGCGCGCCCCAACAGCCCGCGGCGGGAAAGGGCGAGGTCGATCATCACAGAACTCCTGTTTTCATCTGGTCGGCAGCGAATGCGGCAGCGCGCGCGGTCAGCGCCATATAGGTCAGCGAGGGGTTCTGCGCCGCCGATGCCGGCATGCAGGCACCGTCGGTGACAAATACATTGGCAGCGTCATGACATTGGTTCCGCGCGTTGAGTACCGCCTGCGCCGGATCGCTGCCCATCCGCGCCGTGCCCATCTCATGGATGGCGAGACCGCCTGGCCCGAGAGCATCGCCGACAACGACATCATGCGCGCCGGCGGCCTCCAGCATTGCCTTGGCCTCCTTCGCCATATCGGCGGCCATCGCGAGTTCGTTGGCGCGCCATGAGAAGGCCACGTGAAGCTGCCGGCGACCCCAGCTGTCCGTCCGGGACGACAATGTCACGCGATTGTCGGCATAGGGCATGCATTCGCCCATAGCCCCGATGAACAGCTGCCATGGTCCCGGCTGACGCAGCCGACGCTTGAGTGCAAGACCGATATCGTTGTCATCGCCGGCGCGGCTCCACATCTGCCGCGACGCGCTGCCCTGATAGCCATAGCCGCGCCGGAACGGGCGGTCCGACCCGGACAGGTTCTGGAAGCGCGGGATGTAGATGCCGCTGGGCCGGTTGCCCATCGGCAGGCGATCAGTGAAGCCGGCTATGGTGCCGATGCCGAATGGTCCCATGACATGGTCCATCAGGTAGCGGCCCAGCGCGTCCGACCGGTTGGCGAAGCTGCGCCCGCTCTCACGGTCGAGCGAGTTCAGCAGGATCTGGGTGGTTCCGAGGGTGGACGCGTTGAGGAATATGACGCGAGCCGAGACTGTGGCGGACGTCCGTCGCCCGGCGTCTATGATCCGGACGCCGGATGCGCGCTTCGCTGCCGGATCGTAGACGAGCGAATCGACGATGACATCCGTCATCACCTTGAGCCGGCCGGTTGCCCTTGCTGCCGGTAGGGTCGAACTCTCGCTGCTGAAATAGGACCCGGTCGAGCAGCCCCGGATGCAGGGACCGCAATAATGGCATGGCTGCCGGTCGCCGATCGGACGGGTCAGGACGGCGCTGCGTTCGTTGATCACCGGGCGGCCGCTGAACCGCGCTGAAACCGCAGCTTTCAGATGTTCCTCGACGCAGTTCATGCCGTGCGGCGGCATGAACTCGCCATCGGGCAGCGAGGGGATGCCATCGGCATCGCCATTTACCCCGATGAAGCGCTCGACATGCGCGTACCAGGGCGCGAGATCCTCGTAGCCGATCGGCCACGCAATGCCGTGGCCATCCCTGCCGGCCTCAGCGAAATTGAGCGGGGCGAGCCGGAAGGAGGCACGACCCCAGGTGATCGACCGCCCGCCGAGGTGATAGCCCCGGATCCACGCGAACGGCGCGTCAGTGGGGCTTTCATAGGGATTTTGCGTATCGTTCACGAACCAGTGCGCGTTTGCCTCGGACAGTCCGGCCATGAGCGACTGGACCTGGTAGTCGCGCGCATATCGCTGGCGGTCGCCGAAGCCGCGAAACGGCAGGTCGTGGGGCGGGAGGTGCTCGGTGACATAGTCGCTGGCGGGATCGATCTGGCGGCCGCGCTCCAGCAGCAGGACCGAGAAGCCGCGCTCGGTCAGTTCCTTGGCCGCCCAGCCGCCGGAGATACCGGAGCCGACGACAATGACGTCGGCGTCCATCAGGCGCCGGTGCCGGTCGAAAGGTTCATCGGGATGCCCCATATGTAGAGCGACGGTGCGCGCTGCTCCACGCTCCATTTTGCGCAGGCGTCATACGCTCCTGGCGCGAGGTTCAGGTCAAGCTCCTGGCTGGCGCCCGCTTCGCTCGTGTAATAACCATAGATCGTCAGCTTGCGCAGCGTCGGCGCTTTGAAACGTTGCCCATCATACAGCAGGCGCACCGCATCGCCGCCCACAGCGAAAGCCGCAAGAACCAGGGAAAGCTCGGCGTCGCAGCGCTGCCGTTCGCCGTCATTCATCCAGTGCTCGTGTATCAGTTCGACGAAGTCGACCACGCCAGCTGCTTTTGCGCCGGGGGTCTCGTCCGCGGGAATAATGAGGTCGATCAGGCGCTCCAGCGCTGCACGTCGCGCCGATGGAAAAGGCGTGTGGGACGGGGGCGGGGGGAGGGTAGGCGCCGGGCCTGCACTCTCATGTCCCGCGTGACCTTCCCGGTTGCGCGCGATCGCCGGCGCGCTGAACGCAGCGGCGGCGATCCATCTGAGGATATCTCTGCGGTTCAATGCCTTGCCCGTCGATCGAAGGGCCGGTCGCGCGATGCCGGCGACCGGCCCGAACGGTCAGAACTTCATGCCGACCTCGACGCCGTACTGGCGGGGCGTGTTGTAGCTCGCAAGCGTCGCATTGCCGAGCGCATGGGGCCCAACCGCCATTGGCGTACGCTCATTGCTGAGGTTGCGTCCGATTGCAGAAATCGACCATGGTCCCTTTCGCACCGTCAGCTTGGCGTTGAAGAAGGTTTTGGGGCCGGTCTCAAGTTCGTTCTGCACGTCCCAGTAGACGTTGCCGCGATGCGCAACGTCGCCATGGAAGACAAGCGACGTGTCGTCGGCGAGCGACGCCTCATAGTCGATCCCGGCCTGGGCGGTCAGGCGATAGATCTGCGGGATCACATTGTTGCGATAGAGGTCGGGATTTTCAGGGACGAAGTCCTTGATCTTGACGTCCGAGTAGCCGAGCGATCCCGAAATGCTGAGACCGCGTGCGGGACGGATTGAAAGTTCCGCCTCGGCGCCGAGCACCTTGGTCTTGCCGATATTCGAGATCGCGGTGAAGATGCCGACATTCTCGATCACGCGCGAGGTTGAGAATTGCTGGCCCTTGAAGTCGGTGTAGAAGGCAGCGCCGTTGAGCGTGATCAGGCTGCCACCGAAGTTACTCTTGAAGCCGACTTCATAATTGTCTGCCGTTTCGGGATCATAAAACAGCAGGGTTTCCGCGCTGCTGCTCGGATTGAAGCCGCCCTTGCGATAGCCACGGGAATAAGTGGCATAGGTGAACAGGTCCGGACTCCATTTGTAGGACACCGAGGCCTTGCCTTGCGGCTCGCTGAACTTCTGCTTCAGGATCTGGCCGGTCAAACGGTCCAGATAGGACTGGTCCTCCCAGTCGTAGCGGAAGCCGCCAGTCACCTCCAGCCGATCGGTCAGTTCGTAGGAGAGCTGGCCGAAGACCGCGAACGTCTCGTAGTGGCGAAGATTGTCGTTGAGGCTCGAGATCCCACCGACCGGATCGTAGCTGCTCTGATAGTCCCGCTTCTCGTCCTGGTAATAACCGCCCACGTTCCACTTGAGCGGGCCGCTGCCGGCGGAGGTGAGGCGGAGTTCCTGAGACCAGGTGGTGTCGACGAAGCGGACCGTCTGGGACGCGATATCGGCAGCGGTAAAGTCGGCGTCGGCGGTGGTATATTCGCGGCCCCGCGAATAGGCGGTAACGGACGTCAGCGTCGCGAGACCAGGGATGTCCCAATCCGTCTTGAGCGAGTAGGCGCGCAGCTTGCTGCGGACGATGCCGGCCTGATTTTCGCTGGGAAGCGGAATGACATCCTTGAAGTCCTCGTCCGGGACAGGTGCCAGCCAGAGACCGCCATTCTTGGCATCGGTAGTCGAAGCGCTGAGCGCAAACCTGATATCCTCGATCGGCGTGAAGATCAGCGAACTGCGCGTGGTCAGGCCCTTGCCGAAGTCGGCGTTCGTTTCATTGGCGAGATTCTGGATCAGACCATCGGTCTTGTACGCGCTCGCACCGGTCGAAAAGTAGAGCTTGTCCTTGATGATCGGACCGGAGAGGCCGACCACGGCGCGCTTCTCGTCGCCGTTAAGGTACTGGAATGACGCGTTGCCGCCGAAGTCGTCGGTCGGGGTCCGGGTGACGATGTTGATCGCGCCCGCGATCGCACCGCCGCCGTACAGCGTCCCCTGGGGACCGCGCAGGATCTCGATCTGCTGGACGTTGACGAGGTCCTGCTGGAAGAACATCTGGCCGGGCTGGACCACGCCATCGACCACGGTCGCGAAGGGAAACTCGCCATCCCGGCCCAGCGTCGTGAAGCCGCGGAACGAGATGGTCTTGTAGCCAGGATAGAGGCCGTCGAGCACGACGAGGTTTGGTGTCAATCGCACCGCGTCCTGTAGGGTGCGCAGATCAGCGCCCGCGATCTTCGCCTCGGTCACGACGCTGATCGGATCAGCGATCGTCTGCGCGGTCTCGGTCCGCTTGCGGGCGGTGACCGTGATGTCATTGGACGCGTCCGGGTCGTCCGCGGTCTGGGCGTACGCCGACTGTGCCGAAGCAAGGAGGGCTCCGGAAACTAATCCCCCACGGATCAGTGCCCTAATCGAAGTAGCGGTTATGTATCGTTTTTTCATCCGTCCAACCCTTTCGCGCCATAGGCAGGGCGCCGCCGCGATTGCGAAGGCGCGCCACTGTCTTCCCCCTGAAGTCCGACTGCATGCCGCGCTCGTCCCGACGCGTTCAGCTCGTGTATCTTTCCGGCCTTGCGGTCGCCTGAGATGCTTCCATTTCGTCACGCCGCGATCAATGAGATCGCCACTGCGGTTTCATTGTCGCTGGCGCAAAATAGCGTGGCAGGTCGGCTGCCTTTCAGCCCACCGTGCGCTTCGTCCGGCGTGGCCAACAGCATCTCCTTGGCAGCCGAGCCTGGCCATCGTTGCTGCGACGAGCGAGGCGCTGGCCGTGCTCAGGTCCTGAAACGGTGGCCGAACGCGTCCACCTGGGACACCACGCGCATCGAGCGCCGCCTTGAGGGTTGCCGCGGCGGACCCGAAGCGTCCGACCAGGGAAGGCGTGAACCATTCGCGCATGATGATGCGATCCCCGGCACCGCAGGCCAGGGCGCCATCGAAATCGCCTTTCCACGCCAGGTTGAAGAAATCCGGTTGATGGCAGCCGAGTACCCCGCCGGCGCCCATCGTACCGTCGGCGTCGTGCAGCCTCACCATCATCAAGCCGGCCTCGTCGAGCGGCAGGCCGAAGACGCGAACCGTGTCACGGAGGGCTAGGAAGGTCTTCATGAAATGACCGATATCGCCGGTCGCATGCTTGACCGCCACGACCATGTCGAGCGCGGCCAGCCGTTCAAGCAGGGAAAGGGACATGTCTATCCCGGTGCCCGGTGGCCAGTTATGGACGCAGATCGGCAGGCGGCTGTGCCTCGCAACGGTCGTGTAGAATGCGAGGATATCTCCCTCGACCGGCCGGGCGCGCGGCGGAGGGGTGACGAGCGCGCCCGCAAAGCCGGCGACATAAGCTTTCTCGATATGGACGATCACTTCTTCCGGCGTGTGCGCACTGCACCCGGCGATCAGCGGAAGCCGGCTCGCCATCTGCGACCCGGCCGCGTCAAACAGGGCATGCCGCTCGGCAACGTCAAGACTGAACCATTCGCCGGCGGTTCCGGCGATGATCAGGCCGTGCATGCCTTGGGCGTGCTGCCACTCCAGCAGATCGCCAAGCGCCTGGAAATCCAGATCGAGGTGGGTGTCGAACGGAGTTGTGACAGATGAAAAATAGCCCCTCCACCCGACACGATTCCGCTTGCAGGCCAAGACCATCCCCTTGAGTGCCGCGGCGGGACATCCGCCTCGGCAAGGTTGTAAGGGGGCGATGCGCCATCAGCGGGAAACTTGATTGCATCGGCCGCAACTAGACGGCAGCCTCAGGTCCTGCCGATCAAGCCAAAAAAGGACGGTAGCAGCGATGCCGATGGCTGACATGAAGTGGCGCCGGGAGCCGTCGTTGCGGGTGGGATGCGCCGCCCCTCCTTGAATTTTCCGAATATGGTCGCGATCCTATCGCCGCCTTGGCAGAGCGCGGCATCGTGCGGGATCGGCGGCTTGCGGTTGATGCCCTGCCGGATGCAGGCGGCACGAAGCGCAGGCAAACCGGCGCGGAAATCGATGGCCTTTGAGGATCATCGGCCGCGCCGTGCGATCTATCTGATCGTTGCGACGGCCTCGATCTCGATCAGGAAATCGGGCATCGCCAGCGCCTGAACGCCGACCACGGTGTTCGATGCGGGCACCGCATCGCCATAGAATGCTGCCAGTTCTGGACCGATGGCGCCCAGCATCGAGACGTCATAATTGACGATGAAGGTCCGCAGGCGGAGCACTGCCTCAGGACCTACGCCCAGTTCGTTCAGCACTGCCTTGATGTTCGCGAGGGCCTGCCGCGCCTGAAGCCCGACGTCCGACCCGCCGACCACGTTATAGTCCTTATCCCAGGCCACCTGGCCCGAAAGATGGACCGTACCGGTCGCGTCATCGAGTGTCGCGTGTGAGAAGCCGTACTGAACGCTTGGATAGAGCATCTCGGGATTGATGCGTGTGCTGGTCATCGAAGGCTCCGGTCGGGATTGAAGGCGAAACGATCAGTCGACGATCTCGAGCTGGTGGCCCCACGGATCGAGGATGTAGAGGTTCCTCTTTCCAGCAAGCGGCCCCTCCGTGATGTCGATGACGTCCATCGGGGTGCAGCCATGGGCTGCAAGATAGCGGGCGGCCTTGCTTACGTCATCGACCTTGATGCCGAGGTGATGACCGCCGCGGTCGCAGTTACGCGGCAGGGTTTGACTGCGATCGGCTGGTTTGTCGTACTGGACGAGCTGGAAATTGAGATTGGCTGTCAGCTTGAGCATGATCAGCTTCAGACGCGCGCCGGGTACGTTGACATGGCTGGCCATCCAGTCGCGGCCGTCCTCTCCCAGCGGAATATCAGCCGCATCCAGCGGCCCCATGCGGAACAGTTCGGTTGCGCCCATCACCTCGCAATACCATCGCGCAACGGCGTCGGCATCCGGCACAGTCCAGGAGACGTGATCGGCCTCGATGAAAATGGGACGGTCGTTGGCGGCATCGGTCATGCGAGAAGCTCCGGCTGGACGTTCATCAGCCTACGCCGGACCTTGGCTCGGGCAATGGCGTCCATCGAACGAAGATGTTGCGATGGGCGCAACATCAGCCGCGCAGCACGACTTCCATCGAGCATGCGCAGCGCATCGATCACGGTCGCAAGGGCGGACGTTCCGGGTCCGCAGCTGACATCAGTCGCCGGCCGCCAACAGGTCGCCGACCGACACAGCGCGTGCCGGGAAGCGAGCCCGAAAGCTTTCTATCTCGCTTTCGGGGCATCCCCGTGCATGCGCGATGCGACGCACAAGCGCATGTTCGCAGCCACGCCCCTGGCACAGGCCCATCCCCGCCCGGCATCGCAGCTTGACCGCACTCGCGCCGAAGGATTCGCCAACGGCGATGGCATCCGCGATCGCCTGATCCACTTCGGCTGCTGAAACGTCTTCGCAGCGGCACATTATCGTCCCGTCCGCCGGTTGCGGGATCCAGGGTGTTGGATCGGCCACGGCCCTCAACAACGCCACAAAACCGTTCAGCGCGCTTCGTCGCCCCCGGGGTTTGCGCATCGCGGCGGTCGCCTCCTGCGCTGTCAAGGCGCCTGCATCGAGTGCGACGGCAAGCCCGGCGATGGCGCCCTCGGCCATCGCGACGTCGCTGCCGGCCACGCCCGTCGTCTCGCCCGCGACGTAAAGGTTCGGGGCGGTGGCCCGCATCGCCCCGTCGTGAACGGCTTCCCAGCCGCCCGCAGGCTCGCTCCAGCGGACCGCGGCGCCCGCCTGGCGGACCAGATCCGTTTGAGGCAGAAAGCCGAAGCACATCGCCGCGACATCGCAAGCGATGGGTTCGTCGCGGGCCAGTATCGCCCGCTCGAGGACGTCGCTGCCCTCGCAGCGCTGCACCATCGTGTCGAAGCGGACCGTCACGCGCGCCCGGCGGAGCGCAGCCATGCCCGACAGCGCCTCGAGCAATGGGCCTGGTGCTGACAGGGCACGTGGCAGATGGCGCAGCGCCGTCCTCGCCATTGCCGCGAAGGATTGTGCGAAGCAGACGGCGACCACCGTGCCACCCGCCTCGGCAATTTGCCGCGCCAGCACGATCATGAGCGGATGGGTCCCGAACAGCAGGATGCGCTGGCCGGGCAGAACCTGCTGGGCCTTTAACAGAGTCTGCACGGCACCCGCGCTCATCACGCCCGGAAGGGTCCAACCCGGAAGAGCCACGGGCATGTCGTAACAGCCTCCGGCAATGACAACCCGTGCTGCCTCGATCCGCTCGACACCCCCCGCCGTGCCTGCGAGCGTCAGCGCGATGCCGGCAGCCGGCCCGGGACCGGTCGCAAGGCCCAGAACAGAGCGGCCGCCCAGCCAGTGCAGACGCGTGTCGCCGCTTACCCGTGTGAGCAGCGCGCGCGCCTTGCGATATGGTCTGCCGTTCAACCAGCCCCGCACCGAAAAGCCCGCGGGCGGCTGACGCAGGATCTGCCCGCCGGGACGCTGCTGCTCGTCGATGATGCAGGTCGAGAGGCCCGCGGCCATGGTGCGTTCGGCCGCCGCCATGCCCGCAGGGCCGCCGCCGACGATGGCCACATCGAATGCGCTCATGCCGTGCGATCCGGGTCGTCGGTGCGGATCCGCAGTCCGTCCGCGACAGGGACCAGACAGCTCCGCAGTCGCCGCCAGCCGATATCCTGGCGGTCGACCCAGACAGTGCATTCGCTGCACGTTCCCATGTTGCAAAACATCCCGCGCGCGCGGCCGGAGCGGTCGGCGCGGAAGCGGGGCGAGACAGCGAAAACCGCCACGGCGATCATCTCGCCGGGATGCGCGGCAATGCGCTGGCCGTCCACTTCGACCGTGACCGCCTGGGGGCGGGTGACGTCGTTCTCGATCCGCCTCATGGCAGAACCGCAAACGCGTCAAGGTGAGCGAAGCGTCGCGGCGTAAACAGCTCAAGTGCCTCCGGCACAGAGCCTTCGACGATCGCGCGCGCGAGCAGCCGCGCCAGCACCGGTCCCAGAGTGAACAGCGACCCGCCTGCTGCCACAAAAAAGCCCGGCGCCGCGGCGACCTCGCCAACTATGGGAAGCTGGTCGGCCGAAATGCAGGTTGTGCCGGTCCATGTCCTCAGGAGTGAACGTTGTGCAAGCACCGGCATCACCCGCGTCGCAACCTCGAGGTTGGCGCGCAGGTTGGCCGGTTCGACGATCGCCGGCCTGTCATGGTCAGGCCGGCCGTCCGGCCGGCGTGCAAGGCGCGCGGGCCACCCGCCGCCGATCAGCATGTTTCCGTCTTCGGTTTGCTTCATCGACAGGCGGCGGCCGACATGCTGGATCAGGAACGGCAGCACGGGATCGGTGCGATCGGTGACGCTCATCATAAGCGGTGCGGCGTAGAGCGGAACGTTGAGGCCGAGCAATGCGGCGAGATGCGGCACCCAATGTCCAGCGGCCAGCAGGATACGCGGCGTCTGCACGCGGCATTCTCCGGCCGGCATTTGCAATATCGCCTGGTAAGTGCCGTCTCGTGCCATGGAAAGGGCGGTCAGCGTCGTGCCCGTCTGGATCGTTGCGCCCCGTTCGTGCGCGCCCTGTGCAAAGGCGTCGACGAGAATGCGCGGGTTGGCGTGCCCCTCGTCAGCCAGCCAAGCGGCACCCGCGAGTCTTGTGGACAGGCAGGGCGCGAGATGTCGCACCTCCGCCCCGTCCAGAACCCGGGTCGCCAGGCCAAGTTCGTTCTCGCGTGCGACCTTGAAGGCCAGCAGTTCCAGTTCGGCTTCCGTTTCGGCCACCATAAGGCCGCCGTGCATGGCAACGTCGAGAGGGCGGGCCAGCATCTCCTCAAGGCCACGCCATTCGTCGACCGCCACGCGATTGAGCGACACGATCCGCGCCCCGTCTGCCGCGGCTTTCTCTCCCTGTTCGAGGAACCGACGCTCGATCTGGAAGTGCAGCGAGCCGGCATTCTGGCCCGACGCGCCGGCGTTCAGATGGCCGCGTTCGGCCAGCAGCACGTTCAGCCCCTTGCGCGCAAGATGCCAGGCCGTAGCGCAGCCGACGAGACCGCCACCGACAATGAGGATGTCGCAGTTGGTGGTCCCGTTGGCCATCATCACAGCATATCGAGCTTCCGCAGCGTTGCGGCAATGCTTTCGCGATCGGCTTCGCTCACGGTCCGCAGCGGCTTGCGCACCGGGCCACCGGGTAGTCCCATTGCATCGAAGCCTGCCTTGAGAATGGCTGGGCCGGAGCCGAATTTCCCGACCAGGTCCGGTGTGTACCACTCTTCCATCAACACGCGGTCCTTGCGGCCGCACGCGCGCGCGCCATCGATGTCGCCGGCCCAGAACTTGTCGTAGAAGCCCGGCTGGTTGCGGCCGAGCACGCCGCCCGCGCCCATCGTGCCGTCGCCGCCATGGACGCGCAGCATCGTCAAACCCAGTTCGTCCATCGGATAGCCGAAGACGCGGACCTGCTCGCCCAGCGCGAAGACGGTTTCGGCGAAGGCCGTGAAGCGCGGCGTGGACTGCTTGATGGCGACGATCGCATCGATGTCGGCGAGGCGGCGAAGCAACTCGAGCGGCATGTCGATACCGGTACCCGGCGGCCAGTTATAGACGCAGATCGGCAGGTCGATGGCGGCACCGACTTCTTCGTAGAACGCTACGATCTCGTCCGCCAGCGGGCGCACGTAGGGCGGGGGGGTGATGAGCACGCCTTCGAAGCCAGCGTCGGAGGCGGCCTGTGCGTAGGCGATGGTCTCGCGAGCCG
Organism: Sphingomonas zeicaulis; assembly: GCF_050433225.1. NCBI lineage: Bacteria > Pseudomonadati > Pseudomonadota > Alphaproteobacteria > Sphingomonadales > Sphingomonadaceae > Sphingomonas > Sphingomonas zeicaulis. The sequence goes on along the minus strand of NZ_JBNPXQ010000013.1, from coordinate 67,769 downwards.
TGAAGCTGGAGCAACCTGCGATCAGCGGCAGGCGCCTGCCGACCTGGGCGCCGGCCAGTTCGAAGAGGCGCTTGCGCTCTTCAGGGCGCATGCTCGTCCACTCGCCGGTTGTGCCCGCCAGAACCAGGCCGTGCATGCCCTGATCGATCAGCCATTCAAGCAGCAGGCCGAGCCCTTGCTCGTCCAGCGTGTCCTCATCGACGAATGGTGTCGTGATGGCAGGGATATAGCCCCGCCAGTCCACCCGCGACCGCTTGCTCACTGCCATGATGTATCCCTGTTCCTGACCTGCGGATGTCCTGCTGCGGCAGCGCACTCTGCGATGCGCGTTCCGCCACACGGAGGTCGATGCCAGTGCAGCATGTCCGCAGCAATGGCGTGCGCGGGGTCAAAACGTTGCGCTTGCCGCAACGGACGCGGCGAAGCAGAACGTAACTTTGCATTGCTTGTCGCTTGCGCGGCGGAGGATTACGGCAGCAACGGGCTCGCCCGGGCATGCGCCGCTACGGTTGGCGAACAAGAAGCGCTGCTGAAGCATCGCTTATTCGACAGAAAAGCCGCTCCCAAATGTTGGGATATTCACCGGGAATGCGGCATCATTGCTCATGCAGGCTGCACTGCGGCATATGACCTCCGCGGGAGCAGCAGCGAAAGACCGACCGTGACGACGGCATTTGCGATGAGTGCCACCAGTCCCCGCTCCCAATGCGGAAACCAGGTCGAGGCGAGCAGCGAAAATGCCGGTAGCCAAAGCACGGCGTAGCCGGCAAGCAGCCCCGCCAGCACCGCTGGCGCGCTCGTGCGGCGTAGCAGGAACGCGCAGTACACGCCCGGCGCAAGCATGCCGATCGCAGCGTAGGCGGACAGGCCGATCTCCACCAGCGATCCACTGGCTCCCAGTGTCAGGTAGAGCGCGATCGCTGCGAAGCCGACCATGGCGATGCGCGAGACCAGCAGTTCGGTCCGGCCATCGATCGATGGGATCAATGGACGCAGGATGTTGCGACTGAAGATCGAGCCACAGGTGAGCAGCAGCACCGATCCCGGCACGAGCGCCAGCAAGGAGGCGGTGCCGGCCAGCACACCCAGCATCCAGGCGGGATAGCGTTCCCCGACGAACGCCAGCAGCAGCGCGTTCGGGTCCGCTCCGGGCGCTTGCGTTCCTGCGAGAAGTGCTGCGAAGCCGAGAAGGATGATGAAGAAGTAGGACAGCGAATAGATCGGCTGGAAGACGGCATTACGCCGGATGGTTTCCGTGCTGTCGGCCGAATAGCAGAGCTGGAACATGTGCGGGAAGATGTAGGTGCCGAGCGCGACGTTGATCGCGGAGGTCACCAGCCAGGTCGTGTCCAGCCCGAGTTCCGGTTTGAGACCCGGGAAGCGCGTCGCTTCCGGGAAGCGCTCGCCCACGGCGCGAAACACGTCCAGCACCGAGGCCTCGCCCACGATCCCCGCGATGCTCCAGGCCAACGCCACAACCACGACCAGCATGAGGATATCCTTCACCCCGGCGGCGAAGGCTGCGGCGCGCAGGCCGGCGAGAAAGACGAAAAGGACCATCAGGGCGACAGCGACGCAGGCCGCAACTCCCGCACTTATGCCGGGCCCTGCCGCCAGCCGTACCACCAGCGTCAGCGCCGTCACCTGAATCTGAACGTAGACAACGAGCGCGACGAGGCCAGCCGCGGCGACGCACACACCCAACCAGGGTGCACCGTAGCGATGCGCAAAGAAGTCCGCTTGCGTCACCAGCGCATGCCGGCGGCCATAAGACTGGATCAGAGGCGTCAGCCAGTAGCCGACCGACGCCGACAGCGATACCGAACAAAATGCGAGATAGGCTGGCGCACCATAGGCCCACGCAAAACCCGAAATGCCAAGTACGGCGAAGGTGGTGTAGATTTCGCCCGCGTTGAGGAACCAGAAGACCAGGGTCCCGAGCTTCCGGCCGCCCAGCGCCCATTCTTCCATGCTCTGGGCACGCTTCTGCTTCAGGCGCCCGTAGAGGATGGACCCGGCGGTGGTTCCGCCGACGATCAAGAGGATCAATCCAAGGATCATTTCGCGCGCTCCGACGAATCCAGGGCGAAGCGAATGCCCAGGACGACAGTGGCGAACAGGATTCCGGCCATCTGCCATACCATGCCGAACGGCAGGCCCAGCGGTTCCCAGCTCACGCCATTCGCCCAGGGTGCGAGGCCGAGTTGCCAGACGAATGGAAGCAGAAGCAGGATGTCGGCGCGCCTGAGGCGCTGCACGACATCGGCATTGTCGGAGGGTTCTGTCATGGATCGCTCTCTGGCTTGGGACACGGGAGCGTGACCGCATGACCCGTTGCGTTCAATGACCAAAAGCGTCGCGAATGTTGCGCCAAACAGAACAGGCGCATGATGATGCGTGCCGACGGCGCATATGCTGCGGTCGATCGGCGGGGGGCATCGCCGCTAACGGCGGATCGGCTTGTTCCATTGCCGCAGTTGCGCTTCGATCCGCTTGAGCAGGCGCAGCGGCGCCCCTTCCAGCTGGCGGCCTGAGCGCAGCACCAGGCTGGTCGTCGTCTCCTCGATCGCGTCATCGGCGATCGGCACGCTCACCATCGTGCCCTCGCTTAGTTCCGACCAGACCGATATCTGCGGCAGGATCGCGACAGCGATCCCGGAGCGCACGGCATCCTGCAGGATATGGATCGAATTCGACGTGATCGCCGGCTGGAAGAAGGTTTTCGAGTTCGCCTCGGCCACGCTCAAGATCTGCCGGATGCGGAAATGCGCGGGTGGGAGGACGAGCGCCTCACCGGCGAGTTCGGCAATGCTCACGCTGGCCTTGGCGGCAAGCGGGTGGTCGGGCAGCATGATCGCCATGAGGGGTTGGGCGATGACCGAGCGAACGTGTATCTTCATGTCGTTGGGCGTCGAGAAGACGAGCCCGAAATGCGCCTCGTCATCCGCGATCATCCGGAGGATTTCCTGGGTCGAACCCGTTAGGATCTCCAGCCGGATCTGCGGATTGGCCTCTGCGAATTTGCTGACGAGCGACGTGAAGCTCTTGCCGGCAAATCCCTCGCCGATCGCGGCCGTGATCTGGCCGGTGCGAACGGAACGCAGTTCCTCCAGTTTCGCGTGAAGCGCTTCGCGGTCGGCAATCTGGTTGCGATAATGGGCGATGACGATCTCGCCTGCGTGCGTCAGGCGTACGCCGCGTCGCCCCTTCTCGATCAATGCCAGTCCGTATTGGCTCTCCAATTGTCCAATTTGCCGGCTGATCGAGGACGGTGCGACATTGAGCCGATCGCCAGCCGCGCGCATCGAACCGGCATTGAGGGCTTCTAGCAAGTATCGCATTCCGGCTTCGGACAAGGCGTGATCCTCAGGGCTCTCTCGGAGCTATCACGCCGTCCTAGCAGGTCAGCGCGAGGGATCGAAGTCCTTGGCCAGCGGCAGATCGCGCGAACTCGTGCCGACATGGATGCGATAGGTGCCTTGCGCCATGCGCCAGTCGCGGGTGCTCTCGTCCCAGTAGGACAGCGACCGCGTATCGAGCGGAAACGAGACGGTCTGCGATCTGCCTGGCTGCAGCGAGATCCGGGCGAATCCCTTCAACTGACGCGGCGGTTCGGCTGCGGCCGCCGGCATGGAAACATAGAGCTGAGCGACCTCGTCGCCTGCCACGCTGCCGACATTGCGCACGGTCGCCTGCACGGTCCATCCGCCGCCACGCTTCGTGACCTTGATGTCACTGTACGCGAAGCGCGTATAGGAGAGCCCGTGGCCGAACGGATAGAGCGGCGCGACGCCTTTGGCGTCGTACCAGCGGTAACCCACCAACATGCCCTCGTCATAGCGTGCCGTGGTGCCGATGCCGGGATAGCGGACTTGCCGATCGACGGGGCCATTGATTTCGTCGGCCGGAAACGTGACCGGCAATTTGCCCGATGGGTTCGCCTTACCGGTCAGCAAGGCTGCAATCGAGTCAGCCGCCTGCTCTCCGGGATACCAGGCTTCGAGGATGCCTGCGACCTTGTCACGCCACGGCATCAGGACGGGCCCCACGGTGTGAAGCACGACCACGGTGTTGGGGTTCGCCGCCGCTACGGCCTCGATCAGCGCATCCTGGTCGCCGGGCAGCTTCAGATCGGTACGATCTGCGCCTTCCGAGACGTGATCGGCAACGAAAACCACTGCGACGTCAGCCTTCCTGGCGGCAGCTACGGCCTCGTCGACGAGTCGATCGTCTGGTTCTTGCCACCCGAGCCGCAGCTCGTTGGCGGACAGCGTCGGTGCATTTGAATAGGTCAGTTCAAGGGAGACGCGCTTGCCCGCTTCGAGGCGGATCGTGCCGTGGGTGGCGAGACGAAAGCTCTGCTTCGGGACATAAGCCACACGCCGGCCATCGATGTTCAGCTCGATTTCGCCGCCACCGTTGAGCGAGAAACGGTAATTGCCGGTTTTTGAAGGAATGAAACCAGCCGTCCAGCGCGCCGACCAGAGCGCCGCCAAACCATGGACGCCTGCCTTGGGCCCGGCTTCGGCATAATCGATCTGCGCTTCGCCGCGCGTCACGACTGGTTCACCCGACCAGTCTGGCGACGCATAGTAGCGCGCGGTCAGCCCGTCGAAAGCGGACGCCGGCATGGCCGGCAGCGGCGCGATCCCCAGCGTACCGCGGGCGTAGGTCACCGTAACCCCGTCGCCGAGCGCGGTCCTGATTGCATCGACGGGCGCCTTGAGCACGCCGACATCCTCGGTCTTGACGAAGCCGCCATATCGCTCGGATGTCTGCACATTCGAGCCTGCATCATCGCCGATCACGGCAACGGACCTCGCCTTCAGCGGCAGCACGCCACGCTGGTTGCGCAAGAGCACGGTGCCCTGCTCGGCGATCTTGCGCGACAGCACGAGGTGCGCTGGATTGCGCACATTGGCAGCGGCGTCGGCGGCAGCGATCGGCTTGTCCACGAGGCCGAGGCGGAACATCGGCGTGACGATACGCTTCACCATTCCATCGATGTCGGCCTGCGTGATTGCCCCCTTCGCGCGCGCGGCCCTGAGTTCGTTCGGCCCGTAAAACTCGGCAAAGCCGAATGGGCTTGATCCTCCCGGCATCGAAATGTCGAGCCCGGCCTTCACCGAAGGCGCCGTCGAGCGATGCGCGAAATACCAGTCAGCGACGACGAATCCATCGAAGCCCCAGCGCTTCAACGCGCCCAGCGTCTCGGGATTCTCGCAGGCGTAGCGGCCGTTGATGCGGTTGTAGGCGCACATGATGGAGCCTGCCTTTGCATCCTTCACGACCGCCTCGAACGCGGGATAGTAGATTTCGCGCAAGGTGCGCTCAGCGACGATCGCGTCGGTTGCTTCATAGGCTGGCCCATCGCCTAGACGGAGCCATTCCTGATTGTTCGCCGCGAAATGCTTTGGCGTGGCGATCAGGCCGAGCGACTGGATGCCGCCGGTGATCGACGCCCCCAGTTGCGCGGTCAGATAGGGATCCTCGCTCAGCGTTTCCGCAAGGCGGCCCCACTTGGGCGTGCGGATGATATTGATGGTGGGGGCGAGTACCACATTGCGCCCTTTTCCCGCGTGCTCGGCACCTAGCGCCTTCCCATAGGCGGTCATCAGATCGCGATCGAACGTCGCAGCACCCATGACGGGCGCCGGGAATTGCGTTACGCCCTTCATGCCGTTGCCGACACCTGCCGGCCCATCGCCCATGCACAACCGTGGCAGGCCCAGGCGGGCGATACCGCTGATATGCCCGACGCAGGCGTTCACGCCGGTGCCGTTCGCATCGAGTTCGGTATCGCCCTGGAGGAGCTTCAGCTTCTCCTCGTCAGTCATCGCCGCGACAATCAGATCGGCGCGCTGTTCTGGCGGCCTGCTGCGATCCAGCCACGGGCGCTCGCCCTCGTCTGCCGATGCGGAGCCGGTCCACATGCCGCAAAGCGCGATCCCGGAGAGCAAGGCCCTCCGGGAAGCGGACGCCATTCGGCGTGCCGTGAGGGCGAGCTTCGACGAAGTCATGACGATCAGAACTTCACCACGCCCGACAGGCTGACCGTCCGTGGACGATTCATGTAATAGCCCAGCGGATAAACGCCCGGTACGATCTCATTGTAGTTGATCGTCGTGCGGTCGTTGAACAGATTGGTCACGTTGAGGTTGAGCGCCCACGGCCCCTTGTTTACGCCCGCGCGGAGACCGACCAGCCAATAGGATTCGAGCGTCTGGTAGTTGGCGATGGTTGGATTGAACTTGGTCGCCATCCCGCCCTGATAGCTTGCGTCTGCGCCGAACGATGCATCGGCGCCCAGGGCATCGACGAAAGTCGTGTAATTTATGCTCGCGGAGCCGGTGAACTCGGGCACGTAGGGAACGCGATTGCCCTTGCGGCCGGTGGCGGGAACCGGATTGTCCTCGGCGAGCTTGGCGGTGTTGTAGTTGCCGGAGAGGTTGACGCTGAGACCCGTGACCGGGCGGGCTTCGAGCGTCATCTCGATGCCCTTGACCTCAGCCTTGCCCCCGTTGCCCGTGTAGCCGAATGAAACAGTGCCGTTGCTCGCCTGCTGGGACACCTGAATATCCGACCAGTCGATGTAATAGAGCGCGCCGTTCAGGAACAGCTTGCGGTCCATCAATGTGGTCTTCACGCCCCACTCGTAGCTCCACAGCGAGTCCGAGCCATAGCCGTCAGGAATGACGACGCCTGCGATCTCTGCGGCGGTCTGGTCGTTGGTGCCGCCCGAGCGATAGCCCTGCGCCACTTGGACATAGGTGTTGACCTGCTCGTTGACCTTCCATGCCAGGTTGAAGCGACCGATCAGGCCGTCGTCCTTCGTTTCCAGCCGCGGCCCCGGGCCGGCGCCGGGGGCACCGCCCGCCGCAACCAGCGCAACCGACTGTTGCTCCAGCTTGAAATCGAACAGGCGGCCGCCTGCGGTGAAGGTGAGGCTGGGAAGGAATTCGTAGCTGATCTCGCCGAACAGCGCCTTTTCCTTGATCCTGGTCGTCACATCGCGGTTCAACAGGAGGTCGGCATCAGGAGCGAAGTTCCCGGTGGCATCAGCGAGCGGCCAGGCACTGTTGAAGAACCGGTTCTCGTTCTGGAAGAAGCCTCCGACCAGCACCTGGATCGGGCCGTCGAAATCCGAGGCGAAGCGGAGTTCGCCGCTGTCGACCCGCCGATGCTTGGTCTGAACAAGCGCGCTACGCCCATCGCCGTCGTAGTCGAGACCGAAAAACGCCTGCGCCGCGAGGCTCGCATCACGCACGAACTTGGTATCGCGCACGAAACGCGAAAGCGTGCCGGTGAAGGTGCCGAAAGACTGTTTATAATTGACGGTCGCATTATACAGTTCGCTCTCGTCGTCATAGGGAGAGCGAACCTCGTCCGCCTGGAAATTCTTCGGAAGCGGATTGCCGCCGAAATCTTCGAGATTATAGTAGTTCTTCGCGTCCTGATGGACGTCCTGATACATTGCCGTGACGTCCACCGTCAGATCCGGCGTAGCCTGAAGGCGGGCGGTAATACGACCGGCCTTGCTCTTCTCTGCATTGGCGCCATCGTCGAAGCGATTGTCGATCCAGCCTGGCAGGTCCGCGTAGAAGCCGGAGGCGCGAACCGCGAGAACGCCGGGGATGATGGGAAGATTGACGGCCCCGTCGGTCTGCAGCCCGAGCGCGGCATCCTTTGTGGCGCGCAGCGCGGACTGAACATAGCCCGTCACCCCGGCGTCGGGGTCGGCCTTGTTCGTGATGTACCGGATCGTTCCGGCCATCGAGCTTGCGCCGAAGGTGGTCCCCTGAGGCCCCTTGAGCACTTCGACGCGGTCGATATCGAACAGCTTCACGTCGGGCGCCTGGCCGCCGCCATCCTGCGAGTTCTCCCCGGTAATGACGATTTCGTCGAGGTAGAGGCCCACGGTCCCGGCGCCGGATGCATTGATGCCACGGATCACGTAGCGCTTATCGCCGGGACCTTCGTCCTGAACCGAGAGCGCCGGGATCGCGCGGTAGAAATCGGCGAAATCGAGCGCCCCCTTGTCCTTCAGCGCGTCGCCCCCGAGTGCCTGGACGGTAATAGGCGTGTCCTGGATCGTCGATGCCGTGCGCTTGGAGGCGGTGACGACGATATCGGCGCCGGATTCGGCGCTCGGAGATGCGGCTTCCTGCGCCTGCGCCGGTACCGCGCAGAGCGCTGTGCCGGCCATCATGCCAGAGAGGAAGAGCCTCAGCGACGCGTGCTGGCAAGTTTTCATGGAACCCCTTTCACCCTTTTTGTCGTGGCCGGCGCATCAGCAAATCCCCGCTCTCACCGGATGGTTTGAAGGTCACACGTGTCCCAGGCCGCTTCAATGCAGCCGAAACGGCGGAAACGTTGCGCTCAGCGCAACGGCTGAGATCGATCGTGTTGGAAATTCAACATGATCGCATTGCTCAAGCAGTGAACCGCGTTTCGCTACATGTCGGGAAAGCGATGTGTGCCCAGCGGCGTTCCATTGGCTCCAGGGAAAGGCTCGCGGCACTCACATCGATAGGGAACAGTCGTCGCGGATCATCACGGCTTGGCTCGACGTGAGCAAGCGCGGCCTTCACCACCGGGGCGCGGCCCCCAAGGTCCGATTGCCATTGGGTGAGCCTGTCCGCTCCGGGCCGGCCAATGTGCGTCGGTGCGGCGCGCCAACCATACGGATGGGACGCGGTCGATCCGCCCGCTCAGGCTGACCTCCACATTCTAGACGCCAATTGTGTCGCGACGGGTATGGTCGTATCGGTGAACCCGAGGACGTCGCCCGCGCCGCTCTTTGGCTGGCGTCGGACGAAGCTGACTATGTGACCGGAACGACGCTGTTCGTTGACGGCGGCATGTCTCTCTATCCTGAATTCCGCGATAATGGCTAAGCCTCCTCGCCGGATTGGCGATCACGGGATTATCGGCGATCTCGAGACTGCCGCACTGGTGGCCAAGGATGGCACCATCGATTATCTCTGCTGGCCATCGCTCGACAGTCCGACCATCTTCGCTGATTTGCTCCACGCAGACGAGGGCGGTTCCTTTTCAATCACGCCTGACCTCACCGATCCGCGCACAAGCCAACTCTATGTTCCCGGCACCAATGTCCTAATCACGCGCTTCATGGCCGAGGATGGCAGCGCCGAAATCCTCGACATGATGCCGCTGCCCGGAGCGCGTAGCCATCCTGATCGGACCGAACGATGCCTGATTCGCAAGGTGACGGCGACACGTGGCGCCATTCGGTTTGCTGTACTGTGCCGACCGCTGTTCGATTATGCCCGCGTCGCTCCGAGCGCCTCCGCGAGGAATGGAGTCGTGACGTTCGATGGCGGTGAGATCAGGCTCTGCCTGTCCACATCGGTGCCGCTGGAACAACGGGCGGGAGCGGCCTTTGCGCATTTCACTCTGTCTCAAGGAGAAAGCGCCTGGTTCATGCTGGGTGAAGAGCCCCAGGCCCGGCTCAGTTCAGAGATTGTCGACAAGGAGATCGCAGCGGCCGTGCTGGCGTGGCGTCGGTGGCTCGATCAATCGACCTATACGGGCCGCTGGCGCGACGAGGTCCATCGATCCGCACTGACCCTCAAGCTTCTGACCTCCGTCCGGCACGGCTCGATCGCAGCAGCAGCTACCTTCTCCCTACCCGAAGCGACAGGTGCCGGGCGCAATTGGGATTATCGCGCCGTATGGATCCGCGACGCCTCTTTCACCAGCTACGCGCTGATGCGCCTCGGCTTCTTCGACGAGGCCAAGGCTTTCTACGGCTGGATGAGCAAGCGCATGTCGAAGGCAGCCGACGGCAACACGCTGCGGATCATGTACGCCATCGATGGGTCCGAGGCCCGGGAGGAAAGCGAGTTACCTCACCTTGCGGGCTATGCCGGAAGCCGTCCGGTAAGGATCGGCAATGCGGCACACGCCCAGACCCAACTCGACATCTACGGTGAATTGCTCGACAGCATCTACCTGTTCAACAAGTACAGCTCTTCCATCAGTCATGAGGGGTGGTTGCACGTCTGCAGCATTGTCGAACATGTAATTGAGCATTGGGAGGAGGCAGACGCCGGGATCTGGGAAATTCGCGACGAACCCCGCCATTTCCTTCATTCGAGATTGATGTGCTGGGTTGCGCTGGACCGAGCCGTGCGTCTGGCCAACAAGCGATCCTTGCCTGCCCCGCTCGCGAGTTGGATCGAAAACCGTGACCGCGTTGCATCCGACATCTGGACCAACTTTCGTCATCCCGATCATGGCTATTTCGTCCAGTCGCGTGGCGGCAGCGAACTCGACGCGGCGCTGCTTATGATGCCCCTGGTGCGTTTCGTATCCGCCACTGATCCGGTCTGGCTAAGCACGCTCGACGCAATAAGCGACGTGCTGCGCGACGACGGCATGATCTACCGCTATCGCAACGCCGATGGTCTGGAGGGCGGCGAAGGCGCGTTCACGACCTGCATATTCTGGTATGCCGAATGCCTGGCGCGTGCCGGTCGCCTCGAGCAGGCTCAACTGGTCCTCGCTCAGGCCATGAGCTATGCCAACGAGCTCGGCCTCTTTTCCGAGGAACTGGATCTTCGGGGCGAAGCCCTCGGCAATTTCCCCCAGGCCTTGACACATCTCGCCTTCATTAGCGCCGCCCACTTCATCGATCGGCAGCTTGACCCGTCTCGCCGCCCACACTGGCAGCCATGAACGAGCTTTTTCTCCGCTTCCTTGGCGCTGGTTCGAAACGCGCATCGCGATATGCGTCTTGAACCTTGTCCAGGCGGATCCTCTGCTCAACAATAAGCGACCGATCGACCTCGTGCGTGGGAACAAGGCCGATGGGGTCATCGCAGCAGCGCGGATGGGATTCGCCAGCTTTTGATATTCGACAACGCCATTCCGGAGGGCTCACACTCGGATTCACTCTGTCGAGTGCGGAAAGCCCGTTCTCCGGGTGAACAGCGGCTGTGCAGTGCGATGACCGCGAAGCGGTCGCCCCGTTCCCCCGGCCCCCCGGTCCAGCCGCGCCGCCTGCGAGGCGAGCTCGCCATGTTCGAGCGCGGCCGTGCCGCGAACGGGACGATGCGCACGCACTGATGTTCGATGAAATAGCTGGTTGAGGTAGAGGCGTTGACCGATCCGTTGGCCGGCAGCGCGAACTGCTCGCACCGTGCGGGCCGCGTTGGTGGGTGATCCTGCCGTCACAGCCGATCGCGTCGCGATGCGGGCCATTGGCAGTTGCGGACTTATCGCCAGCATGGGGTAGCTGGCGGGTCCATTCTCCCCATTTGTCGTCATGGCGCTTGACCTTGCCCCGTGCCACCAGATCGGCAGGATAACAGGCGCGCACCATCAAGCGTCGCGGCGCGCCCGCGGGGGTGCGCGCGCCCAATGCCATATCGGGCGGGGCGAGGGCTCTGGCACCGCTGCATGGCCAGAAGCGGATAAAGGAAGGCGGCTAGCGCACACCGGCCCATCCGACCGGCTGCATGGTTACGCTCTCAAGCAAGATCTGCTCTTCGGATTGTGGGTCGGTCCAGGCGCTGGCGGCCGCCGAGCGAGCGACGAACCGCGCGGGGATCCAGGCCTGCGTCGACGCTGCAATAGCTGATGGCACGCTGCGGAACGGGGCCGATTCCGTCGGGTTGGCGACGCTATTCGAGGGCGTGCTCGTCGGCCTTTCCATCCAGGCCCGCGACGGTGGCTCGACCGGCGCGCTCGATGCGGCGGTCACACAGGACTTAATTGCATGGATGCAAACGGTCGTTGACCTCTCCTGCCCGGTTCGTGCGGCAATGGTGGCGCCAGGATCCCGGCATCAATCGGTAAAGACGGTGGGAACGTCGTAGAACGGTAAAGTCAGACATCGCCGCTGGCTCTCAGGGAGACGTCCGCTTTCCGCTCCAGCGCACCCGAAGTGGCTGGACGGGCCTGTCGCCATTTGGTCATTCGCGATGCTTGGAATCGTGCAGCGGACGCGGCCAAAGCGGATGTTCGCGACGCAGGCGCCCCGATCAGGCGATGGCGCCTTCGAATTCCCCTGACGCCATGCCGGCCGATGCGCCGCCGGATTCCCGTGCATAGCGTGCCGGCGACGCTCCGACGTCCCGCGTGAACGCGACGCTGAAGGCGCTCGCAGATCGATAGCCGACCTGCATGGCGATCTGGCCCACGCTCGCCTCTCGTCTGCGCAGCAGGTCCTTGGCCAAGGCCAATCGCCAAGCCTTCAGATACTCCATCGGTGCCATGCCCACAGCGCTCTGGAATCGCTCATGGAAACCTGATCGCGACAGCGCCGCCTCCCGCGCCAGGTCGGCCACGGTCCAGCCACGCTCGGGCCTGGCATGCATGGCCCTGATCGCCGCGGCCAGCCGCTCGTCCGAGAGGCCGCGCAGCAATCCGGGTGTCTCGCCCAGCTCGGCCGTCGATCGCAACGCCTCGATCAGCAGGACTTCCAGCAAATGCTGCAACACCACCTCACGCCCGGGCTTGCTGCCTACCGCTTCGTCGCCGAGCAACTGCATCAGCATGGCGAGGCGATGTTCGCCCCTCACCACGACCAGTTCGGGCAACAGCGATGACAGCAAGGTCGCGTCGTCGGACTGGAAGATGCAGTAGCCGACCATGGCCCGCATGTCGATCGGACCGTCGATGCTGCCGACCCGATAGCCGCCAGAGGGCAGGATCACGGGATCGATCACCATGTCATGCTCTGCGCTGGGCACATCACTCCACATCATGAAGTCCTGCGCGGACGGGATGAGGATGAAATCGCCTGCATTGATAACGACCTCGCCACTGTGGCGATCACTGTAACGCAACCTCCCCTTCAACACGGCGACATAGTAGGGATTGGGTGATTGTGTCCGCCTGACCCGCCAAGGCCCCGAGCCGGTGACGCATTTGGAAAATGGCGCGCCCGGCTGCAGCAGGCCGACGATTTGGGCGAGGGGGTCAGCCAATTTGGACTCTTTCGAAAAAATGCTGGACGATCAGGCATAGAACGTCCAGTGCTCAATGACCATCTCCTGTTCGGCAATTAGGAACAGGATCATTGCATGACCGACAACCCACGCATCGCACTCGTCACCGGCGCCAATCAGGGCATCGGGCTTCAGATCGCGACCGATCTCGCCGCCAGCGGCCTCACCGTGCTGCTCGCCTCACGCAACCTCGACCGCGGCAAGGCAGCAGCGCAAGCGGTAGACGGTGATGTTCATCCCATCCAGCTCGACGTCACCGACGAGGCTTCGATCCGTGCCGCAGTCGCGCGGGTCGAGGAACGGTTCGGCCGTCTTGACATTCTTGTCAACAATGCCGCCATTTCCCGCGCCAACGGCCAGGATAGCGAGACTATGCAGGACTATATCCGGCGCTCGCGAGCGACGCTGATCTCAATCGATGAGGTGCGTACCATCTGGGAGACCAATGTCTTTGGCGTTCTCGCTGTCACCCAGGCCTTCGTGCCACTGCTGCGCAGGTCGACAGCTGCTCGCATCGTGAACGTTTCGAGCGGCCTCGGCTCGCTCACTATCAACGCCGCACCGCACCCCCACCGGGCGACGTTCAACCCCGGCTATGGTGCCTCCAAGACCGCGCTCAACGCTATCACGCTCGCCCTGGCCATCGATCTCGAAGCCGAAGGTATCAAGGTCAACGCGGTGACGCCCGGCTTCACGGCCACCGCGCTCAACAATTACGAGGGCACCGAGACCGTCGAGCAGGGCGCCGCCGAAGCGGTCCGCGTTGCTCTCCTCGGCAGCGACGGTCCGACTGGCACGTTTACGGCGTCGGTCAACGAAACCTTCCCCTGGTGATCGCGAAGGTCCGCCGGCACCTTGCCGGCGGACCGGCCGCTGCGAATGGCTGCTTACCGGGTCCGGAACTACAACGGCGGATGTCGGAAGCGGCATTTCGAAAGAGCCGTCGGCAACTCGCTTCCTCGGGTGGCGCCGGTAAATCCTCGGCGGCGAGCCCAGATTTGATCAATCAAGCAATCGGCAATTTGAAAACGTCAAGGACCGCGACCAATCTCTTCGCGCAGTTGAGCGCAACCCTGCCGACGCTGTCCAGCGCCTGGACCGCGCAGCCCTAGACCGGGATTTTACGTTTTCCCGGGGCCGCCGAGGCTGATCTTCGCCTAGCCTTTTTATCCATGTCTACGGCCTCAACCGTCTTGGCCTGGTGCAGCCGCGAACGCGGGTCGTAAGTCAAGCCGCGAAAGGCAACCGGGTGCAGGGTTCGAGTCCCTGCCGCTGACACGGCCTGTAATTCGGCGCAGGCTCTGTCGGACTCAAGGTTCTTATTGTCCGCGGCTGGCATCGGCGCCGATCGAACGCAATGCCTGGCGCAAGCAATCATCGATGGACGTCGCCTTCCGTCTGGTCGCGGACCATGTGCAACAAAGGGCGCGTAAAAACCTGGATCCCATCGGTTAGGGCGGCAGGTGCGACCCGGCGTCGACGATCAGCATCGATTACGGGGAGTCTGGTGACGCTATATTGCCCGAAGCGGGAAGAAAATGACCATCACCCCCGCGGTGTTCTGCCATCGACTGTGGGCAGCACGCCTTGCCACCGCGTAACCCTCCCCGAGGAGCGATCGGGGCGATTATACCGCCGGCCGCGACAGGACGAGCGCCGCCAGCGCGCTGGCAAGATGAAATCGGATGCGATCACATGCCCCTCCTTGGCCGACCCGGCGCGAATGTCAGCCCATTTCCGCTCCATTGCCGGGGTCGCGCTTTGCCCTACGCTGGAGCAGCACGTACGCAAGCGCCGCCGCTATGGTCGCATCGAGCGCGGGCACCTGAGTCACCGTCCAGCCAGCATGGGCACCGAGCGTCGCGATCGCCGCAGCACCGAGCCAGACGAACATCGCCCGCCATCGCACCGCCGGCAGGTCGGCAATCGAGGCTGCCGCGTCGACGCCGCGGAAGCGGGTGAGCGCATCGATGACGTAGATCGCGGCGATCGGCGGGATGATCACGCTCAGAAACAGCACAAACGGTACGAACGCCTCGAGAATGCCGCCCAGCGCCAACAGCGTCCCGATCACGCCACCCGCAACGATGACCAACCACTGGCGGAGCCGCGGGAAGGTGGTGCCCAGCGACAGGCTGGCGGAATAGAGGTTCGCGGCGTTCAGCGTCCAGGT
This sequence comes from Sphingomonas zeicaulis, assembly GCF_050433225.1. Lineage (NCBI taxonomy): Bacteria > Pseudomonadati > Pseudomonadota > Alphaproteobacteria > Sphingomonadales > Sphingomonadaceae > Sphingomonas > Sphingomonas zeicaulis. The sequence continues at coordinate 52,619 of NZ_JBNPXQ010000013.1, read as the reverse complement.
CGGCAGCAGCAGCAGGAACAATGTCGGCGTTCCCAGCCCAAGCATCGGCACCAGCGCCATCAGGCTGGTCTGCCCTGTCGCGAGCGCCGGCACTGCCGCCGCCGCCATCGTCAGCGGCATCGCGACGGGGAAGGAGATTGCCATCGCCGCCGCGCCGCCGCCGGGGCGGCTGATGAAGCGAGAAAGATCGGGCATTGTCGCGACAGCGAGCATGTAGGCGCCGATCACCGCCGAGAGCGCGATGCCGAACGGCATCGGCGCCGCGGATGCGGACGGCGCGGTTTCGATGCCGTAGGCGCTCACGCTCGTCACCACGACGGTCAGCAACACTAGCGCAAGCACGGGCACCGCGATCAGCGCGAGGCGTTCGAGCGCGCGGAAGCCGAAGATGGTGGATGCCGTCATCAGGGCGCCCCCGAGCACAATCAGCGCGGGCAACGGGATCTCCAGGCCGATCGCGCGCGTCGCCGTCTGCAGCGCTTCGCCGACGAAGGTGGCGTTCACGCCGAACCAGCAGAAATGGATGAACGCGACAACGAGATTGATCACCGCTGCGCCGCCGATCCCGAACGAGCGCCGGGTCAGAAGATAGGTCGAAAGGCGAGACCGGATGCTGACAAGCGAGGTCAGGAAGCCGCCCACGCACAGCAGCAGTCCGGCGATCACCGCGACCGCGATCGCGGGCAGCATGCCCAGCGCCAGCGCGTTGGTTGCGCCATTGAAGAAATCGGGCACCCCGATCGAGAAACTCGCGACGATCAGTCCGACGCGCCAGCCCGAAATGGTGACCCCCTCCGGCACCGGCGCATGCGCATATTGCTCGGCGGCCTCGCCGCCGCTCATCGCGTCCAGCCGTTCAGCTGTTCGACCGGCACGAACGCCATGTCGAGGCCGAATGCGCCCGGGCCGACATAGCTTAGCGCATGATCGGTGCGCAGGGCCGCAGGTGCCGCCGCCGCAACGATCCGCACGCGCTGGCCATATTTCAGCCGCTCGGTGGTGATGCTCTCCGCAGTCTCCAGATCCATAACGGTGACGAGGTCTGGAGTCATCGCGCGGACGGTATCGCCTTCCCGTGCGTACAGATTCTCGTTCTGGAAGCCGATCGTCATCCGCCGTGCACCGTCGAACGTCTCGATCGCCAGCTGCCCGATCGAAAAGCCGCCTTCAGTGCGCCGTTCGAGGTCGACGATCTTGCCGTCGAACAGCGCCCCGGCATGCGCATAAAGTCCCGTTGCGCGCAGCGCGTCGAACATCGCCGCGAACGGATCATCACCGGCCCCGCGCGCCTGCCGGATCGCGGCGCCAACCGCGACCGCAGCGGAGACGCTGCCTGGGATCGCGCTGCGGATCACGTCGCCGGCGGTCAGCGGATATTCCACCATGTGCGCGATCCCGCCGAATGCGATCGACAGCCCGCGTGCGAGGCGCTCATGCTCCAGATTGTCGGGTGTCTCGATGACTGACAATGCGCCGCCCGCCGCGGTGACGATCGCAGGGCACGCCGAAAGGCCCTGGATGTTTAGCACTGCCATCTGCGATTCGGGAAAGGCGCGGCCCATGCCGTCCGCATCGAGCACCGGCAGGCCGAGGCGGGAGGCGGCGAGCAGTGGCGCAAGGCCGTTGGCGCCACCGATCTCGATCGGCATCAGCGCGGCGATCGGCCGACCCATCATTTCTTCGAGACGCCTGAGGCCGGCGACGGCTTCGTCGCCAGAGGGCAGCTTTTCGAGGCTCACCGTCGGCGCGCCGATCCAGCCGCATGGTGCCACCAGCGCATCTTCGGGCAGCGCATGCGCGTCGATCATCCGAAAGCCGCCGCTCCGCTCGATCTCCGCTTCGCCCAACAACAGGTTGTAATAGGGATCGCCGCCACCGCCCGATCCAAGAAAGGCGGCGCCACGCGCGAGGTCTCCCAGCGCGAGGCGGTCGATGGTCATGTCAGGCATAACTCGGCTTCCGATCCTTGATCGCTTCCGGCGATGGCATCAGGTCACCCGCGGCGCGGATGCGCACCTGCATCGCCCGGCCGGGGAGATAGCCCAGGGCATTCTCTTCTATCTCGACGATCTCCGCGCTTTCTTCGATGCCGCCGCCCGCGACGATCCGGGTGACCGCGACCTGCCGCAGCCGATCCAGCGCGGCGTCGCGCGGTTCAATCTGGTAGTCGACGATCTGTTCGACCACGGCTCCGACCTGCGCGATCGCCGCGCCCACGGCGTTGGCGACGCCGGCGTGGGGCGGGCGGATCACGCGGGCGGCGCCCCGCACCGCATCCGGGACCAGAAAGGCGCCGCCGCCGACCGCGATCACCGTCGCGTCACCCCGTGCGGTCTTCATCCGGTCGATTCCGTCCTCCACCATTCGGTCGATCTGGCCCATAATCACCGCGATCATAGCCGGGGCAAGCGACGCGACGCGCGCCACGTCGCCGAACTGCGCGCGGCCTGCGGCCACCGCGACGTCGCTCGCGGTCAGCGTATCGCCGCCGAACAGAAAGGCTTCGCTGCCGATGCGATATCCGGCGGAATCGGGGCCGATCCGCAACGCGTCACCCTGATGAATGCGGGTACCACCGCCGAGGCCGAGCGCGAGCGTATCGGGCATGCGGAAATTGGTCCGCACCCCGCCAATGTCCACCGACACCGCCGATTCGCGCGGGAAGCCGCCGACCAGCACGCCGATGTCGGTGGTGGTGCCGCCTACATCGAGCACGATCGCGTCGGTAATGCCGGTCAGGAAGGCAGCGCCGCGCATGCTGTTGGTCGGCCCCGATCCGATCGTCAGCACCGGATAGGCCGCGGCACGCTCGGCCGAAATCAGCGTGCCATCATTCTGCGAGATATAAAGCGGGGCGGTGATGCCGATCGCTTCCGCCGCTTGCCCGAAGGCGTCGACGACCTGCCGCGCCAATCCGGACAGCGCGGCATTGAGGATCGCGGCGTTCTCGCGCTCGACCAGTCCGAGGCGGCCAACCTGATGCGACTGGCTGATGTGCGCGTCCGGCGCCACCTCGCGGATGATCGCGGCGGCGCGTTCCTCCATCCGGGCGTCGAGCGGCGCGAAGGCGCTCGTGATCGCGAACGCCTTAAAGCCCTGCCGGAAGAGGTCGGCGGCGGCGGCGCGCACGCGCGCTTCGTCGAACGGCGCGATCTCGCGGCCGTCCACCTCATAGCCGCCTGGCAGCAGATGGATGGGGCCGCCGACCCGATCGACCAGTTCGCCTGGCCAGCCGGTCATCGGCGGCAAAGCCTCGCCCGACGGGCTGGCGAGCCGGAGGATGCCGACGCGGTCCAGCCGCACACGCTCCACCAGCGCATTGGTGAAATGGGTGGTGCCGATCATCAGCGCCTGTACCGCGCCGCCGTCCGTCTTGCCGTCCGCCAGCACCGCCGCGACCGCCGCGGCGACGCCGCGGGCGACATCCGGCGATGTCGGCTGCTTGGTCCAGGCCACTACATCCCGACCGTCCATCAGGACCGCGTCCGTGTTGGTGCCGCCTACGTCAACTCCGATGCGCAACCTTGAACCTCCCGCCCTTGGCCCTGGCTTGCGATCCCGGTGCACCCCGCGCAACCATGTTGACGGGTTGCATCGGTGCTGGTTCGGGTAAACGGTGTGGCGGGGCGGGTAATCACCGCCCAGGCCGCTTGCGTGAGCACGTCGGCTTGCCATCATATTCTTTTCGTCGGGAGGCGCGTGAACGAGCTTATCCATACCCGAATCGCACCGCCCGCGTGGCTCGGGAACAGCGTGCGACGCGATGCCCTGCTCGCCCGGCTCGATCAGGCGCTGGGCAAACGGCTGACGTTGCTTCACGCACCTGCCGGCTATGGCAAGACGAGCCTGCTCTCCCAGTGGCGCGATACGCTTTATGCCAGAGGCATCCGCACGGCATGGTTGTCGCTGGAGGATGCGGATACCGACGCCGCAAGTCTTGCGCGTTACATCGCGCTCGCGCTGGACCCGGAGAATGAGCGCGGGCCCGTCGATCTGCCGACGCGTGCAGCGCTTTCCGCGATCATCAGCCGGCTCGCTCGGGATAGCGAGACCACCGTTCTGATCCTCGATGATCATGATCGGGCGCATGATGCCGCAGTCTCGGATTTCCTCCGCTCGCTGATCCGCCTGGCCCCGGCCAACTGCCACTTCGTTACCGCGTCACGCGATTATCCGCGGCTCGATCAGTCGGTGCTGGTCGCGGCGGAACAGGTGCTGGAAATCAGCACCGACGACCTCCGCTTCTCGAGCGCTGAGGCGTCCGCGCTGCTCGATCCCCAGGTCCAGCTCGCCGAGGGTGATCTCGACAGGATCATGGCGCGTACCGAAGGCTGGCCGATCGCGCTTCAACTGACGGCGCTCTCGATCAGGCGCGGCGTCAACCGCGATACGCTGGCCGCGCATGTCGGCGGACCAAGCCCGGAACTGGCGCGCTACCTCTCCGAACAGGTGCTGACCGCGCTGCCCGCCGCGACGCAAGAGGTGCTGCTGCGCACCGCTGTACTCGATCGGATCACGGGGGAAGCGATCGACCATCTGTGCGACCGTCAGGATGGCTGGCTGGTGATCGAACAACTCGAGCAGCAGGGCGTCGTGCTGACCCCGCTCGATGCCGGCCGCAACGCGTTTCGCTATCATCAGCTCTTCGCCGAATTCCTGCGCGGGCGGCTCAGTCGGCACGACCGTGCCACCTTCCGCGCGATGCATCACCGCGCGGCGCTGTATAAGCTCGACCGGGGTGAGGTCGCGGAGGCGGTCGGGCACGCATCCAGCGCCGCCGATGCCGATCTGATGGCAGACATCCTTGAACAGGCGGGGGCGTGGCGACTGATCCCGCACGGGCTGCAATCGGTGGTGGAACGTGCGCTGAATGCGCTACCGCGCGCCACGGTGGATGGCCGCTGGCGGCTGCGCCTCGCCCGGATCTATCTGCAGATCAAGATCGGCGAGATGGCGTCGGCACGCGCCGATTATGACTCGCTGTCGGCCGACATGGCATCGAACGATCTGTCCGCAGATGCCCGGATCGAGGTGCGCGTGGTGGGCGATACGCTTGCCGACTATGAAAATCTGCCGCTGACCCTGGAGGATCTGCTCGAACGCGAAGCGTTGCTGAGGACCTTGCCGGCGGACGATCATCTCGTGCTCGCCAACGTCACCGAGGCGCTTGGCGCCAAGTATATGGAGGGCGGCTGGCTGGAGCGCGCGCTTGAGCCGACGGTCGCGGCGCGCGCGCATTATCGCGCACAAGGGTTGCTCTACTCCGAGCTTTTCACCCACTTCCAGGAAGCGCGAATCCGGCGTGCACAGGGGCGGCTGATCGACGCCGTTCAGATATTGGCGATCACCCGCGCGGAAATCGATGCGCATTTCGGCCCGCAGTCCGATCTGGCGGCGAACTGCGCCGCGTTCGAAGCGGAAATGCTGTTCGAACAGAACCGGGATGGCGAGGCGCTGAAGTTGCTCGAATGGGCGCTGCCCCACATGGAGCAGTCGGACGGATGGGTGGACGTCTATCATGCCGCCTATCATACGGCCGCGCGCGCTACCGCTGCGGCCGGCGATTTCGAGGCGGCCTATCTGATCCTAGCCCGCGCACGCGGCGTGTCGATCCGGCGCCGCCTGCCGCAACTCGAACTGCTTGCGCGCCTGTGCGAGGTGACGATCGCTCTCGATCATGAGGATAACCCCTCACGGGCGGCGGCGCTTGCTGAGGCGTGCGGCATGGACGGCTTTGCCAGGACAATGGCGGAGGAATCGCCGCGCTATCGGCCGGTCGCGGTCGCGGCCATGCTGACGCGGGCCAAGCTGTCGCTCGCGCGCAATGACGCGGCGGCGGCCGAGGCCGATCTCACATTGTTGCGCCGCTGGGCGAACCAGCATGGCGCGGGGCGGCTGCTTGTCGATGTCAATTTGCTGCTCGCCGAGGCACTGGTCCGACGCGATGAAGCACCGCGAGCGCAGCGACTCTTCGACGAAGCGGTTGGCACGGCGATGTTCCACGGGCTGACGCGCCCCTTCGTCGATCTGCATCGCTACACGCGCCAGCCTCTGTTGGATGCCGCGGCGCGGACGGGCGACGGTCGCGATCGCTTTCGCGCCCAGTTCCTTCGCGGCCTGATGCGCGCGATCGGCCCGCATCGCGATAATCGCATCAGCCAAAGCGTGCTGAGCGAGGGTGAGACGGCGATCCTCGTCCATCTCAGTCAGGGACTTTCGAACAAGGAAATCGCGCGGCAGATCGGCATGTCCCCCGACACGGTAAAATATCGGCTGAAATCAATCTTTCGCAAAATCGGCGTACACACGCGCCGCGACGCGGTTCGCGTGTCGCACGAGCGCGGATATGCCCAGCCGCCGGCGGTCCGCTGAGCGGCGCTTACCCGTTTTCACCAAGGCTTACCCTTCGCGGAACGTGGCAGTCGCCGCGCGCTGTTGTTGAATGCAGTGCAGCGGAAAGCACCGGGAAAGCGTCGGGCATTCGCTGTCTGGTCAACGAAAAGGGGGTGGCGACGATGGACATGGAAGCCATGCACGGAATGGCATGCAGGCTGCAGCGAAAGGCGCTGTGGCTCGCGGCGTTTGCAAGCTGCGGATTGGCATCGACAGCTGCAGCACAAATCTCCGAACCGGAGACGGCGCCCGATATCACGGTGATTGCGGGCCGTGCGGTCGCAGCGACCAAGACCGATACGCTGCTCACCGAAGTACCGCAGGCGATCAGCGTAATCACGGCGGAGGAGATGCGCGATCGCACCGTCGTCGATTTCCAGGACGTCTATCGCTACAGCGCCGGCGTGTCGGCAGCCGCCAGCGTCGATGGCCGCGGCGATTTCGTCTCGGTTCGCGGCTTTGACGCAACGCAATATCTCGACGGCCTCAAGCGCATGCCGAACTTCATTTATGGGGCCCGCCTCGATCCGTTCACGCTGGAGCGTGCCGAGGTGCTGCGTGGGCCATCATCGGTGCTTTACGGCGCCAGCGGGCCGGGCGGCGTGCTCAACGCGACCAGCAAGCTGCCACACTTCGAATTCGGCGGGCTCGTCGGGGCCTATGGCGGCACCGACGATCGCATCCAGGGGCAGATCGATCTCACCGGCCCACTCGCGGACGGTGTCGCGGCGCGCTTCGTCGCACTGGCGCGCGACGCCAAAACGCAATGGGGCACGCCTGACGATCGCGTTCTGGTTAACCCGTCGCTGCGGTTCCAGCCGTCCACCGATACGGACATCTCGGTCATCGGCCTCTACCAGAAAGACAGCCAGGGATCGCTGGGCTACACGCCCTATCAGAATTCCCGCCTAGGTGACGATCGGTCGAAGCGGGTCCGCTTCAACTTCTATCAGGGTGAGCCCGACTTCAACGGCACCGAGACCGAGTTCAAGTCGGTCGCAGCAATCCTGTCGCAGCGGATCAACGACAATCTCTCCTTCCGCAGCATCACGCGCTACAGCGACATGGATACCGACTATCGCGAGGTGTATCTGAACTACACCGATACGCCCTGGGCCGACGCGGCGCAGACCCTAGCCAACCGCGAATGGTATGTGAATTATGAGAAGAGCAAGGTCTTCAACACCGACAATAACTTTACGGCGGAGCTGACCACCGGTCCGATCACCCACAAGCTTCTATGGGGCATCGACTATCTCTATTTCAAGCAAACGAAGGATCAGGGCTATTCCTGCCCCTTCGAAGGCTGTTTCACATCGCCGCCGCCGATCAACATCTACACCGAGCAGCCGACCGGTCGGTTCGCATATGCGCCCTTCTATACCGAAGAATTCAAGAATACGCAGCTCGGCCTCTATTTTCAGGACCAGATGAGCTATGCAGACCGGGTTCATGTCGTGCTCGGCCTCCGGCGAGACCGCGCCACGGGCCAGGGTGAGACGGCAAAGGTTGCCTGGTCGTTCCGCGGCGGCATCATTGTCGAGCTGATCGAGGGCGTATCGCCCTATTTCAACTATGCTGAAAGCTTCGTGCCGGTCTCGGGTGGCGACTTCTACGGCAATCCCTATCAGCCACAGCGTGCCCGCCAATATGAAGGTGGCATCAAGTGGGAACCATTCTCAGGCGCGCTGCTGAGCGCGGCCTATTTCGACATCGTCGAGGATAACCGCCTGTCGCAGGATCCCTCGAACATCCAGAACTTCCTGCAAGGCGGCAGCGTCGGCGCAAAGGGCCTGGAACTGGAAGCAGCGCTTCGCCGGCCGCGTAATTTCGACATCACCGCATCCTACAGCTATGTCGATGCGGAGGTGATCACCGCGAACACCGTGTCAGCCGCCGGCGATCGCGTCGCCGGCGTGCCGCGTCACAACGCCTCGATCTGGGGCTCCAAGACGCTGATGTTCGGCGAGGACTGGGAAGTGAACGCAGCCGGCGGCGTCCGCTATATCGGCAGCAAGATCGATACCGCGCAGATCCTCGATACGCCCGACGTGACGCTGGTCGATGCCGCGCTGCGGCTGTCCACTGGACCATGGACGCTGTCGGTGACGGGCAGCAACATCCTGAACAAGCGCTATTATGATAGCTGCACGGTGGCCGCGCCCACCAACGCCTATTGCGTCGCCGCCAAGGATCGCACCCTGATCGCTGGCGTCACGCGGCGGTTCTGATGCTGTCTGAATCTGGAAGGAGCATGTTCTTGCGTACTGGCGCCTTTCCCCGCGGGGCTCGATTGTTCATGGCCGGGGCGGCCGCCATCGCCATGGCGGCAGCGGCACCCGCCGAGACGCGGGAAGATACCCCCGATGTCATCCTGACCAACGCCCGCGTCTACACCGTGGACGACGGGAAGCCGTGGGCGGAGGCAGTGGCGATCCGCGGTGGTCGCATCGTCGCCGTCGGCAGCGCAAAAGAGGTCGCAAAGCGCCGGGGCAGCGGAACACGCGTCGTCGATCTCAAGGGGCGGTTCGTGATGCCTGCCTTCGGCGATGCGCATGCCCACCCGATCTTCGGGGGCATGAGCTATGCGCGCTGCTCGCTCCACGCCGGCAAGACGCTCGACGATTATCGGCGCATCATCGCCGACTGCATTGCGCGGACACCGGGCACCGGCACGATCTTCGGCTCGGGCTGGGACCAGACCTTGTTCCCGCCCAGCGGCATTCCGCGCAAGGACGTGCTCGACTCGGTTTCGCGCGACCGCGCGCTGATTTTTGAATCAGACGGGCACACGCTCTGGGTCAATTCCAAGGCGCTTGAACTGGCCGGCATCACGCGCGACACGCCGGATCCGGCCAACGGCAAGATCGATCGGGACGCGGCTGGCGAGCCGATCGGCGGACTGGAAGAATCAGCGATGGCGTTGGTCGACAAGCTGGTGCCACCGCCCACCGACCGCGACCTGCAGGAAGCGATCATCTATACGGCCAGGCTGTTCAACAGCATCGGCATCACGTCCTGGCACGATGCCGCGCTGGAATGGGAGAACGGCGGCACGAGCCGCGCGCTGGACGCCTATGCCGCGGTCCGCGATCGAGGTGCGCTGACCGCGCATACCGTGATGGACATACACTGGAACAATGACCGCGGCAGTGACCAGATCGCTGATATCGCACGCATCACCGAAACAGCGCGGAAGAAGGGGCTGACCGCGAACGGCGTCAAATTCTTCGTCGACGGTGTGATCCCGCAGCGCACGGCGGCGATGCTGGCGCCCTATGAGGGCAGCAGCGAGAAGGGCGCGCCCCAGATCGCTCCCGCCGCACTGGCGGATGCGGTATCGCAGGTGGCGGCACGCGGCATGCAGGTCCACCTCCATGCGATCGGCGATGCCGGCGTCCGGCAGGCGCTGGATGCGGTCGCTGCGGCGCAGGCGCATGGCGGCAAGCGCGACACGCGGCCGATGATCTCGCATCTCAACGTGATCGATCCCGCCGACCAGCCGCGCTTCGGCCAGCTCGGCGTCACCGCGGTCTTCCAACCGCTCTGGGCGTGCCATGAGCCCTATATGGATCTGACGATCAAGACGATCGGGCCGGTTCGCGCGACCTATATCTATCCCGAGGCGGGCGTCGCCAAGGGCGGCGGCCGCATCGCCTATGGCGCCGATTGGCCGGTCGCCTCGGCCAATCCGCTGGAGGGGATCGAGGTCGCCATCACGCGCGCCGCGCCGGGCGGTTCGCTACCGCCATTGCTCCCCGAGCAGGCGGTATCGCTGGCAGCCGCATTGCGCAGCTACACGATCGACGTTGCCTATACGAGCCATCTGGAAAGCGTCACGGGCTCAATCACCGTAGGCAAGAGCGCCGATTTGATTGTGCTCGACCAGGATCTGTTCCGCATCAAGCCGATGGACATCCACAAGACACAGGTGTTGCTGACCCTGTTCAAGGGAAAACCTGTGCACGGCTCGCTGGCGGTCGCCGCCCCATGACGCACGGCTGGACGGGCAGTCAGGTTACGGAGGACGACGCCAACAACAGCCTGGTCGGCAATAGCAGCAACGAGGTGCCGGTCGGCGGTCTGGGCGACGATATCCTGAACGGCGGCGCAGCCAGCCACATCGTGAGCTATGCCATTGCGACCGAGAGGGTGGCCCTAGAAGCCGCGCTGAGCACCGCCTAGATGTTTGATCCCGGGCTTTGATGGTGCATCATTCACGAGCGAGTGGAAGTCTGAACGGATTGCCGAGACCGAGCGGGCGACCGCGCGCGACCATGCAGATGCGCGCTGGGGCTGGGCGCTGTGGGGCCCCGTGGGGCGGCGGCTGGTCCCGGTTTGGCTTCGGGCGGGGCTGGTGACGGCTATGAGCATCGAAGCCACAGGCGGACACATTCCTCTTTCGGAACCGGGATGATGAGCGAGTTGCTCTCTCGGACGCTTGAGGCCCACGGCGGGATTGATCGCTGGCGGCGCTTTCAGACCGTTGCAGCAACGATCGTTACCGGTGGCACATTCTGCGCGATGAAGGGCATTGATCAGGATCCGGCTCCGCGCCGTGTGACGGCGGAGTTGAAGCACCAACGCTGCACGCTGACCACATGTGGAGTTCTTGGGGCGGAGCGGCCATTGACCCATGCCGTGCCGGACGACCGGACTCGGCAGAAGCGGTCGTGGGCATCGTCCTCCGCAGCAAAGGAAGTCGTGATGCGCGGCCGGGGCGGAAGCTGCCGGCTCAGCCACATCCCCCTAGCGTGCGGAAGACTTCGGCAGTGAGTCTGCTCATTGCTTCGATCTGGGTGTCTATGTCTGCTGGAAACGCTCATTTATGCTCGCCGCGGCTGCGCGAAGCTCAGGAACCAGTTTCTCTCGCATCTCATCCACGGCAAACCGCATCGAAGGGCAGCACGCGTTGAGCGCCGCCACGACCTGTCCCGCGGCGTCATAGATCGGTACGGAGAGCGAGCGAACGCCGACCTCCAGTTCTTCATCGACGAGCGAGTAGCCCAAGCGGCGGGTCTCGTCGACGATCGCACGCAGTTGCTTCTTTGAACTGACGGTGTTCACCGTGTGGCGCTCGATCTTGACGCGGTCATAGTAGCGCGCCAGCGCCTCGTCGCTTTCGCCCGCGAGCAGCACCCGTCCGGTCGAGACTGCGTAAGCCGGAAGCCGGTTGCCGATGTTGATGCTGACCGAAATCACACGATCCGGCGTCGAGCGTGCGAGATACGTCACATCGTCTCCCGTCAGGACAGCCGTGTAGATCGATTCCTGCGTCCGCTGCGAAAGCGCATTCATGACGGGCTGCACGATGTCGAGAATGCCGACGGACGACAATGCCGAGTAACCAAGCTGCAGGACCTTTGGCCGCAGCGAGAAGTGGCGGTCGCGCTTTTCCGCATAGCCTTCGCGCACCAGCGTGAGCAGCAGCCGCCGCGTCGTCGCCCGCGACATTCCGGTCACCTTCGCGACGTCGCTGAGCGTCATCGCCGGTGTGTCGCGCGTGAAGGCGCAGATCACTTCCAGCCCCCGGGCAAGGGACGCGACATAGTCGCGGTCGCTATCCTCCTGCTCCAGCTCCGGCGCCTCGTCATCGCCAGCCGAGCGCGGTGCGCGCAAAACATCAGACATGCTTATCCTTCTCCCCGGCGGCACCGGTATTCCATTGGCCTGGCTGGACCCAGAAACATTTTGAAACATCAATCCAAAAGGCCATCGTAGCGCGGTCGCGCAGGGCGTCCACCCTGAGACAGATTGTTCGCTATCGCAACGTCCGTGCGCTATGCGATCAAAATTGCGTTGACTTTCACGCTTTATTGGATGCACGTTTCAGGTGCGGCAAAGCGGGGCGCTTGCCGGACAAGGGGATGGACATGCGAAAGACGTTTGCCGTCTGCGCTGCACTCGCGGCGTCGACGATCAGCACCTCCGCGCTTCACGCCGAGCAGTTCCGGATCGAGCTTTCGGCGCCTGATGCCGAAGCTTCCGGCTATGAGGGGCGCCTGATCCTGATCATCGCTGCCGACGACAAGAGTGAGCCGCGCTTCCAGGTGGAGGCGAGTTATGACGGTGCACAGGTCTTCGGCGTCCCGATCACCGATTTCCGCAAAGGTCAGACCCGAACGATCGGCACGAGCGTGCCGGGATTTCCCGGACGCAGTCTCACGGACGTTCCGGCGGGCACCTACACCGTCCAGGCGGTTCTTCATAAATATGACAGCTTCAAGCTGAGCAATGGCAAGGTCGTGAAGCTGCCCGCGGCGCGCGGGGCCGGCCAGAACTGGCGCAAGGAACCAGGCAACCTGATCAGCAAGCCCGTCAAGGTGAACTTCGACCCCAAGCGCGCAGGCGAAATCAAGCTTGCTTTGACGGAGGTGCTTCCGCCGATCGAGGAGCCGAAGGACACGGAGTTTGTCCGTCATTTCAAGTTCAAATCCGACAGGCTTTCGAAATTCTGGGGCAGAGACGTTTATATCCGTGGGCATGTGCTTGTGCCCAAGGATTTCGATAAACATCCCGAGGCGCGGTATCCGCTGGCTGTCTTTCACGGTCATTTCCCCGATGATTTCGGGGGATTCCGGACGACGCCGCCCGACGCCGACATCAAGTGCGAACCGAGCAAGCGCTTCAGCAACGAACCCTGCTATAACCGCACCGAGCAGCAGGAAGCGTTCGATTTCTACAAGCAATGGGTGTCGGCCGACTTCCCACGCATGCTGATCGTCGAGATCGATCACTCCAACCCCTATTATGACGACAGCTATGCAGTGAACTCGGCAAGTATCGGGCCGTATGGCGACGCCATAACCTATGACTTCATACCGGCATTGGAGAAACAGTTCCGCGGTCTCGGTGCAGGCTGGTCGCGCTTCCTTTATGGCGGCTCGACCGGCGGCTGGGAGGCTCTTGCCGTGCAGGTCTTCTATCCGGATCAGTATAATGGCGCCTTTGCCGCCTGCCCGGATCCGATCGATTTCCGCCAGGTCATGGTAACCAACATCTATGACGACAAGAACGCCTACTGGCGCGAAGGGCCCTTCGGCCGCGTCGCGAAGCCCGGCAAGCGCGATTATCTCGGCCATGTCTCGCTGACGATCGAGGACGAGAACCGGCTCGAACTCGTACTGGGCGACAAGACCCGGTCGGGCGGCCAGTGGGATATCTGGGAGGCGGTCTATTCGCCGATGGGGCCGGACGGCTATCCCAAGCGGATCTGGGACAAGGCGACCGGCGTGATCGATTCCGGCGTGGCCGCGTACTGGCGCGAGAACTATGACCTTCGGCACATTCTCGAGCGCGACTGGCAGAAGCTCGCTCCAAAGCTGCAGGGAAAGATCAATATCTACGTCGGAGATATGGACAATTTCTACCTGAACAACGCCGTCTATCTGATGGAAGATTTCCTGAATAAGGCAAAGCCGGCCTATGGCGGCGAAGTCACCTATGGGGATCGCGCCGAACATTGCTGGAACGGCGATCCATCATTGCCCAATTCTATCTCTCGGCTACGTTACAACAGCATGTACGTGCCCAAGATCCTGAAGCGTATCGAGGAATCGGCCCCCAAGGGCGCCGACCTCAAGAGCTGGCGATACAGATAATCCGACGCCGCAGGGGGACGAGAACGGCGCCCGGGATCGGTGCGCCGCGACAAGCAAACAGGGAGCTATATATGATGACGAGGACAAGAGTGCGCACGGCCCTGCTGTGTTCCGCCGTGCTGCTGGGGAGCGCCGGTTCGTCCGCCTTCGGGCAGGATGCCACAGCCGACACTTCTGCGGGTGTCGCCGACGCGGACGATATCGTGGTCACCGGCTCGCGCATCCGCTCACCGAACCTGGAAAGCGTCAGCCCCGTAACCACCGTGTCCTCGGAGGAGTTCGCGGTCCGCGGCACGGTTCGCACCGAAGATCTGGTGAACCAGTTGCCGCAGGTGTTCGCGGCGCAGGGCGCAGCCAACTCCAACGAGGCGACCGGCACCGCCCAGGTCGACCTTCGCGGCCTCAGTCCGTCGCGCACGCTGGTGCTCGTGAACGGCAGGCGCCTGCCCTACGGTTCGCCGAAGAACATTCCCTCCGATATCAACCAGGTGCCGACGCCGTTGATCCAGTCGGTCGAGGTTCTGACCGGTGGTGCCTCGGCGGTCTACGGCTCCGACGCGATCGCCGGGGTCGTCAACTTCAAGCTGATGAACAATTTCAGCGGTATCCGCTTTACCGGCAGCATCGCCGGCTTTCAGCACACCAATGACCGCGACGAACTGCGCGACTTGCTCGACCGCAACAACGAACGCGTCCCCGGTGCCTATCTGAAGCCGGACAAGACAGTCTGGAACGGGTTCACCACCGAGGTTTCCGCCGTGGCAGGCGGCAACATCGGGGACAATCGCGGCAATGTCACCGCCTATGCGACCTATCGCAAGGTCAACCCGATCCTGCAGGCGGACTATGACTACAGCGCCTGCGCGTTGGGCGCGACGGGCCCGAATGGCGGCGAGTTCTCGTGCAGCGGGTCAGCGACCAATGCGCCCGCCAACTTCACGAACGCCGGCGGCATTCCCGGCCTGCCGACATCGTTCCGCGCGACCGCGGACGGCCAGTTCGTGCCCGGCTCGCTGACGTACAACTTCGCGCCCTATAACTATTATCAGCGGCCCGACGAGCGCTACGCGCTGGGCGCCATGGCCCATTACGAGGTCAACGAGAACTTCACGCCCTATCTGGAAATGTCGTTCATGGAGGACCGCTCGGTCGCGCAGATCGCGCCCGGCACCAACAGCGCCGGCATCACCGTGGGCGCCGGCAGCATCAGCGGCATCAACTGCGACAACCCGTTCCTCAGCGCACAACAGGCCAGCTATCTCTGCACCAGCCGCGGACTTTCCACCGCCAGCACCTATGACGCCGCCGGGAATTACACGGGCCCGGCCTCGATCGCCCAGGGCGTACTGGTCGCGCGCCGCAACGTCGAAGGCGGCAACCGTCAGGACGACATCCAGCACCAGAGCTATCGCATCGTACTGGGCGCCCGCGGCGAGATTGCCGGGCCCTTCCGCTATGATGTCTACGGCATCTATTCGAAGGTGAGCTACCGCAGCCGCTTCTATGGCGATGCCAATCGCCAACGGACGGCCAACGCGTTCAACGCCGTCCGCAATTCCGCGGGACAGATCGTCTGCGCGATCAATGCGGACGCCAATCCGAACAACAATGACGATAACTGCGCGCCGCTCGACTATTTCGGTCCGCAGGCCAGCGCCGAATCCGTCGACTATGTCGCCGAAGTCAAGGGCATCACCGGCGACACGAACCTCGTGAACGTCGTTGCCGCGATCGACGGCAATCTGGGCGAATGGGGCATCCAGTCGCCTTTCGCGAGCAGCGGCGTCTCGGTGGCGTTCGGTTATGAATTCCGGAAGAACTCGGTCGACTATCTGCCGGACGAGGTCTACCAGGCCGCAGCAAGCCCCGAGCTTCCGATCAGCGGCTCGGTCGTCGCCAAGGAGTTCTTCGGTGAGGTCGTCGTTCCGCTCGCCGAAAATCTGCCTGGTCTCTACAGCCTGTCGTTCGAAGGTGCCTATCGCTATTCCGATTATGATACCGGCTTCAAGACCGACACGTTCAAACTCGGCCTGAACTGGTCACCGATACGGGACTTCCGCCTGCGTGGCTCGTATCAGCGCGCGGTGCGTGCGCCCAACGTGATCGAGCTGTTCTCCAGCCAGCAGTTGTTCGAGGTCGAACTCACTGAAAATGCCGATGGCTCCTATGATCCGTGCTCGGGCCCCACACCGGTCGCCACTGCCGAGCAATGTGCACGCACCGGCGTGACTGCTGCGCAATATGGCAACATCGTCGACAATCCTGCAGGCCAGTTCAACTCGCTGATCGGCGGCAACGAGAATCTGCAGCCGGAAACCGCAAAGACGCTGTCGCTGGGCGCGGTCTTCGAACCGAGGTTCGTGCCGGGCCTTACCCTGTCGCTCGATTATTTCGACATCAAGGTCGAAGACCTCGTGGGAAGCGTCAATCCCAACCTCTCGATCGCGAACTGCCTGTCGAGCGGCGATCCCTATTTCTGCGGCCTTATCCAGCGAAGCGCTTCGGGATCGCTGTGGCAGAGCGAGAATGGCTTCTTCCGTCGCTTCAACGTCAACACCGGGTCGCTGCAGACCAAGGGCGTCGACGTGGTCGTCGATTACCGGATGAGCCTGGACGACATGGGCATCGGCGGAGGGCGACTGAACTTCAATCTCGTCGGCACCTATCTCGACTCGTACCGGACGGTTCCGCTTCCCAATTCGCCGGAAAGCGACATCTATGAATGCGCCGGTCTCTACGCCGGGCTGTGCGGCCGGCCGCGTCCGGAATGGCGTCACAAGTTGATGATGACCTGGTCGCCGACCAGAAGCTTCAGCCTGGCCCCCACCTGGCGCTACGTCTCCTCGGTCAAGATCGCGCAGACGAGCGATCAGCCGGCGCTGACCGGCAGCTTCTCCGAGGTGAACCGCAAGCTTGGCGCCCGCAGCTATTTCGATCTCGCGGCATCCTATGAGGTTCGCAAGGACCTCGTGTTCCGGCTTGGCGTCAACAACCTCTTCGACAAGGATCCGCCGCTCACCACCACGGCGGCGATTGAGGACGGCGGCAACGGCAACAGCTATCCGCAATTCTATGATGCGACTGGACGTTACCTGTTCCTGAGCGCGTCAGTCGGCTTCTAAGGCGCTGCTGGCCGCCGGAGACCTGCAAAAGTCTTCGGCGGCCTCGTTACGAAGGAATATTCAATGGTTCTGCGTTGGTGTGCCGGTACCGCTGCCGTGCTTCTCCTTTCCTCGGCCGGATCGATGGCGATGGCGGCACCGGTAACAGAAGCGGATCGCGTCCTCGCGCGCGAGATCCTGGAGGAGGCGATCGCGACGCCCACTGCCAAGGGCCGTGGCCAGGTGCCCGCGTTGATCGAAAAATTCTCTGCCCGCCTGCGCAAGGCCGGTTTCAGGGCCGAGGATATCCAGGTGGTGCCGGTCGACATCGACGGAGAAAAGACCGCTGGCCTGGTCGTGCGCTATCCGGGGCGGAACCCCGGTGCGAAGCCGATCGCGTTGCTGGGCCACATGGACGTGGTGGATGCCCTTAAGGAAAATTGGGGGACCGATCCCTATGTGCCGACGGAAAAGGACGGCTACATCTATGGCCGCGGTTCGACCGACAACAAGGCCGGCGTCACCGCGTTGATCGCGACCTTCATCCGGTTGAAGGCGGCCGGCTTCGTCCCCGAGCGGGATTTGCTGCTCGCCTTTTCGGGTGACGAGGAAACCGGCATGATGTCGACGCGCGCGCTTACGAAACATCCGCTGGTGTCGCGCGCCGAATTCGCGCTCAACTCGGACGCTGGATCCGGCCTGCAGGGCGTGGACGGACGCTATCGCTTCAACATTCAGGCCGCCGAGAAAACCTACGCCAATTTCACCATCTCGGCGCGCAACGCCGGTGGCCACAGTTCGGCACCGCGCGCGGACAACGCGATCTACGCGCTCGCGGGTGCGCTGAAGGCGCTCGAGGCATTCCGTTTCCCGGTCGAGTTCAACGAGATCACGCGGATCATGGTGGCAGACCTGGCCGAGGAGCAGCCCGGCGAACTGGGCGATGCGCTGACCGCGTTGCTCGCCAAGCCGGACGATGCGGCGGCACGTGCGATCGCCGAGAAATATCCGCAGCAATCCAATATCCTCTGGACGACCTGCGTTGCGACCATGCTCCAGGCGGGCAACGCGCCGAATGCCCTTGCGCAGAACGCCACGGCCACGGTGAATTGCCGCATCTTCCCCGGAACCACGGTCGAGGCGGTACAGGCCAAGCTTGCGACGCTGGTCGGCGACACGCTTGAGGTCAAGCTGGTCGGCCAGGGCGTCGCGAGCCCGGTGTCGCCGGTCGACAAGCCGCTCTTCGCACGACTGCAAAAGGCAATGGACGCGACCTATCCCGGGGTCAAGCTCAAGCCGAGCATGTCTTCTGGCGGCACCGACGGACGTGAGTTCCGCAACGCCGGTATTCCGACCTATGGCGCCGGCGCGCTCGCACTCCGAGCAGAGGACAGCCGGGCGCACGGGACCGATGAGCGCGTGCCGATCGCGGCTTATCTGAAGCAGCTCGACTATTGGGATGCGCTGCTGCGCGACCTGGGCGGCCGGAAATGAGCATCGCCGTCGCGCGGCGTGAAATTCTGCGCGGCGCGATCGCGACGGGCGCGATGGCGACCATTCCATCGATGCTGGCCGCAGCGGCCACGAACCCTCCGGCTGCGCCACCGGCGATCAGGCGCGCCGAGCGCGAGGGCCGGCTGCTCCGCCTGCAGGCGGAACTGCGGCGTCGCAATCTCGCGGCGCTTCTCGTCGAGGCCGGTTCCTCGCTGGTCTATTTCACGGGAATCGACTGGTGGCGCAGCGAACGGACGACGGCGGCGCTTATCCCCGCTGACGGGCCCGTCCTGGTCGTGACGCCGTTCTTCGAGGAACCCTCGATCCGCGAAATGCTCGACGTGCCCGGCGAAGTTCGCGTCTGGCAGGAGGATGAAAGCCCGTTCCGTCTTGTCGCCGACTGGCTCAAGGCGCGTAAGCTCGACGGGGGAACGCTGGCGGTCGAGGACACCACGCGTTTCTTCATCGTCGACGGCCTGCGCAGATTGCTGCCGGACCTCGTGACCGTCTCGGGTGCCGCGCCGGTCAACGCCCTGCGCATGATCAAGAGCCCGTCGGAGATCGCGCTGATGCAGCGCGCCAACGACATCATGATCGCCGCCTATCGCGCGACCCACGCGCAGGTACGCGCCGGGATGACGGGCGATGACATCAACCTCATCATGCTGCGTGAGATCGCAGCCAATGGCGGTCAGCGGGGCTCGAGCAGCGCGCAGGTCGGGCCCGGCAGCGCCCTGCCACATGGTTCGAAGGAAAGATTGCGGCTCGCCGACGGCAGCCTCGTGCTGATGGACTGCGTCTGCACGGTTCAGGGCTATCACGCCGACGTTTCGCGGACGTTCGTCTTCGGTGAACCAACCGCAGAGCAGCGGCGGACCTTCAAGGCGATGCGCCAGGGCATGAATGTGGCGATGGACGCGGCGAAGGTCGGCGCGCCCGCAGGCAGTGTCGATGATGCGGTGCGCGCCTACTATGAGAAGCTCGGCTACGGCCCCCGCTATGCGCTGCCCGGGCTCTCGCACCGCACCGGTCACGGCATCGGGCTGGACGTCCATGAGCCGGTCAATCTCGTGCACGGCGAAACCACGGCGCTTGCCCCTGGCATGTGCTTCTCCAACGAGCCGGGGCTCTATCTGCCTGGCCGGTTCGGCGTCCGCATCGAGGATTGCTTCTACATGACCGACGGTGGCCCGCATTTCTTCACGCAGCCGCCGTCTTCGCTCGACAAGCCGTTCGGATAAGGGGGTCTCATGTCACGTTCGAAGAGCCTGCTCGGCTGCGCCACTGCGCTGGCCGTAACGCTGGCGTCGCTCGCAACGCCGGTCGCGGCGCAGGAGGAACAAACGATGTCGCCGGCGATGCCGGCCATCATGTCCCTGCGAGACCAGGCGAAGCTGCGTGACGGCTGGCTGGAGCGCCGTTTTCAGACCGTGCTGCCGGCACTGATGCGCGAACAGGGCATCGACATGTGGGTGCTCGTCGCGCGGGAGTATCTCGAAGACCCGGTGGTCACGACGATGCTCAACGCCACCAATCTGCGCGCGCGGCGGCGGACGATCCTGATCTTCTTCGATCCTGGCGACGGCAAGCCGATCGAACGGCTGGTGGTCAGCAAGCATGGCATGGGCACGCTCTACCAGCCGGTCTGGGACATGGAGAAGCAGCCCGATCAGTTTGCGCGGGTTCGCGAACTGATCGCCGAACGCAGTCCGAAAAAGATCGCGCTCAACATCTCCTCGCTCACCGCCTTCGCCGATGGTCTCACGCACAGCCAATATACGGACCTGACCGCAGCGCTCACGCCGGAGATGCGGAGCCGCATCGTTCCGGGCTATCCGCTGGCGATCGGCTGGTTGGAGACCCGCACGCCTGAAGAAATGCAGGTCTATCCCGAAATCGTCCGCGTCGCCCACGCCATTATCGGCGAAGGCTTCTCGACCGCAGTCGTAAAGCCCGACGTGACGACCAACGAGGATCTCGTCTGGTGGTATCGCCAGCGCGTCGCCGACCTTGGACTGGCATCCTGGTTCCATCCGTCGGTAGAAGTGACGCGCCGAGGAACGCCCGGTGTCCTGCGCGAGCAGGCCAGCGTCATTCAGAAGGGCGACATGCTGCGGGTCGATTTCGGGATCCATTATCTCGGCTTCAGCACCGACACCCAGCACATGGCCTATGTGCTGCGTGACGGCGAGCGCGATGCGCCTGCCGGGCTGAAGGCGGGAATGCGGGACAACAACCTGGTGCAGGATGCCGTCACCCGCGAATTCGGCATCGGCGTCACCGGCAATCAGGTGCTCAATCGCGCGCGTGCTGCCGCGATTGCGGCAGGGCTGAAGCCGCGCATCTACTCGCACCCGATCGGTTATCACGGGCATGGCGCCGGCAGTTCGATCGGTCTCTCTGAAGAGCAGAGCTTCGTGCCGACCGGCGAGTACAAGCTGCGCCCCAATATCGCCTGGTCGATCGAACTCATGGCTTCCCGCCAGGTACCCGAATGGGACGGCCAGATGGTCGACTTCAAAAGCGAGGAAGACGCCTTCTTCGACGGCAAGACCGTCCGCTACATCGATGGCCGGCAAACCCGGTTCCACCTGATCGGAGCACGCTGAGCGAGGCTCGGCAGAGGGTCTGCCGAGCCTCCCCGTTCACGGGCGCGGCAGGAGGATGAACTCTTCCTGGCCGCCATCGAGGAACCGGAAGCCGCCATCGGCTGAGAGAAAACCGTTCTCTTCATGCATGAAGCGAACCTTCTGCCCGCCCCATTCCGGAACGTCGTGCTGGGCATTGAGTTCGATCGACCAGGCGGTGTTGGGGTCGATGCGATAATCGCCGCGACCGGGCGCGGGCTTCTGGTTTTCCCACGCGCCGATCCATGTGCCGGCACCATGACCATGATGGCCGATCGGATGCGAGTAGATCGTGCCATCGATCTTTTCCGCCTCGATCTGGCGGCGCGCGGCGGCGAGCACCTGATTGCCGCTGCGTCCCGGCTTCAAGGCCGCGATCGTTGCCGCACGCACCCGGTTCATCGCCGCCATGCCGTCCCTCAGCCCGCGGGGCGCCTGGGTCTCCCCTGGTTTCAGAACATAGGCAAGGCGCTGGATATCGGTGTTGAGACCAAGATAGCTGATCCCGAAATCGACGTGGAGCATATCGCCGGGCATGATGATCGTGTCGCCCCGGTACCCCATTTCCTGGACGCTGAACTTTCCGCCGTCGGCACGCTGGATAGCGACACTTGGCTGGAACCAGGTATCGAGTTTCAGCTCCTTGATCCGATTGCGGAACCACCACACCACATCATCGGATGTCGTGACGCCGGGCGTGATGACGCGCTCGGAAAAACCCTCCTCGATGATGGCGTGCGAGATGCGTGCAATGGTCGGATAGGTCGCCATTTCCTCGGGGATGCGCGTCTCGAGCCAGCCCAGCGCCAGACGCTCGTGGCTGACGAGCCGCTTGGCATAATCCGGCCCGATGGCGCGGACGATCGCCTCATAGTGGGTCGAGCTGAGTCCGTCGGCGAGCGGAAAGCCTTCGGACCGATTGAGCGCGATCGTCGCGGGATTGCGCGCGGCGATGATCTTCGCAAGTTCCGCCCATTG
The DNA here is from genome assembly GCF_050433225.1 of Sphingomonas zeicaulis. Classification (NCBI taxonomy): domain Bacteria; kingdom Pseudomonadati; phylum Pseudomonadota; class Alphaproteobacteria; order Sphingomonadales; family Sphingomonadaceae; genus Sphingomonas; species Sphingomonas zeicaulis. Next base: position 30,425 of record NZ_JBNPXQ010000013.1, on the reverse strand, counting down.
GTCCGGCTGCTCGTCCGGGTTCCACGCCGGCGCAAAATCACCGACCGGATAGCGCGCCAAAGCAAGCTTCTCGATGGGCTTGCCATCGCCGGGATCGAAGAAGACCAGGATGGTCCGGCGACGGGCATGCAGCCAGGTCGCCGGCAGCATCGTCTCCATTACCGGATCCTCGTTATACTCACCGGCAACGAGCACCCACATCTGCACCTTGTCGCGCCGCATCAGCGTCGGCAGCAGCTGTTCCAGTCTAAGCTTCAGCCACCGGTCTTCCGTTTCGGCACGACGCTCGAGCGGCAGGATTGCCGGCATGGCAAGCTCGGCGGGTCGCGAAGACGCAACCGGCGTGCCGGCGGCAAGCGTCGCAGCCAGCAATGAGATCAGCATATACCCTCCCTGTCAGATCGTTCACGATGCGCACATGTGTTCGCTGAGCGGTCATTATGCAGTGCAGCTGCAGGGGAGCAAGTGCTTATCCCTCTGAATATTCGCCATTAGCGAATGGACCGGCATATAGCTGGAACAGAGCGGAACGTGCGGCCTCTCGCCTCGATGAACGACCAAGTCTCATGTCGGCCGCCGGATTTCGCCGAGAGCAGACGTCAAGTGTTCCCCCGCGCGGTCGGATGATAGAAAACAAGCGGTGAGCGAGATGGCAGGCTTAAGCTCACCTTTAAAGTCGCGCAGGGAACGACGCCGTTGCAGCCATCGAAGGTTCATGACAGCTTGGTGGCGAGGAGTGGTTGGATGGCTCAGTGCTGACAGGTTCGTGTCATTGCGGCGGTGCAAGTTGGACCCTCACCGGTGACCCAGGACCTGTCACTGCTTGCAACTGCGCGCTTTGCCGTCGTTACGGCGCTCTCTGGGCCTATGACTTCGAGGGCGAGGGGGTCGCGGTCAGCGGCGAAACCCGGGCCTATCGCAGGTTGGGAAAGGAGGATCCGGCCTTGGAAATCCTGTTTTGCCCATGCTGCGCCGTGGTACTCGCTTGGCGCGGCCTGCGAACGGAAAGTGATGGTCGGACCTGCATGGCGGTAAATATTCGCCTTGCACCCTTAGATAAAGTTGCCAACCTCGCCATCGATCATTTTGACGGCCTGAACACGTTCGAGGACCTACCCCCGAGTGGCAAAGTCGTAAAAGACATCTGGGCCTAGCAAGTCTGCCGACGACTGCCTTCCATGTCAGTTCGGCTAGTGGCTATGCTTCTGGATCGGCGCAATTCCACCTGAGCGCGCGACGAAGCCGGATTCGGGCGTTAGGCCGAAGAGGAGCTTCGCGCGATGGCGATCGGGCTGCTTCAGTTGAATGACGATCGAACGGCGCGCCGCCTCGACGAAAAAGGCGCAGGCGGCAGGCGGGGGGCGCGCTGCTTGGGCGAGCCTGCAGGTGCAGGTGACTGCTGTCCTTGATCCCAGTCAGGCTAATCCGATCAAGGTCGTTTTGCGATGTCCCGTCGGGCTGCTTCATGTGATCCCGCTTGGCACCGATCGTCCACGGCAACGGCGCGCGCGTCGGGCAAAAGGCCGGTTTGCCCCGCGGCCTGACGGCCTTCGACAAAAACCGCTTGAGCATCTACTTGTGTGGCTCCGGTCACGCCATTACGGGCGCGGCCGCCAGACTCTGGTGTGCTTCCATGTCCGATATCCCAGCTTCCCCGTCCGACGCGCGCGCCACGCGCCTGGCGATCAGCCTGTCGGGCACCAATCTGGAGCGCGCGGGCGACTATAATCAGCGGGTGGTGCTTCAGGCGATCCGCGGGCGGACATTTACGACCCGGACCGAACTGGCGGCCCTGACAGGGCTGACCGGGCCGACGATCGCCAACATCACCCGTCGGCTGGAAGAAGACGGGCTGATCCGCAAGGCTGGCAAGATCCAGCTTGGCCGCGGGCAGCCGGCGCTGCGGATTGCGATCGATCCAGACGGCGCCTTCGCGATCGGCCTCAACATCGACCGGGATCATCTCAGCCTTGCTTGCCTCGACCTGGCCGGCAGCGTGCGCGCCAGTGTGACGCAGGAGATCCTCTATCCGTCACCCAAGGCGGTGCGCGCCTTCGTCAAGGAGGGCCTCGCCGAAATGTCTGCATCGGCGTCCATACCCCGCGACAGGGTGATCGGGGTCGGGCTGGCGATGCCCGATCGCATGGCGGAACGCGCGTTGCGCGGACGGCCGGACGACTTCTCGCTTTGGACCGATATCGACCCGGCCGTGCTGCTTGCAGACCTTCTGCCCTGGCCGATCCACCGGGACAATGACGCGGCGGCCGCGGCGCTGTGCGAGCTTCATTTCGGCGCAGGCAGGCAGTCCGCCAGCTTCTTCTACCTGCTGATCAGCATAGGTCTCGGCGGAGGCCTCGTCCTCGATGGCAGTTTCTATCGCGGTGCGACGGGGCGCAGCGGCGAACTGGGATATATTGTCGGTCGAACCGGAAAGGCGGCCGGACGGTCGATCGAGACGCGCGTGTCGCTGTCGGCGCTCTACGAACGGCTGATCGAGGCGGGCTGTGCCTCGGATACGCTGTCGGCGCTTCAGGGCGGGGATCCCATCGCACGCTCAACGATCGACGACTGGCTCGACGAGGCCGCGAGCCTGCTCGTCGATCCGATGATTGCGATGAGTTGCCTGATCGACCCACAGGCCGTGTTGATCGGCGGCCGGCTGCCGGCCACCCTGATCGACGCGCTCGCGACCCGCCTCTCGGCGGCCCTCGCGCCCTATGCCGGCGAGATCCCGTCGGTGCCGCCGATCGCGCGTGCGGTCACCCCGTCGATCGCGCCTGCGGTGGGCGCGGCATTGCTGCCGTTCGCGGACCAGTTGCTCCCCTCCGACGCGATCCTGATGAACGTCGCGCGATAGTGGGGTCAATCGCCATGCCTGCCGCTGGTGCCGAGGCGCGAGTGGCGGCTGAGGCTCTCTTGCATGTGCTCCCGCGCCGCTTCACGCGCCCGGTCGGGTTCCATCCGGATGATCGCATCGAGGATCATATCATGCTCATGGTCGATCAGCGTGGCATAGTCCTCTCGCGTCTGCAGGGACTGGTCGCGGAGGTAGAGCGCGCGGGGCGGAACCAGGCGCTCGCCCAGAAACCCGATCATCTGCACATAATGCTCATTCTGCGTCGCCCGCGCGATGGCGAGATGAAACGCCGTGTCGGCACGCGCCGATTCCGCCGTGTCGTCACCCGCCCCCGACATGCGCTCGAGCGCATCGCGCAGTGCGGCGATATCGGCGAAGCTGCGTCGCGCCGCGGCCAGGGCGGCCATCTCGCTCTCGATTGCGAGGCGGATCTCGATCAGCTTGATGACATCTTCGATGTCGCAAAGCTCGTCCGCGGTCACCTGGAAGGCCTGTAGCGGCAACTGGCGTGCGACGAATACACCCGATCCCTGTCGCGAGGTGGTCAGGCCCTGCGCGGTGAGGCGCGCGAATGCCTCACGCACGACGGTGCGGCTCACCCGCTCGTGCACGCACAGTTCGCGCTGTGTCGGCAGGCGCGAGCCCGGCTGGATCTCGCCTGATCGGATGCGCGCTTCGAGCATGCTGAACAGGCGGTCGGTCAATGATGGCGGCATGCGTGGGTCTCCTGCGATCCGTGCCGCGCCGCCGCCCAAACGGCGCGATGAGACGGAGTGGGAATGCCGGGCATGCGCGACCCGGCGATCAATCGGCGTGAAGGCGCCGGCGGCAAGCCCATGTCATCCGTCGCCAGCGCGAGTGAAACGCGGTGAGGCAGGGGACATCATAACGACCGTTTCATTCTGTATGACAAGCAAGGCTCCTTGTCGATCGCCTCATCGGAGAAGCATAGAGCCTCGAAAACCCCATATATCCCTTCGTGATCTTCCATTTGTCGAGAGCGTCGGGCGATGGCGAAATTCCTCCGCCCGATTAAATAAAATAAATTTATCATATCCATTGCAAGTCGCTTTGAGGTGCGTTACTCAACATCCGAAGGCGCTTCGTCTCGTGCTCGCGGGACGAAAGAACTGTCAGTTTGTGGGAGGGATGTCGGTACGAGGCGGTCGCGACGCGCGCGGCTCCTGGCTGGCATCGCCATGAGGGAGGGGAGCGTGGACATGCGCAACAGCTTTGCAGCATCCGTATCGGCATGGGCGATGATCTGCGGGATCGGCGCCGCGCCGGCATTTGGCCAGACGCAGGTAACGCCAGACGATGCCGGGGCCGCGTCTGCGCCAGCCGTGGACGAGATGGAAGCGATCGTCGTCACCGGCTTCCGCAGCAGCCTTGCTGAGTCGCTGCGCCTCAAGCGCGAGCAAAGCGGCGTCACCGACACGATCGTCGCCGAGGATATCGGCAAATTCCCCGACGCCAATCTCGCGGAATCGATGCAACGCGTACCCGGCGTCGCGCTCCAGCGCGGCGATGGCGGTGAGGGGCGCGCGATCACCGTGCGTGGTCTCGGCCCGATCTTCACCCGCACCCGCGTCAACGGCATGGAGGCGAACAGCGGCGTCGGCGGCAGCGACGTGCAGGGCACCAGTGGCCGCAGCCGCGGCTTCGACTTCAACGTGTTCGCGTCCGAGATTTTCCAGAACCTCACCGTCCGCAAGACCTATTCTGCGGACACGCAGGAAGGGTCGCTGGGCGCGACGGTCGATCTCAACGCGCCGCATCCGCTCGACTATAAGGACGACTTCGTCCTAGTGGGATCGGCGAAGGTCAGCTATAACGATCTCAACGAGGATGCCGGCCCGCGGCTCGCCGGCCTCGTTTCCACCAAGCTGGCCGACGGCACGATCGGCATCCTGTTTTCCGCGGCCTACACGCAGCGGCGCACGCGCGAGGAAGGCTATTCTCCCGCCAATGTGCTGAACGCTGCCTCCGATGGCGGCTTCTGCAGCCCGATCGGCTATGTGCCGCAGAACCCGGCGAGCAATGCGGTGAAGGGCACCGATGCGCTCAATTGCGCGACCGGTATCCCGCGCACTTCCGATCCCGATGCCTATGACGCGGTCGTCGGCGCTGACGCGCATATGCCGCGCCTGCCGCGCTATTTCCGCAGCGACCAGAATTACAAGCGGCTGGGCCTCACCGGATCGCTGCAATGGCAGCCGAGCGACCGCACGCTGATCTCGCTCGACGGCCTCTACGCCCGCTACAAGGTCAACCGGGTCGACGATTTCTTCATGGGGCTGTCGTTCGGGCGCGGCGTCGGCAACAACGGCAAGCCGCACACCTCGATCCTCGACGCCGAAGTGTCGGACGACGGCACGGTGCAATATGGCCTGTTCAATGGTGTCGATATCGCCTCGGTGACCACGCAGGACATCTATACCACGACGTTCAAGCAGGCGACGCTCACCGCCAAGCATGAGTTCAACGAATGGTTCGAGGCGGATACGCTGATCGGCTTCGGCCGAACTGACTTCAAGGAACCGACTCGCAACGACGTCCGCATGGATGCCAACAATGTGAATGGCTTCTCGTTTGACTTCCGCGATCGGGGCAACATCCCGCTGATCAACTATGGCATCGACATCACCGATCCCGGCAATTTCGTGTTCGGCCCGGCGCTGGCCGACGGCACCGTCCAGGGATCGTTCAGTGGCCGCAAGGTTTTCACCCAGTTCGACAACCGGCAGTTCGCGCTCAACCTGTTGTTCAAGCCGCTCGAGGCGCTTCGCATCCGGCTGGGCGGCGAGTATCGCCGCAGCGCGTTCGACAGCACCGAACTGGGGCGGGCCGGCCCGATCTCCGCCTTCGTGCCGGCGCTGCCCGCGGGCACCACGCTTGCCAGCCTCACCACGGTGGTCGGCGGCTTCGGCAAGGGTATGCCGGGGGATCTGCCCAATGGCTGGGTGAAGCCCGACTACGACAAATTCAACAATCTGTTCGATTTCGACAGCAATACGGGGGGCTTTACATTCAGCGGCGCGGACACCGGCACCTCGCTGGGCGGCAATTATGCAATCCGCGAGGAGGTGAAGGGCGCCTATGGCCAGGCCGAATTCGATAGCGACGCGCTGCCGTTCCGCGTGCGCGGCAATATCGGCCTGCGCTATGTCCACACTAGGCAGCGCTCGTTCGGCTATGTGACGTTGGCGAGCCCGGTCAACGGCCAGGGGTTCACGCCGGTGACGGTCGAGCGCAGCTATGATGACTGGCTGCCCTCGCTGAACCTCACCGCCGATGTCACTGAAAAATTGCTGTTGCGCGTATCGGCCGCCAAGGTCATGGCACGCCCCGATCTCGGCCAGCTCTCACCCAGCGGCGGCTTCAACCCCACGATCCGCACGATCTCGGTAGGCAACGCGCTGCTCGATCCGATCCGCGCCAACACGCTCGATCTCTCGGCAGAATGGTATTTTGGGCAGGGAAGCCTGTTGTCGGTCGGCTATTTCTACAAGGACATAAAGACCTACATCCAGAGCCTGCAGCGGATCATCCCGTTCACTGAAACCGGGCTTCCGGTGGAGTTGCTCGCCGGCTCGCAGGCGACGCCGCAGGATCTGTTCACCGTCACCAACCTGTCCAACACCAGGGGCGGGCCGATCAAGGGCGTCGAGGTCAATTTCCAGCAGCAGTTCCGCTTCCTGCCGAGCTTCCTCGCCAACACCGGCGTGCTGCTGAACTACACCCATGTCACCTCGGAGATCGAATATATCCTCAACGCGACGACTGGGGTGACGACGCGCGAACCGCTGGTCGGCATGTCGAAGAACCAGGTCAATGCGACGCTCTACTATGAGGATGACAAGTTCAGCGTCCGCGGCTCGGCGAATTATCGCTCCAAATTCGTCCGCGCGGTGCCTTCGATCGGTACGGGCAGCGACATCGATCTCGGCAAGTCGACGCTCTATGTCGATTTCTCGGCCTCCTATGCGATCAACGATCGCTTCCGCATCTCGCTGGAGGCGACCAACCTGACCGACGAGCATCAGGTGCTTTATGTCGACTCCGTCCGGCGCGACACGCTCTATGACTCGCATTTCGGGCGGACCTACACGCTCGGCGTGGCCTATCGTTACTGAGCGATAGGAAAGAACAGGGCGGGGGCGAGGATGCGAATGGTGCGAACAGCGGGATTGGTGCTGATGCTGGCGCTGGCGCTGGCGCTGGCGCTGGCGCTGGCGGGGCGGGCGGGGGCTGAGCAGCCTGCCCCCGCCGCTCCGGTCGCCGCGGTCGATGTGTTCGTCGGCAGCGATGATGGCGGCAACACCGTACCGGGGGCAGCGGTGCCGTTCGGCTTCGTCAACGCCAGCCCGGACACCACCGGCGGCTCGACCAACGGCTATGATGGCAAGACGCCGATCACCGGCTTCAGTTTCACCCATGTCAGCGGCACTGGCGGCAACAGCAAATATGGCAATTTCCGCGTCACGCCCACCGTCGGTGCCGTCGATCCGCGCAACCTCGTCTTCGCGCGATCGAACGAGCAGGGCAGTCCCGGCTTCTATGCGGTCGATCTCAAGGGGCAGGCGGGGCCGATCCGCACCGAGCTCACCGCCACGCGCCGCGCAGCGCTGGCACGCTTCACCTTTCCGGCGGCGCGCGACGCCAATCTGCTGATCGATGTGACCTCCGCGGTCCAGTTGATGGGCAATGGCCCGCATGCGACCGGGGCGGAGGCCTGGTTCGTCGACGATCGCACCTTGCTCGGCCGCGCCAGCTTCACCGGCGGCTGGAACGAGGCACCGCTGACGCTCTATTTCGCTGCCACCTTCGATCGCGCGCCCACCGGCTTCGGCACCTTCAAGGCGACGCGCGGCACGCTCGCGCTGCAGCCGGGCCCGGTACGCAGCGAGGGTGGCGACCAGCGCACCGACGCTTCCGTCCAGCTTGGCGGTTACGCGACCTTCGATACGAGCGGCGGCGAGCGCATCGTGCAGATGAAGCTTGCGGTCTCCTTCGTCAGCGCCGAACAGGCACGCCGCACGCTGGTGGAGGAACTGCCGGATTGGGATTTCGGCGCGGCGCGGGGGCGCGCGGAAACGGCGTGGCGCGATGCGCTGGCGAAGATCGAGGTGCGCGGTGGCAGCACGGACGAGCGGCGCAATTTCTACAGCGCGCTCTACCGCAGCCACACCATGCCGCACGACGTGAGCGGCGAGAATGTGTGGTGGTCATCGCCCGCGCCGCATTATGAGGATTATTACACCCTGTGGGATACGTTCCGCACGCTGCATCCGCTGATGACCCTGATCCAGCCGCAGCGGCAGCGCGACATGATCGTCTCGCTGCTCGAAACCTATCGCCACACCGGCTGGCTGCCCGATGCGCGCATCGCAGGCGCCAACGGCATGACGCAGGGCGGCAGCAATGCGGACGTGCTGATCGCCGATGCGGTGGTCAAGAAACTGGGCGGCTTCGACAGCGCGCTCGCCCTCGAGGCGCTGCTGAAGAATGGCGATGCGGAGTCCGATGATCCGATCAACCAGGGTCGCGCGCTCAAGGATTATCTCGCGCTTGGCTATATGTCGCTCAATGAGACGCGCTCGGCCTCCCGCACATTGGAATATGCCTATAACGACTTCGCGATCGCCGAGGTCGCCTCGGCGCTCGGCCGCACGCCCGAGGCGGCGCGCTATCTTAAGCGCTCGCGCAACTGGCGCAACCTCTGGGATGATGGGCTGAAATGTATCCGGCCGCGCTATGCCGATGGCGGCTGGATCGACAATTTCGATTGCGACCATCTCTATCCGGACAATCGCACCGCCTGGTGGGATGCGCCCTTCTACGAAGGGTCGAGCGCGCAATATTCCACCTATGTGCCGCACGATGTCGCCGGCCTGATCGGCAAGCTGGGCGGGGAGGCGGGGTTCGTCTCCTGGCTAGACCGGCTATTCGACAGTGGCGGTTACGATCAGGGCAATGAGCCCGATTTCCTCGCCGCCTATCTCTATATCCATGCCGGCCGGCCCGACCGCGCGGCGGAGCGTGTGCGCCACATCATGGCCAGCCATTACCGGCCGGCGCGCGACGGGCTGCCGGGCAATGACGATGCCGGCGCGATGTCGTCCTGGTATGTCTGGAGCGCGATCGGGCTGTTCCCGAACGCCGGCCAGCCTTTCTACTATATTGGCACGCCGATCTTCTCCGGCAGCACCATCCAGCTTGAAAAGGGCCGCCGCTTCAAAGTCCGCGCGCCCGGCGCCAGCGCCGCCGCGCGCTATGTCGTCGGGGCAATGCTCAACGGCAAGCCGATCGACCGCGCCTGGCTGACGCATGAAGAGGTCGCCGCAGGCGGGCTGCTCGAACTGCGCATGGCCGAAAAGCCGGGCGACTGGGCGAACCGCTTTACCGCGCCGCCCAACCCCTATCTCGCCGCGATCGATGCGCGGCCAAGCGAATGATCATTGGAAGTCGAAAGGGAGAGGCGATGAGATCGGGGTGGCTGCGGTCCGGAGGCTTGGCGTTGGCGATCATGGCGGGATCGGCGGGGCTGCGCGCGCCGCTGCCGGCACAGGCCCCCGCCGAACGCCTCGTCGCCACGCCCGGCCGCGCCGAAATCCTCGCGATCGGCGAACGCGTCGCCGACTATCACGTCGCGCAGCTCGCCGGCGGCAGCGCCTATCCCAAGGTGCCGATCGGCAATCGCAATCCGATCGATCCGAAGGGGTGGGAACAGGGCGCCTTCCTGATCGGCCTCGCCACCTTTGCCGATGCCTCGGGCGCGCCGCGTTATCGCCAGATGATCCTCGAGCGCGGCGCCGCCAATGACTGGACGCTGGGGGACCGGCTCTATCATGCCGACGACCATATGATCGGCCAGACCTATTTCTGGACGCGCAGCCACGGCATGGGCGATGCCGCTATCGCCGACATGCGCGCCCGCTTCGATCGCATCCTCGCCAACCCCTCACGCGTCGACCTCAAATTTGAGCGGGATGCGCCGCGCTGTGTTGATCGCTGGTGCTGGTGTGACGCGCTGTTCATGGCGCCCGCGGCGTGGCTGGAGATGAGCCGGGTGACCGGCGACCGCCGCTATCGCGATTTCGCGATGAAGGAATTCTGGGCGGCGACTGCCTATCTGTTCGACGAGAGCGAGAGCCTCTATTTCCGCGACAGCTCCTTCTTCGCGGAGCGCAACGCCGCCGGCCGCAAGCTATTCTGGAGCCGCGGCAATGGCTGGGTGTTCGCGGGCCTAACCCGGATGATCCCGCTGCTTGACGAGCGGGATCCGGATCGCGCGAAGCTGGTCGCGCTCTACAAGAAGATGGCGGGGCGGCTGCAGGGGTTGCAGAAGCTCGATGGCTACTGGTCGCCCTCCCTGCTCGACGATCCCGGTGCATCAGTCGCGGAATCCAGCGGCACCGCTTTCTACGTCTATGGTCTCGCCTGGGGCGTGAACCACGGCCTGCTCGATCGCGCCGCCTATGAACCCAATATTCGCCGCGGGTGGGCGGCGCTGGTGCGCTCGGTCCATCCCAACGGGCGGCTGGGATGGGTGCAGTCGATCAGCGATCGCCCCGCCGCGGTCACCTATGACGATACGCATGATTATGGCGTCGGTGGCTTCTTGCTCGCGAGTTCCGAACTGCTGAAGCTGGCCGATCATTGAGGTGAGCGATGTCGATGGCGCATGGCCGCTGGCCGGGGTCGAGCTCGGCGGCACCAAATGCATCTGCACGCTCGGCCACGGCCCAGGGGCGATCCTCGCGCAGGAAATGGTCGCCACCACCACGCCGGACGAGACGCTGTCGGCGATCGCCGCGATCCTTGGGCGCTGGTGGCAGTCGCGGCGCTTCGCCGCGCTCGGCATCGCCAGCTTCGGCCCACTCGACCTCGATCCCGCATCGCCCGTCTATGGTCATATCCTGGCGACGACCAAACCGGGCTGGGCGATGACCGATGTCGCCGGCCGGCTGGCAGCGCCCTTCGCCGTGTCCGTCGGCTTCGATACCGACGTCAACGGCGCCGCACTCGCCGAATGTGCGTGGGGGGCTGGCCGGGGGCTCGACGATTTCGCCTATGTCACGGTGGGCACGGGCGTCGGGGTCGGGCTGATCGTGCATGGCCGCCCGACGCGGGGGCTCGGTCACAGCGAAATGGGGCATCTACGCGTGCCCCGTCTCGTGACCGATACCGCCCCCAGCGGTTGCCCATTTCATCCCGATTGCGTCGAAGGGCTTGCCGCCGGTGTCGGCATCGCCGCTGCACTCCGCGGCAGGGAGATCGGCACGGTCGCGGCCGACGATCCGCTTTGGGAGCGCGTGACGCACGCGCTCGCCATGCTCTGCCATGCACTTGTCTGCGGAACCGCGCCGCGTCGCATTGCGATCGGCGGCGGCGTGATCGAGCGCCAGCCGCACTTGCTGCCGCGAGTGGCCGGGGCGTTGGCGGCCAGTCTCAACGCCTATATCGCGATCCCGCCGTCCGATTATTTGGTCAACCCGGCACTGGGCGACCGGTCCGGACCTTTGGGAGCCATTGCCCTTGCGCGGCAATCGTTTGAATTAGCCGGGTCGCTTGAACTACCTGAGTAGAGGCGGGCTGGTCGGCCGGCCCGCCGAGCTTTTTTCGCTCAGGTACCGCCTCTTGAGCCTGTGGCGATTGTTGGGACTTTTCTGCCATTTGCCGACGCGGTCGTGAACGACCAGTCTTGGAAGAAGCAGACATCGCCGCTGGCTATCTGGGTAGCGTCCGCTTTTCAGCAGATTCTACGACATCGACAATGGCGTAGGCAGTTCCTATACCTGCATACCCACCGATGTTCAGAGGTGGAGCAAGCTGGGCGACCGATTCAGCGCTCCGCCGACCCTGGTGCTTTGCCCGGTAGAATTTAACGAGCAGCAGTGGGAGGGCGGGTATCGCAAGCGCTTGACCTACCGCGACAAGCGATACAAGACCGAGGGCACTTGGGGCCAGATGAAACCGGAACAGGCCTAGGCAGAACAAAACGGAGGTCATGGTGACACCAGTGGTGTCTGCGTACCGTCCTACTTTGTTGCGCAATTCAAGTCGGATGGTCATCCGCATTGACGGATGGCAATGCCGCTGAGGCAGACATAGCAGTTAGAGGGTGTATCCCGGCGGTGATGGTGCTGCCGCCCTTCCGGCAGAGGCGATTAGGCGACGGCGGCCTCCGAAGTTGAACCGGACGAGTCCCTTCAGATCGTCACCAACCTGGCGGGCAGGCTTCCCGCCGCAGGAGCATCGACTGATGGCGGCCTGGATCGCCTCATTCCTCCGACGAGTCCCGGGTCATCGACCGGTCAGCACGGAGGCGATATTTCAGGTGATCGGAAAAGAGCTCAAGCGCCAGGTCAACTGAAATAACCTCTGGCGAATCGTCAAGTATAGTCGTAAATTGATACCGAGAATAGCGGGGCCTCATCATGCAGACCTTTATGAATGGCGCCATTGCGGTCGTTCTATCTGCGTCGTTTCAGGGTATATCGCCTTGTCATGCGGAATCACCCCCGCCCGTGGCAGTGATCGGGGCGCAGTGGGAGGTAACCAAGGACCTCAAATTCAAAGTCGACAACAGCATCCCAGAATACAATGTCAGCGGCATGGCATGCAGTTTGAGCGACAAATCTTCGCGCATTTGCGTAATTATTGACGATGAGCTCACGTTTGCTGAACGCGTCAATGTACGCGGTCGCAAAATTGAACCGGACGCCCCAATTGAACTCGTGACCGCGTCGACACCGGTTGGAACGGCGCCGGTGATCCCATGCGACGACGTTAAGAAGCCCAACGACCTGGATGGCGAGGCTGTCGCAGAGTCGGAGGGATCCTTCTACGTGATCGGCTCCCATGGTTGCGGGCGGAACAAGGGAGCCTTTCGAAGCTCCTCGTTCCTGCTGGCGCGCATCCCCTTGGTTGGAACTCCTGCGGTCACCTACCGAGTTTCCGAGGCCCTGCAGGGGTGCCCGGACATAGGCGGACGCTACGGGAAGTGGCTGCAGGACTTCACGGGCAAGGACGGCAAGCCACGCGCTGATGACAACGGGCTGAACATCGAGGGGCTCGCAATAACAGGCGGCAGGATGTGGATCGGCCTGAGGGGACCGGTGCTGCGACGCGAAGGTTCCCCGAGCGACGAGGCGTTCATTATCTCTTTGGACGCAGACGCGCCGTTCATCGTCGACAAGCCCCTACAGGCGCGACTGTACTCGGTCGGGCTGGGGCCTGAGCGCGGTGTGCGAGACCTCGCGGCACTTGGCGATGGGCGCATCCTGATCCTCGCCGGGCCGAGGATCGGCGGCGGCATCGACTACGCAATTTACGTCTTTGACCCGCGAAACGGAACGGCCGTCGCAATAGCTACCCTGCGGCAGCACGATCCCGCGCAGAAGCAGGAGGGCCTTGTCGTTCTTCGAGAGGACCGCAACACGGTTGATCTCCTTCTCCTGCAGGACGGGGTAAAGAACGGAGGTCCTTACGAGGTCCAAGTGAACGTGCCGCCGCGGGGCCCGGCCGTTCCAGCGGGTGAGCGGCAGTGCAAGGCTGGGTCTACGCCCGGCAGGATGTGAGGAGTCGCCTGCAGCGCGTCGCAACGGATGGAAGCTGGACCGGGCCAGACCCGGGCCAGCGGGAGACGAGCGGATTTCATAGCAAGGGGGCGTCAGCATGAAGCTAACCGATGGGCAGCGCCTGGTCTGCGAGCGCGTGATCAACGTGTTCGAGACCGGAACGATAAAGGGCAAGTACGGCGCGATCAGCATCTACAACGACGGGCCGCACCGGATACGTCAGATCACCTACGGTCGGTCGCAGACCACCGAATATGGGAACCTGGGTCGGCTGATTAAGATGTACGCCGAGGCCGGTGGCACTCTCTCGGACGATCTGAAGCCTTACGTGAAGCTCGTCGGCAACGTTCCGCTCGTCGACGACGAGAACTTCAAGGCGCTGCTGCGCAAGGCGGGGGACACAGACCCCGTCATGTGGGCCACGCAGGACAAATTCTTCGACCTCGCCTACTTCCAGCCGGCTACAAAGTGGGCCGACGCCAACGGCTTCACACTCCCGCTCTCCATGCTGGTGATCTACGACTCCTTCATCCACAGCGGGCGGATCCGCGACGAACTGCGCTCGCGCTTCCGTGAGCCTACGCCAGCCAACCACGGCTCGGAGAAGGTCTGGATCGAGCGTTACGTCGAGGTTCGGGACAAGTGGCTCAGGGGTCACGGAAATCCCGACGTTCGCGCGTCGGCATACCGAACGAAGGATCTCCTGCGGGAAGTACGGAGCGGCAACTGGGACTTGGCTGTTCTGCCGATCGACGCCAACGGCACGCCGGTCGACGATCGCTCGGCGAAGCCGAACCCGAAGGTGAAGGACATCCCGGCCAGGGAACTCGACGCATCCGTCCCCTTCCTGGCTGATTTTGACGATCTGCCTCTACCCGGCGCCAGCGGCCACGACGCGGACTTCACGCACAAGTTCCTCGCCGCGCTTGGGGATGGACCGGCCACCGACCGCACCGAGACCCTAAGGCGGCTTGCCGCCGAGGCAGGCGTGCAGGCGGCGGCGGAACGGCTCATTTCCTACCGAGACCGCTATCGACCCACCAGCAATCCGCGCTACTGGGCAATCGCCAACTTCGATCTGCATTCGGCCAAGCCGAGGCTGTGTCTGTTCGACTGCGTGGCCGGCGTCATATCGGCGCACCTCTGCGCCCATGGACGCGGGTCGGAAGGACCGGCTGACGACGGCTACGCGGAGGTCTTCTCGAACGTCGACGGCTCGAACTGCTCGTCGCTTGGCATCTACAACTGCGACGTGACCTACTTCGGCGGCCACGGAAAGTCGCTCTACCTCGACGGCCTCGAAGCGACGAACTCGAACGCCCGCCGCAGGCACATTGTCATTCACGGGGCCGAGTACGTGTCGCAGAGTATGATCGCGAAGAGCGGCCGCATCGGTCGAAGCCTCGGCTGCCCGGCTATCGAGATGGACGACGTTGAAAAGGTCATTCCTGCTCTGATGGGCGGCTCTCTGCTGATCATATGGAAGGCGGCCTGAAGACGTTCCCCCTCGTGCCCGAACATGGGTGACAGGTTCTGCCACCCGTGCATGAGATATTCCCTGGCAATAATCGAGGAGAACGCAGATGGCATTCTAGGACAACGATCTTTGCCACATCATCGACGTTGATGGGCAGCTCCATCGCGTCGATGCCGAGTTCACCGACTGCGCTACCCTGTTGGCGAAGGCAGCGCATGCAGCGCCATTACCGACTGAGGCATCATGAGGGAGGGAAGATCGACCATCTCGCCGGGAACATGCACTGAGACGAACTGCCGGGCTCCGTCCTCGGTCTGTCCAAATCAGCCGATCAACCCTTCCGAACCAGGCAGGCGTGATCGCAACTGAAGTATTTCCGACCATTCTTCATCGCTCAACTGCGAGTGTGAGCAGAGTCGGTTTGGAAGGAGGTCGATCGCAGATCGGTTGGAAGGATCTGGCATAGTTTCTCTCACTCAAACCGATTACACCGCAATTTTGATGTAATCGGGTCCTAGTTAGGCGAGGTGCCGATCTCGGGCCTGCGGGACTTTAATGCGTTCCAAAGCTATGTGCCGAACGGCAGGTCAGCGCGTACCAGCGCGTCTTGGTGTCGAGCAGCGCGCGGATGGCGAGGCCGAGCTTGACCGTGGTGCCGACCCGCGGCAGTGAGCGGCGCGATGCTGAGCTATTGTCCGGCGGCGCGCCGGAATAGCCTTCTGCCTTTCTCAACAGACCCGCACGGTGTATAAGAGAAGGCTCCGTCCTGTTAGCTTGCCGCACCTGTAAGGGGATATAAAAGATGGACAAGGATCAGGCTGACGAACTCATCGCGCTCGGAACGAACCCTGGGAGCATCGCACGCGTCCAGACCTTAGCACGCGAGCTGATGAAAGAGACGGGCAACGGCTACACCTTGCGGCTTGCTTGCGCCGCTACGCTCAGCTGCTTCATGAACGAAGCCGGAATCCCGATCGCTAAGACGGTTGGTGCTGGTGAGTTGGCCCGCCGACTTAAGACGAAGCGCGATTGGGAGCGCGTCGAAGTCGGCGATCAGCGTGCGGGGGACGTTGGTGTCACCTTCGACAAAGACCCGAGCCGCCCAGGAGCTGATCACGTCTACCTGGTCGTCGAACGAATCAACCGCGATCTGATGCTGATCGCCGACAACCAAGTCGAAGGGAAGCGTCACCATCGCACCGCAAGTGGAAAGAAGGCCGGCAGGATGAGCAGCGCCAAGACCGCGACCGAATATTTCCTGCGTGCGCCGGAGAGCGTCGGGCTTGCGCGAGAAGAAGTGGTGTCCCTCCACGACGAGCATACCAACGAGCTTAGGGAGCCGTTTGACGACGATGGCGTGCTGGTCGGCTTTGCGATCGAACAGTCTGCGTCCGGGTAACGTAGTAGGCCACGGGGGCAAAGGGCACCCATAATGCCGACGCAGGGGGCGGCGGTTCTGTCTTACCGGGTGAAACTTGTTGGCCGTGCTCGTGGCGAGCGCCTACTCGGCTGGGAGCTCCTAGGAGCGACGGTCCATGAATCGGTCCGCTTTCGCGCACCTAGACTCGCACAAGCGGACGTTATTTATGCGGTCCGCATTGTCAGCTACGCGGCCTCATCTCGATCGTCCGACTGGTGGCACACCGATCCCGAACCCGCCGTCCGGTGTGCCCGCCCGGTTTAAAGTGCCCAAATGGTGGCGTGCAACCGCATCGGGAGATGAAATCAATCCTTATCGTCTATCCCGACATAGTCTACGACAGGGACCGGCAACGGCGCACCGGCAAGCGCGTTTGTCTTGCAAAGCGTAAAGCCGCTCACTAGCAGCGCGATGTTGGGCAGGGTTGCCGCTAACTTGTTCGTGCTTACCGCCAGTTTCTGCGTGGTGTCCACGATTCCTCCTGGAGCAAAGGCGGCAGCGGCAGATACTGGGACCTCCCGTGCGGTAATTCCGGAGGCCTGCTGCTGCAGGCGCACATGCTCTTCGATCGCCTTCTGGATGTCCCCTAGGGATTGCGGCTGCCTCCTCGCGCGTTTGGAGAGCTCGAGCCCGAAATCATAGGCGGTGAGATAGCTACGCGCCGGCGCCATCTCCAGCGCGGTCTTCTGCTTGAGGTAGAACGCGATCGTACGATCCGCACGCTCGACTTCGGCACGGGCACTTTGCTTCTGCGCGTCAGTAACCTTCGTATCCATCAGGCCAATGAGCGCATTGCGGCCGTTCACGACATCGTCGTAGTCGTTATTCTTATTCTCCACCAGGTTGGCATAAGCTGCGATAGTTTGCCCATGCTCAGCGATACATCGATGACCCTGGGCAGACACGTAAAGCAGCTGTGCAGCCTCCTCCGGGGAGAGATAGTCGGCGAGAGTGATGAATGCCGCTGTGCCGAGCGCAAGTCCTTCCAGAACATCTACTTCGCCGGCCGTAAGGCTTCCATCGCTACCACGATTACCAAATAAAACTAACGCGGCCGCGGTAATAGCTGAACCAAAGATCGGTACGTCTCGCCACTCGTTGCGGTTCCGTGTCCAACCCGCCTGCTCCATGTTACTCATCGACTTGGCCAGCATTTCGCAATTAAGCCATTCTAGCCGGGTGGTCGTTCCGCTTGTGTCGGGCGAGATCAGAGTATTCAAAGACATCGGGCTTGTCGTGCAGGCAGTGATTGGTCCAGAGTTTATGCCTTTGCGTTTGCCATCTCCATCAACCGTCGCCTCGGGCGCAAATGCGCTGTAATTTCCAGCCGCACCAATTGGCTTTAGCGTACTTGTGCAAGCCGAAGTGACCAGTGCACAAAGAATGATGAACATTCTTGTCATCCTCGCCCCCGTAACAACCATCTTAAGGTATAAATACTATCCAGATCGTATCGACATGCAAACATTTTCCCGTCACCATCGCTCAGTTGAGCCTCTACCGTCAGGTTTGATGGATGCCCATTCAGGTTTCCGCGTCCAGGAAGCACGCATCTGGTCCTGAGCGTCCGCAATTGGTCGGAACTGCCGTTCGAAGCCCGATCCGCAAGCGGCGCATTTTGGTCGACTGATGCCGGCCCTTTGTGGGACTTTTCTGCCGTTCCCAGGTCATCCGCGCAGCGGCAGGGTTCGCCAAAAGCGGCCGGTGCACGCTTCTCATCAGTACGGTTCCTGGGTCGCGGGGCGACGCCCTTTCCAAGCCAAAAGAGGATTGGATTAAGTGAGCTTATTGGTCGCCCGATATCCTCTCACGCCATGGCGAAGGCCTGGATTGCTTCGAGCGCCTCTGGGAACGATCAGTCGCTATCGCTGTCAGCTCAAACTGCCCGGTCAGAATGGAATAACGCCGGCCCTGTAGAGTGCGATCACTTCAGCGCGGTCCACGAAATCCCGTCTGGTGTAGACCGACCAATCAGGATATTCATCGAGCAGGAATTCGTCGGCTAGCGCGCCAACGACAGGCTCGCGGCCTGGAAACTGATGGGCGGTCAGATCATAAATCAGATCGCCTGCCATGACCCACAGATGATGTTCATGCCGGCGATTGGTGTCCTTGATGATCCTGACGTTTCCGAGCCGATATTTTTCTTCCAGCAGGTAGGTGAGGATGAGCGATACGCTCTCACAACTATTCTTTGGGTACAAGCTCGCAAAAGGATAGTCGAATAGCGGTTCCTGGAGATTTCGTGCCAAAAAGGCCAGTAACGCCTTTGCGGAGCGATCCAGATTCGCCTTCGTCGGCTGCTCACCGTCGGTCATCGGGCCTGCCACTCGCGCTCAGGAGAGGGTAATCTTCGGCGTTTTGCCCGAAGAAATCGAAAAACGGCGCACTGCGATGGACAGCGATGCCAGGGATTTTTCGAGATCCGGCGGCATCGGCCCTTCCGGCAGAACCAGCGTTCGCTTGACCTGCGAAGACGCATCGGCGGAATGGCTGATAAGCTGGCCAATAGCGGTGTAGATCGACTGCCGATCAACGCTTGTCTTGATTTCGTAGATTTCCGTCATCGACGCCCCCTTGCGGACATAGAGGTCGATCAGCTTGTTGTTCAGGACGCGCTCGTCACTGACACAGCGAGCTTGCCGTTCCTCGAACAGCCGTTGGACGACATCGCCATGATAGGAGATGTAATCGATCTCGGAGCTTCGTTGCCCCCGTCGGCGGCCGGAGCTTTCGCTGTTGAACGTCTCCCATTCCGCGATCGCCCGCCGTACGTCGGGGTCATCCAGTTCCCCTCGGGCGACGGCGTCCTTGAAGCCTTTGACGAGTTGGACAAAACGCCAGAGGCGGCCAGCAATATCGTCCGAGTTGACCCGGCCGATGATGATGCCCGCCCTATCGTTACCATCCTCGCGGCCGACATCCTCAAGCGTTGCCTTCGACCATGAAAGAAAGGCGCTGCGCCCGACCCCGGCTTTGCCGCCGCCGATGCTGCCGTCGTGCATGAGATAGACGTCGCCGGTGGCCGGTTCCCGCGCGAAGAAACCGGCCACCCGCTCGGAATTGGAGGTCGTCGGGATATTGACTTCAACTGTGATGATTTGCGCGTGCCGCTTAGGATCGAAGACGCCAAAGGCATTCCACCGCCGGGGAATAGCGGCATCATCCACCTTTCCGAAGGCTGCCCATAACTCACCGAGGCCATTGGCATAGAGGCGTTCATCGACATTCCCGCTCGGAAAACCGATATTCCGCACGCCTTGATCCGTCAGATGCTCGCGAACAGATGCCTCCAACGCCTTCTGCACGGCCCGCTTCTCGCTCGTATCTTCCACCATCAACAGCATTGCGTGCCCTCCTCTAGCGCGACCCCTCTACCCGATTATTGCTTCGCAATTCGACAAAGCTCGCGCAATATTTGAGCCGATATGAGCGATCTGACTGTCATCATCCGGACCGCGCCAACGACCTGCTGGTCATGCGGAGCCGAAACAACGATTGTCTCGTCCCTGCTTCTGACAGGCGCGGAGGATGACGCCGAATGCGCGGTCGGGGATTTCTCAGAGTATCCGTTACTGATCAACGTCGTGAACCGCGCCGTCTCCGACCAGAAAAATGTTGGCGCGGTCAAACCACGGTTCAGCAAGGCGCTCGCACAAGCTTATATGAGCAACGGGTGCTTCCATTGCGACGCGCTGTTCGGCCAGCATTTCGAAATTCATACACGCTATGAGGAGCGAGAAGCCGCTCGCCTGGATGTGCCGATATCAGGCGAATGGGCAGAGATTCTCCAAAGGCTCCTGGCTTCGGAAGACGGGCATCTCTTTCGCTTTTGATGCCCGGGATTCAATGACGGTTCGGCCGCCACTTTTGCCAAAGTTTCACCAACATGAAATCGCCAGATCGCCGGTCACTTGAGTGCGATACCGAGCTTGTCCATTATGCACGGATGGCTGTCAAAATCCCTCTAGTCCCGTGCCTGATGCGATGACCAGCGATGCACCCGCAGCCGGTTCGGTCACGCCGCGTGTCGCGAGCCAGATGACCGCCGAAGACATCGCCGACGATGAAGGCGGCTTCGACTATGGCTGGTCCGACGCGAATGTCGCGCTCGCCGATCCTCTGTTTAGCGATTTGCTGATGCGCGCGGACGTGAAAGCCATCGGGTATGCGCTGGTTCGCGGCCCGGATGGCGGCACGACGCCAATGCTACTTCTGACGGGTGCGCATGAAGAACCACTACGCGAGGTTTTCGACCTATTCGCGCGCTGGCAGTTGCTGAGCGGTCCCGGCGCCATCCAAATCGAAATCGCCTTCGACGGTCCGGGGTTCCGCATTGCCGTGCTTCCGGACGCCCGCTCACTGCGATGGAGATGCTGCGGATTTGGTAATGTGTCGCGCCCCAACACGTTCAATCTCGCTTGGGTCAAGGCGATCGACACCCGTAGCGATTTCCTGGATTCGCTCGCCGACTATGGCCGTAGCCCATTTGCGCCGGTCTACCTGGGCGCGGCAATTGCGCAGACTGATAGCAACGGCCAGCCCTTTGCTTGTGACCTGGACGATGTACCGCGCCTCTTGCTGCCGTCGATTCAGATCCACCGTCGGCCCGAAGACATTCCTGCGGGATCGTTCCTGGCTGGTGGCGACGCTGGGGACGACACCATCCCGTCGGGCGTCGATCCGGCCTTGATCGCGGCGCAGCGCGCTTGGCGCCTGCCCTCCATCATGCCGAAGACGATCCATGTCCTTCGCCACACGGAATCCGGTCGCCAGCTTGTCGATCGCTTGACGGCGGACGGTGTCGCGCGTTGGCAGGTCGAGCAAGCGATAGCCAACCTTCGCCTGGCGGCGCTTGCCGAGGTCGGTGAAGCGCCGCCGCATTCCCATTGGATGGAGACGCATTCGCTGCGCCTCGGGTATATCGAGCTTGCGGACCAAACCGTCCATCTGGGAGCAATGACCATCGACGACATTCTCGACCAAATCCGGCGCGACACGCGCTTTCTGTTGAGGCGGATTGGTCGCTGCCCCGTAACGGAAGCGCTTGCGGCGGGCCAGGCCGCCATCCGGGAGGCAGGCTATGCCTGATCGCGGCGACGACGCCCTTGCGGGACAGATGGAACGACTCTCGATCTTCGTTTCCTCCACGATCGAGGAGTGCGCGAAGCAACGTCGCGAGGCCAGGGCGGCGATTCAGTCCCTTGGTTTCGACCCATTCGTATTCGAGCGCGAAGGCGCGCGGACCTATCGCCCGCAAGCGCTCTATCTGGGACGTCTGCGGCGAAGCCAGCTTGCGATCGGCATCTATCGCGCGAGCTATGGCTGGGTCGATGAGGCAAATGGGCAGACGCTTTCGGGCCTTGAGGATGAATATGTCGAAATTCGGCGGCTGAACCTCGGGTTGCTCGCCTATATCGAGAAGCGCGCCGACCGTGATCCGCGGCTGACGGCGATCGTTGATGACATCCTCGGTCAACAAACTGCCTACTTCTTCGATGCGGATGAGGATCTTACCTCCGTCATTCACGCCGATATCGTGACCCTGCTTGCGCAGACCTTCACCCTTCGCCGGATCGCTGCCGATCAGCGCGCCATCGCCCCGCAGGCCACGCTGGACGCCATCTTCAAGACCGCTCCTTACTACATCCGGCGTGCAGGACTGGACGCCGCACTGCGAGGGCTCGTCACCCACTACCGCGCGGTCAGTGTGTCCGGTGTTGCAGGCGTCGGAAAGTCCGTGGCACTCGCTCAATATGCTGCGGATGTTGGCTTGCCCTATGTGAACGGGCGCGGGCTTGATCCACGTGCTCTCCTCGCGAAAGCCGCAGACGCTCTCATCGGCAATACGGCCAATCCGTCGAATCCTGAGACGTTCGAAGAAGCGCGAGATACATTTGCCCAGGCGTGGCGCGGCGCAACCACATGGCCCCTGGTGATCGATGACCCCAGTGACGGCGATCTGCTATGGTCCGAACTGGCTACCATGATGCAGGAAACGGCTTCGGGCGTCGTTGTCATCGGATCGCGTGAACAGCCGGCGGGATTTCGTGGCGGCTCCCTTCAAGTCGAGGGCTTTACCCAGGAGGAGCTTGCCCTGCTCGAGACCGTGGTCGATGCGGACGCCCAGCGTCATATAGCGGAACTGCCCGCTGCGACGACGACGCTGCCACTCGCGGTGCGCTCTGCCATCCGACCGCTCCGCGACGAGGCTGGAAACGCGGTTACGCTCAGGGAACGGTATCTGGCGCTCAAGGGTCGGCGCCGAGAGATCATTGCCTGTCTGGCGCTCAGCGGTGCGCCTTTGTCCCTGACTGACATCTCGTTCCTTGCCGACAGTGCGACGGACCTAACCTCGCTTAGCGATGAGATGGCATCTCTCGATGACCTCGTTGTGGAGGACGCATCCGGCTATTCCTTGTTGCACGACGCTTGGGCTGCCGAATTGGTGGTCGTCGCGCAGGAGCGAGCGCAGTTCTTCGATGCAGTCGCGCGCAAGCTCGTCAGGTTGTTCGATTCGACCGGCCGGGGATGGCTGGCGTTTCAGATGGCACACCTCGCGAATGACGAACTTGCTGTCATCCAGGCGGAGCGGTCGCTGCGCGAAATCCTGTACTCGGGCTCGATCACGCATTTTGTAACTGCGCAGCAGTTCCTCGCCGACCATTATCGGACGTCGGGAGACCGGACCTCGCTTGTGCAAACCCTCGTATCGCTGGCGCAGATAGCGAGCAGTTCTCATGATACCGCGCACTGCGCTCCTCTCTTGGCCGAAGCCCGGGCGGTTGCCGAGACGATTGGCGATGAGGTTCTCATCGACTTCGTTGCGGAGTTTGCCGCGACCTATGCCCTTCAGACTGCCATGTCTCCCGAGACTCTCGGTGAAGTGGAGCGCATTCGCAATCGTCACGAAGAGGCTGGCGACCTGCACAGCGTAGCCCGGTTGCTGGTCGAAGAAGGCGTCGCGTTTCAAGCGGTCAACCGACAAGATGAGGCCGAACCCCGCTTTCGCCGTGCCCTCGAAATCTTCGAGGCGCATGAAGACGCCTATGGCCAGGAGCTTGCGATTCGCAATCTCGCCGGTGTGCTTCTCGCCAGCACTGCAACCGCTGCGGAAGGCGAGCAGCTTCTCGCTACCCTTCGGCCCCAGCGAGGCCAGGCGCGAGAACGTGCCTGGATGTGCAATATTCTCAATCGCCGTTATCGCGACGAAGGGCGCTACAAGGAAGCGGAAGAGGTTTCCCGGGAAGCCATCGCCATTGGTGAGACACTCGGAGATCGTCGTCTTGTCGCCATCAATCAGATGGCGCTCGGCAACACGCTTCGAGATGACGGCCGATATGTCGATGCCCTCATTGCCTACGAGGCGGCAGGCGTTGAGGGGCGTGCGGTCTCACGACCGGAAATCGACGGGCGCGCTGCGCGCCTTGCCGCAGCTTGCCATAATTCGCTTGCCGAAAGCGCGACAGGTGTCGAAGCTCAGGGACATGCCGAGCAGGCCGTCCAACTGGCTCGCCGCGCCATCGCAATATTCGAAAACAGCCTCGGGTCGCACGACCATGCCGACGCCTATGACGAGCTCGGCACGGCGTTGATCAGCCTCGGACGCGAAGGTGAAGGCTGGGAGACACGAGCACGAGGCGTGGCGCTATTCCGGGCAGCCGGCGATCTCGACAACGCGCACAAGCTCGAACGGCAATTGGCCCATGGTGCGTTCGAGCTGCCCTTCGACCTTGCCATGCGGGTGATGCTCGTCGCTCGGGGGAAAGCGGTCGACCGCCAATCTCCGCCATTGGCTTTGTGGGCGGAAGCTGCTGCTGCGATGCTCGAACAGGCAGTGCCCGACGTTGCCGCGGCGACCTCGTCAATCCTGGTCCGACATCTGATCGCTGCGATCCCCAAGGCCTATCTCAGCGCAGCGCTTGATCGCTGCCTTCGCATCGTTGCCGACCGCAAGATTGCGGCAGGCCACCAGAACCGTGCCCTTTTCCTGCTCAACCTCTTGGCCTTCACAGCCCCCTATGAACTGACGCGCGCCGAGATGTTGACGATCGCGACGCTATGTCTTGAGGGCGACCAGCAAATCCGGCTCCGCGAGATACCCACCCTCGGTGTTCAGTTGGTGCTCGAAATTGGATCGGGACAGATGTTCCTGTTCACGATTTCAGCCGCCGACGAAAGCGTCGAAGCCACCTACGTTGCGCTCTGCCTCAGCGCGTTTCTTGCCGGCTGCGATGAGCGGGTAAGCCGTGATTTCATTGCGCCCTATGCGAGAAATCCGGCCGCCTTCGACGTAATGACGACCAGCCTTTCTTCGGTAGGCCCAAGCCTATTGGCGACTGTCCAGCCTCATCTCCAAGACCGAGCCGTCACCTTTGTGGGCTTCGGCCATCGGGAAGAGGGGCCACCCCGCATCACGGCTTTCTGTAACGACGGTGCTCCGGCCGCCATGCCCCCGGGCGATGAGCGTGCTGGCGCCTTCGAAATCGTCCTTGTCGAATTTCTCTCAGCTCTTGTGAGCGCGGCTTACGACGTCAATCTCCAGACCCAAGAGCAACTCCCAAAAACGAAGGAACTCCTGCGCCACATGTTGTGGTGACGCTACAATGAGGCGGGTGGCGCGAACGTGCCCATTCACCACTCCCACCGGACGACCTATCGACCAATAATGTGCCTATCGAGCATTTCAGGTGGAAAGCCGATGGTCTGTCGATCCTTAGCGTACGCCGAGGCGTCGCCAGCGCCGAACTCCTGCGGCAAGACGGCGAAAGGTCCCGCGTTATCCTGGATCATCGGCTGATATTCGGCAAATTCATCCTGAATGGGAAGGCTATAGGATGTGGCCGGTGCTGCAATCTGAAATCCGATCGATTTGCGGAGTATCCGAAGCGCTGCCTCGAAGGCACGCCATTCCGGATCACTGAACCGCCCCGGGATTGTCGGAGGCCCTAACTCCTGAGAGTGAGGGTCTACGATGAGCAAGACGACGAACAAGTTTGCACCGGAGGTTCGTGAGCGGGCGGTCCGCATGGTGCTGGACCACGAAGGTGACCATCCGTCTCGCTGGGCGGCGATCACATCCATTGCCGAGAAGATCGGCTGTTCGGGGCACACGCTGCTGGAGTGGGTGAAGAAGGCCGAGGTGAACAGCGGCAAACGAGCCGGCGTGCCCACCGATGTGGCTGACAAGCTCAAGGCGCTGGAGCGCGAGAACCGCGAGCTGCGCCAGGCCAACGAGATCCTGCGCAAGGCGTCGGCATATTTTGCCCAGGCGGAGCTCGACCGCCCGTTCAAGCGATGATCGCGTTTATCGACGAGCATCGCGGATACTATGGGGTCGAGCCGATCTGCCGGGTTCTGCCGATCGCCCCATCCACCTACCATGAGCAGCTGGGGCAGCGGCGCGATCCCTCGCGATTATCGTCGCGTGCTCAGCGTGATCAGATGTTGAAGCCGGAGGTGGTACGCGTCTTCGCCGAGAACTTCGGCGTCTATGGCGTGCGAAAGGTGTGGCGACAGATGCGGCGCGAAGGCTTTGATATAGCTCGGTGCACTGTGGAACGGCTGATGCGCGATCTTGGCTTGCAGGGCGTGATCCGCGGTAAGCCGGTGCGTACGACGATGAGCGACAAGGCCGCGCCTTGCCCGCTCGACCAGGTGAACGGGCAGTTCCATGCGCCGGCGCCGAACATGCTGTGGGTATCGGACTTCACCTACGTCGCGACGTGGTCGGGGTTCGTCTACGTGGCCTTCGTGATCGACGTCTATGCCCGCTATATCGTGGGCTGGCGGGTAAGCAGGACGGCGCATGCCAGCTTCGTGCTCGATGCCCTCGAGCAGGCGATCCATGATCGGCGTCCTGCTCATCGCGGCGGCCTGATCCACCACAGCGATCGTGGCAGCCAATACGTCTCGATCAAGTATACCGAGCGCCTTGCCGAAGCTGGGATCGAGCCATCGGTGGGCAGCGTAGGCGACAGCTATGATAACGCTTTGGCTGAGACGATAAACGGCCTTTACAAGGCCGAGGTGATCCACCGGCGAGGTCCGTGGCGATCCGTCGAGGCCGTTGAATACGCCACGCTCGAATGGGTGAACTGGTTCAACAACCGCCGGCTCCTCGCGCCCATTGGCAATATTCCACCTGCCGAAGCGGAGGAGCGCTATTACGCTATGCTGGACGATACCTCCATGGCCGCATAATTTAAGCCGAATGGCCTCCGGCAATCCCGGGGCGGTTCACATCCGACGAGGTTGTTACCTCATAATTCGGCACGGTTGAGATAGGGTGAAACTTCACCATTGGCCCAATGCTAGGCCAACGTCACAAGCGGTGGCTACGCCAAATGCCTAAGATGGCCCGCATCAGATAGATTGCCGACGCCGCGGCAAGCAGGCCGCAGATCCCTTGGTAAATTCTCGCTTCGACAGTCAATCGCGCACCGCTCAAAAGCGGCATGGCATCAAACACTTGGGAAACATTATATGTCTCGTATAAACTCATGGAAGTGACGGTCAGAACAAGGACCGCAGCCATGATTTTCATAGTCATCGGGAATCGCAAGCGCTCCACCCTCGCTTTCTATCGGTCACGCGGTCCTAGATGATCGCGGAACTCGGTCTATTGACCTTGTAGGACGTTGAAGGGCCCACGCCAATGGCAAGTGGCTTTGCGTATGCACAGCAGTTGACAGTTTCGCTCCGGCGTCAATTTATGGGTGACGCTGCACATGAGCCGATATGCCTGACCGACCTCGAATGTCGCGTGATCGAACTGCTCTTGCCCAACAAACCAAGAGGCGTGCCACGCGTTGATGATCGCCGCGTGCTGACGGCATCTTTTGGTGCTTTGGTCGGGAGCGCCGACGCGCGATTTGCCCGAGCGCTATGGCCCGCGCACCACCGTCGTAATAGTGCGCGGTTGATTATAAATGTAGCTGTCTTGTGGGGGTGAACTGATGGACAGGGCGATTGCTTTTGAGATCGTTGTGACGGCCGATAAGGCGGCCAGTGAATTGGCAAGGCTAATCCCATTCATCGCTGATGAAGATCGGAGCGTAAAAATAGCGACCCGGTGCAACGATATTCGATCTGATGGAAAACATCATCGTGCCAATACGCGCAGACTTCCCCGGTCTGTAGAACGGTAAAAATCACCACTGCGTGGGTGGTGACCTCACTCCGGCGCTGGAGAGCCGTTCGGCACACGCCTCGCGTCCGCTTTGCGCCAAATCCAGTCCTCTCGACGGCCCGAGGCGCTGCCCGAAACCGGACGGAGCACCTGCGGCCACCGGCAGCGTCCAGCATGGCGGCGCGATGCAAAGGCGACAGTGCCAATTCCGGAGCGTCGGCGGCTGGGGCGTGAAACGCGATCATGGTCATGCCGGATTGCCCGACAGCGGGCGGAGGCACAACAAGGGGAAAGGGTAAGGAACGCGGCACCCGACTTTTTTCGCAGTCGTGTCCGTGAAATGAAGTGGCTCATGGGCACCGTGCGCAAATTCCAAAGGCGACCAAGGCATAAGAGACGAACTGCAGCCAAGCGCGGAGGCGTCCCGGGCGGGATTCCGCTCCTAGCGACCCATGCGCAAGCACCGCCAACCTGCGTCGGCTTGTGCGATGGAGCAAGGTGAACTGCCGCAAGACCGATACTGACCGTTACGGACGGACTGTGGCGCGGTGTTCGGTTGGCGAGGTCGATCTGTCTTGCGCACAGGTCGAAGGTGGCCATGCCATCCCGCGTTACGCCCCCTTTAGCTGCTAGACGGTAGGCAGCTCTGAGAACCCGCAGGAGCGCAAGAACGCATAGATCGCGTCGTATACGGCGGGAGGGCGTGTTGCGTCGGTCACGTCGCCATCTGGGACAAAGATAACGAGCCCTTGCCGCGCTCGCGTCAGCAGCACACGATAAGCGTTCGCCAGATACGCTTGGCTGGTCGGGTCGCTCACCGATTCCCAGCGCGTGCCCCGAAAACGCAGCTTTTCCCATCCATCACCGCGGCGCAGGTTGCCATCCCAGCACACGCATGCCCAATCGAGCTCCAAACCCTGCACGTCGAATTCGGTAGCAACATCCTCAAGGGCATCGGCGGACCGGACATCATCAGGCGGCGCGAGAAACCATCTGGCGGGCTCGATCTTGGCCTTCACGAACACGCCATGCGGTTTGAGCCGCGCAGCGTTGGACGATGCGAGAAGACCCGCGCTTTCCGCCCCTCGGCGTTGTGAGCGCAGCCAACCGCGTGCCGCCGCCAGGTCGCGGGTAATGAGAAGCGGATAGCTTGGAAGGTCCGCTGTGATCTGCTTGGCGGCTTCAACGTTGCCGTCGATCACATGTCCAATGAAATCGGAGAGCTTTTCGGCGCGGAACGAGCGGATGGAGGTTGCGAGATGCAGGTCGGGCGCAAGGACCTCATCGGCAAGCTGGCATGTATGCTGTAGCGTCTCCGGGACGTGTGCCTGCCAATGCGGAAAGGATTTTTCGAGCGCGCGTAGCCATTCCTCGATACCTGCCTCGCCGGTATTGATTTCCTGGCCTCCGCCGACCAAGCACACGATGGCGCACCAGTCCGCATGCCGGTCCATCGCGCTGAGCAGAAATTCGGGCTCGGACATCGAAAAGCCGATCTGGCCCTTTTTCTGCTGCATGAACTTTGAGGTCTGCTCATGGTTCCAAGCGCGCTGGGCTTCATCGAACACCGCGACCTTTTCGATGGGGGCGCGGGTCGTTGCCAGCGCATCGTCGCGGAAGTGATGGATGTTTTGGATGAACGCGCAGGCTTGCCGGTATTCCTCGGCGCGAGCGGCGCGGTTGCCCGTATCCTTTTTCTTGGCGATCGCATCGAGAGTCAGCGCCTCGCGCAAGACCTCCACCAACGGACCGTTGCCTGAGAGAAAAACCGCATGTTCGTCGGAGTGCGCACGCTGGCGGGCGGTGGCGAGATTGAGGCCAGCGAGCGTTTTGCCTGATCCCGGCACGCCGGTGATGAAGCAGATGATCTTCTGATGATCGTGCTTGGCGGTCTCGATCGCCTGAGCAACGTAATCGGCTGTGCGCGTTAGGTTCTGTGCGCCGGCCTCGGAGCGCGAGATTTCTTCGACATTATGGCCGCGATAAAGTGCCTGAGCGGCTTCCACGATGGTAGGTGTGGGCCGATAGCGGCCTGCCAGCCAATCAGCGGGGGCAATCTCCGTGGACGCATAGCGATCTGATACCTGCTGAATAAGGGTGGCAAGACCATCAGTTGAGCTCTTCATCGGTCGGGCCAGACGATCATGATCCCACTGCGGCGCGTCGATGGCGATTCCGGCGTGGGTGGCGATCAAGATCGGCACAATCGGCGCGTTGTGACTCTCCTCGTGGAAATGCTTGAGGTCGAGGCCGTAGCCATAAACCTGGTCCAAGCTTGATCTGTCGAACTGGCGAGCGCCTACCTTATACTCCACCACGAAGACGATCCCGGCGTTGAGAACTATCAAGTCGGCGCGTCGACCCATGCGCGGGATTAGGAATTCCATACAGAAGTGAGCGTTGGACAGCGCCGTGGCGAGCGAACGAAGATGCATGATCTGGTATTCCCAGGCTGCTGACTGCGTTGGCTCGAGGGCGAAGGGCAATTTTTTGGCCAACTGACCGAACAGTTCGGCATCTGAGGCGCTGCGAACCGCCGAAGCGGGAAGAGATAAGTAAGCTCGATCCATGCCCCGGTGCTGGCCGATGCGAAGCGCTAAGGCAACCATAGCAGCCATCGTTCAGATGTAAGGTGAACATCTCCGGCGCCAGACGGATGAAGGGCTTCACCGGTTCTAGAGGCGCCCCCGGGTTTGTTGGGCGGAGCGGGCTTTAGGTGAACGCCAGGTTTTGGCATGGGCGGCCGTTAAACCAGTTGTGTTTGAACGGCGCATCCTGGTCCGACTGCCGCCGGAAAGGGCCGTCTTATCGTGGGACATTTCTGCCGTTCGCCAGCGATATGTCGAACGGCGGGTTTCTGTCGATGCCGTTGAAAAAGTCGGCCTTGCACTCGGGGTGAGTGTCTGATTCAGCATCGAGATGCAGAAGGACGCCAAGCGATGATGGGCGAGCGC
>NZ_JBNPXQ010000012.1:0-154514 GCF_050433225.1 Sphingomonas zeicaulis | reverse complement strand
CCCCAACAAAGGTACCGCCGAGATCAGCGAAGCTTGGCCACGCGCCACCAATCTTCGCGTCGATCCGAAATCGCCTTGTTTCGCAGCAGTCCCGCTTCGGGCGAGAAGATGCCGCTCGAATGCGCCGATTTGCCCGTCGCGGTGATCGTGTAGCTGGCAGAGGAGCGCCGCGCGATCGAGCCCTGATCCTGCCCTTCGAGCACGACCAGTCCTTCGAAATCGAGCGCGACGTCGGCGTTGCGCGCCGCGGCGACAAGATCGGCACGCGCCGTCTCCACCGGCTTGCCTGCGGATTCCTCGTCGCCGGTCAGCACCACCTCGATATTGGCGCCGTTCAACGCGCCGGCCGCCTTCATCGCCCGGAGCGCGGCGAGCATGACGACGATGCCGCCCTTGTCGTCGCCGGCACCGGGGCCGTGCAGCATGTTCCCCTCGCGCCTGGCGGTCTGGAAGGACGAGTTCGGCTCGAACACCGTGTCGAGATGGCCGATGAGCAGCATCCGCGTCGTGCCCGGCTTGCCCTCGTGCGTGGCGATCAGATGGCCCGCGCGGCTGACCTTCTCCATCGGCACCCAGCGCGTGGTGAAGCCGAGCGCCTCGAACTCGGGCGCCACCATGTCGCGCACCTTCATCACCCCGGCCAGATTGCGGGTGCCGCTGTTCTGAGCGACCAGCTTTTCGAGCAGCGCGATATCCGCCGGAATGCCGCGATCGGCCTCCGCGACGATCCGGCGCTCGGGCGCGGAGAGCTTCGCGACGGCGGGGGTGGCGAGGAGGAGGAGCGAGAGGGTGGCGAGGGAAAGGCGGGTCATCGCGGGAGGATAGCTGCGCCGGAAGGTGGGCGCGAACATTTTCCTCCCCGGCGCGCAGCGCCGGGGAGGAGATAGGGACAGCTTATTTGCTCAACCCGCGGCTGCGCAGCAGCGGTGCCAGTTCCGGATCCTTCCCGGTCATGTTGCGGAACATCACGCCATAATCCTGGCTGTGCCCGCGCGAGAGCACGCGGTCGCGAAAGCGCTGGCCGTTGGCGCGGGTCATGCCGCCATTGCTCTTGAACCAGTCATAGACATTCTCTTCGAGCATGTCGGTCCAGATATAGGCGTAATAGCCCGCCGCGTAGCCGCCACCCCAGACGTGCGAGAAATAGCTGGTGCGATAGCGCGGCGGCACATGCGTCACGTCAAGCCCGGTCGCCGCCAGCGTCTTCGCCTCGAACGCGTTCACGTCCTGCTTGGGCGCGTCAGCACCGAGCGAGTGCCAGCCCATGTCGAGTTGCGCCGCCGCGAGCAGTTCGCCGAAGGTGAAGCCCTGGTTGAACTTCTCGGCACGCTTGATCTTGTCGACCAGCGCCTGCGGCATCGCCGCGCCCGTCTGGTAATGTTTGGCATAGTTCGCCAGCACGCGTGGCTCCAGCGCCCAATGCTCGTTGAATTGCGACGGGAATTCCACGAAGTCCCGCGCCACCGACGTGCCCGAGATCGAGGGATAGGTGCCGTTCGAGAACAGCCCGTGCAGCCCGTGGCCGAACTCATGGAACATCGTCCGCACATCCTCGAACGTGATGAGTTCGGGCTGGCCGGGCGCGGGCTTGGTGAAGTTGGCGGTGTTGCTGATCACCGGCTTGGTGCCGAACAGCTTGGACTGCGGCACATAGGCGTTCATCCACGCACCGCCGGCCTTGTTGTCCCGCTTCCACATGTCGAAATAGATGAGGCCGAGCGGTGCGCCATTCTCCTCGAACACCTCGTAGACACGGATGTCGGGATGATAGGCGGGCATGTCGGTACGGCGCTTGAAGGTGATGCCGTACATCTCGGTGGCGGCGAAAAACACGCCGTTTTCCAGCACGTTCCAGATGTTGAGGTAGGGCTTGGTCTCCTCCTCGTCGAGGTCGTACTTCGCCTTGCGGACCTTCTCGGCGTAGAGGCTCCAGTCCCATGGCGCGATGTCGAAGTTCTTGCCGTCGGCCTTCGCCGCCGCCTGGATCTCGGCCAGTTCGCGCGCCTGGCCGGCCGCGGTCGGCGCGTCGAGCCCGTTGAGGAAGGCGATCGCCGCGGTCGACGTCTTCGCCATCTGCTCGGTCAGCGAATAATCGGCCCAGGTCGGGAAGCCGAGCAGCTTGGCTTTCTTCGCGCGCAGCATCGCGATCTGAGCGATCGTGTCGCGCGTATCATTGTCGTCGCCCTTTTCGGCGCGGGTCCAGCTCTGGTCGAACAGCGCCTCGCGCGTGGCGCGATCGGTCAGCGACTGCATCGCCGGTTGGTCGGTGGTGTTCTGCAGCGGCAGCACGAACTTGCCGGCGAGATCGCGATCCTTGGCGTCCTGCGCAGCGGTAGCGACGCCGCTGGCGTTGAGCCCGGCGAGCTTCGCTTCGCTGTCGACGACCAGCGCGCCTGCCTTGGTCGCGGCGAGCAGCTTCTGGCGGAAGGCGATCTGCAACGTGGACAGCTGCAGGTTGAGGTCGCGCAGGCTTGCCTGGTCGGCGGCGGAAAGCTGCGCACCGGCGCGGACGAACTGCTGGTAATAGGTGTCGAGCAGCATCGCCTGCTCGCCGTCCAGCTTCAGGGTGCCGCGCCGGTCATGCAGCGCCTTCACCCGCGCCCACAGCCTGGCGTCGAGATAGATGGTGTCGTTATAGGCGGAGAGCTTGGGCGCGAGTGCCTTCTGCGCCGCCTGCAAGGTCGGGTTGGTATTGGCCTGCGCGACCTGACTGAAAGCGCGCTGGGCACGGGCCAGCATCTGTCCTTGCCGTTCCATCGCGACGATCGTGTTGTCGAAGGTCGGCGCTGCCTTGTTGTCGGCGATCTGGCGGATCTCGGCGAGGCTGGCAGCTATGCCCTCCTCGATCGCGGGCTGATAGTCGCTGTCCTGAATGCGGTCGAAGGCGGGCGCCTGATAGGGCAGGCTGCTTGGTTCAGCGAACGGGTTGGCGGCGGCGGCGGGGGTCATGGCGATCACCATGGACGAGGCAAGCAACAAGGAACGCGACATCTTATCATCCTGAAACTGGGGATGCCGCTGGATAGCGATGTGCCGCTTCGGGTGTCGATAGCGGCTTGCCCTCAAAATGTTAAGGCGCAGGGGGGACGACGGTCTTGGGTGCGGCCGAAAGGCGACGGATCAGATCCGTTTCTGCCTGCCGATAGGGCGTGCCATCGGCGCGGAACACCTCGTGAAACCAGATGGTCGGCTCTTCCAGCGTGTAGGGCTTCTTCCAGCTATCCCATGGCAGGCGCGTCTGCGTCTTCCCGTCGACGAACCCCCAGTTCATCATCGCGACATTATAGCGCTTGGCGATCGGCAGCGAGCCGTCGAAGGTGGATCCGTTCCCGCGCGCCATATATTCGGTGCACAAGATCGGCCGCCCATAAGGGATGAGCTGCTTCACCCGCCGTTCGAACACCTCAGGCCAGTTATAATCGTGGAAGGAAATCACGTCGGACTGGCCGAGCTGCAGCCTGTCCATTGCCGAGGCCTTGCCGTCCGGCGTCCAGTCGTCGCCCTGCCACACGCCGGAGGTCAACGGCTGTGACGGATCGGCATCGCGCGCCCATGCGAACACCTGCGCGAGCAGCGCGCGCACCAACGGCTCCTTGCCCTCCTGACCCTTATATTGATCCGCGCCATTGTCCGGCTCGTTCCACAGATCCCAGCCGAGCACGCGTTGATCATCCTTGAAGGCGCCGATCACGCCCTGCACATAGTTTCTGTACTTCGGCCAGGACGCCCGATCGCGCAGCCCTGCCATGCCCGGCCCCTGCACCCAGCCAGAATTATGCACGCCTGGAATGGGTGGATGCTGCGGGCCCAGCCGGGGTGCCGGATCCCAGCAACTGTCGAACAGCACGAAGAGCGGCCTGATCCCGCGGCGCTGCGCTATCGCCAGGAATTCGTCGATCCGCCGCTTGAAGCCGTTGGCATCCTGCGCCCAGAGCTGGTCGTGCAGGAACACGCGCATCGTGTTCATCCCGATGCTCTGCGCCAGCCGGAGTTCATCGTCGATCCGCTTGGGATCCCAGGTTTCGGCCTGCCACATCTCCAGCTGGTTGATCGCAGACGCCGGCGTATAGTTGGCGCCCACCAGCCAGGGTTGCCTGTCATACCAAGCATTGGCCTGCGCGGCGGTCCATCGCGGGCGTGCGTCCGCCGCGGCTGGCAGCAGCGCGCTGGTTGCGTACAGGGCGACGAGGAGCACTCTGACCATGTTCTATTTCCTTGTCGCGCGACGCGACCCAAGCGCCTCTCCAAAACCGATCGACGGCCGTCAGCTTATTTTTGGGTGACCTCGTCGCGACCGGCAACCTTGCTGATCATAATCTATTATAGCTGCATAGCGCTTGATGAGACCAAAAGCCCGCCTAAGACAAGAGGAAGAGCGGGCCAGAAGAGTCCAGGAGAGGAACATGCGGCATCTCGTCGCCCTTTCGATCTCGGCACTTGCCTTGATCGCCGGCCAACGCAGCTTCGCGCAGGACGCATCGCCCCAACTTGAACCCCCGCCGCCAGCAGACAGCGGGGCGCCTGAGCCGCCGCCGCCCGCGGCCCGCCCCGCAGCGGAAGCGGGGGAGGACATCATCGTCACAGGCTTTCGCCGCAGCATCGCCAGCGCGCAGGCGATCAAGCGCAGTTCGGAAGGCATCGTCGATGCGATCGTGGCCGAGGATATCGGCAAGCTTCCCGACGTCACCGCTTCAGCCGCGCTTGCGCGCGTCACCGGCGTGCAGGTCAACCGCGGCGCGGGTGAGGCGGCACAGGTGCAAATCCGCGGCCTGCCGGATATCTCGACCACCTATAATGGCCGCGAGATCTTCACCGCGGAGAACCGCTTCGTCGCCATACAGGATTTCCCGGCCGGCGCGGTCCAGGCGCTCGAAGTTTATAAATCCTCGACCGCGAACCTGATCGAAGGCGGCATCGGCGGGCAGGTCAACGTGCGGTCCCGCCGACCGTTCGATTTCGACGGCTTCGAAATCTCGGGCTCGCTCAACGGCGTCCATTGGGAACAGAGCCAGCAATTCGACTATAATGGCAACCTTCTGATCAGCAATCGCTGGGATACCGGCATCGGTGAGATCGGCGTGCTGGTGAATGCCGCGATCACCAACATCGATTTCCTCGACGCGACCCGTGAGAATGATCGCTTCGTCACGCCGGCGCCGGGCGAGCCTGCCGATGCGGCGGGTTTCACCCGGCCCAATGGCAGCGGCCTCTTCTATGGCAACGGCAATCGCTGGCGCCCCTCGATCAACGCTGCGATCCAGTGGCGACCCTCGTCCACGCTCGAATTCTATGTCGACGGTCTTTTCCAGGGGTATCGCGCCGAGGATCGCAACCATTGGCTGTTCGTCCCGACCTTCGGCGGCGGCGCGCAATACAGCAATGTCGTGCTGCGCGACGACGGCAGCAATTCGGTGCGCAGCATGACCGTCACCGGCGCCGCCAATCCGGACGGGTTCGACGAATTCCGCAAGGCGCGCACGAACACCTACCAGATCGCCGGCGGCGGCATCTGGTCACCCGGTCCGCTCAAGCTCTCCGCCGACATCGCCTATACCGACAGCAGCTACACCGAGAAGCAGATCAACATCGATTATGCCTTTGCCAGCTCGCCGACGCGCAATGTCGTGTTCGACCGGCAAGGCGGGCGGGGCGGCGGCACGTTCGACTTCATCGATTTCAACGCCGCCGATCCGGACAATTATCTGCTGCGGGGCCTGTTTGACCGCAATTTTCGCGCCGAAGGAGACGATCTCCAGGCGCGGCTCGACGCGGCATATGAAACGGGCGTGGCGATATTACCAAAGATCAGCGCCGGCTTCCGCTTCAACGATCGCGATGCAGCCCGTTACAACGGGCAACGTTATCAGCCGCTGCTCGACCGCGGCATCGGCTATTCCGATCTGCCGGTAGACATCGTTCAGATCCGGCGTGGCTTTCGCTTCGATCGCGCGCAGCCGGAGTCCCTGTTCCCCGGCGCAACCTTCAACAGCGTCTTCGAGAATCGTGACGCGCTGCGCGCGATCGCCGGCTTCCCCGAAGGCGACGTTCCCTTCGCAGAACTGGAAACCTTCACCGCCTCGGAACGCGCATATGCCGGCTATGGCCAGTTCAATTATGCCTTCGACGTCGGCATCCCCATCGACGGCACCGTCGGCCTCAGGGTGATCAACACGCGCACGACTGTGAACGGCAATTCCTTCGATGCCACCACCGGCACCTTCACGCCGATCAGCCAAACCAACACCTATACCGATTATCTGCCGAGCGTGACGATGCGCGCCGAACTTGCCGAAGGTCTGCAGTTGCGGCTGGCCTATACGCAGACGCGGACGCGGCCGAACTTCATCGATCTCAATCCGTCCAGCAATGTCGGCACCGTGCCTCTGGTCTGCACGCCGGTGCCCGGCAACCCGGACAGCGGCCCCGACGCGCCGAACTGCATCATCGACATCAATTC
This sequence comes from Sphingomonas zeicaulis, assembly GCF_050433225.1. Classification (NCBI taxonomy): domain Bacteria; kingdom Pseudomonadati; phylum Pseudomonadota; class Alphaproteobacteria; order Sphingomonadales; family Sphingomonadaceae; genus Sphingomonas; species Sphingomonas zeicaulis. Next base: position 148,057 of record NZ_JBNPXQ010000012.1, on the reverse strand, counting down.
GGGCAACCCCAACCTCAGCCCGCTCGAATCCGACAATTATGATCTGTCGCTCGAATATTATTTCTCGCGGACCGGGTCGCTGACCGCCGGCATATTCCGCCGCGACGTCAGCAACTTCATCTTCCGCAACACCACATTGATCGAGATCGCCGGTGAGCCGGATCGTCGCGTCAATGCGCCCAGCAACGGCGGGGACGGCCGGGTGCAGGGCGCCGAAGTGTCGTTCAACGGCTTCCTTGAATTCGACACAGTGCCGGAATGGGTGCAGGGTTTCGGCATCCAGGCGAACTACACCTATCTCGATGCCTCGACCGAACTGCAGCCCAGTTTCCAAGATCGCCTGCCCGGCCAGCAGCCTTTCCCCAATGTGTCGAAGCACGCCTTCAATCTGGTCGGCCTCTATGAGCGGCCGAGCTTCTCGGCGCGGCTCGCCTATAACTGGCGCTCGAAATTCGTCATCGAATATCAGGATCTGCAGAACGGCTTCCTGTCCCCGCTCTACCAGAAGTCGCTGGGCGTTCTCGATTTCTCGGCGACGCTGACGCCGATCGAGAACATCACGATCGCCTTCGACATGCTGAACATGCTTGGCACGCCGATCCGAACCGATCGCGTCTACAATGCCGCTGGCGACAGCTACCCGTTCCAGGTCCGATACATCGAGCGGACCTATTCGCTCGGCGTCCGTTTCCGCTTCTGATGCAGGATGTTCGCGTGACTATGTTCCGTCTGTTTCTCGCGGCGGCGCTTGCGGGCGCCGCCGCCATGCCGGCCCTGGCAGACAATCCCCAGTTCCAGGGTGCCGACCCCCATGCGATGGTCATCGGCGACGACCTCTGGATTTTTCCCACCGGTGGCCCTGGCGGCGCGTGGGAGGCGGATCGCTTCTTCGCCTTTTCGTCGCACGACCTGAAGCGATGGCAGAGGCGCGGCGAACTGATCCGGCGCGATCAGATCGGCTGGATCGGTGACGACGGCGCGCGTGATCATTTCCTGTGGGCGCCCGGTGTCGCCATGCGTGGCGGCAAATATTATCTCTATTACTCGGTGGGCCCGCAAAACCCCACGCCGAGCCGGATCGGCGTTGCCGTAGCCGATCGGCCGGGCGGCCCGTATCGCGACAGCGGAAAACCGCTGATCACCGGCGGCAATGGCTTCGAGGCGATCGATCCGATGGTCTTCACCGATCCGCGCTCGGGCAGGACCTATCTTTATGCCGGCGGCAGCGCGGGTGCGACCTTACGCGTCTGGGAACTCAATCCCGACATGATCAGCACTGCGCACGAGATAAAGGTGGAGCAGCCGCCGCACTTCACCGAGGGTGCGTTCATGCACGAACGCAACGGCACCTATTATCTCTCCTACAGTCACGGACGGTGGAACGGCCCCGACTATTCCGTGCATTACGCCACCGCCGCCTCGCCGACCGGTCCGTGGCGCTATCGCGGCGCAATCCTGACCAGCGACGCCAGCCGGCAGGGGCCTGGCCACCACAGCATCGTCCGCACCCGCGATGGCGCGTGGCTGATCGTCTATCATCGTTGGGAGCGGGCGCCCGCCCGGGGCCCGTTCACCGGCGAGCGGCAGATTGCGATCGACCGGCTGCGCTACGGCAAGGACGGCACCATCCTGCCGGTGCGCATGACCGACAAGGATGCACCTACCCTGGGGCGATAAAACAGGGTCTCGATCTCAAGCGCGGCCGAGCATCGCCATCACCCCTTCGTCGGCTTCCACGTCGCCACGCGATAGATATAGGCCACCACGATGAAGCCGATGATCCCCAACGACACCGGCCCGACATATTGCTCGATGTCGGCATATTGCCGGCCAAGAACATAGCCGCCCACCGCGAGCGCCGCGGTCCAGCCGGCGGTGCCCAGCGCCGACCAGATCAGGAAGCGGGGCTGCTTCATCGCCAGCAATCCGGCCGGGATCGAGACCAAGGATCGCACGCTCGGCAGCATCCGGCCGACGAACACGAAGGCGGCGCCGCGCTTGTCGAACTGCTCTTCAGCTTTTTCAATCTCGCGCCAGTCGAGCGTCAGCCAGCGACCGTGACGCTCGATAAAAGGCTTGAAGCGCTCGATGCCGACCCAGCGGGCGATGCCGTACCACATGTAGTTGCCGGCCATCGCACCGGCGGTGCCGCTGGCGATCACTGCCCACAGCGACATATCACCCTTGGCTGCCTGAAGCCCGGCAAGCGGCATGATCACCTCGGATGGAATGGGCGGGAACACCGTCTCCAGGAACATCAGCAGGAACACGCCGAAATAGCCGGCCTGCTCCACCATCCGAATGATCCATTCGCTCATCAAGCGGCCACCTTTCGTTCGATCGCGTCCCAGATCATGCCGGCGGTGTCGGAGCCGTTGAAAGTGTCGATCGCGACGATGCCGGTGGGGGAGGTGACGTTGATCTCGGTCAGCCATTCGCCGCCGATCACGTCGATGCCGACGAACAACAGCCCGCGCTTCCTGAGTTCCGGCCCAAGTGCCGCGCAGATCTCGCGTTCCCTCTCGGTCAGTTCGGTCTTCGCCGCCTTGCCGCCGACCGCGAGGTTGGAGCGGATCTCGCCTTCGCCCGGAATGCGATTGACCGCGCCGGCCACCTCGCCATCGACCAGCACGATGCGCTTGTCGCCCTTGGTGACGGACGGGATGAACGCCTGCACCATATGCGGCTCTCGATAGGCGGTGTTGAACACCTCGATCAGCGAAGAGAGGTTGGCGCCGTCCGACCCGACCTTGAAGATCGCCTTGCCGCCATTGCCGTGCAGCGGCTTCACGACGATCTCGCCATGCTTCTCCAGGAACGCGCGCGCCTCGGCATAGCTTCGTGTCACCAGTGTCGGCGGCATGAAGCGCTGATAGTCGAGCACGAACACCTTCTCGGGCGCGTTGCGCACAGAGGCGGGGTCGTTGACCACCAGCGTCTCGTGGGTGATGCGTTCGAGCAGGTGGGTCGCGGTGATATAGCCGAGGTCGAACGGCGGATCCTGCCGCATCAGCACGACGTCGATATCGCTGCCGAGATCGATGCGCACGGGCTCCGCGAACCGGTGATGATCGCCCTTCACGCGCTGCACCGTCACCGGCCGCGCCTCGGTCCACACCCGGCCGTCGGCATAGTTCAACTGGTCTGCGGTGTAATGGAACAGGCTGTGCCCGCGCGCCTGCGCGGACAGCATCAGCGCGAAGGTGGAATCACCACCGATGTTGATGCCTTCAAGCGGGTCCATCTGGACCGCAACGCGCAACGCCATATCTTCGCTCCCCGCGGATGTGTCGGGGGCCGATCTAGGGTCGCGTGCCGCGCTTGTCAGCCATGCCACACATTTTTCAGGTGCCGCGGCCATTTGCGCGGGGCGATCAGCATCACGTCGATGCGGATGGAATCGCCGGGCCGGGCGAAACGCGGGGCCAGCATTTCGGCGGCCATCGCCACCCGGCGCAGCCGGTGGGCGTCGATCGCGATGTCCAGTTCGGCATCGGTCCGCCGCGTCTTTACCTCGACGAAGGCGACCGTCCGTCCGCGTCGCGCCACCAGGTCAACTTCGCCACCACGGGTGCGCACGCGCCGCGCAAGAATCGACCAGCCGGTCAGCCGCAGCCACCAGGCGGCGATGGTCTCGCCGCGGCGGCCGCGTGCTTCGGCCGCGGCCCGGGCGGCGGTCATTCCGCTTCATCCTCCGCCCCGGCGTCCTTTAGCGCCAGCGCCTGCGCATAGAGCGCCTTGCGGTCGGCACCGAAGCGCTTGGCGACCTCGCTTGCGGCCCTGCCGACGGGCAACCGCTCCAGCGCCTCGGCGAGTGCCGCCTCCACTTCATCCTCGGCGGCGGGCGGCGCCTCGCCCGGCGGGCCGACGACGATCACGATCTCGCCCTTGGGCGGTTTTTCCGCATAGCGTTCGGCGAGGCCGGTCAAGGTGCCGGTCACGCATTCCTCGAACGTCTTGCTGATCTCGCGCGCGACGCCGGCCTCGCGGTCGCCCAGTCCTTCGGCCAGCGCGGCAAGCGTCGCAGCGAGGCGCGGGCCGGATTCGTAGAACAGCAAGGTCGCGCGGATCGCCGCCACCTCGGCGATGGCGTCGGCGCGCGCCTTGGCCTTGGAAGGCAGGAAGCCGAGGAAGAAGAAGCGGTCGGTGGGCAGGCCGGCCAATGTCAGCGCGGCGATCGCGGCGCAGGGGCCGGGCAGGGTGGTGACGGCATGGCCCGCCGCACGCGCGTCGCGGACCAGCTTGAAGCCAGGATCGGAGATCAGCGGCGTCCCCGCATCCGAGACCAGAGCGATCGCCTCATGCCCCATGCGGGCGACGAGGCCGGGGCGCACGGCGTCGGCATTATGGTCGTGATAGGGGGCCATTGGTCGTTTGGTGCCGATATGCTGCAGCAGCTTGGCGGTGACGCGGCTATCCTCCACCGCGATCAGATCGGCATGCGCCAGCACATGGGCTGCGCGGGGCGAGAGATCGCCCAAGTTGCCGATCGGCGTCGCGACGATGTAGAGACCCGGCTCGAGTTGGGTGTTCATGGGAGGATTCATGGCAGAGGCGATGGCGGTGTCGCAACCGCGGCAAACGTGGCGCGGCACTTTCAGGCTCGCCGTGGTCGCGGCGGCGCTGCTGATCTCGGGCTGTCAAACGATGATCCCGAAGGGCAAGCCGCCGCCCACGGATCAGCCGCCGCCGGTCGAGCGGCCTGACGAGCCGGGCGATATCGGCACCGGCCTGCCGCAGGACAAGGCGCGGCATCGCGTCGCATTGCTGGTGCCGATGACCGGCGCCAATGCCGGCGTCGGCCAGTCGATCGCCAACGCCGCCAACCTCGCGGTGCTGGATACCGGCGGCAATGCGATTCGCATCACCACCTATGACACCGCAACGGGTGCCGCCGCTGCCGCGCAGAAGGCGCTGGCCGAAGGCAACACGCTGATCCTGGGGCCGCTGCTGTCAGAGGATGTCCGCGCGGTGGCACCGGTGGCGCGTGCGCGCGGCGTGCCGCTGATCAGCTTCTCCAACGATTCGAGCGTCGCCGGCAACGGCACTTACCTGCTGGGCTTCTCGCCTGCGCAGTCGATCCGCCGCGTCGTCGAATATGCCCGTTCCAAGGGCATGACCCGCTTCGCCGGACTGGTGCCCAATGGCGTCTATGGCCAGCGCTCGTCCAACGCGCTGCTGCGCGCGGTGGAGGCATCGGGCGGTCAGGTCGTCTCGATGCAGAATTTCGACCGCTCGAAGACGTCGATCAGCGCGGCGATCACGCGGATGTCGAAGGATTCGGCCTATCAGGCGGTGCTCATCGCCGACAATGGCAGCTTCGCCGCGCAGGCGGTGCCGCTGATCCGTCGCAGCGGCGGCAGCGGTGGCGCGACCGCGAAGGTCCTCGGCACCGAGTTGTGGAACACCGAATCGGGACTGGCCGCCAGCGTGCCGATGCGCGGCGCGTGGTTCGCCTCGGTGCCCGACAATCTCTACACGCAGCTCGTCGCCAAATATCGCGCCCGCTACGGCCGCGCGCCCTATCGCCTTGCCAGCATGGGTTATGATTCGGTGCTGCTGGTGACGCGCATCTCGCGTGACTGGAAGGTCGGACAGCCCTTCCCGGTCAAGGCGATGAGCGACCCCGGCGGCTTCTCCGGCATCGACGGGCCATTCCGCTTCGGGCGTGACGGCATCGCTGATCGCATGCTGGAAGTGCAGGAGATCAACGCCACGGGCTTCACCACCGTGTCTCCGGCGCCGAAGCAGTTTGAGGAGTGAGGCTGCGGGCCGGTCACCCATGAATCAGTTCGTCATCCCGGGCTCGACCCGGGATCCCGCTTCTTCCTTTTCTTTCTGCCGAGACGAAGCCGGTCTGATGCGGCGCAAAGGCAGCGGGATACCGGGTCAAGCCCGGGATGACGAAGGTGGGAGGTCGTGTTGACCCTCCCCATCCACGCCGTGCTCGCCGACCTGCTCGGCGTGCTCGCTACCCGTTCCTCCGCAGTGCTGGTGGCGCCGCCGGGGGCGGGCAAGACCACCGCGGTCGCGCCCGCGTTGCTCGACCAGCCCTGGTGCACCGGCCGGATCCTGCTGCTCAGCCCCCGCCGCCTCGCCGCGCGCGCCGCTGCGGAGCGGATGGCGGCGCTCGCCGGCGAACCGGTCGGCCGCATGATCGGCTATGCGACCCGCCTCGACAGCCGCCAGTCCGCCGCGACGCGCGTGCTGGTCGTCACCGAGGGCATCTTCGTCAACCGCATCCAGGCCGATCCCGAGTTGGACGGCGTTTCCGCGGTGCTGTTCGACGAAGTCCACGAACGCAGCCTCGACAGCGATTTCGGCCTAGCGCTCGCGCTCGACGCGCAAGCGGGGTTGCGGCCCGATCTTCGCCTTGTCGCGATGTCCGCCACATTGGACGGCGGCCGCTTCGCCGCGTTGATGGATGAGGCGCCGGTGATCGAGAGCGCGGGGCGGATGTTCCCGCTCGACATCCGCCACATCGGCCGCGCCGCCGAGGCGCGCATCGAGGATTCGACGGCTGCCGCGGTGCGCCGTGCACTGGTGGAGGAGGAGGGCGGGGTGCTCGCCTTCCTGCCGGGCGTCGCCGAGATCGAGCGCACCGCCGAGCGGCTGGCCGGCTTGCCTGCAAATGTCGAACTCCACCGTCTCCACGGCAGCATGGAGCCGGCGGCGCAGCGTGCGGCGATCGCGCCCGCGCCTGCCGGCACGCGCAAGCTGGTGCTGGCGACGAGCATCGCCGAGACCAGCCTGACCTTGGACGGCGTCCGAATCGTCGTCGACTCGGGGCTGGCGCGTCGCCCGCGCTACGATCGTGCCGCGGGGATGACCCGGCTCGTCACCGAGCGCGCGAGCCAGGCGGCGGTGACCCAGCGCGCCGGCCGCGCCGGGCGCCAGGCGCCGGGCGTCGCCTATCGCCTGTGGGAAGCGGCAGCCACCGCCGGCCTGCCGCGCTTCGATCCGCCAGAGATATTGGAAGCCGATCTTTCGCCGCTGATGCTGGCGACCGCGATCTGGGGCGTATCCGATCCGCGTGCGCTGCGCTGGATCGATCCGCCGCCCGAGGCCGCAGTGATCGAGGCCCGCGCCCGGCTGGCCGCGCTCGACGCGCTGGACGGCGATGGCCGCCCGACCGCGCATGGCCGCGCCATCGCCGCGCTGCCGCTGCCGCCGCGCCTCGCCCACATGCTGATCGCCGCCGCCGGCCATGGCTGGACGCGCACCGCCGCCGAGGTCGCGGTGCTGCTCGGCGAGCGCGGCCTCGGCGGTAATGATGCCGATCTCGACCTGCGATTGCGGCGCTGGCGCGGCGAACGCGGCCAGCGTGCGGAGGCCGCGCGCGGGCTGGCGAAGCGCTGGCAGGGCCTGGTGCGCGGCGGTGATTCAGCGGCGTCCGGGCCGGAGGCGATACCGGGCTGCGTCGCGCTGGCGTTCCCCGATCGCGTCTCGAGGCGGCGCGGGCCGTCGGGCGAGGATTGGGCATCGGTCGGCGGGCGCGGCTTCCGCCTCGATCCCGCGTCGCCGCTGGCGCGGGCCGAATGGCTGGCGGTTGCCGAAACGCAAGGGGCGGCCTCCGGCGCGCGCATCCTCTCCGCCGCCGCAATCGACGAGGCCGAGGTGATGGACTTGTTTGCCGATCGCATCGAGATGGTGCGGTCGGTACGCTTCGATCCCGCGACGGGCACCGCGGATGCGGTGCGCGAGCGTCGGCTCGGCGCGATTCGGCTTGCCAGCGGACGTGACGATCGCGCTGATCCGGAAGCGGTCGCTGCGGCGCTGCTGGAGGGTGTCCGCCTGCATGGCGTCGACCTGCTGAACTGGGGCGAGGCGGCGGTGGCGCTGCGGCAGCGCGCCGCCTTCGCCGCGGCGCATGGTGCGCCCGAGGTCGATCTCAGCAACGAGGGGCTGGCGGCGCGGCTCGACGAATGGCTGCCGACGCTGCTTTCCGGCCGCCGCCGGCTGGCCGACGTGTCCGCCTCGGCGCTGCATGGCGCGATCGAAGGAATGATCGGGTGGGATGGGATGAAGGCGATCGACCGCCTTGCGCCGACGCGCTTTCATTCGCCCGCGGGTTCCAGCCATGAGATCGACTATGCGGCGGAGGGCGGCCCCAAGGTGGAACTGCGCGTGCAGGCGCTGTTCGGCCTCGCGACCCACCCCAGCGTCGCCGGCGGCGCGGTGCCGCTGGTGTTGAGCCTCACCTCGCCTGCCGGCCGCCCGATCCAGACGACGCGTGACCTTCCAGGGTTCTGGGCGGGAAGCTGGCAGGCGGTGGCGAAGGAGATGCGCGGCCGCTACCCGCGCCATCCCTGGCCCGAAGACCCTGCATCGGCCGCCGCTACGTTGCGCACCAAGCGCGCCGACGCGCGCAACGCTTGACCATCGCCCCGCCGATGCGGCAGTGCGGAATCACAGAAGAATTCAGGAAACAGCCATGGCCGCCCGTATCTTTCAGAAGCCCAAGAACGCGATGCAGTCGGGCCGCGCCGGCACTCAGAACTGGGTGCTGGAGTTCGAGCCCGCCGAGCCGAAGCGCGCCGACCCGCTGATGGGCTGGGCTGGATCGCGCGACACGCAGGAGCAGGTTCGCCTGTCCTTCCCGACGCTGGACGCGGCGAAGGCCTATGCCGAGCGCGAGGGCCTGGCCTACCACGTTATCCCGGCGCCCACCCGCACGCTGAAGCTGCAGGCCTACGCGGACAATTTCCGGTAAATTCCCTTCCTCTCGGTTTCGGGGGGCAACAATCGCCTTTTGACAAGCGGCCCCCGCGCGGCGAAGCTGCAGCATGGAGGGGTAGCGATGCTGCGTGCGCTGCTGGCGAGTGCCATATTGCTGGCGTCCGTCGCCAGCGTCGCCCAATCGGGCAATACTCCGATCATCACCGACCGGCCGCAGCGCGCGGCATTGCTGCCGGCGACCGATCTCGACTGGCTGACCGGTGACTGGCAGGCGGGCAACGCGGCGGACGGCACAACCGTAGAGCATTGGGAGCCGATGCGCGGCGGCACTAAGCTGGGGATCGGCCAGACCGTGAAGGGCGGCGTCGCGCGCGGTTTCGAATATATGCGCATCGTCCGCCACGTCGACGGGCTGGTCTTCTATGGCCAGCCATCGGGCAAGCCCGCGGTTGCGTTTCCGGCGGTTGCGTTGCGCGAGGATCCGGCGGGCGGCGATGCCGAGATCGTCTTCGCCAATCCCCAGCATGACTATCCCACGCACATCACCTATCGACTCGCCGATGGCGGTGCGATGCTGGTTGCCACGACGCGCGGGCGTGATCCGGCGCAGGACGCGATGACCTGGCAGTATCACCGGATCGCGCCGGGTGGGGGCATGTGAGGGATGGCGGCGCAAAGCCGCCTCGCTTCTCCGCCGCGCCTCGGCTAGGCCGATCCGGCAACCGAGCAGGGAGAGGGTGATGACGACCGCGCTACAGCAGATTCCGCTCAAGACGATCGATGGCAAGGACGCCAGCCTGGCCGACCATGATGGCAAGGTCGTGCTTGCCGTGAATGTCGCGTCGAAATGCGGGCTGACGCCGCAATATGAAGGGTTGGAGAAGCTCTACGCGACCTACAAGGACAAGGGCCTCGTCATCGCCGGCTTCCCCGCTAATGATTTCGGGGCGCAGGAACCGGGCACCGATGCGGAGATCGCCAGCTTCTGCACCACCAATTTCGGCGTCGATTTCCCGATGTATTCGAAGATCACCGTCGTCGGGCCCGACAAGCACCCACTCTACAAGGCGCTGACCGAGTCTGCCCCCGCGGCCGCCGGCGATCCCGAGGCGTTTCGCGAACGGCTGCGCGGATATGGCATGACGCCTAATCCCGAGCCTGAAGTGCTGTGGAATTTCGAGAAGTTCCTGATCGGCCGAGATGGCAATGTCGTCGGCCGCTTTGCACCGACAACCGCGCCTGACGACAGCGCGCTCGTTGCCGCGATCGAAGCGGAACTGGCGAAAGCCTGAACACAGGCTTTTCCCTCCCCGAGCCAAGGTCGGGGAGGGGAAGGCATTGATGCAGCGTGCTTACTGCTTGTCGGCGGCCTTCTGGGCCTCTTCCTTTTCCTTGGCCTTCTTGACCCCGGCATCAACCTCGGCAGCGGTCACCGGCGGCAGCGGCTTGCAACCCTTCGCCTTGGCTGTGCCTTTCAGATAGGAACGGCGGGTCGTGCCGGCGTAGATCGCTGCCTCGAAGCGGCGCTGCTGGGCATTGGCGCCGGTGACTTCGCGGACGAGACCGCGGAAGGGGATCAGGCTGCCGACCAGGCTGCCGCCGACGGATACGATGCGATCCTCCGTCTTTTGCCGCGCTTCCTGCGTTGCATCGACATCGGCGCCGAGCACGCCGTTCAGTTCGATGATCTCGGCGTTGAGCTGCTTGCAGGTGCGCATGCCGGACAGGTTGTAGGGATTGTCCTGGATCGCCACCAGCTTGGGCGGAATTTTATCCTTGTGGATGTTCAGGTCCTCCAGCGGCTGGGTGGCAATACCCTTGGCACGCTGGCCGGTGTTCTGGTCGGGCGCGCCGCCCTGCGCCAGTGCGGGCGCGGCGGGCAGCATCGCCGTCGCGATCAGCGCGGTCGCCGCCAGGCCATGGGTAAACAGGGTCGCGGTCTTCCGCATCGAGAAGCCCTTTCGCTCGTTTGGTGATACCGATCGCACCGGTGGTGCGGAATGCATGCGTAACGATCATCGACGCGGCTGGTTGCAACTGCCTGCGTGGCCGCCGAACTTTTGTAAGAAACAGTGACTGATGCACAGCGGTTGACAGGCTTTCCCGATCGTCGCATATTTCTGTCATGACAGAAATAGCTGAACATGATGAGGTCCTGCCTCCAGCGGTCCGCGCGTTCGTGCTGCACTGGGGGGACATGGGCAGCCAATGGGGCGTCAACCGTTCGGTGGCGCAGATCCACGCGCTGCTCTACCTCAGCGAGCGGCCGCTGAATGCTGACGAGATCGGCGAGAAGCTGGGCATCGCGCGCAGCAACATCTCCAACTCGCTGAAGGAACTGGTCGGCTGGCGGCTGGTGCGCCGCGTGCCGATGATGGGCGATCGCCGCGACCATTTCGAGGCCGAGGTCGATCTCTGGCAGATGCTCACCCGTATCGCCGAAGGCCGAAAGCAGCGCGAGATCGACCCTGCGGTCGCTGCGCTCGAACGCTGCCGTGCGGAGGCGGAGAGCGATCCGACCATCGGCAAGGTCGCGCGCGGGCGGATCGAGGCGATGTATGATTTCGTCAAGATCATGGAGAAGTGGCATGACGAGATGATCCAGGTCTCGCCCTCGCGCCTGCTGCTGCTGATCAAGATGGGGCGGAAGGTGCTGGCGCTGATCCCCGGCGGCAAGAAGGACTGAACGCGGCCCTGCACGGCCACATCACGTGCAATTATTTCTGTTTATACAGAATAAACTGACGGAGAAGAACATGCTCGCGACAGCAAGAGGAGTGCAGACCCGCTATCAGGGCTGGCGCCGGTCGCTGCCCGAGCCGGGGATGGACGATGCCCATCCGTTCCGCCGTTTGCTGGGGGACGAGCGCTGGGCGGCCCTTCCCGCTGCGGTTCGTGAGCGCTTCCACCGTCGCATCGGGCCGGAAGGCTGTCTGACCTATGTCGGTGAAGTCACCGAATGCCGGATGAGCCGGCTCGGCTGGCTGCTCGCGCAACTCGCCCGCGTCATCGGCAGCCCGCTGCCGCTCCATCGCGACGCCGGCGTACCGGCCTGCGTGACGGTAACCGAGGATCGGGCAGGCGGCGGCCAGTTCTGGACGCGCCAATATGGCCGCCATGCCGGCTTTCCCCAGGTGATCTACAGTGCCAAGCGGTTCACCGGGCCGACCGGGATCGAGGAATATCTCGGCCTCGGCGTCGGCATCGCGCTCGGCCTCACCGCCGAGAGCGGCGTGCTCAGCTTCGTCAGCGATCATATCTTCTGGCGGTTGGGCAAGCTCCGCCTGCGCCTGCCGCGCTGGCTGAGCCCGCATCTCATCGTCGGGCATATCGACTGCGGCCATGGCCGCTTCGTGTTCACGCTGGATCTCACCCACCCCCTCGTCGGCCGGCTGGTGCGGCAGGTGGCGGTGTTCGCCGATCCGGACCTCAAGGGAGACGCGGCATGATCGACGCCCCGGTGATCGACGCTCCGATGATTGGCCCCATGCTCTGGGTGCTGCTGTTCGCGCAGATCGCGATGGGCGGCTTCGACACGCTCTATCACCATGAACTCACCTTGCGGCTGGCATGGCAGCCCCGCCAGGCGTTCGAGCTCGGCCTCCATGCCGTTCGCAACCTGATCTACGGGATCGTCTTCCTGGCGCTGGGCTGGACGGAACCGCAGGGCGGCTATGCCGCGGCGCTCATGGCGCTGCTGCTGGTCGAACTCGGCATTACCCTGTGGGATTTCGTCGAGGAGGATCGCACTCGGCTGCTGCCGGCGAGCGAGCGCGTGACGCACACCTTGCTCACGCTCAACTATGGCGTGATCCTCGCGCTGCTGCTGCCCGAACTCTGGGCGCGCACGGCGCTGCCCAGCGGCCTGCCCATCGTCTTCCACGGCGTGCCGTCCATCCTGTTCGCCATCGCCGCGCTGGGTGTGGTGCTGAGCGGTCTGCGCGACCTTGCTGCCGCCCGCCGCGCTCCGCGCCTTGTAGAACCGGACGCAGCCGCACTGGCGCAGGCGCTGCCACCGCGTCGCCGGGTCCTTGTCACCGGCGGCACCGGTTTCGTCGGCAGGCGGCTCGTCGCGGCGCTGGCGGAGGCCGGGCATGAGGTGATCGTGCTGACTCGCGATGCCGGGCGCGGCGCCACCCTTCCGCGCCCCGTGCGGATCGTCACCAGCCTCGACGCGATAGATGATGCCGAGCGGATCGACGCGATCGTCAACCTTGCTGGCGAAAGCATCGCCGGCGGCCTGTGGACACGCCGCCGGCGCGCCGCGATCTGTGCCAGCCGTATCGAGACGACCCGCGCGCTCGTCGCGCTGGCCGGGCGACTCGCGGCACCGCCGGCGGTGCTGGTCAGCGCCTCCGCGATCGGCGTCTATGGCGATCGTGGCGAGGAACTGCTCGACGAGGCCAGCCCTGCCGGCCCCGGCTTCTGCCAGGAGGTCTGCGCGGCGTGGGAGACGGAGGCCGATCGCATGGCGCTGCTCGGCGTGCGCGTCGTCCGGCTGCGCATCGGGCTGGTGCTGGCGGCGGCAGGCGGACTGCTCGGCAACCTGCTGCTGCCTTTCGAATTCGGCATGGGCGGCCGCATCGGCAGCGGCCGGCAATGGATGAGCTGGATCCACCGCGACGACCTCGTCCGCCTGATCGCCTTCGCGATCGCCACGCCAACGCTGGAAGGGGCGGTCAACGCCACTGCGCCCAACCCGGTACGCAATACGGACTTCACCCGCGCGCTTGGCCGGGCGCTCGGCCGCCCGACGGTGCTGCCGCTGCCCGCCGCCCCGCTGCGCACGCTGCTCGGCGACTTCGCCGATGAGCTGTTCCTTGCCAGCCAGCGCGTGCTGCCGGTACGCGCGGTATTCGAGGGCTTCCGCTTCCACCACCCCCGCATCGAGGGTGCACTGGCGGCGATCACCGGCGCGGTGCCGCCCGCCGCCGCCATGCCCAGCCGCCCGTTCGCGGCGCTGCGCTGGCTGCATTGAGGGAGGGCCGGATGGTGGAAGTTTCCGGTTTGCGTGTCGCGGGCGCGGTGATGGTCGCGGCGCTTGCGGGGGTGGCGATGATGATCCTGATCTTCACGGGCACGATGATGGTCGCGGGCGTCGCCGACGCGCTGATCGGGCTGCCGGCGATCATCTTCTTCGGCATGATCTTCGGATTGCCGATCGCGCTGGGGCATATCCTGATCCTCGGCATGCCGGCCTGGCTGTTGCTCAACCGCTGGCGCCCGCTGGACCGGATCGCCACCGCCGCGCTCGGGCTCGTGATCGGCGCGGTGCCGGTAACGATCCTCGGTTTCATGAATCCGCCCGCCTATCCGCTGACCCAGGTCGCATTCAGCGCCGCCTTCGGCGCGGCGGGGGCGGCCGCAGGGCTGGCCTTCCTGAGAACGCTGCGGCGCGGCTCGCCCGAATGACCGGCATCCTCATCATCGGCGGCTATGGAGGATTCGGTGCGCGGCTGGCGCGACGGCTGGCGGCGCGGGGGCATCGGCTGATCGTCGCCGGCCGCAGCCTCGACAAGGCGCGGCGCTTCTGCGCCACGCTGGGGGACGCCGAACCCGCGCGGGTCGACCGAACCGGCGACGTCGCCGACGCCCTGGCCACGCTCCGGCCCGATCTCGTCATCGACGCCGCGGGGCCGTTCCAGGCGGGCGGCCATGCCGTGCCCCGCGCCTGCATCGCCGCCGCCATCCCCTATGTCGATCTGGCCGACGCGCGCGGCTTCGTGACCGGTATCGGCGCGCTCGATGCGGCAGCACGCGCGGCCGGCGTCGCGATCGTGACAGGCGCGTCGAGCGTACCCGCGCTGTCGGGCGCCGCGGTGCGCGCGATTACGCAGGATATGGCGGCGGTGCGATCGGTGGAGATGGCGATCACCGCATCCAATCGCGCGGGGGCCGGCCCTGCGGTGACGCGCGCGGTGCTGTCCTATGCCGGCCAGGCGCTGCCGCTGTGGCGCGGTCGGCGCTGGGCGACCGGATTCGGCTGGCAGAAGATGCGACGCATGCGTTTTGCCGTCGCCGGCCGGCCGCCGCTCGACCGATTGGTCGCGCTCGCCGATGTGCCCGACCTTGCGCTGATGCCCTCCGCGCTACCCGGCGCCCCGGCGGTGACCTTCGGCGCGGGCACCGAGCTTGGTTTCCAGAACCTGTTCCTCTGGGCGGCAAGCTGGCCGGTGCGCTGGGGCTGGATCAAGGGACTGGTCGGCGCCGCGCCGTTGTTGTCGCGGCTGCAGCGGCTGACGATCCGGCTAGGCGGCACGCGTTCGGCGATGCGCGTCGCCGCGCGGGGCCGGCGGGCGGACGGCGATGTGGAACGGTGCTGGACCTTGCTCGCCGATCATGGCGACGGTCCGGAGATTCCGACGCTGGCAGCGGTGCTGGTCGCCGAGGCGATTCTCGGCGGGCGGATCGCGCCGGGCGCCGTCGCTGCGCATCGCCTGCTCGAGCTTGCCGACTTCGCGCCCTTGTTCGCGGAACTGGCCGTGTCCGACGAAATCGTCGAGCGCCGGCTGCCGCCACCGCTCTATCGCCGGGTGCTGGGCACCGGGTTCGACCGGCTGCCGCCGCTCGTCGCGGCGATGCACGATATCTGCGCCGATGACGGCGCAGTGGGTGAGGGCCATGTGAGGCGCGGCCGCGGGCCGCTCGCCGCCTTGGCGGGCGCGATCATGGGATTTCCACCCGCCGGCGACCATGACCTGCACGTGGCTTTCGCTGTCGAGGACGATGGCGAGCGCTGGACGCGACGCTTCGGCGGCCATGCCTTCTCCAGCCGCATGACGGCGCGGGCGGGGCTGCTGGTCGAGCGCTTCGGGCCGCTCCGCTTCGGCTTCGCGCTGACCGCCGATGCCGAGGGGCTGGTGATGCGCCTCCAGCGCTGGAGCATCGCCGGCGTGCCGCTGCCCTTGGTGCTGGCGCCGCGGCTGTCCGGCCGCGAATGGCAGGAGGGCGATCGCTTCCGCTTCGAAGTCGATGCCGCTTTGCCGCTCATCGGCCGGGTGGTGCGCTATGAAGGCTGGCTGCGGACGTCATCGGCGGAGCCCTGATCGGCGCCCCCGATCCGTCATTGCCTTCCCGCGGCCACGCGTGCACACCGGTGTCATGACCATTCCGGAAGTGCTCGCCGCGGTGCCGGCCGGTCTCCTCGCCACGCTGCGTCGCCGCCATGCCGAGCCGCAGCGCGCCTATCATGACTGGACGCATATCGAGGAGATGCTCGCCTTGTTCGCCGAGACGCGCGGCGATTTCGCGGCGCCGGAAGCGGTGCTCTACGCGATCCTGTTTCATGACGCAGTCTATGATCCGCAGACGCACGACAATGAGGAACGCAGCGCGGCACTGCTCGAAACGCTGGCGGGTGGGGTGCTCGATCGGCCGACACGCGACCGGGCGGTGCGCATGATCCTCGCCACCCGGCGCCACCGCATCGATCCCGCCCTGCCCGCGGAGGAGCAGGCCGATACCGCGCGCTTCCTCGACATGGATCTGGCCATCCTCGGTGCCGACGCGGCTCGCTTCGATGCTTATGAACAGGCGATCCGTTTCGAATATGGCCATGTCGAGGATGATGCCTTCGCCGCCGGCCGCGCCGCGGTGCTGGCCGGGTTCGGCCGGCGCGAGCGGCTCTATCTGTCCGACTGGGGCCATCACCGCTTCGAGGCGTCGGCGCGTGCGAACATCGCGCGTTCGTTGGCCCGCCTCGCGCCTGTTGCCTGAATGATAATGGAGGATCGAGAGGATGCACGTCACCACCCGCCGGCAAGCCATCGCGGCGCTCGCCGGAACCGCGGTCGCGGCACCGGCAGCACTCGCCGCGCCAACCCGGGCCACGCCGGCAGCGGGGCAGGGCGCGATCCTCCGCAGCGGCTTCATCTATGAAAGCGCACCCTATCCGCAATGTCATGCCTCGACGATCGTCGAACTGGCGGACGGCACCATCGCCGCATCCTGGTTCGGCGGCACGCGGGAACGGGATCCGGACGTGGAAATCTGGTTCGCGCGGCTGGGCGCGGATGGCTGGCAGAAGGGCGTCTCGGTCGCCAATGGCATTCAGCCGGGCGGTGCGCGGCTGCCCACTTGGAACCCGGTGCTGTTCCAGGATCCGGCCGGCCCGCTCCATCTGTTCTACAAGATCGGCCCGAACCCGCGCGAATGGTGGGGGATGGTGATCAGCTCCACCGACGGCGGCGCGCGCTGGAGCGCGCCGCGCAGGCTGGCCGATGGCGTGCTCGGCCCGATCAAGAACAAGCCGGTGGTGCTGGCGGACGGCAGCTGGCTCTCCCCCTCCAGTCTCGAGGCGGATCTCGATCGCTGGTCGCTGCACTTCGAGCGCAGCACCGATCGGGGCAGGAGCTGGACGGTGAGCGACCCGGTGCCCTCTCCGCAGCAGATCATGGCGATCCAGCCGAGCATCCTCTTTCACGCCGGCGGCAAGCTGCAGGCGGTGGCGCGCACCCGTCAGGGCGCGGTCGGCTCCTGCTGGTCTGAGGATGGCGGCAAGAGTTGGGGCCCGCTGGGTGCGGTCGACCTGCCCAATCCCAGCTCGGGCACGGATGCGGTGACGTTGGCGGATGGCCGCCACCTGATCGTCTACAACCACAGCGCGCACCGCCCGGAAAGCCCGGGCAAGGGCTCACGCTGGCCGCTGAACATCGGGCTGTCCGAGGATGGGCTCGCCTGGCGCAACGTGCTGACATTGGAAAGCGAACCGATCACCAGCGGCTATGCCTATCCGGCCGTGATCCAGGCGCGCGACGGCAAGGTCCACATCACCTACACCCACGGCCGCACGCGGATCCGCCACGTGGTGGTGGATCCGGCGCGGCTGGTGTGAGGGAACTCGCGCGGCTCCGGTTCGCTGTTTCGGCAGAGTGCCAACCACAGGAGCCGCGCGATGCCCGATCCCAACCAGCCCAGCCCCCGCCGCCTCGGCCGCGCCGGCATTTACATCGTTGCGATCGTGCTGGCGGTGATCGCCTTCATCTTTCTCGCGCGCAACGTCTGGCACGGCGAAGAATTGAAAGAGGATCAGGCGACCGGTCAGAACATGTCCAACTCGCACGACCAGCCGGCCTATGACACGAAATGATCAGGGCCGCGGCTGCACCCGCCGCCAGAAATCGTCGAACGTGATCGCATCGAAGAATGCGGTCGCCTCGACGATGCGGCCATCCTCCATCCTGAGAATCCAGGCATAGCTGTTGACGTAGGGCTTGCCGTCCAGCGCGGTGCCGTGCGCATCGAAATGGGCGATCACGGTGTCGCCTTCGGCATAAAGTCGGTGAACGGTAGGGATCAACCGATCGCGCATCCGCGCGTTGAACGGGCGGATCACCTCACGCATGAAGGCTTCCTTGCCTTCATAGGTCTTGCTGCCCAGCGAATTGCCGCTGATCGTCCAGCGCGCATCGGCGTCGAGCAGGTCATAGGGGCTGCCGGTCCCGTCCGCCCAGGCCTTCATGCCTTGGGCGATGGCAGCGCGGTTGCGCTGGGTTTCGGAAGTCTGGGCCATCGCCGTCTGCGGCGTGACCATGGGGCTGCCGACCGCCACCGCGGTGGCGAGCGCGAGACCGAACAAGGCTGAACTGCGCATCGTCTTTCTCCCTTACAGGCCGTCGACCGCCTGCGCGGCGGCGCGGGCGATTTGAAAATCCTGATCCACGGCGCCGCCCGAAACGCCGACCGCGCCGATCATCCGGCCCTCCGCATCGTGGAGGGGGATGCCGCCGGCGAACACCACGAGCCCGCCATTGCTGTTCTCCAGCCCAGGTGATGAGCCGCCGGGTCTGGAGAATTCACCGACCACCTCGGTGTTGAGCCCGAACAGCGCGGCGGTGCGTGCCTTGCCCAGCGCGATGTCGATCGAGCCGAGCAGCGCGCCATCCATGCGCGAGAAGGCCTTGAGGTGAACGCCGGCGTCGAGCACGGCGATGTTCATCGGAATGCCGATCGCCTCGGCGGCGCGCCGGCCGGCGGCGAGCACCGCCTCGGCCTGGTTCTGGGTGATCATGAGGGTGATCCCTTTTAGGAGTGCTTGAACCCCTCCCCTGAAGGGGAGGGGCGAAGACTGTGTCCGTCAGATCCTGTTTTCCCAGGCCTTGAGCTGATGGTCCTTCAGCATGTCCTCGATCACCTGCGGCACGACGTTGCGGAACTTGCCCTCGTCGGCTGGCACGATCTCGATCATGCGGTCGATCATCTCGGTGGGATCCATCTTGCCCTCGGGCGTGGCGAAGAAATCGTCGAAGCCCTTGCGCAGGTCGGCGCGCTTGGTGAAGTTCACGCTGTCGTCGAGCCAGCGGAACGGATTGTCCGCCATCGTCTCGTTATAGCCGGTGTAGTAGGCGCCCGGATTGATCGTCTGGATCCGGATGCCATAGGCAGCCAGTTCCTGCTGCAGCGCCTCCGCGATCGATTCCAGCGCGTGCTTGGTGGAGACATAGGTGCCCCAGTTCGCCGGGGTGAACAGCCCGCCCATCGAGGAGGTGAACACCACCTTGCCCTGCTTGCCGGCGCGCACCCACTTCTGGACGGCGCCCTGCGTCAGCACCAGCGGCAGGAAGACGTTGATCTCGTAATTCTTGCGGACGAGGTCGACGGGAATCTCCCACACCGGCCCCGCTTCGCCCATGCCCGCGTTGTTCCACAGGACGTCGAAGTCCCAGCTCAGTGCCTGCTTGATGTCATATTGGTCGGTAAGGTCGAGGCGATACACCTTGATCCGGTCGCTCAGCCCCAGCCCTTCCACTTCCTCGCGCAGCGGCGTGACCTGTGACGAAACATGCACGGTGGCGATGATGTCATGGCCGTTGCGCGCCATGCCGATCGCGGCGCCCTTGCCGAACCCCGAACCCGCGCCGGTGATGAGGATGGTTTTCTTCGACATCTTTCTTCTCCTTCAGTTGGTTGGCCGCCCCCTTGGCGTCCGATGAAGGAAAATTAGCCCTTGGCCCGCGGCGCCGCTTTTCACGGGTTGCGGGGAGTGTTCCGATCTTGCGGTGTCGGCAGATGCGGTGTCGCGGATCGATGATTGCCGGGTAAGTGGCCCGCTGAAACCCAAGCAACCATACTTAGATATAATCCGCGATACCGCATGTGCGATCGACGGGGTTCGATCGCGCATTCATTCTCCTCCCGACTTCGGGGAGAGCGGCGACGTTCAGCCGAAGCCTGCCCAGCCATCATCGTCGGGCGCGGCCCCGAGGGGATGTGCCGGCGCCTCCAGGGAGTGACTTCGATGAAGCTCAAGCATCTCATTGTCCTTGCTGGTCTTCCCCCCTCGCCGCCAGTGACGCGCTCGCGCAGCATGCCGGGCACATCGCGTCTCCCGCCGACGCGAAGATCGAGGCGTCGTTCGACATCGTCCGCACCGATGTCGCGAGCCAGGGCGCCGACATTCTCTTCCGCGTCCAGGTGCGCGGCAAGGCGGGCGAAATCCGGCCGAAGGCGACCGGCCAGTTCGCCGGCAGCGCGGTCTATTCCTATGTCTGGCCGACCAGCCTCGACAGCGCGCAGGTCGGCTTCGAGGAGAAGCAGGGCATCCTCGCGCTCGCGGTGACCTTCCACCCCGATTTCGACGATACTGCCGATGGCAGCGCCAACCGCCATGTATGGCACCCGCATTGGGTGGTGCTCACGCCCGACGATGCCTGCGGCAAGGACGCGCTCAAGGTGCGCGATATCCCGGCGGGGACCAACCCCAAGGTGCCGGCGACCTGGCCGAAAGTGCCGCTGCTGATCGACAGCCCGACCTACCCGACGATGCTGGCGACCGACACCGTCGAGGTGCGCGTCCCGGCCGCGGTGATCGGCGCGACCGCGGGCGTGAAGTTCGACGGCGTGACATCAGCGCTGAAGGTCAACGCCAATCTCCACGCCCCGCTGCTGTGCATCGCGAACGTCTTCGATGTCGCCTCCGGCGACCTCAGCCTGCCCGGCACGATCGGGCGTTGATCGAAACTCTGGAAGGGATTGCACCATGGCTTTCGTAACGACCGCCGACGGCACCGAGATCTTCTACAAGGATTGGGGGGCGAAGGACGCGCAGCCGATCGTTTTTCATCACGGCTGGCCGCTCAGCGCGGACGACTGGGACAATCAGATGATGTTTTTCCTGGCGCAGGGCTATCGCGTGATCGCGCATGATCGCCGCGGCCATGGCCGATCGACCCAGACCGACACCGGCAACGAGATGGATACCTATGCGGCCGACGTCGCGGTGTTGACCGACGCGCTCGACCTGAAGGATGCGATCCATGTCGGCCATTCGACCGGTGGGGGCGAAGTGGCGCATTATGTCGCGCGCGCGAAGCCCGGCCGGGTCGCCAAGGCGGTGCTGATCGGCGCGGTGCCGCCGGTGATGGTGAGGAAGGATTCGAACCCCGGCGGGCTGCCGATCGAGGTGTTCGACGGGTTCCGCGCCGCGCTGATCGCCAATCGCGCGCAATTCTTCGTCGATGTGCCGACCGGCCCCTTCTATGGCTATAACCGCGAGGGCGCGAAGATCGACCAGGGCGTGATCTGGAACTGGTGGCGCCAGGGCATGATGGGCGGCGCCAAGGCGCATCATGACTGCATCAAGGCGTTCAGCGAAACCGACTTCACCGAGGATCTGAAGGCGATCGAGGTACCGGTTCTGGTGATGCACGGCGATGACGACCAGATCGTGCCCTACGCCGATTCCGCGCCGCTTTCGGTCAAGCTGCTCCGCAACGGCACGTTGAAGACCTATGCCGGTCTGCCGCACGGGCTGTGCACCACGCATCCCGACGTGGTGAATCCGGATCTGCTCGCCTTCATTCGCGCATAGCGGGGTCAGCGGACGATGATGCCGTCGCCGCGGCATCATCGTTCGCAGCCGGAAGGCCGAAGCGGAAATCGCTGCCTTCGCCCGGCGTGCTGGTCATCCACATCCGTCCGCCGCAGCCTTCGACGACCGAGCGACAGATGGCGAGCCCCATGCCCATTCCGCCTTCGCGGCTGGTGTAGAAAGGCTCGAAAATGCGATCGGCATGCTCCCCCTCGATGCCGGTGCCGCCGTCCTTCACCGAAGCGTGTACCTCGTCCGCGTTGCGCCGGATGGTGATGGTCAGGTCGCGCGGGCCTGGGCACTGCGCCATCGCCTGCGCGCCGTTGAGCATCAGGTTGACGAGGACCTGTTGGATCTGGACGGGATCAGCGAGGACGCGTGGCAGATTCTCGTCAGCATCGAAATGCACCGAAACTTCGCTGTCGCGCAGTTCGCGCTCGATCAGCAGGATGGCGGTACGCGCGGCCTCCGCCAGCGAGATCGGCTCGGCGCGTTCCGGGGTATGCGCCAGGAAGGTCCGCGTGCGGCGGACGACGTCGCGCGCGCGGGTGGCATCCGCAATCACCTCGCGGATCGCCGCACGGGCTTCGGACAGGTCTGGCGGCGTCCGCCCCAGCCAGCGCAGGCTCGCCTCTGCATAGGAGACGATCGCCGACAAGGGCGAGTTGACCTCATGCGCGATCGATGCTGTGAGCGCGCCCATCGTCGTGATGCGCGAGGCGCGCAGCATGTCCCGTTCCAGCGTCAGCAGCCGTTCCTGCGAGGCGCGATAGCCGGTAATGTCGAGCGCGCTCACGACGATATCCTCGAAGCCCGCCGGGTCGGTGGGGATCTCGGCGGTGAACAGCGTATCGACGGGCGTGCCATCGGGCCCGACGATATGCGTTTCGGAACGGTAGTACCGATCGCCCCGCGCGAACGCGACCAGCCACTGCATGAACGTATGGTCGGTATCGGGCAGGATATTGTCGAGCGGGCCGATCAGCGCGGCCTTGTCGCCGGCTCCCATCATCTCGACCGCGAAGGCGTTCACATCCCTGATCATCACCCGGCGCCGCAGGTCGCGCAGATCGTGAGGCCGTTCGGTATAATAGGCCTGCACATCGTCGATCCCGCGCGCCAGCAGATCGGCGACCGCATCGCGGGCCGCGCTCCAATCCTCATGCCACAGCGACAAGCCCGCCCGCTCGAACAGGATGCGGCTCCAGCGCTCGCTTGCCGCCAGCCGCGCATAAGCGGTCGCCAGCTTGCGGTCATATTGCAGGATCGCCCATGCCGAGGCGGTGGCCGCGGCGATGATCAGTACCGCGGCGGCGATCAACGCGCCGCCGCCGAGCGCGACCGGCAGCAGCGGCACGGACAGCAGCGGCACTGCAACCGCGGGCGCCAGCAGCCAGCGCGGCCGCGGCAACAGCGTCGCGCCGCCGTCCGCCCCGTCTTGCAACCAGGATGGCGAGGCGCCCGTCTCTGCCGATGGCGCCGTCGAATCGCCCGGCCAGCGCGTGAAAACCTGTTTCATGCTGCTCCCCCCACGGGATAGAAGGGCATGAGCGACGCAAGATCAACGCCAATATACGTTCGTATAGGGTGCCGCCGGCCGCACCGGGGACAATGGTTGGTGCGCCTGGCGTGGCGGATCGAGGCATCGGCCGGGGCTTGGAACGATGGGTGGCGGCTGGCGTGAGCGGATCGGAGTTGGTAGCCGTCGTCGACGACGACAGGTCGATCCGCACCGCCTTGTCGAGCTTGCTGCGCTCGGCCGGTTACGATGTCGCGCTGTTCGAAACCGCCGAGGCCTTCCTGGAAGCGGACGTCGCCGGCCGGCCGGCATGCCTGATCACCGACATACAGATGCCGGGGATGGGCGGGCTTGCGTTGATCGAGCGGATCGCCGCCCTGTGGCCGGATCTGCCGGTGATCGTGATCACCGCCTTTCCCGAGGATGCGCTTCGCCGTCGTGCGCTGGATGCCGGCGCGGCGGCCTTTCTCAGCAAGCCCTTCGACGCGAACCTGCTTCTCGCCACGATCGAGCGGGAGCTCGCCGGCGATGACTAGGCCCGCCTCGCCGGCAATCGGAAGCCACCGTGCGGCGTCTGGAGAGCCCGTCGTCCATGTGATCGACGACGATCCCTCGATCCGCGGCGCGATCGACAGCCTGTTGCGCTCGGTGGACTTGCGCACGGCGTCTTATGGCTCGACGGCGGCCTTTCTCGCCGCCGAGCCGGACGACGCTCCCGGCTGCCTCCTGCTCGATGTGCGGCTGCCCAGGGTGAGCGGCCTCGATTTTCAGGCGCAGATGGCAGCGCATGGCATCCGGATACCGGTGATCATGATGACCGCGCACGGGGACATCCCGATGTCCGTGCGCGCGATGCGGGCCGGCGCGGTGGATTTCCTGACCAAGCCGTTCCGCGATCAGGATTTGATCGATGCGATTGCGCGCGCGATCGAGCAGGATCGTCGCCGTCGCGCCGAAGACGCCGCCCATGCCGACCTTCGACGCCGCCATGCGACGCTGTCGCACAGGGAACGGGAAGTGATGGCGTTGGTCAGCGACGGTCGTCTCAACAAGCAGGTGGCGTTCGAACTGGGGGTGAGCGAGATCACCATCAAGCTTCATCGGGCATCGGCAATGCGCAAGATGGGCGCGCGAACGCTTCCCGATCTGGTTCGTATGGTCGAGCGGTTGAAGCCGGATTGATCGCCCGTTTAGCCGGCGCGGCTGCGACGATACTGTCCCGGCGTATGGCCGGTCTGGCGTTGGAACGCGCGCGTGAAGCTCGCCTGGGAGGAAAAGCGGCAGGCAAACGCGATCTCGGCGAGGCTGAGATCGGAGACCGCCAGCATCTGCCGGGCGCGATCGAGGCGCCGGGCGCTGATATAGCGGTGCGGCGGGATGCCTGCGGCCTCCCTGAACGCGCGCGCAAAATGGTGCAGGCTGAGGCAGGCGACCCGGGCCAGATCGGCCAAGGCGATATCTTCGTCGAGATGATCCTCGATATAGGCGCACACCCGCTTGAGCCGGCGGTCGTCGAGCGGCCTGACGGTATTGGCCGGCCGAACGCCGCCGTCGCCGGACTCAGAATAGCCGGCGACGAGATGGGTCGCGAGCGCGAGCGCGAGTTGCTCGACCAAGAGGCCGCCGCTTGCCGTTTCCTGCCGTATCTCGCGCAGGATGCGATATCCGATCTGGCGGACGAACTCGTCATCGACATCCGCGAGATAACGGATGTGGTCCGGCCGCACCGGCCGGGAACTCAATTCCTCCACGCGCGAAAACTGCGCGGCAGGGATATAGAGGTGCAGGATCTCCGGCAGGTCGGCAGTGATCCGTATCGAATCCTCGTGGACGCCGATGGGGCAGAACCATAAAGTGCCGGAACGGACCGGCGTCCGCTGGAACGTGCCGTCGCCCCGCCGTTCGACGGCCCCGTGTTTGGCGTCGCTTAGGGCAAGCGTGATTTCCATCTGGTCGGGGCAGATTGCCGGCACCTCGCAGGCGGGATGAGCCCGCAACTCCGCGGCCAGGCCGGTCCATCTTCGCCCGGCGGAACTCCTCAGCAGGCCCGCTTCGGGGAATTTCCCTTCGCCAAAGCTGTGCAGTGCAGATGTTGGAGCGCTCATCGGAAACCCCACCCAGGCCGACTGCGCGAGTGTGCCGCGCGTGCGCTTTCCGATCAAGGCGCGCAAAGGAAGGATAAAGGTCAGCAATTTCGGGAAAGACGGCGGCGTTCGCCCATGCTCCCCTCGCTGGAGGGAGACGATGTGCCGCGCCATGATCGAGATGCTTCACCGCCAGGCTGTCCAACACAATGACCTTGTCGACGCACTGACCGCTTCGACCATCTCGGCCGAAGCGTATCGGCGGTGGAGCGATGCCGAGGGCACGTTGTCGCCGCAGGCGACCGATGCACTGCAGGCCTTGGTCGACAATGCGCGACGACTGCTCGACACCGCCCAGCACATGCTGAAGCTTCGCGAGGCATCGATGGCGGCACGCAGCGCCGAGCGCGCGTAATCGCTCCCGCGATTCAGCCCGAACCATCCCTTTGATAGGCACGTGCACGGCGCGGTGCGAGCGTCAGCGAATGAGCGCCCGCGACTCGGCGCGGCGGCGATCAGGATGGGGCGGGCGGACCGAAATTCACTGTAACGTCTGTCACTTTCGCACCGCTTGCCGCTGGTGGCCGCGTCTCGCGGCAGGGACAGCGAAATTTTCTCACTGCAATCGGCTGCGCGTGCAACGGCGCCTCATCGCGCTATCGCTGTTGCCGGAACGCGCTTGGCGTCTTGCCGGTGACCTTGCGGAACGCGGCCGCGAAGGAGGAAGGGGTTTCATATCCCACCGCCAGCGCCACCTCGGTCACCGGCAGTTCGGGGTGGGACAGCAACTGCCGCGCCTGTTCGATCCGGAGCGTCACTAGCCAGGCATGCGGTGTGCTGCCGGTCGCCTGCCGGAAAGCGGTGCAGAAGTGGAAGCGGCTGAGGCCGACGAGCGCGGCGAGTTCGTCGAGGCCGATCGGCTGGTCGATATGGTCGCGCATATGCGCGGTCACCTTGCGCACCTGCCAGTCGGCAAGGCCGCGGCGGGCGGGCGGGGTGATCGCGCCGAAGCTGGAATGGCCGCGCACCAACTGCGTCACCAGCAGGTCGGTCGCCTGTTCGACGAACAGCCGCGCGGCGGGGTTGCTCGCAGTGGTCGCGTCACGTCCCAACATCTCCAGGATCCGCGCGGCGATGGGATCCTCGAAGCCTACGCGGCCGAGCAGCTCGATCGCGCGGCCGCCGTTCAGTTGCTCGGCTGCGGCGACAAGGCGCTCGTGCGGCAAGAAGACGTGGCTGACGCCGATCGGCCCGGCGATATCCCAGCGGCCCTCATGCCCCTCGGGAATCACGGTGATCGATCCGGTCCTGGTCGTGCTCGCCAGCCGCTCCCCGCCCACGCGCCAGACGATATCCTGCGGCGTCCCATAATAGGTCATGACGACATGGCCGCGCATCGCGGGGAGATAATCGTGCAGCGCGCCATGGCCCCAGGGGGAAGTGAGCATGGTGGCATCGCGCAGCGCGACGTCGATCACCGGCGGCGCATGATCGAGGATGCGCGCCAGAGCATCCGGGGCATGGCCGAAGCCGGTCGGCGTGCTGGTCACCCCACCCCCTGCATGGTCGTTGCGATTGCGTGGTGATAGCGCGGGCGAGGGCGGATGGGCAATCGGGGCGTGTGATCACCGTCGCAACGCCAGCATCAGCCCGCCGGTTAGCACCAGCAGCCCGGCAAGCTGCGCGATCGAGGGGATCTCGCCGGTCAGCGGCACGCCCAGCAGGATCGCGACCGCTGGGGCAAGCGCCGGGAACAGCGAGGCGCGGCCGGCGCCGAGATGCTGGACCGCGCGACCGAAGGCGAACAGCGCGATCACGCCGGCGAACAGGCCGAGGAAGATCGCCTGCGTGATCAGCATCGCCGGCGCCGCTGCGGCGAGCGTCGCCGGCCCGCGGATCGCCAGATAGGTGGGGGCATAGACGAGCGCGGAAAGCACCGCGACGAGCGCGGTCGCCGCCATCGCCTCCACCTGCCAGTGCCGCTGCAGCACGGTGAACAGCGCCCACATCAGCCCCGCGGCGACGAACAGCAGGTCGCCCTTCCAGGCCTGCGATCCGCCCCGCAGCGGGTCCGGTCCCGCGGCGATCGCCAGCCCGGCAACGACAATCGCCAGCCCGATCAGCCGCGCGCGGCCCGGCCGTTCGGCGGTGACGATCGCGGCGAGGACGATGCCCATCAAGGTCACCGTGCCCAATTGCAGCACCGCGCTGTGCGCGAGCGGCGCGAACTCGAAGCCCGAAGTGCCGACGAGCATGAAGGGCGGCCCAGCGAGCAGCGCCAGCACGATCGCGCGACCCCAGCCGATCTTGGCGGTGACCCGGCGGTGGTGGCGCATCAGCCAGGGGAGAAGCAGCAGCCCCGCCGTCTCATAACGTAGCAAGGCGAGGTCGGCGGCGTCGAGCCCGGCTTCGACGCCGCGGGCCGACATCGCCAGGAAGCCGCCCCAGATCAGCGCAGCCAACCCGCCGAAGGCATAGCCCCGCTGCTGCTCCGAGAACCCGTCGCGTGGCAGCGCGCGCGCCAAGATCGCGCGCGCGCTCACCGGACGGCTCCCGGCGCCAGCGCCAGCAGGTTGCGGGCGGCAAGCAGTGCCATCGCCGCGAGGGTACCGGTGATGCCCACGGTCGCGAGCATCGCCAGCCAGGTCGGCGCCTGTTCGCCGATTGCGGCCAGGCAGCGCCGCGCCATGCCTGGCCAGCGCAGCCGCGGCGGCTGGGGAAGGCCGATATGCTGGCTGAAGGAGGCGGTCGGGGTCATGGCGGGTGCTCCTGTCCGGCCGCGCTCAGTGCGCCGTGGCGGGGTTGGCGGCGAAGTCGGTCGAAACCGCTACCGCGCGCCAGTCGGCGAGGATCGCCGCGTCCGCGACATGCTTGGCCTCGATCGCGGCGACGGTGTCGCTGCCCAGCGGCAGGCGGATCGGCGGGTTGGGCGCGTCGGCGAAGGCGACCAGCACATGCGCCAGTCTGTCGGGGTCGCCCGGCTGGCCATGGTTGAGATCGACGGCGACCGCGCGGACCTTGCCTGCGGTCTCGCTATAATCCTCGATCCGCGTCGGGCTGACGGACAGTGAGGCGGAATCGAGGAAGTCAGTACGAAAATAGCCCGGCTCGACCACCGTTACCTGGATGCCGAGCGGCGCCAGCTCATGGTGCAGCGATTCGGACAGGCCCTCGACTGCGAACTTGGTGGAGCTGTAGACGCCGAACCCCGGCCCGGCGCGATAGCCGCCGATCGACGAGATGTTGAGGATGCGGCCCGAGCGCTGCGCGCGCATCTGCGGCAGCACCGCGCGGGTCACGTTGAGCAGCCCGAACACATTGGTGCGATAGAGCCGCTCGACCTCGGCCGCGCTCGCTTCCTCGACCGCGCCGAGCAGGCCGAAGCCGGCATTGTTGAGCAGCACGTCGATGCGGCCGAAGCGATCGATCGCGGCGGCCGCGGCAGCCTGTGCCTGCGCCTCGTCGGTCACGTCGAGCGGCAGCGCAAGCAGTGCGGGGTGATCGCCGAGCGTCTTGATGACGGCGTCGGCATTGCGCGCGGTGGCGACGACATTGTCGCCTTGGTCGAGCGCGATACGGGCGATGCGGGCGCCGAAGCCGCGCGATGCGCCGGTGATGAACCAGGTCTTCATGATCGGAACTCCTTGAACCTTGCCGTGATTGGCAGGCTCAAGGTGCCCCGGATGCGTGATCGCCGCCGTCGCGGGATTGGCGCGACTATCGCAAAATTGCGATGGCGCGCGCCGGGCGGGGTGTCAGGTGCGAAACTGCTTGGCCACCGCGTCGAGCAGGCCGTTGACGAAGCCCGATTCGCGCTTGTCGTAGAAGGCTTGGGCGACGTCGACATATTCGCTGATCGCGCTTGCGGTCGGCACGTCGATGCGGGCGATCAGTTCATAGGTGCCGGCGCGCAGGATCTGGCGCATCGGCTTGTCCAGCCGCTCTAGCGTCCAGCCGCTGGCGAGCTTGCCGCTGATCAGCGCGTCGATCTCGTCGCGGCGGGCGTCGACGCCCTTCACGATATCGTCGAAGAAGGCGACTTCGGCGTCGACATACTCGACATCCTCGATCGTCGCGCCCAGCCGGTGGCGATGGAACTCGTCGAGCAGGACCGGCAGCGGCGTGCCTTCCATCTCGAGCTGGTACAGCGCCTGCACCGCGGCAAGGCGGGCGGCGGAACGCGAACGGGAGCGATTCTTGACTTTGGAGGGATTCGACATGCCGGCTCACCTAGGCGCGCGGGCGCCAAAGGCAAGCCCGGCTTTGAGTCTCAGCCCAGCCGCACCGCTACCGAACGGGCGTGCGCGGGCAGCCCCTCAGCCTCGGCAAGCGCGACCGCGGCCGGCCCGATCCGGCCCAGCGCCGCCGCATCGAGCCCCAGGAAGCTGGTGCGCTTCATGAAATCGAGCACCGACAGGCCGGATGAGAAGCGCGCACGGCGGCCGGTAGGCAGCACATGGTTTGGGCCCGCGACATAGTCGCCGACCGCCTCGGGCGTCATCCGGCCGAGGAACACGGAGCCTGCGTGGCGCACCATCGCGAACAGGGGTTCGGGATCTTCGACGGCGAGTTCGAGATGCTCGGGCGCCAGCCGGTCGACCAGCGGCATCGCGCCGGCCAAAGTATCGACGAGAATGATCGCGCCATTGGCGTTCCAGCTCGTCCGCGCCACGCCCTGTGTTTGCAGCCGGTCGAGCTGCTCTGCCACCGCTGCGGCGACGGCATCGGCGAAGGCGGCATCATCGGTGAACAGGATCGACTGGCTGGTCGGGTCATGCTCGGCCTGGCTCAGCAGGTCGGCGGCGATCCACGCCGGGTCATTCGCGCCGTCGGCGACCACGACGATTTCGGAGGGGCCGGCGACCATGTCGATGCCGACGACACCGTAGAGCTGGCGCTTGGCCTCCGCCACCCAGGCATTGCCCGGGCCGGTGACGACGTCGACCGGGGCGATGCGATCGGTGCCATAGGCGAGTGCTGCCACCGCCTGCGCGCCGCCGACGCGCCACACCTCGTCCACGCCCGCAATCGCGGCCGCGGCGAGCACCAGCGGGTTGACGATGCCCTGCGGCGTCGGCGTCACCATCACAAGCCGCTCGACACCTGCAACCTTCGCGGGAATCGCGTTCATCAACACCGAGCTAGGATAGGCGGCGCGGCCGCCCGGCACATAGACGCCGGCGGCATCGACCGCGCGCCAGCGCGCGCCGAGCCGGACGCCGGCCTCATCCACCTTGTCGCTGTCCGTCGGGCGCTGCGCGGCGTGGTAGGCGCGGATGCGGGCCGCGGCGAGTTCGAGCGCTTCGCGCAGCGATGGTTCGAGCCCGTCGAGCGCGGCCTGGCAGGCGTCCGCGTCGATCCGCCAGCCGCTGGCGTCGAGATCGAAGCCGTCGAACCGGCCGGTCAGCTCGGCCACCGCTGCATCGCCTTCGGCGCGGACGCGCTTGAGGATCGCGGCGACGTCACGCGAGACATCCTCGTCCGACTCGCGGCGGGCGTCGACCAGATCGGTGAACGCGGCGGCGAAGCCGGCATCGCGGCTGTCGAGCCGCAGCGGTCCCTCAGGCTGCACGGACGAGCCCCTCCACCGCGGCGCGGACGCCGGCGACGATCGGGCCGATCTCCGCCGAACGCGTCTTGAACGCGGCGCGGTTGACGATCAGCCGCGCCGAGACCTCGGCGATCACCTCGACCTCGGCAAGCCCATTCTCCTTGAGCGTACGGCCCGAGGAGACGAGGTCGACGATGCGGTCGGCAAGGCCCAGTACCGGCGCGATCTCCATCGCGCCGTTGAGCTTGACGCATTCGGCCTGCACGCCGCGCGCGGCGAAGTGGCGCGCCGTCAGCGACGGATATTTGGTGGCGACGCGGACGTGGCTCCAGCTGCGCGGGTCGTCGCTTGCGGCGAGCGCGACGGGCTCGGCGACCGAGACGCGGCAATGGCCGATATTGAGGTCGACCGGGGCGTAAAGCTCAGAATAGTCGAACTCCATCAGCACGTCCGACCCGACGATGCCGATCTGCGCGGCACCATGCGCGACAAAGGTGGCGACGTCGAACGCGCGCACGCGGATCAGCTCGATGTCCGGGCGGTTGGTGGCAAAGCGTAGCGCGCGACTGTCTTCATCTACGAAGGCGGCCTCGGGCTCGATGCCGGCGCGCGCGAGCAGGGGTAGCGCCTCCTTGAGGATGCGGCCTTTGGGGATGGCGATTACGAGGGGTCCAGCCATGATCGCGGCGCTTTACTTGGGGGGCTCCCCATGTGCAACCGAGGCCATGGCAGACGAACACGCGAATCGTGCGGCCTTCGAGGTTCAGGCGCAATATTGTGACGCCAACGACGCGCCGATCACGGCGCGCCTGTGCCGCGGCATTGCCCTCGCCATCGAAGACAGCAGCCAATTCGGCCGGGCGATTCTCGGCTGGGCGGGCGCGCCGATCGCGGATGGGCTTGCATTGCGCGCTGTCGCGGGCTTCCATGCCTTGTGGCGCGATGGTCGCGCGCCGGCGTTGGATGCGCTGTTCGCGGGGGTGGTGCAGGAAACTGCACAGCTTGGGTCTGCCCTGTGCACTATAGTGCACGCCCATGATGCCGAACTGACCGCCTGGCTGGACAGCCCACCGCAGACCAACGAACCGGGGCGCTCCGCCGGTTTGATGTCGGGCCT
The DNA here is from genome assembly GCF_050433225.1 of Sphingomonas zeicaulis. NCBI lineage: Bacteria > Pseudomonadati > Pseudomonadota > Alphaproteobacteria > Sphingomonadales > Sphingomonadaceae > Sphingomonas > Sphingomonas zeicaulis. The sequence continues at coordinate 116,299 of NZ_JBNPXQ010000012.1, read as the reverse complement.
GCTTGTGCTCGCCGCGCGCTTCGGCCTGCCTTTCGAACTGCTGGAGATCGGGTCGAGCGCCGGGCTGAACCTGTTGATCGATCGCTTCGCCTTCGACCTCGGCGGCGTGCGCGCAGGGCCGGCGGGATCGCCGGTGCTGATCCGCCCGGACTGGCGCGGGTCGCCGCCGCCCGCGGCCGATGTGCGCGTCGATTCGGCCCGCGGTGTCGACATCCGCCCGATCGATGCGACCGCGCCGGGCGCCGAACGCCGGCTGCTCGCCTATATTTGGGCCGACCACCGCATCCGCTTCGACCGCGTTTCGCGGGCGATCGGCATGATCCGGGAGCGGCCGGTCGACCTCGTCCAGGGCGATGCCGCCGACTGGGTGGAGGCCGCGCTCGCCCGGCCGCAGGCGACCGGCACGATGCGGGTGCTGATGCATTCGATCGTCTGGCAATATCTGCCGGCGGACGGGCAGGCGCGGATCGCGGCGGCGATGGCGGCGGGGGGCGCGAAGGCGACCGCGGACCGGCCGCTGGGCTGGGTGACGCTGGAGGCGGATCGCACGCTCAACCGGCACGATCTGGTGGTGCGATCATGGCCGGGGGACGGCGCACCGGTGCTGCTGGGGCACGCGCATGCACATGGTTTCTGGCTGGAGTGGCTGGGCGGCTGAGGGCCGGAAATCACTCCGCCTCGCCACTCCCCAGCCAGTCCCGCAGCGCCTCGATCACCGCGTCGGGCCGTTCCCACGGGACGAAATGGCCGCCCTGCACCGTGATCACGCCGAGATCCTCCACCAGCGGCGGCAATCCCTGGATCTGGCAGGGGAGCAGCGCGCGGTCGCCCAGCGCCCAGATCACCAACACCGGCATGCGCAGCACCGGGAAGGGGCGGTCGATCCAGTCAGGGCGGTCGGCATCGGCACCGATCGCCGGCACCACGATCTGCGACGCGCGATACCAATTGAGCATCGCGGTCATCGCGCCGGGCTGGGCCCATTGGTCGAGATAGACCTGACGCTCGTCGCCGATGGTTTCCGGGGCGGCGTGCATCGCGAAGACGCGATCGAAAAAGGTTTCGACGCCGGCGCGTTCGAACTGCGCCTCGATGCCCGGCGTGCGGAACAGACGGATATATTGGCTCGCCTCGCGCTGCGCGGGGTCTTCGATCAGGGAGCGCTGGAAGACGAGCGGATGCGGCGCATTGAGGATCACCAGCCGGGCGACGCGATCGGGGCGGGCGAGCGCCGCGGTCCAGGCGACGGCACCGCCCCAGTCATGGCCGACCAATGTGAAGCGGCCGATGCCCAGGGCGTCGGCCAGCGCGATCAGGTCCGCCAGGATCTTGTCGATGCTGTAGTCCGCGACGTCCTGCGGCTTGGAGGAGCCGCCGAAGCCGCGCTGGTCGGGGGCGATGACATGATGGTCGCGCGCAAGATCCGGCAGAATCCTGCGCCAGGTGCGATGCGACTCGGGGAATCCGTGGAGGAAGATGATCGCCGGGTTCGACGGATCGCCACCGGTCGCGACCTCCAGTTCGACGCCGGTCGGCAAGGCGACGCGGTTGAGCGTGATGCCCGGGATGGCCGCCGTCATTCGGCGCCGTCCAGTTCGGGATAGTGCCGGAAGATGCCGTCCTCATTGAACTGCGTTCGGCGCTTGCTCTCGCCATAGGCGGCGACGCCGGGCAGTTCGGCGACGCGATCGTGCAGCGCGATCAGCGCCGGAATGCGGGGCTCCAGCGCCATCATGCGATCGGGAAACATGTAGCGCAGCCCCTCGATGAGTTGGAACAACGAGCAGTCGGCGTAGCTCCATGTCGCGCCGCCGAACCACTCCGCCTCGCCCAGCGCCTTTTCGAACCAGCCAAGATATTTGGGCATGCGCTGCGCGCGGAATTCCGTGGCGAAGCGCGCAGCCTCGCTTTTCTGCTGCTCATAATAGGCGCCGACGCCGACGGGATGATGCGCCTGGTGCACCTCGGCGATCATGTCCGCGACGGTGAGCTGCACCTGATGCACCCACAGCCGGTCCGCCGGATCCGCGGGCGCGAGATCATGGGCTTCGCCCAGATAGAGCAGGATGTTGCTGGTCTGCGCGATCGCGCGATCGTCCGGCAGCACCAGATAGGGCGGGGCAAAGGGGCCGCGCCGCTTGCGCGATCCCATGTCGGCGATCATCGCGCTGACGCCCTGTTCGCGCGCGCAATCCTCGTAGGCGATGCCGGCGGCTTCCAGCGGCAAACGCACGAATTCGCCGCGTCCCGGGATCGAGGGCCAGTACCACAGCCGGTAGATCATGCCGCCTCGCCGGGGGCGGTGGCGCGAATCGCCAGCGCATGGACACGCTCCGTCAGCAGTTCGGCAAGCGCGCGGTTGACCAGCCGTTGGCGCCCGACGCGGTTCTGCCCGGCAAAGGCCTCCGCTTCGATCTCGACGGTGAAATGCGATTCGCCGCGGGCGTCATGCCCGGCATGGCCGCGATGTTTGTCGCTGTCGTCGATCACCGCCAAACGGGTGGGCGACAGTGCTGCGATAAGCCGCGCCTCGATCTCGGCGGCGACTGGGCCTTTGGGTTCACTCTCCATCCACCCTATATACGGGGTTTGCACGATTTGGGGAGCCGCGGTGGCGGAACGCGAACGCATCAGGAAAGATAGGCCCAACGCCCGTTTTCATGGACGGGTGGGCGGCAACGCGCATGGCTGCGCGGCACCCGGCTGTGAGCAGCCGGGCGAATTCCGCGCGCCGCCCGAGGGCGGATCGACCTCAGGCTTCGATGGCCCCGGCGCCTATCGCTGGCTGTGCCTCGACCATGTCCGCGCCTTCAACGCGAGCTACAATTTCTTCGCGGGGATGAGCCCGGAGGAGATCGCAGACGCGCAGACGCCGTTCGGCGGCTGGGAACGCGAGACGCGTGCCTTTTCCGCCAATGGCGGTGCGGACCGTCCGCCGCGATGGGCCGATTTCTCGGATCCACTCGATGCCATCGGCGCCCGCTTCCGCCGCGCCGCGCCCGAGCCGGATCGCGCTGACGGCCGCCCGCTCTCGGGCGAGAATCGCCGTGACCTCAAGACACTGGGCCTGGAGCACGATGCAGACCGCCGCGCGCTGCGCCAGCGCTACGCCGATCTGGTGCGGCGCTATCACCCCGACCGCAATGGTGGGGATCGAAGCCATGAACGGCAGTTGGGCGAAGTGATCGCGGCCTACACGCGGCTGAAATCGGCGGCGGCGTTCGCGTAGCTTCCCCGCTCGCGGGAGGGGGATTTACCGTGCCAGCATCGGGCCGAGGGGGCGGCCGCCGAAGATGTGGACGTGGAGGTGCGGCACTTCCTGGTGCGCGTCACCACCGACATTGGCGAGCAAGCGATAGCCTGGCTCGACCAGCCCCGCCGCCCTCGCGACCGCGCCGACCGCGCGGATAAAGCCGCTGATCTCGGCGTCGGACGCATTGGCGCTGAAATCGTCCCACGAGACGTAGCGGCCGGTGGGAATCACGAGGACGTGGTGCGGCGCCTGCGGATTGATGTCGTTGAACGCCAGTGCATAATCATCCTCGTACACCTTGGTGCAGGGGATCTCGCGGCGCAGGATGCGCGCGAAGATATTGCTGTCGTCATAGGGCAAGGTGGCGTCGATCGGCATCGTCCTGCATCCTCTCGCGATTATTCCGGTGGGCGCGCGGCCTTCTCCGCCAAGCCCGACACGCCATCGCGGCGGTCGAGTTCGGCAAATATGTCGGCGAAGCTGAGATCCATGTCCGCCAGCAAGATGGCGAGGTGGAAAAGGAGGTCGGCGGCTTCGGACGTTGCCTCCGCGCGGTCCCCGGCCATCGCCGCGATCACCGTTTCCACCGCTTCCTCGCCTACCTTCTGCGCGATCTTGGCGCGGCCGCGCGCTGTCAGTTTGGCGACATAGGAGGTCGAGGGATCGGCGCAGCGGCGCTCGGCAATGATGCGGGTCAGCCGGTCGATCGTGTCGCTCATCGCGCTCAGCCCGTGACCGTCCGGCGCACCGGTACGCCCGCCGCCGCCATCGCGCGATGGGCATCGGCGATACTGGCCTGGCCGAAGTGGAAGATCGAGGCGGCAAGCACCGCGCTGGCATGGCCTTCGCGCACGCCCTCGACGAGATGATCGAGCGAGCCGACGCCGCCGCTGGCGACGACAGGCACCGAGACGCGGTCGGCAATCGTGCGGATCAACTCGAGATCATAGCCGTCGCGCGTGCCGTCGCGGTCCATCGAGGTGACGAGCAGTTCGCCCGCGCCCAGTTCCGCGAGGCGGACGGCGTGGGCGATCGCGTCGATCCCGGTCGCGCGGCGGCCGCCATGGGTGAACACTTCCCAGCCATCGCCCGTGCGCCGCGCGTCGACCGAGCCGACGACGCACTGGCTGCCGAAGCGCTGCGCGATGTCGTCGACCAGTTCGGGCCGGGCGACCGCGGCGCTGTTGACCGCGACCTTGTCCGCACCCGCGAGCAGCAGCGCGCGCGCATCCTCGGCGGAACGTACGCCGCCGCCGACGGTCAGCGGCATGAAGCAGACCGCGGCGGTGCGCCGGACGACGTCAAGGATGGTGCCGCGCGCCTCATGGCTGGCGGTGATGTCGAGGAAGCAGAGTTCGTCGGCGCCCGCGGCGTCATAGGCCTGGGCCTGCTCCACCGGATCGCCGGCATCGGCGAGATCGACGAAGTTGACGCCCTTGACGACGCGGCCATTGGCGACGTCGAGGCAGGGGATGACGCGCGCGCGGACGGTCATCGCCGGATTATGCCGCCGCCATCAGCGCGGTGCCGAGGTCCAGCCGCCCGTCATAGAGCGCCCGGCCGGTGATCACGCCCTCGATGCCATCCGCCGCGTGGAGCGCCAGCAAGCGGATATCCTCGATCCCGGCGACTCCGCCGCTGGCGATCACGGGTATGCTGCTCGCCAGCGCGAGGTCGACCGTCGCCTTGACGTTGCAGCCCTTGAGCAGCCCGTCACGGCCGACATCGGTGAAGAGCAGCGCGGCGACCCCGGCATCCTCGAAGCGCTGCGCCATTTCCTCGACGCGGACGGTGGAGACATCGGCCCAGCCGCGCGTCGCGACCAGCCCGTCGCGCGCATCGACCGCGACGACGACCGCGCCCGGAAAGGAGCGCGCTGCGCTGCGCACGAAATCGGGATCCTCCAGTGCCGCGGTGCCGATCACGATCCGTGCAACGCCGAGGCCGAACCAGCGATCCGCCGCGGCCATATCCCGAATCCCGCCGCCGAGCTGCACCTTGCCGGGGAAGGCCGCAACGATCGATTCCACCGCGCCGGCATTGACGGCGCGGCCGGCGAAGGCGCCGTCGAGATCGACGACATGGAGATGATCCGCACCTTGCGCGGCAAAGGCGTGCGCCTGCGCCGCGGGATCGTCACCATAAACGGTGGCGCGGTCCATATCGCCCTCCGCAAGGCGGACGACCTGTCCGCCCTTGAGGTCGATCGCGGGGAAAATGATCAGGCTCATGGCCGCCAATCCAGGAAACGCTTGAGGAAGGCGAGGCCATAGGCCTGGCTCTTCTCGGGGTGGAACTGGACGCCGACGATCGTGTCGCGGCCGATCGCGGCGGTCACGGGGCCGCCATGGTCGGTCCGCGCCAGCACGTCGGCGCCGGCGAAGGCGTAGGAATGGAGGAAATAGGCCTCGCCCGCCGCGATCAGCGGGTGATCGGCGGTGGGCGTCACGTCGTTCCAGCCCATGTGCGGCACCTTGAGCGCCGCATCCTGAGGCGTCAGCAGCGCGACGGTGCCGGGGATCCAGCCGAGCCCGGCATGGCTGCCATGCTCCTCACCGGTTTCCGCGAGCAATTGCATGCCGACGCAGATACCGAGGAACGGCCGGCCAACGCCGCGCACCGCCTGGTCCAGCGCCTCGACCATGCCGGGGATCGCCCACAGCGAGTCGCGGCAATGCGCGAAGGCGCCGACGCCTGGGAGGACGATGCGGTCGGCGGTGCGGACCAGGTCGGGATCGGCGGTGACGGCGATATCGGTAGCGCCCGCCGCCTTCAGGGCGTTGTGGACGGAGTGAAGATTGCCCGCCCCATAGTCGATCAGCGCGACGCGATCAGCCACCGCTCGCCGCGCCCCCCAGCACGCCTTTGGTGGAGGGAATCGAATCGGCCTTGCGCGGATCGATCTCCACCGCCTGGCGCAGCGCCCGCGCCAGCGCCTTGAACGCGCTTTCGACGATATGGTGATTGTTGCGCCCGTACAGCGTCTCGCAATGAAGCGTGACGCCCGCCGAACCCGCGAAGCTGTGGAACCAGTGCTCGAACAGCTCGCAATCCATCTCGCCGAGGCGCGGCTGGCTGAACTCGGTCTTCCAAACGAGATAGGGGCGGCCGGAAATGTCGACCGCGACTCGGGTCAGCGTTTCGTCCATCGGCGCATAGGCGGTGCCGTAGCGGGTGATCCCCTTGCGGTCGCCCAGCGCCTGGCTGAACGCCTCGCCGATCGCGATGCCGCTATCTTCGGTGGTGTGATGCTGGTCGATATGAAGGTCGCCCTCGGCCTTCAGCTTGATATCGATCAGCGAATGGCGCGAAAGCTGCTCGAGCATATGGTCGAGAAAGCCAATGCCTGTCGCGATTTCATAGACGCCGGTGCCGTCGAGATTGAGCTCGACCGCGATCGACGTTTCCTTTGTGCTGCGCTGAACCGAGCCCGTCCTCATGGCGAAGGGCCTATAGCGATCGACAAGGATGGCGCAACGCATCTTGACCCCCGGCGTCACACACGTCACGAGTCGCCCCGATGACTGACACCCCGCCCGACAGCCTGATCCCGTACGACGAAATCGTGCAGGAGGCCCTCCGCGCCGTGGTCGGCCGCGTGCTTGGCCAGGTGGAAGCCGAGGGCGGCCTGCCCGGCGCCCACCATTTCTACATCACCTTCAAGACGCGCGGCATCGGCGTGGAGATTCCCAAGCATCTGCTGGAACGCTTCCCCGACGAGATGACGATCGTGCTCCAGAACAAGTTCTGGGATCTGCGCGTCAGCGAGGACCGATTCGAAGTGGGGCTGAGCTTCAACCAGATGCCGGCCAAGCTGCTGATCCCGTTCGCAGCGGTCACCGGCTTCGTCGATCCGGCGGTGAATTTCGCGCTGCAGTTCCAGGCGCAGGCCGCCGACGATATCGACGACGCGCCCGATGCGCCGCAGAACGACGCAGTGGCGATCACCAGCGAGGACGGCTCCAACGTCGTCACCGTGGATTTCGGGCGGAAGAAATAAGCAGTCGAGCGTCGGCCGGGCCGACGCTCGAATGTCTTGCCGTTGCGGCGGGGGGCTCAGCCCCCGAACCGGCCCTTCAGTTCCAGCATTGCGACCGCGGCCTTGGCGGCCTCGCCACCCTTGTCCTTTTCGGTGCGCTTGGCGCGGGTGAGCGCCTGCGCCTCATTCTCCACCGTCAGAATGCCGTTGCCGATCGGGATGCCGTCCATCGTCAGCGCCATCAGCCCGCGTGCGCTTTCGTTGGAGACGACTTCGAAATGATAGGTCTCGCCGCGGATCACCACGCCGATCGCGACGAAGCCGTCATAGCGGCCAGTTTCCGCGGCCAGCGCTACCGCGGCCGGGATCTCGAGCGCGCCGGGAACGGTCACCGTCTCGTGCGAATGGCCGGCATCCTCGAGCGCGGTGCGCGCGCCTTCGAGCAGCAGGTCGTTGAGGTGGTCGTAAAAGCGGGCTTCGACAATCAGAAAACGTGCCATCAATCGGCCTTTCCGGCGGTGGGAATCGGCCGTTCGCCGACGATGTTGAGGCCGTAGCCGGCGAGCGCGACGAGCGTGTGCTGCGCGTTGGTGAGCAGGATCATGTCGTGGATGCCGAGCTCGGCCAGGATCTGCGCGCCGATGCCATAGTCGCGCAGTTCGTGCATGTCGCTCTCCGACCCAGATCGTGCGGCGATGATGCGGCTGAACATGTTAGGCACGTTCCGGTTGATCAGAACGACGACGCCTTCGCCTTCCTCGCCGATGATCTTCATCGCGCCTTCGAGCAGACCGCTGCGGCCGCTGAGCTCGCCCAGCGTATCGCCGAACAGGTTCAGCTGATGCATGCGGACGAGGGTTGGCGTGGAGGTATCGAGCCGGCCCTTCACGAGGGCCAGCGACTCGGTGCCGAGCGCCTTGTTGCGGTAGCAGATCACCCGCCAGTCGCCGCCGAACCGGCTTTGGAACGGGGCCTCGGAGACCTTCTCGATGTCGTGATCGTAGCGGCGGCGATAGGCGATGAGATCGCGGATCGTGCCGATCTTCAGGTTGTGGCGCTGCGCGAAGGCGACGAGATCGTCGAGGCGCGCCATCGTGCCATCGTCGTTCATCACCTCGCAGATTACGCCCGACGGGTTGAGCCCGGCGAGGCGCGACACGTCCACCGCCGCTTCGGTATGGCCGGCGCGGACGAGCACGCCGCCGGGCTTGGCGACGAGCGGGAAGACATGGCCCGGGGTGACGATGTTCTCGGGGCCCTTCGACGCGTCGATCGCGACGGCGACGGTGCGCGCACGGTCGGCCGCCGAAATGCCGGTGGAAACACCATCCTTGGCCTCGATCGAGATGGTGAAGGCCGTCTCATGCCGGGTGCCGTTGTTGCGGCTCATCAGCGGCAGGCCGAGTTGGTCGACCCGCTCTTTCGAGAGCGCGAGGCAGATCAGGCCGCGGCCATGCGTCGCCATGAAATTGATCGCATCGGGCGTCGCCATCTGCGCGGGGATGACGAGGTCACCTTCATTCTCGCGATCCTCATCGTCGACGAGGATGAACATGCGGCCGTTGCGCGCCTCGTCGATGATCTCTTCCGGGCTGGAGAGAAAGCCGTGGCGCAGCCGCGCCGGTTCAAGATTGGAAGACATGACGAACCTGCTCCATGCGGCCCAGATAGCGGGCGAGAATATCGATCTCGATGTGGACGGCGTCTCCGGCGTCGAGCTGGCCGAAGGTGGTTACCGCTGCCGTGTGGGGGATGATGTTGATGCCGAACACGACCGCCTCGGGGCTGTCTTCGACGGTGTTGACGGTGAGCGAGATGCCGTCGAGCGCGACCGAGCCCTTGGACGCCAGATAGGGCGCCAGCGACCGATCGGTGCTGATGGTGATGCGGAGCGAATCGCCTTGCGGCTCGATCGCGGCGACGGTGCCGATGCCATCGACATGGCCGGCGACGATATGGCCGCCCAACTCGTCGCCCAGCTTCATCGCGCGTTCGAGGTTGAGCCGTTCGCCGGCCTGCCAGCGGCCGGGCGCGGTACGCGCAACGGTCTCGGCGGAGAGATCGACCGCGAACCAGCCCGCGCCCTTGTCGACCACGGTCAGGCAGGCCCCCGAACAGGCGATCGAGGCGCCGAGGTCGACAGTGCCGGTGTCGAAGGCGGTGCGGATCGTCGCGCGCAGGTCTCCCCGCTGTTCGACGCTGTCGATCGTGCCGACGTCGGTAATGATCCCGGTGAACATTCAATCCTGCTCCAGCGCGCGCTCGTAGACCTCAAGCCGGTCGCTGCCAAGCATCCGCGTATCGGCCAGCCGCCAGCGGCCATGCGCATCGGCAAGGCGGGCGAGGCCTATGTCACCAAGCGCATGACGACCACCGCCGCCGATCAGGATCGGCGCGCGGTAGAGCAGCAGCCGGTCGACCATGTCGGCGGCGAGAAAGGCTGCGGCGGCACCCGCGCCGCCTTCGACCAGCAGATGGTCGACGCGTTCCAGCGTGGCGATAGCGTGGGGCGCGGCGATTGCGGCCCAGCCCCCGGGCGCGGCGCCGCGGGTTAGCACCAGCCGGCGCGGGCTGCGCGGTTCGAGGCCGGGCAGGCGGACATCGAGTCGCGGCACGTCGGTTTCGAGCGTGCCGCGGCCGACGAGGATCGCCTCGTTCAGCGCGCGCTGGAGGTGGCCATGCGCGCGCGCGGCGGCGCCGGTGATCCAACGGCTCTCGCCATCAGCCATCGCGATGCAGCCGTCGAGCGAGGTGGCGAGCTTCAATGTGACGTACGGGCGCCCGTGGCGGCGGCGGGTGAGAAAACCCTCCATCGATCGCCGGCAGGCGTCCTTCGCGCCGCCGAAGCGGGTGGGAATGCCCGCGGCCTCGAGTCGCGCATGGCCCTTGCCATCGGTGCGCGGATCGGGATCGCGCAGGCCCGAGACGACACGCCCGACGCCGGCGGCGACGAGCAGGCCCGAACAATGCGGGCCGCGCGGGCTGTCATGCGCGCAAGGCTCCAATGTGGAATAGACGGTGGCGCCGCGGGCGCGTTCCCCCGCTTCGGCGAGCGCCATCGCTTCGGCATGCGGTCGTCCGCCCGGCTGGCACCAGCCACGGCCGACGACCACGCCATCATTAACGATCAGGCATCCGACATTGGGGTTGGGCGCGGTCTGCCCGCGGCCGCGGCGCCCCAGTGCGGCAGCGGCCGCCATATATCGGTCGTCCACCGCCGGCTGTTCGACGAATCCGCCGGAAAGAGGCGCTGCCCCCGTCACCCCTGCGACCGCGACTCAGTCGGCGCGGCCGATGCCGATCGACTGCATCTCTTTTTGAAGCTTCTTGTATTGGTCGCGCTGCTCGATCCGCTTGATCTCGCGCTCGCCCTCGGCGAGGTCACGCTTGGCCTGATCGATCTTCTGCTGCGCCTTGATGATCGCGTCGCTGCGATCGGCTTCCCAGCTCTCGACATATTGCACGTCGCGCTTCCACGGCTTCTCATGCTTGAAATCGCCGAGAAAGAGCGTCGCGATAACGACCGTCGTGACGATCGACGCCGCCGCAAAGAGCAACCCGTGCCGGTGACGGGAAAAGAACACGCCCTTGATGTCGGCGAAGAAGCCCTTGGGCGAAGCAGGACGCGGGAGAAAAGCCATGTCCATAAGATAGGCCCTGTACGGGCCAAGCGCCAGCCCGGCGCCTGACCCGCTCACATGATCAGCTTTCCAGACGGAAATGAACCGTCATCTGCTTCCAGCTTTCCACCGCGACACCATCACGCGTGGCCGGCTTGAACCGCCACCGCTTGAGCGCCTGCTGCTCGGTCGCCTTGAAGAAGCCGGGGCGATCGGCAGAGACCAGTTCCACCGCCTTCACCCGGCCATCAGTGCCGATCAGCACCCGCACGGTCGCCTTTCCTTCAATCTGCGCGCGCTGCTCGGCACCCGGATAGTCAGGCTGCAGCGCGGGGGCGTAGCGCGGATCGACCATCGCATCGACCATCACCGGCTTGGGCGTGGGGAGCGGGGACGGCGGGACGAAAGGCTCCGTGCCAGTGCCGACAATCGGGCCGGGCGGGATCGGCGTCAGAGGGGCCAGATCCGTGATGATGACTGGATCCAGTGTCGGCGCATCGATGATGCGATCCGGCGTTGTCGGTTGCGAAGTCGGCGCCTTCGGCTGCGGCTGGACCGGCTCGATCGGATCGGGCGGTGTCGGTTGATCGACGTTGAACACCTCCATCACGGTCGGCACCTTATCGGTGATCGTCGGGGCGGCCATCGTCAGCAGACCCGCAAGCACAACGCCCTGGATGGCGATGGCGGCCCCCATCGACACCGGGGATCGCCGTTTGTTGGTCAGGAATCCGTCTGCAGTCATAACATCCTCCATCCCCACGGCGCTCTTCGTGCGCCGAATGACTGGGATGTTACATCATTACTTAATGATGTCGAGATGTAATGTGACAACATTACTTGACAGCGCCGCTAATCCGGCACGATGCCCCGCAACTGCCTCAGCCGGCGGCGCGAAGCCTCGGGATCGCGCGATCCCGGCCGATCAGCGGCAGCAGTGCTGCCATGTCAGGCCCGTGGTCGCGACCGGTGAGTGCCTGGCGCAGCGGCAGGAACAGTGTCTTGCCCTTGCGGCCGGTTGCGGCCTTCAGCGAATCGGTCAGCGCACGCCACGGATCGGTGGACCAGTCGAGCGTCGCCGCGGCATCGGCGGCGGCGCTTAGAAAGGCAGCATCCTCGGCGGAGAAGGCCGGTGCCTCTATTGGGCCTTCAACGACCTGCCACCAGTCTGCTGCCTCGCGCACGGTGCTCAGATTGGGGCGGATCGCCTTCCACCCGGCGGCGTCGATGCCGGCGGGCAGCCGGTCCGCCACCGCCGCATGATCGAGCTGGTGGACGATGCGGGCGTTGAACTGGGCGAGTTCGGCCTCGTCGAACCGCGCTGGCGCGCGGCCGAAATGTCCGAAGTCGAAGCCTGCGGCGAGCAGGCGGATGTCGGCGATCGGCTCGACCGGCTGGCTGGTGCCGATCCGCGCGAGCAGGGCGGCGATCGCGGCGGGCTCGTACCCCGCCTCGCGGAACGCCTCGACGCCGAGCGAGCCGAGTCGCTTGGAAAGCTTGCCCTCGCTGCCGACCAGCAGCGCCTCATGCGCGAATGCGGGCGCGGGCGCGCCAAGCGCCGCGAACATCTGGATTTGCGCGGCGGTGTTGGAGACATGATCTTCGCCGCGCACGACATGGGTGATGCCCATGTCGACATCGTCGATCGCGGAGGGGAGCATATAGAGCCACGATCCGTCGGCGCGGCGGATGACGGGGTCGGACATCGTCCGCGGATCGAAACGCTGGTCGCCGCGAATCAGGTCATGCCAGGCGATTGGCGCGTCATGATCGAGCCGGAAGCGCCAGTGCGGGCGGCGCCCCTCCACCTCCAGCGCGGCGCGATCCGCGTCGGTCAGCGCGAGCGCGGCACGATCATAGACTGGCGGCAGCCCGCGGCCGAGCAGCACCTTGCGCTTCAGATCCAGTTCCTGCGCGGTCTCATAGGCCGGATAGACACGGCCTGCCTGCCGCAGCGCCTCGAACCGCGCTTCATAAAGCGGGAAGCGTGCGGACTGTCGCGTCTCGCCGTCCGCCGTCAGCCCCAGCCAGGCGAGATCGGTGCGAATCCCGGCCACGAACGACTCTTTCGAGCGCTCCGCATCGGTGTCGTCGATGCGCAGCAGGAAGCGGCCGCCATATTTATGCGCCCACAGCCAATTGTGCAGCGCCGTGCGGATATTGCCGACGTGCAATGTGCCGGTGGGGGAGGGTGCGAAGCGCGTCGTGATCGTCATTGCTGCCGCTTAGAGCGATTCTCCCGCCGACGGAAACGCCGCTGTGCGGAAAAAGCGCGGCAAGATTGGATCGATCGCGGCCTATACGAGTCAACCGCCCTTTCCCTGTGGGGTCTGCGCCGCTAAGGGCGGGGCTCGCATAGAGTATCCGTGGGGACGCAAATCGATGAAGCTGCTGGCCGGCAATTCCAACCTGGCGCTGGCGCGAGAGATCGCTGACTATCTGGAAATTCCGCTCACCGACGCCAGCGTTCGTCGTTTCGCCGACGAAGAAGTGTTCGTCGAGATTCACGAAAATGTCCGCGGTGAGGACGTGTTCGTAATCCAGTCCACCTGCTTCCCCACCAACGACAATCTGATGGAGTTGCTGATCTGCATCGATGCGCTGCGCCGCGCATCGGCCAAGCGGATCACCGCGGTGGTGCCCTATTTCGGCTATGCCCGGCAGGATCGGAAGCCGGGCCCGCGTACGCCGATCTCCGCCAAGCTGGTAGCCAACCTGATCACCGTCGCCGGCGCGCACCGCGTGCTCTCGATGGATCTGCACGCAGGCCAGATCCAGGGCTTCTTCGACATCCCGACCGACAATCTCTATGCCGCGCCGGTGATGTCGGCCGACATCCAGGCTCGTTTCGGGGATCGCAACCTGATGGTGGTCTCGCCCGACGTCGGCGGCGTGGTGCGCGCGCGTGCGCTCGCCAAGCGCCTCAACAACGCGCCGCTTTCGATCGTCGACAAGCGCCGTGAGCGCGCCGGTGAATCGGAAGTGATGAACATCATCGGCGATGTCGCCGGCCGCTTCTGCATCCTCATCGACGATATCGTCGATTCAGCGGGCACCTTGTGCAACGCCGCCGCGGCGCTGAAGGAAGCCGGTGCCGAGGAAGTGGTCGCCTATGTCAGCCATGGCGTGCTCTCGGGCGGTGCCGTGGCGCGCGTCGAGGGTTCGGCGCTGCTCGAACTGGTGATCACCGATTCGATCGCACCACCCGATGCGGTGCGCGACGCGAAGAAGATTCGCCATCTGCCGATTGCGCCGCTGCTCGCCGAGGCGATCAAGCGCATCGCCGACGAAAGCTCCGTCTCCTCGCTGTTCGACTGAACGAAGCGCCCCTCTCGCGCGCGGGAGGGGATGGGAAGGGCCTGTGCGGCGACCTTCCCGAAATCCTGATCCGATGCTTGCTCCCCTCCTGCACTGCGCGGGAGGGGAGGCAGGTTTTAGTTCGGATTGTCGGCGGTGCTGCCGCCCTGACCGACCGCGCCGACCTGGCCGATATTGCCGAAGATCTCTTCGAAGAAGCTCTTCTCGCGGCCCAGCGTCGGCGTCTTGCTGCCGTCGGGCGAGATTGAGACGACCTTGTCGAGCCCGGTTTCCTGCACCGTGGCGACGACGTCGTTCTTGTCGAACGTGACCTTGAGCACGGTCTGGTTGACCGGCTTCGGCTCGGCAAAGGCGAGTTGGCGCGACTGGCGCGAGAAATAATAATATTCGCCGGTGTTGAACTGGCCCATGAAGGTCGGCCGACCCAGCGTCCGCTCCACCGAGGCGCGATTGTCCAGGCCCGGCTGGATCGAACTGACCAGCACCGGATCGAGGATGAAGCCCTGATGCGTCCGCACGCGGCTGCAGGCCGACGTCGATGCCAGGATCGCGGCCGTGCAGGCGATCATCGCCACCCGCCGCATCGTAACGCTCATTGAAAACTCTCCCGGCATTCGCAACCCGCAACACTCCAGCGCGCGCATGGCCATTGCATGGGCGCAACTCTGCCTCAATATGCCGGTCGGCAGCGGCAAACAAGGGCGCCGCCAGGCAAGGAAGACGAGACGAGAATGGGTTTGCTGTCGCGGCTGCTGGGCCGCACCGAGGATCGCGCGGCATTGGCGCCGCTCTATGCGGCAGTGGTGGCGCGTGCGCGCCAGCCGCACTGGTATCTGCAAGGCGGCGTCGCCGACAGCCTCGACGGCCGGTTCGACATGGTGGCGGCAATCCTGGCGCTCACCTTGATCCGGATGGAACGCGAGCCCGAGGCGATCCCCGCCTCCTCGCTGCTGACCGAGGCGTTCGTTGACGACATGGACGGACAGTTGCGAGAAATCGGCATCGGCGACATCGTCGTCGGCAAGAAGATCGGCAACATGATGGGCGTGCTCGGCGGCCGGCTGGGTGCCTACCGCGCGGGGCTGCGCGGTGACGGCGATTTCGGCGCCGCGCTGGTCCGCAACCTCTATCGCGGCATCGCGCCGGCGCCGGCCGCGCTTGCGCATGTCGAGCTGCGGCTGCGCGCGTTCGACGCGGCGTTGGCGGAACTGCCGCTGACATCGCTGCTGGAAGGGGAGTTGCCGGCATGACGCCCGAATTTTCGCGCACCTGGCCCGTCGGCGAAATCGGCGATCGCACCCGCGAGGTTTCGATCGAGGCGGATGAAGCGGAGCGCGCGGCGCTGGCGAAGCGCTTCGCGATCGTCGCGATCGATCGCCTGTCGGCAAGCGCGCGGCTGCAGCGTCGCGCCGACGGCATCTACGCCGAAGGCCGGGTCTCTGCGCAGGTGGTCCAGAGCTGCGTCGTCACCAGCGAGCCGGTGCCAGCCAAGATCGACGAGCCGTTCGTGCTGCGCTTCGTCGAGGATTTCGATCCAGAGGCGGAAGAGATCGAACTGAGCGAAGCCGATTGCGACACGGTGCCGATCGAGAATGGTGCGATCGATCTGGGAGAGGCGGTGGCCGAAACGCTGGCTCTCGCGCTCGATCCCTGGCCGCGCAGCCCGAACGCCGATCAGGCGCTGAGCGAGGCCGGCGTTTCGGATGGCAGCGATGTCGGGCCGTTCGGCGCGCTCAAGGCCCTGAAGGACAAGATGAAAAAATAAGGCCCGGCGGATCGCCGGGCCTTCGTGTCATTCCGATCAGAACGGCACGTCGTCGTCGAGATCGTCGTCAAACGGGCGGGAGCCGCCAGCGGGCGCACCGCCACCGCGGCTGCCGCCACCGCCACCGCCGCGACCGAAGTCGCCACCGCCACCGCCGCCACGGCCGAAGTCACCGCCGCCGCCACCGCTGCCATAACCACCACCGCCGCTGCGACCGCCGCCATAACCGCCGCCGCTGCCGCCGCGATCATCCTCGGCCCAGCCGCTGCCGCCACCACCGCCGCCGCCGCTGTCGCGGCCGCCGAGCAGCACCATCTCACCGCGGAAGCGCTGGAGAACCACCTCGGTCGTATATTTGTCCTGACCGTTATTGTCGGTCCATTTGCGGGTCTGGAGCTGGCCTTCGAGATAGACGCTCGAGCCCTTGCGCAGATATTGCTTGGCAACCCGGCCGAGATTCTCGTTGAAGATCACGACGCGGTGCCACTCGGTCTTTTCCTGCTGGTTGCCGTCGCGGTCCTTCCAGCGCTCGGTCGTCGCGACGTTGAAGTTCACCACCTCGCCGCCATTGTTCATCGACCGGGCTTCCGGATCGGCCCCCAGATTGCCGACCAGAATCACCTTGTTGACGCTGCCTGCCACGTCCTGTCCTTTTCTCTATCCAAGCCCGAGAGCGATCGCGCCCCAATAGGTCGCGCCTGCTGCCACATAAGCGAGCGCGAACAGATATGCCAAGGCGAAGGCGGGCCATTTCCAGCCATTGGTCTCGCGCCTGATGACGGCAATCGTGGAAAGGCACTGCGGCGCGAACACGAACCAGGCGAGGAAGGCGAGCGCAGTCGGCAGCGACCAGCCATGCTGAAGCCGTTCGCCCAGCGACTGTTCCGCCTTCTCCTCGTCGGTCGCGTCGATCGCATAGACGGTGGCGAGTGCCGAGACCGCGACTTCGCGTGCGGCCATCGCCGGGATGATCGCCAGCGCCATTTCATGATTGAAGCCGATCGGGCGCACGACGACTTCGAGGCCGGAGGCGATTCGGCCGGCGATTGAATATTCGCTCTGCTTCATGCTGCTGCCCTCGGGCACCTGCGGGTAGGAGGAGAGCACCCACAGCGCGACGGTGACGCCCATGATGATCGTGCCGGCGCGGCGCAGGAACACATAGCCGCGCTGCCACAGCCCGATCAGCACGTCGCCGATGCGCGGCATCTGGTAGCGCGGCAATTCCATCAGGAAGCCGCTGTTCGCCGATTTCGCGATCGTCTTGCGGAAGATGAAGGCGACCAGCACCGCGCCGACGACGCCGGCGATATAGAGGCCGAACCACACAAGCCCCTGCAGGCCGATGCCCCAGCCCACCGTGCGCGCCGGGATGAACGCGCCGATGATCACCGAATAGACCGGCAGGCGTGCGGCGCAGGTCATCATCGGTGCGATCAGGATCGTCGTCAGCCGCTGCTTGGGGTCATCGATCGTGCGCGTCGCCATGATGCCGGGAATCGCGCAGGCGAAGGAGGAGAGCAGGGGAATGAAGGCGCGGCCGTTGAGGCCGACGCGCGCCATCAGCCGGTCCATAAGGAAGGCGGCGCGGGCCATATAGCCCGAGGCTTCGAGGATCAGGATGAACAGGAACAGGATGAGGATCTGGGGCAGGAACACCACCACCGCTCCCACACCGGCGATGATGCCGTCGACCACCAACGATTGCAGGAAGCCGTCCGGCAGCAGGTCGGTGAACCAGCCCTGCAGCGCTTCCTGTGCGCCCTCGATCCAGCCGACCGGCGCTTCAGACCAGGCGAACACCGCCTGGAACATCAGGAAGAACAGCACCAGCAGCAGCGCGAGGCCGCCGATCGGATGGAGCGCGATCGCGTCGATCCGGTTGGTTGCGC
This sequence comes from Sphingomonas zeicaulis, assembly GCF_050433225.1. Lineage (NCBI taxonomy): Bacteria > Pseudomonadati > Pseudomonadota > Alphaproteobacteria > Sphingomonadales > Sphingomonadaceae > Sphingomonas > Sphingomonas zeicaulis. Next base: position 98,472 of record NZ_JBNPXQ010000012.1, on the reverse strand, counting down.
GCATAACCGGCCGCTCGGAGATCACCGCCTTCTGCGCGATCGCGCGGGCGCGGCGCTGGACCTTCACGAACGGTTCCTGCGTCTCGGGCGGTGCTACCGGCTTGCGCGCAAGCGCCTCGGCGAGCTTCTCCTTGACCTCTTCGATGCCGCGCCGGCGCACCGCGACTGTCGGAATCACTGGGATGCCGAGTTCGGCCGCGAGCGCCTCGGCATCGAGCACCAGCCCGTCACGTTCGGCCATGTCGACCATGTTGAGCGCAAGCACCGCCGGAATGCCGAGCGCGATCAGTTGCAGCGCGAAGCGGAGATGATGGTCGAGATTGCCCGCGTCGACCACGATCAGCAGCGCGTCGGGCCGCCGCTCGCCTTCCTGCATGCCGAGCAGCACGTCGCGCGTCACCGCTTCGTCCGGACTGCCTGGATCGAGGCTGTAGGCGCCGGGCAGGTCAACCAGCTCGAACGGCCGCCCGTCCGGCAGGCTGGTCCGGCCGCTGTGGCGCTCCACGGTGACGCCGGGATAGTTGGCAACCTTCTGGCGCGCACCGGTCAGCGCGTTGAACAGCGCGCTCTTGCCGGCATTGGGGCTTCCCGCCAGCGCGACCAGGGGCATCGGGTTCATACCGGTTCCACCATGATGGCGGAGGCCGCGGCGCGGCGCAGCGCGATCGTCATCCGCCCCACGCGGCAGGCGATCGGATCGCGGCCAAGGATGCTGCCGCTGTGCAATGTCTCAATCGCCACGCCCTCGTCGAACCCTAACTCGCGCAGCCGACGGGCTTCCGCGGGCACGAGCGCGGTCCATTCTATCGATGCGATGTGGGCGGGCGATTTGAGGGGCAGTTCATCCAGGCGCACGGGCAGCAGGGCTTTCGTGGGAAAGGGGGTCTGCGAGCGATTATCAATAGATGGCGGGAATGGCTATAGGGCTGTCGGTTGCGCCGCCCACCGAGGTCATGCGGCGACCATCCATTTCGCTTGGGTTCCGTCCGCCGATTCCCTATATGCTTGCTATGGCAAGCGAACCGAACACCAACGAATATGGCGCTGACTCGATCAAGGTCCTCAAGGGCCTGGATGCGGTGCGCAAGCGTCCCGGCATGTACATCGGCGATACCGACGACGGCTCAGGCCTGCATCATATGGTGTTCGAGGTCTCGGACAATGCGATCGACGAGGCGTTGGCCGGTTATTGCGATCTGGTGCTGATCACCCTCAACCCGGACGGTTCGGTGTCTGTCGAGGATAATGGCCGCGGCATCCCCACCGGGATTCATGCCGAGGAAGGCGTTTCGGCGGCCGAGGTCATCATGACCCAGCTTCACGCCGGCGGTAAGTTCGAGAACACGTCCGACGATAATGCCTACAAGGTGTCGGGCGGCCTGCACGGCGTGGGCGTGTCGGTGGTCAACGCGCTCAGCGACTTCCTCGATCTCACGATCTGGCGTGATGGTGAGGAGCATTTCATGCGCTTCCAGCGCGGCGATGCGGTGGCGCCGCTCAAGGTCGTCGGCCCGGCGCCTGCCGGCAAGCGCGGCACCCGCGTCACCTTCATGGCGAGCCATGACACCTTCAAGAACGTCACCGAGTTCGATTTCGAGAAGCTGGAGCATCGCTATCGCGAACTGGCCTTTCTGAATTCGGGCGTGCGGCTGAAGCTGGTCGATGCGCGCCACGCCGAGCGGGTGGAGCATGAGCTCTATTATGAGGGTGGCATCGCTGCCTTCGTGAAATATCTCGATCGCGCCAAATCGCCGCTGTTCCCGGATCCGATCGCAATCTCATCCGAGCGCGACGGCGTCGGCATCGATGTCGCGCTGGAGTGGAACGACAGCTATTACGAGAATGTCCTCTGCTTCACGAACAACATCCCGCAGCGTGACGGCGGTACCCACCTCGCGGCGTTCCGCGCGGCGCTCACCCGCACGATCAACGCCTATGCGGAAAAGTCCGGGCTGCTGAAGAAGGAAAAGGTCTCGCTCACCGGCGACGACATGCGCGAGGGGTTGACCGCGATCGTCTCGGTCAAGCTGCCCGACCCCAAATTCTCGTCGCAGACCAAGGACAAGCTGGTCTCGTCCGAGGTGCGCCAGCCGCTCGAAAGCCTGATGTCCGACAAGATGGCGGAATGGCTGGAGGAAAATCCGGCGAACGCGCGTGCGATCATCCAGAAGGTGATCGACGCCGCGGCGGCGCGCGAGGCTGCCAAGAAGGCGCGCGAACTCACGCGGCGCAAGGGCGTGATGGACATCGCCTCGCTCCCCGGAAAGCTCGCCGACTGCCAGGAGCGTGATCCCGCCAAGTCCGAACTATTCCTGGTGGAGGGTGATTCGGCCGGCGGCTCGGCGAAGCAGGGGCGTGACCGCAACGTCCAGGCGATCCTGCCGCTGAAGGGCAAGATCCTGAACGTGGAGCGCGCGCGTTTCGATCGCATGCTGTCTTCCAAGGAAGTCGGCACGCTGATCCAGGCGATGGGCACCGGCATCGGCCGCGACGATTTCAATTTGGAAAAGCTGCGCTATCACAAGATCGTCATCATGACGGACGCCGACGTGGACGGTGCGCACATCCGCACCTTGCTGCTGACCTTCTTCTACCGGCAGATGCCGCAGATCATCGAGGCGGGGCATCTCTATATCGCCCAGCCGCCGCTCTATAAGGTCGCGAAGGGCCGGTCGGAGGTCTACCTCAAGGACAATGCTGCGCTCGACGCCTATCTGGTCGATGCCGGCGTGGGTTCGATGATGCTCGAAACCAGTGGTGGCACGCGCTCGGGTCAGGATCTGCGCTCGCTGATCGACCATGCGCGCCGCATGCGGACGCTGATGACCTATGTGCCGCGCCGCTATCCGCCCGCGGTGGTCGAGGCGCTGGCGCTGACCGGTGCGCTCGATCCGGCGCTGGAGAATGGCGGCCGCCCCGAAGCCGCGAAGCGGGCCGCCGAATGGGCCGGCCGCGCCGATCCCGATGGCGATTGGAGCGCGGAGGTCGCCGCGGACGGCGGCTATCTGATGCGCCGCGTGTGGCGCGGCGTCGCCGATCACTACATCGTCGATGCGGCGTTCGTCGCCTCCGCGGAGGCGCGCAAGCTGCACCAGCTGGCGAGCGAGCAGGCAGAAAGCTATGCCGACGTCTCGCGCCTGGTGAAGCTCAGTACCGCCGCCGTCGAGGACGCGGACGAGGGGGATGGCGAGGAAGCAGCGCCGCCCGCCGCCGTCGCCAAAGGCACCGCGGTCAGCCGCCCGAGCGAATTGCTTGAGGCGATCTTCACCGTCGCCCGCCACGGTCTCAAGATCGCGCGCTACAAGGGGCTGGGCGAGATGAACGCCGAACAGCTGTGGGAAACCACGCTCGATCCCGCCAACCGCTCGCTGCTGCAGGTGACGCTGGATCAGGCCGACGTGACGGATGAGATCTTTACCCGCCTGATGGGCGACGTGGTCGAGCCGCGCCGCGAATTCATCCAGGAAAATGCGCTGAACGTCGCGAACCTGGACGTGTGATCGGGGGCGGGCTTGCCCGCTCCCTTTTCAATGATCGGTGCGGAGGCGCTGGCTGGTCGGGCCGCGCGCGTGAGGGGCGACTTTCGCGCGATCGCCCGCTAGGGGCGCTGCGATGGAGAACCAAGTCGAATCGTCGAGTGCGCCGTCACAGCAGCATGCCGTGCAACGCCTGGGCTTTGCGGCGATGCTGGCGAGCAATCTCTGCCTGGCATTCGGGCCGTGGTTCGTGCGGCTTGCGGATACCGGCCCGGTCGCGGCGGGATTCTGGCGTCTCGCGCTGGCGGCACCGATGCTGCTGGTGCTGGCACCGCTCGCGCGACAGCCGCTTACCCGGCTTTCTCCCGCGCTCGTCGTGACGATCGCGATCGGCGGCGTGCTGTTCGCCGCCGATCTTGCGAGCTGGCATGTCGGCATCCTCCATACCAAAATGGCCAATGCCACCTTATTCGGAAACGCGACGAGCCTGATGTTCCCGATCTACGGTTTCATCGCCGCGCGTGCGTGGCCGACGCGGATGCAGGGGGTCGCGTTCGGACTGGCCACGGTGGGGACGCTGCTGCTGATGGGGCGATCCTACGAACTGTCCGCGAACAACCTGCTGGGCGATCTGCTCTGCTTGCTGGCCGGCGTACTCTACACCTGCTATTTCATCGCCATCGAGCGCGCGCGGGTGACGCTGCAGCCGCTGCCGCTGCTCGCCTTGTGTACGATCGCCGCAGCTCTGCCGATGTTGATGTTCGCGATCGCGCTGGGTGAGCAGGTGATGCCGCAGCACTGGTCGGCGCTGTTCGGCCTTGCGCTGCTCAGCCAGGTGATCGGGCAGGGGCTGATCGTCTATGCAATCGGCGTTCTGCCGCCGGTCGTGATCGGTCTCGGCCTGTTGACCCAGCCGATGATCGCCGCCGTGATCGGCTGGCTTGCTTATGACGAGCGGCTGGGCACGCTCGATATGGTCGGCGCCGTCGCGATCGCGATCGCCTTGGTGCTGGTGCGCGCGCCTTCACCCAAGTCAACAGCCGGCTGACGCTTGGCGTGGGCCGGCCAAGCGCCTAGAGTCACGCCATGGTCCAGCTCCCAACCGATCCGACCCTCGACGAGTTGCGTGACGCGCTCGCTCCCCTGATCGCCCGCCACGCGGCCTTCGATGGCTGGACGCTTGAGGCGCTCGCGGCGGCTGCCGAAGAGGCTGGAGTCGATCCGAAAATCGCGGCACTCGCTTATCCAGGCGGTGCGGTGAACATGATCGACGCATGGTTCGGTTCGATCGACTTGGGCATGCTGGCGGCATGGCCCGCCGAAACGCTCGGCACGCTGAAGATCCGCGCGCGCATCCAGTCGCTGGTCGAGGCACGGATCGCGTTGCTGGCGCCGCATCGCGAAGCACTGCGCCGCGCGCTGGCAGTCCTTGCGCTGCCCACCAATGCCCCGCGCGCGGCGAGGCTGGGGTGGCGTGCTGCCGACGCGATCTGGCGCGCTGCCGGGGATGCAGCGACCGATTACAATCATTACACCAAGCGCGCGATGCTGCTGGGCGTCTATGCCTCGACGATGCTGGTGCTGGTCGATGATGAAAGCGAGGATCTGGCCGATACGCACGCCTTCCTCGGCCGGCGGATCGACGATGTGATGCGCATCGAAAAGACAAAGGCGGGGTTCAAGGCCCGCTCAGAGCATCGGCTCAGCCTGACCCGCTTCATCGGGCGGCTGCGTTACCCGGCGCTCTGAAGGCGGCCTTCTTCGCTGCGGTCAGCGGCTCGCCGTCTTCGCCGGCTTCGCATAGGGCACGAAATCGCCGAGGCCGACGAAGCCGGTCTGCATCCGCGCATTGACGTCGAACAGCTGGATCGTGTCGATATTGCAGAGCTGCGTCGAGAAGGTCTTGGTCACCAGCACGTCGTTCTGGTCGAGCGACGCCGCACCGATCTTCGGGCGGTTGACGTAGAGCGTGTTGCCGTTGGCGCGATAGACGATCGCGGTGCCGTCGTAGATCGTGCTCGAACGAATATCGCGCAGGTTGATGCAGCGTACTGGTTTGCCGGGGGTGCGGCCTTCCAGCGCCTGGGCGAGCTTGGTTTCGCCGCGCGCGCTGGCTTTCGGGCTCGCCGCCATCGTGGGGATCGCCGCCAGAAGCGCCGCGCCGGCGAGAATGTAAGACGCGAATCGCATGATGATATCCTCGATTGTTGCCGGCACCCTAACATGGCCAACTGAACCGCCGATGAGTGGCCGACCATTGCCGCCCCACGCAGCATAGACGGTATGGCATGGCATTTTCCGCACCGTCGGCCGGCGCGCCCGGGTTGCGCCCCGGAGGCGATCATGCCACCAGCCTCCCTATGGCGAACTTGACCTCAAAAGCGGGGGGACTTGATCGCGGGCGTGTCGAGGCGGTGGCCATGACCGGGGTGGGAACGGGGCATGGCTGATATCGCGACCGACGCAGAGGATTATGCGCGTGCGCTTGAACAGTGCGCCAGCGAACCGATCCGCATACCCGGCAGCATCCAGCCCCAAGGCACGCTGCTCGTACTCGATCCCGGAACCCTGGTCGTGCAGCAGGCGGCGGTGGGCAAGGCCGCGCCTTTCGCTGCCAACCCCCTCGGACGCAGCCTCGCCGAACTGCTGCCGGACGATTCGGTGCGGCTTGGCGACGGGCTTTCCGCCCTGCCTGCGCAGGGCACTGTCCATCTCGGCACGGTCGGCACCGACGACCGCTATCATTGCATCGCACATTGTTCGGATGGCGCCTATGTCGTCGAGTTCGAACCGGTGGCAGCGGGCGAGCCGGCATCTTTCGGCGATCTCCATCCCGTCGTCCGACAGGTACTCGACCTCGTCCAGCATGCCGAGACGATCGAGGATCTGGCGGCGCTCGCCGCGCGCGAGGTGCGGCGGCTGACCGGACTCGATCGGGTACTTGTCTATGCCTTCGATCCCGACTGGCATGGTGCGGTCGTCGCCGAGGACGGCAACGATCGACTGCCCTCCTATCTGGGGCTGCGCTTCCCGGCCGCCGACATCCCTGCGCAGGCGCGAGAACTCTATCGCCTCAACCGCCTGCGGCTGATCGCTGACGCCAATTATCAGCCGATACCGATCGAACCGACGGCCAATCCCGGCACCGGGCAGCCGATTGACCTCGGCCATGCGGTGCTGCGCAGCGTATCGCCCGTCCATCTCGAATATATGCGCAACATGGGCACGATGGCCTCGATGTCGATCTCGCTACTCAGCGGTGATCGGCTGTGGGGATTGATTTCGTGCCACCATCGCGATCCGGTGCGGATCGGCTATCCGGTCCGCGTCGCGTGCGATCTGATCGGGCAGATCCTGTCGATGCAGCTCGCCGCCAAGCAGGCGACGATGCTGGCCAGCCGGCGCGACGCGCTGGAACAGGTGCAGCGCCGCCTGCTGGCGCGAATGGCAAGCGCCGAGCATTTCATCAAGGGGCTGATCGAACATCCGGCGGATCTGCTCGCGCTCACCGGTGCGCATGGCGCGGCGGTGGTGTTCGGTGAGGAATGCGTGTTGCTGGGCGAAGCGCCGGATGAGGATGCGATCCGTTCGCTCGTGCGCTGGCTGGCGACCGGCCAACGGCAGGACGTGTTCGTCAGCGACAATCTTGCGGCAGTGTATCCCGGTGCCGAAACGATCAAGGATGAGGCCAGCGGCCTGCTCGCCGTTTCTATCTCGCAGCTTCATGACAGCTATGTGCTGTGGTTCCGGCCCGAGGTGATCCGGACGATCAACTGGGGCGGCGATCCGCGCAAGACCGCGCAACCACCCACGGCGGAGCGACTGCACCCGCGCACCTCTTTCGCCGCCTGGCAGGAAACCGTGCGGCTGCGGGCGCAGCCCTGGCACGAGGCGGAGGTTGAGGCGGCTTCGCATCTGCGCGCCGCGATCGTCGATATCGTGCTGCGCAAGGCGGAGGAACTGGCGGCGCTTTCGGAGCGGCTGGTGGCGATCAACAAGGAACTCGAATCCTTTTCCTATTCGGTCAGCCATGATCTGCGCGCGCCGTTCCGCCACATCGTAGGCTACGCCCAACTGCTGAAGAAGCGCGAAGCCGATGCGCTGTCCGAAACCGGCAACCGCTATATCGAGACGATCGTCGAATCCGCGATCTCGGCGGGTAAGCTGGTCGACGATCTTCTGAGCTTCTCACAGATGGGCCGCGCGACCCTCTCGCCGATCCATGTCGATATGAATGCGCTGGTCGCCGAGGTCGTCCGCACACTTGTGCGGGAGGGCAGCAGCCATCGGATCGAATGGCACATAGACGCGTTGCCGCCGGCGGAGGCCGACCCGGTAATGATCCGTCTGGTGCTGCAGAACCTGATCGAGAATGCGATCAAATTCTCGCGGGAGCGTGAGCCGGCGGTCATCAGTATCGCCGAAGCTCCTGCGGAGAATGGACTCAACGCCTATCGGGTTACGGACAATGGCGTTGGCTTCGACATGGCTTATGTCGGCAAGCTATTCGGCGTCTTCCAGCGACTCCACCGGGTGGAGGAGTTCGAGGGTACCGGGATCGGTCTTGCCAATGTGAAGCGCATCATCGAGCGCCACGGCGGCACGGTCTGGGCCGAAGCCACCCTCAACGAGGGCGCAACCTTCCACTTCACATTGCCGGGGGGCAGGAAAAGATGACTGATCTCAAACCGATCCTGCTGGTCGAGGACAATCCCAAGGATGTCGAGCTGACCTTGGCAGCGCTGGAACAATGCCAGCTCGCCAATGGGGTTATCGTGGTGCGCGATGGCGCCGAGGCGTTGGACTATCTGTCAGGCGCAGGCCGCTTCGAGGGGCGGAACAGCGGCAGCCCGGCAGTGGTGCTGCTCGACCTCAAGCTACCCAAGATAGACGGGCTCGAAGTGCTGGAGCGGATCAAGAATGATCCAAAGCTGCGCCACACGCCGGTTGTGATGCTCACCTCCTCGCGGGAGGAGCGCGATCTCGTCCGCAGCTACAGCCTCGGCGTCAACGCGTTCGTGGTGAAGCCGGTGGGCTTCGAACAATTCTTCGAGGCGGTCCGCGACCTCGGCATGTTCTGGGCGGTGCTCAACGAGCCGCCGCCGGCGCGGCAGACCCCCGGCGCCTGAGATGGCCGACGGCGCGGGCGCGACACCCCTGAAAGACATTGCAATCCTCCATCTGGAGGACAGCGCGCTCGATGCGGAACTCGTCGCGGAGCATCTTCGCGCAGACGGCATCGACGCTGCGATCGAGCGGGTCTGGTCGCGCGAGGCCTATGTCGGTGCGCTCGCCGCGCGCCCGTTCGCATTGATCCTCGCTGACCACCAACTGCCTGAATTCGATGGCGATTCGGCGCTGGCGATCGCGCGCGAGACGGTACCGGCAACGCCCTTCATCTTCGTATCCGGCACACTGGGCGAGGATGTGGCGGTCGAATCACTGAAGCATGGTGCAACCGACTATGTCGTGAAGCAGCGGCTGGAACGGCTGCCGCGCGTGGTGCGTCGCGCACTCGCCGAGGCGGCCCAGCGCGCCGAGAATGCGCGGGTCGAGCGCGACCTGCGCGAGGGCGAGGCGCGGCTGCGCGCGCTGACCGACCAGTTGCCCGGCGGCATGGTCTATCAGTTGGCCACGACCCGCGACGGTGGCACCCGCCGCTTCCTTCATCTCTCCAACAGCTATGAGCGGATGACGGGCGTGCCGGTGGCGGATGTGCTGGCCGATCCTTCTGTCGCCTATAACCGCATCCTGCCCGAAGACCGGGCGATCTTCGCCGCCGCCGAGGAAGAGGCGATCGCGACGCTCAGCCCGTTCGACGTGCAGGCGCGCTTCGTCCGCACCGATGGCGCGGTTGGCTGGTATCGCACGATCTCGGCACCCCGCGTCCAGCCCGACGGATCGCTGGTGTGGGATGGCATCCAGATCGACATCAGCGATCACAAGCGCATTGAGGCAGCACTCGCCACGCGCGAGGCGCGCCTGCGCTTTGCGCTGCGGGCGGGGCGGCTGGCGGAGGCAGCTTTCCGCATCGACAGCGAGGATTTCAGCCACTCGGAGGAGTTTCCCCCGCTGTTCGGCTATCCCGCCGGCACGCACATGACGCTGGACCAGGTCCGCGCCGGCTACCATCCCGAGGATGTCGAGCGGGTCATGGCGGAACGCGCCGCGATCCTCGACAACGGGCAACGCTTCTTCGAGGTCGAACATCGCGTCGTCTGGCCGGATGGCAGCGTCCATTGGCTCTATGGCCGTGGCGAGGTGGAGCGCGACGACGCGGGCAGGCCGATAGCGCTCGCCGCAGTCTATCTCGACAATAGTGAGAAGAAGGCGGTCGAACAGGCGCTACGCACCGTCAACGAGCGGCTGGAACAGCTCGTGGCCGATCGCACCGCGGCGCTTGCCGCCAGCGAGGCGCGGCTCCGTTCGATCCTCGCCACGAGCTATCAATATCAGGGGCTGCTCGCGCTGGACGGCACCGTGCTCTTTTCCAACGACACGGCCCTTTCGGCGATCGGTCTGCCCGCCGATGCGGTGGTCGATCTCCCTTTCTGGGAGACCCCCTGGTTTACCGGCACTGAAGGCATGCCTGCGATCGTCCGTGCCATGGTGCAGGAAGCGGCGCTGGGTGTGGCAGGGCGTCGTGAACTGCGCCTCAACCTCGCGGCGGGATGGCGCTGGCTCGATTTTTCGATGCGGCCGATCCGCGGCCCCGATGGCACCGTGACCGGCATCGTTCCCGAGGCGGTCGACATCACCGAGCGCCGACAAGCCGAAGAGGCGCTGCGCCAGAGCCAGAAGCTCGAGGCGATCGGCCAGCTGACCGGCGGCGTCGCGCATGACTTCAACAATCTGCTGACGCCTATTATCGGCAGTCTCGATCTGATGCACCGGCAGAAGCTGGGCGGCGAACGCCACCGCCGCCTGATCGAAGGCGCGCTGCAATCCGCCGAGCGGGCGCGCACCTTGGTTCAGCGGCTGCTCGCCTTCGCGCGGCGCCAGCCGTTGCAGCCGGTGCCGGTCGATCTCGACACCCTGATCCGTGACATGGCGGGGCTGATCCAAAGCACGACCGGCCCGCGCATCGCGGTGACGGTGGAGATCGCGCCCGAGCTGCCGCCAGCACTCGCCGACGCCAACCAGCTCGAAATGGCGATCCTCAACCTCGCCGTGAATGCGCGCGACGCGATGCCCGATGGCGGCCGGCTGACGATCGCCGCGGATGCCATGGCGGTGGACGGCGAGGCGCCGGCGGGGCTGGCGCCGGGCCGCTACGTTCGCGTGTCGGTGGCGGATACCGGCCATGGCATGGATGCCGAGACGCTGGCGCGCGCGATCGAACCTTTCTTCTCGACGAAGGGCGTCGGCAAGGGCACCGGCCTTGGCCTCTCGATGGTCCATGGCCTCGCCTCGCAACTCGGCGGAGCGTTGAAGATCATGAGCAAACCGGGGCAGGGCACCGATGCCACGCTGTGGCTGCCGGTCAGCGTGCGGCCAGTCGAGCAGCCGGGCGAACCGGAGCCGCCCGCCCCCACGCCGGGTGCCGGCCGCGCGCTCGTCGTAGATGATGAGGCGCTGGTGCGGGCGACCACCAGCGACATGCTCACCGACCTCGGCTACGCCGTGACCGAAGCCGAATCCGCAGAGGCGGCGCTGGTGTTGCTCGATGGCGAAGCCGGTGGCGACAATGGCGGTTTCGATCTGCTGGTGACCGATCATCTGATGACGGGCATGTCCGGCACCGAACTGGCGCGTATCGTCGCGCAGCGTTGGCCGGCGATGCGGGTGCTGCTCGTCTCCGGCTATGCCGACGCTGACGACCTCGATGGCGCGCTGCCGACGCTCAGCAAGCCCTTCCGCCATGCGCAGCTGGCCGCCTCGCTGGAGGATCTGCGGGGGGCATAGGAACCCGCGCGGCCATTGGGCGTTGTGCAGCGATGCGACGCTGCGGGGGCGTGCAGCGCGGAAGGCGTGGTTGATGGTTATGGGGGCTGACCAGCCGGCGCTGCGTTTCCTTGCCGGCGGCGGCGTGCTGGGCGATCGGATCGCCGCGTTCGACTGGTCGGCGACGGTGCTGGGGCCCATCGAAGCATGGCCTGCCAGCCTCTGCCAGACCGTTGGATTGATGCTGCGCAGCCGGGTGCCGATGGTGCTGTTATGGGGCGCCGAAGGCATCATGATCTACAATGATGCCTATGCCGATTTCGCCGGCGGCCGTGATGCCAACTTGCTGGGTGCCGAGGTGCGCAGCGGCTGGCAGGAGGTCGCCGACTTCAACGATCATGTCATGAAGGTCGGTCTCGCTGGCGGCACGCTCAGCTACAAGAATCAGCAGCTCACCCTCGATCGCAGCGGACGCCCCGAACAAGTTTGGATGAACCTCGATTATTCGCCGGTGCCCGGCGATGACGGCAGGCCTGCGGGCGTCATCGCGATCGTGGTCGAGACCACCGAAACCCACCATGCGCAGCGCGCGCTGGAGGCGAGCGAGACGCGGCTGCGCTTCCTCGATGAGCTTGGCAAGGCGGTGTCCGGGACGCGCGACGCCGATGCGATCCTGGCGATCGCCACGCGGATGACGGGCGAGCATCTCGGCGTGTCGGTTTGCGCTTATGCCGACATGGATGAGGATGAGGATGGCTTCACCATCCGTGGCGACTGGCATGCGGCCGAAACCCGCTCGATCGTCGGGCGGTATCGGCTCGCCGATTTCGGGACGCTTGCGGTGGCGGAACTCGGCGCCGGGCGGCCGCTGATCGTGAACGACAATCGCCGCGAGCTCGCGGCGCACGAGGCTGTGACCTTCCAGGCGATCGGGATCACCGCGACGATCTGCATGCCGCTGGTGAAGCAAGGCCGGCTGACCGCACTGATGGCGATCCATGATCGCGACGCGCGAGCGTGGAACGACTATGAACTGACGACGATCCGTGAGGTCACCGAACGCTGCTGGGCGCATGTCGAGCGCATCCGCGCCGAGGAGTTGCTGCGGGAGCGCGAAGCGCAGAACCGCCAGATCCTCGACAGCGCATCCGACTATGCGATCATCGCAACCGATCTCGACGGGCGGGTGATGCTGTGGAGCCGCGGTGCCGAGCAGATGCTCGGCTGGACCGAGGCCGACATGATCGATGTCGCAATCGAGCGCATTTCGGAGGAAAGCTGGGGGACGATGCGCGCGACCGCGCTGGCGGAGGGCTGGGCGGGCGGCGAGCAATGGCACCGCCGCCGCTCGGGCGAACGCTTCTGCGCCTATGGGGAGACGACGCCGCTGCGCAGCGACCGCGATATTGCGATCGGCTTCGTCACCATCCTTTCCGATCGCACTGACGAGCATCGCCGGCGCGCCGCACTGCGCGCGACCGAGGATCAACTCCGCCGCGCGCAGGAGGCGGGCGGCGTTGGACTGTTCTCGGTGGATATCGCCAACGATCTCGTCACCGCCACACCCGAATTCTGTCGGATCTTCGGCTTCGATCCGTGTGGACAGCTCTCAACGGCGGCGTTGGAGGCGTTGATCATCCCCGAGGATGCTTATCTCGTCTCCAACTCGACCGGGCGTCGTACGGCCACCTCGCCGCTCGACGTCGAATATCGCATCCGTCGTGCCGACGACGGCGAGATCCGCCTCGTCGCGCGCAAGGGCGAATATGAATTCGACGATGCCGGCCGTCCGGTGCGGATGGTCGGCATCGTGCAGGACATCACTGAGCGTCGCCGCATCCAGCTCGCGCTGCACCGAAGCGAGGCGGGGTTCGGCGCGCTGGCGCAGTCGATGCCCAACCAGGTGTGGACGGCGACCGCACATGGCGAACTGGACTGGTTCAACGCGCAGGTCTACGCCTATAGCGGTATCCCGGCGGGTGAGCTCGACGCCGAGCGCTGGGCCGCGCTGGTTCATCCGGAAGACCGGGAGGCGATGGACGCACGGTGGCAGGCTGCGGTCGCCGGTTCCTCGACGTTCGAGACGGAGTTTCGCGCGCGCGACGCGGCCGGTGATTATCGTTGGCATTTGTCCCGTGCGGTGCCGCTGCGTGATCCGCAGGGCATGGTGAACGGCTGGATCGGCACCAACACCGATATCCACGCCCAGAAGCTCGCCGAAGTCGCGCATGCGCAGGAGCGGGATCGGTTGTGGACCTTGAGCCAGGATCTGCTGCTGGTGTGCGATAGCGAAGGCATGATCATCGCCGTGAACCCTTCGGTTCGCCGGATGCTGGGGTGGGACGAAGCGGAACTGGCGGGCCGGACGCTTGCCGATTTCGTTCATCCCGATGATCTGTCGTCGACCGCCGCCGAACTGGCTGCGCTTGCCGGCGGCGGCACAACGCTGGCGTTCGAGAACCGCTATCGCACGCGCGACGGGGACTATCGACTGATCGCATGGACCGCGGTGCCCGACGGCAACCTCATCCACGGTGTGGGTCGTGACATCACCGATCAGCGGCAGGTGGAGGAGGCGCTGCGGCAGAGCCAGAAGATGGAAGCGGTGGGACAACTCACCGGCGGCATCGCGCATGACTTCAACAACCTGCTACAGGGCATCACCGGCAGCCTCGATCTGATGCGCAACCGCATCAGCCAGGGACGCACGGGCGATCTCGAACGCTTCCTGACCGGCGCGATGACTTCGGCGCAGCGCGCGGCAGCGCTCACCCACCGACTGCTTGCCTTTTCCCGTCGCCAGCCGCTCGATCCGCGTCCGGTGAAGGCCAATCCGCTGGTCGCATCGATGGAAGATCTGCTGCGGCGGACGCTCGGCGAGCGGATCGAACTGGAAATGGTGATGGCGGGCGGACTGTGGCTCACCCGGTGCGACGCCAACCAGCTCGAAAGCGCGATCCTGAACCTTGCGATCAATGCGCGCGATGCGATGCCCGATGGCGGGCGGCTGATCGTCGAGACCTGCAATGCGCATTTCGACAGCGCCTATGCCGCACGCCAGCGCGACGTGAAGCCTGGCCAATATGTGTGCATCTGCGTGACCGACACCGGCACCGGCATGAGCCAGGATGTGATCGCCAAGGCGTTCGAACCCTTTTTCACCACCAAGCCGATCGGCCAGGGCACCGGCCTCGGCCTCTCGATGATCTACGGTTTTGCGCGCCAGTCCGAAGGCTATGCGCGGATCTACAGCGAGGTCGGCAAGGGCACGACGGTGAAGCTTTATCTGCCGCGCTGGCGCGGCGAGGAGGAAGGCGAGGAGGCGGAGGCCGCAACTGTGGCCCCCGTCGCCGAGAGCGGCGAAACGGTGCTGGTGGTGGAGGATGAGCCGGTCGTCCGCGGCCTGATCGTCGATGTGCTGGGCGAACTCGGCTACAACGCGATCGAAGCGGGCGATGGCCCCAAGGGGCTTGAGATCCTGCAATCGCGCCGGCGGATCGATCTGCTGATCACCGATATCGGCCTGCCTGGGCTGAACGGCCGCCAGGTCGCCGATGGCGGTCGCGTGATCCGGCCGGGGCTGAAGGTGCTGTTCATGACCGGCTATGCCGAGAATGCCGCGTTGGCCTCCGGCTTTCTTGAGCCGGGGATGGCGATGGTGACCAAGCCTTTCGCGATGGACATTCTGGCCAACCGCATCCGCGAGATCATCGAGGAACGATAGGGGGCCGGCGGCTCACACCGCGCGGGGCTGCGTCTCGCCTTTGCCGTCGATCGCGATCGCCAGCGGCAACATCTCACCCTGCAGCAGCCGCGTCGCCTGGCGACGATCTAGTGCGCGCGAGAAGAGGAATCCCTGGCCATATTTGCAGCCATAGCGCTGCAGCAGCCGGCGCTGCGCCTCGGTCTCGATCCCTTCGGCGACGACGCGCAGCTTGAGTCCGTCGGCGATGGCGATCAGCCCCTGCACGATCGCCGCGCTGCCCGCATCGGTGCCGAGTTGGTGGACGAATGAGCGGTCGATCTTGATGATATCGACCGGCACCGAAAGCAGATGGGTCAGCGAGGCATAGCCGGTGCCGAAATCGTCGAGCGCGATGCGGAGGCCACGCGACTGGAGCCCTTCCAGCACCCGGCGCACGGCATCGGCGCGTCGATCCATATGCACCGTCTCGGTCACTTCGACGACGAGATGGCCCAGCGGCACGCGAGCATGCTCGAACGTGTCCGACAATGTGCGTTCGAGCAGGCCGCCGCCATGGATGTCGGCGGAGCCGACATTGATCGAGATCTGGGGATCGGCAATGCCCAGCCGCATCCAGTGGGCGATGTCACCGGCGACGATCTTGAGCATCCGCCGAGTGAGTTCGGGGGCAATGCGGGGGTGCGACATCGCCTGGTGGAAGGCAGCGGCGGGCAGCACCTCACCGGTGGGGGTGGTAAGGCGGCAGAGCGCCTCGAACGATGCCACCGCCCACGTCTCGAGGTCGACGACGGGCTGGTAATAGGCGTCGATGCGGTCCTCGTGCAGCGCGCGCTCAAGGTCATGCAGCGCGTCGGGATGACTCGCCACCGCATTGCCGAGGCTCGGCGAATAAGCGAGGTGGCCGCCGCGGCGCGACTGCTTGGCGTGATGCAGAGCGTGAGTGGCATGTTCGAACAGGATGTCGGGGCTCTTCGCCGGATCGCTGATCGCGAAGCCGATCGTAGCGCCGATCAATATGGTTTCACCCGAAAGCTCGATCGGCTCCCCGATTGCGGTCGCGATGCGGATCGAGAGGCTGGCGGGATCGCCCAGCGCGTCGCTCTCGTGCGCGATCACCGCGAACGAATCGCCGCCGGTGCGGAACGCTGAATCGGGGGTGACGGCGGCGGCGATGCGGCTGCCGACCAGCCGGATCACCGCGTCGCCCACGCCATGGCCTAAGCTGTCGTTGACGCGGCGGAAGCCATCGAGATCGATCAGCAGCAGCGCCCAGGGTGCCGCGCCTTCGCTGGCCAGCGCGGCCAGCGCCCGATCGAAGGCGGCGCGGCTGCCGAGCCCGGTCAGCGGATCGATCGTTTCCGACGCGGCCGGGCTGGTCCGGCGATGCCGCTCAATCGCGATCGCCAGCAACTGCGCGCAGGTGGCGACCACCTCTTCCTCGGTAGGGGTCGGGCCGCGGCGGGTGCGGTAATAGAAGCCGAACGCGCCCAGCGCGGCGCCGCGGCCGTCGAGGATCGGGCTCGACCAGCAACTCTGGAAACCTTCGGCGAGCACGGTGTCGCGATAGCCGATCCAGGCGGGATCGTTGGCGATGTCGGCGGAGGTGATCGCGCGGCGGTGGAAGATCGCGCTGCCGCAGGCGCCGATCTCGGGTCCGATCGCGACGCCATCGACCAGCGTGGCGACGTTTTCGGACAGCAGGCCATGCGCCAGCGGGTGCAGCCGGCCGGAAGCATCGACGGTGACGACCGAGGTGGCGATGTCGGGCAGCAGCGCTTCGATCTCGGTACACAGCCGACCAGCGGTCACCTCCAATGGATCGCCGCGCGCGACCATTTCGAGAATGATGTTCTGCAGTCGTAGCATGCGTACGTCGAACCTCGAGCAAATCCGGTCGAAGTGATGTTCGACCGATCCTGCCTATGGGGAGATGCTGAAGATCGGGTTAAGGTCACGGTAAGAATTGGGATGGCCCTTTGCGGGAGGCCGCGAGCAAGGCCGATCGAAAGGGAAGCCGCCGTTAACCATCTATGCTTATGATGGCATCATGCGACTCCCCGCGCGAAACCGCCGATCATTTGGCCCCGTGGAAGCCGTGTTGCTCGGCATTCTTTATTTTGCGGCGGCGGGCGCCGCGGCGCGGCTGACCCGGCTTGAGGGCGGTGTCGCCTGCCTGTGGATCGCCAATGCGTTGCTGATCGCCGTGCTGATCATGATGCGGCCGCGGCGCTGGACGCTGCCGGTCGCTGCCTGTTGTGTCGGCAGCTTCATCGCCACGAGCCTGTTCGGACTGGGTCTGGCAGGGGCCGTGCCATTCATGCTGTTCAATATCGGCGAGGCGTTGATCTCGGCGGCATTGCTGCAGCGCTTCGGCCGACGCGATGCGTTCGAATCGGTCGCGCACCTTGGTGTGTTCGTACTGACCGTCGGCCTTGCCGGGCCGGCCGTGATGGCGCTGCCGGCGGGGCTCGGGGCATATTTGCTGACGGGCACCGCCTTTTGGCCCAACGCGATCAACTATTTCCTGGGCCATGCGCTGGGTGCGCTCACCTTCACGCCGCTGTTCACGATGATTCTTGTCGGGGATGCGCAGCGCTGGGTGAATGCTGCGAACAGGCGGCAATTACTGGAAGGGCTGGTGCTGCTCGCGGCGGTCGCGGCGGTCTCTTGCGCCGTGTTCGCGCAGCACCGCCTGCCCTTGCTGTTCCTGCCGATCCTGCCGATCACATTGGCCACCTTCCGGCTGGGGCGGCTGGGCGCCGCGGCCTCGCTGATGATCCTCGCGACGGTCGCAGGCGTGCTCACCGCTCAGGGCATGGGTCCGATCCAACTCATCAACAGTGGGCCGATCGCGCATGTGCAGTTCCTGCAATTCTACCTCGCAGCAACGGTGCTGACGATGCTGCCGGTTGCTGCGGATCTGGGACGACGCGACCGGCTTTATCGAAAGCTACAGGACAGCGAGGCACGGTTCCGGTTGATTACCGAGCATGCCACCGACATCGTCATGACGACGTTGCCCGACGGCACGATCGGCTATGTTTCTCCGTCGATCGCGCAACTTGGCGGCTATGTGCCGCACAAGTTGGTCGGGCAGCAGGCGATTCTGCTGATCGCGCCGCGCGACCGGGATCATGTGCGTGCCGAATTCCTGCGTGCACTCGAGGCGCCGGAGACGACGGTGTCATTCGAATATCGCGCGGTCACCGCCGATGGTGCCGAGCGCTGGTTCGAATCTAATGTCCGCGCGATGGTGAGTGGCGATGGTTCGATTGACGGCGTCATCAGCGTGATCCGCGACATCGACCGGCGCAAGACGATGGAGGTCGAACTCGCCAGGGCCGCCGCCACCGACGCGCTGACCGGCCTCGCCAACCGCCGCGCCTTCGCCAAGGCGTTCGACCGCTGCCTGAGCCATGGCGGCGCCCGCGGCTGCTTGGCGCTATTCGACATCGATCATTTCAAGCGCATCAACGACCGCTATGGCCATGACGCGGGGGACCGGGTGATCCAGGCCTTCGCCGAGATCGCCCTCCGTCACGTCCGCGAGGAGGATTTGGTGGCGCGGCTGGGCGGCGAGGAGTTCGGCGTGATCCTCCCCGGCGTCGCGCCGGCGCAGAGGCAGGAGATTTGCGAGCGGCTGCGCCGTGCGCTCGGCGCGGCGGCGATCGAGGTGGGGGCGGGGCGCACCGTCTCGATGACGGTCAGCGCCGGTGTCGCCGCCTTCAGCGCCGCGCATGATCGCGACGCGGTGATGCGCGCGGCGGACGTGGCGCTTTACGAAGCCAAGGGCGCCGGCCGCGACCGCCTTGTGCTGGCGGCCTGACCGGAGCGTCGGGTCAGCTCCGTGGCACCGCGTCCGTGATGCCCGGCGCGGCGGCCCGCGCCGTGCGGCCGCCCTTCTTGAACCGCAGCGCGGGCTTCTCGACCAGATGCCACGAGAGGCTGGCGGGGATCAGAACGAGCAGGAAGGCGACCAGTGCGTGCATCGCCGGGCTCAGCCCGGGCGCGAACTGGATCAGCGTCTGCTGGATCGGGAACGCGTAGATATAGATGCCGTAGGAGTAATCGGGCGCGCGGCTGAGCTTGCGCAGCAGCGGGCTCGGCACGAAAGCGAGCCAGATCACGAACAGCCCGACCGTGACTGACAGCGCCATGGTGTAGAAAGGCGTGGGCGCCAGCAGCCAAGCGATCAGCCCGGCGATCGGGGCGTACCACCAGCGCAGTATAAAGCGGTCGCCGAAGCTGGCATAGGCCATGCCAAGCAGGAAGCAGAAGGCGAGGCCATGGAAGATCGCCAGCCGCGCGAAGATGCCGACCTCGGCAGTCACCGGCTGCAACGCGGTGAACAATACCGAAAGCAGCGCTGCAAGCACGAAAGTGATGATGCGCAGCCGCTCGTTCTTGAGCATGCCGAACACGGAAAGCGCCGCCGCCATGATGTAGCAGCTCACCTCATAGGGCAGCGTCCAGATCGAGCCGTTGACCGCGCGGGGCCGCGGATTGGCCTCGAACACTCCGGGCAGATGGTGCTGCAGTGAGAGCAGCGAGATATTGCCGCCGAGATATTTGGCTGTCTGGCCCGATCCGAAGAAAGCCGCGGGCGAAAGCGTGGTGAGGAACAGCCCGGCAAGCAGCACCGTCAGCACCATGCACACGGCAAGGCCGGGGAAGATACGCAACGCGCGGGCGCGCGTGAACTGGATCAGGTTGGGCGTGCGCGCCAGCGACTTCATGATGAGATACCCGCTCATCACGAAGAACACGCTGACACCCGCCCAGCCCATCGAATGGCCGGTCAGGCGACGCAGCGGATCCTGGACCGATTCGATCCCCTGAAGGTCATAGGCGTGGGCGACGATGACCATCGACGCCGCGGCGAAGCGCAGGAACGTGAAATTATTGTCGTGCTGCCGCGTCGCCATGCCGTTGGTCCTTCAGTCCACGATCTGCACATACTCGACGGTGAGACCGCGGGTGTAGATCGGGCTGAGAAAGTTGCAGATGAAGTTGCCGGCGCCCTGCACATGCTCGGGTTCGAGCAGCTTCATGTCGCGGCTGGCGAAATCGCGGGCGAGTTCGTCGAGGTCGGGCACCTCGAAGGCGACATGGTGGATGCCGCCCGCGCCCTTGTTGAACTTCAGCAGCGGGCCGCCATCGGGAACGACGAATTCCAGCGGGGAACGGCCGGCGGCTTCGGTGAAGATGCATAGTGCATGGAATTGCGGAACATAGCCGCGATGCACTTCCTTCAGCCCCAGAACGTCCATCATCGCGAGCGCTTCCTCCTCGCTCGGCTGGACGATGCCGACATGATGGAGCGGGGGATTGACCAGCATCACTTCTTTCCTTCCGGTTCCAGTTCAGCGGCGACGCGCGGCGCCAGCCAATCGGTGACCACCCGGGCGCCGCCGCTCGTCAGGTGGGCATAGTCCATGAACAGGTCGGCGCGCGGGGAAACGAAGCCGCCGTTCCAGACCGGGCCATATTGCCGGTAGAACGGCTCTTCCTGGATCGTCGTCGGCCCGGTGTAATAGGGCAGCGAGAGGAAGGCGAGCTTGACGCCGTGCCGTTTGGCGAGCGTGGCCATCCGCCGGACGTAGGTGCGGTCATCGCCGAACTCCAAGTCGGCCATGCTGTCGGGCAGCACACGCGGATCCATGCTGGCTTCCAGCTTGCGCACGCCGCGGTCGAGCTCGGCCGCGCTTGCCGGAACGTCACCTTCGCGCACCGTGCCGTCGGGCAGGTGAACGTCGCCAGTGGTGTCGTAGGTGGAGCCGAGATAGGCCTTCGATTCGAAGGTCTTGGAAAGACCCATAAAGCCTGGCGCGATCCCCGCCAGGAACAGCTTCATCTGCCGGAACGGCAGATAGATCAGGTTCGACGGATAGTTGAGGTTGGTCGCATAGGCCGGATCCGCGATCAGCCCCGGGCGGGCCATATATTTGAACGCAGAATGGCCGAAGCGGCCCGGCCGCTCGACGATGCCGATGATGACCAGCTTGGGCTTCTTGGTCTCCAGGACCTCTTCGAGCACCGCATAATTGATGTCGCGGCCATTCTCCGGGAAGGAGAAGTTGACGACGTTGGCGGGCAAGCCGCGCGCGGCGAGCGCCTCGCCCAGTCGCGGGGCGTTGACCGCCGCGCCGATGCGCGACGGGCCGACGACCATGACGTCGATCGGCGCGGGATCGAAGTGTGAGCGCTCATAGATCCACCGCGATTTGCGGTGGATCGTCTCGTCGAGAAGTTGCGCGCGCTGATAGGGATTGTCGGGCAGCATTGCGGCCGCGACGCCGCACATCAGCGAGACGCCCAGGATGGCAAGGGTGGTCCGGGTCGAGCGAAGGCGCTTCATCCATGCCTCCTTAGAAATTGAAGTACAGGAAGATCGTCTGTCCGCGCTGAATGAACATCAGCCCGAAGAAGAGGATCACGCCGCCATAGACGATGCCAAACGTGGACGGGCGCCACTGCCAGCGCAGCAGCGCCGGTGCCTCGTCTTTCCAGTCGCCCCAGTTATAGGCCGGGTTGAAGCGGCCCATGATCTGCTGGGTGTTGGGGGTGAAGGCGATCAGCAGCGTGCCGGTCACGATCATCAGCAAGGTCGTGGTATCGAACACCCAGGGTGCCGTCGCGACCGAGAGCGACCCGCCGAGACCCACCATCGACTGCCACACCGTCATCGCATCATGCACGCTCGGCGCACGGAACACGACATTGGCGAACATCACCGCGAGCAAGGTGATGACGTGGTAGGAGGCGATCTCCGCCACGCCCGGTTCGGCCATCTTCTGCTTCAGCTTGCGCAGCCGGCGACGCTTCTGGTTGCGGCGTGCGCGCCAATACTCGTTGACGCACACATAGATGGCGTGGAGCACGCCGAACAGCACGAACGTCCAGCCCGCGCCGTGCCAGATGCCGATGATCACGAAGGTGAGAAAGGTCGGCAGCACAGTCGCCATCGCAAAGGCCGGCCAGGTCGAAAGGCCTCGCGCCGCGGCGGCGCGCGCCATCGGCAGCGCCAGGGGCTGGAAGATGTAGGCGGTGATGAAGCGCTGCAGCGTCATGTGCCAGCGGCGCCAATAGTCGATCACGCTGGCCGCGCGCAGCGGAGAATGGAAGTTCAGCGGCAGCTTGATGCCGAACATGCGGGCAAGGCCGATCGCCATGTCCGAATAGCCGGAGAAATCGAAATAGAGCTGCAGCGTGAAGGTGATCGCGGCCATCCAGCCGGTCCATACGCTCACCGGATCGCCGCTCGCCGCCAGCTTGAACAGCTTGTCGACCTGATCGGACAGCGGATCGGCGATCACCGTCTTCTTGAACAGGCCGATCGCGAAGATCATCAGCCCGATCATGATGTTGCGGCCGATCCAGCGCGCGAACAGCGGCCCCTGGATTTGCGGCACGATCTCCTTGTAGTGGACGATCGGGCCCGCGATCAGCTGCGGGAAGAAGGATGCGAACAGCGAGAAGTCGAGGAAGCTCATCCGGTGCGCATGGCCGCGCGCGCTGTCGATCAGATAGGCGACCTTCTGGAAGGTGAAGAATGAGATCGCCAGCGGCAGGATGATCCGCTCGATCTGGATGCCGGCGCCGGTTGCGAGATTGACGTTGTCGACGACGAAGTTGGCATATTTGAACCAGCCGAGCAGGCCGACGTCGACCGCCAGGCCGAAGACCAGCCAGATTTTGACCAGCGTCGAGCGGTCGGCGTCATAGGCTTTCTGAATGCGATCGCCGACGACGAAGTTGAAGATGATCGAACCCAGCAGCAGCGGCAGGTGGATCGGCCGCCACCAGGCGTAGAAACCCAGCGACATGACGGTGAGGCTGAGCTTGGCCACCGACTTCCATCGCCCGGGCCCAAAGAAAAGCACCAGCGCGATCGGCAGGAAGCCGAAGATGAACACAAACGAGTTGAACAGCATCCTAGCGCTCTCCGCCTGCCGCCGTGATCATGCCAAGTTCCTTGCAGTCTGGATTCCGTGGGGCGCCTGAAGCCCGTGACGTGGCTGCGCCGTTGGCAGCGGACCGCGCGCCGGCATGGCGCCAAGCGCGATATGCCGCACCAAAACCGCCGCCACCCAATGGGTGCCGGCGGCGTGCTATCGGGAAGAGAACTCTGACGATCGCGCCGAACGCCAGCGTCCGACTGCAACAAGGCGGACGATCCAGCAGGCGCGGGCTTGCCTCTCGGCAAGTCGATCCTGTCACCGCTCCGTCGTCCACATATGCCCCCCGAAAGCCGCCGGCCGGCGGCGTGGCCTCAGCCGAGCTTGCCGTCGATCACCGCGACGAGTTCACCGACATTCTTGAGCCCTTCGATCTCGCTGTTCTTGAACTTGATCCCGAACTGACGCTCGACTGCGACGACCAGCCGGATGTGGCTGAGACTGTCCCACTCGTCGATGTCGTCGGCCGAGGTGTCCGCGGTCAGCTCGAAATCGTCATCGAGATCGAACACGTCGATCATGATCTCGCGGATGGTTTCAAGCGTCGATTCGGACATGTTCTTCTCCAAGACTCTTCGTTTCATACGTGAAGGGCAGATCCTTCATCGCATATTCGTCGACATTCATTTCCCACTCCGACGCGCCATCGTCGGCGATGGCGGTACGAGTGAAGCCCAGCTTGCCGAAATGTTCGGCGACCATGCCGTTCTTGGCGGTCGGGATATAGCGGCCGATCAGGCGCTTGATGCCGGCGGCGCGGGCGCCCTCGACGATCGCCTGCAGCGTGGCCTCTTCCATACGGCGGCCGAGCACGCGGCAGCTCATCAGCCAGGTGTCGCACGCCCAGGCGTCGTCACCCTCGGGGCGCATCACGACCACCGCGATCATGCCATTGTCACCGAACTTGTCGGCCAGGCGGATCTGCAAGGTGAAAACGTCGGGATCGCTTTCCAGCGCGCCGACCTCAGCTTCGGTATAGCGACGGGTGGTGAGGTTGAACTGGTTGGACTTGTTGACCAACTGCGCGATGCGCGCGCGGCCATTCTCGTCGAACGGCCGCATCGACGTCACCATCTCGAGCGATTCGAGATATTCGTCGAGGCTGCCCAGCTTCTGTGCGGCCTGCGCGCGCACCGCGTTGGCGCGATACTGCTCGGCGCGCTGCGCGTCGTCGGCGGTAAGTCCAACCGTCTCGAACCAGCCCGAATGCGCCACCGCGAGCGGATAATGCGCCGGATCCTCGCCCACCTCGGGTACCGCCACTTCGGGGAGCATCTGGCGAACGCGTGCACGCTCCGCCGGATTGTCGTCGAGGAACAGCAGCGCGTCGGTGCCGATGTTCAGCGTTTGCGCGATTGTCTTGAGGTTGGTCGCCTTGTCGGTCCAGTTGGCGACGAACACCGCGATGTCGTCGCGCTTCAGCGCCATCTCTTCATGCTGGTCGAACGGCAGACAGGCGTTCACTTCCTCGTTCTTAGAGCAGACCGCGAGGACGATCCCGCGGCGCTTGAGGTCGAGCGCATAATGCTGGATCGCGAGGAAGGCCTCACCCTCGGTGGAGCCCTGGCCGATGCGGATGCCCTCGACGCCATCGTCGCCGATGATGCCGCCCCAGCAGGTGTTGTCGAGGTCGAGCACCAGGCATTTGCGCGTCTTGCCGCGCACGGCGCCGAGCAAACGCGCGACATGGTCCGCGTAGAGCGGCGTCAGGTCGAGAGCGAAGGGCAGCTTCGCCATGTACCACTGCGAGCGATCGGACCAGACGGACTTGCCGACCAGACCGGCGATGCGATCGACGTCGAGCACGATTGCGTTGAGGTCCGACGCGATGGTCTCGATCTCGCGGTTGAGCTTGCGCAGCATGGCGAGCAGAGATCCGCCCGCGCGCGCATCTAAATGGCCGGCCCAGGGATCGGCAGGTTCGACGAAGTTCTGGATGATCACCGCCGCGCCGAGGCGCGAGACGATGCCTTCCGCCAGCCAGCGGATCTGTTTGGCGGCCGAATCGACAATGCCGTCCTGCGCGGCGACGTCCGACTTGGTGAGGCCGAGTGAGATCGCGTCGAGACTGAGCAACACGACGTCGGGCGCGAAACTGTGGAGGCCGGTGCCGTCGGCGTAGATCTCCTGCGCGGTCTGGCCATAGTCGCCGACATAAATGTCGGCGAGCACGCCGTGGCGCGGCGCCGACGCGCGGATCGCGGGCACCGTGTAGCTGGTGGTCGAACTGCTGAGCACGGCGAGCTTGAGCGGGCTGAGCGGCGCCGGCTCGATCGCCTCGCGCTTCGTCTCGATCAGCTTGGACAGCTTGAGCGCGCTGTCGAGGTCGAGCGCCTGGGTCGCGAAGTCGCGCAGGCTCGCACCGCTGATCGACGGCAGCGCGCGCGCCGCCTTGATGCTTGTCGAAAAGTCGGGTGCCTTGGCAGGAAGCCACGGCAAGCGCGCAACATCATAGGTCATCAAGACCCCCCTCGTGCTCAGACATGATCACTCGACCGACCGAAAAATCGGCCGGTCTTCGGACCGACCGCTTTTTCGCTGCAATGCGGCAAAATGTCCAGCATCATCGGCTTAGCGCGCACCCAGCATGGGCGCGATCAGTGCCAGCGTCTCATCCGCCATGCTGCGCGCGCCAGCATCGTTGAAGTGGCAATCGTCGTGGCGGAACCGAGGGCCGAAGCGATCCGTATCCGGACCCAGAACGATGCGCGGGTTGGCTTTGGCGACTGCGGTCTGCGCCGCGAGCAGCGGTTGGTTGCTCGTCTTGCGACGTTCGCCGGTGCACAGCGAGGCGCGGTAAAGCACCAGCTTGGCGGTCGGCTTCAAGGCGAAGCTGGTCAGCACGGTGTCGGTGACCTGCTTGATCTCCGGCTGGATCTCGGCCTGGCTGTTGGTGAACCAGGCGTCGGTCTCACCCTGGTGCCACAGCACGATGTCAGCCGGGCCAAGCTGCTTGGCGGCATCGGCGACGCGCTTGCGCAGATTGGCCATGTAGGGCGAACGCTTGTCGGTCCAGTCGCTGAACTGCGATCCGCCGATGGCGCCGTTGACGAACACCACCGGGCGTCCGGTGCGCGCGGCGAGCGCCGGCCCCAGCCGTGTCCACACGCTGCCGCGCGTACCGGTGGTGCCGAGCAGCGGGTCGCGCAGCGCGAAGCAATGGCCGTCGAAGAACATGAAGACGGGGGCCGCCGCATTGGCATCCAGCGGCGTCGAGATTGCGTTGGAGGCGTTGGACTGGCCCCCCGTCACCACCACCAGCGCATTGGCGGGGCAGGTGCCCTGGATCTGGCCGGTCAGGTCGGCATTGGTCTTCGACCAACCCTTCGACATGCCGAGGGCAGTGCGGACTTGTGTTTTCACCGCGATCAGCGTGCCTGCGGGAAAGTCTCCATAGGGATCGGATTCGACGCCGTAGACGGTGCCAGCCAGGAACGCGCCCGCGATCGCCGCAACGGCGACAGTGCCGGCGATAACCCGGGGAATCAGCGGTTTCATCGGGGATTTGTCTCCATCGCTGCATCAGCGGGGCGGGCATGTTCGGTAGGATCGGCGGGCTTGGGATCGCGATAGATCCGGCTGCCGTAGATGAGTTCGTAGGGGCCGACCTCGATCAGCTTGTGGATCACCCACGATATCCCGAGCGCGAGCGCGACCGTTACGACAAGGTAGGGCAGCAGAGTGACCTGCCACGGATAATTGCTGACCCCCAGGCGGCGCAGCAGTTCGCGCATCGCGATATAGACGTAGGGGTGGGCAAGGTAGAGCGTGTAGCTGATCGTGCCGACGAAGCGGATCGGCGCCGTGCACAGCAGTCGCGAGAGCGCGCCCTGCCCGAACAGCACCGCCTGCACGAAGATCAGCGTCGCGACGACAAGCGCGACCGCGGGCAGCACCATGCCGGGCATTTCGAGATAGGTGTTGGTCGGGAAGTCCATCGTGCCGGCGATTGCAACGATCACGACGAGCGCGGCGACCGCCATCGCTGTGGCCGGCCCTGCGGCGATCACCGGGCGCAGCCGCTGCTGCATGAAATACAGCAGGGCGCCGCCGACGAAATAGATGGTGATATCGTAGGCGGCGAGCATGTAGCCGGCCAGCGTCATGAACGCGATCGCGCCCACCACCCGCCAGGGGCTCGTGCTGCGCAGCAGGAACCAGAGCAGCCCGTAGGTCGAGATATAATACCAGACCTCGTAGGTGATCGACCAGGCGTTGGGCGTCAGCGCCGGCGTGCCCGCGAACAGATCGAGGAACGTCAGGTTCAGCAGCAGCTTGCCGACGCCCAGCTTCACGGGCTCGTAGCGCGTGACGAGGTTCAGGATGAAATAGAGCAAGGTGAACAGCGCGAACACCGGGTAGAGCCGCCAGAAGCGCCGGCCGGCGAATTCGCGCGGCGAATAGCGCAGGCAGCTGGAGGTGATCACATAGCCGCTGATGACGAAGAACAGTTCGACGCCGTAGGTGCCCAAATAGGCGACATGGTGGACGATGCGGGCGAGAACCGCGTCGTGATGATAGAAATGATCCCAGAAACCGAAGCTGATGTGCGCGATGAGCACCATCACCGATGCCACGCCACGCAGCCCGTGAAGCGATTGGCTGAACTTCACGCGATCTCCCCGTCTCGCCATATTGCAACGCAGCAGCGCTGTGCGACCGTTACCAGATTGACCGCCCGAAGCCATCGCCAAATTTTGCAATCTCGCCACGCCTCATAGCCCGCCGCAGGCCGCAGCATGGTTGCAGTTGGCGGTGGCTGCGCTATGGCGACTGGCGCTGCTGCGGTGCAGCGTGTTCAAGGGATGATCCCGGCGCAATGCTGTTCGGACCCAAATTTCGGTCGGCCGCGATTCTGGCGATGGGCCGCGTTACCGACATCGTCTTTCCGCTGCTCCGTGCCTTCCTGCTCGCCCGGTTGCTGCCGCAGGAGCAATTCGGTCTCGCGATCACGCTGTCGGTGATGGCGGCGCTGGTGGAGCTATCGACCGACATCGGGCTCGATCGCTACGCAGTGGTCAATGCCGATCGGGAATCCGCGGTACGGCGCGGCACGATGCATTCGCTGAGCGTGCTGCGCGGCGCGCTGATCGGGCTGCTGCTGGCCGTCACTGGGCCCCTGGCGGGCTGGGCGTTCGATTCGCCGCAGGCTTGGTGGGCATTTTCGATGCTGGGCGTCGCCAGCTTCATCCGCGGCTTCATGCATCTGGGCGTGAAGGAAGCGATGCGCGACTTCCGCTTCTGGCCGGAGGGCGTGACGCTCGCGTCCGCGCAGATCTCGTGGACCGCGATCTCGGTCGGCCTGGCATGGTATCTCAACGATTATCGCTGCATGCTGTTCGGCATCCTGGGCGCGCAGGTCGTCTTCGTGCTGGTCTCGCACCTCGTCTCGCGCAGCGACTGGTCGCTGCGCTGGTCGCCCGAGGATGCGACGACGATCCTGAAGTTCAGCCTCCCGCTGGTGCCCAACGGCATGAGCCTGGCGCTGCGCCACATGGCGGACCGGCTGATCGTCGGCGCGTTCATGAGCCTGACCGCGGCTGCGATCTACAACGTCAACATGATGATCGCGCTGACCCCGCGCAACATCATCCAGAGCTTCGTGACCAGCGTGACATTGCCGCTGTTCGCGCAGCATGAGAGCGGCGAGAAGCGGATCGCCGGCCTTTATCCGGTGTGGGCGATGGCGCTGGCGGTGACCGGGGCAGTCTATGGCGCGGGGGTGATCTGCCTGGCCGAGCCGATCGTGAGCCTGATCTTTGGGCCGAAATTCTCGATCGACCAGATCTTCATGACGCTGACGGGCATCATGGTGGCGATCAAGATCATCTACGGCTTGCCGGTGCCCCCGTCGTTGGCGGTGGGCGATACCAAGTTCATCCTGTTCGGCACGGTGGCCGCGCTCGGCAGCCCGTTGTTCGGCGTCGTTTCCGCGAGCATCACGCCCAACCTCAACATTTTCGTCGCAGCGATGTGCCTCGGCGAGTTCCTCGGGCTGGTCTCGGTCGCGTGGCGCTGCACCAATCGCTACGGCTTCAAGGTGTGGGATGTATGGCTGGCGGTCCTCGTGCCAGTGGCGATGCTCGCCGCGCTGGGCACCATACTTTATGAAACCGCGCCAGGGCTGATCATGCGCATCGTCAGCTTCGCGGTGTTCGCAGGGCTCTGCGGCGGCGCGGTTGCGTTCGCGGCGGTGCGCAGCGGCATCGACCTCAAGGTGCTGCTGCGCCGCAAGCCGCGCCCAGCCAAGCCGCAGCCCGCCGAATGAGCCGGGCACCGCGACGCGCGCGACGGCGCTACGATCCGGCATTGCGCCGGTTAAGGCCCGGCTGGGGACATGCAGTGGCGGCCGGCGTGGCGCTGCTGTGGCTGTGGTATCTGCTCTACCTGGTCTTTGCCGATGGTCTGTCATTGCTGGGGCTGGTCAATGCCGGCGGCTATGCATGGGGTGTGGCGGCGCTGCTGCTGGGTCTCGTCGCGGCCGCCCGTCGCGGCTGGATCACTGCGGCGGCGGGATTGGCTCTGGGCATCCTGATCCTGTCGCACATCTACTGGCCGCTGCCGTCCGCAGGCGACGCCGGCGAGCAACGCATGCGCGTGGTGACGGCGTCGCTGAAGACCGCGAACCCCCTGGTCGAGCAGGCAGCGCGCCACCTGGCGATGCTGGAGCCCGACATTCTCGTGGTGCAGGAAGCGGCTGATCCGGATGCGTTTCTCACCACCTTCAAGGCGGTGCGGCCGGGCTGGCACGGCGCGATATTGCAGAACCGGCTGATCCTGTCGCGCTGGCCCGTCACCACGACGCGCGGCGACCGTGATGTCTTCCGCGCGCGGGTGGATGCGCCGGGTGGCGCCTTCACCGTCTGGAACGTCCGCGCGCCCAAGGATTATCGCGGCGTGATCGGCAACCGCCGCTATTTCCTCGATCTCGCGGAAGATATCGTCGCGACCGGCAAGGGCGTCGCTGCGGGAGACTTCAACGCGACGCCGTGGAACGAGGGCTATGCCGCGATCGACCAGGTGATGGAGGAAGGCCTGCGGCGGTCAAGCTGGGCGCCGGGCTTCACCTTTCCCGGGCCCGGCCGCCGCAGCGGCATCATCGGTCCGGTCATCGCCATCGACCATATCTTTGCGAGCGGCGAGTTCAGGCCGCTGGGCGGCCATGTCGCGTCCGCCAGCAAGGGCGCGGACCATCTTCCGGTCGTGGTCGATTACGCGCTGCCGCGGGGTCGGTAGGCGGGAAAACTCCCCTCCCGCGTGGCGGGAGGGGAGGTGATCGTCAGGCGTCGGCCAGCGCCAGCAGATATTTGCCGTAATTGGTCTTGGCGAACATCTGGCCGCGGCGGCGGAGCTGGTCGCGATCGATGAAGCCATTCTCGTAGGCGATCTCCTCAAGCGAGGCGATCTGGATGCCGGTGCGATGCTGCAAGGTGCGCACGAATTCCGAGGCTTCGATCAGGCTGTCATGCGTGCCGGTGTCGAGCCAGGCATAGCCGCGCGACAGGCGCTCCACATACAGTTCACCCATCTCCATATAGAAGCGGTTGAGATCGGTGATCTCATATTCGCCGCGCGCGGAGGGCTTTACCTTCTCGGCCAGTTCGACGACGCGATTGTCGTAGAAATAAAGCCCGGTTACCGCGAAGTTGGACTTCGGGTTGGCGGGCTTTTCCTCGATGCTGATCGCACGGTTATCGCCATCGAGTTCGACGACGCCATAAGCACGAGCATCCTCGACCTGATAGGCGAACACCGTCGCACCGCGTTCGCGCTTCGCGGCCGCGCGCAGCGCGTGGCTCATGCCCGCGCCGAAGAAGATGTTGTCGCCCAGCACCAGCGCGGCCGAATCATCGCCGATGAAGTCACGGCCGAGGATGAACGCCTGTGCGAGACCGTCCGGGCTCGGCTGGACGACATAGCTCATCTCAAGGCCGAATTCGGACCCGTCGCCGAACAGCCGCTTGTAGTTGTCGATATATTCCGGCGACGAGATGATCAGGATCTCGCGGATGCCGGCGAGCATCAGGACCGACAGCGGATAATAGATCATCGGCTTGTCGTAGATCGGCAGCAATTGCTTGTTTACCGCCAATGTCGCGGGGTGCAAACGGGTGCCGGAACCGCCCGCGAGGATGATGCCCTTCATGCCGTCTTGGTCTCCAGAAGTTCGCCCACGATCTCATCCACCATCGCGCGCCACGGGCGGGGCTGGTGGGCGAAGGTCGCGATGAAGCTCGATGTGTCGAGCCGGGAATTTGCGGGCCGGCGTGCCGGCGTCGGATAGTCGCTGGTGCCGATCGCCTCGACTGCGGGGGAAGGGCCACCGAACGGCTGCGCCGCGGCGAACACCGCCTCGGCCAGCGCGTGCCAACTGCCCTCGCCCGAATTGACGAGATGATAGGTGCCCCAAGGCTCCTTTCCGTCAGCGATCGCATCGAGCACGGCATAAATACCGTCGGCAATGTCGGGCGCGCCTGTCGGACAGCCGAACTGGTCGGCGACGACTCGAAGTTGCGGCCGCTCGGCACCGACGCGCAGCATCGTCTTGATGAAGTTGTTGCCATGCGCGCTCACCACCCAGGCCGTGCGCAGCACGACATGCTGCGGGTTCGCCGTGCGCACCGCCAGTTCGCCGCCCAGCTTGGAGGCGCCATAGACGCTGCGGGGGGCGGTGGGATCGGCAGGCTGATAGGCACGGTCGCCACCGCCCTCGAACACGTAGTCGGTCGAGATTTGGATGATTGGGATGCGAGCCTTGCGCGTTTCGGCGGCGAAGATCGCCGGCGCGAGCGCGTTCAGCCGCCATGAGGCTTCGACATCGGTCTCCGCCTTGTCAACCGCGGTGTGCGCGGCGCAATTCACCACCGCCGCCCAGGGGCGCGACGCGACCGCAGCCGCGATCGCCGCTGCATCGGTGATGTCGAGCTCGTCGCGGTCGGTCGGTACCACCTCGAACCGCGCCGGCGCGCGCCGTTGCAGTTCGGTGCCCACCTGGCCGTGGGCACCGGTGATGAGGATCGGAAGCGGGGCGGTCATCGCTCAGCCGACGCCGAGGCGTTCGCCGCGGTAGGCGCCGGACAGGATTTCCTGCCACCACCCCTCATTGCCCAGATACCAGTCGATCGTCTTCTCGATGCCGCTCTCGAAGGTTTCGCGCGGCTGCCAGCCCAACTCGGTCTTCAGCTTGGTCGCGTCGATCGCGTAGCGGAAGTCATGGCCGGGGCGATCGGTGACGTAGCTGATCTGCTCGGCATAGGATTTGCCGTCCTCACGCGGGCGCAGCCGGTCCAGCGTCGCGCAGATCGTCTTGACGACGTCGATATTCTTCCGCTCGCTGTTGCCGCCGACCATATAGCTCTCGCCGACCTTGCCGCGCTCGAACACCGCGCGCAGCGCCGCCGCATGATCGTCGACAAACAGCCAGTCGCGAACGTTGGTGCCTTGGCCGTAGACCGGCAGCGCTTCGCCCGCGAGGCACTTGATGATCATCAGCGGGATCAGCTTCTCGGGGAAGTGATATGGCCCATAATTATTCGAGCAGTTGGTGATCACCACCGGCAGGCCGTAGGTGTGGTACCAGGCGCTCACCAGATGGTCCGAACCCGCCTTCGACGCCGAATAGGGCGAACGCGGATCATAGGGCGTCTCTTCGGTGAAATAGCCCTCGTCCCCCAGCGCGCCGAACACCTCGTCAGTCGAGATATGATGGAAGCGGAAGCGCGCCTGCGCTTCGGCGTCCAGCCCGCGCCAATAATCGAGCGCGGCCGACAACATGGTGAAGGTGCCGACGATGTTCGTCTGGATGAACGCCGCCGGACCATCGATCGACCGGTCGACATGCGATTCCGCTGCGAGATGGGTGACGATGTCGGGCTTGAACTCGGCAAACAGCCCGCCGATCGCCTCGGGATCGCAGATGTCGGCCTGCGCGAAGCGATAGCGCGGGCTCTGGTCAACCTCCGCGAGCGAGCTGAGATTGCCCGCATAGGTCAGCGCGTCGACGTTGAGCACCTCGTGCGGCGTCTCGCGGATGAGCTGGCGCACCAGCGCCGATCCGATGAAGCCCGCGCCGCCGGTAACGAGTACGCGAAGAGGTCGATTCAAGGTCATCGAGGCAGCAATCCTGTCAGTCGAACGTGATGGGTCAGGCGACCGGCGTCAGCGGCACACCGTCATAGGCGAAAGGGCTGTCGAAGTCGGCGAGAGCCGGCAACTTGCCGTCCTTCGCGGACAGGGTCGGCCCGCCGTCGGGCAGCGGCCAGGGCAGGCCGATATCCGGATCGTTCCAGGCGACGCCGCCGTCGCTCTCCGGCGCGTAATAGCTGGAAACCTTATAGATCACCTCGGTGTCCGGCTCGAGCGTGACGAAGCCGTGCAGGAAGCCGGCGGGCACATAGAGCTGGCTGCCGTTGGTCGCGCTCAGTTCGGCGGCGGTCCATTCGCCGTACGTGGGCGAACCCTTGCGGATGTCGACCGCGACATCCCAGATGCGGCCGCGCACGCAGCGCACCAGCTTGGCCTGCGCATTCGGCGGCGCCTGATAGTGCAGCCCGCGCAAGGTGCCGACGGGGCGGGACATCGAGTGATTGTCCTGAACGAAGGGATGCGTGACCCCGAGCGCCTCGATGGCACGATCACTGAAGGTCTCGGAGAACCAGCCGCGCTCGTCTTCGAAGCGGCGCGGGGTGATGAGCAGAACGGGCAAGGCTT
Source organism: Sphingomonas zeicaulis (assembly GCF_050433225.1). Taxonomy (NCBI): domain Bacteria; kingdom Pseudomonadati; phylum Pseudomonadota; class Alphaproteobacteria; order Sphingomonadales; family Sphingomonadaceae; genus Sphingomonas; species Sphingomonas zeicaulis. The sequence goes on along the minus strand of NZ_JBNPXQ010000012.1, from coordinate 64,738 downwards.
TTTCCGGTAAAGACGGAGGAAGGACGACGCGGTACGGTTCAGCCCGCATGGCAGCAGAAAGCCGCCATGCAATCAGAAGGCATTGCGGTGCACGAGTACGCGGAAGGTGGAGAGAATGATCGCGATGTCGCGCCACACCGTCCACCCGGAGAGATATTCGAGGTCCGCCTGCAAACGGTTCTTCAGGTCGGACTGGTGATTGGTCGCGCCGCGGAAGCCGCGGATCTGGGCGAGGCCGGTAAGGCCCGGCTTCATCGCGTGGCGATCCCAGTAGCGATGGTCGATATCCCAGAACAGCAGGTTCTCAGCCTTGGAGGCGAGCGCGTGCGGGCGGGGGCCTACGATCGACATGCTGCCGAACAGCACGTTCAGGATCTGCGGCAGCTCATCCATGCTGGTGCGACGGATGATGCGGCCGACGCGGGTGATGCGGTCATCATCGCGCGAGGCGGAGCGCGATCCGGTATTGTCGAGCAGTTCCACACGCATCGAGCGGAACTTGTACATGTTGAACATGCGATTGCCCTGGCCGATCCGCTTCTGAACGAAGAAGACCGGACCCGGGCTGTCGAGCTTCACCGCGATCGCGATCACCGCCATGATCGGCGCGAGTACCGGCATCGCCGCGATCGTCAGCGCAAGATCAAGCATCCGCTTCAGCGTGCGATCGGTGATGCCGAGACGGCCGGTCGCCACTTGCAACGTGGTGCGGCCACCGAGGCGGCCGAGCTGGAGCGGGCCGATTGCATCGAGTTCCGGCGCCAGCACCTCGGCGTTGACGTCCGCGCCCTTCAGCGCGAGCGCCCAGCGCTGGCGATCCTTCGGCGCGCAGGCGACGATCACGCGGTCGGCCGTCTTCAGCACGCAGCCCAGCCGATCCATCATCACCGGATCGTCGATGGCGGGGGCGAGACGATAGCGCTTGGCATCGATGACGAAGCGGCCGCCGCTGGCATCGATATCGACATTGTCGCGGATGATGATCTCGGTGAGCGCGCTGCTGCCGAGCGCGCGGCGGGCCACACGCGAGAAGACGAAGCGCTGCACGACGAGCAGCACGAAGGCGAGGGCGACGCCGCAGCCGAACACCAGGCGCGAAAAATCGCCGGTCGCCTTCAGGAAGAAAACCGCCAGGATCGCTGCGCCGCTGGTGAACAGCAGCGAAGTCGTCGCGCGGTACATGCCCATGCGCCACTGGCTGACTGCCCGCGTGTCATAGGCGTTGGAGTTGAGCGCGGTACCGAGATAGACCGGCAGGATCGCGACCAGCATGTTGGTGGTATCGCCGGCGATCATGCCATCGAACCGGATCAGGCTCACCAGCACGAAAGCCAGCGTGATCGCCATGATGTCCCCGGCAAGCACCGCGAGCGAGATCGCAAGCCGCCGCGTCTTCTTGGGACGGGGAAGATCCGCCGGAAGCGCCGGGGCCGAGTCGAAATCCGGTGCGGAGGGCAGTGTCGAGGCCGCCTGGGCCGCCACTGCATCATTCGCCGGTATGAGTCGCGTTTGCAGTTTTGTCACGTAAGCCCCGCTTTCGATGACGACCCGTGCCAACGATCTATCATTTTGCAGCGCAATATTTATGACAGTCCTCAACCGCCGCGGCAAGGGGGCGAGTCCCCCGAAATGCGGCATGATGGCGAAACTGAACGGTAAATCGCGCGTTATGTTACGTTCGGGGATAGGTTTGAACGCTATGAATGCCGATCTCTGTGTTCCGCATCACATCCCTGCAGGTGCCGGTTGCGCTACCTGCATGACGCAAGTGCGAGTGTGGTGGGGCTGATGCTGGGGTTCAGGTGGAAAACGCGTAAGGACAAGAAGGAAGAGCCGGCATTGCGTGTGGCGCGCGTGCCGGAAGGTGATCGCGTCTATGCGATCGGCGACATTCATGGCCGGCTTGATCTGCTGAAGGCGCTGTTGCTGCAGATCGAAGCGGATACGCTACGACGCGGGGCGGCGACCGGCGTCCATGTCGTCTTTCTTGGCGATCTTATCGATCGCGGGCCGGAGTCGGCGCAGGTGATCGACTTTCTGATCTCCTACCGGCCGGTCGGCCGCACGCTGCATTTCATCGCAGGCAATCATGAGGAATGTTTCCTCGACATGCTCAATGGCAGCACCGCATCCGAATCGGGCTGGTTCCAATTCGGCGGTTATGAAACGCTGCAGAGCTATGGGGTGCCCGAGCGGGCGATCATCGCGCGCGGCGCAGTGCTACAGCAGGAAATGGCCGAACGGGTGCCGCAATCGCATATCGAATTCCTGTCGAAGCTGGTCGATCAGGTGCGCATCGGCGACTACCTCTTCGTCCATGCCGGCATCAAGCCGGGGCAGCCGCTTGATCGCCAGAATCCACAGGATCTGCGGTGGATCCGCGACGAATTTCTGGAGGATGCGACCGACCATGGCGTTGTTGTGGTCCACGGCCACAGCATCTCACGCATGCCCGTCGTCCGCGGCAACCGCATCGGCATCGATACCGGTGCCTACAAAAGCGGCCGGCTGACTGCGCTCGGGCTCGAGGGCGACCAGAGCTGGTTCCTGACGACCCGCGGCTACGACGAGGAAGTCGCCGCCTGAAGGTGCGCTCGGGCGCGCGCGAATAGAGGGTAAAGAAAAACGCCCGCGCGGCGCTGGCCGTGCGGGCGTTTTTCGGTTCGGCCGGGCATGACTACCATGGCCGTGTCACGGATCAGGCGACGGCGGGAGCGCCAACCTTGTTGTGAATTGCCGCGGCCTTGCGCAGGATGTCCAGGATCTTGTTGAGCGCGCCGGGTTCATCGGTTTCTTCCATCGCGGCAAGCTCACGCGCGAGGCGGCTGGCGGCGGCTTCGAAGATCTGACGTTCGGAATAGCTCTGCTCGGGCTGGTCGTCGGCACGGAACAGATCACGGACCACCTCGGCGATCGACACGAGGTCGCCCGAATTGATCTTCGCTTCATATTCCTGCGCACGGCGCGACCACATGGTGCGCTTGACCTTGGGCTTGCCCTTCAGCGTGTCGAGCGCTTCCTTGAGCGTCTTGTCGCTCGACAGCTTGCGCATACCGACCGATTCGGCCTTGTTGAACGGCACACGGAGCGTCATACGCTCCTTCTCGAAGCGCAGCACGTAAAGGTCGAGCTTCGCTCCGGCAATTTCCTGGCTCTGCAACTCGATCACACGGCCCACACCGTGCTTGGGATAAACAACATAATCGCCGACGTCGAAGCTCAGCGCTTTGGCAGCCATCAATCAGAACCTTTCACTGGAAAAAGTGGACGCAGATCCCCACAGGGCTTGCCGGTGTCGGCCGCCGGTTCTTGGTGCGTCCGTTACGTCGAGATCTCTCCACTCAGGATATGGCTTAGGGTGCGGACAATGGTTCGCATCGGCAACCCATATAGCAGATCCGTCATAAAATTGCCAGCCCGCCTTGATTGGCGCGCGCCGGCCCGACTTTGTCTCAGCGCGCGAACAGCATCGCGTCGTCGGCAAAGGCCTTGAACTCCAGTGCGTTGCCACTGGGATCCGTAAAGAACATCGTTGCCTGTTCGCCAGGCTGACCGACGAAGCGGATGTGTGGCGCGATGCCGAAACTTGTGCCGGCTTGGGTCAGGTGATCGGCCAGCGCCTGCCAGTCGGCCATGGTAAGCACCACGCCGAAATGCGGCACCGGCACATCATGGCCGTCGACGGGATTGCGATGTGCCGATTTTTCGCTCGCCGCCGGATCGAGATGAGCGACGATCTGATGGCCGAAAAGATTGAAATCGATCCAGCTTTCGGCACTGCGACCTTCGGCGCAGCCCAGCAACCCGCCATAGAACCGGCGGGCGGCATCCAGATCGTGCACGGGAAAGGCAAGATGGAAGGGGCGGATCGTCATGGCGCCGCGAGATCGAAGCAATGCGGCAGGTCGACCTGGTCCGCAGACCCGGCCTTTGCCGCGGTGATCACGCGTTCCTTCTCGCGCCCCATTTCCTCATCGACTTCGAGATCGCTGCGCCCTTCGCCGCGCAGCATCTGCCGCGCGCGGTGATCAAGCACTGATGCGATCGTCGCGAGATCCTTGGCTGTCGACGTCGCGCCATCGCGTGTGCGGACCTCGTCATAGGCGAGCCGGATATAGGCGGCGCATTGCGGCAATGTCGGCTGCTCGCGCGCGGGCACTTTTGCGCGCATCAGCGGCAGGCAGCGATCCGCCTCGGCGCGTGCGAATGCATCCGGATCGGCGCTGTTGCCCGCCTCCGTCTGGATCGCGGAAACCGCATCGACGATCGCCTGCTGCACCGCCGCCGGCGTCAGGTGGCGGCGCTTTGCGACATCGGCAACGACAAGTTCGGCATAGGTCGCACCGTCTTCGGCGAGGCGGGGATAGGCACCCCAGCCCTCGGCGCCGCGCTGCTGTTCGGTGGCAACGATCGCCAGCGCGGCCACGCAGCGCACCTGCTTCGCCTCGGCTGCAGAGAGCGGTGGCGGTGCGGCGGGGGGCGCGGCGGCAAGCAGCGTGAGCGTCGCGGTGAGGGTAGGGAAGATGGCGGCCATCGCGACCTGACTAGGCCGGGCCCCCGTGCGGCGCAATCATCGTGCCTCAGAGATTGTATTTGTCACGACTCCGCGCAATAGCGACGCCGTGTTCAGCCGGCCCAAGATCCTCGCTTTCGTCGCCGGCTTTCTATCGGCGACCGGCTTTGCCCCGCTCGATCTGTGGCCGGTCACCCTCGTTGCCTTCGCGTTGCTGCTCTATCTCGTGCGCGAGGCCGGAAGCCTGCGCGGAGCGCTCGCCCGGGGCTACTGGTTCGGCGTCGGTCATTTCACGCTTGGCCTGAACTGGATCGCGCACGCCTTCACCTATCAGGACAAGATGCCGTGGCAGCTCGGCTATGGCGCGGTCGTGCTGCTGTCGCTCTATCTTGCGGTCTATCCGGCCGCGGCGGCCGGGCTCGCATGGCGCCGCGGGCGCAGCGACATGGCGGTGTTCGCGCTGGTTTTCAGCGCGGGTTGGACGGTCACCGAGTGGCTGCGCGCCACCCTGTTCACGGGCTTCGCCTGGAACCCGCTGTCGGCGGTGCTGCTGCCGCCGGGCCCTGCGCAGATCTTGCTGCCGTGGGTCGGTACATATGGTCTTTCGGCACTCGTCATCCTGCTCGCGGCGGCGGTGCTGCATATCGCCGACTGCGTCGGCACGCACCGCGCCGTGCGCCCGGGGAGCATCGGCTGGGCCGCGCCCGCGGTGCTGTTGATCGCGCTGTTCCTGCCGCTGTCGATCAAGGTGATGGGTTTCTATCCCGGCCGGCCCCCTTCCGAGGACAAGGCCCAACCCCTGATTCGGGTCGTCCAGCCCAACATCGACCAGCAACAGAAATATGATCCGGCGATGGCCGCTTCGAATTTCCAGCGTCTGGTCCGCCTGTCCGAAAAACCTCATCCCGGCGCGCGCCTGCTGCTGTGGCCCGAGGCTGCGATCCCCGATTTCCTCGAGGAGGAACGCTGGGCGCGGCTGCGCGTGGCGGCGCTGCTCGGCCCGGGTGATATGCTGCTCACTGGCGGTGTCGCGCTGATCGGGGATTCGGACGGTCGCGTGATCGGCGCGCGCAACAGCCTGTTCGCGGTCACGCCCGATGCGCGGATCGTCGGCCGCTACGACAAGGCGCACCTCGTGCCCTACGGCGAATATCTGCCGGCACGGCCGATCCTGTCGCTGATCGGCATCTCGCGGCTGGTGCCGGGCGATCTCGATTTCTGGCCGGGGCCGGGGCCGCAGAGCCTCTCCGTACCGGGCTTCGGCAAGGTCGGCGTGCAAATCTGCTATGAGGTGATCTTCTCGGGGCAGGTCGTCGATCGCACCAACCGCCCGGCCTTCCTCTTCAACCCGTCCAACGATGCCTGGTTCGGCGCATGGGGGCCGCCGCAGCATCTGGCGCAGGCCCGGATGCGCGCGATCGAGGAAGCGATGCCGGTGGTGCGCTCCACGCCAACCGGCATTTCGGCGATCGTCGATGCCGATGGCCGGCTGCTTGCCGCCGTACCGCACCACCAGGCCGGCTATATCGAACGGGCCCTCCCTGCCCCGGCGGCGCCCACCTTGTTCGCCCGCTTCGGCAACATGCTGGGGCTGATCCTTGCGGCCCTGCTTGCGGCGGCAGCGATTGCGCGTGCCCGCCTGACGCGCTAAGGCGCCACATAAGGATATCTTTATATCCTTACCTGGCCAAACCATGGTGGTTCACCAGACACAGGATACATGATGCGCAGCAATTATCTCTTCACGTCCGAGAGCGTCTCCGAAGGCCATCCGGACAAGGTTGCCGACCAGATTTCGGACGCCGTCGTCGACCTTTTCCTGAGCCGTGACCCGGTGGCGCGCGTGGCGTGCGAGACGATGGTCACCACCCAGCGCATCGTGCTGGCCGGCGAAGTCCGTTGCGAACAGGATGTTTTCCCCTCGCTCGCCGAGATCGAGCAGGCCGCGCGCGAAACCGTCAAGCGCATCGGTTACGAGCAGCACGGCTTCCATTGGCAGACCGCCGAGTTCGCCTGCCACCTCCACGGACAGTCCGCGCATATCGCGCAGGGCGTGGACGAGAGCGGCAACAAGGATGAAGGCGCCGGCGACCAAGGCATCATGTTCGGGTTCGCTTGCGACGAAACCCCGGACCTGATGCCGGCTACGCTCTACTACTCGCACCGCATCCTCGAGAAGATGGCGGCTGACCGCCATGCCAAGGTCGTCGACTTCCTCGAGCCCGACGCCAAGAGCCAGGTCACGCTGAAGTTCGAGAATGGCGTGCCGACCGGCGCGACCGCGCTTGTCGTTTCCACTCAGCATTCCAAGTCGCTCAGCAGCGATGCCGGCCAGCGCCGTCTGCGCGACTATGTGATGACGGTGTTCGAAGAGGTCATGCCCAAGGGCTGGCTGCCGGCGGACCAGTCGCAGATCTACGTCAACCCCACTGGTCTGTTCGAAATCGGCGGCCCGGACGGCGACGCCGGCCTTACCGGCCGCAAGATCATCGTCGACACCTATGGCGGCGCCAGCCCGCATGGCGGCGGCGCGTTCAGCGGCAAGGATCCGACCAAGGTCGATCGCTCGGCCGCCTATATCTCGCGCTATCTCGCGAAGAACATCGTCGCCGCCGGCCTCGCCAAGCGCTGCACGATCCAGCTCAGCTACGCGATCGGCATCGCCGAGCCGCTGTCGCTCTATGTCGACACGCATGGCACCGGCACGGTGGACGAGGCGAAGATCGAGGCGGTGCTGCCCAAGCTCGTCCGGCTGACCCCCAAGGGCATCCGTACCCATCTGGGCATGAACAAGGCGATCTACCAGCCGACCGCCGCTTATGGCCATTTCGGACGCAAGGCGGACGGTGACTTCTTCACCTGGGAGAAGACCGACTTGGTCGAGGCGCTGAAGAGCGAACTTGCCTGAGGCGCCTGTCTGGGTCGACGAATGAAAAAGGGGGAGGCCGATTGGCCTCCCCCCTTTTGTGTGTCGTCACGCCCTGTTGCGTCCGAGCGGCCGGCGCGAGCGCGATTAATAAGGCCCGACGACGCCCACTTCACTGAACGGCTTGGGCGTAGCGGGCGGGCTGGCGCCATCGGTCAGTTCGAGCTGCCAGAAGCCGATGTCGCGCCACTGACCATGCTTGTAGCCGACCTCGCGGAACATGCCGGCGCGGCGGAACCCTAGCGATTCGTGCAGCGAGATCGTATGTTCGTTGGGCATCGCCAGCGCGGCGATCGCCTGCACATAATCCTGCGCGCGCAACGTCGCGATCAGCGCCGAATAGAGCAGCCGACCGACGCCCTGCCGCTGCAGGTCGCCCGCGACATAGATCGAGGTCTCGACCGTCCAGTGATAGGCGGGGCGATCACGGAAGCTGTTGGCATAAGCGTAGCCCAGTACGACGTCGGAATCCTCGCTGGTCGCGACGAGCCAGGGATAGCGGTCAGCCGCCTTGGCCATGCGGCCGCGCATCGCCTGCGCGTTGGGCGGTTCGGTTTCGAACGAGACCGCACTGGCCGCCACATAGGGGGCATAGATCGCGGCGATCTGGTTGGCGTCGGCGGGCTTTGCGGCGCGAATCTTGATCATCGGTAGAGGCGTGCCAGCAGGCGCGTGAACAGGTCAACCCGTGCCGAGGGATTGTTGGTCGGTTCGCCGCATTCCAGACACCGTGCCTGGATCGCCGGACCTTCCGCCAGCGCGCGCGCGTCCGCTACCGCACGCTCCGCTATCGCCATGCGCTGCTGCGCCATGCGGGTCAGCAGGTCGGCGGCCGGTGCCCCGGCGTCATCCTCTTCGTCGCCCCCGGAGAAATTGCTCATCAGCGTGGCGAGGACGCTCGGCTGCTTTTCCAGATAGACGCGATGGACCTTGGCCGGATCGAGCTTGGCGCGCTTCGCCGCCTCTTCCACGGCCGCGTCGAGCGAACCGAATCCATCGACCAGCTTGAGCTGCCGGGCGGTGCCGCCATCCCATACGCGGCCCTGGCCGATGCGGTCGACCTCCGCGGTCGATATCTTGCGGGCCGTCGACACGATCTCAAGGAAGCGGCGATAGATCGTCTCGACGCCGGCCTGCATCACCGCGTCGAACTGCGGCGTGGTGCCGCCATAGACGTCAGGCTGCCCGGATAGCGGCGTGGTGGCGATGCCGTCGCTGGTCACGCCGATCTTGGCGAGCGCATTTTCCAGCGTCGGGAACAGGCCGAACACGCCGATCGAACCGGTGATCGTCGCGGGCTCCGCGAACACGCGGTCACCCGCGGTCGACACCCAATAGCCGCCCGACGCTGCGACCGAGCCCATCGAAACGACGATCGGCAGGCCCTTGGCCTTGGCTTCAAGCAAGGCCGAACGGATCTGTTCGGAGGCGAGTGCCGAACCGCCGGGCGAATCGATGCGCACGACCAGCGCCTTGAGCTTGTTCTTGGCGACCGCATCGAGGATCAGTTTCGAGATGGTGTCGCCGCCGGCGCTGCCGGGGCCGGCCTCGCCATCGCTGATCACGCCGGCGACCGTGACGATGCCGATCGCATGGCCGCTGGTCGGCGCCGGGTTGGCGGCCAGCCAGTTGGCGAGCTTCGTATGCTTGTAGCGACCGGCGACACCCGTGTCGGCGGCGCCGGCAATCTCGGCGACGCGCTTGCCGAAGGCAGTGCGATCGCCGAGCTTGTCGACGATGCCGGCAGTGACCGCCGCCTTGGCGAGGTCGTTGCCTTCAGCCTTCAACGCAACGTCAGGCGCGGCAATGAAGGCGGCGAGTTTCGCCTTCGGGCGCGCCTTCGCCACGTCCGCCTGCCAGCCGGTCCACAGCGCGTTGGCGAGCGCCTGGTTGGCCTCTTTGGCCTCGGGCGACTGATCGGCGCGGATATAGGGCTCCACCGCTGACTTGTAGACGCCAACCTTGTAGACGTGGGTGGTGACGCCGAGCTTGTCGATCAGCCCTTTGTAATAGAGGTGCGATCCGCCCGGGCCGGTGAACAGCGCGGCGCCCATCGGGTTCAGCCAGATCTCCGAGGCATGGGCGGCGAGTTGATAGCCGTCGTCGGTGTAACCGGTGGCATAGGCAAGCACCGGCTTGCGCTGGGCACGGATCTTGTCGAGCGCCGCGGCGACATCGGCGAGTGCGACCTGGCCGCCGCCGGCAAAGCGATCGAGATCGAGCACCACCACCTTGATGCGATCGTCGGTCGCGGCGGTTTCGAGCGCGCGGACGACATCGCGCAGGCGGTTTTCGCGCATCACCTGGCTGCCGGTGATGGCGGCGAACGGATCGGTCTCCGCCGGTTGCTCGACGATCACGCCCTCAAGATCGACGAGCAGCGCGCCGGGTGTCACCGCGCCCGGATTGGGCGTGGCGGCCAGTGCCGCGAACAGCAATCCGAAGAACAGCAGCATGAACAGCAGGACGAGCGCATCCTTGATGCCCACCAGCAGCTTCCATGCGCCGCGAACCAGTTTCACCAGGCAATCTCCGCCGATACAAAGGGGAAGTGGCCCAAGGTGCTACAGACTGGGCCCGCCGGTGTAAACGCGCCGCCTCGGCTTGGCGCGGATCAGGTGCCGTCCGGCGCCGCCTGCACGCGCCCGTCACAAAAATCGACTAGCGCGCCTTGACCGATACATCAGGTCGGCACATATCCCGGCCCGTTAGCACTCACGCAAGATGAGTGCTAATCATGCTTCGCTGATGGCGGGCGAGAGAGGATTCGGGGCTTTTCAGAGCACGTCGTCGATCGTTCGGCCATCATCTTTGAGGGAGACGTACATGAATTTCCGTCCGCTGCACGATCGCGTGCTCGTTCGCCGCGTCGAGGCCGAGGAAAAGACGGCCGGTGGCATCATCATCCCCGACACCGCCAAGGAAAAGCCGCAGGAAGGCGAAGTCGTCGCCGCCGGTTCGGGCGCGAAGGCCGAAGACGGCAAGGTGACCCCGCTGGACGTCAAGGCCGGTGATCGCATCCTGTTCGGCAAGTGGTCGGGCACCGAGGTCAAGGTCAACGGCGAAGAGCTGCTGATCATGAAGGAATCGGACATCCTCGGCATTATCGGCTGAGCGATACGACCGGTTTTCTCCCGAATTTTTGAACTCAAGAACGGAAAGGTAGCCACATGGCAGCCAAGGACGTGAAATTTTCGCGCGACGCTCGTGAGCGCATCCTGCGCGGCGTAGACATCCTCGCCGACGCGGTGAAGGTGACGCTGGGCCCCAAGGGCCGCAACGTCGTGATCGACAAGAGCTTCGGCGCGCCGCGCATCACCAAGGACGGCGTCACCGTCGCCAAGGAAATCGAGCTCAAGGACAAGTTCGAGAACATGGGCGCCCAGATGGTGCGCGAAGTGGCCTCGAAGACCAACGACCTCGCCGGTGACGGCACCACCACCGCGACCGTGCTCGCTCAGGCGATCGTTCGCGAAGGCATGAAGTCGGTTGCCGCCGGCATGAACCCGATGGACCTGAAGCGCGGCATCGACCTCGCGGTCACCAAGGTCGTGGAAGACCTCAAGGGCCGCTCGAAGCCCGTCGCCGGCTCCAATGAAGTCGCGCAGGTCGGTATCATCTCTGCCAATGGCGACAAGGAAGTCGGCGAGAAGATCGCCGAGGCCATGGAGAAGGTCGGCAAGGAAGGCGTCATCACCGTCGAGGAGGCCAAGGGCCTCGAGTTCGAGCTGGACGTCGTCGAGGGCATGCAGTTCGACCGCGGCTACCTCTCGCCCTACTTCATCACCAACCCGGAAAAGATGCAGGTCGAACTCAACGACCCGTACATCCTGATCCATGAGAAGAAGCTCTCGAACCTGCAGGCGATGCTCCCGATCCTGGAAGCCGTCGTCCAGTCGGGCCGTCCGCTCCTGATCATCGCCGAGGATATCGAGGGCGAGGCTCTGGCCACCCTGGTCGTCAACAAGCTGCGCGGTGGTCTGAAGGTCGCGGCCGTCAAGGCGCCGGGCTTCGGCGATCGTCGCAAGGCGATGCTGGAAGACATCGCGATCCTCACCAAGGGTGAGCTGATCAGCGAAGACCTCGGCATCAAGCTCGAGACCGTGTCGCTCAGCATGCTGGGCCAGGCCAAGCGCGTCACCATCGACAAGGACAACACCACCATCGTCGATGGCGCCGGTGACAGCGAGTCGATCAAGGGCCGCACCGAGGCGATCCGCGCCCAGATCGAGAACACCACCAGCGACTATGATCGTGAGAAGCTCCAGGAGCGTCTGGCGAAGCTGGCCGGTGGCGTCGCCGTGATCAAGGTCGGCGGTGCGACCGAGGTCGAGGTGAAGGAGCGCAAGGACCGCGTCGATGACGCGCTGCACGCGACCCGCGCGGCTGTCGAAGAGGGCATCGTCCCCGGCGGCGGCACGGCGCTGCTCTATGCCACGAAGTCGCTCGAGGGCCTGAAGGGCGCCAACGACGATCAGACCCGCGGCATCGACATCATCCGCAAGGCGATCGTCGCCCCGATCCGTCAGATCGCGCAGAACGCCGGCCATGATGGCGCCGTCGTCTCGGGCAACCTGCTCCGCGAGAATGACGAGACCAAGGGCTTCAACGCCGCGACCGACGTCTACGAGAACCTCGTTGCCGCCGGCGTGATCGACCCGACCAAGGTCGTTCGCACCGCGCTGCAGGACGCGGCCTCGGTTGCCGGTCTGCTGATCACCACCGAAGCCACGATCGCGGAACTGCCGGAAGACAAGCCGGCGGCCCCGATGGGCGGCGGCGGCATGGGCGGCATGGGTGGCATGGACTTCTAATCGAAGTCTCAGCCGCCTGGCTGTCACGCCAAGGCAAAGGAAGGGCCGGGGGAGCAATCCTCCGGCCTTTTCTTTTGATCGCGGGCTGGAGTATGGACTGCAGTCCAACTTTGAAACGATCGGGTGAGAGAGCGTGGTCACGCATCGCAGCGACGTCGGAAGTGCCGTGCCGATGTCGCGCCGCGCGCAGAACCGGGCGCGGACGCGCGCTGCGATCCTGTCGGCAAGCCTTGCATGCTTCGCCGAGGCGGGCGTGCAAGCGACGACGATGGACCAGATCGCCGCCGCCGCCGCGGTCGCGCGCGCGACGCTGTTCAACTATTTCCCGGCCAAGGCCGACATCGTTGTCGCGCTGGTCGCCGAGCATGATGAGAACTTCTTCCTCGCGCTCGACGGCTGGCGGCGTAGGCCCGGGCTGACGACGGGCGAACGTCTGCTGGGCCTGTTCGTCGCCACCGCGCATTATCTGCGCCGCGCACCGGCCCGCAAACGCGTGATCATCCGTCTGTCCTGGACGAACTGGGCCGAGCCAGCGAGCGCCGAGCGCATCCGCCGGGTCGGGGCCGGCTTCGCGGCATTGCTCGCGGATGGGCGAGCGAGGGGTGATATCCCTGCCCATGTCGATCCGGTGCTCGCCGGTGAGACGATCGGCGACGTGTATATGGGCCTGGTCCATCGCTGGTGGATGAACGAGCCCGCGCCGGGCCCCGATCATTTCGATCGGACTGCGCGGCTGCTCGCGCAAATGGTCAGCCCGGGCGCGCCGTTGCCTGCACATGCGCCCGCGTCACCAATCTTTGTTACGCATTTCGTCGAATAAGTCTGGACCCTAGTCCAAATTTCGATTAGCCCGAGTCCCACAGACCCTGCGGGAGAGGGGCGTGGACGGTTCGGACGAACAGGTGATGGCATTGCTCACCGGTGCAGGTGCGCCGTTCGAGCTGATCGACATCCACATTGCGGGCGTTCCCATGCGCGGCTTCCGCCGCGCCGAGGCGTCACTAGACAGCCTGTTCGCCAGCTTCGACCTGCACGGAAACAAGCCCTTCGTCGTCGAGGATAACCGGCGGCTCAGCTATGCCGAAACCGCGGCGGCCGCAGCGCGGCTGGCGGCGGAACTCGGCCGGCGCGGCGTCCGTACCGGCGATCGCGTCGCCATCGCGATGCGCAACAGCGCTGAGTGGATGGTCGGCTTCCTCGCGATCGTCGCAGCAGGTGCGGTGCCGGCGCTCGTCAACAGCCGCGGCGCGGCGGGCGAGATGGCGGCGGCGATCGACCTCGTCGGCGCCCGGCTCGCGCTCACCGATGCGCGGCGGGCGGCGATGCTGGGCGATATCGTAGACTGCCTCGTGCCGGTGCTCGATCCCTCCCCCGGCGGACCACCGCTGCCGCGGAGCGGCGCTGCGCCCGATGATGCGGCGATGATCCTGTTCACCTCCGGCACCACGGGCCGGGCCAAGGGCGCGACGCTCAGCCATCGCGCGGCGCTGACCGGGCTGCTGCTCTCCCAGATGGCGGGCGCGATGATCGCGATCCGCATGGCCGGGCCCGCAGCGCTCACCATGCCACGTCCGCAGCAGGCGCCGCTGCTGGCCTTTCCACTGTTCCACGTCAGCGGCTGCCACGCGACCTTCCTCGCCGCGCTCGCTTCCGGCAGCCGGCTCGTCTCAGCGCCACGCTGGGAGCCCGACCGGATCGTCGATCTGATCCGCAAGGAAGGAGTGACGAGCGTATCGGGATCGCCAGCGATGATATGGGATCTGATCCAGGCCAAGGACCGCGCCGGCGTGGATCTGCCCACCTTGTCCTCCGTTTCGACCGGCGGGCAGGCGCAGCCGCTCAATCTACTGGATGCGATCGTCGCCGCTTTCCCGCGCGCTGTGGTTGGCACCGGTTTCGGATCGACCGAGACGGCGGGGGCGATCGCGATGCACACCGGCGCCGCCTATCTCGCGCATCCCGGTGCCGCCGGGCGGGTGCTCTCACTGGCGGAGGTGCGCATCCGCGACCGCGATGGTGCCGATCTGCCGCCGGGCATGGCGGGCGAGATCGTCGTGCGCGGTCCGATGGTGATGAGCGGCTATTGGAATGACGAGGATGCCAATGCCCGCGCGCTTGAGGGCGGCTGGTTCCGCACCGGCGATGTCGGCGCGCTCGACGAAGCCGGCAATCTGACGATCCTCGACCGGCTGACCGACATGGTCATCTCCGGCGGCGAGAATATCTACTGCGCCGAGGTGGAAGCCGCGCTGCAGCAGCATGGTGATGTCGTGGAGGCCGCCGCCTTCGGCCTGCCCGACGCTCGACTGGGCGAGCGGCTCGTCGCTGTCGTGCGGCCATGCCCCGGCGGCACGATCGCGGCCGATGCGGTACGCGCGGGGCTCACCGGGCTGCTCGCCGACTACAAGATCCCGGCCACCATCTTCGTCACCGACCGTGGCCTGCCGCGCAACGCGCTGGGCAAGGTCGACAAGCGCGCGCTGCGCGCCATCTTTGCTGAAAAGGATATGCCCGCCAATGCGACCGCGTGACATCCGCGTCATCGATACGATGCTGGGCGTGCCGCTGAAGGAGGACCGGTCGGACTGGTTCGACTTCTTCCGGCCGCTGTTGCGCGACAAGCAGAGCCTCGAACAGTTCGCGATGCCCGCGCAATATATGTTCCGCAACATCCCCGCCGCCGAGGGCGTCGACGATCTGCCGGGATGGACGGTGGGCGAGATGGATCGCTTCGGGATCGACAAGGCGCTGATCGGCTATGTGGAGGGATCGCCGCTCAATCGGATCGTCGCGGAGCGTTTCGCAGACCGCTTCGTGTTCGACATGCCGGTCGATCCCAATGGCGGCGTCGATACGGTGCGGGCGATCCGGCGCGCGCACGCGGCGGTGGGGCTGAAGGCGATCAGCGTGTTTCCGTGCGGCTGCGTGCCGCAGGTGCCGATCAACGACAAGCGAATGTGGCCGATCTACACCTTGGCCTGCGAGCTGGACATTGCGGTCGCGGTCAATGTCGGCGTGCCGGGGCCGCGCGTGCCGATGGCGCCTCAGCATGTCGAGTTGATCGACGAGGTTTGCTGGTTCTTCCCCGAACTGCGCTTCGTCATGCGCCACGGTGCCGAACCGTGGGAGGCGCTGGCGGTCAAGCTGATGCTGAAATATTCCAATCTCTATTATTCGACGAGCGCCTTCGCGCCGAAACACTATCCCAAGGCGATCATCGATTTCGCCAACACCCGCGGCGCCGACAAGATCATCTATGCCGGCTATTTCCCGATGGGGCTGAGCCTGGAACGGATCTTCGCCGACCTCGATGCGGTGCCCTTCAAGGATGATGTCTGGCCCAAATTCCTGCGCGACAATGCCCGCCGCGCTTTCAAGATCGATTGAGGACCGAGCCGATGAGCGATCCAGCCGCCGATGCCCGTACCGCGCCGGTCGCGGTGTGGAAGATGCTGTCCGAACTGAACGGCGAGGCGCTCGAACGATGGCGTGTCGCCGAGGTCGCCAACCGGCCGAGTCCCGAGGAACGCGGCATCGACCTGCCCTTTCCGTTTGGCTGGTTCGCAATCGGCTATTCGGACGAACTGCCCGTGGGGGAGGCGCGGCCGATCCGCTATTTTGGGCGCGAACTGGTGATGTGGCGGGGTGAAGACGGGCAGGTGAAGGTGCTCGACGCCTATTGCCGCCACCTTGGCGCGCATATGGGCCATGGCGGTCGCGTCGTCGGCGACCTGCTCGAATGCCCGTTCCATGCTTGGCGCTATGACGGCACCGGCGTGGTGCGCGAGATCCCCTATGCCCGTACGATCCCGCCGCAGGTGAAGCGACCGTGCCCGCAGCAATGGGTGGTGGAAGAGGCCAATGGCTTCATCTGGACCTGGTATCACCCGCATGGCGTCGCGCCGCAATGGGCGCTGGATCATTATCCCGAGGCGAGCGATCCGGCGTGGACGCCCTATCAGCGCCACGAATGGTTCGTCTATTCGCCGCTCCAGTCGATGGCGGAGAATGGCGTCGACAACGCCCATTTCCAGTTCGTCCACGGCACCGCCAGCTTCCCTGACGCCAAGATCGAGTGGGATGGGCATCGCCGCACCGGCGTCGTCGCCGCGCGGATGGGCACGCCGGCGGGCGAGGTCGACGGCCGCATCGTCAACGGCCAGAACGGGCCGGGGCAGGCCTATACCCGCTTCCAGGGCATTTCGGAGACGATGCTGGTCGCCGCGATCACCCCGGTGGACCGCGATCGCGTCCACGCCCGCTTCGCTTTCACCCAGCCGCGCGCGCAGGCGGAGGGGGCAGGGGCGGGGCTCGCCCGCGCGCTGATCCGCGACATCTGCAAGCAGTTCGATCAGGATAAGGTGATCTGGGATCGGCAGGCCTATCTGCACAACGCGATCATCTGCGACGGCGATGGCCCGATCATCCGCTTCCGCCGCTACTACACGCAATTCTACGCCGAACGCACCGACGAACCCACCGTCCGCAGCGCCTGAGCAGCGATCGTGGAGGGGAAGATCATGCCTGCGCGCCTCACGCCGGCGGCCGTCACTGCCGCCCCCCCGCGGGCCGGCGCCCTCGCCTGGTATGCTCTCGTGCTGCTGACGGTGATGTACAGCCTCAGCTACGCTGATCGCTATCTGGTCGCGAGCCTGGGCGATCCGATCAAGGCGGAGTTCGGCCTTTCCGACAGCTTCCTCGGCCTGCTGATGGGGCCGGCCTTCGCACTGCTGTTCGCGGTCTCCGCGATCCCGATCGCGCGGCTGGCGGACCGCATGAGGCGCGTGACGATCCTCGCTACCGGCTGTTTCATATGGTCGCTGTTCACCTTGCTCTCCGGACTTTCGACCAATGGCTGGATGCTGGCGGTGATGCGGATCGGCGTCGGCATCGGCGAGGCGTCGTTCGTGGCCCCCGCCTATTCGCTGCTGACCGATCGATTTCCGGCGGCGCGGCGCGGGCTGGCCTTCGGCATCCTCGCGCTGGGCATCTATCTTGGGCAGGTCGGCGGCTATGCCGGGGGTCCTGCGGTGGCGCAGCTGATGGGCGGCTGGCGCGGCGCCTTCATTGCGCTCGGCGCGGGTGGGGTGGTGCTGTCCGGCCTCGTGCTGGCGACGATCATCGAGCCGCAGCGCACGCACATGCCACGGGTCGGGCCGCAACTGCGGCTGATCGCGCGGGTGCTCTGGCGCGAGCCCGCCTATCGGCTGGCCAATCTCGGCATGGCGTTCGGCAGCTTTTCGGGGATGGCATTTGGCATGTGGGGCGCGACCTTGTTCGCACGTGCCTTCGCGGTGCCGGTGGCGGAAGCCAGCGCCCGCTTCGGGTTGACCTTCGGCCCCGCCGGCCTTGCCGGTGCGCTGCTGTTCGGCATGTTGTCCGACCGCTTGGTGCGGCGCGACCCGCGCTGGCCGTTGCGGCTCGCCGGTTTGTCGCTGACCGCCGCAACATTGGCGATCCTCGCGGTGAGCTGGGCGCCGGATATCGGCACGGCGACCGTGCTCGCCCTGTTCGCGGGATTGCTGGGGGGCGGCTGGTCGGTCGGCGTGCTGACCGCGCTGCAGACGATGCTGCCACAGACGGTACGCGCCACCGCGACCGCACTGTTCACCTTCGTCACCACCATCATTGCGATGGTGTGCGGGCCATTCGTCGTTGGCCTGCTGAGCGACCTGATCGGCACCGGCGATGCTGCCAGCCTGCGGCCGGCGCTCAGCCTGTGCATCATCGTCGGCTTTCCCGCTGCGGTCGCGCTGTGGCGGGCGAGCGCCAGTGTCGAGGCGGCCCGCGCCAGCCTCGCCGATCATTTCGATACGAGGCCCTGATGCAATTCGCCCTGACCGCCGAACAAAACCTGATCGCCGAAACCGCGCGGGGCCTGTTCGGCGAATTCGCGCCGTTTCTGCGCGCGACTATCGCCAGCGAGGCTGGTTATGACGTCGGTCAGTGGCAACGCGTGACTCACGAGATGGGGTTCGGCGCGATCATGCTGCCGGAGGCCGAGGCCGGCGCGGGGCTCGGCCTCGTCGAACTGGCGCTGGTCACGATCGAGATGGGGCGGACGTTGTTTCCATCCCCCTTCCTGCCCAGCATCGGCGCAGCGCTGCCGCTGCTCTCGGGAATGCCGGAGATCGCCTCGGGCAAGACGATCGCCGCGCCCGCGATCGGTCCGGGGCTGCGTCTCGAAGGCGATCGGCTGTCGGGCGAGGCGCTGGTGGCGTTCGGCCATGTCGCCGATCTGTTCGTCGCGGTTGTCGGCGACCAGGCAATGGCGGTGCCCGCCGCCGGCGCGCAGGTGGAGCGGTTGGCGACGATGGACGTTACCCGGCCGCTCGCCCGCGTGCGCTTCGATCGCGTCGCGGTGGAGGTTGTCGGCGGCGCGGCGCGCGCGCTCGACCAGGCCCGTGTCGTGCTTGCTGCGGAGTGCGTCGGCGGTGCCGACGCCGCGCTGGCAGCGACGGTCGCTTATGCGAAGCAGCGCATTCAGTTCGGCCGGCCGATCGGCAGCTTCCAGGCGCTCAAGCACCGCATGGCGGACATGATGATCGCAATCGAGGCGGCACGCACCGCGGTCTATTATGCCGCGGCGGCGATGGATGAGGAGGATCCTGCGGCGTCCGAAGCGGCGGCCATCGCCCATTTCACTGCGATCGAGGTCTATCAGATGGTCTCGGGCAATATGATTCAGCTCCACGGCGGCATCGGCTTCACGTGGGAGCATGATGCACATCTTCATTTCAAGCGCGCCCGCAGCGCCACGACCCTATTCGGCACGCCCGCCGAGAGCCGCGGGCGGCTGGCAATGCTGATCGGCCTCGACGGGCAGCGGGCGGCCTGAGCGATGCGGCTCGGCTTCACGCCCGAACAGGAGGCGTTTCGCCGCGAGGCGGCGGACTGGCTGAACGCACAGATGTGTGGCGATTTCGCGATGCTGAAAGGACTGCGCAGCCAGAGCGCGCTTGCCGACGAGCGCCGCGCCTGGGAACGCCGCCTCGCGCGTGACGGCTGGAGCGTGATCGGCTGGCCGCGCGAACATGGCGGGCGCGGCGCCAGCCTCGCCGAGCAGGTGATCTTTGCGGAGGAATATGCTCGCGCCGGCGCGCCCGGCCGGATGAGCCATATCGGCATCGAGCTTGCCGGGCCGACGCTCATTCATTTCGGATCGGCCGCACAGAAGGCGCGCTTCCTGCCGCGCATCGTCAGCGGCGTGGAATATTGGGCGCAGGGCTATTCCGAACCCGGTGCAGGCTCCGATCTTGACAATGTGCGCACTCGCGCCTGGCTGGAGGGCGACGAATGGGTGATCGAGGGGCAAAAGACCTGGACCTCGCTGGCACAGTTCGCCGACTGGATCTTCGTGCTGGTACGCACCGAGGCAGGGAGCCGCGGTCCCAAGGGGCTTTCCTTTCTGCTCGTCCCGCTCCGCCAACCCGGGATCAGCCTGCGCCCGATCCGCCAGATGAACGGTGCCGCCGAGTTCAACGAAACCTTCTTCGATGGCGCGCGGACCCATCGCGACAATGTTGTCGGCGGTGTTGGCAATGGCTGGAAGGTGGCGATAGGGCTGCTGGGATTCGAGCGCGGCGTGGGCACGCTCGGCCAGCAGATGAGCTTCGTCGCCGAATATGAAGCTGTGGTCGCCGCGGCGAAGGCCAATGGTGCGATCACCGACCCGCTGATCCGCGATCGGCTGGCGCGCGCCTATGCCGGGCTGAAGATCATGCGCCACGCCGCGCTGCGCAGCTTGTCCGCGGAGGGCGGGCGGGGCTTGGCGGGCGAGGCGCTGACTCACAAGATTTATTGGGCGACATGGCATCGCGCGCTCGGCGAACTGGCGATGGATGTGCTGGGGCAGGCGGGGGAAGTCGCCGACCTTGGCAGCGAGGGCGTCCCTCCGCTCGCTGATCTGTTTCTCTCCAGCCGCGCGGACACCATTTATGGCGGCACCAACCAGATCCAGCGCAACCTGATCGCCGAGCACGGATTGGGGCTGCCCCGCGAGCCGCGCGGGGAGGTGCGCTAGGGCGCGGCGTTCACCTCGGGCGCGGCGCCATTCGCATCGTCAGCGTCGGCGAGGTTGATGTCACCGAGCATCGCTTCCGCGTCGTTGAGCATGCGCGCTTCGTCGGCGGTCAGCGCGCCGGGCGCTGCCTCTTCGCTGCTGCCGCATCCGGCCAGCAACAGGATCGCCGCGATCGACAGGGGCATCCATGATTTCATCGTCTCGCCCTTGCATCAGGGTTGGCGCGAAAAGCGAGGGGCCGCGCTCCGAGAGGGGAGGCGGCGCCCTACGACATCAGCCAGGCGAAAACCTCAGTTGGTTTCGTCCTTGATGTCCTTGCCGGCCTTTTCGAGCGCATTGCCCGTCGCGGTCGCGGCGTCGTCGGCTGCCTCCCCGATTGAATCCATGCTGTTTTCAGCGCCGCTCAACGCTCGGTCGGTGGCGGCCTCAAGGTCGTCGCCTGCCTTGTCGAGCGCGTTGGCGCCATCGGCGACCGAGGTGTTCACCGCCTGGCTAGCCTCGTCGGCGGCCTTGTCAGAGCAGGCAGTGAGGCCCAGCGCGGCCGCTGCAACGATCGGGAGCGCAAAAAACGTCTTCATCGGGAAGTTCCCCTGTGGTTCAGCATTCGCGCGCAGCCGTTGAAAGCCGCGCTTGCGCTGGAATAAGGCTGGCGTCAGAGGCAGGCAAGCCTGCGTGCCAGAGCGGTCGGCGCAGCGGCCACCTTGACATTGATATAAAGATATCCTTATGTCTTGAAATCATGTCGTCAACCGCTCTCGACATCTTCCGCGCCGCGGCGGATCCGACGCGTCTTCGGATTCTCGTGCTGCTGCGCGCGATGGAACTGTCGGTGGGCGAACTTGCGCAGGTGCTGGGACAGAGCCAGCCGCGCGTCTCACGCCACGTGAAGATCCTGGCGGATGCCGATCTCACCGTCCGCCGCAAGGAAGGAAGCTGGGTTTTCCTGGGTCTGGGCGATGTCGCGCGCGTCGCGCCCTTGCTTGATGCGATCGATGCCTGGGCGCGGATCGACGGCGGCGATCACTGGACAGTGGCCGACGCCGCGCGGCTCGCCGCGGTTCGTGCCGAGCGCGCCGCGTCGGCTGAACGCTATTTCGCGCAGCACGCTGACCAATGGGATGCGATCCGCTCGCTCCATGTCGCCGAGAGCGACGTGGAAGCAGCGATGACCGCCATATTGGGTGGTGGGCAGCTTGGCCGGCTGGTCGATATCGGCACTGGCACCGGCCGAATGATCGAGCTTTTCGCGGATCGTGCCGCGTCGGCATGCGGGGTTGATCGCAGCCCGGAAATGCTGCGCCTCGCCCGCGCCAAACTGTCCGACCGCGGCTTTGCCAATGTCGAGCTGCGTCAGGGCGACATGTATGCGCTGCCGCTGGCCGGCGGCACCGCCGATCTCGTCATCCTCCATCAGGTGCTGCATTTTGCGCAGCAGCCTGGGGCGGCGATCGCCGAGGCGGCGCGCTTGCTGGACGGCGCCGGGCGCATATTGATCGTCGATTTCGCGCCGCATGAGCGTGAGGAACTGCGCACGCAGGATGCGCATGTCCGCCTCGGATTCAGCGACGATCAGATCGCGCGCTGGTTCGGTGAATCCGGGCTGGTGGTGGACCGTGTCGAACGGCTCGGCGGCGGCGAGCTCACCGTCAATCTCTGGCTCGGCAGCAAGGCCGGTGCCGCACGTCTCGAGGAAGCAGCATGAATCTATCGCTCGGACAGCTCGAAGAGGCGCGGCGCGCGCTCGACGCGCCGCTGTTCGCCGATCTCGCCGGTGACGCCGAGGTGTCGTTCGAATTCTTCCCGCCCAAGTCGGAGAAGATGGAACAGACCTTGTGGGAAGCCGTGCAGACGCTGGCGCCGCTGGGGCCGCGCTTCGTCTCCGTCACCTACGGTGCCGGCGGGTCGACGCGCGAGCGCACTCACGCCACCGTCGCACGCATCGCCAGCGAGACCGCGATTCCGGCGGCGGCGCACCTCACCTGCGTCGGCGCGAGCAAGGCCGAGATCGCCGAGGTGGCGGAAGCCTATTGGCAGGCAGGCGTGCGCCATATCGTCGCCCTGCGCGGCGATCCGCCGGTCGTTGGAGAGCGCTTCGTGCCGCATCCTGAAGGCTTCTCTGGTGCCGCAGATCTGGTCGCAGGGCTGAAGGCTGTGCGGCCATTCGAGATTTCGGTGGCCGCGTATCCGGAGACGCATCCCGAGGCTGTGTCGGCGGAGTCCGATCTCGACAATCTCAGGGCAAAGCTGGACGCAGGCGCCAATCGTGCGATCACCCAGTTCTTCTTCTCGCCCGAGGCCTTCTTCCGCTTCCGCGACCGCGCCGCGGCCGCGGGCATCGATGCGGAGATCGTGCCGGGCATCCTGCCCGTCTCCAACGTCGCGCAGACCCGAAAGTTCGCTGCGATGTGCGGCGCCGCCATCCCTGACTGGATGGACCGGCTGTTCGAGGGGCTGGACGATCACCCCGCCGCGCGCCAGCTGATCGCCGCGACCATTGCCGGCGAATTGTGCCGCAAGCTCTACGCCGGAGGCGTCCGCCACTTCCATTTCTACACGCTCAACCGCGCCGAGCTGAGCTACGCGATCTGCCATCTGCTCGGCCTGCGTCCGGGTGCCCCGGCGCTGACGGAGAAAGCCGCATGACCAAGCTCACCCCCTCCGCCGCTGCCCAGCGCCTGCGTGAACAGGCCGCCGAGCGCATTTTGCTGACCGATGGCGCGTTCGGCACAATGATCCAGTCCTATCGGTTGACCGAGGAGGATTATCGCGGTGGGCTTCATCTTGAGATGGACCAGAAGGGCAATAACGACCTGCTGGCGATCAGCCGCCCGCATGTGATCGCCGAGATCACCGAGGCCTATCTGGACGCCGGGTCGGACATTGTTTCGACCAACACGTTCAACGCCAACACGATCAGCCAGGCCGATTATGGCGCCGAGCATCTGGTGCGCGACATGAACCTCGCCGCCGCGCAGATCGCCCGTGACGCCGCGCGTGCCGCCGAAGCGCGCGACGGCCGTCCGCGGTTCGTCGCCGGCGCGATCGGGCCGACCAACAAGACGCTGTCGCTGTCGCCCGACGTCAACGACCCCGGCTATCGCGCGATCAGCTTTGACGAGCTG
Organism: Sphingomonas zeicaulis; assembly: GCF_050433225.1. Taxonomy (NCBI): domain Bacteria; kingdom Pseudomonadati; phylum Pseudomonadota; class Alphaproteobacteria; order Sphingomonadales; family Sphingomonadaceae; genus Sphingomonas; species Sphingomonas zeicaulis. The sequence continues at coordinate 41,340 of NZ_JBNPXQ010000012.1, read as the reverse complement.
AAGGACGTCTATCGCGACCAGGCCGATGCGCTGCTCGATGGTGGCGCGGACTTCATCCTGATCGAGACGGTGTTCGACACGCTCAACGCCAAGGCCGGCATCATGGCCGCGATCGAGGCGGGTGAGGCGCGCGGGCAGGAAGTTCCGCTGATGCTGAGCTTCACCGTCACCGACATGTCCGGACGCAATCTTTCGGGCCATTCGATCGAGGCGTTCTGGGCGAGCGTGCGCCATGCCCGACCGCTGACCATCGGCCTCAACTGCTCGTTCGGCGCACCGCAGCTCCGCCCGCATGTCGCGACGATCGCGGCGATGGCGGACACCCTGGTAATGGTCTATCCCAACGCCGGGCTTCCCAACGATCTCGGGCAATATGACGAGCAGCCCGAGACCACCGGCGGCTTCATCCGCGAATGGGCGGACGCGCGGCTGATCAACATCGTCGGCGGCTGCTGCGGCACCACGCCAGGCCATATCGCCGCGATGCGCCACGCCGTCGCAGGCCAGCCGCCGCGCACGCTCGCAAAACCCGCCGCCAGGACGCTTCTCGCAGGCCTCGAACCGATGATCCTCGCCGCCTGATTTTACCCTCTCCCCTTGGGGAGAGGGCAGGGTGAGGGCCTTCTCACGTCTTTCTCTTCTTCAGTTCAGGAACACCGCCCGATGACCGCCGCCACGCTGCGCTCCGAGCCAGAACCCGCGCCGCAGCGCGCGACCTTCGTCAACATCGGTGAGCGCACCAACGTCACCGGGTCGGCGGCGTTCAAGAAGCTGATCATGGCCGGCGACTATACCAAGGCGATCGAGGTCGCGCGCCAGCAGGTCGAGAACGGCGCGCAGATCGTCGACGTCAACATGGACGAGGGGCTGCTCGATGCCGAGCAGGCGATGGTCACCTTCCTCAAGCTGATCGCGGCGGAGCCGGATATCGCGCGCGTGCCGCTGATGATCGACAGTTCCAAATGGTCGGTGATCGAGGCCGGGTTGAAGTGCGTCTCGGGCAAGCCGATCGTCAATTCGATCAGCATGAAGGAGGGCATCGAGCCCTTCCTCGCGCAGGCGCGCAAGGTGCGGGCCTATGGCGCTGCCGTGGTGGTGATGGCGTTCGACGAGGTCGGTCAGGCCGACACGAAGGACCGCAAGGTCGAGATTTGCGAGCGCGCCTATAATCTGCTGGTCGAGGATGGCTTCCCGCCCGAGGACATCATCTTCGATCCCAACATCTTCGCGGTGGCGACGGGCATCGACGAGCATCGCCGCTACGCGATCGACTTCATCGAGGCGACCGCGGAGATCCGCAAGCGTTGCCCCGGCTGCCACATCTCCGGCGGTGTTTCCAACCTCAGCTTCTCGTTCCGCGGCAATGAGCCAGTGCGTCGCGCGATGCACAGCGTGTTCCTTTACCACGCCATCCAGGCGGGGATGGACATGGGCATCGTCAATGCCGGCCAGCTCGACGTCTACGACCAGATCGATCCTGAACTGCGCGAGGCGTGCGAGGACGTGATCTGGGATCGCCGCGAAGATTCGACCGAGCGGCTGATCGCGATCGCCGAGCGCTTCCGCGGCAAGGATGCCGCCGCCGAAAAGGCGGCCGAGGAGTGGCGCGGCTGGCCGGTCGCCAAGCGGCTGGAACATGCGCTGGTGAAGGGGCTCGACGCCTATGTCGTCGACGATACCGAGGAAGCGCGCCAGCAGTTCGCGCGGCCGATCGAGGTGATCGAAGGCCCGCTGATGGACGGCATGAACGTGGTCGGCGACCTGTTCGGGTCGGGCAAGATGTTCCTGCCGCAGGTGGTGAAGTCCGCCCGCGTGATGAAGAAGGCGGTGGCGCATCTGCTGCCCTTCATCGAGGCGCAGAAGGAAGCCGGCGCGCGCGCGAAGGGCCGTATCGTGATGGCGACCGTGAAGGGCGACGTCCACGATATCGGCAAGAACATCGTCGGCGTCGTCCTCCAGTGCAACGGCTTTGAGGTGATCGACCTCGGCGTGATGGTGCCGTGGACGAAGATCCTCGAGACCGCGCAGGACAATGACGCCGACATGATCGGCCTCTCCGGCCTGATCACCCCCTCGCTCGACGAGATGGTGACGGTGGCGGAGGAGATGAAGCGCGCGAAGATGGCGATGCCGCTGCTGATCGGCGGCGCCACCACTTCGAAGGCGCACACAGCGCTGCGCATCGCCCCGGCCTATGACGGCCCGGTGGTCTATGTGCTGGACGCCAGCCGCGCGGTCGGCGTCGCTTCGACATTGGTCAGCGACACCCAGCGTGACGAGTTCGTCGAGAAGACCGCGGCGGACTATGCCGCCGTGCGCCGCGCGCGCGAGGGCAAGGGACAGAACGAACTGCTGCCGCTCGACAAGGCCCGCGCCAACGGCTTCGCAGTCGATTATGCCGCCAAGCCCGGCGCGCCGAAGCAGCCCGGCCTGCACGTCTATGAGGACTGGGATCTCGCCGACCTGCGCGATTATATCGACTGGACGCCCTTCTTCCGCGCGTGGGAACTGGCCGGCACCTATCCCGCGATCCTGAACGACGAGGTGGTCGGCGAAAGCGCGACCAGCCTGTTCGCCGACGCGCAGAAGATGCTCGATCGGATCATCGACGAGAAATGGCTGACCGCGAAGGGCGTCGCCGCGCTGTGGCCGTGCCGCCGCGAGGAGGATGACGTCATCATCGATGCGGGCGAGGGTGAGGTGCGCATGCCCTTCCTGCGCCAGCAGATCGCCAAGCGTGAGGGCCGCGCCAATATGTGCCTGGCCGATTTCATCGATCCGGCGGGCGACTGGTTCGGCGGCTTCGCGGTCACCGCCGGCCACGGCATCGACGCGCACCTCGCCCGCTTCAAGGCGGACAATGACGATTATTCGGACATTCTGCTGAAGGCGCTGGCCGATCGCCTCGCCGAAGCCTTTGCCGAACGCATGCACCAGCATGTCCGCACGACCTTGTGGGGCTATGCCGAGGGCGAGCAACTCACCAACGAGGCGCTGATCCGCGAGCAATATCGCGGCATCCGCCCCGCGCCGGGCTATCCCGCCTGTCCTGACCACAGCCTCAAGCCGATCCTGTTCGACCTGCTCGACGCCGAGGCGAAGACCGGCATCACGCTGACCGACAGCTTCGCGATGCTGCCGACCGCGGCGGTCTCGGGCTTCTATTTCGGCCATCCCGACAGCCAGTATTTCGGCGTCGCCCGCATCGGTCCGGATCAGGTCGAGGATTATGCCGCGCGGCGCGGCATTGACCGCGCGACGGCGGAACGCTGGCTGCGGCCGAATCTGGACTGAGAAAAGCAATTCCCACTTCTTGCCACGATGCTCTAAGGCGCTGCCCGGAGCCGAGTGGCAGGAAAGTGGAAATGGCAGAGAGATTGCGTGTTGCGCTGGCGGGATTGGGGACTGTGGGCGGCGGTGTCGTCCGGTTGCTCGAGGCCAATGAAGGGCTGATTACCCGTCGTGCGGGCATGCCGATCGAGATCGTCGCGGTTTCCGCGCGCGATCGCAGCCGGGATCGCGGGATCGATCTGTCGCGCTTCGACTGGGTCGACGACACCGCCAGCCTGGCTGCGCGCGACGATGTCGACGTCGTCGTCGAGCTGATCGGCGGTTCGGACGGCCCGGCGCTCACGCTGGCTCGCAACACGCTTGCCGCGGGCAAGGCGTTCGTTACCGCCAACAAGGCGATGATTGCGCACCACGGTCTCGAACTCGCGCGGCAAGCCGAGGACAAAAGCGTCGCCCTGAAATATGAGGCGGCGGTGGCCGGCGGCATTCCGGTGATCAAGGGCCTGCGCGAAGGCGCGGCGGCCAATGAGATCGGGCAGGTCTATGGCATCCTCAACGGCACCTGCAATTACATCCTGACGACCATGGAAGAGCGCGGCAGCGACTTCGCCGACGTGCTCGCCGAGGCGCAGGCGCTGGGCTATGCCGAGGCCGATCCGAGCTTCGACATCGACGGTGTCGATGCCGCGCACAAGCTGGCGATCCTCTCCAGCCTCGCGTTCGGCACCCGGCTCGATTTCGACGGCATCGCAGTCTCGGGCATTCGCCACGTCATCGCCGCGGACATCGCCGAGGCGCAGGCGCTCGGCTTCCGCATCCGTCTCGTCGGCCTTGCGGAAGCGGATTCGGGCGGCCTGTTCCAGCGCGTCCACCCCTGCCTGGTGCCGACCAGCCACCCGCTGGCGCATGTCGCGGGGTCGCTCAACGCCGTTGTGGCAGAAGGCAATTTCGTCGGTCGGCTGTTCTTCCAGGGCCGTGGTGCCGGTGACGGCCCGACCGCCTCGGCCGTCGTCGCGGATCTCATCGATATCGCCCGTGGCGAATTTGGCCCCGCCTTCGCGATGCCGGTCGATGCGCTTGCCGAACCGCCGGTCGCCTCCAGCGCCGCGCGACTCGGCCGTGCTTATTTGCGCTTCACCGTCGTCGACAAGCCGGGCGTGCTTGCCGAGATTGCAGCGGCCATGCGCGATTCAGGCGTGTCGATCGAAAGCCTGATCCAGCGCGGCACCGCACCGGATGGCTCGGCGATCATCGCGATCGTCACCCATGCGGGCCCTGAGCGCGCAGTGGCGGACGCGCTGGAACGGCTTCGCGGTTCGGCCAGCCTGACCGGCGAGCCGATGCTGATGCACATTCTCGATCTCTGATTTCGCGCTTCCGGGGGGCGTTTTAGCTGCATTGCAGCAAAGCGCTCCCTCCTGTTCTCGACAACGCCAAATCGGGCGCTTATCGCCGGATCATTCGTGCCTCTTCTCAAAGGATCGTCCCCGTCATGGTGAAAGCAAGCCAGGTTCTAGATCGCGTTCTGGTGCTTGAAATGGTGCGCGTCACCGAAGCCGCGGCGATTGCCGCTTCGACGATGATCGGCCGGGGCGACGAGAAGGCGGCCGATGCCGCCGCCGTGGAGGCGATGCGCGCCGCCCTCAACGAACTGCCGATGGACGGCACCGTCGTCATCGGTGAGGGCGAGCGTGACGAAGCGCCGATGCTGTACATCGGCGAGAAGGTCGGTTCGCAGCAGGGTAAGGGCCCCCGGATCGACATCGCGCTCGATCCGCTCGAAGGCACGACGATCACCGCCAAGGCCGGCCCGAACGCGCTGGCGGTGCTGGCGATCGCCGAAGAGGGCAACCTGCTGAACGCACCCGACGTCTATATGGACAAGCTGGCGGTCGGCCCTGGCTATCCCGAGGGCGTGATCGACCTCAACAAGACGCCGACCGAGAACATCAACGCCGTCGCCGCCGCCAAGGGCGTCGAGCCCAAGGACATCATCGTCTGCGTTCTGGATCGTCCGCGCCACGAAAAGCTGGTCGCCGAACTCCGCAGCATCGGCTGCGGCATCATGCTGATTCCGGACGGCGACGTCGCCGGCGTGATCGCGACGACCGATCCCGACACCACGATCGACGTCTATATGGGTTCGGGTGGCGCGCCCGAGGGCGTGCTCGCCTGCGCGGCGCTGAGCTGCGTCGGCGGCCAGTTCCAGGGGCGGTTGCTGTTCCGCAACGATGATGAGCGCAAGCGCGCTGCCAAGTGGGGCATCGAGGATCTCGACAAGGTTTACCACCTCAACGAACTGGTGAAGGGCGACGCGATCTTCGCTGCGACCGGCGTGACGGACGGCTCGCTGCTCGAAGGTGTCAAGCGCCGCAAGGGCTGTATGACGACCGAAACGGTGGTGATGCGCGCCAGCTCCGGCACCGTGCGCTGGGTGAAGGGCGAGCACCGCAAGGCGAAGTAAGCTTAAGCTGCGCCGGCCCAGACTCGCCTGGTCGGCGTCGCGGCTCGTTTCGTCTCTCTCGTTGCAACGGTTACGCGATCCTGTCCGTCTTGTTGTTTCAGGTTCATGCAACTTCGATCAATAGCGCGGCGTTGGGTTGTTCGTTCCTCAAGAGGGAAGAAAGGGACGTTTGCGATGAAGAAGCTCATGCTGGCCCTCGGGGCCTTTTCGATGGTCGCTCCGGCGACGATGGTACTGCCGACCGACAAGGCGGAAGCGCGTGACGGCCGCCATCGGAACTACAAGTATCGGGAATGGCGCGGCCGCGACGGTCGTCAATATTGCCGCAAGAAGGATGGTACGACCGGCCTGATCGTTGGTGGTGCAGCGGGTGCGCTCGCGGGCCGCGCCATCGACACCCGCGGTGACCGCACCGTCGGTACGCTGGGTGGTGCCGTCGCCGGTGCGCTGCTGGGCCGCGAAATCGACCGGGGTGGCAGCAGCCGTCGCTGCCGCTGATCCCCTCGAACACGGAGATCAAAAAAGGCGCTGCCCTCGCAAGAGGTGCGGCGCCTTTTCATGTCTGCTACCCGCCGGCAACCTACTCAGCGGCGATCAGCTTGACCTCCGGCTCGCCATCGACCGATTGCCGCGTCAGCCGGCCATCGACCACGGCACCACCGTCGATGCTGACCCTCGCATAGCTGAGGTCGCCGGTGATCCGAGCGCTCTTCTCGATCGTCAGCGCCTGCGCATCGATCGTACCGTCTACCCGACCCGCCACCCGCGCTTCCTGCGCCATGACGTTGCCGGCCACGCGACCGTTCGGCCCCTGGGTGAACTGGGCGCAGCGAATATCGCCCTTTACCTCGCCATCGACATGCAGCGCACCCTCGGCGGCGATGTCGCCGTTGATTACTACATCGGCGCCGATGATGGACAGTGCGTGTGCGGACTTCGAGCGGCCGTTGCCGCCCGCCTTCGCCGATTTGAACATGCCACCCCCTGTTCGGTCGCGGCACAAGGCCGCGCCTACAGCATAGGTCGGGTCGGAAGGCGATCAAGCGGGGTGGTCAGCGTTCCTGCCGGATTTCGGGCATCTCGGCGCCGAACGATTCGATATCGTCATCCTCCTGCTCGCCAGCGATGTCCGGTATCAAATCGGCGTGGAGCAGCCCATCGGTCGGCGCGTCCTGCGTAGCCATCAGGATCTGAGCGCGCTGGCTTTCGTCATAGCCTTCACCGTCAGGGCGCTGCGTGTTGCGCGCCTGGGTCATCATCGTCTCCTCTCTTGTTCTACGGGGAGGCTAAACCCGAATCGCCGAAACGCGAAGCCCCATCGGCCGTTCGTGCCGCAGGGCGGGCAAGGCGATCCGGGGCGCGCCGCGGGCGAACGGCCGGCTCTTCTATTCGCCGCGCCCCGCGCGTAAATATCGGTGATGCTCGACACACAAATTTCCGCCGTCGCCCCCCTGTCGCTTGCGGACGAGGCGACCGACCCGCACGCCTTCGCCGCCGCGCTGGGCGGCTCGTTCGAACGCTTCGGTTTTGCGGTCGTTGCCGATCATGGCATTGATCCAGCGTTGATCGACCGTGCCTGGGCGCTGACCAAGACCTTCTTCGATCAGCCCGAGGAAGTGAAGCGTGCCTTCCATGTGCCCGGCAAGGGCGGGGCGCGCGGCTATACGCCGTTCGGCATCGAGATCGCCAAGGGCGCGACCGAGAATGACCTCAAGGAGTTCTGGCATGTCGGCCGCGAACTCCCCGCCGGTCACCGCTATCGCGAAACCATGCCCGACAATCTCTGGCCGGAGACGCCGGAGGGGTTCAAGGCAACCTTCCTCGAACTCTACAATGAATTCGACCGCGTCGGCCTGCGCCTGCTCTCGGCCATCGCGCGCCACCTCGGCCTCGATGCGCACTGGTTCGATACCGCTGTGGAGAATGGCAACAGCGTGATGCGCCTGCTCCACTACCCGCCGGTCTCGCCTGAGGCGCCCGGCGTCCGCGCCGGTGCGCATGAGGATATCAACCTCATCACCCTGCTGCTCGGCGCCGAAGAAGCCGGCCTCGAACTGCTCGACCGCGACGGCCGCTGGCTGCCGATCAAGCCGCCCGAGGGCGCCATGGTCGTCAATGTCGGCGATATGCTGCAGCGGCTGACCAACCATGTGCTGCCCTCCACCACGCACCGCGTCGTCAACCCGCCGCCCGAGCGGCGCGGCAAGGCGCGCTATTCGATGCCGTTCTTCCTGCATCTGGCGCCCGATTTCCTGATCGAGACGCTGGAGGGGTGCGTAAGCGCGGAAAATCCGGATCGCTATCCGCAGCCGATCACGGCGGACCAGTATCTGCACCAGCGGCTGCGCGAGATCGGTCTGCTGAAATAAAGCCTGTCCCCCTCCCGCCTGCGGGAGGGGTTAGGGGAGGGCAGGTGGTCCGCCACACGGATATTTGACAGGCCCTCTCCCGACTCCTCCCGCAAAGCGGAAGGGGAGGTTACGCCGCCAACCGCGCCCAGGCCCCGCGCAGGTCCGCCACGAAGCGCTCATGCTCGCCCTCCGCATCTTCGCGCACGCGCAGCAAGAAGCTGGGATGCACCGTCACCCAGGCTTCGCCGCCTTCCGCCAGGGGGATCGGCCGGCCGCGCAGCGAGGCGATCGTGCCTGCCTTGGCTCCCAGCACCGATCGCACCGCGGTCGCGCCCAGCAGCACCGTCATGCGGGGGGCCACCAGTGTGCGTTCCTGGTCTATCCACCAGCGGCAGGCGTCGATCTCGCCGGCGCGCGGGCTCTGGTGGATGCGGCGCTTTCCGCGGCGCTCGAACTTGAAATGCTTGACCGCGTTGCTGAGGTAGAGGCTCGCACGGTCGATCCCCGCTTCCCCAAGCGCCTGATCGAGCCGCTGGCCAGCGGGGCCGACGAAGGCGCGGCCGGCAAGATCCTCCTGATCGCCCGGTTGCTCGCCGATCAGCATCATCGCGGCATCCAACGGGCCTTCGCCGAACACGGTCTGCGTCGCATCCTTGAACAAGGGACAGCGGGTGCAACCGAGCGCTTCCTCGCGCAGTGCCGCCCAACTCTTCGCGCTGTTGCCGCCCAGCGCGGTTCGTGCCGTCGCAATCATGCCGCTCTCCCTGGCTCGCGCCCCGGCGATCAACTCGGAAACCAACGCGGTTTCGGGCATGTTGTGCCAATAGCGGCGCGGCATCTCCTTCAGCATCATCCCCACCTTGAGGCGCGCGGGATTGAAGATGGAGGCGTAATAGGTTTTCCAGACCTCCTCGATCGGGTCGCCGCCGGGCGCATCGGCCCGGGTGCCGCCAGGCCCCTCGGTCGCTGTCTCGCCATCCCAGTGGATTGAAAGGTCGGGTGTCAGGATCGACCAGCGCATCGCTGCGAACCGCCTGACAAAGAAACCGGCGTTTGCGCGCACGATATGATGTTCGGGCTCGAACCAGGCGACGAAACGTTCGCCGCCATCGGCATCGGCCACTTCGCGGAAGCGCAGGAAGGCGCGCATCTTGTGAATGTCGCGACGGACCTGCTTGGCCATTACCTCCAGCCGCCGGACCACCGGATCGGCATGATCCTCGATCCCCGGCCCGCCATCGCGAATGCGCAGCAGCACGGCGTAGAGCAGCGTGAAGCGCGCAGGGTCGCGGTGGAGGACGACGCTTTCGGCAAGGTTCACGAAGCTGCGCGGTACCGCAAAGGGGGCGCCCGGCGGCGGCAATGGCTGCGCCTCGGCGAAGAGATCGGTGGGCGTCTCGTCGGTCTGCCACTGAACCGCACCCGTCGGCACCCGCGCGCCGGCCAGCGCCCGCGCCGCGCCGCGCCAGCCTTCGAAATCGTCGGGTGAGGAAAGATCGACCCGGAACATCGGATCAGGCCGCAAACAATTCCATCTGCTCGGCGCGTGGGGCGAGGCGCTGGCGCAGGTCGGCCCGGTCGGTCAGCCTGACCGGCCGCCAGTCGTCGGCGGCGACGAACGGTCGGATCTTGTTGATTGACACAGTCAGCCGGCCGACATCCGCCAGGCTCAACCGCCGCCAGCGCCGCGCGGTAAGGATCGCATCCACCGCCTTGGTGCCGAGCCCCGGCACGCGCAGCAGCGCCTCCCGCGGCGCGCGATTGACGTCGACCGGGAAACTCTCGCGAAACTTGAGCGCCCAGGCGAGCTTGGGATCGATGTCGAGCGGCAGCATGCCATCATCGCCGGTCGCCGACACCACCTCGTCGGGGGTGAAGCCATAGAAGCGCATCAGCCAGTCGGACTGGTAGAGGCGATGCTCGCGCATCAACGGCGGGCGCTTGAGCGGCAGGATGGTGCTGGCATCCGGGATCGGGCTGAACGCTGAATAATAGACGCGGCGCAGATCATGCGTCTGGTAGAGGCTGCTCGCCCGGCGGACGATATCGCCGTCATGCGCGGCATCCGCACCGACGATCATCTGCGTCGATTGGCCCGCGGGCGCGAAGCGCGGCGCCGATTTGTAGCGGCGGGATGCATCGCCGGCGTCGGTGATCGCGCGCTTCATTCCCGCCATCGCGCCATCGATACGCGCGGCGGATTTCTCCGGGGCCAGGCGCTTGAGCCCGCCGGTGGTGGGCAGCTCGACATTGATCGAGATGCGGTCGGCGTGAAGGCCCGCTTGATGGATCAGTTCGGGATCCGCATCGGGAATCGTCTTGAGATGGATATAGCCGCGGAAATCATGATCTTCGCGCAGCGACCGCGCGACCTCGACGATCTGCTCCATTGTATAGTTGGAGGATCGGATGATGCCGGAAGAGAGGAACAAACCCTCGATATAATTGCGGCGGTAGAAGGAGAGCGTCAGATCGACGACCTCGCGCGCCGTGAAGCGCGCCCGCCGCACGTTCGAGCTCTTGCGATTGATGCAATAATGGCAATCGAACACGCAGCTGTTGGTCAGCAGGATCTTGAACAGCGAAATGCACCGCCCATCGGGCGCATAAGCATGGCAGATGCCCATGCCTTCGGTGGACCCTATGCCCTTGCCACCCTTGCTGTCGCGCTTGGTTGTGCCGGACGACGCGCAGGACGCGTCATATTTTGCCGCATCGGCAAGGATTTCCAGCTTTTGGGCGATACTCAACTGCGCCATACGTTCAATATATGTTCTTGGGGCGGGCAAGTCCAGCCACGCACCGCATAACCTTGATCAACACCGGTACTTTGCACGGCGCTTGCGCCGGTGATGGCGCTTCTCCACAAGCGCCGGTCATGAACCCGCTCTACGCCAACATGCCGACCACCATCTTCGAGCATATGTCCGCGCTTGCGCGTGAGACCGGTGCGATCAACCTCGGTCAGGGCTTCCCCGACACGAACGGTCCCGAGGATGTGATTGCCCAGGCGGCCCGGGCGCTGAGTGAGGCGAGCAACCAATATCCGCCGATGCCGGGGCTGACCTTGCTGCGGCAGGCGGTGGCGGATCATTATCGCCGGCATCATGCGGTCGATCTCGACTGGCAGCAGGAGGTGATCGTGACTTCGGGCGCGACCGAGGCGCTGGCCGCCGCTATCCTGGCGCTGGTCACCCCGGGTGACGAGGTGGTGCTGATCCAGCCGATGTATGATGCCTATCTGCCGCTGGTGCTGCGCGCCGGCGGCGTGCCGCGCTTCGTGACACTTCAGCCGCCCGAATGGCGGATCAGCCGCGAGGCGCTGGAGGCGGCCTTCACCCCGAAGACAAGGTTGGTGATCCTCAACAATCCGATCAATCCCAGCGCTACCGTGGTGCCGGCGGAGGATCTCGCCCTGCTCGCGGGATTCGTCGTTGCGTCCGACGCGGTGGTGGTGAGCGACGAGGTGTGGGAACATGTGGTGTTCGATGGCCGCGCGCACCAGTCGATCCTCGGCGTGCCGGGCTTGCGCGACCGCGCGGTGAAGATCGGATCGGGCGGCAAGATTTTCGCGATGACCGGCTGGAAGGTCGGTTGGACCTGCGCCGCGCCGGCGATCACCCGCGTGATCGCCAAGGCGCACCAGTTCCTCACCTTTACCACGCCGCCCAATCTGCAAGCGGGTGTCGCCTATGGCCTAGGCAAGGAAAATGGCTATTTCACCGCGATGCGCGCAGATTTTGCACGCTCGCGTGATCGGCTGAGCGATGGCCTGACCGCGGCTGGCTGGTCGGTGCTACCGAGTGCCGGCACCTATTTCCTGTCGGTCGACCTCATCGCCTCCGGCATCCATCTCGACGACGTCACCTTCTGCGAGCGACTGGTGCGCGAGTTTGGCGTCGCCGCGATTCCGATCTCGGCCTTCTATACCGAGGATGCGGTTCGCCACGTCGCGCGCCTGTGTTTCGCCAAGACTGATGCAACGCTGGACGCGGCGATTCCGCGGCTGGCGCTGGCGCGCGAAACGCTCGCGACAGCGGCTTGAGCCCGCAACGCAGCTGACGCGGATCCGTCACAAAAACTCCGCCAATTCGCAACGTGCGGCTCCTACGCCCGACACCGGGTGGGGATGGGGGGCGATGCCAAAAAGCCGGTCATCCTCGTGTGATACAAGGGGATGACCTATGGTGCTTGTTGCCGGTTCGATCGCGTTCGTCGGATTCAGTGCCGACGGCAATGATGACCTCGCCTTTGTCGCGCTGGAGACGATTCCGGCGGGCACCGTGATCTATTTCAACGATCAGGAGTGGCAGGGCACCGCGTTCAATACCGGCGAAGGGCAGGCGGCGTGGACCGCCACCGGAGACATCGCGCCGGGCACTGTCGTCACCATCAACAATTTCGGCGGCACGCCCGTCAGCAATTTGGGCACCGTCACTGGCGGCAGCGGCCTCGGCAGCGATGGCGAGATTGTCTACGCCTATGTCGGCGCGCCCTTCGCGCCGACCGCCTTCCTCGCCGCGATCGCCAATGACGGCTTTACCCAGTCGGGCGGCACGCTGGAGGGCACCGGCCTCGTCGTCGGCGAGACCGCGATCGATCTCAGCAATGGCGGCGCCAATCCGGGCGAGGACATCGCCGTGTTCACCGGCCCGCGCTCGGGCCAGGCGATTTATGCAGACTATGCCGCGGTGATCAACGATGTCGCCAATTGGACGACGCAGGACGGTTCCGGCGACCAGTCGGGTGACGGCACCGCGCCGGATCTGCCGTTCGATCTCGGCGGCTTCATCCTCGGTGCCGAGCCGGCGCAAGCCGTGGGCTTCGCCGCCGCCGCGGTGAGCATCGCCGAGGGCAATGACGGCACCAAGGTGCTGACTTTCACCGTGGTCCGCACCGGCGGCTCCAGCGGCCAGATTGATTTCACCGGCAGTTTCGAGGCGGGCACCACCGATGCGGCCGACTTCGGCGGCACGATGCCGACCGGCTTCAGCGGCAGCATCGCCGCCGGCGCCAATTCGGCGACGGTCACCATCACGATCAGCGGCGATACCCAGATCGAGGCGACCGAAGCCTTCACGCTCACGCTGACCGGCGCGACCAACACGCTGGGCAGCGACGTGACGATTACCCCAGCGGGCGCGGCGGCGACCGGCACGATCCTCAACGATGATTACGGCCTCTCGATCGGCGGCATCAACGTCTACGACGCGGCGGAATCGCTGCAGGGCAGCACCACCACGCCGACCGCGACCGATGACATCGTGCTCGTCCGCCTCGGTTCCATCCAGGGGATGACGCCGGGCGCCGAAAGCACCGCCTTCGTCAACGGCAAGGTCTACGCCACCAACATCAACGGCGATGCGATCAACGTCGCAACCGTCACAGCGCAGGGCACTTTGGTCAACGAAGCCGCGATTTCGCTCGCAGGGCTGCCCGACTACAAGGCCGGCGGCGTCAATGCGGTTGCCGCAAAGAACGGCATCATCGCGGTCGGCTATGAAAGCGTCACTCCCGGCCAGCCCGGCCATGTCGCGCTGTTCAACGCCGCGGACAACAGCCTGATCAAGACGATCACCGTCGGCGTGCTGCCCGACCAGCTCACCTTCACGCCCGACGGCAGCAAGCTGCTTGTCGCCAATGAGGGTGAAGCGGTGACGGTCGCCAACAATCCGGTCGGCGGCATCAGCATCATCGATCTGTCGGGTGGCGCGGCTGCGGCGGCGGTCGCCACCACGATCGGCTTCGGTGCGCTGGACGGTGCCGAGGCGGCGCTGGCCGATCGCGGCCTCACCTTGTTCCCGGGAACGCCGGCCTCGGCCGATGTCGAGCCGGAATATATCACCGTCTCGCCTGACGGCACCCGCGCCTATGTGACCCTGCAGGAGGTCAATGCGGTGGCGGTGATCGACCTGACCGACCCGAATGCGACCGCGCCGATCGCAATCCAGCCGCTCGGCTTCGTCGATCGCAGCCTCGCCGGCAACGCCTTCGACGCCAGCGACCGCGACGGCGGCATCAACATCGAGAATGCCGAAGTACTGAGTGTGCTGCAGCCCGACGCAATCGCCAGCTTCGCGGTCGGTGGCGCGACCTATTTCATCACCGCCAACGAGGGTGACTCGCGCGTCGCGGTGACTGACTCGGTGCGCCTGGGCGACAGCAGCTATGTGCTCGACCCGACCCTCTTCCCGAATGCCGCCGAAATGAAGGCGGATGCGGAACTCGGCCGGCTCAATGTGCTGACCAACGTCGGCGACACCGATGGCGACGGCGATTTCGACGTCATCTACACGCTCGGCGGCCGCGGCATCTCGATCTTCCGCCAGGAAGCCGATGGCAGCATCACCAAGGTGCGGGAAACCGGCGGTGAGTTCGAATCGATCATCGCGCAGAACTATCCCGCGATCTTCAATTCCAACCAGAGCACGGCAGGTTCGTCGGCCGACACCCGCTCGGACGACAAGGGCCCCGAGCCCGAAGGCGTGACGATCGGCAAGATCGGCGATCGCACCTATGCCTTCATCGGGCTGGAGCGCGTCGGCGGCTACATGGTCTATGATGTGACCGATCCGGCCAACGCCTTCTTCGTCACCTACAAGCCGCAGACCGCGCAGGATCTGGGGCCGGAAACGAGCGTGTTCGTGTCGGCGGAAGACAGCCCGACCGGCCAGGCGCTGCTGATCAGCGGACAGGAGATCAGCAACACCGTCACGCTCTATTCGATCCAGACGCAGAGCGAGAATGCGGACACGATCCAGGGCGCCGGCGATGCCGACACCTTCTTCGGCCGTGGCGGCGACGACTCGATCTCGGGTCTCGGCGGCAACGATGTGCTCACTGGCGGTCTGGGCGCCGATCGTCTGGATGGCGGCGATGGCGTCGACACCGCGGGCTATGCGACGGCAACGGCAGCTGTCAGCGCATCGCTCCTCGCCGGCCGCGGCCTCACCGGCGAAGCGCTGGGCGATCGCTTCATCTCGATCGAGAACCTCACCGGTTCGGCGTTCGACGACAGCCTCTATGGCGATAATGGCACCAACACGATCCTCGGCGGCGCCGGCAACGACACGCTCTACGGCTATCTCGGCGACGACCGTCTCGAAGGGGGCGCGGGTGACGATCTCGTCCGCGGCGGCGAGGGGGCAGACACGCTGCTGGGCGGTGATGGTGCCGACAAGCTAGTCGGCGACGAGGGCAATGACGTCATCGATGGCGGCGCGGGCAGCGACGTCGTCTATGGCGGCGCTGGCGACGACAGCATCGACGGTGGCGCCGATGCAGACACGCTGCGGGGCGACGAGGCCAATGACACGCTGACCGGCGGTACGGGCGACGACGTTCTGCTGGGCGGTGACGGCAATGACGTGCTGATCGGCGGGGCTGGCCGCGACTCGATGTATGGCGGCGCCGGTGCCGACCGCTTCGTGTTCAACGCCGCTTCGGAAAGCGTGCTGGCGGCGCGCGACATCCTGCGCGACTTCAGCCAGACGGATGGCGACCTGATCGATCTTAGCGCGATCGACTCGGGCGCCGCGAGCGGCGCCTTCACCTTGGTCGGCGCCTTCACGGGCACCGCCGGCGAACTGACCGCGACTGCGGTCGGCGCCTTCCAGCAGGTGCAGGGCGATGTGAATGGAGACGGTGTTGCCGACTTCACCATCCTGGTGGCGGCGGGCGGTTCCAGCCTGACCAGCGCCGACTTCGCTCTGTAAGGGAGAGCGGGGCCATCGCTCGATGGCCCCGCCTCACCGGCTCCGGGCTCAGCGCTCGGAGAGGTAGTAGCGTTCGATCTCGGCGAGATCGTCGTCGAGCTTGTAGACGATCGGCTGGCCGGTCGGGATTTCGAGCCCGGTGATCTCGTCGTCCGAGATGCCCGACAGATGCTTGACCAGCGCGCGCAGCGAGTTGCCGTGCGCGGAAATCAGCACGCGCTCGCCCGCCTTGAGGGCCGGAGCGATCCGCTCTTCCCAATAGGGCAGCACGCGCGCGATCGTGTCCTTCAGGCTTTCGGTTTTCGGCACCGCAATCCCGGCATAGCGGCGGTCGGCGGCGAGATCGAACGCGCTGCCGGGCTCCATCGGCGGCGGCGGCACGTCGAAGCTGCGGCGCCAGATCTTGACCTGATCGTCGCCATGCTTGGCGGCGGTCTCCGCCTTGTTGAGCCCGGTCAGGCCGCCATAATGGCGCTCGTTCAGCCGCCAGTCCTTCTCAACCGGCAGCCACAGGCGCCCCAATTCCTCGAGCGCGAGGTTCAGCGTCTTGATCGCGCGGCTCTGCAGCGAGGTGAAGCACTGGTCGAAATCCAGCCCCTTCTCCTTCATCAACTGGCCCGCGGCGCGCGCTTCCTCGACGCCCTTTTCGGTCACGTCGACGTCCCACCATCCGGTGAAGCGGTTCTCGAGATTCCAGGTGGATTGGCCATGACGGATGAGGACGAGCGTCGGCATGCTGCACTCCGGCGATTGATGTCGCCGCGTGTCTTAATCAGGCGCGGGCCCGCCGTCACCCCACATTGCGGGACGTGCCGGGGGCGTGCAAAGGGGGCCCCGACCAAGCCATCGGGAGTCGCGAAATGACCATAGAGCGCAGGACGATCGTGCACGAAGGGCCGGGGGGCGCATTCGAAAGCGTCTTCGCCGCCGACACCGCGGATGGCGCGCCGCGCCCGGGCGTACTGATCCTGCCCAATGTGCTTGGCCAGAAGGAAGCGGACAATCTGGTGGCCGAAAAGCTCGCCGCGGTCGGCTATGCCGCGCTGGCGGCGGACGTGTTCGGGCAGGGCAACCGCACGACCCGCCAGTCGCCCGATCCGGCGGTGTTCATGAACCAGCTCAACGCCGATCGCGGGCTGCTGCGCGATCGGCTCCATGCCGCGCTCGCGGTGCTGGCGGCACAGCCGGAGGTCGACGCGGCGCGGACCGCGGCGTTCGGTTTCTGCTTCGGCGGCAAATGCGCGCTCGATCTCGCCCGGTCCGGTGCGCCGGTACTCGGCGTCGTCAGCTTCCACGGCGTCTACGACCGGCCGACCTACGACAGCGTCACGCCGATCAGGCCGAAGGTGCTGGTCTGCCATGGCTGGGAGGATCCGATCGCTCCGCCCGACGCGACCATCGGCCTCGCGACCGAACTGACCGAGGGCGGCGCCGACTGGCAGATCCACGCCTATGGCCGCACCGCGCACGCCTTCACCGACAAGGATGCCAACGCCCGCGATCGTGGCGTCTATTATCAGCCCGACGCCGATCGCCGCAGCTGGAAGGCGGCGACGGACTTTCTGGTCGAACTGTTCGCATAGAGCAGTTTATCCTCCCCGAGCAGAGCTCGGGGAGGACAAAGTTACGCGAAGCCTGCGTTTCTCAGCGCTTCCACCAACCCCGCATCCTCGCCCGTCTGCAAACCCAGCAGCGCCTCATACGGATTCCCTTCGATCCCCAGCGCGCGCGCAAAGGCCGGCTCGGTCTTCAGCCCCTGCCGCCGGAGCGACATCACCGCCTCGCGCAACCGCGTGCCACCGAGCGCGAGCAGGCGCCGCTCGACAAGGAAGTGCCGCCAGCCCGCCTGATCCACCACCGGCTCGGCGGCGGCGAAGATCTCGAACGGCCAGCCATGGGCAGTGAAGCCAGCGATCACCGGTCGACCGCCGCCCAGCCATTGGTGCATGCGGAAACTCTGCCGGTTGCCAAGCGCATTCCAGATCAGCGCCGCGAACGCTTCGGCATCGGGCGCGTGGCACAGCAGGTCGATGTCGCTACCGGGCAGGTCGAGCCCCAACGGCGGCGTGCCCGCGACCTGTGGGTCAAACGGCGCCAGCAGGTCGAGCAGCCCGCTCGCCACCAGCGCTGCGTCATAGGGCAGCCGGTCAGCCGAGATCGTCGATCATCTCCGCCAGCACCTTGAGGCAGTCGCGCGCGAGCGCCTTGCTGCGCTCGGGTGACCAGCCGAAGACGGCATCGGGGCTATCGTCATGATCCTTGAACGGCATCTCCAAGGTCATCGACACCGCACCGAAGCGCTCGGCAAGCTGGTTGGTCGACATTGCGAGATTCGCCTTGCCGGCCGGCGCAACGCCATAGCCCTTGGCGGTCTGGAACAGGGGCGATTGCTCGGCCAGCGTATCGCGGTAGCGATAGAACAGCGCGCCCTGCGCATCCGTCCAGGAAGGGATGCCCTCGAACCCGGCGAGGAAATTGGCGGGGATCGCCTCGTCGCCATGCACGTCCATCGCGAAGTCGACACCGCTCGCATCCATCGCGCGCAGCACGTGCAGCACTTCCGGGCTGCGCTCCTCGCTCGGCTCATGCCATTCGCGGTTGAGGTTCACGCCCGCGGCGTTGGTGCGCAGATGCCCGCGCCGGCTGCCGTCCGGGTTCATGTTGGGCACAATGTGGAGCGTCGCCTTGCTGCGCAGCGTCTGTGCCACCGGATCGGCGGGATCGGTCAGCAGATCCAGCGCGCCTTCCATCCACCATTCGGCCATCGTCTCGCCGGGATGCTGGCGCGCATAGAGCCACACCTGCTTCGGCCCTTCGCCCATCTCGATCACGTCGAGCGGCTGGCCGTCGAGCGTCTTGCCGAGCTCGCGCTGCGAAACGCCGGGAAGCCCGCCGATCCGCGCGACCAGGTCATGATGGCGCTCCATCGAATAGGGCGCGAAGTAAGCGACCCAGAGGGCGTCGCGGGTGGGCGTCACCTGGATCGTCAGCACGCCGTCGGCATAATCGGTCGGCGCCATCGTCCAGCTTTCGCGATCCTCGCTTACGCGAGCGCGATAGCCGGGCCAGCCCATCGGATAGGCGGATCCCGCACAGTTGGTGATGCGCAGCGTCAGTGCGCGCCCCGCAGCCCCCGCCACGCGGAAGTGGAACCACTGGTAGAAGTCCGAGCGGTGATCGTGGACGATCTCGAGATCGGCGGAGTCCTCGCCGACCGCGATCACCCGGATGTTGCCGCCGTCGAAGGCGGCCGTGATGCTGAGGGGGGTGGTGCTGAGGGTCATTTGACGCTGATAGTGCGCCCCGACTCTCCCGGAAAGTCCTTGAACAGCGCCGCCGACAGACGATCGGCAGCCAGCCCCGGCTGTGCGGCGGGTGCGTTCTCGCGCGCCTCGGTCTGCGCGCGGCCTTCCCATACCACTTCGCCCGAGCCGCGCTGCTTGATCTGAACGCTGAGCTGCGTGGTGACGACATCGCCGCTCTTGCCGCCGCCGATACCGAACCCGACGCCCAGCCCGAGACCGACGCCACCACCGCCGGTCCCGCCGCCGACGCCGATGCTGATTGGAGAACGCCGGCCGGCACCGGCAGGGCGGATCCCCCGCGTATAGCCGACGACGGCGACGAAATCGGAACGGTCCTGCCCGATCCGATACCCGATGCGCGACAATTCGCGCTCCACCCCGGCGATATAGGCGCGATATTCGAGGCTGCCCGAATCGGTGCCGGGCTGCGGCTCCACCGTCACCGAGCCACGCACGACCGGTGCGCCGAGATGGAAGCGGGTTACCTCTACCGGCGCGATCGGCGTCGCGCAGCCGGCCGCGCCGAGCAGCAGCAATAGGGCGGCGAACCGCGGCGGACGTGACAGCATTGGGCGACTCCTCTGGTCAGGGCCCCGCCTTGTCGCAGACTGCTGGCCGGCGGGCAATTTCCGTTGCGCAACGGGCCTGTCCACCATGTTTCGAACGCGGTGTGCCGACCTCAGCCGAGCAAGGCCCCGGCGGCGGCCTCAAGCCGATCCCGCCATGCGATCCGGTCCCGCCAGGCAACAGGGATCGCGGCATGGCCGTGGAGCGCGCCGGCAAGCTGGCCGGTGATCGCGGCCACCGTGTCGGCATCGTCGCCGAGATTGGCGGCGCGCAGAACGGCTTCTTCGAAGCTTCTGCTGTTCGCGACGCTCCACACCGCCGCTTCCAGGCTGTGCACGACATAGCCGGATGAGCGGATGTCATCCCGCCCCTTGCGGCGCCAGCAGCCGCGAAAGATCGCGCCGACCTCCGGCGTTGTGTCGAGGTCGCCGGCGCGGGCGAGCGCGTCTTCGAAGCCGGCACCTTGGAACAGCGCGTGCAGCACGACCGCAAAGCCCTCGCACGCATCGAGGCAGGCAATGGTGCCATGCGTCGTCGCGCTCTGGTTCCGCGCGGCCTTCCGCATCGCGGCTTCGCCGGCACCGATGCCCCAGATCGCAACGGGGGCGAGTCGCATCAGCGAGCCGTTGCCGGCGGCGGCCCAATCGGTCGCGCCGGCATAGGGGTTGCCGTCGCGCACGAAGCGCTGCAGCGCCTGGACGGTCGTCACGCCGATGTCGAAACAGGTGCCGGTGACGCTGTAGTCGCCGTCGCGCCACCAGCCGACGAACCGCGTCATCAGGTCGGCCGCATCGAAGCCGCCGCAATGCGCGAGGCTTTCGGCCAGCGCCAGAGCCATGGACGTATCGTCGGTCCACTGGCCCGGTGCGAGATCGAACGGGCCGCCGCCCACCATGTCGGTCAGCGGCGGCGCGCTGTCGCGAGGCCTGAATTCCAGCGTCGTGCCGATGGCATCGCCGACCGCAAGGCCGATCAGGGCACCGGTCGCGCGGTCGGCAAGGGGGGCGTCAGTCGTCATTGCGGTCTCCGATGGCACGGGTCCGGCTCTATTGAAGGGCCGATTGTCGCGGAGCAAGCGGGGGTGGCGGCGCGATGTCCAGTCCAATTATCAGACAAAGTGACGGCCGCCAGTCCCGCGCCAGTCTGGGCGGTCATCTATTGTGCACTGCACAAATGCCGTAGCGGCATTCAACTATGGACAGGCCAATCAGGCCGTTTGGTCAGGCCTATTTTGACTGTGTTCCTGATGCAACAGATGGTCGGGAACATCATCGATCGGCCCTGTTTATTGTCTGACTAATGGAAATTGTCTGGCGTGTTTCCGGGCCCTCGGCTACATGTGACAGCAAGGTCCACATGATGGGAAACGGTGGGCCAATGAGAAGGGAGGATGGGGATGAGGTTTTCTAGCTCAGTTCGATATGGCGCGGGTACCAGCCTGGCGTCGCTCGCGTTCGCCTCGATGATGGTGTTTGCGGCACCGGCCCACGCGCAGGACGCGGCGACGCCGCCGCCCGCGGAAGAGGCCGCCGCAGCGCCCGCCGAAGCGCCCGAACAGGATATCGTCGTCACCGGCTTCCGCGCCTCGCTCGCCAGCGCGCTCAACCAGAAGCGCACCGAGACTGCGGCAATCGACAGCATCGTCGCCGAAGACATCGGCAAATTCCCCGATTCGAACCTCGCCGAATCGATGCAGCGCGTGCCGGGTATCGCGCTCCAGCGCGGTGACGGCGGCGAAGGCCGCAACATCTCCGTGCGCGGCCTCGGGCCGGGCTTCAGCCGCGTGCGCATCAACGGCATGGAAGGCACGGCGCAGACCGGTTCGTCGGACATCTATGGCGCCGGCAACAATGGCCGCAGCTTCGACTTCAACGTCTTTCCAACCGAGATCTTCTCGGCGCTGGCCGTCCGCAAGACGCCGTCTGCCGACGTCGAGGAAGGCTCGCTCGGCGCCACGGTCGACCTGACCGCGCCCAAGCCGCTCGACCAGAAGGAGGATTTTGTCCTCACCGCCACCGCGCGCGGCGTCTACAACGAACTCTCGAAGAAGGTCGATCCGCGCGCCTCGCTGCTCGTCTCCAAGAAGTTCGGCGACGGCACGTTCGGCATCCTGGGGTCGCTCGCCTATCAGAAGCGTCACCTGCGCGAGGTCGGCTATTCGGCAGTTGATATCCTCTCGGCAAACGCCAATGGCCAGGATCCTGATGGTACGGGTCCCGCTCCCGTGCTGCCGTTCTGTACACCGATCGGCTTCCCCTTCCAGGGGCCGGGCAACAATGCCGCCGACGGCACGGATGCGCTGAACTGCTCCACGGGGAATCCGCGCACGAGCGATCCGGCGGCGTATCAGTCGGTCTATGATCTGCGTCGCGCCGACCTGCCCAACACGCCTGGGAGCGGTGCCTTCCTGCCGCGCTTGCCGCGATATTTGAATTCGGAGCAGAAGCAGGAGCGTATCGGCGGTTCGCTGAGCTTCCAGTTCCAGCCCGACGACCAAACCGACATCTCGCTCGATCTGCTCTACTCGCGCTTCGAAGTCACCCGGCGGGACAACTATATCGCGGCGGTCTCCTTCGCGCGGAATGCCTCAAACAACGGCCAGCCGCAGACCTCGGTACGTGACATCGCCTTCGACGAGAATGGCTCGCTGCTGTCCGGTACCTTCGATGGCGTCGACGTTCGGTCCGAAGGGCTGGTCGATAATTTCGTCTCGACCTTCAAGCAGGCCAATCTGAACTTCAAGCGCAGCTTCACCGACACGTTCGAAGTGACCGCGATGTTCGGCCTCAACCGCTCGATTTGGGACGGTAAGAAGCGCCTGCAGACCTTCATCGACGCGATCGACACCCGTGATTTTACGATCGATTTCAACGGCAACTCCACGCCGGTGCTCGGTTTCGGCTTCGACGTGAACAACCCTGCAAGCTTCAACTATGCGCCGGGCCTTGCCAACGGCACCGTGCTTGGCGGTTTCAGCTTCCAGGGCAAGCCCTCGAAGAACACCACGGACGGGCTCACCGGTGAAGTCAATTTCGCCTGGGAGTTCACCGACGGGTTCAAGCTGAAGTTCGGCGGTCAGTATCGCGAGAGCGACTTCCGCTCGACCTTCCTGCGCGCCTACACCGCCGACACGCTGGTGCGTGCGCTGCCTGCCGGCACCTCGCTGGCGGACATCACCACAAATATCACCGGCGTCGACAAGTTGTGGGGGAATGGCGCGCCGTCGAGCTGGGTGGCGATCGATCCCGAGAAGTGGGAAGAGACGTTCGACTTCGATAGCGTGCGCTATTGTGGTGTGGAGTGCGGCGGTGGCGACACCAAAGTGCGCGAAAGCGTGACCAGCGCCTATGTGATGGGCACCTTCGACCTGCAGGATCGCCTGTCTTTCGGTGTTCGCGGTGATATCGGCGTCCGCTATGTCCGCACGGAACAGTTCAGTTCGGGCATCATCACGGTCACACCGCCGACGGGAACCACCTCGCCGACCGGCCTCATCGGCCAGTATGCGGCGGTGAACCGGGACTATGAGAACTGGCTGCCTTCGGCGAACCTTGTCATCGAGCCAATGGACAATGTGCTGCTGCGCTTCTCGGCGGCGAAGGTGCTGTCGCGTCCGGAGCTGGGCCTGCTGGCGCCGACCAGCGGGGTCAACGGCATTACGCGTGTTGGCAATATCAACAACCCGCTGCTCGAGCCGATTAAGGCTGACACTTTCGACGCGGCGGTGGAATGGTATTTCCGCCCCGGCGCCCTGCTCTCCGCGGCCTTCTTCTACAAAGACGTGAAGTCGCTGGTGCAGAACATCACCAGCCAGATCCCGTTTAACCAGCTTGGCCTGCCGAATGCGTTGCTCGACGGCACGGGCGCTTCGCCCACCGAGAATTTCACTGTTTCGCAGCCGGTCAACGCGCCTGGCGGCAATCTGAAGGGCATCGAAGTCAACGCGCAGGTGCCGTTCGATTTCATCGGCAGCGGCTTCATCAGCAATTTTGGCGCGCTGGGCAATTTCACCTACATCAAGTCGGACTTCACCTACTGCCTGGTCAGCGCCAATGGCGCCTGCACGGTGACGGCGGATAACGACCTGCTCGGCCTCTCGCGGTATACCGCTTCGGGCACGCTGTACTATGAGGATGACAAGTTCAGCATCCGCAGCACTGTGAACTATCGTGACAAGTTCCTGCGCGGCATCCCCGCCTCGCCGGGGAGCGACATCCAGGGCAACGCCTCGACCATCTATGTCGATGCCTCGGCGTCGTACAACATCAACGACAACATCAAGCTGATCGTCGAGGCCACCAACCTCACCGACGAGCAGAACCGGCTGTATATCGACAGCCAGCGTCAGGACACCTTGTTCGAGACGCGGATCGGCCGGACCTTCACCTTCGGCGTGAACGTTCGGATGTAAGCCCGGCGGGTCGCACCCAGAGGCATAAAAGGAAAGGGGGCCGAACGGCCCCTTTTCTGTTTCTGGATCCGACAGGAACACGCAAGCGCCACCTTGTCACACCGACTCTATTAAGCATATTCATCTGACAATAGGCACGGAGGGGGCGTGAGGTGACAGTGCGCGGCACTTGCGGCAAAACGCTGCCGTGCAAACCGATATGACAGATATGGATCCGACGCTCGGGCGCTCGGAACTCGGGCGGAACCTCACCTTGGGGATGCTCGATACGCTTGGCCGCGCGATCGTTACCGGGCGCTATGAAACGCGGCCTTTTCCCACTGAGGCGGAGCTGGCCAAGGCGCATGGCGTCAGCCGATCAGTCACGCGGGAGGCGGTGAAGATGCTGACCGCCAAAGGGCTGGTCAGCGCGCGGCCGCGGCAGGGCACGGTGGTGCAGCCCACCGCCAACTGGAACCTGTTCGATCCGGACGTGCTGCACTGGCTGCTCGAACGCAAATTCTCGGTCGATCTGCTGCGTCAGTTCAACCAGCTCCGCGTCGCGATCGAACCTGAGGCGGCGGCGCTGGCGGCGCAGTTTCACGATGCGGCGGATCTGGCCGCGATCCGCGCCGGCCTTGCCCGGATGGAAGCCGCCGAAAGCGGCGAGGATGATCCGCTCGACGCCGACATCGCCTTCCACATCGCGATCCTGCGCGCATCGAAGAATCCCTTCTACGCGCAATTCCAGATGATGGTCGCAACCGCGCTGCGCACCTCGATCCGCTTCACCAACCGCATGAAGGGCCGCTCCGCCAACATCGCCGACCATGGCGCGGTCGCCGACGCCATCGCCGCGCGCGATCCGCAGGAGGCGCGGCTGGCGATGCGGCGGATCATCGGCGACGTGCTGGAACTGATCGCGGCGGACAAGGCGGGGGTGTAGCCTATCTTGTCCTCGCCGAGCGACGCTCGGGGAGGACACAGGATAAAAAAAAGGGCGGCCGCATCGCGACCGCCCTTCATTTTGCGTCCGTGCCGGAGCCTATTCGATCCGGTTGGCGAGTTCGCGGTTCAGCCACAGCGCCAGCAGGGTGCCGGCGGCGCCCGAGAGCAGATAGGCGCCCGACGAGATCAGGCCGAACTGGCTCGACAGCAGCAGCGCGACCAGCGGCGCGAAGCCGGCGCCGAACAGCCAGGCCAGGTCCGAGGTCAGCGCCGAGCCGGTGTAGCGGTGGCGCGGGGAGAAGCTCGAGGAGAGCGCTCCGGAAGCCTGGCCGAAGGACAGGCCGAGCAGGATGAAGCCCATCAGCATGAACATGATCTCGCCCGACTCGCCCGCGTCGAGCATCTGCGGCGCGAAGCCGCTGAAGGTCGCGATCGCGGCGGCGGTGGCGCCCAGCAACGTACGGCGGCCGATGCGGTCGGCAAGCTGGCCGGACACGATGATCGCGACCACGCCGATCGCGGCGGCGATCGCCTCGATCACCAGGAAGCGCGTCGGGCTCTCGGTGGTGAACAGGAACACCCAGGAAAGCGGGAAAACAGTGACCATGTGGAACATTGCGAAGCTGGCGAGCGGCGCGAAGGCGCCGATCGCGACGATGCGGCCCTCGGCGCGTAGCGTCTCGCCCACCGGGGCCGGCTGCAGCTCGCGGCTTTCGAACAGATCGGTATATTCCGGCGTCACCACGATGCGCAGGCGGGCGAACAGCGCCACGACGTTGATCGCGAAGGCCACGAAGAAGGGATAGCGCCAGCCCCAGTCGAGGAAGTCGGCCGCCGGAAGCTGGGTGATGAAGAAGGCGAACAGCAGGCTGGAGACGATGAGGCCAAGCGGCGCGCCGAGCTGCGGGATCATCGCATACCAGCCGCGCTTGTCTTCGGGCGCGTTCATCGCGAGCAGAGAGGCAAGGCCGTCCCACGTGCCGCCCAGCGCCACGCCCTGGCCCATGCGGAACAGCGCGAGCAGCAGCGCCGAATAATGGCCGATCGTCTCGTAGCCCGGCAGGAAGGCGATCGCCGCGGTGGAGCCGCCGAGCAGGAAAAGCGCGGTGGTCAACTTGGCGCCGCGGCCGTACAATCGGTCGACCGTCATGAAGATCAGCGTGCCGACAGGGCGCGCGATGAAGGCGAGCGCGAAGATGGCGAACGAATAGAGCGTACCCGTCAGCGCATCGACATAAGGGAAGACCAGCTTCGGAAATACGATCACCGAGGCAATCGCATAGACGAAGAAGTCGAAGAACTCGGAGGTGCGGCCGATGATCACGCCGATGACGATTTCACCGGGATCGATCTTGTGGCCATCCGCGTGGAGAGCGCGGGCGTCCTTCTCCGGCTGGGTCTCGGCTACCGGCTGGGCATTCATTTTCTTCGGCTCCCGGGGCGCGACCCCTGTGCATGAATCGACGGCCCGCGGGTGCGCCCGCGAGCGGATGGGCCCCTTTGATACCGCAGCGCACACAAGGGCATTGGACAAAATGTCCTATGTCTTTTCGCATGTGCGGCATTAGGCGCAGCGCCATGCTCCACTCCGCCCGCCGAATCCGGCCGCCGCTGCGGCTCCTCGCCGCTGCCGCCCTCATCCCGCTGCTTGGCGGGTGCCAGACGATCGTTCTCAACCCCGCGGGCGATGTCGCGCGGCAGCAGGGCGATCTGGTGGTGATCTCCACCGTGCTCATGCTGCTGATCGTCGTGCCGGTGATGGCGCTGATCGGCATTTTCGCCTGGCGTTATCGCTCGGCCAACACCGAGGCGCGCTACGAGCCGGACTGGGATCACTCGACCCAGCTCGAACTGGTGATCTGGGCCGCACCGCTGATGATCATCATCTGCTTGGGCGCGGTCACCTGGGTGGCCACCCACTTGCTCGATCCCTACCGGCCGCTCGCGCGCACCGCGCCGCAGCAGCCGGTGAATGCGGCGGTCAAGCCGCTTGAGGTGCAGGTGGTCGCGCTCGACTGGAAGTGGCTGTTTATCTATCCGGAATATGGCTTCGCCACCGTTAACGAGTTTGCGGCACCGGTCGATCGGCCGGTTCGCTTCCGCATCTCTTCCTCGTCGGTGATGAACTCCTTCTACATCCCGGCGCTCGCGGGCCAGATCTACGCGATGCCCGGCATGGAGACGAAGCTCCACGCCGTGTTCAACGAAACCGGCACGTTCAAGGGCTTCTCGGCCAACTACAGCGGCCACGGCTTCTCGCATATGCGTTTCGACGCCAAGAGCCTGTCGCCCGCCGCGTTCGACGCGTGGGTGGCCCAGGCGAAGGCAGGCGGCGGCGCGCTGGACCGCGCAGGCTATCTCGAGTTGGAGCGGCCGAGCGAGAATGTGCCGGCCGCGCGCTTCGCGACCGTCGAGACCGGCTTGTTCGACAAGGTCGTCAACATGTGCGTCGAGCCCGGCAAGATGTGCATGACGGACATGATGGAGATCGATGCCAAGGGCGGCCTTGGCCTCGCCAGCGCGCACAATGTCCGCCGTCTGCATTATGACAAGACCGGTGGCCGCGGCACCGGCCCGCTCGTCGACCGCCGCGTCGTCGCGGCGCTCTGCGCCGAGGACGATGCCAAGGCCGCGCACAGCCATGTGAAAGCCGGCCCGTCGGCGCCCGTTGACCTCGCGCCGCTCACCGGCGTGGGCCTCTCGCGCCCGGCCAACAGCCTCACGCTCATCCCGGAAGCGCGCGCGGAAACGCTCGCGTCCGCCCGCCCGTAACCGTCGGAACCCATATTCATGTCTTCTGATCCGACCGCGCCCATGCCGTTCAGCCCGATCTTCGGACGGCTGTCGCTGGATTCGCTGCCGCTCCATGAGCCGATCGTCGTCGCGACTTTCGGCGCCGTCGTCATCGGCGGCATCGGCGTGCTCGCTTTGCTCACCCGCTTCAAGCTGTGGGGCTATCTCTGGAACGAGTGGTTCACCAGCGTGGACCACAAGAAGATCGGCATCATGTATATGGTGCTGGGCCTCGTCATGCTGCTTCGCGGTTTCGCCGATGCGGTGATGATGCGCCTGCAGCAGGCGATCGCATTCAATGGCTCCGAGGGCTATTTGAACGCGCATCACTATGACCAGGTGTTCACTGCGCACGGCGTGATCATGATCTTCTTCGTGGCGATGCCGTTCGTCACGGGGCTTATGAACTATGTGGTGCCGTTGCAGATCGGCGCGCGCGACGTCTCCTTCCCGTTCCTGAACAATTTCAGCTTCTGGATGACGACGGCGGGCGCGGTGCTGATCATGGCCTCGCTGTTCATCGGCGAGTTCGCGCAGACGGGTTGGCTGGCCTACCCGCCGCTCTCCGGCCTTGCATACAGCCCCAATGTCGGCGTCGACTATTATATCTGGTCACTCCAGATCGCGGGCGTGGGCACGACATTATCAGGTATCAACCTGATTGTGACCATCATCAAGATGCGCGCGCCCGGCATGTCGCTGATGAAGATGCCGGTTTTCACCTGGACCTCGCTGTGCACCAACGTGCTGATCGTGGCGTCGTTCCCGGTGCTGACCGCGGTGCTCGCGCTGCTCAGCCTCGATCGCTACGTCGGCACCAACTTCTTCACGAACGACTTCGGCGGCAGCGCCATGATGTACGTGAACCTCATCTGGATCTGGGGCCATCCGGAGGTCTACATCCTCATCCTGCCGCTGTTCGGCGTCTTCTCGGAAGTCACCTCGACCTTCTCGGGCAAGAAGCTGTTCGGCTACAGCTCGATGGTCTACGCCACCGTCTGCATCACCATCCTGTCCTATCTGGTGTGGCTGCACCACTTCTTCACCATGGGCTCGGGCGCCAGCGTCAACAGCTTCTTCGGCATCACCACGATGGTGATCTCGATCCCGACAGGGGCGAAACTCTTCAACTGGCTGTTCACCATGTATCGCGGCCGGATCCGGTTCGAACTCCCGATGATGTGGACGATCGCGTTCATGTTCACCTTCACGATCGGCGGTATGACCGGCGTGCTGCTCGCAGTGCCCCCGGCGGACTTCGTGCTGCACAACTCGCTGTTCCTGATCGCGCACTTCCATAACGTGATCATCGGCGGCGTGCTGTTCGGCCTGTTCGCGGCGATCAACTTCTGGTGGCCCAAGGCGTTCGGCTTCAAGCTCGACAAGTTCTGGGGCACGATCTCCTTCTGGTGCTGGGTGGTCGGCTTCTGGGTGGCGTTCGCACCGCTCTATGTCCTCGGCTTCATGGGTGTCACCCGCCGGATGCGTGTGTTCGACGATCCCTCGCTGCAGATCTGGTTCGTCATCGCCGGCATCGGCGCAGCGCTGATTGCGGCCGGCATCGGGGCTATGCTCGTTCAGTTCGCGGTCAGCATCTGGAAGCGCAAGGAATTGGTGGACACCACTGGTGATCCGTGGGGCGGCCGTACGCTGGAGTGGGCGACCTCGTCGCCTCCGCCGGAGTATAATTTCGCCTTCACCCCGGTGATCCACTCGCTCGACGCGTGGTATGACATGAAGTCGCGCAATGCAGAGCGTCCGCTCAGCGGCTTCCGCCCGATCCACATGCCCAGCAGCACCGGCAGCGGTGTCATCCTGGCGGGGATCAGCACGGTCATGGGTTTTGCCCTGATCTGGCATATCTGGTGGCTGGCGGGCCTCAGCTTCGTGGCGCTCATCGCCACCGCGATCGCCCATACCTTCAACTATAAGCGCGATTTCCACATCCCGGCCGAAACGGTGGCGAACACCGAGGCCGAGCGGACGCGCCTGCTCGCGGCAGGAGCATGACGATGAGCGCAACCCAGACGATGCCGGCCGGCGGGCCGGTCAGCTTCTACGACCTGGACGAACATGATCATCCCGAGGGCGGCAGCACCATGCTGGGCTTCTGGATCTACCTGATGAGCGACTGCCTCATCTTCGCGATCCTGTTCGCCTGCTACGCGGTGCTCGGCGGCAATTTCGCCGCCGGCCCGTCGCCCAGGGATCTGTTCGATCTGCCGCTGGTCGCGGTGAACACGGCGATGCTGCTGTTCTCCTCGATCACCTATGGTTTCGCGATGCTGGCGATGCAGCGCGAACAGGTGCGCCAGGTGCAGTTCTGGCTGCTGGTGACCGGCCTGTTCGGTGCCGCCTTCCTCTCGATCGAACTTTATGAGTTCGCGCACATGATCCATGAGGGCGCCACGCCGCAGCGCAGCGCCTTTCTGTCTTCCTTCTTCACGCTCGTCGGCACGCACGGCCTGCACGTCACCTTCGGGATCGTGTGGCTGCTGACCCTGATGGTGCAGGTGGGCAAGCGCGGGCTGATCCAGGCCAACAAGCGCCGGCTGATGTGCCTCAGCCTGTTCTGGCACTTTCTCGACGTCATCTGGATCGGCGTCTTCACCTTCGTCTACCTGATGGGAATGCTGCGATGAGCCACGACGCGCACGACGCGCATCACGACCATGCCGATGGCAGCCATGGCAGCATGCGCGACTATGTGATCGGCTTTCTCTTGTCGGTCGTCCTCACCGCGATCCCGTTCTGGCTGGTGATGGCCCGCCCGATGTCCGACGGCGCGACCGCCGCGATCATCATGGCGTTCGCCGCGGTGCAGATGGTCGTCCACATGATCTACTTCCTGCACCTCAAGGGCAGCACGGAAGGCGGCTGGAACATGACCGCCCTGATCTTCACGATCATCGTCGTCGTGATCATGATGACCGGGTCGATGTGGGTGATGTACCACCTCAACACCAACATGATGCCGATGCCGGCCGCGTCCGACATGCGGCAGATGCCGTGAACACCGCCCGCCGCCCGCGCCCGTCGTGGGTGCGGATGGCACTGGCCGCGACGATGCTCCTGCTCGTCGCGGCCTTTGTTGCTTTGGGCGTCTGGCAGATCCAGCGCCGGGCGTGGAAACACCGCCTGATCGCCGCCGTCGAATCCCGCGTGCATGGCGCGCCGGTCGCTGCGCCCGGCCCCGCTGCCTGGGGCCGCATCACCGCCAATGACGATGCCTATCGCCGCATCACCGCCACTGGCCGCTTCCGCCATGATCGCGAGACGCTGGTCCGCGCCACCACCGTGCTCGGATCCGGCTATTGGGTGATGACGCCGCTCGATACGACGCAGGGCTTCACCCTCATCGTCAATCGCGGCTTCGTGCCCCCCGAAAAGCGCGACGCGGCGACGCGGACGCCGGGGCAGGTCACCGGCACGGTCGCAGTCACCGGCCTGCTGCGCGTCTCTGAGCCCGGCGGCGGCTTCCTGCGCGACAATGATCCCGCGGGTGATCGCTGGTATGGCCGCGACATCGCCGCGATCGCCGCGGCGCGCGGGCTGACAAAAGCGGCGCCCTATTTCGTCGATGCCGACGCCGCACCCAATCCGGGTGGTTGGCCGCGTGGCGGGCTGACGGTGATCAGCTTCCCCGACAATCATCTGCCCTATGCGCTGACCTGGTTCGGCATGGCGCTGCTCTCCTGCTGGGGCGCATGGTGGGTGCTGCGCGATCGCGGCCGGAGCGCTAAGGGGGAGGGGTGACCACCCCCGATACCGCCCCCCGGTCCGCGCCGCCGGAAACCAATGCCGGCCGCCGCAACATGCATCTGCTGGTCCAGCTCCGCTGGATCGCGGTCGGGGGCCAGCTCGTGACGATCGCGGTGGTGCATGGGGTCATGGGTATCGCCCTGCCGCTCGCGCCGCTGCTGGTGATGCCGGTGATGCTGGCCGCGATCAACGTCGCCAGCCTGCCGCTGATCGCGCGGCGCACCGCGGTAACCAACAGCGAGCTCACCGGCGCGCTGCTGTTCGACGTCGCGGCGCTTGCGTGGCAGCTTTATCACAGCGGCGGCATCACCAATCCCTTCGCTTCCCTGTTCCTCCTGCAGATCGTCATTGGCGCGATCCTGCTGACCCCGGCATCCTCCTGGGCCATCGTTGTCGCCACCGGCATCGCGCTGCTGACCTTGCGGATCGACTCCCAGCCGCTGCCGCTGCCGCCGCCCTACCGCGACAATCCGATGAAACTCTATCTGCAGGGTAGCCTCGTCTGCTTCGCGCTGATCGCGGTGCTGCTCGTCGCCGTGGTCACGCGGGTGACGAAGAACCTGCTCCAGCGCGACGCGGCGCTCGCGAATATCCGCCAGCGCGCGGCGGAAGAGGATCATATCGTTCGCATGGGGCTCCTCGCCTCGGGTGCCGCGCACGAACTGGGCACGCCGCTCGCCTCGCTGTCAGTGATCCTGGGGGACTGGAAGCGGATGCCGCGGCTGACTGGCGACGTCGAGCTGCAGGACGATCTGCGCGAGATGGAAA
Source organism: Sphingomonas zeicaulis (assembly GCF_050433225.1). Classification (NCBI taxonomy): domain Bacteria; kingdom Pseudomonadati; phylum Pseudomonadota; class Alphaproteobacteria; order Sphingomonadales; family Sphingomonadaceae; genus Sphingomonas; species Sphingomonas zeicaulis. The sequence goes on along the minus strand of NZ_JBNPXQ010000012.1, from coordinate 8,986 downwards.
TCGCGGTGAAGCGCTGCAAGGCAATCCTCAGCGGCATCCTGATGTCCGCCGGCGAGGCGCGCGGCGTCGCACCGCAGGTGACGACGATGCGCAGTTTCCTCGACGGCATCGTCGCTGAATGGCGCGCCGCGCGCCAACCCGAGACGCTGGCTTATGCCGACCTGTTCGGCGCCGACCTGCCGATCGTTTCCGATCCGGCGCTCAAGCAGGTGATCGACAACGTCATCGACAACGCCGCCGAGGTTTCGCCCGGATGGGTGAGCATAACCGCGCGCCGTGAGGAGGAGATGCTGGTGCTCGAGGTCGCCGATCGCGGCCCCGGCTTCGCGCCGGAAATGCTCGCCTCGTTCGGACAGCCCTATCGCTCGACCAAGGGGCGGCCGGGCGGCGGGCTCGGCCTGTTCCTGCTGGTCAATGTGCTGCGCACGCTGGGCGGGGAGGCCAATGCCGTCAATCGCGGGGAAGGCGGCGCGCTGGTACGCATCAGTCTGCCGCTGACGGCACTGGTCTATGAGGATATGGGGGCGGCATGACCGGCTCCCGCCTGCTGATGATCGTCGAGGATGACGAGGCGTTCGCGCACACGCTGAAACGCTCGTTCGAGCGGCGCGGCTACACGGTGCTGCATGCCGACAGCCATGATGCGCTGCAGGCGCTGCTCGCCGAGGGGCACCGGCCCGGCTTCGCGGTGGTTGACCTCAAGCTCGGCGGCGCCTCCGGCCTCACCTGCGTACAGACCTTGCGCGCCACCGATGACGAGATGCGCATCGTCGTGCTCACCGGCTTCGCCAGCATCGCGACCGCCGTGGAGGCGATCAAGCTCGGCGCCTCCTATTATCTCGCTAAACCCTCTAACACCGACGACATCGAAGCCGCCTTCGCCCGCGAGGATGGCGATCCGGACGCCCCGGTCGACGGCCGCCAGACCTCGATCAAGACGGTGGAGTGGGAACATATCCACCAGACCTTGGTGGAGACGGGGTTCAACATCTCCGAATCGGCGCGGCGGCTGGGGATGCACCGGCGGACCCTTGCGCGAAAGCTGGAGAAGCGCCGGCTGACGTGAGGGGTTCTCGCTTCTCCGTTCGTCCCGAGCGAAGTCGAGAGATGAGTCACATGAAGGCAGCCGGACGCTGTTGCGCGGGCCTCTCCGTCCCTCGATGTCGCTCGGGACGAACGAGAAGGAGCGGGGCCTGCATTCAATCCGTCACCGCAGATGTGTTACCGCCGCACCCCCATCTCCCCCGCGACAAACTCCACGAACCGCCGCGCGCGCAGCGGCATCGCCCGCGCGAAGGCGTGCAGCACCTGTACCGGCACCGCCGGCAGCGCATGATCCGGAAGTACCACCACCAGCCGGCCCGCGGCGACGTCCTCGGCCACCGCCGTCGCCAGCATATGCGCGATGCCGATGCCGCCGACCGCCGCCAGCCGCAGCGCCTCGCCGCTGTCGGTGTCGAAGCTGCCTTCAGGATCGATGCGGGTGCCGTCGGCGAAGCGGATCGGATAGGGGCGACCGCCCAGCAGATAGCGGACATGGCGATGGTGATGCAGCGCGGCGGGATCGGCGGGCATGCCATGCGTGGCGAGATAGGCGGGGGAAGCCACCAGCCTGAGCGGCAACGATCCCAGCGGCCGTGCCCATAACCCGCTGTCCGCCGCTGCACCGGCGCGGATCGCGAGGTCATAGCCTTCGCGGACGAGATCGACGTGGCGGTCCGCGAGGCTCATTTCGAGCACCAGAGCCGGATGCGCCGGCGCGAACCGCGCGGCGATCGCCGGCATCAGCGCACGGCCGAGATCCGCGGGCATGGTCACGCGCAGGCGGCCGCGCGCCTCCCGATCGCCGCGCAGCTCGTCCTCCGCTTCCTCCACCGCGCGGATCAGCGGCGCCATCCGCTCATGATAGGCCTGCCCTTCCTCGGTCAGCGCCAGCGCGCGCGTCGTCCGCTGGAACAGCCGGACGCCCAGCCTTTTCTCCAGCCGCGCGATGCTCTTGGAGATCGCAGAGGGGGTGGTGCCGAGCAGCCGCGCGCCGGCGGTGAACGACCCGGCTTCGACGACGCGAATAAAGGTGGCGAGGCCCTGCACGGTTTCGGCGCCCATTGATGACCATCCGGCACAATTGAACTGACCGATAGAGGACTAACCCGACAGGCAGGCAAGAACCAGATGACCTCCACACGCTCAAGGAGGTTCTGATGGCTCAATTGGAAGGCAAAGTCGCGGTGGTCACCGGCGGCAACAGCGGCATCGGCTATGCGATCGCCGGGCGCTTCGTGGCGGACGGCGCGCGTGTGCTGATCGTCGGGCGCCGCGCCGATGCGGTCGAGCAGGCGGTGGCCGGGCTCGGCGCGGCGGCAACCGGGGTCGTCGGCGATATCGCCGAGATCGAAACGCACCGCCGCGTCGCCGCGGTGGTCGCGGAGCGTTTCGGCAAGGCCGACATCTATGTCGCCAATGCCGGTGCCAACACGCTCACCCCCACCCAAAGCGTCTCGCCCGCCGAATATGAGGCGCAGTTCGCGATCAATGCGCGCGGGCCCTTCTTCGGCGTGCAAGCGATTCTGCCCCACCTCGCAGATGGCGGCGCGCTGATCCTCGTCGGCTCGATCGCCGCGACAAAGGTGCTGGAGAATCATGCGGTCTATGCGGCGAGCAAGGCGGCGGTGGCGGCCCTGGCGCGGGGCTGGGCGATCGAGTTCGCGCCGCGCCGCATTCGCGTCAACCTGCTGAGCCCGGGCCCGGTGGCGACGCCGATCCTCGGCAAGCTCGGCATCGATGCCGCAGCGTTGCCGGCGTTCGAGGCGGCGATGGCGCAGGCGATCCCACTGGGCCGGCTCGGCCAGCCCGAGGATGTGGCGGAGGCGGCCTTGTTTCTGGCGTCCGATGCATCGCGCTTCGTCACGGGCATTGATCTGCGCGTCGATGGGGGCATCGCGTTGACCTGAAGCCGCATCGACAAGCCACCAATATCCGATAAGCCTCGTCCTGCGACCGCCGGATCCAACCGGCGGCGGAGGATGAGGAGCCCCGATGGACGTCGCGATCGCAGCGCTGATACTGATGCTGCTGATGCTGGCCGCCTATCGCGGGCTCAGCGTCATCATCTTCGCGCCGCTGCTGGCGATGCTCGCGGTGTTCCTCACCGATCCCGCGGCGGTGCCGGCGGTGTTCTCCGGGCTGTTCATGCAGAAGGTCGGTGCCTTCCTGCAGCTCTATTTCCCGGTGTTCCTGCTCGGTGCGCTGTTCGGCAAGCTGGTGGAGATCTCCGGCTTCTCGCGCGCAATCGTCGGTGCGGTGATCGGCTTCGTCGGCGCGGGGCGGGCGATTCCGGCGATCATGATCGTCACCGCGCTGCTCACCTATGGCGGCGTTTCCGTGTTCGTCGCGGTGTTCGCGGTCTATCCTTTCGCGGCCGAGATGTTCCGCCAGGCCGATATCCCCAAACGGCTGGTGCCCGCCACCATCGGCCTCGGCGCGCTGACCTTCACCATGGATGCGCTGCCCGGCACGCCGCAGATCCAGAACATCATCCCGAGCAGCTTCTTCGGTACCACCACCTGGTCCGCACCGATATTGGGGGTGACCGGATCGGTGATGATCGTCGCTGCGGGTCTTGCCTATCTCAACTGGCGCCGGCGAACGCTGGCGGCGGCGGGAGAGGGCTATGGCCGGCCCGAGCAATTGATCAACGAGCCGGAGGCTGTGGAGGGCGCCGGCGCGATCAACCCGGCGGTGGCACTGCTGCCGCTGGTCGTGGTCGGCGTCGCCAACCTGCTGCTCACCTTGTGGATCCCGCGCATCGCCGGCGACACGGTCAACGTCGCGCTGATCGGGCTGGAGGCGCCGATCGAGATCGAGGTCGCCAAGACCGCGGCGCTGTGGGCGGTGGAAGGCGCGCTGCTGCTCGGCATCGCGACCATCGTCGCCACCGCCTTTCCCGCCATCCATGCGCGCTTCGCCAATGGATCGAAGGCGGCGGTGGGCGGTGCGCTGCTCGCGGGCATGAACACCGCGGTCGAATATGGCTTCGGCGCGGTGATCGCGGCGCTGCCCGGCTTCCTCATCATCAAGCAGGCGTTGCGCGCGATCCCCGATCCGCTGCTGAACGAGGCGATCACCGTCACCTCGCTGGCAGGGATCACCGGCTCCGCCTCAGGCGGGCTCAGCATCGCGCTGGCGGCGATGGCGGAGCAGTTCGCCGCCGCCGGCGACGCCGCGGGCATTCCGCGCGAAGTGTTGCACCGCATCGCCTCGATGGCATCGGGCGGCATGGATTCGCTGCCGCACAATGGCGCGGTGATCACCTTGCTCGCGGTGACCGGTCTCACCCACCGCCAGGCCTATAAAGATATCTTCGCGCTGACCCTGATCAAGACGCTGGCCGTATTCGTGGTGATCGCTGTGTTTTACGTCACAGGACTGTTCTGATCGCCCGCCTTTATTCGACTCGATTCGTCGCACGGCACCGAAACGATCGCTTTTTGCAATCGATCAGCCGCCCCGAATCCGGTACCAAATGAGTATAGTTGGCGGGTCGGGGTGTATTGCGACATGCGACTGTGGCTTCTCGCAGCGTTGATGGCGATGACGGTTTCGACGGGGGCGGCCGCGCAACGCGGTCCGCTGCCGCATCGCTTCGAAAATGAGATCGAAGCATTCAAGAAAGCCGATTCCGCGCGGACGGAGCCCGAGAAGGGCACATTGTTCATCGGCAGCTCGACTGTGCGCTTGTGGGACCTGCGCCGCAGCTTCGCCCAGGGCAGCGTGATCAATCGCGGCTTCGGCGGCGCGACCACGCCCGAGCTTCTTTATTATTACGGCAGCGTTGTGAAGCCGCATCGCCCGGCGGTGATCGTCGCCTATATCGGCGAGAACGACATTGCGGCGGGTGCCACGCCGATGAAGGTGGCCGGCGACGTGCTGATGCTGCTCCAGCGCCTGCGCCATGATTATCCCGAGGCGCGGATCGGCTATGTCGCAATGAAGCCCAGCCCGGCGCGCATCGCGTTGTGGGGCAAGATGGACGATGCCAACCGCATCATCGCCGCGCGCGCCGCGACCTATCGTGCCGAATTCCTCGACGTGGGCGCGGCGCTGCGCGGGCCGGACGGGTTGCCCAACCCGGAACTCTACCGCGCGGACAATCTCCACCTCAACGACCGCGGCTATGCGGTGCTGACGGCGGCGTTGCAGGGCTATGTCGGGGGCACGAAGCAGCCCGTCGGCGCGAAGGTGGCGCGGTAGCCCTTTCCCTCGCGCTCAGGGGAGAGGGGGATACGGTGCTCTTGTGGCATGCATCCGCTCTGCGAGCGCGAACCCGCATCCAAGGGGATGCGGGCAATCCATGCGACACCCTCTCCCATCGTACATCTGGCACCCGTCGATGCATCCGTGCACAGTCTCGCGCGTTTGACGCGAACCTTTTGCAAGGAGACTCGATCATGACCGACCTCAGCGCCATCCGCGAACATATGGAAATCATCGGCGCCGACGGCGTCCATGTCGGCACCGTCGACAAGGTCGAAGGTGACCGCATCAAGCTGACCAAGGCCGACAGCGGCGAAGGCAGCCACAAGGGCCATCACCATTATATCTCGGTCGGCCTGATCGCCGAGGTCGAGGGCGACAAGCTGCGCCTCTCCGCCAATGGCGATGTCGCAGTGCTGTTCGAGGAAGAAAAGGACGGCTGATCTTCTATTCCCTCTCCCCTCCGGGGAGAGGGAAATGCCGCCGCAGGCGGCGAGGGAGAGGGGGCTGAAACCCTCGGAAATCTGTGCCCCTCTCCCTGGTCCGCTACGCGGACCTATCGCTCTCCCCGGAGGGGAGAGGGTATGTTAAAAAACGTTTCGCTTGTAATCAGTCGGCCGATTCGCTATCGGCGCCAATATTACTTCAGGGAAGCAAGCAATGTCGCGCCTCGAACAAGGAACCAATCCACTACCGACGATGGATCACTCCGTCGCCGGCGGACTGTATTTCGTCGCGATCTGACAACGTCTCCCATAGCGGGAGGCGAAGGCCTTCCTGTGTGTCTGCGGACCCCGGTTGGCCTAAGCCTCCGGGGTTTTTTATTGGCCGCGCGCTCTGCGTGGCCGCGATCGAGGGGGAGCGGGTCATGGCCCATATGCTGATCAATGCCGTCATCGTCCTGCCGCTCGCCTATGGCGAGCGCTTCGATGGCGCATGGGGAACGACCTCCCCGGCCTGAACCCGGATCCACATCCGGGGACCGCAACGGACCCGGCAAGCGCGAGCATGAAAGGCTCGCCGGGGTCCTCCCGGCGGGCTTTTTTTCTTTTTCACCTATTCGGCGCGTCGCCCGCAAGCGGCGCGGCGGCACCCCTTTGGCGCGCCAATGCCAATGGCCGTCCGGGCTGGTTTGGCCAACCCGTTCGGACGGCGCCTCAAGAATGGAGCAAGACGATGCTCAACACCAAGACGCATGTGAATGTCGGGACCATCGGCCATGTCGATCATGGCAAGACCACGCTGACCTCCGCGATCACGCGGGTGCAGGCGGCGCGGTTCGGCGGACAGGCTTTGTCCTACGACCAGATCGACCGGGCGCCGGAGGAGCGCGCCCGCGGCATCACGATCAACACAGCGCATGTGCAGTATGAGTCGGACAGCCGGCATTACGCCCACATCGATTGCCCGGGCCATGCCGACTATGTGAAGAACATGATCACCGGCGCGTCGCAGATGGACGGCGCGATCCTGCTCGTCGACGCCACCAGCGGCGCCGCGAAGCAGACGATCGAGCATATCCTGCTCGCGCGCCAGGTGGGCGTTCGCCACATCGTCGTGTTCGTCAACAAGCTGGACATGGTGCCCGCGGCGGATCGGGACGAGATCCGTGCGCTGATCGAACTGGAGATCGGCGAACTGCTCGGCCTGCGCGGCTATGAGGGTTCGCCCTTCATCTTCGGCAGCGCGTTGCGCGCGGCGCAGGCGATCGAGCGCGGCGACCTCGCTGACGCCGATGTGCAGGCGATCGCCGACCTCGTCGCGGCGCTGGACCGCCACATCCCCGATCCCGTGCGGGATCTGGAGGGCGCGTTCCTGATGCCGATCGAGGGCGTCCACACCATCGCCGGCCGCGGCACGGTGGTGTCCGGCCGCGTCGATCGCGGCCGGGTGAAAGTGGGCGATCTCGTCGAGATCGTGGGCAGCGAGGAGGGCGGCACCTCGGTCGTCACCGGCGTGCAATCCTTCCACGAGGATGTGCCGGAGGCGGTGGCGGGCATGAATGTCGGCCTGTTGCTGCGCGGGCTGAAGCGTGACGCGGTGGTGCGCGGCCAGGTGCTGAGCGCCCCGGGTGCGATCAAGGCGCGCAGCAGCGGGCGGGCGGAATTGTTCGTGCTCGCGAAGGAGGAAGGCGGCAGGCACACGCCGTTCGCCAGCGGCTATCGCCCGCAATTCTTCTTCGGCGCCGCCGACGTGACCGGCGTGATCCGGGTGGATGGCGGCGACGCCGTGGCACCCGGCGACCGCGCCGAGATCGGCTTCGAGCTCAACCGACCGGTGGGCCTCGAACCCGGCGTGCGCTTCGCGATCCGTGAAGGCGGCAAGACCGTCGGCGCGGGCCTCGTCACCGCGGTAACCGACTAGCGCGACTTCGCGCGTGACGGCTCCCGGCCCTGGGAGAGAACTTTGCGCCCCAGGGCCGGGAGTTTCTGGCTTCCGACTGCTAGGAAACTGAGCTTGTTCTGCTCTCTATCTTGCAGATGAGAATAGATAGATGCCAAAAACACACAACGCGTATACCGTTGTAATTGCGCCAACAGACATCAGGAAAAGCAGAAATCTGGTAAAGGATTTGGGATATATCCTTTGATGGATGATGGGGATATGCTTCGCCGGCCCCTCAGAGGCTCGAACGGATGCAATTTGAGGTCCGTTCAAAATTTGCACTGTGACAGTTTCGTTTGGGCCAAGGAACGGGACTTCCATAATCCACTCTCCCCGCGCGCCATTAGAAATTGAATGGGCCATATTGGGTACAATATTGTATCCCCATGGAGGAGGGCCAAGTTCTGCCGTTATCTGCAAATTATTCGCACTTATGCGGCCACTGTTTTGAATAATAATTTGACCCGCGCGAATGTGGATCGGCTGTCCGCCACCCGACGATGGTTGTAAATTGAAAGTCGTAGAGTCCGGGCTGGAGGCGAATAATCGCGGCTTTCCCGTAAGCCAATATCCCAAAAAAACAGCTGCAAGGGTCGTAAGGGATGATGCAACTGCTATCCAAAAATCAGTCAATTCAACTGACCTTTTGTGATTTTGATTAGATAAAAACTTGCGACACTGTGCGCCTAATCAAGCTGCACGTTTTCTAAGATGGCCGGACGAATCAAGCCGCTGATGCAGAGCATTCGGCGATAGCTCCAGCCCATTGGGCCAAGCGAGCGCACCGCCTTCGATGAAGGCCCGCGCGAAATAATCAGGGTCGGCGAGCGGTCGCGTAAGCACCGTGTCTCGCGCGATAAGCTCTTCCGCCGACCAGATGCCGTGTGCGCCATCGCTGAACACGAGATCGAGGCGCATGGTGCCGCCCGGTCTGATGGCAATGATCTTAATCATCCTGGTCGGCTCCCGGGATCAGTTCCATCGGCTCCAGCGCTTCGCCGCGCGACCAGTTTGCCATCAGTTCCGCCTGATGGTCCAGCGCCCATTGCCGCACGATCCGCGCGGCCTTGTTCGGCAGGGTGCCGGCGATGATCTCGCCGTCCGCGATGCCGACAAAGGCTTCGAAGCCCTGATAGAAGGCGTGGAAATGCGGCGGCGGATGATCGTCATGATACATCCGGATGATGATGCCGAAGAAGACCGAGATGATCGGCATGGGCTGCCGGGGGGGGGGGGGGGGGGGGGTTAAACCCCCCCAAACCCACCGTAGAGAACAAGTAGCCCCCCGCCCCAGAAGAGGTTGGGGTCGCGCGCCACATGGCCGGCAGGGGCGGGGAGGAGCGGTGCC
>NZ_JBNPXQ010000011.1:0-158169 GCF_050433225.1 Sphingomonas zeicaulis | reverse complement strand
GCAACCGAAGGGGGAATTATCGACTGTCATCGGGCAAGTGCCCTCACACTGGCTCCGCGACGACATCGTCGCTTTCACAAGCGGGAGCCAGCGCTACCAAGTGTGATCCGGTGCAGCATGCGCCCTCACCGACACTTCTCAAGGTGGTGCGCCGCGCACCGTTCGTCAAGGGCTCGTGGGAAGCATGCGCGCCCGGGCCGGTCGGTGGCGGCGGATTTGTTTCCGCGCGGCGGCTGGATGCCAGATGGACCGCGTAGCCGCGGTAGCCGGTGCCCGGCCTATCTTCTCTCGGGGATGGAACAGCGTGTCCAGCGGCACCCCGGATGATCTCGTCGACCACGACCCGCTGTTAAGCCTTAAACGTTTTTGCTTAATATCTCTTATCGCGCCGACGCACCAACCCGCGTCGTAGCAACGAACAAACGGTCCATGGTCACCCGCTCGCTGTATCTCTCATGATTGCCGTTGTAGTCATCGATTGTCAGCCGCCTTGCGGGCGCGGCGGGATCGGGCGGTGCTGGCGATCGGAATGGCGGCGGCGCTGCGGCGTTCGGAACTGGTTGGGCTAGCGGTGAGCGACGTCGACGTGCTGGAGACCGGCCTCGACATTCATCTCGGCCGCACCAAGACGGACCAGGCCGGGGAGGGCGCCTCGATCGCGATCCCCGAAGGGTCGCGGGTCCGGCCGAAAGCCTTGCTGATCGACTGGATGGCGGCCGCGGGCCATATCGACGGGCCGCTGTTCCGCCGCCTCACCCGCAAGGACGCGCTGACCGACGAGGCCATGTCCGACAAGGCGGTTGCGCGGCTGGTGAAGCAGTATGCCGGCGCCGCCGGGTTCGATCCGGCAAAATTCTCGGGCCATTCGCTACGTGCCGGTTTTCTCACCGAGGTGGCCGCCCAAGGCGCGACGATCTTCAAGATGCAGGAGGTGAGCCGGCACAAAACCGTGTGGATCCTGTCCGACTATTTGCGCTCGGCCGACCGCTTCCGCGACCATGCCGGCGGTCGGTTCCTCTAAACTCGCCGTAGGCGCGCCGGGAGCTCGGAACTCAACGGCGAGCGCAGCATGCTGACATCAGGTTAACATCAACAGCATATCAACGTTTGCCTTTACGCTCGTGGAGGGCGATGAACCCGGATGCTCGATCGCTTCGCGTCCTCAGCGAAGTTTACCGGGGTCCGACGCACCCTGGTCGCGCACTCCGCTTGGGGCGAATAGCTCCTCTCCCATCCCCGCTAGCTGCTCGAAAAATTGATCCATGAGCTGAAGGTGTGCCGTGGTCAGCCGAACGAAAATGCGGCGCCGATCATTCCGATCGAAGACTTTCTCGACGAGCTCCCGGTCAGCGAGCTCATTGATCCAGCGCATGCCAGTCGTCAGCGGTACCCGTCCCCCCGCGCACGTGTCACCTACCGATCGCTCCTGCCCTTCGAGCATCGCGATATAAAGGTGCAACAGCATGTCCCAGGCTGGATCCGCAAATTCGTCAGCGCCTAGGATTTCATCGCGTAGGCGGCGCGTATCCGTAATATAGCGCGCCAGCCTCAGATAGACGGCGCGTTTCCCATCAAGGCTCATGGCTCGCCACGCGGGGGCGATGAAGAAACGTCGAAATGGGCCTGCGGAATGCGCCAACGATGTCAATCTCTACATTCAATCTCCGTTACCTCCCTGCCGTCTTAGCGTGCCACTGAGCTCGCGCGTCTAACTGCCGTAGATAATTAACAAAGGTTGTAGCAAAACACTTTTCCTGCGCCATAGGGCGCTCGGACGCCAGGGAGCGGCAAAAAAAATGGCCGAGCAGCAAGGCTCGACCATGAAGTTTTAGGAGAGGATGCCTGAAAGGCACTCAAGTTGTGCGCCGCAGCAGGATTTTGTGCAAGTGCGGAAGGTGATGTTCAACATACATCAGTCGATTGGCCGCGTTTCCTCGATCGCAACTGAATCCTCGCTATGCTCCGGAAACGGCAAAGAGGGGCGATCAATCCCTGGCTCGCTTGCCATGTTCTGATGCGGTACGAAGGCAAGGATGATCAGGCTCGGTGACCACATTGCCCGCCGACGGCGGTTTTACCCTTCTCCTCTGGTTGCAGCCCCAAGCGTCATGCTTGTCGACATTGACGCAGCGTACCGATCCCCATCGCTTGCCCTCGGCCGCTTCTATCCGATCATCGTCGAAACGGAGCATGAGCACGTCGAACTGGAATCCTACTTCTCTGCACTGCAACCGGCGCCAAAGGCGCCAGACCTGCTCGATGATCGGCCCTCGGCGATCGAGACGCCGCGGATCCTCATTTCGCGCTACACGCCTCCGGCGCCAGGATGGCCGTGGATCGCGGTCACCTGCTGGCCGGTCGATATGGCTGCTGCCGCGCGCGACGTCGGCATTGCGATGGCGCGTGGGCGCTACACTATGGAAGTGTTCGAAGACGCAGCGGCGCTCGATATCCATTGCGCGACGCTATTGCACGCGCTGGGCCGGGATAATGACCTCGAACTGCGCATGCTGTCGCCGGAACGGATCGCAACCTCCGGGACCGCATGACCCGGTCTCCGGACGGCCGTTCCTGATGGGAAAAGCAGCCGCCGGGAGTGAACCGATCCTTTTCTGACAGGCGGCCGCGCCCTTGCTCAGGATCCGATGAATCGTAGGGGCCGAGCCGGCCTGATACGACGAACGTGCCGAGGGAATCGGCAGGCCGTTCCAGTCCCTCCTCAGATATTGAGCGCGGTCCGGAGCATGTGCGAAAGTCGACCGCTTTCCACGTCTGCCGGCGTCACCGCGACCACCGGCGCGATCCGCTCCATGCGCGGATGCGTGACCCGCTTGGCATCGAGATACTCCGGCGTCGCGAACCCCATCGCCTCGACCACCAGCTGCCGGATTTCGCCTGTGCTGCGCGAGCGTGCCTCGAGGATGAAATCGGGCCTGCAGGTGCCGAGATCGGTCAGCCGGTCGAACACCGGCTTGTTGATCGCCAGGTCGACGCCGGCGCGGTGCAGATCCCGCCGCACGCCGAGCAGGCCACGATAGACCTCGCGCTCAAAATTTGAATCGACCGGCACGAACCGTTGACCCGAGTAAATCGGCTGCGCGTAGGCGCGCAGCGGTGCGAAGCCCCTTGCTTCCGGGTACTGGCCAACCACCACCAGCACCAGGTACGGCCCCTTGATAAGGTTGCCCCGCACCGAAGGAGATTGCACCCGATTGGCGATCACCACCGGCTCGCTGCCGGCGGCGTAGATCGTTTCGGCCTGAAACGCGTTGGCGTAGAGCGCCAGGAACCCCTGCGGCGCATGATCGCGCGGCCATTGGCGGCCGAGCTCGCGCAACGTGGCATAGATCCGCTTCGAATGGAGCGGCTGCGCGTGCGTCCAGAAGGCGCGGGCGAGCTGCATCGCCGGTGCGATCTCCATCTGGCCGGCCGCGCCGATCAGTGCCTTGAACTCCGTTGCAATCGATCGGTCGGGAAAATCCTCCGCATAGGGCGGCGTATGATTCACGCCGGCAGCGTTCATCAGCCGCCACAGCAGGCGCGCCAGCCGCGGCACCGAGGCATGACGCGTGCGATCGTCGACGCTGTCGCTCTCCGGCCGCTGCGCCAGGTTCGCCGGCGCCGGCTTGATGACCTCGAAAAAGCCCGCCGGGGGTGCCGCCGGCGTCTGCCGGCTCCGCTGCTCCGACACGCGATTCGTCGCGTGGTCGCGAAAAAACGGACATTCCGGACGATGCTCGGACCGACCCGAGCCGGTCAGCCTTCGTAGGTAATAGGTTTCGGCTTCCGACAGATAGGCCGGCGTCAGGATTGGAGGTGCCTTGTCAGGCGGGAGGCAGTCGCAAGCGATCCAGCATTCGCCGATGCGCGCCTGCTGCACCAGCACGATCCCCGCCTCTTCGTCCTTGTGTGTCCCCTCCCCTACATACCAGCGCACCAGGGCTTTCCGCAGCTCCAGCGGCAGCGCCTTCCGCCAGCCCACCAAGCCATCACTGTGACGGTCGATCAGCCACATAGTCCGTGATCCGGGGCGCGCCGATGCCTGTTCGTATCGATCTCGCGCTTGAGAACAATCCCCGAACGGCCTATAAGCCGACCCGTTCGGAGGATAGTCTCATGTACGATCTCAATAGCTATCTTGTCGCCCAGCGCGCGGACTTGGTTGCGGTTTACACATCCGACTACGAGTTCAGTGAGGATCTTCAAGGAGAGATTCCTGACAATGTCGGGTTTACCGATGTGGTCATAAGTGTAGCCGGAGTGGCAATGATCCTTGCAGTAATACTCGGTGGTGCGTTTTTTCTCATTGCGCCGTAGGGTAGTCATTCTCCGGATGGGTTAAAGAACTCTTTGAACTGCTCCGAATTGATCTTTGACTTTAGGCCAGATGATCCGATGCGACGCTGATTGTGAAGCGATTTGGATTGGTTGATGGCCTCTCCAACCTCTACGCCGCCTTCTTCAATTATGCGTCCCGCGGCGTTCGGGTCACCACCTGTTGGCCCCATTGGCAGGCTCCCAACGCCCCGTGGGCTGTAAGAACCCCGCACATCTTCGACGCTATCAAAATCAGGTCCCTTAACGTCCACGAGATCAGGCTCGCGGATTTGAGGATTGATTTCGTTGAGGATCGATTGGCTTTTCTCGTCCATCCAACGCGCGATCAGGCCTTCGCGGATTTCCCGCTGGGTATCATTCATGTCGGTGGCCCAAATCTCAGGCGCGTTTAGATTGGGATGCTTGGCCTGTTCCTGACGGTACCAATTCGAAAGTTCATTCGAAAGGTTCTGGCTCAGGCGCATGCCGTGATCTTGGGAGTAGCGTGCCTCGCTCATGAGTTGCTCGGCGCGCTCGCGATGTTTGCGGGCGGTAGCCATCGCGGACCGTTGTTCGGAGAGCGAATCCTCAGAGCCGGACGTTGAGGATGTCGTGAGCGAATCTCTCTCGAACGATCCACCTCGTGCGTAGGTGCCATTTGATTCACTTGCACTTAGCCCGTTCGTCCGCTCTTCACGGGTACCGCTCGAAGCCGTATCGCTTTCATCCGCCCCAATCGTCCTTGCGCGGCGATCGCTCATACCTTCATTCTGAGTAAAGCTGCGCCTTAACCCCGCGCTGGCCTCAATACCAAGACCAGGAGCACGTCCACCTCCACCTCCGCCGCCACCGGCATCCGCGTCATCGCCCTGCTTCTTCGTCTGCCCTCCGGAGCCTTGCCCACGCGTACGTGATACTTTGCCAGCGGCCCCAGCATTCACAGAGTCAGAAAGAAGGGTGCTGTCTTCCAGACCCTTGGTGTGGCTATAGCTCTCGCTCGTTCCAGACCTGCTTTCATTACCGGAGAACTTCGATCCGGACTGCCGATCGGATCGCTCCACGTTCGTCCCGGACTGCCATCCTTGGCCGCTGTCGAAACCCTGACTGTGCTCGAGCGTGGTCTGAGTGCCGCTGCGATCAGTATGGGCGGCGGTGGTTGTCTGGCTTAGCGAATTTTCGATCGCTTCAGCTTCGCGAAGGTGCCAGCTGGCGGCCTTGCTCATGCTGCTGTTCAGGCCAAAAGACATATCGGGCGTCACGTCGAGCCTCGACATCGCTCCGCTCATATCGTCAACCACACGCCCGTTGCCATAAGTGCTGGACGTCGCGCCATTGTCATGCCGCGTCGTAAAGCCAGCCGCGCCTGTCGAGAAGCTCGGCGCCGTGCTCCACTGGTCGGACTGGCGCATGTTCGATGTGTGGTTGGCCCAACTCACATTGCCGTAGGCATAGTTGCCGGTGGTCTGCTCGTTCGCCGCCTGCTCGGCCGCGTTCTGCGCAGGCGCGAGCATCGACATCGAATGCCCGGCGATCGACATCGCGCCCCGCGCCATGCCGGCAGCGAGGAACGGCACGCTCATCAGCATGAAGCCGGCGATCGTCGCCGCCTCCGCGTTGACGGCGCCGATGCCCTCAAAGCTCGCGAGCGTCATGCCGGTGCCCGTGACGCCCTTCGCCGCGGTCTCGGCGCGCGTCGTGCAGATCATGTGGAGCACGACATAGATCGGCCCCCAGGCTGCAAGATAGAAGAAGCCGGTGACATAGCCCTTGAGCGTCCCGACGCCCGTCTGCGGCATCAAGAAAAGCGGGAAGATCACCGGGAACATCGCGAAAAACACCACTGTCAGCACGATGTGCAGGATCGGCACCCAGGTCATCGCCTGCTGGGCGATCGAGTTGTACGTGTTCCGCGCCTGCAGGTCCGCACGCACCTGCGCGAAGGTATCCAGCGACGCACTGCCGGTACCGCCCGACATGCCGGAGCGCGCCTGCAGGAAGGCATTGATCGCCATCATCTGCCGCATCTGGGAATGGAAGCTTGAGCCGCTGCCGGTGAAGGCCTGAGCGACCACCGGCACGTCCATCTTCAGTTTGGCCGCCGCGGCGGCGTTTGTGAGTTTTGGATAGACTTCCTTGCCCCACAGGGGCGCGTGCGCCTCGAGGATCGCCGTCCACTGAGCGGTCAGCATCTGGTAGGTGCGGTTGCAGGTGACGATCGACGTTGTGACCGACCCATCGCCGTTGCGCTGCGCCCATTGCTGCGCCCGTGCAGGCGAGCCCGGCCCGATCGCCGCCCACAGGTCCGTCGCCCGCGCGAGATCGGTCAGCGACTTGCGATAGAGCATGATGTCGCCAAAGGTGCAGCGCTTGAAATGCTCTTCGAGGTTGGTCGCGAACTCGGCATCGCGGATCTGGAAATTGCGCGTCGCCTCGAGCAGCCGCGAGCCGTAGATCATGCCGTTGGACGTGTAGTTGAGCTGCGACGGCATCACGAACACCGTCTCGGAAGTCCGGGTCAGATAATCGCCCACCTGGCTGGTGAAGCTGGCGAGGATGCCAAGCCCCCGCGGCACATTGTCCACCACCGCCGCCGCCAGCGACGGATTGACCCGGTCGGTGATACGGACGTCCACCGTCGGCACCATGAGGACGCCATACATCAGCGTCGCCTGCAGGAACCAGTTGAACCAGGCCCGCCAGTTGAGGGTGAAGGCGACGACGAGAAGCGTGTAGATCAGTCCCATCACCATCACGACGCGGAGCAGGGACTTATAGCCCCCTCCCCCCGTCCAGGCGGCGACGGCGTTGAAGACGTTGACGAGATATTCGCCGCCGCCGATCGTGAAGACCTCGACCATCGTCGCCCCCTCCCCCTACTGCAGACCTTGCGCGTTCAGCCCGCGCGAGAAGTTCAGCGCGGCCGACATGCCCGGCGACATCGAATTCTGCAGCGTCGACTCCAGCATGATCGTCTGGTCGATCAGCTGCGTCGTCAGCTGCATCTTGTTGCTCAGCTTGATGTCACGCTGGGAATAGCGTTCGCGCGCACTCGCGATCTGCTGCCGCCACTGTGCCGCGGTCTCGCTGTCAAACGTCTGATAGTGCGTCTGCGCCTGCTGGACCTTGTCGAGGAGGTTATCGAGCATCGCGATGAGCAGGTCGGTCGCCACGATTTCCGCGAGATTGTCGATATCGCCTTGCGCAAGGCTGCGGTGGGCGAAGGCCTGCACCGACAGGATCTTGAACAGCGGCACCGAGGAGATGTTGAGAAGCTGTTTTTCGATCGTCGTTAGCGGGGTATCCGTCCGGATCTTGTCGCCCATCTCCCGGATGTTGCGCGCGATCCGTGGCTTCAGCGCAATCCAGACCGGCACCGACAATGTCTGTCGGCCGACGCTGAAGCAGTCCGTATCGTTGCACTTGAGGATCGTGACCTGTCCATTGGTGCCCGTCGCATCGAGGAGCGCCGTCGCCACCGCCTCCTGGGCGGGTCCGATGATCTGCACCCGCCCGCCGACTGCGGGATCGTTCGAAGGCGTCGTGATGATCGTGCCAACCAGCGTCATGATCAGCTCGGAAAACTGCTGGTCGAACCCGCCAAAATTGTCGGCCTTCTTCAGCGCCTCCCAGGTGTAGTTGTGCTTCTCGCCGACAAGCTGGTCCTTCATCGCCGGATCCTTGTTGCCGGCGATCGTGCTGTCGCGGCGGTTGCCATTGTTGCAACCCTGCCGCGAGGCGGCCCAGTCCGAGAACATGCCCTGGCTGTTGCCGACGGCCTCGCAGATGGTTGAGCGCGTCGTCTCCATCTGCGGCCAGATGCCGCCCACAAGCGCCTGCGCGGTCTCGCAGGAGTTGATGTTCATCTGGTTGAGCTGCTGCACCTTCTGGCTGAACTCATCCATCACCTTGCCGATCTCCGGCGAGACGCTGTCGATCGCCAGCTTGAATGCGAAGCCCAGCGCATTGTTGGCCGTCGCCTTCAGCATCGCCACCAGCTCGGCGGTATTGATGAAGGAGAAGGAGCCCGCGAACAGGTCGATGCCGCCGCAGCCGGCGCGTGCGCTCGGCAGCTGCAGGTTGAACGGCGCGACGCTGCGCTGGGGGAAGCGCGTCCAGACATTGCCCATTGAATAATAGCCGGCGGACTGGCCCTCGAAAGCGCTCGGGCCACTGACATTGGCAGCGGCGCCGGCTTCCTCGAAATAGCCGTTCATCTTGGTCAGAACGTCGGCCTGCGCCGGTGCGATCGCCGCGAGATGGACGGCGGCCGCGATCCCGAGCGCGGCCCCACCTCGGCCGAGGGCGGCGCGTGCGCGCCGCCCCCACCGCCGGGGTTTCGTCGCGGATGGGGGAAGTGGGGTTGGGTTGGGCGTGTCGATGCCCGGCTGCTGGACCTGGCCCATCAATAGTCGCTCCCGACCTTTGTGTTGGTGAGGGTGAAGATGCGATCCATGATCTCGTCGGCGCTCAGGATCCCGAAGCCGATCGGGACCGTGGTGCGCGTCTCGGTATCGAACAGCACGAGCGCCGGCGTGGCATTGCCCGGCACGCCCATCCGCGCGCGCTGGCCGCTGTCGACGACATAGTTGGGGAAGTCCTTGCTCGGGCCGCCGTCCATCGACACCGCCATGACGGCCAGGCCATGGCTGTCGGCCACCGACCGCAGCACCGGCGCGAAGATCTCGCACGCGCCGCAACTCTGCGCGTAGAAATAGAACAGCCCGTAGCGCTGGCCGAGCTGGATCAGGACCGCGTCGCGATCGGCCTTGCGGTTGTCGATCCACGCGCGCTTGCCGAGCGTGCCGACGGGACGCTGCAGCGTGTAGTCGAGGTCCGGATTCTGCCAGAGCGCGCGCTGCCACACGTCGGAGAAGGTCGACGCACGATCGAGCTGCTCGCGCTGGAAGCGGACATAGGCAATCACATTCTCCTCGCTCGGATCGAGGATCGCGCGCGCCTTCAGCTCGTCGAGTTCCTTCTTCACGGCCGCCAACTGCTCAGCCGCGCTCGTTGCCGGCGGCGCCTTGGCCTGCTCCTCCGGCGGCTTGGGCTTTACGCAGTAGAACCACTGCCCCAACCGGCGCTCGCGGCAGTAGAAATCATCGCCCTGCTGCTCGGCCGCCTCACCCGACCGCGGCGCGACCTGCGCCGGCGCCGGCACGGCGAGCGCGAGTGCAACCAGCGCCGGCAGCATCTTCCAAGGATTGCCCGAAACCTTCATCCGACCCTCCCATTTGCAAGCTCGCGCAACGTCACGCGCAGAACATGTCTGTTCGCCCGGTCATGGACCGGGTCATCCTTCACCAAAGCCGCTGCCAGCGCGGCGCGCATCCGCGCGTCCGGAGCGATGCCGGACGCATCAAGCGCTGCATTCACGTCCCCCAGAATCGTGTCGAACCGCGCGTCGCGAACACGCTGCGAGCGCGTCCTCCAGAGGCGGCTAATTCGCATCACGATGCCATCCTCACCCGCCATCGCCGGCTCCATCCAGCTCGTTTGCCGCGAAGCCCAGCACCGACATCATCAGCGCGACCTGCAGCAGCTCGGAGCCGCTATCGAGCATCTTCACGGTCCCGCGCAGCAACGGCCGCGCCACCTCCCGTCCTTCGCGGGTAGGGCGCAGCCGATCGCCGTCCGGCGCCAGCCAGCGCCGCGCCACCATCCGGCCGACCGGCTGGACGATGCTTTCCACCGCCAGCGGATGCTCGAACCAGGTGCCAAGGCTTTCGCAGATCGCCTCGAGCCGCAGCGACGAACGCGCGCGATAGATGCTGAGGAAGATCGCCAGTTCCATGACGGTCATGCCCCAGGCGTCGGGCGCCTCGTCGCTGGTCAGGTACAGATCATTGTTGGCCATGGAGCTCATAATAATCCTGTATTTTCTGTTGGATGTCGGTCATCGTCTGGACCTCGTCGGGCAGGCGCGCCGCGTCGACGAACTCGGCATAGACCTCACTGAAATCCATCACCGAAAGATCGAGCCGGGCGAATTCCTCGACGGTGAAGCCCTCGCAGGTCTCGCGCTTCGGCCTGTCCCAAGGCTTGTTGATTTGCGGCCGGCCCTGTTCCTGCAGGATCCGGCTGAGCTTGCTCTCGAAGCAACAATAGGCGGTCTTCTTGGTGACGCAGACGCCAAGCACGCTGTCGGAACAGTAGGTCCCGACCCGGTGGCAAAACCCCATCCGGTCGCGCTGGTCGAGCAGCTTCTCCTCGGCCGAGCACAGGAACAGCGCCAGCAGCTGGGTTGCCGCGGCGAGGCTGAAGCCCTTGCCGGCGCAGCAGTTGACCAGCCCGAAAACCGGCTTGTGGCAGGTCTGGCGCGTGCCCGAGAAGACGGTGAAATTCTCTTCGTTGAACTCCTTGCCGGCCTGGTCGAGCGAATGCAGCCCGACCAGCGCATCGCGAAACTCAGTCGAGGCCTCGCGCTCGATCGTCTCGCACTCGCCGTTGATGCAGTAGACGTCGCCCCCGCACACCCAGCGTGGCGTGTCGCCGGGCCCCTCGGTCGGCATCGGGCAGCGATAGACCTTGTCCATCACCTTGCACCGTCCTTCCTGCGGATCGTCGAGGCAGTCCTCGCTGACGAAGCTGCATTGCGGGTTCGATTCCAGTTCGCTGCAATCGGTCGCGCCGCTCATGATAGCTGCACACGTATAGGACCGGTCCCACGCCCAGCATGGCTGCGTGACCGGCACGCCCTCGACGATCCGCGTGACCGGCTCGCTGTCCACGCACATCTCGGCGGTCTGTTGGCATGACGTGTTGCCCGCCTGCGCCGCGCATCCGCTTTCGCTGCGCACCATCGTCACGCTGCGCGTGACGTCCTGCGCGTACCAATACTGCCCCGTCCCCGGGTAGCGCAGCGCCCTGCCGCCGACGGCGGGCTGAGCCGTGCAGCTGACGATGTTGGACTGCGCTCCGCTGCAGCTGCCATTTGGGGTGAGCCCATAGCCGCGGATCATCTGGCAGGTGTCGGCGCTGCCCTTCACCCGGCACGTGCCGGCGGCGATCGCCGCGTCGAACGCCGACATCGGCGGCGCCACGCCGCTATGCCCACCGACCTCGGCATAATACTCATAGGTCGCGGTCTCGGTGACGCGCGGCTGCATCGTGATCCGGCAACTCTGCTGGCTCTGATCGAGCTTGGTGCCGGTGTTGCACGACGCCTCGTAGTAGCTGACTGCCGGCGGGTTCGTCGGCAGCGCCTCACAGGACGACTGGCCGCTCTCGAACTGCTCGCCGGCGAGATGGCCTTGCGGATTTTCCTCGACGGCAAGCCCCGCTGCGACCGCGCCCTTGATTTCTTGGCTGTCGAAGCGCGGCCGGGTGCGATCGCCATCGAAAACGGCGCGATAGCCCTCATGATTGGCGCTGGCAGCGCCGCCCTCGGACGCGAGCCGGTCGGGATCGTCGAAATAGTCGGCCTGCGGCAGATCGGTGCCCTGATAATGGGGCACGCGCTCGGCCACGCTCTCGTCCCTCGGGACCAGCGAGCCGTCGTTGCGCTTTTCCTTGCCGAAGGCCTGGCCTTCCTGGCGCGCCTGCTCGACCGTCGTCTGCGCGATCAGCGGCGCCGCGGCGATGCCGAGCCCGACGATAAGCGCCCCCAGCCATTTCATCTGAGATTGCCCTTGCGCATCTGCGCGAGCCCGATCGCGGCGACGCGCGCGCCCGGGCCGTTGGCGTCGGCGAAAGTGGTCAGCGCATAGTCGACGGTGACGTTGCCCGTCATCCGATCATGCGGCGGCACCGCGGTCCGGCAGGAGAAGCCGTCGCACAGGTCGAAGTCCGAAGAGACGGCGACATATGTGGGCACCGCCTGCACGTCGAAGGCGCGGAAGAGGCGGGGATCGATGCCGACATTGGCAAGCTGGTCCTGCTGGTCGACGACCTTGCCGAGCGCGGATGCAAAGGCCTTCATCGAGTTGTTCGGAAAGCCCCGGAATACGACGACGCCGCCGGCGGCCGCTGTGTCATGGATCAGCCGCTTGAGCGCTTCGGGAGGCATCGACAGGCTGGCGAAGACGATCAGTTGCGGCGCCTGCCCCGCCGGCTTCGATGCGTTGGTCGACGCCACCTGCAAGAGTTCGTCGAAGTCGATTGCGCCCTTCGGCCCGACCGGGAGATTCTTCGTCGCGACCTGGCGCATATTCTCGGTGCCACCCTCGCGCACGCTCAGCGCCTCCTCGCGGAAGGCATCGCCGCGGTTCTTCACCTGCTCGGAGAAGTCCTTGGCGTCCTGTTCCATCTCGGCCGAGCGGCGCTTGACCGCCTGCACGTCGAGCCCATCGACGGTCTGCGCGATGATGGCGGTGAGGCCAGTGACGGCAAGGATGCCGGCGGCGCCCCAGCGGATGATACGCATCAGAACGGAATCTCCGGATCGTTTGGCGCATCCTGGCTATCGAAGCGACTTCGCCACCATTGGGTCTCATGCCGCAAGGCGTAGCGCGCGAAATCGAAATCGCTGGCAATCGCGTGCGCCAGAACGCGGCGATGCTCTGCACGGCTTAGGAGATAGCCCGCCCGTACACCGAGTTCTTCAGCCAAGTTCCTGATACAGAATTGACGCCAGGGGCATCCGCGGGGATGCGCGTTCTCGACCTCAAAAGCATAGGCGTCATACGGGTTGTCTGGGAAATTTATAGAATAGAAGCGCAGCGGCTTTTTGCCCGGCACACGAACAATCAGATGTCGCCGGAAGATCAAAGCTAGAGTGTACATCAAGCGCCTCCCCTACAGCACACAACAGTTGCGCTTGCGCCACATGAGGTAGCCCATGTCCTCGCCATTCACCGGAAAGGCGCGGCCCGCATCGGGAGGCATCGTCGAGGATCCGATCGTCGAGCAGGCATATTCGCCGCTGACCGTCGGGATCGGATTGACCATCTGGACGCGGTATTGCTGCTTGCGCAGGATCGGCATCAGATACTTCTTGCACAGGCCCTTGGAGCCCATCGTCCCCCACGCCAGCGCCTGCCGGTGCATCTTGTAGGTGAAGCGCGACAGCGCGAGCCGCGACGACTGGACATGGCCGATCGAGGCAGGAATGTTGCCATTCATCGGGTACATTGCGCCTTGGCAGCCCGAGCACCAGAACAGGGAATCCAGCGGCAGCCCGACCGTCGCCACCGCGCAGTCGCCGGCGCACGCGGCCTGCGCGATCGGGTTGGCGAACACCGCCACCTCCGGATTGATCAGCGCGGTAAGCGAGTCATCCTGCCACAGCGGATCGATCTCCGTCATGTAGGCGATGTCGAACGACGCGCTCTCGAAGCACAGGAAGTCGGTCAGGATCTCCATCCAGTAGAGCAGCGGATAGACGTACCAATGGACGTGCCACTTGGCGGTCGACTGCGAACGCCCCCCAACCTGCGCGGGCCCTGCGATATAGCCCTGGCCGATGTCGAAGCCGGGGGCGATCCGCGTGCCGCCGAGGTTGACGAAGCACCACGGCTTGGTGGTGACGTCGGCCAGCCGCACCGGCTCCCAGAAGCCGACCGAAATGCCGATGCGCGGGAACGGTTCGGCGCACAGGCAGACCGGCGAGCTCGGGTTGCTGGGATCGGGGCGACCACTCGGCCAGATCTTCAGCCCACCCACTGACAGCGGGAACAGGCACGACCAGCAGACGTCGGTAATAGGATTGACGAACTTGCCGTGGCACGTCGGCGCTGCCTCCGCGCGCGACGCGGAGAGCGCGGTGACGATCATCGCGAGGATGCCGAGCCCGAGGATGGGGCGAAGCCACCGCATCATGCGTCGTCCCGGTTGAGCCATGCCTCATCGGCACGCTGCTTGATCAGGAAATAGACGGTACCGAGCACGAAGCATGCGACGATCAGCACCAGGATCAGCGCCGGTGCCGTCCGTACCAGCGCCGCCTTCAGCGGCTGAAGAGCAAGGATCGAGACACCGGCGGAGACGCACAGCGCCTGCCAGATGCGGCGCATCCGGCGCAGCAATGCCGTCTCCGGCGCCGCCATCGGCGTGCGCATCAGGTCAAGCCACAACGGCATCAGCCTCCCCTCCCTTGGCTCAGCGCATGCTCGGTGACGCGCATCATCCGGCCATCCTGACGGACGACGGCGGGCGTGTGTTCGATTCCGAACCGCGCGGTCAGCTTCCCTTCCTGGTCGAAATAGAAACGGCGCTGACGAGCGGTCATCGCCTCGAGCGGCGAGCCGCTGACGAAGATAATCTTGGCCTTCAGATCGTCGTAGCGACCCAGCGCCCAAGCCATTTGCGCGGCATCATCACCGTCGACGAACACCAGGTCCTGCTTGATCGCGACGAAATCGAGCGGGTTAACCCGCTGCCCGGCCCCGGCGATCAGATTTCCCTTCTGATCGGTGATGTCGCGCTCCATCGTGATCGACGGATCGAATTCCCAGCTGCGCTCGACCTCGGCCGGCGTGATGCCGGCGACGGGCGTGGGCCGCCTGACCTTCGCCTCCGCGCGCTTCGCGAACATCGCATTCGCGCGATCGATGCCGCCCGTCGCCTCGGCGTGGCGCAACTTCGCCTCGATCGTCGCCAGCAGGTCCGGCTCGATGATCGGGAAGGTCTGGCCCATGACGCCATGATCCATTGCGCCGATCGGCGAGGCGCTGGGGCCGAGCGCCATGCCGGCGAGCGCGACAACCGACACGATCGAGAGCGCCGCACGCCTCATAGCACCGGCACTCCAACACCGATCACCTGCCGGCGGCAGACGAAGCCAATCTCGGCATAGCGACTGTCAAAGCCGTCCTTGTGCGGCGTGCCGACATAGTAGCAGCCCTGCGGTATCGTCCCCGTCGCACCCGGCGTCAGCGTCTCGCCCTTGCGGGTAAGCGGTTTCATCCGAGCGACACGTTTGCCGGCCACGATGACGTCCGCGCCGCGATGCGCGACGATGTCGCCGGGCATGCCATAGACGATCTTGCCGAACATCTTCGGGCGAGGGCCGAAATGACTGATCACCAGCGGAACGTGCGGCGGATCGAAGAAGATGTAGCGGCCGCGCGCCGGCGCCTCGTGGCGGTTGATCACGAACGCCCAGTTCGGCAGCGAGTCCGTCGCGTTGATCAGAAAGAGATGATCGTTGCGCCACTGGCGGATCCCGCCGAGCACGGCGAAAACTGCCGCCACGAACAGCAGCAGCGCCCACAGCCGCTTGCGCGGCCTCCAGGATTGCGCTTCAGCCGTGCTCGACGGGATCTCAATTGCCGCCGCCACCGGGGCCTCCGAAGCTGGAAACCGAGGCGCCTCCGCCGACAGGTGAGCCCATCGGCACAGCCGACGGATCTCCCATCTGCGGACGATATTGCGGGGCGAAGGGATCGCCGGCCATGTTGCCGCCCGCCGGAGCGGGTCCGATGAAGGGCGCGGGCGCTGGAAGCGGCGCAGGCGCTCCGGGCAGTTCGGGCTCGGGTGGCAGCTCGCGCCGGGGCGCAGAGGCTACCGCCATCTCCGCGATCTGCTCGGGGGTGAGGCGGCGCGGGACCGGTACCCCAGATGCGAACACCGCCTTGCGGACGCTGGCGGTCACGTCCGACACGTTTTTCGTGAGCACCGCCTCGCCGACCAGCACCACCTCGCCTTCGGCGCCGCGGCGTTGCAGCTCCTTGTCGAGCGACACCATGAAAGCCGTCATCTCGGCCTTCACCCGCTCCGGCGGCGAACCGGAATAGCGCTGCGCCTCGACATAGGAGCCGACCAGTGCCGACAGCTTGACGGAAACGATGCGGTCCTGGCGGACGCCGGTCAGCTCATGCGTGACCCATGCGCCCCAGACCACGACCGACAGGACGCCGGCGACAGCGACGCCGTCGCGCAGCAGTGTCGATCGGAGAATGCGCTTCAGGCGTGACGAGGTTGCGACGACGGGCCTGGCCCTGGGCGTGTCGCCGAGGCCAAGTTCTCCCTGTTGCTCAATGACGGCTTCAGTCACCGGCTTTCTCCGCGGACGAGGTTGTGGGACGCGCCAAAAATGGTCGTGTCGCTGATCGCCTGTTCGTGGGGCGACCGGATCGGTTCTGCTTCGGTGCCGAGCGCGAGGATGAGACCGAGATTGGCGGCCACGACGATGACCGTGATGACGGCCAGCAGCAGGTTCGAGGCAAGGCTGTTGGTCATCGCGCGTGCGCCGAAGAGACGGCATTGCAAGCTGTCGGCAAGCGCCCGGCGATGTCGCCAACAGTCAGGCCGACAAGTACCCCGGAGAGCAGCGAGACCGCGCCGACCTTCAACAGCCGTATCCGGCGCTGCCTGTCCTTTTTGGAGCGATGCTCCACGGCGATCCGCGACACCTCTTCCTTTGGAAGGCGAAAGTCGGCCTGGTCAGCCATGCTTGCCGCCCTCGCGCAGGTCCGCCGGCACAATGCTGCCGCGCCGGAAGAACAGGATCGCCGCGAACAGCAGGAACTGCGTCCACAGCAGGATCTGCTTGAAAGACGCGATCCGCTCGCCATCGGCCGCGACATAGCGGCCTGCCATGTTGTTGAGCTGGTGCATCAGCCCGTCCGTCGAGAAACCGCCGAGCACGACGAAGAAGAGCACCAGCGCGCCCCAGGTCATCAACAGCGTCGTGCCCGCAAGGGCGAGAGAATGCAGGGTGACATAGAGCATGTCGCGCCACAGCGGGCGGGGCTGGCCCGCTTCGGCGACAGCGGCCAAGGAGATGGCGGTCTCCTGAACTGCCCGCGGGACGGCTGGCCCGATACCGCCCGCCGAGAAGCCCCGCCGGCCAAGGAAACGGACCCTCGCCGTCCGCGGCACGGCCGTCGATCCGAATGCTGTCGCCATCACCGTCACTCCGCCGCCATGGCGAGGTCGCTGCCGTCATCGGCATCGGACGTCGCCCATTTCTCCGGGTTGTTCGGGAAGGCGACCCGCTCGATCGCCCCTTCCATCGTATGACCATCGTGGATCAGCGCTTCGATCGCCGCGAAGGTCTTCGGGCTCGAGCTGAAAACCGTCGCGGAATAGGGATCGAGCACGAGCCGGCCGACCGCGAGCATGTCCGGTCCCTTGATCATCAGGTCCGAATATTCGAAGCCGTTGCGCTTCAGCGAGCGCAGCAACGCCTCGGTATGCTCGTCCATGTTGAAGCGATCATGCTTTCTAAAGTCGTTGATCGTCTCCAGCTTCTGCTGGAGGATCAGGAACCAGTCGCTGTTCTCCAACGCCGCGATCGAGCCCGCCGATTTGTAATAGTCGTTGAGCGACTGTGTCGCGGTCACCAGCGACGCGCCATATTTGCGGCAGGTGCGGGCATAGGCCTCGATGAAGTCGGCCATCGATCCGCCGCGCAGCAACTGCCAGGCTTCGTCGAGAAGCAGTGCCTTGGGGATCGAGCGATCGAGCTTGCGCATCGCCTGCTGCGCCATGAACATGATCGCGGTCAGCACGACGCTGCGCAGTTCCTCGCGCGAGGACAGGTCCGACAGCTCGAACACGGTCAGCTGCGCCTCGAGCTTGAACGACACGTCGCCCTTGAAGAACTTGCCGTAGGTGCCGGTCGACGAGAACGGCTTCATCGCGATGCCGAGATCCGCGGCCATCGGGTTGGCGGTCTCGTCCAGCGCAGCGATGACATCGTCGATCGCGCCCTTGCGCCCCTTCTCATGCCACACCTTGTTAACCGCGCCGTCGATCAGCCCGCGCTCGGTGTCGGTGAGCGGATCGAGATAGCGGGCCATCTGGTTTGTGATCGCCTTCAGCATCGCCATGCAGTCGAGGAGATAATCCTCGTCCGACTCCGCGAGCTGCGCATCGATCATCGAGAAGGGATTGAGGCAGAAGCCCGAGCCCATCGTGAACTCGACGAACGCCCCGCCCTGCAGCTTGGCCGAGTGTTCGAACGATCTGCCATCGTCGATCACGACGACGCGGGCACCGGCCCCGCACAGCGCGCCGCACAGCTCCTGCAGGCCGACCGACTTGCCGGAGCCCGACTTGCCGAACACCGCCACATTGTGGTTGCCGGCGCTGTTCTCGAACGGCGACCAGAAGAAGGGCTGGCCCCGCCGGCCGATCATCAGCATGTGCGGGATGTGGCCACCGAGATACTCGCCCTGCATCGGTGCGAGGTTGGCGGCAGAGGTGGTCAGCACCGTGCGCATCCGCTTCATGCGCTCGAGATCCTTGGCGAGGCCATTGCCCATCGTCATCGGCATCGCGCACAGCAGGCCCATCACCTGCAAATAGCGATCGTCGAGCAGGTCCCAGCCGGCGGCCCGGTAGACCGACTTCAGCACCCGCTCGTTGGAATCCCCCTTCCCCTTCGGGGAGAAGGCGGTGACGTTGTAGAAGGCACGCACCAGCTTGCGGCCCTGCTTGAGCTCATCGGTGACGTAGCGCCATTCCTGGCTCTGGTCGCGGAGCTGCGGCAGGAAGCGCGCCGACTTGCTGTCGGCGAGACTGGTCGTGCGCATGAACTTGTAGCCGGCCTTGCCGGCAGCCGCCTGCTCATCCGGAAAATCGATGCACAGGTTGGTCGCGACCGGGCACGGCATGCGCAGCTTGTCGGTGAACATGTCGCCGATGAGCTTGGCCATGTCCCACGGCGCCCAACGCTGCGGCAGGTTGCGCACGGAGAAGGAGCGCACATCGAACATGTCCGGATAGATCTCGCCGATCTCGGGCGCGCCCTCGATCACCTTGCCGGTGGGCCGAAAGCGCTCGGTACGCAGCAACAGCCGATCCGCCTCGATGCGCAGTTCGATGTCGCGGCGGATCGCCTGATCGGCGATCGGATCGAACGGGTTGTAGCTGACCGCATCGTCACCCGGGGCCGTCGTCGGCGAGGTGATGTCGTCGATCCAGCCGATCAGCCCTTCCGGGTCGATCAGCCGCGCCGAGACGCCGATCGCCGACAGCGCCGCCTTGAGTCCGTCGACGATCGAGAGGATCTCTTCCTCGGAGATGGTGCCGCTCTCCGGCGTCGAATAGGAAATCGCGACCCGATGATTCCGCAGACAGAACGGCGCGTCGGCCGACAGCGACTTCCAGACACCTTCGGTGAGGAAGTCGATCCGGTGCTTCGCCATCCGCTCATAGACGCCGGCGGCCGCATAGCGAGGATAATACCATTTCGAGAGACACTCGGAGACCCGGGGCGACATCCATTGGTGGAACTGCAGGCACCCTGGCGCCGGCACGCCTTCCGACAGGAACTGCGCGAGGATATCGCCGCTGCGCTCGTCAGCGCCGACCATCGGCGCGGCCTCCATAACGAAGCCGCGCGACGCGCTGTTGTAGTAGATACCCGTCTTGCGATCATAGCTGCGGTACGGGAGCCAGTGCGCCAGCATCGGCACGCCGAGATCCGGACGCCCCGCATCCGGACGCTTGGTGTCGCCAAGGATGTTGGACAGAAGTGTTTCGAGCAAACCCCCGTTCGCCATGTCAGTCCTCTCCTACCACTGCCGGGAAGCTCCCGGCTTTCACCGTCACCCTGGGCGCCGGCGTCGTCGCCGGCACAGCGGGTTGCCCCGCTCCCGCGGACACCCGTCGGGGGGCGGCATCCGCGGGAGCGGGCGTCGGGCTGCCTGCGGGGGTAGCCAGGCGGGCCGCGACATCGGCCTTGATCGCCGCGACCGGATCGCGGCCGCGCTCACGCGCCGCCGCGACCGTCGCGGGATCAGGAGGGGAAAGGGCTGGCGCCGAAGCCTGGGCCAGCTCAAGGCGATCGACCGCGTCGGCGAGGGTCTCAGTCTGGCGACGCGGCAAGTCACTCGCGACCTGCGTTGATGGTGCCGCCGCCGCATCGCTCAGCACCTGCGGCTGCCAGTCACCGCGCTCGACCACGGCATGGACCGCGCTCTTCTCGTGAAGGCGCCCCTGCTCGTCGATATAGGGCTGGAAGACGATGCGTAGGACCCGCTCGCGCGTCCGCGACGGCGCGACTGCCGCCGTGCGATAGGCAGGCCGAGCTTCCGGCGCTTCGCGATACGGGCCAGCGGGCGTCGTGGTACCACCCGGCACGGCAACATCGCCGGTGATCATCGCCAGCGCCTTGTCGTCGATGACGGCGCTCGGCGCGCAGATCCCGTCAGGTGCCTCACAGGAGAAGCTCCCGCTGACATTGCCGCCCAGCGACGCGCAGCCCGACACCAGCCCGGAAACCGCACCCAAAAGCACGAGCCTGCGCATCACGACCGCCCTCCCTTCAGCCACGCCTCGAGAAAGTCCTTTGGCCGATAGCCTTCGAGCATCGCGCCATCTGCGCGGACGATGACCGGCGTGCCGCGCAGATTGTGCTGGCTGGCGAAGCGCTCATTGGCATCGAGGCCGCTGGTATCGCAGCCGCCCTCGCTCTTCACCGGCTCGCCGGCATAAACGAGGTGCATCGCCTTCACGCGATCGCGTGCGCACCAGACCTGGTTGGCAAGCGGACGGCTGCCGAGGATCGAGATCGGGCGCTCGACGACCTTCACGTTCATCGAACCCAGCACCGACACCAAAGCGCGGCAATAGCCGCAGCGGAAGTCGGTGAAGATCGTGACTGTCTCGGCTGCGGCGTGGTTGCCCCAGACGATTGCGCCGTTTTCGGGCAGGCCCGCCAGCGAGAGCCTCGCGGTGCTGCCGGAAGCCGTGACCTTGCGGGGTGCGGCCTGCGGACCGATCGCGGCCGCCGCGGGGTCAGGAGCCCCCTCCCCTTCCGCATCGGCATTGGCGCGTGCCGCGCCGCCCACCAGCATGTCGGGATTGAGCTCGAGGAGGCGCGCGGCGGTGACGTCCTGCCGGGTCTCCATGTCGTAGACCCGGCCGATGACGAGATAGCGCGCGTCCTGGTCGACGTAGAACAGGTTGGCGCCCGCGACGACTTCGCAGAGGCCGGCCACGCGCTTGCAGTCGACGGAGGAGACCTTCGTCTTAGGCAGGCGATCCGCCAGCAGCGCCTCAACCCGCTTCGCCGGATTGCCGACATCGGAGGCGATCGCGACACCCGCGACCGCGGCGGTTGCCAGCAGCGGCGCACCTGCGAGCGCAGCCGGCGCGAAGACGTTGCGCGAGGGGCGACGGGCAAGCCGCCGCAGCCGATCAATTGCGGACATAGACACCCTCCAGGAAGACGACTTCGACATCGATGCCGGTCGGCATCTCGATGACGGGCTGATACTGCTCGGCGCGCTCGATCAGATATTTCGAGACCATGTCGCCGGTCTGGGCGACGCCCTCGCCGAACCCGCCTTCGAGGATCTCGCTGGTCGACAGCTTGTCGCGCTTGCCGTCGGTGTTGACCGTCGTGCCCTGGAACACCGAGTTGGCGTTCGCCGAGAAGCCGCGGCCGAAGCCGCCGGCGAGGCCGGCGATGAACGCCTGCATGACGAGACCGCCCTCGCGCGATACCACCCGGCCGCGCACGCCGGTCTTGCCGGCGAACGCAAGGAAGCCCTTCACCTCCGAGACCGCATAGCGACCACCCGGCTGCGGGCAGGTCATCTTCTGCAGTTTCACATAGACCTTTTCCGAAGACAGATCGCCGCGCGCCGCGCCATTGACGAGGCAGCCCTCGACCTTGGTCGTCAGCAGCTTGCCGTTCTGGAAGACCGAGCGCGCCGGTCCGGTAATGCGCAGCACCACCGGCAGCGGATCGGTCTGGCTGCCGACACCGGCGCTGGCGTCGACACCGACGATGACCTTGGCCGACGCGAAGCTGTTGGGCGGCAGGTAATTGACGCTGTCGGTATAGACCGTCGTTCCCGCCTCCACTGGCTTGGCCGTCCCGCCCTTGGTCGACTGGAAAGCGATCGTCTTGACCTCGCCCCCCGGCATTGCCGGGGGAAGCGCGCCTTTACCTGCGGCGCTGCCGGGGCGCTCATAGGCCTGCGGCCCGTTCGGACCGTACATCGCAGCGGGGCCAGCGGCGGGCGGCGGCGGTGCCGTGCGGCGCTCCGCCAGCTGGCGGCGCAGCTGCTCATTTTCTTCCTGATAGGCGGAGACGACACGCTGGCCATCGGCCTGCATCGACGTGTTCTGGCCGCGCAGGGAGCCGATTTCGGCTTCCAGTTCGGCGAGCCGCCGCTGCTGGCCATCGACAGACTTGAGCTGATGCTCAGCCGAGGTGAACCGCTCTTCGGACAGCGCCATCCACTCCTGCTCGGAGAGGTTGCGGTTCATGATGTCCTTGGTGGACACCTCGACCTTGTCGCCATTCGCACCGTCGCCGGCAGCCGTCTCCTCGCTCTTCGAGTCCCCGAAGATCCAGAACAGCGCGGCGAGGCCGAGCACGCCGCCGATGATCGACAGCAGCAGCACCTGCCGCTTGCGCACCGACTCGTTGGTGCCGAGATCGCCCGCCACCGGCGAGACGTCGTCGCCATCGGTCGCGGTAGCGCCGCTGTCGAGCGACTTGCGCTTGCGCTTGAAGAAATCCGCCAAAGCCATGGCTCTCACCTTCCGCTTTTCGCGACGAGATAGGCCGTCGTCACCTTGCCCGGCGCGAGGCTGGGCTCCGCCACCGACACCGCCAGCGCGCTCGCCGGCGCCACCATCGCCTCGTTCAATATGATCGGCTGGTCGCCGCGGTTCTCGATGCGCAGCACTTTGCCGGTCAGCTCCGATCCGCGATATTCCGCGATCATCTGGACCTTGAGGGCGCCGACCATCACCGGCGCCAGCGAGCGCTGGCGCATCTCGTAGCCGTCGATAACCGCATTGCCGTACATTGCCTGCACGAGCGCGACCGCCGCATCCTGCGGGCCTGCCTTCGCCGCAGGGGCGGCGTCGGCCATTTTCTCCTGCGCGATCGCCGGGTTGGACACGAAGACCTGCACCGCCTCCTCGGCGGTGACGCGGCACACGAACTTGTAGACATAGCCGCGCTTCGACGTGCCGAAGAACGACAGTGAAGGGCGCGCATAGCCGTCCGGCACGGAGAGATAGATATCCCCCCGCACCGGTTCGTTGACGACGGTGAAGTCCTCGAGCGGATTGCCCGCGGTGATCTTGGACACGCTGGCGAACTCGTCCTCGACGAGGCTGATCCGCGTCAGATCCTTCGCCGAGGCGGTGCAGTCGACCTGGCTGCTGTCGGCCGCCATGATCGTCTGGTCTGCCCAGGCCGGCGACGAGATCATCAGCCATGCGACCACGAACAGCGCGATGCCGAGGCACCGGCTGAGAAAGCAGTGCGCGCGCATCACGAAGGGGATTCCCACCGCGGCGCTGGCGAAGGTATAGCCCGCCATCAGTTGTTCTCCTCTGGCTTTTTGACGACCATGCCGAAGCCGATCAGGCGCAGGGAAACGCCGGTATATTCCCAATCGAACCGGAAGGTCCGCGGCTCGCGGGTCACGACCTTGCTGCCGACGATGGTGCTGAGATGACCCGTCACCTCCGAGCGGAGGCTCTTCGCGTCGATGGTCATGCTCTCCATCGTGAAGAACTGCGCGATCGAGGAGCCGCGCTGCTCGGTGACGATCTTCATCAGATCGCCCTTGATCTTGCCATGTGCTTTCGGCGACGTGACCGCGAGTACCGACTCCATCCAATATTCGAGATTTGTCGGGCTGCGATCGAGCACGAGCAGCGCGACGTCCCGCGTCACCAGTTCGAGATAGTCGCGAGATACGCCCGAGCTCGACAATGTCAGCGGCGAGCGCAGGATCGGCTGCAGCACGACCTCGCGACTGCGCGAGCCCGCCCACAGCAGCACTAGCGCCATGAGCAGCGCAAGAACCGCAAGCGCCACCACCAGCATGTTGCGCTGACGCAGGATGCGCTGACCCTGGCTGTGCTGGAATGCAAGATCCATCTTACCCTGCCATCAGCCGGAGGTAAGAAGGCGGTGTGGCCCGCAATCCGGTAAAGCCGCCAGGCAGATACCAATATGCGAGATGCAATAGCCAGGATGCCGCCTGACCTCCCTTTGCCTTCCGTAGTCCCCACCAGCCTGCCCCTGCGAGGGCGATGCCAATGATGATCTGGGAGGTCATCAGGCCCCAGACGAAGGGGATAACCATCGTCAGGAACTCATCCAGCGTCCACAGCCCGATCAGCTCCGGGTCGTCCAGATGAGAAGGAATCACGTAGCGATCCATCTTTGCCACACCGCCTTCAGGTCAGGACAGGATCGGTCCGCCACCGCGCCTGCCAGATGCGTGGATCAGATCGTCGCGGTAACGGTGCCCGTGACGATCGGCGCACCGACGCCGGCGCCGACGCCCACGCCGACCGGGATCGCGATCTGGCCGAGCGAGAACCGACCCGAGGCAAGCGCGACCAGGCCGCCGGCGAGCGACAGAACCGCGATGATGCGGCCGCCCGAACCTTCGAGGAAGTCGGTGAACTGGGTCAGAGCGGTGTCGAACGTCGCGTCGGCACCGGCGATCGCGCCCGACGCGCACGCGGCGACGCTCATGGCCACCGCGACGCCGGCGAGCGCCACAGTCTCCGCGCCCCGCCTGTTGAGGAAACGAGCCTTCATGATTTCCTTACCCTTTCTAGATCGACGCGCACAATCTTTGCGTCGGGATAAGGCTGCACTTTACAGTTATGCTGGCTCAACCACTGCCAATGGAACTGATGTCAGCTTGGCTTATTTCCACGACATTATCACGTTCGGTCTGGTTCAATATCGCCTTTCGTCATGGATAGTGGGACAGACCGTCGCGAAATGCAGGATCTGCCGTCCCTAGTTTCGGGACAATTCGTCCCATTGATACGAGAAAGAATTGCGAATCACTTACCGCGTGCATCGCGCGGAAAGGAGGTGGCGCAAAAGGTCTGTGCGGATGGCTTTAAGCCATAATTTGTGCACCGCTTTTTGACGAAACCAGATATCTTCAGGGGTCGATCGAAGCGCGGGAGCATAATCATGGATGATTCACTAGCGACGCTGCACATCGCTGTGTCGCAATGGTTCTGGCGCATGGCTACCGAAGCAGTACGAATCCGCTCAAACGACACCTATCGCAGTGAAATCCTCGCGGACGTGGTATCGGAGATCGCACGGGTGACCCCGGAACCGAAATGCAGGACCGCGCTCCTGCGCAAGCATTTCGAGATGATCCCAAGTGCCGGACCGATCGAGATCGAACTCCGTATCAGCAGTGATGTCGCCGATATCATCGAGAATGTTGCGGTCCTTATTGAGAACCAATTAGGCATGAAAGCATCTAATGCTGATGCCATCTCTCTTCTCTTGTATGATTTTATCGCATCTCGTCACACTACCAAAATCCTCGAGGCGATCGACGATGAGCCAAGAGCGCTTAATTGACAAAATCGCAAATGGCGACTTGAATGATAGCAATCAACAAACCGTGGGTACAAAATTTACTCACATCAGGCTGGCGTGTCGTGCTTGCGATAAAACGATATGGCGATAAACTTCGATTTTGCGCGAGGAAGGAGACAAGCGTTGAACGGCTTTTCAATGGCCGCCGCGATCAACACGATTATGTCGGCTCGGTGGGAGCACCGCGCTCACCACCGCTATGTAAATCTCTTTCGAGATTTGATGGAATCGGAAGCGCTGACACTCCGCGCAGTGGCCCTGAAATCGGGTCTATCCAAGAGCCGTGTCGGCCTCCTGCTTCATGCCGACGCCGAGAAACGACGTGAGATGTACCTTCACGAATATCACCGCCTCTTATCCGCCTTCGACCTGGATGAGATGGAAGCGATTGTCCTCGTGAATACATATCAGAACATGGCGATGGCACGCCATGCTCGCTTCCGTGCGCTGCTGAATCTATTGTCGTCGTTATTTACCGAGCTGCCACCCGCGCTTCTCAGGCGGATAGAACTGATTTCCGGCTTTGATGGAACCGAAGTTCACCGTTACTGGAAGGATCATTTAATGAACTTCGTCATCGACAAGTTGGCGGATGGAGTGTGCGAGATTGTAGCGCGAAGAGAGAACCCGTTCGAGATCGACCGAGATCTTGCAGCCCGCTTAGGAACTATTTCGCAACGTAATCAACCATAAGTCTTTTCAATATATGGCGATCGATACACCGCGAGAGAGTATCTCAGGCGTAGCGTAAGGTCGCGTCGGCAGGCTACCACGTGCCAACACATTCCAATCGCGCATGATCCGGATAACATATGACCGGGTTTCCGTAATGTCTGGCACCCGGCCGTTCTTTATCCGGCCCGGCCCGGCATTATAGGCCGCGAGCGCGACGTGGTAATCACCAAAGCGGTCGATCTGCGCGCGCAGATAGCGGGCGCCGCCCCGCAGATTTGCTGTGACATCAAACCTGTCCAGGCCGAGTGAATCTGCCGTCGCGGGCATGAGTTGGGTTAATCCATATGCCCGTTTGGGTGAAAGCGCGGAAGCGTCATAGCGACTTTCTGCCATGATCAAGGCATCGAACAGATCCACGGGCACGCCATATTCGCATGCAACGCGAGACATGAGGCCGTAATAGGTGCGTCGGCGGGCTTCCGCGCGGAAGGGCAGCAACCCGCTTGGCTTGTAACCCTGCGGCAGGCAGTCGAATGGTTGCGCCGGATTGGTCGACATGCCGCTTTTCTGCGGCTGCGGCCAAGGCGGCACAACGATCGCGCTGCAGCCAATAGCCGTCGCCAATGGTGAAGGGGGTAACGACTGGCTCCGGTGCACGAGCCGTTCGCCATCTGTACCGGCGGCGCCAACGTTTGTGGCGTCAGCCCCAGAGATGCAAGAAAGCCGCCGAATAACGTTCAGCCGGAAGTCGCTGCGGTAACCAACACTGCCGGCTGAATGGTCGCCATCGTCCGAGTGGGCAGCAGGTGGCGCTTCGGTCATGATGAGGATTTGCGCTTTGCGGCCACTTGATGCATCTGCGGTACTGGCAGCTGAAGAGACTGAACAAATGGCGACCATCACGAGACATGTTCGGACCATTCGATAACTCCCTGTCGGGCGCCGGACATAAAGCCCTTGAGAGCAGTACTCATTCGTTCCGACGCGCTTGAATCACCAGCGCTGTCACGTGCCAAGAAAGGCGTGTTACACTGAATGAGCTGCGCAGTCTTCTCCATGTCTCCGTTGAACGCTGCCAGCAAATGGCAGCTGCCATCGTGCTGCAGCAGTGCCTGGATGTAATGATGCGATCTTAGTCTTCGAGGCTTCGCAGGTGAATCTCGCATCTTTCAGTTACTTCTGTCAATAACCTCCCCACTCTTTCTATGATCCATTCCAATTCGTCATCGTTGATTCTGTAGTGTCGTGAATAACGCGCCTTTACACAAGCCGCTCTTATTAGCTCGAAACATCTCTTATGAAATTTTGTTTCAACTGGCCATATACTCTTTAAAGTCGGCTCAGTCTGTTCGGCCAGATTTCTCAGTCGAACCAAATTGTGAGTTTTTGGCGTGTAAAGCGTTTTTACGAGTATCATTCCATTATATAGATATTCTGTCGCCTGATGAAGATCAAAAGCAGCTTCATTGTTCATCCCTTGGCTCATGCAATACGATGCGACACGCATTCGGTTTGCAGCACTGGGAATCAAGTCATTAAAATGAGCCTTGGCCTCTTCGAATATCGTTTCGATTGGAAGATCGCCGGGCGTGGAAAAAGGGCGCTCCGGAATCTCAAAAAGGGCGATGCCGTCCCTGACGATGTCGCGAAAGAAGGGGCGCCCACGCTCCAGCTGGGAGTTCACGTCCTCCAGGCTGTGCACGATGAAATTCACGGGCGTTCGCAACCGAATGCCCGCGGCGAGCTCGTCGAGAAGGCGCTGTTCCGCGACCTCCCAATACTCCCAGACGTCCGTATGCTTCTCGTCCGCCACGACAACCAGCAGGTCATAGTCGGAAAAGTAGCGGCCGATCGGATCCTCGACCCAGTCGCCGCGGGCGTATGAGCCAAACAGCACGATCTTCAGGATGGCATCCTCGCGCTTCGCAGACGCCCGCTTTCCGCTTTTCGTCAAGCCAAAGGTTGCACGAAGCATATCGACCACGAAGGTGAGTTCGAGGCGTTTGCCGGAGGGAAGGTGATCGAGGCTGGAGCGCATATGGCCCGTGTCGTCCTTGAATCGCGCCTTGGCAAGGGCACCCTCTGCGCGTGCCGCCCGGTCGTAGCTTCGTCGGATCATCGCGCCCGCCTCCAGCTCTCCCGGGGCCGGCCATGTGTCCGAGCGGGTCTGCCGTCACCGCTTGATGCGGCGAAGAATATGGGCATCACTATTCCGGCACCTTTTCGCGAGGACAGTCACGATCTAGCTCCGCCTCGATTGCACGCCCTCCCGCCAGCGATTCCTCGATCCGGCGCGTCATGAAGACTTCGAAAGCGGCATCGCGTGCCGCCTTCTGTGCCGGCGTGATGTGCGTGTCAGTCAAGGCGGGAAGATCCTCCCGGGATCGGGCAGACTCCGTGCGGTACCAGTCTGCGAAAGCCTGCATCGTCAATGGGCGAACCGCGCCCCCGTTTGCAGCGACATAGGCAGCTTCCGCACGGAGATCCGCAGCCAGCCATCGCATTATCGCTGCGGCGATGCGCGCTTTCGCATCACAGTCGGCCGGCGGGAGGGTTGCGTCATCCGCAGGCGTGGCCGCTGGCGCGGCGAGGGCGACAAGCGCTATCGCACATAGGCCCGCCCGCGCCGCTACAATACTCGCATTTCGGATAAATTCGCCAGCTTCTCTGCCCTGCAAGCGCCGACCCGGTTCACGCTTGGCCCTGCCCTGTTGCCGGAAACGCGGCATCGACCTATTCTGCTGGCGGTGCCGCGCGAACGATAGGGCTTTCGGCAGGAAGGGACGTAGCAACACCTCGGTGTGCTCCATCGCCAGCACGGGCTTCTGCACGGAAGATTCCAACACCCGTCCCTTCCACTTCCCTCGTCCGCCTCGATCATCCTGCTGAGGGCCGGCGGCTTCCGCGTTGATGACAAAACGGACCAGAACGGTCGTCTGGCTCCAGCCACCCCCCGCCACATCGCGCCCAGCCGCGCCAGATTTTGACCGGTCCTTCATCGCTTCAATCCCGTCGGCGACGGCGGCTCAACCGCTGTCTCACCGCCTCCATGCCGATCATGCCCTTCCGGCCGTCCAGCCACCGTTCGAGATATGATTCATGATCGTCCAGGCGCCGGCCGAGATCGTCGACGGCGTGCTGAAAGGCGGTGATGATGGCGGTCGGCTCAAGATAAGCGAGCTGGTCCTGACGTTCGGCGACAAACTCGCCAAGCACCATCATCATGATCGCCGCCATCTTGGTTTCGCTGCTCGCGACGCCGAAATCCACGGAACGGAACATGACCCCGTAAATGATCCCATAAGGGTCAGCGTTGGTGACCTCGGCGAATAGTTTGATGCGGTCGAAGCTGACACGCTTTGTCCCCGATTCGAACTGCTCGTAGGTGCGCAATGGCATACCCATGCGCGTGGCAACGTCAGCCGCACTCAGGCCGCGAGCGCGACGGATCGCCTTCAGGGTTTTCGGCAACGTCTCGTCAGAACATCCCATTTCCAGGGGCGAGAATTTCATCCGCCACATCCTCAAGCATGTGGGGTGTAACACCGGCCCTGGTCGCCGATCACCCAGTCAAGCAACTATACTGCAACGCAATATGGCAAGAAATCAACAGCTTGATCAATGCGAATCATGCACTCGCCTTCGCGCAGCATGGTTGCGGCAAGCCGCTGCTTAGTTGCGGCATGCCCGCATTTTCCTCGCGCAGGCCGGCACCGCGTGACGCGTCAGTCAAATTCTATCAACATATCACGCGATAATTTATGTGCCGGCTGGACGATCGCCAGCTTCCAATCTCTCCTGCGATCAGGAGGACCAACAATGGAAAGAGCATCGCGGGGTAGCGACGATTACCTCAAGACGGCAATCTCGAACTGGCTCATCGAAGGGAATTGCCAGCCTGGCGCCCGGATCGCGACTGCCGCACTTGCGCAGGAACTGGGCGTGAGCACCACACCAATCCGAGAGGCTCTCGCCTATCTCGCAGGCCGTGACATCGTGGAGGACCGGTATCGACAGGGATATTTCCTTCTGGGCCTCAGCAGCGCGGCCTTTGGCGAACTTTACGGCCTTCACAGCGTCATTATCGACATCGTGCTGCAACGCATGGTCGGTGGTAAGCCTCCGCGCATCCGTCGGGATATCTGGCCCGGCTTCGCGGCCATCACGCGCGAAAGCGGCGATGTCGCCCTGATCGGCGTCCAACTCTATCTCAGCGGACGCCTGCATGTCGTCCGGCGCCTCGAACATAGATTGGTCCCAGACATCGCATCGGCCGGAAGTCGCTTCGGACAGGCGCTGGCGGCAGCTGACATCGCGCAGGCGCGCGCGGAGAGTCGGTTGTTTCACGAGAGATGCGCGGCATCCGCATCCAAGATCGCGCGAGCTTTTAGCGAACGGTGACCCGGGCTTCGCGATGACCGCCCAATATAAATCAAATATGATTTGGATATATGGGCATTCCGGCGAAATATCTCCTTGCCGCCTGAAACATGCGGCCTGGAGATGAGGAGTATCATCATGAAGGATGTTTCGAGACAATTTGACGGACGGACCTCGCGTCTCGTCCGCCTGGGCACCGCTCGGGAGCAGACGCGCGCAAGCGTCGAACTCGGCCGCGACGAGGGCAACATGATCCTGCGCTGGCCGCAGCCGTGACCAACCGGCCGGCATCGACCACGGGGCCGATGCCGGCCTCCCTAAACGTCACCGGGACCGACGACGTTGCGCAGGCCCTGCATTTTCCGCTCGCGCCCGGAGTGCACGCCGCCTTTCTCGAGGGCGGCGTCGTTTTCCTCGACCTCACGCGCGACGAGTATGTTTGTATCGCGTTCGAAACGGATGCGCTCGAGGACTTGCCCCAGCCTATAATCGCGGATCTGGCCGACGCGGGCATCCTCGCCAGTATCGATCCGGGCAGGCGTCGCCATGTGCAGGCGGAACGTCGGCGCTGGCGCGACCAGCCGCCGATGGACGTGTCAATTGGCTGCCGCGATGTTGTCTGCTTCATCCGTGCGCTCCTGATCACCGGATTGCGATTTCGCGGTCGCACGGTGGCCGATCTGCTGGCAACCGCGGCCTCGGCGAAGATCACTTCGCCCGCCGTGGGATCCGCCGGCGCCGTCGCAGCGCGCTTCGAGCGGATGTTGCTGTTTGTTCCATTTCGTTTCCGGTGCCTGTTCCGGTCCTACTTCCTCACCCATCTACTCGCGCAATATGGCCATCGTGCCGACTGGATCTTCGGGGTCAGCCTGTTTCCGTTTCGCGCACATTGCTGGCTGGCCCAAGGGCCGCTTCTCATCGGAGAGGACGCCAGCAGGCTCTTGGACTATGTCCCGATCCTCATTGCGCAGCACCCCTCCAGGTGATGGAGTTTCTTGCCTTGCGCTGGGACGTGTCGAACCCGGCAGCATCCGGGAAGGCCACGCATCTCAGATCCGTGGCGCTGACGGACAATGCTTTGCGCCGGTTGCCGCTTATCGACCGGCCAGGGCTATGGCTTGCCATCGGGTCGCGCCGAACGATGCCAGACCAGCTCGTCCTTGCGGATGGCAAGTGCGCCATCGTCGGCTTTCGCTTCACCCGTTCGGGGCGGCTGAGCAATGACCGCGAGATCTGCGGCCGGATATTGGCACGCGACGGATTTCGCGGCCTCTGCGACTGGCTGACACGCGAACGTTGGGGGGCCTATGTCGCCATCATGCCCGATCCCAAGGATTCCGAGTCGATCGCGCTGTACCGCGATCCGATCGGGGCGCTGGAGTGCGTGACCTGGCAATCCGAGGGTGTCAGGGTGGTCACGTCATGTCCGGAACGGTGGCTGGACGATGCGCGCCCCGTCAGCCTCGAGATCGACTGGGACCATCTCAAAGCCTTGCTCGCCTCTCCAGGCCTCGTTCGAAATGGTTCGCCGCTGCTCGGCGTCGACGTCGTGCAGGCCGGTTGCCTGGCGCGCTTTCCGGCCGCGGCTTCGACCGAACGGCTGTGGACGCCGGGAGCATGGTGCGCCCCGCATCGTCGGACCGATCCTTCACCCGAGGTCATGTATGCGATCGTCGAAAGCGCCATTTCCGCCTGGGCCTCGATCTATCCTGGCGCCGTCGCAGAGGTCTCGGGCGGTCTCGATTCCGCAGTGGTGGCGGCCATCGCGCGGCCGGACACCGCCTATCATTTTTCGACTTTGCAGCGTGGCGGGGACGAGCGTGAAGATGCAAGGGCGGTTGCACGGCATCTCGATATCGACCTCATCGAAGCCATGGTCGCGGCAAGTCCGCTCGATGAAGAACTGCTGACCGCCATGCCGGTCGGCTTTCGGCCAGGGCTTGGGAGCACCAGCCTTTTTCACGACCGCCCGCTTGCGCAGCGCCTGAGGGCCATGCAGACGCCTGCCTTGTTCACCGGACAGGGCGGCGACGCACTCTTCTTCCAGCCCGCGACGCCGATGATCGCATGCGATCCTGCCACGGGTGGCGCGGCATCCGGTATTGCTGGCCTGCTGGATATCGCAGCTTGGACCCGAACGCCTTTGACAGAGGTCATGAGGCACCGGATGTTTGCCCGCTGGATCGAGGGGCCGGCGGAGGCTCCGGGCAACGGCGTCGACTATGTTGCGGGGGTTCCCGATCGAAAGGCGCTGGGGCCGCTGTGGCATGGCGACGTCTCACAGCTCGGACCAGCCAAGCGTATCCATCTGCTTGCAATCGCCAACATGCAATCGGCGTTTGGATCTTCCTGGTGTGACGAGGTCGCGGACGTAGTGCACCCCCTTATGTCGCAGCCGATCATCGAGCATGTGCTGGGTCTGCATGCGCGCACGCTCGTTCAGGGGCGCCGGGATCGCGCGCTGGCGCGATCGGCTTTCGCTAAGGAGCTTCCGCAATCGCTGATTTACCGCCGCGGCAAGGGCAGCCTGACGGCGCATTTCGGATTGATGCTGGCGCGAAGCGTCCCGTTTCTTCGCAACTATCTCCTTGATGGTGCGCTGGCGTCTGCAGGCCTGCTCGATCGGTGCCGCCTCGAGGTCATCCTCGAGCGCGATCATCTCACCCGCTTCGATCCCTACGCGCAGATCTTCGCGACGCTGCTGGTCGAACGCTGGTCGCGCGGCTGGCTGAGGCGGATACCCCATGCCGATCCAGCAACCCGGCGCGATCGCCTGACGGTTGGCGCCGGAGGTAACGATCGAACCAGCTGATGATCTGTCCCATCATGTTGCGCACATTTGCCGGGCTGCTGATCACATGGCGTTCCCCCCAATAGGTCAGGAGCATCGCGTCGCGATCGTAGCGGTCCAGGGCGGAGAACAGCGCCTCCGCCTGATCGACGGCGAAGATGTCGCGATCGGATGCGATGAGCAACGCAGGTGCGGTCACGCGATCGGCCGAAAAGATCGGACTTGCGGCGACGTAGCGCTGGGCGGCGGCCCACGGTGGGGCATTGAGTGCCGGCTGGCCGCTTTCGGCCCAGCCGGCAAGGCTAGTCGTCGACCGGCCATATTCGGGTGCGACCCGAGTTGCGGGAGAAAAGCCGCCGTGGGCGGCGACAAGGTCATAGGCGCCGGATGCGAGGACGATCGCCTTGTACCGGTGATCCGCAGCCGCTGTCACTGCGCCCGCATAGGCGCCGAAGCTATGTCCCCAAAGCCCGACCGAATGTCGGTCGATACCCGCGCTTTCCGGAATGGCAGCGATCGCGGCGGCGATCTGGTCAGCGAAAGCGAAAGGCAGGGGTGCGTCTTCGGGCAGCCGCGGCATGCTCGGCGCCAGCACCGCATAACCCGCAGCGGTGAGAAGCTGCGCGTTGGTCTGCCGCCAGCCGCCGGCCAGCTCAAGCCCGGACGATGGCACCGCGCCAAACGTCCGTCCAGGATAGGGAATGACGATCAGTGGCCATCCCCTGGCGGGGCGCACGCCCGCCGGCGGCATGTAAAGCCAGCTGGTCAGGAGCCCGGTCTCGCCGGGGTGATGCACCGCCAGGCGGCGCGCGGGCGTCACGCTGGCCAGATGTTCGTTGATCCTGGTGACCAACCTGGCGCCGCCGATAGGAGGCATCAGGATCAATCTGCTGCTCGCGTCGCGATCGGCGCAACGCAGAATGGCAGCCCTTTGTGCCGGCAACCCGATTTCCGGCCGGCACTGGTCGGATGCGGCTATGGTGACCTCGCCCGTTGCGGCAATGAAGGTCCATGTCTTGCGGTCTGTCGTCGTCGCAAAGACACTGCCCGCGGAATCCACCTCTATCCGATCG
The DNA here is from genome assembly GCF_050433225.1 of Sphingomonas zeicaulis. Lineage (NCBI taxonomy): Bacteria > Pseudomonadati > Pseudomonadota > Alphaproteobacteria > Sphingomonadales > Sphingomonadaceae > Sphingomonas > Sphingomonas zeicaulis. The sequence goes on along the minus strand of NZ_JBNPXQ010000011.1, from coordinate 123,701 downwards.
GCGCCGGGAGTGATCGCACGCGGCTGGCGCCCGTCGAGGCACCAGGCCGCATTGCCTGCAAGCATCGTGGTCGCGCAGATCGAGGTGCGCGCGAGCACCGCCGACGGGGCGCCAACCCCCGAGGTCAGGGGGCGCGGCCCGTCAGCGCCAAGCTGGTACCAGTCATTGCGCCGAGGCTGCCGCCCTTCAGGGGTGGCAAAAACGAGCAGCTTATCCTGCCGCCACGCCAGATCGACATGGAATGGCAGCGACGGAGGTCCGGAAACGACCGGTTGGATACCGGCGAGCCGCACCATCATTGCGGTGGCGGCGTCGCGCCTGACGTGCCAGATCGCGCCTTGCGTCCACGGCTTGCCAGCGGCCCGCGCGAACAGCGCCAGGTCGCCGCTGTCCGACCAGCTCAGACTGTCTTCGGCGACGTCGCATCCCGCGCAGGGCCGGGAAACTCCGGCCTTCGCGGGTGTGATGATCAGCAGGCGATGGCGCGCCGTGCTGGTCCCGATCGTAACGGGCCGATCCGGATCGAGCGGCACCAGCGCGCCCCGCTCCACGGCCGCAATCCGACGCTTGTCAGGTGATGGCACCAGGCGGGTGAACCGCCCCCGCGCCACTTCCCTCGCCGTGCCGGTTGGAACGTCGACCTCCAGCAGTGCCTGGGGCGGCGGGATGCTCGCGACCTGTCGCCAGTGCCCGCTTCCCACGGCTGTCACCGCAGACGGCCCTCCCGATGCCATCGCGCCCCAGCGCGCCGGAAGCACATCGCTGGCCTCGCGGCCGATGCGCAAGGCCCAGGGCAGCGCACCGTCCTGCTCGGCGATCGCGACAAGACGATCGTCCGATACCCATGTCAGCGTGGTGATGCCAGGCACATAGCTGGGCGTCACACCGAGCCATCGTACCGTGGCAGATCCAGCCGCGACAATACCTAGCTGCCACTTTCCGGCACGCCAGGCACCGATGGCCAGATGATCTCCGCTGGGGGAAGTGCCATAGAGTATCGCGGGAAGATCCGCATCAGCGCCTCGCAGAAGCAGGCTGGCGGCTTCTGGCACGTCCGTCCGGAAGAGGAAGAGCCGGCTGCGCATGACCGCCTCCGGCATGTCGAAGCGCGGAGCGCGCTCGCTGCCGACGAGCTGTTCGAAGGCCACCCATCGTCCCTTTGGATCCGCCAGCACGGCGCCGAAGCTTTCCGTCTGCAACAGGTCGTCGACCGTGTAGCTGCGCGCGGCGCAGGTCGAGGCATGGAGCAGGGCAATGCAGGGAAGAATGGCAAGCGCGAGGGATCGTGTCATCACGGCCTACCAGCGCTTGCTGATCTGGAACGAGATGAACCGGCCGGTCGCGTCCGCATTGGCCGCGTCATAGCCGGCACCGACGCGTGAATCGAAGAAGGGCGGGTCGCTGTCGAACATGTTCTGAACGTTCAGCGCGACCGTGATATTGCGCGCCGCACCGCCAAATTCAGGGCTGAAGCCGAGATGGATGTCGGCCGTGGTCCAGGAACCTATGCGACGTCCGGTGAGGTCGTGATAGCGATCGACATGATTGACGCCGACCAGCGCGTCGAACGCGCCTCGCCGCCATCCTGCAGTGAATCGCCCGCGCCAATCGACCGGTCGGCCGGCCAGATCGAGCTGGTCAATGGACGGCGAGGTCGGCGTGAGCGCCTGACGATAGCGAAAGAGGTAGGAAAGATTTGCGCCGATGTCGAACTGGTTGGCACCGGCCGTAAAGTTATAGCCGGCGGAAAGATCGACACCGCTCACCTCGAGTGCTCCCGTATTGACGTAGCGCAGGTCGACGATCGCGCCGATCGCCTCCGGCGGGAAGGCACTGCCGCCGCCCAGCGAAGGGTCGTTGAGCAAGGCCTCGATCTCGGCGCGATCGGCTGCACTTGTCGCCGGCGAGAGGAAGCGCACGAATGGCGCAAAGGCGGGATTGATCAACGCATTGGGGCGATCGTCGAAGATTGGCTGGCCGATGCGGTTCTTGAAGCGGGTACGAAACACGCTTGTCGATATGGTGACGCCGGGCACAAATTCGGGCCCGAGATCGATGCCGGCGGACCAGGTCGTCGCTGTCTCCGGCTCGAGGTCGGGATTCCCGCCGGTCAGCTGGATCGTCGCTGTCGATATGCCCTGGGCATTCTCCAATATGCCAGTCGAGAGTCGCGTCGGATCGAGGATCTCGCGCAGGTTGGGGGCGCGGAACGAAGTGCCATAGCTCGCATTCAGGCCGATACCGGGTGCCGGCATCCAGCGCGCGCCAAATTTGGGATTGGTCGTGGTGCCAAAGCTTGCATAATCCTCAATACGCACCGCCGCGCTCAGATCGAGCGAGCGCAGACCCGGCATGGCATTGCCGGGTCCGACCAGGGGCACCTGCAACTCGCCGAACGCCGCCCTTATGCTTCTCCCGAACTGGATGCGACTGAGCGGCAGCGGGGTTGCCGACATGATATAATCCTCGCCGCTGCGCACGAAGCTGTCGCGTCGAATGTCGATGCCCGCAGCCAGCCTCGCCGCCCCGCCTGGAAGCGTCGCGAATGGTCCATCGGCCTGCGCATGATATGTCGTGATCCGGCTGCGGTTCAGGCTGGACGTGTAGCCGCTGCCGACGAAGGAGAGGATTGCCGGCGCATTCGACCGGCCGTTGCCATAGGGATTGAAGAAGCCCTCGGCAGCCGTGCTGAATGATGTGGCGGGGTCATCGGCGATGTTGCCGAGCGCCTCGTCGAGATTCCGCAGATTGAGCGTGTTGCTGCTGGTGTTGCGGTCGCGTTGCTGCGCGAAGGCGGCAAAGCCGCTGATGCGCCAGCGGCCAACGTCGACGTCGAGGCCACCGGCCGCCATCATGGTTACGGCATGGCCGGCCTGCCGCGTGCCGCCGAGTTCGGTCCTGAAGCCATAGGCGATGAGATCGAGCGGCGCCCCGGTGGGCGAAACGAACCAAGGATTGGCGTCGCCGATCGTCAGGATCGTCGAGGCAGCCAGCGTCGTCGACCGAAACCTGCGATGCGAATAGCGGCCTTCGCCCCAGAGTCGGATATTGTCGCCGACATTCTGGGACATTGTCGCATAGGCGCTATGCCGTCGCTGGTACGGGATGAGATCGGTCCCCTGGCGAAAATTCTCGAGATTGGTCGTACTGCGCAGAAAGTCCGACGGATCGAGTGCGCGCCCGTCCTGATCGGAGGGAATCCCGAAGGCGGGCCCGAACGCCCCGGTCGAGGGGTCGAAGCCGAGGACGTTGCCGGGCAGGCCGAGGAACAGGCGGTGGTCACTGCCGCCCAGCGGACGCGAGTCCGCCGAGCGGGCATAGCGGCGACTGTCGGAGGCAAGCGCGCTGCGACGCTCATAGTCATAGGACAGGAGGGCATTTCCCGTTGACCATGCCTTGCCCATCGTGTGGCTGACATGGACGTTGTGCATGCCGCCGCGCGTGACCGTGCCACCGCGCAAGCGGCTTTCCATACCGTCAAGATCGTCCTTCAGGATGACGTTGACCACGCCGCCGACAGCATCCGCGCCATAGATGGCCGATGCGCCGTCGAGCAGGATCTCGATCCGCTCGACCGCGCCCGCTGGAATGTTGGAAATATCGCCAAAGTCACCCATGGACCCCGAGCCCGCGATCCGGCGACCGTTGACGAGGACCAGCGTCGCATCCGCACCGAGGCCCCTGAGGTTGACGCCGGTCGCAAGGCTGGCATTGCCGCCGGCGCCATCGGTGAAGGCGAGCGCGCTCTGTTCGGTCGCCATTCCGCCGAAATTGAACGGCAGGGCGGCAAGCGCCTGCGCCACCGTGCCCTGACCATTGCGATCCATCTCCGCGGCGCCGACCGTGCGGCGTGGTGAACCCACCGCGGATCCGCCGCGGATATGCGAGCCGGTGACGATGATGTCCCGGTCGCTCGCAACGGGCATCTGCTCGCCCCGCTCATCGGCGACTGTCGGCGATCCGGCCGGTCCGCTCTCCGCGCCGTCGGTCCTGTCGTGTTGCTGGCCCCCTTCCAATCCCAGGCGGTCGGTTCGATCGGTCGGTCGGTCGAGTACGAACACCCGTGGCGCCGCGCGGCGAATGCGAATGCCGCTGTTCTCCAGAAGCCGTCGCAATGCAGTCTCCTGTCGAAAGCTTCCGCGCAGCCTGCGGACCAGCAGCCCGCGCGCCAGCTCGGGCGAATAAAGCAGCTGCACGTCGGCCTGCTGTGCATAGAGAATGAGCGCGTCGGCAAGCTGCCCGGCGGGAATGTCGAAGCGTGACGGACCGGCCGGAGCTTGGGCAACTGCGCGGTCGGGGACAAAGCTCGCCAGGGCCGCCGGCGCGAGCAGGCCGAGGCAGGCCAAAGGTCGAAATGCAATCCTGTTCATCTTTCCCCCATGTTCGATGGAGCCTCGGCTTGCAGGCCCTCATGGGAGAAGACGCGTATCTGCCCTTCCGACCCTAATGGTCGACCGGATAAATTTCGGACGCCCTTTGTACATCGGCTGCGAGCGATATGGTTCGTTTCCCTTCGGTCGCATCGAGCGGGAGCAGGGTCGTCACGGCTTTGACAAAGCCGTCGGTATCTCTGAGGTCGAACGAGCCGCTGACCGGCTGCCCGGCAAAGCTGCGATCGGCCAGCCGCAAGGGCTTGGCGGCATAGCGGTTGATCTGCGCCAGTGCTTCGTCGAGAGGCGTCGCGTCGAAGACGACACGACCGTTCAACCAGGCGGTGGCGCGCCCTGTATCCACCTGCCGGACTACCGGCGAAGCTGACGGCAGGGATCGCCACTGCTCCCCGGGCGAAAGGCGGACCGCCGCCCCATTCCCGTGTCGCACCTGAACCCTGCCGTCGATGAGCGTCACGACCGTCGCGCCTCGCAAACGCCGAACATCGAAACGCGTGCCGGTTGCCGTGACGACGACGTCACCGGCGGCAACGCGGAAAGGACGGCGGCTGTCGTGCGTCACTGAGAAGATCGCCTCACCGCGCTCCAGACGGACGCGGCGCTCGTCCGCGGTCAGCGCAACGAAGATCTGCGTATCGGCGTTGAGCTGCACCTGTGAGCCATCCGCCAGGGTGATGTCGCGTCGCTCCCCCACCTGCGTCTCGATGGCGTCGCGGCCGGTGCGCCCGGGAACAAGCAGAAGGCCCGCGGCGACTGCCAGAAGCGCGGCACCTGCCAGTCCTAGCTGGGTCAGGCGGTTGGGGATACGGGACCGGCGCTTGCCCCGCAGCAAGGCCGCATCGGTCGCCTCCCGAATTTCAGGCGCCGCCGCCAGTGCTTCGCTGTCGCTCCAGAGTCTCTCGGCGTCTGCGAAGGCATCCGCATTTCCTTCCGCGCGGCGCCACAAGAAGAACGCGTCGAGCGTCGATCTGGCGACCGGCTTGCTGTTCAGTCGAGCAACCCAATGGGCTGCCTCGGCGCGTCGACGGTCGCGATCCTGCTGTTCACCGTCCATGTCGCGCACTAGTCGCCCAGCCGGCGCATGCACATCTCCAGGGCCTTTCCCATGCGCCACTCCACGGTTTTCACGGAAACACCCAGGTGCGTTGCAATGTCCTGATTGGTCATCCGCCTGAACCTGCTGAGCAGGAATACATCACGATAGATCGCGGGCAAATCGAGAATGATGTTCTTGAGTTCGAGCGCCGCCTCCTGATCGCCGAGTGCGCGCGGGCCGGCCCAGCCATGCTCGACGGGGCGGGTGACGGGCACTTGTTCGCGCACGCGTTCGTGGCGTTTGCGATCCCGCATCAGGTTGAGCGCGATACGCGCCAGGAATGCCCGCGGGTGGTCGATCTGTGCCGGCGGGCTGCGGATCAGTCGCAACCAGGTATCCTGCGCAATATCCTCGACCTCGGCTGCAGAAATCCGGAAGTTGCGGCGCAGGCGGCGTCGGAGCCATTCGGCATCGCGCTCGTACCATCCGGCAACCGCAGTCTCCATCCCGGTGAGATTATGCGTTTTGCCATCAGAATTGCCCATGAGCGGCCACTCCACATTTCGGAGGGGCCGCGTCAGCACACCGGGAATCCTCGTGCGCCCGCACGGCCGATCAACCGATCGTCCGTGACAGGATAGGGGCCATGCCGGCGCGAAGCTCTGGCATGGGCGGCGCTGCACAGGGGATTCCACGCCCCTGCTGCCGGCCTTCCGGCAGCAGGGCAAAGCTGAAGCAAAGCCGGCGCCTGTTCAAGTCAGAAAAGATGCATTTGGTCGTTGGCCGGCACCGCCAGGCAGACCCGCCGGTGCAATGCGAAACCGTTAGTCCGCCAGCTCGGGGATCGACATCGCATATTCGGGCATCGGCCCGTAATGCCCCACGTCGCATCGATCTTCATTGATCGCCTTGCTTTTGCACTTCAGCGGATTTCATCGGCACGCGCCCTGCGATTGATCCAATCGCCCACACGACGCGGTGTTACACCGCTGGCGAAACCGCCGCTGGATCGCCGCGTCCCCGGATCGCAGGGTTCGCGTGCCGCCCTCGCGGCCACGCAGGGCGAGGCGCCGTTGCAACCCGTCAGTTGGCCTGCCCAAGGGCGATTTTTACATCAGGATCGATCGTGTAGACCGCTTCGCGTTGCGCGCCGCGGTTCGCATGGTCAACGCGATATCCTTGGTAGTGGCGTCGGACCAGGCCGGCGCGGACGAGATCGGACACGGCCCTGCTGACGTTGCACCGGCCGACATTGCGCAGGCGGGTGCGAACCTCTTCAGCGAGGATGGCTTCCGCCTGGCCAGGATCGTCTGGCAGTGTCCCGCCTTCCATGAGGTCGGCCCTGACCTGCTTCAACAATGCTTTCCTGCGCGCGTCGCGCTGCGCCATGGGGTCATCGCCTCGCTCAGCCAGGCCCGGATCGGAACAGCCTCGCCATGCTCGGAGACGTACGGCCCGGCGCTGTTGTCGCTGCCTGCAGCACGCGCAATCAGGTTGAGAACCATGAAGGCATAGCGGGGACGTTTCGACACGCCGGCCAGTCGCTCGAGCAGATCCGGCAAGCTGGCGATCGCGGGCATTGTCCTGGCCGGATGGGCTTCGGCGTCGGGCTGCGTCGCGGCGGCCGTTTGCGTACGACGGTCGGTGCGAGTGTTCGCGTCAAACAGGTCCGGCTGGTGCATGGAACATATCAAGCACGGCGGACACGGATTGTGAATCCTGAAAGACTTGCTTCCCTTCGAATTGTCACACGTGACACTTTACCAGTGCGCCCCGATAAAGTGTCACACGTGGCTTTCAAAAGACGCAATGCAAAAGGTGGATTTGATCGGTCTCCTCAACGGGAAGACATGGCATAGCGGCACATTGGCACGCGGCCTCGCCCGCCCCGCGCTGATCAAGATGTTTTCGTATCGGCTCGCGCGTCGCAGCTGGGGGACAACAGCATTGTACGCGGCAAAAACATCCTGAGTGCGACCCAATGCTATTGTCCCAAGCTGCCCGGCACCTCCGATCGCTGGCGGGATTCCGCAGATATGAGCTCTGCACATCCGCCTTTGCTGAAACGGCTTTGGATCGTTCGATACAGCGAGCGTGCGGGCAACTTCGCGCGGGATCGCGCCGCTGGGGCGGCTGCCGGTACCGGTTCCCGTGCCAGCCACGCCGGGGCCAGCCGCGCAGCTTGCCCACCTGCCGTTTGCCCGGCTGCTCGATCGCGCCCGGGGCGCGCTCGACGCGCATGGCCGCGCCTTCCAGCTCCGCGATAGCAGTGCGCTGGCCGATTTCAACGCGGCCTCGCGTGAGCATCGCTTCCACGTCGTCGACCTGATCAGTGGGCAGACCAGTTCCTATCTTGTCGCGCATTGCCGCGGCTTGGATCCGAGCCGTTCCGGCTTCCTGCAGAATTTCTCCAACCGGCCCAATTCGCTGGCGGCGAGCGTCCCCGCTTTTTTGCAGCTGCTGGAGATTCCATGACTTTCTGACGTGCCTGATCCTACACCATTCTCTGGACCACCGAGCCGCTGGGCTCTGATCGCTGTAAGTGGAAACCAGGGGGTCACGTCACAAACTTCCCCTTATAATTCGCGATTGTCGATAAATGTGCAGTGCGGCGCCGCCGCTGCTGATATCGGCGCATCTGGTGCGCAGACTACCGATAATGTGAAGCCGCGAAGCCTCGCAATCGCCCCGCAGCCGGCCCTTCTGCCAGATTGGCACACCGCTTGCTGAGGGCTCACCATTATCGGCAACGGGCGGGATTTGGCAGATGCCAGTGGAATTCGTAGGCGCGCTCGCAGCGCGTGATCAGTTGCGCGGTCCCATCGGGCTTGGTGCGGGCGGCACGCTCGACCTGGACTTTCTGCGCGATCTGGCGCGCGCGCACGAGCACGCGGACTTCGATCGCGTCCTGATGCTGGCTGGCGGCGAGTCCGTCGTTGCGACCGGCTATGCCGCGTCCGTCACCGAGCGTTTGGGCTTCATGATCCCTTACCGGCCTGGCCTCACCACCCCCGCGCATGGCGCAAAGACCTTGGCGGCGCTCGATCATGTTACGAGGGGCCGCATCCGCGTCCATGCGATCACCGGCATCACCGCCGAACCCGGCAATGGCAATACCATCACCGACAAGGACGCCCGCTACGCGCGGACCAGCGAATATCTGGAGGTGCTACGCCGGGCGTGGACGGAGGATCGGCCGTTCGATTTCGACGGGCAATTTTATCAGCTCAGGAACGTCTTCTCGCCGGTAAAGCCGCTGCAGAAGCCGCACATCCCGATCTCCTTCGGGGGCTCGTCCGACGCGGCCTATCATGTCGCGGTCAGGCATACCGATCTCTACGCGCTGTGGGCCGAACCGCTCACCGACGTCGCCGAGCAGATCGGCAAGCTGCGTGCCGCTGCCGCCGCGATCGGCGCGCCCGTGCCGCGCGTAAGCCTTTCGGTCCGGCTGATCATCGGCAAAACGGAGGAACAGGCCTGGGAACGCGCCCATGCGATCGCCGCAGCGTTGACCGACCATCGCCGCAACGCCGCCCCCTCCCCTGTCGCGCATCACGGCCTGCAGGGCACCGGCACCAAGCGGCTGCTGGCGGCGGCGGAGCGCGGCGAACGCCACGACCGCGCCTTGTGGATGGGCACCGCCACCGCGGTGGGCGGCACGCATGACTCGACCTCGCTGGTCGGCACGCCCGACACGATCGTCGCGGCGCTGCTCGACTATTACGACATCGGCGTCACCACCTTCCTCAACCGCGGCTACGAGCCGCTCTACGACGCGATCGACTATGGCCGCTGGATCATCCCCGCGGTGCGCGCCGCGGTGAAGGGGCGCGAGGCGGAGGCGGAGCGCAAGTTTCGCGAGCAGCAGCACGCAACCGAACGCCTGCTCGCGGCCGGCGTATCGACCAGCCTTTTCCAGTGATGCGTGTGAGGCAAGCCAGGATGATCGATCGTTCGCGCCGCGCCTTCATGCGCGATGGCCTTGCCGCGACCGGCGCGCTCTCGTTGGGCGCAGGTCTGCTGTCCGCCTGCGGGCAGGATGCGGCTGCGCCCGCGCCGGCGGGCACGGAAAAGCCGCGTCGCGGCGGCAGCGTGAAGCTGGCGGTGATCGGCGGCAACCAGACCGGCAATCTCGATGCGCACAAGCCGGTCGGCAGCGGCGCCTTCCGCGGCTGGGCGCTGTACAGCAAGCTGTGGGAATGGAATCGCAACGCCAATCCCGGCCTCGCGCTCGCCGAGTTCGCCGAGGTCAATGAGGATGCCACCGCCTGGACGATCCGCCTCCACAAGGGGCTGGAGTTCCACCATGGCAAGTCGATCACCGCGGACGATGTGATCTTCTCGCTGCGGCGGCTGACCGACCCCCAACTCGCCTCCCCCTATGGCATGGCCTATCTCTATTCGCTGCAACGGGATGGCATCACGAAGCTCGATCCGCTGACCGTGCGGATCCCCTTCGCCAAGGGCCATGGCCTCGCCGCGCTGCCCGAATTGTGGATGAGCTGGGGCGGCATCGTGCCCACCGATTATGATCCGATCCGCAACGTCATCGGCGCCGGCCCCTATCGGTTAAAAAGCTTCACGCCGGGCCAGCGATCGGTGTTCACCCGCTTCGAGAATTACTACAAGGCGGAGCAGCCCTATCTCGACGAGGTCGAGATCATCGACTTCAACGATCCGATCACCCGGCTGCAGGCGATGCAGACCGGACAGGTCAATGTCGCGCCGAATCTCGCCTATGAGCAGCTCGCCTTTTTCAAATCCTCGCCGGATTTCCAGGTCGTCTCCTCGCAGACGGACGCGTGGCACGGCTTCGCAATGAACATCGCCGCGCCACCGTTCAACGATCCGCGCGTGCGCCAGGCGTTCCGGCTGCTTGCCGATCGCGAGGAACTGGTGAAGCGGGTGCTGCACGGCCATGGCCGCGTAGCCAACGATCTCTATTCGCCCAGCGACCCGACCTATAATCACGACATTCCCCAACGCCGCCGCGACGTGGCGGAAGCCCGGCGGCTCCTGAAGGCGGCCGGCCATGGCGGCGGGCTCGCGCTGGAACTGGTGACGACCGCTGGTGTCGGTGCCAACGCCGCGCTGGTGTTTGCGCAGCAGGCGCGCGAGGCCGGCATCGCCATCAAGGTCCAGCTGGTCGACAACGCCATCTTCACCGGCCCGGCGCGCAACAGCTTCACCTTCAGCACCTCGACCGGCGTCTCGCGCCCCTTCCTGCTGACGCTGCAGCAGCATGACGGGCCCCGTTCCGCCGCGAATAAGACGCATTTCAGCGATCCCCGCTTCGCCGAACTCGTCACCGCCGCGCAGGCGCAGCCGGATGTGGTGAAGCGCAAGGCGCTGATCGGCGCCGCGCAGCAGATCCAGCATGACAGCGGCGGGCTGTTGATCTGGGGTTTCGCCGACAATCAGGAGGCGGTTTCCCGCCGGATCGGCGGCGTCGCGCCTGATCGCACCGGCTTCGCGGCGTGGCGCACCGATGCGCTCTGGCAGCGGCAGGCCTGACCCTTTCCCCTTTTTGCGGACACTTCCATGAGCATCATCGCACAGCCCTTTGCGACCGACAGCGCCCCCCTTGCCATCCGCCATCTCGCCACCGAGGCCGAGGCGATCGAGGCAGCGCATGGCGCCGCCGCCGAGATCGCGCTGCTGGCGCGCGACGCGCAGCGCAACGACGCCATTCCGCATGAAGCCGCAGACATCCTCTCCCGATCGGGCGTCACTGCCATCCTGGTGCCGCAGGCGCTGGGCGGGATCGGCGCCTCGATCGAGACCGTCGTCGAGACGGTACGGATCATTTCCACCGCCGATGGCGGCGTCGGCCAGCTTCTCCAGATCCACAATGTGATGATCCGCGGCGTGTTCGCACGGCCCGACGATGCGTTTCGCGAGCGGCTGATCGCGGACATTCTTGCCGGCAAGCGCTTCGGCAACGCGCTGGCGGAGGGCCGCGGCAAGGGCAAGGGCGGGCTGACCGTGGTGGAGCAGGCACCCGACGGGCGGTGGCTGCTCAACGGGCGCAAGACCTTCGCCACCGGCTGCTACCTCGCCGAATGGATCTCGGTCTCGGCGACCAGCCCGCTCGGGCCGGTTGGCGTGCTGGTGCATCGCGACGCGCCGGGCCTCTTGCTGGAGGATGACTGGGCGGCGTTCGGCCAGCAGCATTCGGTAAGCGGCAGCGTGCGGTTCGCGGACGTCGCGGTCGACGAGCGCTTCCTCCCCCGCGCCGGCGCCGGCGGCGAGATGCCGCGCACCGGACTGACCTGGCCGCAGATCCTGCACGCCGCGATCGACACCGGGCTGGCGCGCGGCGCGCTGGAGGCGGCGACCGCCTATCTGCGCGACCATGCCCGCGTGTGGGTGGACGCCGATGTGGAGCGCGCGGCGGACGAACATCACATCATCAAGCGGATCGGCGAATATGCGGTTGCCGTGCGCGGGGCGGAATCCGCGCTGCGCTATGCCGCGCGCACCTTCGATCGGCACCGCGCCGCCCCGGACGATGTCGCGCTGCAGGACGAACTGATCCTCGCCGTCGCCACGGCGCGCGCGCAATCCGATCACGCATCGCTGTTCGTGGGCAGCGACCTGTTCGCGCTGACCGGCGCCAACTCCACCCTCGCGCGCTGGAACCTCCAGCGTTACTGGGCCGACGCGCGCGTCCACACCACCCATGATCCGATCCGGTGGCGGGTGTTCCACATCGGCAATTACTATCTGAACGACGTGCCGCCCGACGAATATGGCCGCGCCGCGCGCATCCGGCGCGAAGAGATCGCCCTCGCCGCCAACGCACCCGCCTCCGCCTGAACCCCGCCTTGTCGAAAGTCGCGCCCATGAGCTTTTCCCATCCGCTTGCCGACGAGGCCGCAGCGATCGCCGCCGCCCATGCCGCCGCGGCCGAGATCGCCACGATCGCCGCGGATCCCGGCGAACGCCGGCTGATCCCGCACCGGCAGGCCGAAATCCTCTCCGCCTCCGGCGTGACGGCGATCTGCGTGCCGGCGGGGTTCGGCGGCCTGGGCGCATCGATCGCGACCCTGGCGGAGGTGGTCAGGATCATCTCCACCGCCGATGGCGGCGTCGGCCAGATTCTGCAGATCCATTATGTGATGGCGCGCGGCATCTTCCAGCGCCCGCCGGGGGCGCTGCGCGACCGCATCGTCGCCGACATCCTCGCCGGCAAGCGGCTGGGCAATGCCGGCGCCGAGGTGGGCGGCCGCAACAAGTTCGACCACAGGACCCGCGCCGTCCGCGACGGCGAAGGGCGCTGGGTGGTCAATGGCGCGAAATTCTACGCCACCGGCTGCTACCTCGCCGAGTGGATCCTCACCGGCGCGCGGACCGACGAGGGGCCGATCGGCCTGATCCTGCATCGCGACACGCCAGGCCTGCATCTCGATGACGATTGGGATGCGTTCGGCCAGCAGCATTCGGTGAGCGGCGGCATTCGCTTCGAGGATCTGGTGTTGGCGGACGAAGCGCTCGTCAGCCACCAGCGGCGCGATCCGGCGCCCGCCGCCACCGCCGACGGTTCGCCGCTGCGCACCGGCCTGACCTTCCCCCAGATCCTGCACGCGGCGATCGACACCGGCATCGCCCGCGGCGCGCTCGACGCCGCGATCCTCTATCTGCGCACCCGCTCGAATCCGTGGGTCGACGCCGATGTCGAGCGCGCGCAGCAGGAACCGCTGATCATCAAGCGGATCGGCGACTATGCGGTGGCGGTGCGGCTGGCGGAATCGCTGCTGCGCGACGCCACCGAGCTGTTCGACGCCTATCTGGCGAAGGACCAGGATCCGGCGCTGCAGGACGAGCTGATCCTCGCGGTGGCGACGGTGCGCGCCCAGTCCGACGAGGCCGCGCTGCTGGTTTCCGGCGACATGTTCTCGCTGCTCGGTGCCAGTTCCTCCTATCGGACCCACAATCTCGACCGCTTCTGGGCAGATGCGCGGGTCCATACCACGCACGACCCGATCCGCTGGCGGCTGCACCATATCGGCAATTATTATCTGAACGGCGTGCCGCCGGATGAATATACCGCGGCTGCGGCGCGCAAGGCGGCGGCGCCCGAGACGATATTGCCGATCTCGCGATGACCGACCCGAGCGGCGCGACGCGGCGCCATGCCTCGCGCTTCGTGCGCTATCCCCTGCTGCGCAGCCTCGCGCTCTATCGCCACCGCCCGGTGGGCTTCCTGATCACGCTGGCGCTGTTCACCGTGGTGAATGGCAGCCTTGCGCTGCAACAGGGGCTGGTCGGCCATGCGGTGGATGAGGCACGCCTCGCGGCGACGGCCGGCCGCGCGTTCGACGGCATCGGCGTGCAGATCGCGGTCGGCCTGCTCGTCGCGGTGGCGGCGGTGCGCGGCGTGCTGCTCTACATCGCGGGCTATCTCTCGATCTCGGCCAGCCAGGCGCTGCTCAGCCTGCTGCGCGAGAAGATCCTGATCCAGGTCCAGTCGCTGCACCTCGGCTTCCATTGGGCGCATGGCATCGGCGCGCTAATCACCCGTACCACCCGCGATGCCGACAAGCTGCGCGACGCGCTGGTCGCGTTCTGGCGGCAGGTGGTGGAAACCACGCTGATCGTCATCGCCTCGGTGGGGCTGCTGCTGTGGTACGACATCGGGCTCGGGCTGGTGCCGCTGCTGCTGACCATCGCCGGCTGCATTATCTTCGTGGTCCAGACCGACCGGCTGGTGCTGCTCGATCGCAAGGTGGCGGACGCCTATGACCGGGTGAACCAGGATCTTTCCGAAGGCATCAGCGGGGTTCGCGTCATCAAGTCGTTCCGGCTGGAGGATGGGCGGACGGCCAAGTTCGGCGCCGAGGTCGCCAGCTATGTCGAACAGTCCCGCGCCGCGCTGGCCTGGTGCAGCTCGCGCATCCCCGTGCCGCAGGCGGTGGTGGCGCTCGGCCATGTCTGGATCCTTGCCTATGGCGCCCGGCTGGTGGCAGACGGCCGCATCCAGGTGGGCGATCTCGTCGCTTCGATGCTGATTGCGACCACGCTCGTCTTCCGCATCGAGGCGGTCGGTCGGGTGATGCGCATTTTCGCCGATGCGCGCGCCTCGGCGGCGCGGATCTGGGAACTGCTCGACGAACGCTCGATCCTGGTGGAGGGCAACGCCGCCATCGCCGAGGGCGAGATCGGCCTGCGCGTGGAGGAAGTAACCTATCGCGCGCCGGGCGGCGATGTGCGCATCCTCGATCGCTGCGGCTTCACCTTGCGCCCCGGCGAGATCGTCGCGCTGGTCGGCGCCACCGGATCGGGCAAGAGCTCGCTCGCCTCCCTCCTCCCCCGCCTCGCCGACCCCGATGGCGGCACGATCCGCATCGGATCGGATCAGGGCGGCTGGCAGGATCTGCGGAACGTCCGTCTCGCCGAACTGCGCCGCCGCATCCATGTCGTACCGCAGGACATCTTCCTGTTTTCCGACACGCTGGCCGCGAACCTGCGGGTTGGCGCGCCCGACGCCACCGACGCCGATCTGCACGCCGCGCTGCGGCTCGCCGCCGCGGAGGATGTGCTGGAGGGCCTGCCCGAAGGCCTCGACACGCGGCTGGGCGACCGCGGCATCACCCTTTCGGGCGGCCAGCGCCAGCGCCTGTGCCTGGCCCGCGCGCTCATTGCCGAGCCCGACATCCTCGTGCTGGACGATGCGACGAGCGCGCTCGACGCGCTGACCGAACGGCGGGTGCTCGCCAACATCCGCGCACTGCGCGGCCGCGCCGGCGGCAGGCTGAGCGTGCTGCTGGTGACCAGCAAACTCTCTTCGGTGCTGCTCGCCGATCGCGTGCTGCTGCTCGCCGGCGGCCGCATCGCCGCCACCGGACGGCACGACGATCTCGCCGCCGACCCGATCTATCGTGACCTGCTGGGGATCGACGATGCCGCCGCCTGACCCCAAACGCGTGATGAGCGACATCGAGATCGAGGAAGCGCTGGCGCGCAAGGCGCTGGACCGCGGCATGTTCGGCCGGCTGCTGCCGCTGCTGAAGCCGGTGCGCGGGCGCGTGGCCGCGGTGATCGCGCTTGAGGCGGCGCTGGTCGCCGTCGTCTTCCTGCGCCCCTGGTTTGTGGCCCAACTCATCGATCATGGCTTCATCGCCGGTCCGGACGGCGTGCGGCTCGACCATCGCCTGCTGGCCTGGCTGGCGCTGGGGCTCGGCGCGGCGTGGGTGGCGCGGTTCGCGCTCGCCGGCGTCTCGCTCTATTTGTCCGGCACCGCCGCGCTGCACGTGCTGGGCACGCTGCGCACGCGGGTGTTCGCGCATGTCCAGCGGCTGAGCGTCGGCTATTTCGATCGCACCAAGGCCGGCCGCATCCTCTCGCGCGCCGACCGCGACGTCGATGCGCTGGAACCGCTGCTGATCCAGGGGCCGCCGGAACTGCTGTCGGCGCTGCTGCGCTTCGTGGTCGCCGCACTATTGCTGTGGCTGATCGCGCCGCTGCTGCTGGCGGCGCTCGCCGCGGTGGTGCCGGTGCTGATCTTCGCCACCTGGCTGTTCAAGCGCGTATCGCAGCGCAACTGGGCGCGCGTCGCCGAGAACCGATCGCGCTTCACCGCGCATCTCGTCGAGACCGTCTCGGGCGCGCGGATGATCCAGCAGACCGTGCGCGAGGACGCCAACCTCCACACCTATCGCGGCCTGCTGAGGGATTTCGACCGGTCGCTGGTGCACGGCAACATCCGCGCCGGCTGGTTCGCGCCGCTCAGCGGTTTGCTGAGCACAGTCGGCATGGCGCTGCTGCTGCTGGTCGGCAGCTATGGCATGGCGCGCGGCCAGCTCACCCTCGGCGAACTGACGCAGAGCCTGTTCTACGTCATGCTGTTCCTCGGCCCGCTGCAGGATCTCAACGACCTGTTCGAGCGCTATGCGACCGGATCGGCCTCCGCCCAGCGCATCTTCCTGCTGCTCGATACCGAGCCGGAGATCGTCGACGCGCCCGCCCCGCTGCCCTCGCCCACGATCCGCGGCGCGGTGACCTTCGGCGGCATCGGATTCTCCTACGATCCCGTCCATCGCGGCCGCGTGCTCGACGGGCTCGATCTCTCGATCGCCAGCGGCGAGGTGCTGGCGATCGTCGGGCCCACCGGCCACGGCAAGAGCACCCTCGTCCAGCTCCTCACCCGCTTCTACGACGTGCAGGACGGCGCGGTGCTGATCGACGGGATCGACATCAGGCAGATTCGCCAGGTGGACCTGCGCCGCCATGTTTCGGTCGTGCTGCAGGACAATGTGCTGTTCAGCGGTACCGTGCTCGACAATCTGCGCCTCGCGCGGCCCGATGCCACCGACGAGCAGCTGATCGCCGCAACCCGCGCGCTCGGTGCGGACGAAGTGCTCGAGCGCCTGCCCAACGCCTATCACAGCGAGGTCGGGCCGCTCGGCGCGCATCTCAGCCACGGCCAGCGCCAGCTCGTCTGCCTCGTCCGCGCCTATCTGGCCGACCCGGCGATCCTGGTGCTGGACGAGGCGACCTCGGCCGTCGACGTTCATACCGAGCGGATGATCCAGCGCGCGCTGCGGCGGCTGTGCGAGGGGCGGACCGCCATCATCATCGCGCATCGCCTGGCGACCATCCGCGATGCCGATCGCATCGCCGTGATCCGCCATGGCAAGGTGGTGGAAATCGGCCCGCACACTGCGCTGATCGCGGCCGGCGGGGTCTATGCGTCCCTCTACGAGGCCTATCGTGCGCAGAATGGTGCCGACGCCCCTGTGGTTGAATTCAGCCAGAACATCTCGACACACTGATGGAATCAGATCAGCGACAGACAGAACTCTCCCCACCAACCCGCCTACTCCTCCCGAAATTATTGCGTTTCTTTGGATAATTGCACTTCGCTCCGATTTGGCATCGCCTTTGCATTGATGGCCCCGATCATGGGGAAAGCATCGCTCGATCGAACAACGGTCGAAAACAATCTCCCCAAATGGCGCATCAATTCAGGGAGGCATATTTCATGGGGAAGTCGGTGGGGCGCCTGTTGCTGGGCGTGAGCATGACCAGTTTGGCGGCGGTCGGCGTCGGCCATGCCGCGGCGCCGGAAGAGGCGGCGGTCGCCGCCGCGGCTCCGGCGCCGGACCCGGCAGCCGAAGCGGGTGGCGAAACGCTGATCGTCACCGGCGCGCGCAGCGCCGGCCGCACCGTCGAGAACAGCCCGACACCGATCGACGTGCTTTCCGCCGACACCTTGCGCGAGGCCAACCAGTCCAGCCTGCTGCAGACGCTGAACGACACATTGCCGTCGTTCAACGTGCCCAACCTGCCCAGCTACGGCATCAACACCTTCATCCGCGCCGGCCAGTTGCGCGGCCTGAGCAGCGGCCATGTGCTGGTGCTGGTCAATGGCCGCCGCCGCCATGTGACGGCGCGGCTGGGCGTGAACGATGCCGGCGCGGCGGCGGTCGACCTCGGCCTCATCCCGATCAGCACGATCGACCGTGTCGAGGTGCTGCGCGACGGCGCATCGGCGCTCTACGGGTCGGACGCGATCGCGGGCGTGATCAACGTCGTCACCCGCAAGGATAATGAGGGCGGCACCCTCTCCGCGCGGGTCGGCGAATATTATCAGGGCGGCGGCACCGCCCAGCAATATGATGCCGGCCTCGGGCTGAAGCTGCCCAACGAGGGGCACCTTTATCTCAGCGGCCAGTATATCCAGCAGAAGGCGCTGTTCGGCGACGGCGAGGTGCCCTCGCAATATCTGTTCTACTTCCCGCGCGATGCGGCGGGAAATCAGATCCTGCCCGGCGGCAACCGATCGACCGGCCCGACATTGCCGGCGGGCGCCACGCCCGATCCGCGCGAGGCAACGGTGGATCGCCGCAAGATCTTCGGTGCATCGGGCGGTGTGCCGCGCGCCAAGGTCGCGACCTTCACCGCCGACTTCGCATTGCCGTTCGGCAATGGCGTCGAATTCTATGGTTTCGGCGATTATTCCTACCGCACCGGCCGTTCGCCGCAGCATTTCCGCTTCCCCTCGCGCGACGAGGTGGTGCGCGCGATCTGGCCCGACGGCTTCACCCCCTATAGCGGCGTGAAGGAGAATAATTTCTCAGTTCAGGCGGGGCTGCGCGGCGAGATCGGCGGCTGGAACTGGGATCTCAGCAGCGTGTTCGGCCGCGACGATATCGACACCTATGTCTATGATTCCAACAGCCCGAGCTATGGCCTGGCCAGCAAGACCGACTTCTTCCTCGGCAATTATCGCTATTCGGCGTGGACCAACAATCTCGACCTGCGGCGCACCGACGAGGAGGGGCTGTTCGGCGTCACCACCGACTGGTCGTTCGGTGCCGAATATCGCCGCGAGACCTATCGCCGCACCGCCGGCGAGGAACAGTCTTGGAACCATGGCGGCCAGCCGATCCTCGACGGCCCCCGTGCCGGCCAGCCGATCCCCCGATCCGAAAGCGGATCGCAGGCCGATGTCGGCGTTCGCCCGCAAGATGCGGCGCGCGGATCGCGCAACGTCTATGCGGTCTATGCCGGCTTGTCGCTTCGCCCCAGCGAGGCGGTGACCATCGATCTCGCCGCGCGCTACGAGGATTATGAGGATAGCGGCGGCACCCTCACCGGCCGCGCCTCCGGTCGCTACGAGTTCGCCCCCGGTTTCGCGCTGCGCGGCACCGCCAGCACCGGCTTCCAGGCGCCGGCGCTCGCTGCCCAGTCGTTCAGCCAGACCAATGTGACGGTGAACACCACCAACCACACGCTGTCGGTCAGTTCTCCGGAAGCGCAGGCGCTCGGCGCGCGGCTGCTCGATCCGGAAAAATCGCTGAACTTCAGCGCGGGCATCGTCGCCAGCCCGGCGCCGAACGTGAACCTCGCGGTCGACCTCTACCAGATCCGGGTGAAGGACCGCATTTCCTCGGTCGCGACGTTCAGCGAACTGACCAATCCCGGTTCAGGCGCGCTGGTGCAGGCCGCCTCGCCGCTGTTCGGGCCGAACGATGGCATTTCCTACCTGATCAACGCCGGCACCACCCGCACGCGCGGCGTCGACGTCGTGCTGGATGGCAGCTTCGACCTCGACGCGGCGGGCAAGCTGCGCTGGAGCCTCGCGGGCAATTACAACAGCACGGACTATCTCAGGATCGCGCCGACCCCCGATGTACTCTCCCGCTTCAACATCGTGTTGGTCTCGGCGGCGACGCAGGTGCAGGCGCGCTATCGGGCGCCGGTCTACAAGGGCATCGCCAGCCTCAACTGGAGTTCGGGCCCCTATTCGCTGGGCCTGCGCGGCACCTATTACGGCAAGCTCAACCGCGCCTACACGGTGACGGTGCCCGGCGGTCCCAACGAAATGGTGATCCGCGACGTGGGCCAGGTGTTCATCGCCGATCTGGAAGCCGGCTATGATTTCACCGAACGGCTCGGCCTCAGGGTCAATGTCAGCAACCTGTTCGATCGCAAGCCGCCGCAGGTGCCGCTCAACGCCACCTCCCGCTGGCCCTTCGCCAGCAAGGCTTACGTGCAGGACAGCCCGGTGAACCCGCTGGGCGGCTTCTATTCCGCAACCATCACCTATCGCTGGTGACCGACGATCAACACAGGAGGATAAGGATGAACGCCCCAACCCAGGCCGGTCTCGACAAGATCTGGTTCACCCGCTGCCCGGTGCCGACCGCGACCCGCCTTGCCTACAAGCTCGGCTGGCTCGACGAGGAATTCGCCGCGGACGGCATCGCGATCTCGACGCTGCAGGATGGTGCGCAGGGCCTTGCGCACCATCATTACACCATCAACTGCCCGGGCTGATCCGCGAGGGCGGCAGCCTGCTCGCGCTCGCGGCGCGGGCGCAGGGTGCCCCCACCCGGCTGATCGGCCTCACCTGGATCGACGAATGGCAGGCGATCCTCGTCCGCCCCGGCTCCGGCATCTCGCGGCCCGAGCATCTGAAGGGCAAGCGCGTCGCCCTGCCCGCCTGGGTCGAGCGGCCCGATCCGTCGCACGTGCGCGGATCGAGCATCGCGCGCGGCATGAGCCTGCACGGCATCAAGGGGGCGCTGGATTCGACCGGCCTGAGCCTCGACGACGTCATCTTCGTCGAGACCGGCCATGACCGGCCACGCGATGCGGACGATGGCGCGCGCGGCCTGCAATCGCTGTGGAGCGGCCTGCCCGATCTGGTCGAAGGCCGGATCGACGCTGCCTATGTGAAGGGCGCCGCCGCGGTCGACGCCGCGGTGCGGCTCGGCCTCGAAGTCGGCATCGATCTCGATGCGCTGCCCGATCGGCGTTTCCGCGTGAACAACGGCACGCCGCGGCCGATCACCGTCCATCAGGATCTGCTGCGCGACCATTTCGACCTCGTCGTGCGCTTCATCGACCGCACCTTCGACGCGGCCGACTGGGCGGCGGACAATATCGAGGGCGTGCGCAACGTGCTGCAATCGGAGACGCGCGGTGGCTCGGCCGGCGTCGCGACCGCCTATAGCGATGCGGCGATCGCATCGCTTCACCCGGATCTGTCGGAGGAGCGGCTCGATCTGTTCGAGCGGCAGAAGACTTTCATGCTGGTCCACGGACTGCTGGACCGCGACTTCGACCTGCGCGGCTGGGCCGATCATTCGGTGATCGACGCAGTGCTGGAGCGGCGTGCACGCAAGGAACAGCGCGTGGCTTGAGCGCGAACATGTCCTCCCCGAGCTTTGCCCGGGGAGGACAATCGCTGCCTTAAGCCTCCACCCCGAGCCGCGGC
The DNA here is from genome assembly GCF_050433225.1 of Sphingomonas zeicaulis. Taxonomy (NCBI): domain Bacteria; kingdom Pseudomonadati; phylum Pseudomonadota; class Alphaproteobacteria; order Sphingomonadales; family Sphingomonadaceae; genus Sphingomonas; species Sphingomonas zeicaulis. The sequence goes on along the minus strand of NZ_JBNPXQ010000011.1, from coordinate 102,547 downwards.
GAATCCGCCACTAGGCCGCGCGTGTAGGCCGCTTCCGGCGCCGTCAGCACCGCATCCACCGGCCCCTGCTCCACGATCCGCCCCTCGCGCAGCACCACCACCGCGTCGGCGATGGCACGGACGACGGCGAGGTCGTGGGTGACGAACAGAATGGTCAGCCCGTCGCGCTGCAGATCCTGCAACAGCGCGAGGATCGCCGCCTGCACCGACACGTCGAGCGCAGAGGTGATCTCGTCGCAGATCAGCAGCTCGGGTTCGCAGATCAGCGCGCGGGCGATGGCGACGCGCTGGCGTTCGCCGCCGGAAAGGTCGCGCGGCCGGCGGGTCATCACTTCAGGTGGCAGCGCCACGCGTTCCAGCGTGGCGATCGCACGGCGTTCGGCCTCGGCGGCGTCGATGGCGAAGAAATGGCGCGCCGCGGTGCGCAGGATCTCGCCCACCGACTGGCGCGGATTGAGCGCGCGGAACGGGTTCTGGAAGATATACTGGATGCGGCGGCGCAGCTCGAACGGGCGACGCGGGTCCGACAGCGCGTGGGTCGTGCCGCGATAGACGAACTGCCCCTCGGCATCCTCCAGCAGGCCGACGATGGTCCGCGCGAAGCTGGTCTTGCCCGATCCGCTCTCGCCGACCAGCGCGGTGCAGAGCCCCTCCTTCAGATCGAGATTGAGGTCGAACAGCACCTGGGTGCGCCCGTAATGCGCGTTGACCCCGGCGAAGGAGGCGAGCGGCGTGGCACTGACGCCGGCGGCGCTGAGTGCTGCGGCGACGGTCGCCGGCGCCGGCGGCGGGCCGGGATGATGGCAGGCGAGCCGCTGGCCGTCGGCGGGGCCGGCGAGCGCGGGCTGGGCGTGAGTACAAAGATCGCTCGCGCGCGGGCAGCGTGGGGCGAAGGCGCACCCCTCCGGCCGGCCCTGCGGCGCCGGCGCGTGGCCGGGGATCGGCCGCAACGCGCGGCGGCCGGACACATCCGGCACGGCATCGAGCAGACCCTGGCTGTAGGGATGCGCGGGCGCCGCGAAGATCGCCTGCGCGGTGCCGGCCTCGACGATCCGCCCGGCATAGAGCACCACCACCCGATCGGCGAGCTGACGCACCACGGCGAGATCGTGCGACACATAGACCGCCGCGATCCGCTGTTCGCGGCACAGCCGCCGCAATGTCGCCAGCACCCGCGCCTGGGTGGAAACGTCGAGCGCGGTCGTCGGCTCGTCGAGCACGATCAGGCGCGGGCGCAGCACCACCGCCAGCGCGAGCAGCACGCGCTGCTGCTGCCCGCCGGAAAGCTGGTGCGGGAAACGGCGGAGGAAATCGGGCGTCGCCGGCAGGCCGACATCCAGAGCGGCAGCGGCGATGCGCTCGGCACGTTCCGCCTTGCCGAGACCGGAGCAATGGGCGCGCAGCACCTCGTCGAGCAGCGCGCCGATCCGCGACATCGGATTGAGCGCCATTGCCGGATCCTGCGCGACATGCGCGATCAGCGGGCCGCGCATCGCACGCAGCGCCTCAGGGTCCGCCTCGAGCAGTTCGCGGCCATCGACCCGCACCGACCCGCGGGTGATCCGCGCGCCGGGCCGAACCGCGCCGAGCAGCGCGGTGGCGATCGTCGTCTTGCCCGATCCGCTTTCCCCGACGAGGCCGACGATCTCGCCTGGCGAGACCGAGAAATCGATGTCGGCGACGATGTCGGCACCGTCGGCCAGCGAGACCGCCAGGTCGCGCACCGCGAGCAGCGGCGCACCGAAATCGACCGAAATCATTGCCTCCTCCCGATCCGCGCACCGTGGCGACTGATGCCCTCGGCGACCAGATTGGTCCCCAGCGCGAAGATCGCGATCAGCACGACCGGCGCCAGCACCGCCCAGGGCTGGATCATCAGCCCGGCGCGGTTCTCGTTGATCATCAGCCCCCAGTCCGCCGCAGGCGGCGCGACGCCATAACCGAGGAAGCTGAGGCCGGAAAGCATGCCGACCGCCCAGGTGAGCATGATGCCCAGATGCACCAGCAGCGGCGTCGCGATGTTGGGCAGGATCTCGCGGAACAGGATCCGCCAGCGCGGATAGCCCATCAGCCGCGCCGCCTCGACATATTCCTGCCCCGCCACGCCCAGCGTGACGCCGCGTGCCAGCCGGATCACGCCCGGCACGAAGGCGATCGTCACCGTCAGCACGATCAGCCACGGTTCGCGCCCCAGCATCGAGACGACGAGCAGCACGAGGATGAGGTCTGGAAAGGCGAGCAGCACATCGGTCGCCCACACCACCGCCTGGTCGACGCCGCGGCGGAACAGCCCGGCGGCCATGCCGATCGCCGCGCCGACGATCAGCGCCAGCGCCGATGCGGCAAGGCTCATCCACAGCACCGAGCGGCCGCCCACGAGCAGCCGCGACGAGATGTCCCGCCCCAGATAGTCATGGCCGAGCGGCGCGCCTTCGCCCGGCATGCCATAGGTCGGGCCGACCATCGCCTGCGGCTCGTGCGGCGCCAGCCACGGCCCGAGCAGCGCGACGAACACGGTGATCGCGACGAACACCAGCCCGATGCGCAGCTGCGACTGGCGCAACGCCCTTGCCGCGGGCGAGCGCCGCCGGCGCCATCCTCCCTTGCGTTTCATACGCTCCCTGCCCTCAGTTTCAGCGCCGCGCGGGTGCCGGGGCGCAGTTGCGGCCGTTCGGCGGTGCGCAGCTTCGGGGTCGCGAAGACCGTGGCGACGTCCGCCAGCAGGTTGATCGCGACCACCGCGGCAGCCAGCGTCAAGGTGATCGCCTGGATCACCGGCACGTCGCGCAGCTCGATCGCCGCGTTCAGCGCGTTGCCGATGCCCGGATAGCTGAACACCACCTCGATGATCACGGCGCCGCCCAGCAGCATCCGCGCGGTCAGCGCCATGCCTTGGATCGCCGGCACCAGCGTGTTTGGCACGGCGTGGCGCCAGATGATCCACCGCTCGGGAATGCCGCGCAGCCGGGCGGCGGCGACATAATCCGATTCCAGCGTCTCGATCATCGCCGCGCGCACCAGCCGCAGCAGGAAGGGCGCGACGGTCAGCACCAAGGTGACGACGGGCAGCACCAGGAAGGCGGGCTGCGCGAGCGGCGAACGTTCGGGATCGAGCAGCGACACCGCCGGCAGGATCTGGAAGATCGTCGTCGAGAAGATCAGGATCAGGCCGATGGCGAGCACGAAGCCCGGCAGCGCCTTGAACAGGATCAGCGCGTTCATCGACCAGCGATCGACCCAGCCATCACGCCGCATCGCCAGCGCGACGCCGCCCGCGAACGCCAGCGGCACCGCCAGCAGCAGCACGACGATCATCAGCGTGGCCGAATTGCCGAACCGGTCGGAGACGATCGTGCTCGCCGGCACGCTGGAATCGAGCGACGATCCGAAATCGCCGGTCAGCGCACGTCCGGCCCAATGGACATATTGCTCGAGGATCGGACGATCGAGGCCGAGTTGCACCTGCAATGTCCGTACGCTCTCTTCCGAGGCATCCGCCCCAAGGATCACCCGCGCCGGATCGGACGGCAGCGCCTGGGTGGCGATGAAGACGAGGAGGCTGATCACCAGCATCGTCGCCACACCCGACAGCAGCCGCAGGCCCAGCCAGGGCAGCCATCCGGGAATGACGATGCCGTCACGCGCGCCGACATTCGCCACTTCGAGGGCTGCCGGTGCGGGCAGCGGTACCGTCCGCACGCCCGCATCGGGCGCCTTCACCACCGGCAGGCCGAGCCGGCGCGCGTCCGTGCTCATGCAACCAGCCGTTCGACGGCGCCCGGCGCCTGCTTGTCATGGCGGGCGGACGGTTCGGCGGGGCGCGGCACGCGCAGCGACGGCACGTCGAAGCCGTGATCGAGGTCGAGCAGCGGGAACAGCAGGTCCGCCACGCGATGCGCCTCGGCGATCAGCGGGAAGCCCGAGAGAATGAACGCGCTGGTGCCCTGATCGGCATATTCGCGGATCCGCGCCGCGACATTCTCCGCCGATCCCACCAAGGTCGTGCCCGAAGCCGGCCCCATGATGTCGAAGCCGAACCAGGCCGGCCCGACCCAGACATTCGGGTAGATCTCCAGATCGCGCGCGCTCGGCAACCGCCCCTGACGCACTGACTCCAGATTGCGTTCGATCAGCGGGTCTTCGCTGCGATAGGTCTCCAGCGTCTCGCCCGGCGGCAGCCGCATCGCGATCGAACGGCGGGCATGGTCGAGCGAGGAGCGCGAGAGCAGCCACTCGGCATGCGCCCATGCCTCTTCCTCGGTTTCGCGCACGATCACCTGAAGGCGGGTGCCGTAGTCGAGGCTGCGGCCGATCTTCGCCGCCTCCGCACCGACGCGGCGGAACTTGTCGCCCAGCAATGGCGGGGTGCTGGCGAAGCTGAGATAAGTGTCGAGCAGCTTCACCGAATGAGCGACGCCCGGCGCTGACGTGCCGGCGCCCCACAGCGGCACGCCCGCCGGCTGGTAGGGGCCCGCCCAGACCGACATCGGCGCGGCGCCCTCGCCGCGCGGGGCCAGCTTCACATGCCGGCCGTCATAGCCGGACCGGTCGCCGCCATAGACGCGGCGGAACGCGTCCCAATATTCGAAGCTGAAATCGTAGCGCTCGTCGTGCGGATAATGGATGCCGAGCGCGGCGAGGCCGGCATCATTGCCGTTGACGACGTTGAACAGCAGGCGGCCGTTGGAGAAATGATCGAAGCTCTGCGCATATTTGGCGAGCACCGCCGGCGAAAGCTCGCCCGGGTGCTGCGCGACGAGGAAGCGCATGCGCTCCGTAGCGGGGATCATCGCCGCGGCCACCGCCAGGCTCTCGAACGCGCTCGAGCCCAGCAGCGCGCCGTAGAAGCCGAGGCGATCGATGGTGATCGCCAGTTGCTGGAGATGGTCGAAGCCGGTTTCCCACCGGCCTTCCGGCGCCCAGGGATAGGGGCCGTCCGGCGCGGTGAGATACCAGAGGAGCTTGACGGGTCGCGACATGCTGCCTGCCCCTCAGCCGAGATCGGTGGCGGGCAGCAGGTTGAGCGCGCGCGCTTCCTCGATGCGGCCGCTCATCCGCCACTGCTGGCGCAGCACGCCGGGGCCATAGGGACGCGATCCGCCCAGCGCCTGCGCGCGGATCTGGATGTCGGCGCCCTCCTCCAGCAGCAGGATGAACTCGGCGAGGTCGCGCAGGCCCTTCCAGCCCCACACGGTGGCGCCGCCATTGGCCTCGATGATCGCCGGGGTGAAGGGATTGGCGGCGAGCGAGTCGAGGATGAAATCCTGCTCGTCCTGCCGGCGATCGACATAGACCGGCAGTTCGCGGGCGAGGTGGTAGCGCTGCACCGGTACATAGCTGATCGGCAGGCTGCGATGCGTCTGCGCCCACGCCGCGAGGTTGGGCGAATGGACGTGACTGAGCGAGGTGATCGTCGGCTGCGCGTTGAATACCTTGAGGTAGCGGTTGGCCCCGCGTCCGAGATGGACGGTGCCGTCCAGCCCGACCACCGACGCGCTGAGCGGTTTGTCATGGTCGAACGGGTGCGGCAGGCTAGTGGAGACCAGCAGATCCTCGCCGGGCACGCGCTCGATGAAGTTGACCGTGCCGTTGGCGGTCAGCGTGCCGACCGCGCGATAGCCGCGAAAGATGTCCGCCGCCTGCGCGAGGAATTCGTCGACGAAGTCGGTGACCGCCGAATTGAGCGGCTGATCGATCTGAATGGCAGTGGCCATGAAAGTCTCCCGAAAGGCAGGGTCTGCGCTGGTGGATGCTCAGCAAGGGACGTGCCAGCCGCGCATTTGCTCGATGATCGCGGCATGGCGCGGCGTGGCTGTTGAAAAAGCATCAGCATCGGCGCGGTGGCGTGCGCGGATCTGTCCAGCGCACACCTACGTCACGGCAGGCTGGCGCTATTCGGCCGTGTCCTGCGGCTGCGGTACGGTGCGCAGATAGGGCTTGTGCGTCGTCCAGCCGTCCGGGAACAGCTTGCGCGCCGCCGCGTCGTCCAGCGACGGCACGATGATGACGTCCTCGCCCTGCTTCCAGTCCGCCGGGGTCGCCACCTTGTGGCGATCGGTGAGTTGCAGGCTGTCGATCGTGCGCAGGATCTCGTCGAAGTTGCGCCCGGTCGACGCCGGATAGGTCAGGGTCAGGCGCAGCTTCCTCGCCGGATCGATCACCAGCACGCTGCGGACCGTGGTGGTATCGGACGCGTTGGGGTGGATCAGTCCGAGCAGATTGGAAACGCTGCGGTCATGATCCGCGATCAACGGGAAGTCAAGCCGAGTACCCTGCGTCCCCTCGATATCGTCGGCCCAGCGCTCATGGCTTTCGGCGGGGTCCACCGAAAGCCCGACCACCTTCACGCCGCGCCGGTCGAACTCGGGCTTCAGCCGCGCGACGGTGCCGAGTTCGGTCGTGCACACCGGTGTGAAATCCTTCGGGTGCGAGAACAGCACTACCCAGCTCTCGCCTGCCCACTTGTAGAAATGGAGCGCCCCCTCGGTGGAATCCTGCGTGAAATCCGGGACGATGTCTGCCAGCTTGAGCGACATGAAGCGACTCCTTCGTCGATGATTGGGAGTCGCAATTCTCTATTGTTTAACTAGAGTTTGAAGCGAGGAAATATTCCCCGATGGAAAGCAGGATTATCCGCGCGCTCAGTGTGCCGCGCGATAGGCGGGGTCGCGCGCGTCGATCGCCGCCTGCCAGGCGCGCAGCAGATTGCCGCCCCACAGTTTGGCGATGGCGGCGTCGTCATAGCCGCGCCGCCTGAGTTCCGCGGTGACGTTGGCGGTCTCGCCGACATCGGCCCAACCGGCCACGCCGCCGCCATGGTTGAAGTCCGACGAGATCGCGACATGATCGACGCCGATCCGCTTGACCGCATAGTCGATGGCGTTGGCGAGTTCGGCGAGCGTCGCCTTTGGCTCCTTCGCCCGGATCGCGTAATAGCGCCGCGTATACTCCGCCTGCTGCGCGCCGCTGAGCGCGGGATTGCCGCCGGGAGACGCGCCGAATTCGCGCTGGAGCGCAGCGATGGCATCGCGGGTGGCCGGTGCATCGGGTCGCAGATAGGCGCTGAAGGCGTTGATCGCGATCACCCCGCCCTTTGCCTTCAGCGCATCCAGCTGCGCATCGCTCAGGTTGCGCGACACATCGACCAGCGCGCGCACGTCCGAATGGCTGGCAATTACCGGCGCCCGGCTCGCCGACAGCAACTGGTCGAACGCCTTGTCGGACAGCTGGGACGCATCGATCAGCACGCCGAGGTCGTTCAGCCGTTTTACCGCCGACCGGCCGAGCGGTGAGAGGCCGCCATTCTCATCAGGCCGCTCGCCGCGCGGCAGCGCCGGGCGCGAGGAGTCGGCGAATTGGTTGTTGCCGGCATGGACGAAGCCGAAGATGCTCACGCCGCGCGCGTGCCAGCGATCGATCTCGTCGAGATCCTCGCCGAGCGGCCATGCGTTCAGCAATGTTTCGACCAGCGCCAGCTTGCCCGTAGCGACGATCCGGCGGACATCCGCCGGCGTGGCGGCGCGCTCCACGCGCCCCGGGTCGGCCTTGGCGATCGCGACGATGGCATCGTGACGGGCGAGCAGCCCCCAGCGCGCCTCGACGAGTGCCGCCGGCGTGCGTTCGCCCTGCGGCACGAACAGCGCGAGGCCGATCGCGGTAAGGCCGCCACGGCGCGCGCGATCGACATCGAACTGCGACGCGGGGTCGCTGCCGCCCGACCATTCGGGCGCCGCCGCCGATGCCGGCAGATCGACATGGGGATCGAAGACCAGCGACTGCGCCATCGCCGGCACAGATAGGGGTGCCAGTAAAGCCGCGGTGAGCAGCAGGGCACGGCACAGGTTCATCCGCATGACTCCTCCTTCGCTTGAAGCAGCGTCTCTCAGTTTCTCGACATATATTGCGGGCCGCCCCTCCCCCGCGGCGCGGCCCGCGGCCCGACAGGGCCTACCAGTTGAGCCCGGCGCGCACGTAGAGATAGCGGCCACCGAAGCCGAACGGCGAGTAATAGGGGAAGCCGACCACGCCGGTGCTGTTGTTCGCGGCGATCGTGGCATCCGGATAAACATCGAACAGGTTGCTGGCGCCGAACGCGATCTGCCCGCCCTTCACCGGCTGGTAGCGCAGTTCGAAATCGGTGATCGCATGCCGGCCGGTATGAATGTCGGCCGAACCGTTCGCCGCCGTGCCGGGCTGGTTGACGTCGCCATAATAGGTCACGCGCGCGGTGGCACCGAGGCCATCGAGCGACCATTCGAGCGCGCCGGTGATCTTGGTGCCGGGCGTGCCGTCTTCCAGTGTCAGGATGCGGCTGCGCGCGAACAGCACCGGCGCGGGATCGATCGTCGCGGTCGAGGTCGGCACGCGCGTCACTTCGGTATCGTTGAGATTGCCGGCGACGGTGAAATCGAAGGCGCCGGCCGCCGCCGTGGCCAGCCGGTAATGCGCGACGGCGTCGATGCCCTTGGTGGTGGAGGCGAGGCCGTTGATGAAGAAGCGCGCGGACGGCACGTTGAACGGCGCCAGGATCGCCGCCACCTGCGGGCTGAACGAAGCCTGGATGTTCTCGGACAGGCCGAGCTGGTCGCGGATCTTGATGTGATAGGCGTCGACGGTCAGGTCGAACCCGCCGGCGCGAATGACCGTGCCGACCGAGAAGTTGGTCGACTTCTCCGGATCGAGCGGCCGGCCGCCCAGCGCCGCCGCGACCGGGCTGGTCGACGGGAAGGTGCCGGTGAGGATCGGCACGCCATTCTGCACGACCGATGCGATCGAGGTGAAATATTGCTGCTGGAGGCTTGGCGCGCGAAAGCCCGTGGACGCCGTGCCGCGCAACGCGAACCAGCGCGCGATATCATAGCGCAGCGAGAGCTTGCCGGTCGCGGTCTCGCCGAAATCCGAATAATGCTCCGCGCGGCCGGCGAGCCCGACGAGAAACGCATCGGTCACCTGCGCTTCGAGATCGATATAGCCGCTGACGTTGTGGCGGCTCCGCTCGATCTCGTTGAGCGGCGAGAAGCCGACGAAGCCTTGCGCGCCGGGCGCCTGCCCCGCGATCGCGCCCGTCGTCGGATAGCCGTAGGAGGCCGGCTCGCCGGCGCCGATCCTGTAGCCTTCGCGCCGGAACTCGACGCCGAAGGCGAGATTGAGCGACTGGAAGACGTCGAACCGGCGGGACACGTCGATTCCGCCAACGAGTTGGTCATAGGCGACCTTGCCGTCGTAGAAGTCGGTCGGCGAGGCGTTGCCGAAGCTGTAGTTCGCCGAATTGCGCGTGTAGAAATCGATCTCGTTACGGCCATAGCTGAGACTGAGATCAAGGTTCCACGCGCCGATATCGCCCTTGAGGCCGAGCGTGGTGTTGAGATTCTCCGACTTGGTCTGGATGATCGGCAGGAAACCGTCGGGGTAAATGCCCGACACGGCGCCCGCCGCGGACGGCAAGCGCGGAAAGGCGGCGCTGCGGCTGTCACGGTCCTGATAGCCGACCCAGCCATAGAGTTGCAGGCTGTCCGCCAGCGCGATGCCGGCGTTGATCCAGCCGGTATATTGCTCGACTTCGGGATCGCCGAAGCGGCCGGTGATCCGCAGCGGCGACACGCGCGGATCAAAATCCGCACGGTTGGTCGCCTGGCGCTTGAGGAACTCGCCGGAAATCGTGACGAAGCCATCCTCGCCCAGCCGCGCGCCCTGCCAGGCGGAGGCGGTGAAGGCATGCTCGCCGGTCGTGTTGCGCCGACCGCGCGCGGTTTCGATCTCCGTGTCGTAAAAGCCATAGGTCAGGCTGGCGCCGCCGCCGGATTGCGCCTCACGCAGCCGCAAATTGACCACGCCGGCGATCGCGTCAGACCCATATTGCGCCGAGGCGCCGTCCCGCAGCACCTCGATCTGCTCGATCGCCACCGAAGGGATGGTGTTGAGGTCAACTGCGGACGAGCCCCGGCCCACCGAACCGTTGGTGTTGAGCAATGCCGAACTGTTGGCGCGGACGCCGTTGATCAGCACGAGCGTCTGGTCTGGCGCGAGGCCGCGCAGGGTTGCCGGACGAATGGCATCAGTGCCATCGACCGCGGACGGGCGTGGAAAATCGATCGACGGCGCGACCGCCGCCAGTGCCGAGGCCAGTTCGGTGGTACCCTGCTGGCGCAACGCCGGCCCGCCCAGAACGTCGACGGGCGACGCGGAATCGAGGCGGGATCGGCCGGCAACGCGGGTGCCGGTCACGACGATGTCGGAATCGTCGGCACCGGTTTCCGCTGCCTCGCCCGCGTCCGCAGCGGCCGATTCGGTCTGCGCATGGGCCGCCGAAGCATGGATGCCGCTGGCCAGCGCACTCGTCACTACCAGCGCCGTTCCCAACCTTTTCATTCACTAACCCCTTCGGCTTTGCCATTGAGGCGGCAATAGCCTATCTTTTAACTAGAGAATGAACGAAGAAATGATAGGGGCATCCCAATGGCGGCTTGGGGCAGTGACGGTGGAGCGTGACGCTCCGAGCGATCAATCTCGCGCGCAAGCGGCCAGGATCGCGGACAGCAAGCCGGGAAAACGCGCGTCGACCTCGTCGAGCCGGGCGCAGTTGACCACTTCCTTGCCGCGCCGCTCCGAATGGACGAGGCCGGCCTCGCGCAGGATCCGCATGTGGCGGGACAGGCTGGATTTCGGCATCACCGACGGCGCGCATTGGGTGCAGTTCCGGGGCGTCGCCCGCTCGGCCGCGAGCCTGGCAAACAGCGCGAGACGCGCTGGATCGGCCAGCGCGTTGAGCACCGCATGGAGGTCGATCGCCTCGGGACCTGGATGGAGCAGCGGTCGCATGACCGCGTCAATCCGCCAAAAAATTGTTCGCGGCAATAGTTCCATTTTCTTGAACTGAGGAACTCTGCTGCTAGCTTGGATCCGGCTCCCCTGCCGCGCTTCGGAGGATGACATGATCGATCTGCATTACTGGACGACGCCGAACGGCCATAAGGTCACCATCTTCCTCGAAGAGGCAGGGCTGCCCTATCGCATCGTGCCGGTGAACATCGGCAAGGGCGCGCAGTTCGCCCCGGACTTCCTCGCGATCGCCCCCAACAACCGCATTCCCGCGATCGTCGATCATGCGCCTGCGCAGGGCGACCGGCCGGTGACGCTGTTCGAGTCCGGCGCGATCCTGCTCTATCTGGCGGAGAAAGCCGGCACGCTGATCCCCGGCGACGTCCATGGCCGCGCCGAGGTGCTGCAATGGCTGTTTTGGCAGATGGGTGGTCTGGGGCCGATGGCCGGTCAGAACCATCATTTCCGTGCCGCTGCGCCGCAACCGATCCCCTACGCGATCGATCGCTACACCAACGAGACCAACCGGCTTTACGGTGTGCTCGACAAGAGGCTGGCTGACCGTGCCTTCGTGGCCGGCGACGCCTATTCGATCGCCGACATCGCCAGCTACCCATGGATCGTGTCACATGAGCGGCAGGGCCAGTCGCTCGACGACTTCCCCAACCTCAAGCGCTGGTTCGAGACGATCCGCGATCGTCCGGCGACGGTCCGCGCCTATGCGGTGGCGACCGAGGTCAATCCGGCCGGCGCCGCGCCTTTGACCGAGGAGCAGCGCCGGATCCTCTACGGCCAGACCGCAAGCGTGGTGCGCGCGAACGCCTGAGCGCGCGCCCTCCCCGGCCGGCATCATCGGAGCACCCCATGCGGCAGCTTCATCTCGGCGCGTTCATGCGCCCGGTCAGCATCCACACCGGAGCGTGGCGCTATCCCGGCGCCGCGCCCGATGCGAACTTCAACTTTCCGCTGCTCAAGCGCTTCATCCAGCGGCTGGAGGCGGCGAAGTTCGACGCCTTCTTCATGGCCGATCATCTGGCCGTGCTGAACATGCCAGTATCCGCGCTCAAGCGCAGCCATACCGTCACCTCGTTCGAGCCCTTCACCTTGCTGTCCGCGCTGGCCGGTGCGACCGAGAAGATCGGCCTCATCGCCACCGCTTCGACCACGTTCGACGAGCCCTATCACATCGCCCGGCGGTTCGCGTCGCTCGACCATATCAGCGGCGGCCGCGCCGGCTGGAACATCGTCACCACCGCCAATCCGGATGCCGCGCTCAACTTCGGCTATACCGACGAAATCGACCATGACGCGCGCTATCGCCGCGCGCACGAATTCCACGACGTGGTCACCGGCCTGTGGGACAGTTTCGCCGACGACGCCTTCGTTCGCGACGTCGAATCCGGCATCTTCTTCGATCCTGATCGCCTCCACGTGCTCGACCACAAGGGCGAGCATCTGTCGGTGCGCGGCCCGCTCAACATCGCACGCCCGATCCAAGGCTGGCCGGTGATCGTGCAGGCCGGCGCGTCCGAAGCCGGGCGGGCGCTGGCCGGCGCGACCGCGGAGGTGATCTTCGGCGCCGAGAGTTCGCTGGAACGAGCGCAGGCCTTTCATGCCGACATCCGGCGGCGCATGATCGAAAATGGCCGCAACCCCGAATTACTGCGCGTGCTGCCCGCCGCGTTCGTCGTCGTGGGTGACACGATCGAGGACGCGCGGGCCAAACGCGCCCACCTCGACAGCCTCGTCCATTACGACAGCGGCATCCATTCGCTGTCGGGCATGCTTGGCCACGATGTTTCAGCCTATGATCCCGACGGACCGTTGCCCGACATTCCCGACACCAACGCCAGCAAGACCGTGCGAGAGAGCATGGTGGAGGTCGCCCGCCGCAAAAATCTGACGATCCGCAAACTCGCCGTGAAGGCAGGCAGCTATTCCGGACTGGCCTTCGTTGGCACGCCGCAAAGCATCGCCGACGAGATGCAGCAATGGCTGGAGGCGCGCGCCAGCGACGGGTTCAACATCATGTTCCCGTGGCTGCCGGGCGGGCTCGACGATGTCGTCGACCGGGTCGTACCCGAACTGCAGCGGCGCGGCATCTTCCGCCGCGACTATCGCGGCACGACATTGCGCGACCATCTCGATCTGCCGCGGCCGGCAAACCGCTTCTTCGCCTGAGCCAGAGCGGCCTTCCGCTCAGGCAATGAGGTCGAAATTCTTGAGGTGCGTGCGGATCACGTTGCGGGTGACGCCGAGCGATGCGGCGGTACGGATCTGATTGCCCTCGCTGCGCAGATAGGCCTCGCGAACGGTGATGCCGATCACGCGGTCCAGTATGTCTGGCTGATCCTCGTCGAGCAGCCGCGCGATCAGGGGGCGGAGCCGGTCTTCCAGGCTCAGCGCCGCCTCGTCGGCGCGGGGCCTCTCGGCCTTTGCGGTCGCCAGGCCGAGGTCGGCCACCTGGATGATGCCGTCGAGGCTGGTGAGCGTCGCGCGATGGATCGCGTTTTCCAGCTCGCGGATATTGCCGGGCCACGCGTAGCCGAACAGTGCTTCCTCAGCCGCCGGGCTGAGATCCAGCCGTTCGGCGTTGATGCGATCCCCATATATTTGGAGGAAATGGCGGGCGAGCGGCAGGATGTCCGCCGGCCGCTGCCGCAGCGGCAACAGCGGCAGGCAGACCACCTGCAACCTGTAGAACAGATCCTCGCGAAACTTGCCGGCGGCGACCGCCTTGGACAGATCAACATTGGTCGCGGCGATCAGGCGGATATCCAGCGGCAGCGCCGTGCGCGATCCGATGCGCACCACTTCGCGTTCCTGCAGCACGCGCAACAGCTTCACCTGCAGCGACAGCGGCAGATCGCCGATCTCATCGAGGAACAGAGTGCCGCCATTCGCCGCCTCGAACCATCCCGCGCGTGTCGCGCCGGCACCGGTGAAAGCCCCCTTTTCATGACCGAACAGTTCGGATTCGATCAATGTTTCCGAGAATGCGCCGCAGTTGACGGCGATGAACGGGGCCTTGGCCCGGCCGCTGAGACGATGGACATAGCGCGCCACGAGTTCCTTGCCGGTGCCGGTTTCCCCCGTCACCAGGATGGTGGCGTCACTGGGCGCGGTGCGCTCGATCAGCGGGATCAGCGCGCGCGAGCGCGGATCCGAAAAGACGAACGCACGGGCCCTGATCGCCAGCGTGTTGGCATTCTCGCCATCGAGCGACAAGACCCCCGGCGCGCGCTCCCATGCGGATAAGTTGCCCACCGTTTTCGGGTCCCTGTCGGGCGTATTGGTCGGCGCCGAAGCCATCCTTTCGCCTCCCTCTGTAGAAGGCGATGCCTAACAGAAAATTCTCTAGTCAACTGATAGGAAAATCTTCACGGGTCAAAAGCTGGATTGTTCTGGATCATTTATTCATGCCGCGCGGCGGGCGGCGCGCAGCGCCAGCGCCGCCGCCAGCGGTCGCGGATCGATCCACGCGTCGATATCCACCGCGGCTTCGAGAAAGCCGTGCAGGCGCAGGAACTGTTCCTGGATGCGCAGCAGATCGATACGCTGGTCCGATGTGTCCGGATGCAGGTTGCGGTGAAAACCGTTGCGGTAAGCGGCAGAGACGGCGGTGGGGCTCGCCAGTGTCTCGCGCGCGAGGATCGGCGTCAGTTCGGCGAGATGCGTCGCCGCCCAGTCGGCGGCACGCAGCGTCTGGTAGAGGAAGCGCACGACCAGGTCGAAATGGTTGTCGATCATCGCGGCATCGACGATGATCGGACGCGGCGTGCCATTGTTGATCCGTGCGAAGCGGCTCGGATAGGCATCCAGGTCGATACCGACCTCAAGCCCCAGCCGTGCCGCGGCCTCGGCGGCGGCGGCGCCCTTGACGTAGACCGCATCGACGCGGCCCTCCGCAAGCCATTGCAGGCCCGCCCACATCCGCTGCATGCCGTCGACCGCCTCGAAATCGATGCGCGGCGCCGGTACGTCGACGATGCGGATGTCGTTGAAGTCCAGCCCCGCCAGCGCCAGCGCATTCTTGATGCCGTGCAGCGACATGCCCCGCACATTGCTTTCGCCGCGCGTCAGCGCGAAACCCGGCAGCGCCACGCGCAGGCCCTTCAGGTCACGGGGTTCGAAGGGGCGGCTCCGCGGGGCGACGATGATCGCCTGCCCCTCGTCGATCCAGGTCAGGCCGATCGCCCGCGTATCAGCGCCCTGCGCGCGCGCCGCCAGCGCCTGGATATTGCCGCCCTCGCGAAACACCGCCGCCGGCGCGCCGCCATCCGACGCGCGCACCAGCCGCAGCCTATCCTCGCGCGTCCACGCGACGTCGATGCCGTCACGTGCGAAGTCCTCGCTTAGCCAGCCGAGCGCAAAGGCGACGCTCGACGCCGCCGGCACCGGACAGCGGGTGATCCAGATCCTTTCCGGACGGTTGGCGCCGCCAGCGATCGCTGCAGTCATGGGCAAGTCCTTCGGTTACGCGCGTACGGAGAAAGGTGTCAGGGCTTGTCGGTATAGTCCAGAGCCGGCGCACGATCGCCGAGCAGCGGCTTGTAGACGAAGTCGGCCCCGCGGCTTTTCTGGAACTCGGCCCTGGCAGCCGCCAGCGCGTCCGGGCTCTGGAAAAGTTGTGCGCCGGTGAGCGCCAGCGTCTTGGCGGCGACCACCGCGCCCTTCACGCCGATCGTCGTCCCACTGGCCGAGGCGGCCTGCCAACTGTGCGGCGCGGTGCCGGGAACCCAGGTGGCGGCTCCCAGCCCGCTGGTCGGCACCACCCAAGTGATGTCGCCGACGTCTGACGACGCCGAACTCTTGCGGCCGAACTGATAGGGCTCGACCCGGCTCGGATCGGGCGCCGTCTTCGCGTTCAGGCTTGCCGAGATCTGTCGGGCATAGGCCGCTTCCTCCGGCGTGTAGGTGTAGCCACCCACCTTTTCGAGATTGGCATAGACGATCTTGCCCAGCGCATCGTTGGGCAGATGCGCATAGCTGCCGCCGATCACCTCGACCGTCACCTTCGTGCCCGTTGCCAGTGCAGCGCCTTCCGCCGCCTTCTGCACCCGGTCCCACACGTCCTGCACCACCGCGGGATCATAGTGCCGGATATAGTAGAAGCTTTCGGCATGCGCCGGCACGATGTTGGGCTGATCACCGCCATTGGTGATCGTGTAATGGATCCGGGTTTCCTGCGGGACATGCTCGCGCAGATAGTTGACCGCGACATTGTGGATCTCGACCGCATCCAGGGCGGACCGGCCGCGATCGGGCGCCGCCGCGGCGTGCGAGGCGACACCATCGAAGCGGAACTTGGCGGTCAGCATCGACAGCATCGTGCCCTGGGACGCGCTGTTGGCGCCGCTCGGATGCCAGGTCAGCGCTGCATCGACATCCTTGAACAGCCCATCGCGCACGAAATAGACCTTGGCGAAGCCGCCTTCTTCGGCCGGGCTGCCATAAAGCCGGATCGTGCCCTTGGTGCCGGTCCGCTCCAGCCATTGCTTGAGCGCGATCGCGGCAGTGACGGAGGCGGCGCCCAGCAGGTTGTGACCGCAGGCATGGCCGGCGATGCCGCCCAGCGACTTGCGCTCCCCCGCCTTGTCCTGCGACAGGCCGGGAAGCGCATCATATTCCGCAAGGAGCGCGAGAACCGGGCCGCCCGAGCCAGCGGTGGCGACGAACGCGGTTGGAATGCCGGAGATGCCGGTTTCGATCCTGAACCCCGCGTCCTTCAACTGCTTCTGCAGCAGCGCGGAGCTCTTATTCTCCTTGAAGCCGACTTCGGCGAGGCGCCAGACGTCCTGCGCGGTCGAGGCGAGCGACGGCGTCAGCCTGTCGACCGACTGGATGATCGCGCCGCTCTCCGCATCGGAGAGTGGCCCGGCGAGGGCGGGCGCATTCCAGCCCGCGACGATCGTTGCCGCGGCGGCAAGATGGATCCTGTTCATGTGCGAACCTTTCCGGATGATCAGAAGCTGGTGGTGAGGTTCATGCCGATCGTGCGCGGCGGCGCCGTCGTCACCGTCTCGATCGATCCGCCCAGCACATTGCCCGCCGCGACGCGCGCGACCTTGTTGAAGATGTTGTTGACGAACAGATAGGCGCCCCAGGTCTCGGTGCGCACGCCGACACGGGCGTTGGCGAACGTATAGTCGCCGAGCCGCCGGTAGCCGATCGCGGTCGGCCGGAAATCGGCGCGGGACTTGCCGACATGATTGGCGTCGGCGCGCACCAGTGCCTGCAGGTCACCGCCGAGCGACCATTCATATTGGGCGGAAACGCCGAAGGTCGCGTCCGCGATGAAGGGGATCTTGTCGCCCGCGCGCGCGGTGTTGGGCGCCGGATTGATACCGTCAGGCACCTGGTCCTCGGTCAGCTTGGCGTCGGTCACAGCGATGTTGCCGCTGAACTGCAGGCCCTCGATCGGCCGCAGCGCCAGTTCGAACTCGCCGCCCTTGATCTCGGCGGCACCGGCGTTGCCGAGATAGACGAAGGTGCCGCTGTTGATGCTCACCTGCATGTCCGACCAGTCGGTGAAATAGCCAGACAGGTTGGCGGTCAGCGCGCCGTCGAGCAACGTCGCCTTGATGCCGCCTTCGTAGGTGACGAGCTTGTCCGGCGCGTAGGCCAGCGCCTGGGCAAGCCCCAGCACCTGGTTGACGCCGCCGGGGCGGAAGCCATTGGCGACCTGCGCGTACAGCAGCAGGTTGCGGGTCGGCGCGTAGCTGATGTTCGCCTTGTACAGCCACCCATTGCGGTCGGCGCGATAGGTGGCGAACGGCGTCGGGCTGGTGCGCAGGATGTCGAGGCCGATCACGGTGTCTCCGCCGACCACCTTCTTGTAATCATAATAGCGGAAGCCGCCGGTGATCTTCAGCCCTTCGACCAGTTCGTAGGTCGCCTCGCCGAACACCGCCTTCTGGACGAGATGGTCGACGACATTGCGCTGGAGCAGCGGCGCGGCGCCATCGATCTGGCTGCCATCGCCTGCCGCGGTACGCCGCGCCTCGGAGAGAACCTCGGCATCGCGATCCTCGTAGAACAGGCCAATCGCCCATTGCAGCGGGCCAGTGCCGGAGGATTGCAGGCGCGCCTCGCTCGTCCAGCTCTTCACCGATTGCGGCTGGTAATAGATGACCGGCGTCAAACTATCGACATAGGCGTTGAACGCGGTGATCCCCGCCGGCGTCGCGCAGACCGCGGCGCTGAAACGGGTGCGGCAGTTCGCGGCCGAGCCCTTGAAGCTGCGGAACAGATAGCTCGGATCACGTGTGACCAGCGTGTCCCGGTCCTGATAGGCGGCGTTGAACACCAGGCTGGCGAAGCCGAGATCGGCATTGCCGGTCAAGCTATAGATCCGCTGCTTGTCCTCATAGGGCACCTGCGACAGGTTGACCGCGTTATATTTGCCAGCGCCGGGCGACCAGGTGCTGGCGCCGCCTTCGGTATATTGCAGGTGGACGGCGCCATCGATCGTCAGCCAGTCGGTCGGGATGAAGCGCACCAGCAGGCGCCCGCCATCGGTCTTCTCGGAATTGATGCCTTTGAGACCGAGGCCGGGATTGTCGACCCAGCCATCGACGTCGCGGCGGAAATAGACCGCGCGGGCGGCAAGCACATCGTTCACGATCGGCACGTTGAGCGCGACGTTGATCTGATAGCCCTCGCCGCCATCCTTGGTGGTGGTGCCGATCAGGTCCGCCTTGCCCTCGAAATCGAAGGTCGGCTTGCGGTTGACGATGCGGATCGTGCCGCCGACCGATCCGGCGCCGTAGAGCGTGCCCTGCGGCCCGCGCAGCACCTCGATCCGCTCGGCATCGAACAGCTTGAAGTCGGACTGGCTGCCGCCCGGATCGCTGGTTGTGCCCGGCGGGCCGGCAACCGGCGTATCGTCATAATAGATCCCCACCTGCGCATCGCCCGCGCTGCGGATGCCGCGCAGGGTGATGCGGCGCTGGCCGGGGCCCTGATCGGTGATCGTCAGGCTGGGCACGGCACGCGTCAGGTCGTTGAGCGCATCGATGTTCGCCGCGCGCAACGTGGCATCGCCGATCGCGGTGATGCTGGCCGGCGCATCCTGCAGCCGCACCTCGCGCTTCAGCGCGGTGACGACGATCGCGTCGTCGGCGCCCGCAGCCGCATCCGGTGCCGGTTCGGGCGCCGCATCAGGCGCGGCCTCGGCATGGGCGGCAGTCGCGAGCATCAGCAGCGATGCGCCGGCGGCGAGCCGGAAAAGAGTACGCTGCCCAGTGGCTGCGCCTGCGAATTCATTCGTCATCTGTTCCCCGCATATTTTGATTGTGACGGGGGAACTTCAGCAACAGTCATGCCAACATCGGCAGGTCCCGAAAATCCGCTCTTCGCGCTGTTGTCGGGTGTCGAACGATAACCGATTTGCGCAAGTGCCGACGATGTCTGGTGAAATATCAACGCCGCCGCTTCAGGGCGTCGGCAGTTCGTCCCCCTGCCCCAGCCGGCGCTTCTCGGCGGCGACCTGATCGGCCACGTCACGCAGCAGCGCCCTGGCATCGTAGATGATGCCGTCCTTGATCGTGTAACGGATGCCGCCCACCCGCACCGGCTTGTCGGTTGCGGTATCGAGGCGGATGTGGCCGGTGCCGTACAGCGTCTTGAGGTTGGCCAGCGGATTTTCTGGGGTGATGATCAGGTCGGCCAGCATGCCGCGGCGGACGATGCCGACCGGTGCCGGCTGTCCGCCCGGCTCCCACAGCGTGGCGGCACCGTCGCGCGTCGCTGCGCGGATCACCTCCAGCGGCGCGAAGCCGACCTCGCGCAGGAATTCAAGTTCCTCGATGTAGGAGAAGCCGAAGAGTTTGTAGATGAAGCCGGCGTCGGTGCCCACCGTCACGCGGCCGCCGATGCGGCGATAGTCGTCGATCAGGCGGCCGTACAGCCGGTAGAAATTCTTCCACGCCACTTCATTCTCGGTGGTCCAGTCGAAGAAATAGGAACCATGGTTGCTGCGGCTCGACTGGAAGAATTTCCACAGGGTCGGCGCGGTATAGAGGCGGTGCCATTCGGCGGTACGGGCACGCATCACGTCACGCGAGGCGGAATAGATGTTCAGCGTCGGGTCGAAGGTGACGCCGCGCGCCTTCTGCCGTTCCAGATAGGCCTGCCATTCGGGCGCGCCGGGCTGCACCGTGTGCAGGCGCAGATTGGCGACCTCGGCGAAGCGCTGCTGCTCATCCTCATAATTATAGTCGGCCGGGAACGGCTGGATGGTCCGGTCGGCTAGCAGGGATTCGAAATGGCCGTAAAAATGCGTGATCGTGCCCAGCCCCGCAGCTCCGGCAGCGTCGGCATCGAATTCAGCGACATTGGGCTGCGAGAGATGTGCCACCGTGCCGAGGCCGAGCTTGCGCGCCTCGTCGATCGCGGCCGTGTCCCCCGCTGGCGTCTCGCCGCCGCGGTTGAAGAATTTGATGCCGTCGATGCCGTTCCTCGCCGCCCAGCGCACCCAGGCGCGCGCGCCTTCCGGCGTGTCGACGCGGCCGCCATCCCAGCCGCTGCCGATCACCTGATAGTTGAAGATCCGCGGCGCCGCGATCCGGTTGGCCGCGCTGCGCTGCTTTTCGGAAACGGCGATCGCATTGCCCGTGAGCGGGACGGTTCGTACCGTCGTCACGCCATGCGCCAGCCACAGCTTGTAGACATAGCCGAGGTCCGGCACCTTTTCGGTGCCGCCGCCATGGGCATGAGCATCAATGAAGCCGGGGAGCACGAACTGCCCCGTGGCATCGATCTCATGATCGAACCCGCCCGTGCCCCCCGCGCCAGCCGGCACGATGTCGACGATGCGATTGCCTTCGATCAGGATGTCCACCGGCCCGCGCGGCGGCGCACCGGTGCCGTCGATAAAGGTGACGCCGCGGATCGCCAGCCGCCCGAACGGACCTTCGCCGTCGCCCGGCTTGCGATCCAGCGCGGGGATGGTGGTGGGCCGTCCCGCCTCGGCGCGGGCCGGCAAGGTCGACGTCGATTGCGCTGCCGCGCCCGTCGCAGCCCCGCATGCCAGTACCAGGATCGTCCACTGCCGCATCTTCTTCATCCGCATCGCCCTCACACCCAGATCTTGTCGAACCGCCAGGTCGGAAAATGCGATTCCTCCGCCTGCACGCCGCCGACGCGCGCGGCGATGCCGTCGAGCGTGTTGAAGAAGCCCCAGATGATCATGCCACCGCTTTCGTGCTGGATGCGCTGCGCGGCATGAACCAGCGTCGTCCGCTTGGCCGTGTCGGGCTCGGCCAAGGCCGCCGAGAAGAGCCGGCCGAATTCCGGATCGCGGAAATGGGTCTTGTTGGCTGCGGAGGTCGGCGCGTCGGTGTGCAGCCCGGTGGGCAGCCATGACAGGCCGAGCATGCCGCCGCCCATCGCGCCGCCGCCGCTGAACCCCCATTTCAGCCGCTGCGGGCCGATGAAGGTGGCGTTGTCGACGCGCTTCACCGCCACCTCCACGCCGGCGCGCTTCGCCTGCTCGGCATAGACCAGCGCGGCGCTGATCGAGGCCGGGCTGGCGACGAGTTCCACCTTCAGCCCGTCATGCCCCGCCGCCTTCAGCAGCGATCGCGCGCGATCGGGGTCGTGCGTGCGCTGCGGGATGGCATGGTCGAAGGTGGGATCGTGCGGTGAGTAAAGATCGTTGGCGATCCGCCCCTGCCCCTGCAGCGCCCGCTTCACCAGATCCTCGCGGTCGGCGATCAGGCGGAACGCCTCCCGTATGCGCGGATCGCGGAACGGCTCCGCCTCCAGGTTCATATCGAAGGACTGCCAGCCGTTGGTCTTCGAAACGAGCACGCGCGCCCGCGCATCCCGTTCCAGAAGCCCGATATGCTCGGGCGACAGCGCGTTGGCCATGTCGATCTGCCCGGCGAGCAAGGCCGCGATCCGGGTGGTATGATCCTTGAACTCGACGATCTCGAGTTCGTCCGCATAGGGCTGGCCGGGTTTGAAATAATTCTCGAACCGGGTGAACAGCGCGCGCTGGCCCGGCACGAAATCCTTGGGCGAGCGCAGCTTGTAGGGGCCGGCGCCGACCGGGTTGGTCACGGGATGATAGTCCGGCGGCACGATCCCGCCGAAATTGGTCCAGGTATCGGGCAGCGCGATGAAGCCCTGGCCGTCGCGAACCGGGATCCGCACGGTCCGATCGTCAAGCTTCACCAGCCCGTCGCGATCGATCTGGTTGACCAGCGAGCCATAGGGGGACGCCAGGGCGGGATCGGTCAGTCGCCGGATCGAGAAGATCACATCGTCCGCCGTGATCGTCTTGCCGTTGTGGAATTCCAGCCCCTTCTGCAGCCGCACCGTCCAGGCACGTGCGTCGGGCGTGACCTCGGATTCCTCCGCAAGCGCGAGTTCGGGGGTCATCTGCGACGACCATTCCCACAGCTTGCTGTAGAGCGCGAAGCCGCGGATCGTGCTGCCCAGCCCCACCGGCTTGTGCGCGTCGAGATTCCCCGAGCGTTCGCCGTCGATGATGCCCAGCCGCAGCCGCCCGCCGCGGCGCGGCTGCTTGCCGGGGCCGTCGCCCGATCCGCTCCCGCCGCCGCAGCCCGGCAGCATCAACAGACCGCCCGCCGCGCCAGCGGCCAGCAGAGAACGGCGATCGATAAAGCCGCCGCTCATTCCGCGGCCACCGATAGGGGTGCGCGCTTGCCGAAGCGCGGCACATCGAAGCCATGGTCGAGATCGAGCAGCGGGAAGACGAGGTCGGCGAAGCGATGCGCCTCGCCGATCAGCGGGAAACCCGAAAGGATGAAGGATCCGCAGCCCTGCGCCTCGAACTCGCGCAGCCGCGCAGCGACATTCTCCGCACTGCCGACCAGCGCGGTACCGGCGAGCGGCGAGAGGATGTTGAAGCCGAACAGGCTCGGTCCCACCCAGACATTGGGGTAGATTTCCAGATCCTTCGCGCGCGGCAGGCGGCCGGCGCGCACCGACGCCAGATTGGCCTCCACCTGAGGATCGGGGCTGCGATAGCTGTCCAACGTCTCGCCGCGGGGCAACTGCATCTCGATCGACTGGCGCGCATAATCGATATGCGTGCGGTCGATCAGCCATTGGGCATAATCCCAGGCTTCCTCCTCGGTCTCGCGGACGATGATCTGCAGGCGCGTGCCATAATCCAGCGTGCGACCGATCTTGGCGGCTTCCACCCCGACCTTGCGGAACTTCTCGCCGAGCAGTGGTGGCGTATTGGCGAAGCTCAGATAGGTGTCGAGCAGCTTGACCGAGTGCGCCACGCCGACGTCGGAGGTGCCGGCACCCCATAGAGGAACACCGCCCTCCTGGATTGTCCGCAACGGCGCCTCGCGCACGCCGCGACGGCCAAGGCCATATTCCGGCGGTGCGGGGGCGAGCTTGATGTAGCGGCCATCATAGCCGTCGCGCTGGCCGGTGTAGAAGCGGCGGAACGCATCCCAATATTCGAAGCTGAAGTCATAGCGCTCGTCATGGCCGTAATTGACGCCGAACACCGGCAGCACGGTGTCGTTGCCGTTGACCACGTTGAACAGCATCCGCCCGCCCGAGAACCGGTCCTGCGTCAGCGCGATCTGCGCCAGCTTGACCGGGGACAGCAGCCCAGGGTGGATCGCGGCGAGGAAGCGCATCCGCTTGGTGGTGCCGATCATCGCTGACGACACAGTGAGAACCTCGTCACCCAGCCCGGTGCCCAGCAGCGCGCCATAATAGCCGAGCTGGTCGATCGTCGATGCGAGCTGCTGGAGGTGGCGGAAGTCGGTCTTCCAGCGGCCCTCGGGCTCCCAGGGAAAGGGGCCGTCGGGTGCGGTGAGATACCAGAGGATCTTCATGGGGCGTGCTCCTCAGAAACGGACGGCGAACTGCGCCTGCACCGATCGCGGCGGCAGCGGCTGAAGGAATTCGCCACCGGTCAGCGCGTTCAGGAAATTCTCCTGATCGGTCAGGTTGACGACGGTGACCGAGAGGTCGAAGCGCGGGTGGCGATAATAGACCGTCAGGTTCGCCTGATACCCGTCGGGAACCACGACGCTGCGGCTGAGGTTCGTGTAGAACTTGCTGGTGTACCAAGCGGAAAGTTCAGCGCCGAGCCCGTTGGCCAGGTGATAGTCGACGAAGCCATTGACCGAATATTTCGGCACGCCGGGCACGCCATAGCGTCCACCGGTGCGCCCGATCAGGCGGTTATTGTCACCGAACACGGTGGCGTTGTCGGCGAAGAAGCCGAACGGTGAGAAGCCGCCGGGTATGATGTAGGTGTTGATCGCATCCAGATAGGTGACGTTCAGACCCGCGCCGAGAGTCTCGCTGGGCTGGTAGCGCAGCGACGATTCAATGCCCTTGATCCGCACCTTGGCGATGTTGCCGTTGGTATCCGGCGTGGTGTCGCGATACTGGACGAAGCCGCTGGCCGAGGTGAACAGCTTGCCGGGGATGAGGTCGAGCTTGACGCCGGCCTCATAAAGTTCGCTGATGCTCTCGAATGCCAGCGGATTGAGCTTGTTGTTCGCGCCCCAGGTGAGGAACGACCCGAACACGCCGGTGTTGACCGCGGTAGAGCGATCATAGGTGAAGTAGAGCGTGCTGTTGGCGCTCGGCTTCACATAGGCGCTCGCCTGATAGCTGGGCAGCGTATAATCCTGCTTGTCGCTGCGGACATGGGCCGGATCGAGCACCACCGGATTGTTGATATAGGCTTCGATCTGGGTGACGTTGACGCCGACATTGATCCCCGCGACATCGCCGAAGCGCAGGTTCTGCTGGGTAAAGAAGCTCCACTGGTTGATGTGGCCGTTGGAGGTGTAGACCGCGCCGCCTGGCGGGCTGCCGCCGATCTCGGCGTAGAAGCCGTCATTGACCGGCACCATGCGCGGGAAGTTGATGTAGCCGAACGACGTCAATTGCGGCAAGCCGGGCGTACCGATCCACGATCCTGAGGAATTGGGGTCGGCCTGCGCAAGACCATAGAGCGCAGCAGGCGTCAGCGTGCTCGGATCGAGCGTGAGATCGAACGGGTTATAGTTAAAATTATTGTTCGCAGAGAGCGCGCGATATTTGAGGCGCCGGAGCGAGAAGCCGCTGTTGGACTGAAGCTCCGCGCGCAGGCCGAAGAAATTGGCCTCGATCTTGCCGCGCGCCTCTATGCGGGAATCGATCAGCGTGCTGCGGTTCTGGTAGATGAACGCGCCGACGGAATCATTGTCGTTGATCGAGCGCTGGACATAGCCGCTCCACAGCAGGTTCCAGCGATCGGAAAGATCGACGCCGACCTGAAGCTGCGAGATGTAGCGCTTCGCCTGGTTCTTGTCCTCGGGCCGGCCCGACCCGGTCGAGGCCGAGATTTCCTGGAGGCCGTTGCCGGGGATCGACGGATCATAGACCCAGCCCACCACACTGCCGGCCCCCGCCGCGGTCGCGTTAGGCAATGGCGTCGTCTGGGTGGCACCTGCAATATATTGCGCATTGGCATTGCGGGTGCGCAATTGCCAGCCGACCGGCGCGGCATTGGGGTCGCCCGACCCGAACACCGGAGACCAGATGCCGACACCCGGCGTGTTGATCAGCGGCGTCGCGCGGCCGGCATAATATTGCTTGCCGAAGCTGTCGACGAGCGCCTGCGTCGGCCGGTTCCAGCCGCGCGTGATGTTGAAATCATAATAATCGTCGTAGGATCCGTTCCAGTCGACCCGAACGGACGGAGACGGCCGCCACGACAGCGCCCCGTAGAAGCTGTTAAAATTATTCTCGACATTGGCATAATAGGTGCCGCCGCGTTGCCCCTTGATGCTGACGCGATAGGCAAGCTGCTCACTGATCGGGCCGCCGGTATCCAGGGTCAGGTTGAAATCAGAATAGGAACTGTCGCCGGGCACCCAGGTGCCGATGCCCGCCGTCACCTGCGTGCGCTGGCGATCGAAATAGGGTTTCTTGGTGAGATAGTTGACGTAACCGCCAGTACCGCTGGACGGGCCGAAGATCACCGACGACGGTCCGGCGACGATGTCCGCGCCCTCGAACGCATTGAGGTTCAGCGGATGGTCGTTGCCATCCTTGTAGATGCGCTGACCGTTCTGGAAGACCTCCGCCGCGATCGCGCGGATGCTGGGCGCGGCATTGTTGCCCTGCCCGCCGCCGCGGGTGATGCCGGGCGCATATTTCACGAAATCGTCGGTGCTGCGGAGCACGTCGGTGGCGAGCTGCTCCGCCGTGACCTGCGATATCGACCGTGGCGTATCGAGCGCGCTGGTCTCGAAGCCGTAGATCGACCGGGCCGGACGATCGGGAACGACGCTGTCTTCCCCGCGCCGCCCGGTGACGGTGATCGTGCCGCGATCCTCGGCGGCGGCCTCGGCCACGCCGGCCTCACCCTCCTCCGCCGCCGGATCCGCCGCCGGTGGCTGTGCATGCGCCGCCTGTGCGAACGCCAGCCCGGCCGTCGTCGCCACCATCGCCCCCAGTTTCATTCTCATCGATATCCCCACTTGCTTCCGCGGACGCCGGCAAGGCTCCGCCCCCGGCCGGTCGCCTCATGCGCCGGCCGCTTTCGTTTTCGTCCTGGATCGCCGCTCAGGCGGCGTTCGCCTCCGCGATGCCGTGGACCAGCGGCACCGCCTGCAGCGTCTCCGCCTGCGTCTGCCGGGGCGAGCGGAAGTGCGGCAGCACATGCTCGCCCAGCCGGTAGATTTCTTCCAGATGCGGATAGCCGTTGATGAAGAACATCGAGATGCCGAGGTCGGCGAACGCGCGGATCTTGCGGATCACCGACTGGTAGCCGCCGACGAAGGCGAAGCCCGGCGGGATGCCGACATAGCCGAACCCGCCCCACAGGTTGGGCGCGATGAACAGATCCCCGAACCCATTGACCGCCCGGTCATTGTAGCGGCGATAGCGGGACTGGTTGGTCTCCGACATCTGCGCGCTGCGCGCGGCCGTCATCTGCACCGTGCCGGCGCGGACGCCCTCCTCGAAGATGCGCTTCGCCTCGGCGAACGCCGCTTCATCGGTCTCGCGCACGATGACGTCCACCGAGAGGCCGAAGCGGATCTGGTCCTCGCGGCCATGCTCGCGCGCCAGCGCGCGCACATCGGCGATGTGGCTGGCGACAACCTCTGGATCTTCCGCGAGCATCAGATAATAATCCGAATGCTTCGCTGCGAGCCGCTTGGCGGCGGGTGACGCGCCGGCGCTGCAGATCAGCGGGATCTTCGCCTTGCGCAGCGGCCCGCGCAGCCCCATGCCGTTGGCCTGGTAGAAGCGGCCGGCATAATGGAAGCTCTCGTTCGCCCAGAACCCCTTCACGACATCGAGAAATTCGATCGCGCGTTCGTAGCGTTCGTCATGCGGCAGCGTGTCGCCCAGCGCGTTCTGCATCGCATCCGAGCCGCCCTGGATGATGTTCCAGACCAGCCGGCCACCGCTGCCGCGCTGGAAGCTGGCTGCCATCTGCGTCGCCTGCCACGGGCTGAAATGGCCTGGATGAAACGCATCGACGAAGCGCAGCCGCTTGGTTTCGCGCGCGAGCAGCGCCGAGGCGATCCACGGCTCGTCGCCGAACGGCGCGTTGACCAGTAGCGCGCCGGCAAAGCCGTTGATCTCGGCCGCCCGCGCCACCTGCGAGAGATAGTCGATATAGGTGAAGTCATCACCGATCTCGAACTGCGAGACCGCGCCGGTGCTTTCGGCCGGCGACCGGTTCCAGTCGCCGCGGTTCCGGTTGTCGCCGGGGATGAACTGCGTCTCGCCATGCAAGGGCAGCCGGGAATAGAATTCGATGCTCATCATGCGCCTCCGCTGACGATCATCAGGCACGAACCGTGCCAAGCCCGCAGACGCAGGGTTTTGGCACGCTGCCCGGTGCCCAATGCGCGAAATCGGCCAGAGACTGTCGAAATTTGCTCACTCGAACTCGCCGCGTCGGGCTCCTCGCCCGCGTCCAAAATCAGTCATCGCTTCTCTCAAAAGGCTGTTGTGTGCGCGCGCGACGTTCCGATCTCGGTCACGAACGACTTATTCCTTCACTCACCCATGATTACTTCAATTCCTGATGACTCAGGCCGGAACGCGGTATCAATCAATATGAGAAAGAGTGAATTTCTCGATCGTGAATCGTGAGCAATTTATTCTTTCATGCGGAAACAGCATATTTATTTCACAAGTTTATTTAATGGGATCAACATCAGCTCTTGCACACAATAGGAGCTGCAGCATGTCAGTAGAGCTTTTCTGGCGCCTTCCTACCCACGGAGACGGCCGCAAGGCGCATGACAAGCACACAAGGGGCGAATGGAACAAGCTCGCAGCTGAGCTCCGCAAGGCTCCCGGCCTGAAGAATGGTCATCCGGACGGCTTCACCTATATCGACTATCTGGGTCAAATTGCGCGCGCGGCCGAGATCAACGGTTTCGACGGCGCGCTGGTGCCGACGAGCGCGATCAGCGAGCAATCCTGGATCGTCGCCGCCGCACTGGCCCGCGAGACCCGCCGCTTGCGTTTCATGGTCGCGCACCAGGCGGGCTATACCGAGCCGCACTTTGCCGCGCAGACCGCTGCGACGTTGCAGCGCGTCTCGGGCGGGCGTGTCGATATCAACATCATTACCGGCGGTTCCTCCAGGGCGCAGCGTGCGATCGGCGATTTTCTCGATCATGACAGCCGCTATGCCCGCACCGGCGAGTTCCTCGACGTGTTCCGGCGCTACTGGACGGAGGCGCCGCTCAATCATCATGGCGATCTTTACAGGATTGAAGATGGCGGTTTCCGCGCGCCGCTGAGCGACACGCCGCTGCCGGGCATCTATTTTGCCGGATCGAGCGAGCCCGCGATCGACGTCGCCGCCGATCATGCCGACGTCTATCTGGTATGGGCGGAGCCGCTTGCCGGCAATGTCGAGCAATTCGATCGGGTCCGCCAGGCGGCGGCAAGGTGCGGGCGGCTCGACAAGGTGCGCTTCGGTGTCCGCGTCGACATCATCGCGCGGCCCACCGAAAAGGAAGCGTGGGACGAGGCCCGCCGCCTGTTCGCCACCGCGACCCAGGCATCGAAGGCGCTATTCGGCGAACTGGGCCGCGACAACAAGAAGGAAGCGGCCACCGAATCCGCCGGCGCGCAGCGGCAATGGGCGCTGCACCAGGGAAGGACCGACAATTTCGACGACCTGATCGTCGCGCCCAATCTGTGGGCGGGCATGTCGATCCTGCGCGGGGGGCCGAGCTGCGGGCTGATCGGCAGCTATGCGCAGATCGCCGACCGGCTGGCCGAATATGTCCAGGC
Source organism: Sphingomonas zeicaulis (assembly GCF_050433225.1). NCBI lineage: Bacteria > Pseudomonadati > Pseudomonadota > Alphaproteobacteria > Sphingomonadales > Sphingomonadaceae > Sphingomonas > Sphingomonas zeicaulis. The sequence continues at coordinate 73,459 of NZ_JBNPXQ010000011.1, read as the reverse complement.
CGGCACGTCCTCCTTCATCCTCGCCAGCAATCCGCATCTCGAGGAAGCCTATAGCGTCGGCGAGGAAGTCCTGCCGCTGCTCGGCCGCGCGATCAGCGGCCTCCAGAACGAACGCGTCCGCGCGGCCTGAGGAGAAGAGACATGGTGACTCACGCGATCGATACCCTCTGGTACACGCGCTGTTCAGTGCCGACGCCGTTCAGCTTCGCCGCCCAGTTCGGTTGGTTCGAGCAGGAATTCGATGGTGACGGCATCGCGGTACGATCGCTGCGGGAATCCAGCAGCAGCGACGATCTCGCCTCGCATTTCGACCACCACCTTCCCAACTCGTTCAGGCAGGGTGGCAGCGTGCCGGCGATCTGGGCGCGGGCAAACGGTGAGGACACGCGCGTCATCGCGCTGACCTGGACCGACGAGCACCAGGCGATCATCGCCCTGCCCTCTACCGGAATCCGCAGCGCGCGCGATCTGGCAGGGCGCCGCATCGGAATCCCCGACCATGCGATCACCATCGATCACAACCGCGCATCGGCGCTGCGCGCATTCGCGCTGGTGCTCGCCCGCGAGGGGCTGTCGCTCGCCGACGTCGAGCAGGTCGACCTGCCGGATGAGCGCGAGGCCGGCGACGCTGAGATCCGCCGCGGCCTCTCACCGCTCGGCCGCCGGCGTCACACCTATACCAGCGAAGCGCGGGCGCTGGCTGCCGGGCTGGTCGATGCGATCTATGTGAAAGACGTGCGCGGCCATGAGGTCGAGCATCTGCTGGGAGCGACGGTGGTCGTCGATATCGGCGCCGATCCCGACCCGCTGCTGCGCGTGAGCAACTGCACGCCGCGGCCGCTGACGGTGAGCGGCGCGCTGCTCGATCATCGGCCCGACATCGTCGATCGCTTTCTCGCACGGGTCGTCGCGGCCGGCGAATGGGCGGCGCGCGATTCCGAGGGAACGGTGCGCAACATCGCCAGTGAAACCGGCTGGTCGCAACCGGCGGTGCGCCGCGCCTTCGGTCCGCACGTCCATGAGCATCTGCGTGCGGAGCTCGATCCGGGCGCGATCGCCGGGCTGGACGCGTTCATCAGCGATCTCGCGGCGCGCGGCTTCATCGAGCGGGACTTTCCCGCGAACGACTGGATCGACCCTGGCCCGCTGGAACGGGTGAAGGCATCGCTCACCACATTGGCGCCGCTGCTGGGGGCGTGAACGACACCGCCAGCCGTTCCAGCGCCATCGACCTTCCCGGCCCCGTCTCCTTCATTCACCGCTTCATGCTGCTGGCGGCGGTCAGTGGCAGTTCGATCGCGCTCGGCCGGATCGCCAGCCAGCTCTTCGCCATCCATCTCGGCGCGACGCCGCTCCAGATCGGCGTGATGCTGGGCGCCGAGCAGGCGATGATGATGTCGATGGCGATCCCGGCCGGCTTCCTGATCGCGCGGGCGGGGCGGCGCTTCAGCTATTTCACCGCCAGCCTCGGGCCCATGCTGGTCTATCTGGCGATGCCGTTCATTGCGGTCTGGCCGTGGCTGGTCGCGGCGCGTGCGCTGATCGGGCTGTGCATTCCGTTCCGCATGGTGTCGATGAACACAGCCTTCCTTCAGCAACTGCCGCGGATCGGCAAGGCGAAGGCGGGCTGGTATCGCGGCTCGCAGACGGTGGGGTTGGCGCTGGTCGGCCCCTGGCTGGCGGCGTGGGTCTCCACCGACATGGGCTATGGTGTCGCCTTCATCGCCTCGGGCATCATGTTCGGCGTGATGGGCGCGGCCAGCCTGAACTTCTTCCCCGAGGCGTCGGGAGCGCCGCCGCCGGAGGAGCAGCAGGCGCCCGTGCTGCACGAACTCCGCACATTGCTGCGCAATCGGACGATCTTCGAAAGCTGCCTGATCGAGCATGTCTCGAGCGCGACGACGACCTTGTTCTCCAGCTTCATCCTGATCCTCGCGATCAAGGGGCTGGGCCTGCCGCGCACGGGCGCGGTTTCGCTGATCGCCATCCAAGGGTGCACCACGGTGGCGTCGCTGTTCCTGCTGGGGCGGCTGTTCGCGCGGTTCAGTCGACGCGGTGGCTATCTCTGGTCGCTGGTCGCGGCGACGGGTGCGCTTTTGTGCCTGGGATTTGCGGGCGATTATGCCACGCTTGCCGCGGGCGCCGTGCTGCTCAGCCTCGCCTCGACCTCGATCCACTTCCAGTCGATGACCCTGCTCAGCAACAGCAGCGCCAACAAGAGCAAGGCGTCCGGCCTGTTCAACCTCGCGAGCATGTCGGGAAATCTCGTCGGTTCGCTTGGCGGTGGCGCCCTGAGTGCGATCGGTTCGTTGCAGAGCATCTATCTGATCTGGATCGTGGTTCCGATCACCGCTGCCATCCTGATCGCGCTGCGATCGCGCCGCGACGACCATTAGGGAAGCGACGGCCGGCGCTTTTCGCGCCGGCCGTCGATCGGTTTCAGGGGCGCGCGTGGATCCGTTCCCAGGCGGCCTCCAGCGGGCGTCGATCGACCCAGGAAGCGAGGGCGAAATCGCGCTCCAGGAAGCCGTGCACCCACAGGAAACGCTTCTGCTGCTCGAACAGCGCCAGCCGCTCGTCGGACAGGTCGGGATGAAGCGTCGTGTGGAAGCCGTTGCCATAGGCTTCCTCCACCGCGGAACGGCTGCCGCGGGTCTCGCCCTCAAGCACCGTCAGCACGTCGGACAGATTGTCGCGTGCCCAAATGGCCGCCCGCAGCGTCTGCTCGAGGAAGGTGACGAGATGGTCGAAATGCTCCTCGATCAAAGTCTCGTGCACGGTGATCGGCCGCGGCGTGCCGTTGTTCACGCGGAAGCGCTTGTCGGGCAGCGCATCGAGATCAATGCCCACCTTGACCCCCGCCGCGCGCGCGCCATCGACCGCCGCGGCACCCTTCACATAGAGCGCGTCGACCTTGCCGTCGGCGAGATCCTGCAACGCCCAGAGCTGACGCAGCCGGCCGGCATCGGCATCCGCCGACACCCGGCGGCGGCTTTCCACCTCGACGAGTTCGACATCGTCCAGCGTGAGCCAGGCGGAGGCGAGCGCCCCCTTGTAGCCGGCCAGCGACATGCCCCGCGCGATGCTGGAGCCGCGGGCATGCGATGCGATCTCATGGTCGGTCCAGGTCGGCAGGCCGAGCTTCCGTCCCTTGAGGTCCGCCGCCGAAGCGATGCCCGATCCCGGACGGACCAGGATCGCCTGCCGTTCCTCGATCCAGGTCAGCCCGACAAGCTTGGTCGGCTCGCCCTGCGCCCGCGCCGCGATCGCCAGGATGTTGCCGCCCTCGCGAACGAGCGTCGGCAGGCGGTGATCATAATGATGGTGGCGCAGCGGGCCGCTTTCCTCCTGCAGGGTGCGGACCTTGATCCCGGCCTGGCCGAAGGCCTCGTCCAGCCAGCCGCGCCGATATGCCAGACCGGTCGCGGTCGGGACCGGACAGCGCGTGAACCAGATTTCAGAGAGCGTCGCCTGCCCTTCCTCCTCGCGATCGATGATGTCTTGCGTTGCCGTTGCCATGCGTCGTCCTTTCCTGCGGGTGGTGAATTCAATCGGCGGGTGCCAGCGACTGCAGCGCATGCAGCTGCGCGTAGACCCCGTCGGGCCTGCCGATCAGCGAGCGATGGTCGCCGGTCTCGACGATGCGGCCGCTCTGCATGACGAGGATGCGATCGGCATTGCGGATCGTCGTCAGCCGGTGGGCGATGACCACGGATGTCCGGCCGGAGAGCAAGGTCGCCAGCCCCTCCTGAACCAGGCGCTCGGACTCGGAATCGAGCGCGCTGGTCGCCTCGTCGAGGATGATCAGGTTGGGATCACGCAGCAGCGCGCGCGCGATCGCGATCCGTTGCTTCTCGCCGCCCGACAGCCTTACACCGCGTTCGCCGGACAGGGTTTCATAGCCGTCCGGCAGCGAGCGTACGAAATTGTCGGCATTGGCGGCGCGGCTGGCGGCATAGACCTCTTCCAGCGTCGCTTCCGGCCGCGCGAAGCGGATGTTCTCGGCGATCGTATCGTTGAACAGAGCGACATCCTGAAGCACCGCGCCGATCTGGGCGCGCAGCGATGCCTGGCGGAAGCGCCGCAGATCGGTGCCGTTGATCAGCACCGCGCCTTCCTGCGGATCATAGAAGCGCATCAGCAGCTTGATGATCGTCGACTTGCCCGACCCGCTCTGCCCGACCAGCGCCAGCATCTGGCCCGGTTCCACGCGAAACGAGACGTCGTGCAGCGCCGGCGTGGCCTTGCCCGGATAGTGGAAGCCGACGTGGCGGAACTCGATGGTATGAACAGGGCCGAGATCGATCGCGTCGGGCGCATCGACCACCGTCGGCGCGACATCGAGCAGTTCGACCAGCCGCTCCGCCGAGGCATCGACCTCGCCCGTGGTGTTTACCAGCCGTGTGACCGGTGGGATGCCGTTGATCATCGTCTGGGTGAGGGTGAGCACGAGCAGGATGTCGCCCACCGAATAGGCCCCACCAAGCGCGCCGCGCGTGACGATGACGACGGACAGGACGATCGCGACGGTATTGACGATGTTCAGGAGGACGCCCGAATGCTGCTGGATCGCCTGCTCCACGGTGCGCGTCGCCCACCATTCGACCTGGACATCCTCGTAGCGGCGCTTGATCGCGGCTTCGCCGGCAAAGCTGCGCACGGTGGCGATCTGGCTCACCATCTCGCTGAGCAGCCCGCTCATCTTGCCGACCAAGCCGTTCCATTTGCGCTTGAGCGGCCGCGTCTTGCGGACCTCGCGGAACGACATTGCGAGGTTGAAGGGGATGACGAGCAGCATGATGAGGCCCACCGCAGGCGCCTTGACCAGCAGCACCGCGGTACCGAACACGAGTTGCAGGATCGTCGCCAGCGTGCCCTCGCTGAGCTGGAACAGCCACATCGTGATGCTGGTGACCGCACCGAAGCGGTCGAGAATCTCGCCGGTGCGCGTGCGCTCATAATAGTCGATCGACAGATGCGTCATGTTGTCGAACACCCGGCGCCGCAAGGTGCTGACCGTGTTGAGCCACAGCGAGTCCGATTGCCGTTCGAGCAGATAGCTGAACAGCACGATCGCCAGGCGGAGCGCAACGAAGCCGAGCAGCGCCAGTGCGACCGCGGCTTCGGCGGCCGACAGATCGATCCGCCGCGCGAGCAGCGCCGCGATCGCATCGACGATGTGGCGGAAGATGTAGGGGGTCGCCGTCCCCGCCAGGCCGATGATCGCGCTTGCGGCGATGATGATCGCGATGCGCCAGCGATATTCGGGTATGAGAGTAACGATGCGCCAGATGTTGTTCACAGCGCGCTGCCCGCCACGGACAGCCAAACCACGGTAAAGACGCGATTTCTGCCGCCCGGACTGCCGGTGCGATATGACTGAAGCTCGTCTTTGCCAATCCCAAGAATTTTTTCGAGAATTGAATCAGTCACTTGAGCCCATGCCTATATACTAGTTTTCCGGTAGAGATTAGGATTTTTATCCACGGACTGACAATCTCCCTTTTCCGGGAACTCAGCCGTCGCCGTGGAGAAATGGTCGAGGGTCGCATGGATCGTATTGCCGCTGTCAGAGCGTTCATCGGCGTCGCCGAATTCGGCAGCTTCAATGGTGCGGCGCGGGCGCAGGGCGTTTCTCCCAGCGTCATCACGAAGCATATCCAGTTCCTCGAGCAGGATCTGGGCACGACGCTGCTGCAGCGGAACACCCGCCGCGTGGTGCTGACCGACGCCGGCTCGCTGTATCGCGAGCGGTGGTGCAAGATCCTGCTGGACATCGCCGCCGCCGACGCTGCCGTAGGCGAGGATCATCGCGAGATGAAGGGAAGCCTCAAAATCGGCGCACCGGCTGCGTTCGGCCGGGTCGTGGTCGCGCCGCTCGCGGTGAGCTTCCTGCGCGAGCATGGCGGCGTCGCGATCGATCTCGTCTTCAGCAACAGCGCAACCGATCCGCTGAGCGCGAAGGTGGATGTGCTGTTCAGGGTCGGCGCGCCGCCGGCGATCGATCTCGCCAGCGTCAGCGCGCGCCGGCTGGCGAGCTTTCCGATGATCCTGTGCGCCTCGCCCGACTATCTCGACCGGTTCGGCGAACCGGCTTCGATCGAGGCGTTGCGCGACCATGTCTGCGTCAACCGAATCCTCGCCGGCCAGTCGGGCGGCAGCCCATGGCGGTTCGTGCGCGCCGGAGTTCCGATAGAAGTGCCGACCAGCAGCGCGATCCGTGCCAATTCCGCCGATGCGGTGATCTCGGCTGGAATTCATGGCCAGGGCCTGATCTATCTGCCGGCCTGCCTTGTGCAGGATCAGTTGCATGCTGGTCGGTTGCGCCGGATCGAGTTCGACGCGGAGATGGGCGAAGCGCCGCTTTCCGCGCTCTGGCAGAACGATCGCCACGTCCCGGCGCGGCTGCGCGCCTTCGTGAATCATTGCGCGTCGCATCTGCCGACGATGGACGTCACTCACCCCGTCGCTCATTGACGCGCTGCCATGCGGGGCGCCGCCGTCCCGTCCCACCAGGCAGCGAGCAACCAGTCATAGGGCCCGAAATAGAGCGGCGCGCGTTGCGGCCGCTTGAGCCGCCGCTGGTAGATCAGGTAGTGATTGTCGAGATAGCGCCAGGGCAGCACATAATGATTGTGCATCACCACCCGATCGAGCGCGCCCGCAGCCGCGCGAAGTTCGGCCGGGTTCGATGCATCGAGCAATTTGCGCGTAAGTGCGTCGACCGCGGGAGAACGCACGCCCGCCAGATTCTCCGAGCCGGGGACAGCTGCATCGGCGCTGTTGAAATTGCGCCAGATTTCCGGGCCGGGATCACGTGCCTTGCGCAATGCGATCGGCGTGAAATCGAACGCGAAGCGGCGCAGGCGCTGACGATCCGCAGTGGGATCGGCGATGCGCCGCCTGATCTGTACGCCGATCCTGGCAAGGTTGTTGTAATAGGCATCGAGCAGCACGTTGCCGCGACCGCCGGGCACTTCGAGGGTGAAGGCTTCCCCCCTGGCATTGCGGAGCACGCCATCGACATTGCGCCATCCCGCTGCGGCCAGCAGATGCATCGCCAGTCGCATGTTGGCGCGTAGCCCACCGGGCGTATCGGTGCGCGGCTGAAGCACCATCGGCCCGAACACAGCGGGCGGGAGCTGGTTGCGATAGGGTTCCAGCAGCGCGCGTTCCGCCGGGCCGGGCAACCCGCGCGCTGCGAGCGGGGAATTGGCGAAGAGGCTGTCCTGCCGCTCGAACTGGCCGTCGAAGATCTTCTCGTTCAGCCATTCCCAGTCATAGACGAGGCTGAGCGCACGCCGCACGCGGATGTCCTGGAACCGCTTCTGGCGCAGGTTGAACACATAGCCGCTCATTGCTGCGAGCGAATGGTTGGGGACCTTTTCCTTGACGAGGTCGCCGCGGTCGAAGCGGCGCCCGATGAACTGGCAGCACCAGTAGCGCATCCGCGTTTCGTTGAAGAAATCGAAGTCACCGGCCCGCATCGCCGCGACCTGCGCATCCGCATCTTTGTAGAATTTGTAGGTGATGCGATCGAAGTTGAACCCGCCGCGACGGCTGGGAACGCGAGCGCCCCAGTAGCGCGCGTTGCGGCGATAGACGACGGAAAGCGGGCCGTAGCGATCGATCGTATAGGGGCCGCTGGCGATCGGCTGTTGCAGGCCCAATTGGCCGAAGCCGGTGCGCTTGCCATCCTTGCCCACGCCCCACCGCGCCGAGAAGACCGGCAGGCTGCCGGCAACGAACGAGAGGTCGCGGCCGGCGCGCGCGAATTCGAAGCGCACGGTCCGGCGATCGATGATGCGGACCGACCTGATCTCGGCAAAATAGGAATGGAAGCGCGGACTGGCCTGCGCCGAACGCAGCATGTCGAACGAATATTTGACGTCGGCAGCGGTCACCGTCGTCCCATCGCTGAAGCGGGCGGCGGGATTGATGTGGAACCGCACCGAGCGCAGGTCGGGCGCGAGCGCGATATCGTCGGCCAGCAGCCCGTATTGGGTATTGGTTTCGTCGAGGCTGTTGACCGTCAGCGTCTCGAATACCAGTTCTAGCAGACCCGGCGCGGCATTGCCCCTGAGACTGAACGGGTTGAACTTGTCATAGCCGTTCTTCTGGTCGATCAGCGATAGATTGACCGAGCCGCCCTTGGGCGCGTTGGGGTTCACATAGTCGAAATGGGTGAAGCCGGCCGGATATTTCGGCTGGCCGAACTGCGCCACGGCATGCGCGCCGCGCGCTACCGGCGCCCAGCATCCAAGGAGAAGTCCGGCGATCAATATGGTCGCAATGGGTTTCATCGGTCACTCGACGAGGGTTGCAGCGAGGCCTGCACGAGGCTGGCGGTGTAGGGATGGCCCGGTGCCGCGATCAGCGCCTGGGTTTCGCCGGTCTCCACGACCTCGCCCTCCTTCAGCACGTAGAGACGGTGCGCGAGGGCGTTGACGACGGCGATGTCGTGGCTGATCAGCACATAGCTGAGCTGATGCTTCTTCTGCAGTTCGACCAGCAGATCGAGCACCTGGTTCTGGATCGAGACGTCCAGCGCCGATGTCGGCTCATCGAGGATCACCACCGACGGCTTGAGGATCAGCGCGCGCGCGATGGCGATACGCTGGCGCTGGCCGCCGGAGAACTGATGCGGATAGGCATTGAGCGCGACATGTTCGAGGCCGACCTCGGCGAGCGCCGCCTGCACGTGTTCGCGCCGCTCGGCCGAACCGAGTTCGGGTGCATGGATCTGCAATCCCTCCCCAACCGTCTGCTCGATCGTCCGTCGCGGCGAAAGCGATCCGAACGGATCCTGGAACACCACCTGCAGCCGCGCGCGCAGGGCGCGCCGTTCCCGTGCGGACTTACCGGCGATCGGGCGCCCCTCGAAGCGGATCTCGCCGCCCTGCGGACGCAGGAGATCGAGCATGGCAAGCGCCAGGGTCGACTTGCCCGAACCCGATTCCCCGACCACGCCGACCGTCTCCCCCGCACGCAGATGGAGATCGGCATCCCTGACCGCGGCGAACCGCCCCGATCCGATCAGGCCGCGCCAGCCTGGCAGCGGCTTGCGATATTCGACGCGCAGCCCTTTGGTTTCGAGCAGGATCGGCGCGTCGTCGCGCAGCGGGCCGACCTTGCGGACGGGCACGCTGTCCAGCAGCTTGCGCGTGTAGGGGTGACGCGGTGCCGCGAACAGCGCCTCGGTGGTATTTTCCTCGACCAGCCGCCCGCGCTCCATCACCGCGACGCGCTCGGCGAAGCGGCGGACCAGTTGCAGGTCGTGCGTGATCAGCAGGATCGCCATGGGCGTACCGCGCGCCGCTTCCTCGCGTTGCAGGTCGAGCAGCAGCTTTACGATGCGCGCCCGCACCGTCGGGTCGAGCGCGGTGGTCGGCTCGTCGGCGATCAGCAGCCGCGGGCGGCAGGCCAGCGCCATCGCGATCATCGCCCGCTGGCGCTGACCGCCCGAAAGCTGGTGCGGATAGCTGTCGACGCGCTGGTCGGGCTCCCTCACGCCGGTGCGCGCAAGCAGTTCGATCGCACGGATGCGCGCCGCACGCGCGCCAAGCCCCTCGTGCAGCGCAAGCGTCTCGGCGATCTGGCTGCCGATGGTGTAGACCGGGTTCAGCGCAGTCATCGGTTCCTGGAAGATCATCGCGACGTCGCTGCCGCGTATGCGCCGGATTTCCGCATCGCTCTTGGTCAGCAATTCCTCACCGTTCAGCCGGATGCTGCCCGAAAGGTCCGCCTGCGCGGCGAGCCGCAGCACCGACAGCGCGGTGACGGTCTTGCCCGATCCGGATTCGCCGACCAGCGCCAGCCGCTCGCCGGCGGCCACCGTCAGGCTCAGCCCATCGACCACCTGCCGCGCGCCGAAGTGGATCGAGAGACTCTCGATGGAGAGAAGCGGCGCGGTCATGCCCGGCCCACCCGGCGAGAGGCCGAATGAAGGTTCAGCGCGTCGCGCAGCGCCTCGCCGATGAAGGTCAGCAGCAGCATCGTCGTCACCAGCGCGCCGAATGCCGCGACCGAGATCCACCAGGCGTCGAGATTCTCCTTCCCCTGCAGCAGCATCCGCCCGATGCTCGGCGCGTCACTGACCCCCAGCCCGAGAAAATCGAGGCTGGCGAGCGCCATGATCCCGGCGCTCATCCGGAACGGCAGATAGGTGATCACCGGCGTCAAGCTGTTCGGCAGGATGTGCCGCACCATGATCTGGATGCTGGAGAGACCCAGCGCGCGCGCCGCCTTCACATATTCGAGCTGGCGGTTGCGCAGGAATTCGGCGCGCACATAGTCCGAGGCGTGGACCCACCCGAACAGCGTCATCAGCAGGAACAGCACGATGAAGCTCTGGTTGAACAGCGATGCGAAGATGATCAGCAGGTAGAGTTCGGGCATCGCGCCCCACACCTCGATCAGCCGCTGCGCGACCAGATCGACCTTGCCGGCGAAATAGCCCTGGATCGCGCCGATCACGACGCCCAGCAAGGTGCCGACCACGGTCAGCGCCAGCGCGAAGCTCACCGAAATGCGGAAGCCGTAGATGAGCTGCGCGAGGATGTCGTAGCCGGTTGGATCCGTGCCCAGCAGATTGTCCGAACTCGGCGCGCTGGGATGATGGGCACCCTTGGCATAGTAAGAGATCGTGTCGAACCGGTAGGGGTTCAGCGGGTAGAGCGCGAAATTGCCGCCGGTCTGGAGTCGTTCGCGGATGAAGGGATCGAGATAGTCGGCCTGGATCGGCAGATCGCCGCCGAAGGTCGATTCCGGATAGTCCTTCAACAGCGGAAAATAATATTCGCCCTGGTAGGATATCAGCAGCGGCTTGTTGTTCGAGACGAACTCGGCGCACAGGCTGGTCGCGTAGAGCAGGACCAGCAGGATAAGGCTCCAATAACCCAGCCGGTGCCGCCGGAACGCCTGCCAGCGCGTCGCCGGGCGTGGCGACGTCACGCGGGCTATGGGATTCTTGACCGGAACGAGCGCCGGACGTTCCTCGACCTTCGCTTCGCGGTCGATCAGCAGGGCGGTGATCGGTGAGTTCATGGCTCAGATGTCCTCGGCGCTGTATTTGATGCGGGGATCGACGAGCACATAGGCAAGGTCAGCAAGCAGCTTGATCGCCAGCCCCACCAGCGTGAACATGTAGAGCGCGCCGAGCACGACCGGGAAATCGCGCGAGACGATCGACTCATAGGCAAGCAGCCCGAGCCCATCGAGCGAGAACAGCCGTTCGATCAGCAGGCTTCCGGTGAAGAAGGCGCCGATGAACGTGATCGGAAACGCCGTGATCATCGGCAGCAGCGCGTTGCGGAAAACGTGCTTCCACAGCACCTGCCGCTCGGACAATCCCTTGGCGCGCGCGGTGAGCACATATTGCTTGCCGAGTTCGTCGAGGAAGGTGTTCTTCGTCATCAGCGCCTTGATGGCGAAGTTGCTGACGACCGCGGCCGTCACCGGCAGCGCGATGTGCCATAGATAATCGAGGATCTTCGCCGGCAGGCTCAGTTCGTGCCAGTCTTCGGAGACGAGGCCGCCGAGCGGAAAGATGTCCCAGAAGGATCCGCCACCGAACAACACGATCAGCAGCACCCCGAGCACGAAGCTGGGCACCGCATAGCCGAGCAGGACGAGGATGGTCGTCGCCACATCGAAGCGGCTGCCCTCGCGCACGGCCTTGGCGACGCCCAGCGGCACCGCGATCAAATAGGTGAGCAGGAACGTCCACACCCCCAGCGCTACCGAAACGCCCAGCTTGGCGCGCAGCAGCGAGGTGACGCTCTGTTCGTGGAAATGGCTCTCCCCCAGATCGAAGGTGAGGAAGTTGCCGACCATCATCAGATAGCGTTCGAGCGGCGGCTTGTCGAAGCCGTACAGCGCGGACAATTCCTCGACCTGCCTGGCGTCGATTCCCTTGCGCCCGCTATAGGACCATCCGCCCTCTTCCGGTCCGCCATCCGCCCCCGCGCGTGCGCTGGCATGGTCGATCTGGCCGAGCGCATGCTCGACCGGACCGCCGGGCACGAACTGGGTGACGAGGAAGGCGAAGGTGAGCACCCCCAGCACGGTGGGCACCATCATCAAAAGCCGCTTGAGCAGATAGGTCCACATCGGCCGGCCTAGCGATCACGATGGATGGGGATCATCTTCGCCTCCCGCGTCAGAGGTCAGGCGGGGGCGTAGTCGCGCGCATATTCGCGCGCCTTCTCCAGCAGGCCGGTGCGCCGCCATTGCAGATCGAGCGCGCCCGGCGTGTAGACCTGCGCCCCGCCGATCTGCGCCGCGATCGCCTGCAGCCGCGCGGATTCCTCGATCAGCAGGATCAGCTCGGCGGTCTTGACGATGCCCTTGCCCCAGAAATTGGCGCCGCCATTGCTTTCCAGCAGCGCCGGCGGCGGCGCGAGATCGGGATAGGTGTCCAGCCGCTCGCGCACGATGTCGAGAACGCTGCGGGTCCGCTCCAGATGGTTGGGAATCTCGCGCGCCAGCAGATGGCGCTGGGCCGCGACATAGAGGATCGGGAACGGCTTGTGCGACAGCGACCATGCCGCGAGGTGCGGCGTGTGCGCATGGATCAGCGTGTCGGCGTCCAGCCGTTCCTCGTTGAGGATCGAGTCCTTGTGATCCGAGAATTTGGAGAGCGCGACCTTCACTTGCCTGTCCCGCGACCAGGGCGACGGGAAGCGCACCGAGAGCAGGGTGTCGTGGCCGGGAACGCGGTGCGCGATGTTGAAGATCAGGCTCGCGGTCAGCGTGCCGCTGTCCTTGAGGAAATTGAAGGCATGCGTCGCATCGGCCGTGGCGTTGGCGACATACTCGGAGAGCTCGATATCGGTCAGCAGGTTGCTCATCGTTGATACTCCTCGTGCTCGAGAAAGACGAAAATGGGGCGCGGGCTCATTCCGCGGCGGCGGCCGCTGCCAGGCCGTGCTGGTTGGCGGGGCGCGGAAGGCCGAGATGCTCGCGCAAGGTGCGGCCCTCATAATCGTGACGGAAAATGCCGCGCCGCTGCAGTTCGGGCACCACCTTGTCCACGAACTGCCGCAGCGAATCCGGCTGCAGCGGCGGGATCAGGTTGAAGCCGTCGGCTCCCTCGCCCACAAACCATTCCTCAATCTGTTCGGCAATGCTCGCCGGGGTGCCGATCACCACGCGGTGGCCGCGCACGACGCTGAAGCGCAGGATCAGCTGCCGGATGGTGAGGTTCTCGCGCCGCGCGAGGGTGACGAGCTGCTGCCAGCGGCCCTTGCCGTTTGCCGGCTCGGGCAGGTCGGGCAATGGTCCATCGAGCGGATAATCCGAAAGATCATGTCCCCACAGCTCGATCGGGCGGTGGAAGCTCACCGCTTCCTGCAGCGCGTCGAACTGGTCCTGTGCTTCCTGCCGGGTATCGCCGATATAGAAGGACAGGCCGGGCGTGACCTTCAGATGATCCGGGTCGCGGCCATATTTGGCCATGCGTGACTTCACGTCGCGGTAATAGGCCTGCGCATCCGGCAAGCTCTGCGCCGAAGCGTAGATCATCTCGGCATGCCGTGCCGCGAACTCGCGGCCGGTATCCGAATTGCCGGCCTGGACGAATACCGGATAGCCCTGCACCGGCCGCGCGATGTCGAGCTGCGCGTCGATCTGGAAGAAGCGGCCGCGATGATGCACGGGGTGGTTTCGCCCCGGCCCCACGAACACCGCCGCTCCCTTGTCGGGATGGTCGAAGGCGCCGTCTTCCCAGCTGTCCCAAAGCTGGCGAGCAACGTCGATGAACTCCTCGGCGCGCGCGTAGCGGTCTCCATGCTCCAGCGGCGCCTGGACGCCGAAGCTGGAGATCGAGCCCTCGGACAGCGACGATACGACGTTCCAGCCGATCCGCCCGCCGGTGAGATGATCGAGCGAGGCGAAATAGCGCGCGAGATTATAGGGTTCGTTGAAATTGGTGTTGGCGGTCACGACGATGCCGATGCGCTCAGTCACCGCAGCCAGCGCGCCGGCGATGGTCAAAGGCTCGAAGCCCTGCCCCGCCGGCCGCCGGCCAACAGTTCGGCCGCTGCCGGCCGAACCGACGAAGTCGGCGAAGAACACCGCATCGAGCTTTCCGCGTTCGGCGGTCCGCACCATGTCGAGCCAGTGGGCGAAGCTGGGATCTCCGCCGCCCGGGGCCTGGTCCAGCCGCCAGCCCCCCGGATGATGCCCATGGCTCGTCAGGAAGACGTTGAGGACGAGCTGACGCCGTTTGTCCGGCATGGCGCCGCTCCTACTCGGCCGCCGCGGCGATCGTGCCGCCGGCAACCAGTTCTTCCGCCTCGCGCAGCGGCCCGTCGACGACCCAGTCGGCAACCGCGAAGTCGCGTTCCAGGAAACCCCAGGCGAACAGGAAATCCTTCTGCGCCTCGAGGCCGCGGACATGATCCGCGCTCAACCGCGGCCGCAGGCTGGTCGCGAGTTTCGGGAAGGTCGCCGCGATCGTCGGGGCGGCGACGCGCCCATCCTCGCGCGCAACCGCCTCGATCGCCGCCGCCGGATTGGCCACCGCCCAGTCGGCCGCACGCAGCAGCACGGACAGATAGCGGACGACGAGATCCGGCCGCTTCTCGAGGAAGGCACGATGGACAGTCAGCGGCCGCGGCGTGCCATTGTTGATCCGGCGCAGCGGATCGGCCTCGTCGGTCAGCCGCACGAGTTCGCGCAGTTGCGCACCATGATGCTGGGCGAGCTGATAGCCCGAGGCTTGGCGCAGGAACACGACATCCACCTGCCCATCGAACAGCGCCTTCAGTTCGGCGGTGCCGGAAGGCGCCCGCAACCCAGGTGCCACGGGCACGTCGACGAACCGCACGTCGCCCCGATCGAGCCCGGCGATCGCCAGCCCATGGGCGAGGCCGTGGAAATTCGCTCCGCGCTGGAAATCGATGGTGATGCCTTCGTAAAGCGGCACCGCGAGCCGGCGGCCGGCAAGATCGGCGAGGCCGCGGATCTCGCTGTCCGCACGCACCACGATCGACTGGAACTCGTCCACCCAGGTGATGCCCAGCACCGCGGTTTCAGCGCCGCGGGCCCGCGCCCAGATCGGCGGAATATTGCCGCCCTCGCGGAACATCGACTGGATCGAATGGTCGTAATGGCTCTCGCGCACCGAGCGAATCGTCGAATCCCTCAGCGAATGGAGCGCGACCTCGGCAGCGTCGAACTCCTGTTCGAGCAGTCCTTGCTGGATCGCGATGGTCGATGCGGTCGCGCCGCCGCAGCGCGTGTACCAGATGTCGACGGGTTGGGTGCTGCTGTCAGTCATCAGGGATCTCCTGCCGCGTTGAAGAGAAGGACAAGTCCGGTCAGAACCGCGCGTTCGCCGACACGAGGAAGCTGCGCGGGCGTCCGTAGATCTGGTTGCTGAAGCCGCTGCTGACCGGCAGCGAGTGGGTCTTGTACTTGGTATTGGTCAGGTTCTGGACCGAGACCGCGAAGCTCAGCCGGTCGTCGTCGGTCACGGACCAGCCGATCCGGGCATTGGCAAGCGCATAGTCGCCCTGCGCCAGCAGCGGATCGGGATTGGTGATCTGCGAGGCGATGGTCGGGTAGAAATAGAATTTCGACCGCCAGTTCGCGTCCACCGAATAGGTCAGGCTTCCGCCGCCCCCGCCGATGCCATGCGTGTAGCTGGCGGTGAGGTTCGCAGTGTATTTTGAGGTGCGCGGCGGCCGCGCGCCGAGGATGGTGTCCGTCTCGCCAAAATCTTCGACATATTCGCTGTCGAGATAGCCGAACGAACCGGCGACGCTGAGGCCCTTGACCGGTGCTGCGTTGAAGCGAAGCTCGACGCCCTTGATCTCGGCGGCGCCGGCATTGCGGAACAGCACCGTCGCGTTCGCCGGCAACGGGTCGATCTGCGTCGGCACGTTCACGACGAGATTGGTGTAGTCGTAATAGAAGGCGGCGAGATCCACCGTCAGCCGGCGGCCGAACCAGGCGGTCTTCAGGCCAAGCTCATAAGCATCGATCTTCTCCGGGTTGAGCACGAAGATCTGGTTGGCGCGCAACGTCGCGGGACGGGCGCCGGTCGCCGCCAGCGGCAGGCTCACCGATCCGCTGGACGTGCTCGGAATGGTGACGTTGCCGGTGCTGGTGTAGCCGCCCGGCAGCACGCCGTGTGCAAAGCGGAAATAGACGCGCGCCTGCTGGCTGAAGATATATTCGGGCGTGACGTCATAGGTCCACGCGTTGGTCTTCTGCGTCGCGCGCTCAGTGTAGATCAGGTCGCGCGGGCCATAATCATCGATGTTTATCTGCGGCAGGTTCGGAATGAAGGTCGCCGCGTTGCCGACAATGTTCGCAGCGCCATATTGCCAGTCGAAGCTGCTCTTCTCGGTAGACCAGCGCGCGCCGCCGCTGATCCGGAACGCATCGCTGACCTTGAAGCCTACATTGGCGAAAAAGGCGAGGTTCTCGATCCTGTGCTTGTACCAGGTGTCGGTGAATTGCGGCCCGGTGCCCCAGGCATTGCTGGTCGCGGTTGCGCTGCCCGGATCGCCGCGGACATAGCTCGCGACGACGGCGCGGTTCTCGAGCGCACCCTTGAACGCGTAAAGTCCGCCAAGCCAGGTGAAGCGCTGCTCCGAGGGGGAGGCGATGCGCAACTCCTCGCTGACCTGCCAGCTCTCGCCCTCGGTGTTCGACTGGCTGAACGGCCCGCCATTCGAATAGAAACGGCTGTTCTCCGGGATCGCGACCCCGCCCGATTCCTGGCTCAGCTTGTTCTGCTCATAGGCGGTGATCGAGGTGATCGTCGCGAAATCGCCGTCCCAGTTGATCTTCGCATTGGCGCCGCGCGCCTCGAGCTTTTCGGGCTTCAAGTCGGCCGCATAGGTGTCCCGCCATCCGCCGGTCGGGAATCCGTTAGGGTAGACCGATCGCCACGCCTGCGTCGAATTGGTGGTGACGGTGGAGGCGACATAGTTGGTGCCCTGCTGGGGCCCCGAATAGTCGCGGCTGTGCGCGTTGAACAGGATTGACAGCGTCTCGGTGGGTTTCAGCAGAAGCTGGACGCGCGTCGCGACCTCGGTTGCGCCCGGATGATGCTTGCCGGTGAAGCGATTGTTCTGCCAGCCGTCCCAGTCGTTATAGTAGAAGGCGACGCGGCCGGCGATCTTGTCGCCGAGCAGCGGCCCGCCGATCGCGGCTTCGAGGCGCTTCTCGTCGAACGACCCATATTCCACCTGGGCATAGCCGTCCGCATCGAAGCTGGGCGCCCGCGAGACGAAGTTGATCGCGCCCGCGTTGGAATTCTTGCCCCACAACGTGCCCTGCGGGCCGTTCAGTACCTCCACCCGATCGAGGTCGAACAGCGGATAGCCCTGGTTCGAGATGTCCGAGATGTAGACATCGTCATAATAGATGCCCAACGGGTTGATCGTGTTGCTACCGGTATTGTTGGTCCCGATGCCGCGCACGAACCAGCGCGCCCGCGACGGCCCATGCGGCTGCGCGGCCTGTGCGTTCGGCACGAACTGGAGCACGTCGTTGGTGGTGCGCAACTGGTCGTAGCGCAGGATGTCGTCACCCTTCACCACCGAGAGCGCGAGCGGCACGTCGGACGCCTTCTCGGCGCGGCGCTGCGCCTGCACGATAATGTCGCCGCCCACATCGGGCGCCGGCGCGGCTTCCGCCGCAGCGTCGGGCGCCGCATCGGCTTCGTTCGCGATGGCTGCCGAC
Source organism: Sphingomonas zeicaulis (assembly GCF_050433225.1). Lineage (NCBI taxonomy): Bacteria > Pseudomonadati > Pseudomonadota > Alphaproteobacteria > Sphingomonadales > Sphingomonadaceae > Sphingomonas > Sphingomonas zeicaulis. Next base: position 55,759 of record NZ_JBNPXQ010000011.1, on the reverse strand, counting down.
GGCAGGCCGGCAGTGACAACAAAGCTGGCGGTGAAAAGAAAATATGCAGGCTTCACGTTGCGATCCCTACTCGTTGCGCCACGCCTTCCTCGCGCGGCGCGCCCCACCGACCCCGGCTTTCCGATGGCCGCCCAAATAATCCGCTCCATGAGTAGGGAATTTGCTATCGGTCGAAGGGGCGGTGAGCAAGAATAGTAATGCTGAGTATCGCAATAGATTTTGTAATATGTAGTGAATACGTCAGATATGAAGGCAACAATTCACCTTCCGGAAATAGAGTGTTTCCATATACGCAACAAATATCGCGTAGGGCGTGCTTTGCAACTCGCCATACATCGGCGGAGGTTCATGATCTGCGATATTATATATGATCGAGACACAACGCACCTGTGCCACATGGAGTTGGATTAGCGGCCGTCCGATTCAGGTACGAGCATCGTCAAGGCGAAATCGGTGGCGAGTTGAACCGCCAGATCGAGGGCGCGCCGGTCGCGGCCGGGATGATCGGGGCTCCGGTAACTATGATTGCCAGCGATCACGGCAACGCGATCGGGTGCGCCACCATCGGCGATATAGCGATGGAGCAGCGGCACCGGGCAAACCGGATCGGCATCGCCGACGATCCACAGGCGGGGCCGCCGCTCCGCCCCCAATTCCGGATAGAAGCGTGCTGGGGCTTCGGGGTTCTCCTCGGGGTCGCATACCGGGGTCAGCAGGATGGCGCCCTTGACCTCGGGTGTTACGCGCAGGAGCTGCCAGGCGATCACGGAGCCAAGCGATTTGCCCGCGAGCAGGATGCGCCCGCGATCGATCGACGGATCCTTCTGCGCCAGCGCAAGCGCCGTGCGCATATCCTCGATCTCCGCCTTCTTGTCCCGAGGCTGCTGCGCAAAGGGCGTGCCGGCGACCCGATAAGCCCAGTCGAGCCGATAAACCGCAATCCCTTGCGCCAGCAGGCCCTGGGCGACACGCTCCATGATCGGCTGGCGCATGTCATAGCCGGATCCCGATCCAAGGATCACAGCTGGAAACGGCCCGTTGCCGGATGGCTTCTCGACAATAACCTCGATCTCGGCGCCGCGCGGCGTGGCGACCCGGCTCGACTCTTGTGCGAATGCGGCCGTGGTCACTGTCAACAAACACAAAGCGCCCAGCCGGTATCGAACGTTCATATGTGCCCCCTGCTACCTGCTGGACCAACGCCAGCGCTCGGCATGGCGCAGCAACAAGCATGCCAGACACAGCCCGCCCACGGGCGTGTCGGCTTTCACCGTGAAGATGTTGAGAAATGTCACTGCAGCGGGACCCGCTGCTGAAATCTGAGCAGCGCGGCCTCGCGTCGGAATATGGCCGGTCGCCATCTGGCGCTTCACATGCCCGGCCTGCCACCCATTCCCGAGTTCTCTAGCGTATTTATAGTATATATTGTGCGGTGCAAAGAAATCCCGCCACGCCTCCCCTGCCCTGCTGTGCCATCCGCGGCGCACAGCAGAAAATCGAAGGGGAACCATGCACAATCGTTCGTTGTGGACAGGATCGGTCGCGCTCGCGCTGTCGGTCACGCCGTCGCTCGCCACCGCGCAGGACAATCAGGACGGCCCGCCATCGGCCGACGGCGAGATCATCGTTGTCGGCACGCGCGCGAGCCTTGAATCGGGCATCAAGCGCAAGCGTGCGGCGGGCACCGTCGTCGATTCCGTCGTTGCCGAAGACGTCTCGCAATTTCCCGACAAGAATATCGGCGAAGCGCTCCAGCGCGTGACCGGCGTGCAGCTTCAGCGCGAGTTCGGCGAAGGTGTCGCGGTCAGCATCCGCGGCGTCGAACCCGATCTCAACCGCGTCGAGATCAACGGCGTCTCGCTGCTCGGCAATGGCGGCGCGGGTGAGCGCGGCGTCGACTTTCGCGAGCTTGCCTCGGAACTCGTCAAGTCGATCGACGTGTTCAAGGGCTTCACCGCCGACATGACCGAGGGCGGTGTCGGCGGCACCGTCTCGATCCAGACGCGCAAGCCGCTCGACCTGACCAAGCCGCTGCTCGCCGGCACGCTTTCGGGCCAGTATCTCGACGGTGCCGACAAGAAGGTGCGGCCGCGCGCGAACCTGACCGCGGGTAAGAAATTCCTCGACGACCGGTTCGGCATCCTCGTGAACCTCACCTATGATCACAATCTGACGCGCGGCGATTTCCTGCGGAACACCGAATGGGTGCGGCTGGCCGACTTCAACGGCGACAATCGCAATCTGGTGCCGCATCCGATCTACGGCTCGATCCCGACCGTGGCGGGATGCCGGCAGGTGCCACAAGGGCCGGACATGCGCGCGGCCTGCCAGCGGCAATTCTACGATAATTCGCCGCGCACGCCGCGCTATGGTATCTGGACGCGCAACGACGAGCGTGTATCGGCGATGGCGACGCTGCAATATGAATTCAGCGACAATCTGCGCGCGTTCGTCGAGGGGCAATATAATCGTCGCCGCAACCGGCTGATCGACTATAATTACAGCGTCGATCTGAAGTCGACCGATCGCATCGACGCATCCTCGGTAGTCATCGATAAGGACAATAATGTCATCGATCTCGTCACCGCGCCGACCGCGACCGGCGATGCCGCCGGCGCCGGCTCGATCTTCGGGACGAGCAAGCGCGACTTCATCTACCGGCAGAGTTCACGCTATCTTTCGGGCGGGTTCGACTGGACGAGCGAACGGCTGACGGTGACCGGCCTCGCCGTCACCTCGAAGGCGCGGACGGTGAGCGACAGCAAGGTAATCGCGCTGTCGGCGTCGATCCCGAGCATCCGCGTGCGTCTCGATCCCGATACCGGCATCCCGCGCTTCACCTTTCCGGACGGTTTCGATCCGCAGCAGGCGGCGACCTATACCTCCGGCATCCGCCCGGTAGGACCGTCGCTGCAGTACCGGCCCGACGAGGTCGATACCGGCGAGACGCAGTTCAAGCTCGACGCCGACTATGCCTTCGACAACGGCCTACTGAAGAGCATCGAAGTGGGCGGGCAGTATCGGCGATCGACATCGCTGCGGTATTCCGGCGGCGGCTATGTGACGCCGGACGGGACGGTGGTGCCCGGCAATGATCGCACCCAGACGGTGATCATCCGCGACGGCGGCAATGCGCCGCTGATCTGGACGCCCGAGAAGCTGGCCAGCTTCATTGCCGCGTCGAGCGAACTGACTCCCGGCACCTTCTTCGATGTCGACGGGATCGACCGCACCGGCCTGCCGGACGCCTGGCTGTCCCCGAATTTCGATGCGGTCGCCGATTATTTCGACCTCAGCGGCTTCAACCGTGACTGCCTGCGGCTCTGCAACGGCATGGCGCAGATCCCGACGCACGACATCAGCGAGAGCATCGCCGCCGGCTATCTCAAGGCCAATCTGGAGACGACGCTGTTCGGCTTGGCGCTGACCGGCAATGCCGGTGTGCGTTACGTGACCACGCGGACCCACGCGACGGGGTCGAGCATCCGGCGGGAACGGGTGACCGATCCGGCGACGGGCGTGACGAGCACGGTTACGGTCGGCACGCTGCCGGTGACGATCCGCAACCGCTACAGCGACATCCTGCCGAGCGCGAACGCCAATCTCGAACTGCTCCGCGGCCTCGACCTCCGGCTGGGTTATGCCAAGGTGCTCGCCCGCCCCAAGCCGACCGACCTCGTGCCCAACGCAAACTGCCTGTACGACCTGACCGCGGACGGCATCGCCGATGAATCGCTCGACACCTGTTCGGCCGGCAATCCGAGCCTGAAGCCCTATCGCGCCGATCAATATGATCTCAACCTCGCCTGGTATGCGAACCGCGACACGCTGCTCAACGCCGCGCTGTTCTACAAGGATGTGAAGAGCTTCGTGCTCGCGCGGACGCTGGTGCCCGGCGTCGACCTGTTCAAGGATGGCACGCTTTACGACGTGACCCAGCCGATCAACGGCGCGGGTGCGAAGATCCTGGGCGTAGAGCTTTCGGCGCAGACCGCCTTCACCTTCCTGCCCGCACCGTTCGACGGCTTAGGCGCGATCGCGAACTATACCTACAGCAAGGCGACCGACGTCGGCCTGTCGAACACGCTGGATGGATCGGAGCTCGGCTTCCCCGGCCTGTCGAAGCACAGCTATAATTTCGTTCTCTATTACGACAAGGGCGCGATCAACATCCGTGCCGCCTATAATGGCCGCAGTCGCTATCTACTTGCCGCTGCCGAACGCTCGGGCAATCCGGTGTTCCGCGACGGGACCAATTATCTCGACGCCAAGATCACCTATCGCGTGCCCGGCACCGGCATCTCCGCCTTCATCGAGGGCAAGAACCTGACGGAGGAAACCGAGCGCTCCACCTCCGGCAGCATCCGCATGGCCGAGACGAGCTATCCCGGAAAGCGGTTCTTCGCGGGCGTCTCGTTACGGTATTAAGCTGATGATGGTCGGCGGCCGATCAGGTGTTCGGCTCGGCCCCCGACCCACCACTGCTGCATCGGTGTCGTTTGCAAAATGCGCGCCGTGCTGTCCTTAGCGCCGCGCTTCCCCTAGGACATCGCGCCCTGCCCGCTAAAAACACGGAAAGTGGATCGGAACATTCGCCTATCAGCGAATGCCCCCCGGTTGCATGCCGGTTGCGATCAATTCCAGCGACTGCGGATTGCCATCGCCAGCGACCGCGGATGATCGAGATCCCTATTCGCCGCGTCAGCGGTGCGCATTCACCATATCGATCATGCTGGGACGGGCCGAGGCCTGTCGGCCCGGCAGCGACCATGCCGCAACTCGGATCCGATCCCACTTTCACCCCCTCAAGGGAATCTACCGCGACATTTCCCACTCGGTAAGTAGAGAATTAACCGCGTCGTCAGGAAGGCTTGTCCGGAACCGAGAGCGTCGATGAGTGATATTGTACCTGCTGCCTTTGCGCACGAGATCGCGTCCGCCGTGTCCGAACTTCATGTCGCGCGATCCGCGTGGCGCGGCCGCCAGGTCGGCCGGCAGGCAGTAACGCGGTTTCCAGTGCCGGCCACCGTCGCGCGCGCGGTCGACCATCTGGCGGCCGCGCTGTTCCCGGCGCGGCTCGGCAATTTCAGCGGCGGTCCGGCGCGCGAGGATGATTTCGTCGCCGAACAGCTCGCGGAAGGTTTCGCGCTGCTGCATGGCGAGATCGCCGCGGAATTCGCCTATTGGGAAGGTCAGTCGCGCGACCGCTTCGAGCCGGATCATGCCGCGACGATCATCCGGCATTTTGCGACCTGCCTGGCGGATGCGCGGGCGCTGATCGACAGCGATGTCGAGGCCGGCTTCGTCGGCGATCCTGCAGCGCGCAGCGTCGACGAGATCCTGGTATCCTATCCGGGCGCGCTGGCGATCCTCCACCACCGCCTCGCCCATCCGCTCCATCGGCTGGGCGCAGTCATCGTCGCGCGGATGATTTCCGAGCTCGCCAACAGCCGGACAGGCATCGACATCCACCCCGGCGCCACGATCGGGCCGAGCTTCTTCATCGACCATGGCACGGGCGTGGTGATCGGCGAGACCGCGATCATCGGCAGCAATGTCCGCCTCTACCAGCATGTGACGCTCGGCGCGCGCAGCCCGCTCGGGCTCGGCCGGGTCGGCCCGCGCGACCGCCTCGCGCGGCATCCGATCGTCGAGGACGACGTCATCATCTATGCCGGCGCCACGATCCTCGGCCGCGTCACCATCGGCCGCGGCAGCATGATCGGTGGCAATGCGTGGCTGCTGGAGGACGTGCCGGCCGGCAGCGTGGTCGCGCAGCCCCAGGCGATCCGCCTCGACGCCGCCAAGGCCGCCGGCCTCTCCGCGCAGCTCGCCGGAACCTCGGCGTGAGACGATGGGCGCACGCGCCGCGGCCGCCATCGGCGCTGAAGCCGCTCGTGGGCGTGCTCTGCTGCAACGAGGTCGTCGATCGCCCCGTGCAGGTCGTCGCCAGCCGCTTTATCGAGCCGATCAGCCGGATCTCGGACGCCACCGTCGTGCTCGTGCCGGCGCTGCCCGAGGTGCTCGACACCGTGGCCCTCGTCGATCGGCTCGATGGCCTGCTGATGACAGGATCGCGCTCCAACGTGGCGGCCGATCGCTACGGCAGCATTGCACACGATGAAGAGCGGCTCGACGAGCGGCGCGATGCGGTGGCCCTCGCCCTTGCCGAGCGGATGATCGAGGCAGGCCGGCCCGTCTTCGGCATCTGCCGCGGATTGCAGGAACTCAACGTCCTCTTCGGCGGATCGCTGGCACGCGACCTGGGCGCGATGCACCATGCCGAGAACCAACATCTGCCGTTCGAAGCGCTGTTCGAGCACAGGCACGATGTAACCTTGAGCGAAGGCGGTCAGCTCGCTCGGGCGACGGGCGCTTGCCGCGCCAATGTGAACTCTGTTCACATGCAGGGTGTCGATCGGCTCGGAGCCGGGCTGACGGTAGAGGCGATTGCTGTTGAAGACGGCTTGGTGGAAGCCTTTTCGGCCAGGCCCTGCGGCGGCGATGTTCTCGCGGTGCAATGGCATCCGGAATGGAGCGGTGCCGCTGGCGCGCACAACCGAGCGTTCTTCCAGCTTCTCGGCACGGCGCTTCGCGCCTGAAGGCACCGGCGCAGCGCGCCGGTGTGTCGCCCCCTATCGCTTTGCGCCAGACAATGCCCGGCTCTCCTGACCGTTCACTGAGCGGGGTGGATCACCGGCCAGCGTTACCCGCCGAACCACGCGATGGGCCTTGCCATAGTCGTCGATCGCGTAGTGCTGGGTCGCGCGGTTGTCCCAGATCACAACGTCGCCCGGCGCCCACCGCCAGCGCACGGTGTTCTCGAGCCGGGTGATGTGGCTCTGGAAAAGCTCGAACAGCCTTTGGCCATCCGCCTGGCTGTGGCCGATGAAGCGCTTGAAGAAGCTGCCGAGCACCAGCGCGCGTTCGCCGGTTTCCGGATGCACCCGCACCAGCGGATGCTCGGCCTCGATCACCGTGGCGGCGAACACCGACTGATAGGCATCGAGCGCGGGATCGGCACTGGTCTGGTTGGCGGCATAGTCATAATCGTTGCTGTGCACCGCCCACAGACCGTCCGCCAGCACCCGCAGCGCGTCGGGCAAGGCTTCATATGCGCTCACGCAGTTCGCCCACACCGTATCGCCGCCGAAAGGCGGGATCGCAACGGCGCGCAGCACCGACGCTGCGGGATAGTCCGGAACGAAGGTGACGTCGGTATGCCAGCTGTTCGCCTTGCCACCGCGATGGGAATCCAGTTCCAGCAGGAACGCGCCGCCATCTCCGGGAAGCGTCGGGTGAACCACCGGCACGCCGAACAGGGTCGCGAATGCCTGGTGCGTTTTGTCGTCGAGATGGCCCTGGCCGCGGAAGAACAGCACCTTTTTCGCCAGCAGGGCCTGACGCAGCGCGCCGACGGTCGCCGCGTCGAGATCGCCATTTAGCCGGATGCTGCCGATTTCGGCACCGATCCGTCCGGCGAGCGGCGCGATCGTCAACGCCCGGTCGGAAGGAGCGCATCCGGCGGTTGCGTGCTCGATCATGAATATCGTCCTGCCTGAATGTCGACGCCGCGGCGCCCGATCCCCTGTTCGTCCAGCAGCCATGCCGCGATCCGCTCGACGACGTCGTTGCGGCCGTCTCCGGCCGGCTGGACGATGTGATAGCCGCGCTCGCTGGCCAGTGGCTGGTCCGTAAGCCGCACGAGGCTGCCATCCGCGACGAACGCGTCGATCAGCGGCGTCCAGCCGATGCCGACGCCCTGCCCGAGCAGCACCGCCTGGAGAAGGATCTGGTAGTTGCTGAACGTGACCTCATGATGCTTCGGCGGCGGCTTGGCGCCGACGCCCTCGAACCAGCCGTCCCAGTCGAACCAGCGATCGGGCCCCCCGCTACGCAGGTGGAGCAGCCGTAAACCGGCGATGTCGTCCGGCGCCATCGGCACGGAGCGGGCACCCAGATAGCTCGGCGCGCACACCGGATAGATGCGCTCGGGAAACAGCGGCGTGGATCGGCAGTTCCGCCATTCGGCCTTGCCGAAAAGGATGCCGATATCGAACTCGTCCTCACGCGCCTCGACGATCGACTGCGCGGTGACCAGCCGGATCTCGACCTCGGGCATCAATTCGATCAGCGCTGCGATCCGCGGCATCAGCCACCATGCTGCGAAACCGAAATCCGTCAGGATCCTGATCGTGCTGCTGCCCCCGAGCCTGCGCACCGAGGTGATCCCGTCGGACAGGGTGCGAAGCCCCTGCCCGACCGACTGCCGAAAGACTTCACCGGCGGACGTGAGTGCAACCCCGCGGTGACGACGATCGAACAGCGAGACACCGAGGTCGGCCTCCAGCTGCGAGATATGCTGGCTGACCCCCGCCTGGGTCATCAGCAGTTCCTCGGCGGCGGCCGAGAATTTGCCGTGGCGCGCCGCCGCCTCGAACACGGCGAGGCTTCGCAGCGGCAACCGGCCGAACCCCTCTGACATTAACGTCACTTATCGCAACCTCAATAAAACAGGGGCTTCACCGCCCTTTCGCCCCACTCTAGTTAAACCCCATTAAGTGACTAGACAATATGGGTTGGCGGTGAAGAAGCTGAACTTTCTCCTGTTGATGGCCGACCAGATGGCGGCGACGGCCTTGCCCTTTCTCGGCCGTTCGCCGGTCAGGGCGCCGGTGATGACGGGCCTCGCCGCCTCGGGAGCCTTGTTCCGATCGGCCTATTGCAACAGCCCGCTATGCGCGCCGTCGCGCTTTTCGATGCTGTCGAGCCAGTTGCCGTCCCGGATTGGCGCCTATGACAATGCATGTGAATTCCAGGCATCGACGCCCACGATCGCCCATTATCTGCGCGCTGGCGGCTATCGGACGATCCTGTCGGGCAAGATGCATTTTGTCGGCCCGGACCAGCTCCACGGGTTCGAGGAGCGGCTGACCACCGACATCTATCCCGCGGATTTCGGCTGGACGCCCGACTGGTCGAACTTCGCGCATCGCCCGACCTGGTATCATTCGATGGACTCGGTGCTGACCGCTGGACCGACCGTTCGGACCAACCAGCTCGATTTCGACGAAGAGGTCGTCTTCACGACCCGGCGCGCGCTGTTCGAGATCGCGCGCGGCAGCGATGACCGCCCCTTCTTCCTGACCGCATCGCTGACCCATCCGCATGACCCCTTCGCGATCCACCGACGCTACTGGGATCTTTACACGGACAGCGAGATCGAGGCGCCACGCGTGACGCAGGAGGCAGGGGGCAGCGATCCCCACTCCCGGCGGCTTCGCCACGTCTGCGGCAACGACCTCGAGCCGCCCTCGGAGGCACAGATCCTCGCTGCGCGACGCGCCTATTACGGATCGATCAGCTTCGTCGACGAGCAGATTGGGCTGATCCTCGAAACGCTCCGCGAAACCGGGCTCGCCGAGGACACGGTGGTCATCCTGTGCGGCGACCATGGCGAGATGCTGGGCGAGCGCGGTCTCTGGTACAAGATGAACTTCTTCGAGGGCGGCGCGCGCGTGCCGCTGATCATCCATGCCCCGGGGCGGTTCGAGCAGCGCGCGATCGACGCCAATGTGTCGCTCGTCGATCTTCTTCCCACATTGCTCGAACTCGCCGAGCTGCCGGCGGCTGAGGCCGCATCGATCGACGGCCGCAGCCTGCTGCCCCACCTGACGGGCGATGCGGGGCATGACGAGGTTCTGGGCGAGTATCTCGGCGAAGGCGCGATCGCACCGATGGTGATGATCCGGCGCGGCAGCCACAAGTTCATCCATTCCCCTGCCGATCCGGATCAGCTTTACGATCTCGCCTCCGACCCCGACGAGTTGCGCAACCTGGCCAGCGACACGGCCGAGGCCGGGCTGGTCGCAGCCTTCCGCGCCGAGGTGGCTGCCCGCTGGGATCTCGCCGCGATCGAACGTGACGTACTCGCCAGCCAGGGGCGACGGCACCTCGTGGCGGAAGCGAATGCAACCGGCAGGCTCCATGCGTGGGACTTCCAGCCGAACCGCGACGCATCGCGCGAATATGTCCGCAGCCACATGGACCTCGAGCTGATCGAGGCCGCAGCCCGCTTTCCGCGTGTGCGCACGCAATGACCGGCATCAACGACAATAAAGAAGGGGAAACCATGAGCCCGACCAGCAAGAAGGCGGCGCTACGCGCCGCAAGCCTCGGCGCGATCGGCGCCATGATCCTCGCCGGCAGCGGCGCGCGCGCCGCGGCGCCGGCCGACGACGCCATCGAACCCGTTGCCGCGGGCGACACCGGTGGGGATATCATCGTCACCGCGACCAAGCGGTCGGCAAACGTGCAGGACGTGCCGCTTTCCATCACCGTGCTGGGCGGGGAGGCCATCGCCGAACGCCAGCTTCGCGACGGGCTCGGCATCGCGCGCCAGACGCCGAACCTGGCCGCGGAATCCGCGATGGGTGCGGCGATGCCGCGCTATCGCCTGCGCGGCATCGGCACCAACGACTTCACGCCGACGGCGACCTCCGCGGTCGGCATCTATCAGGACGAGGTCTTCATCAGCGCCGGCTCCGCGCAGAGCGAACCGCTCTACGATCTTGACCGGGTGGAGGTGCTGCGCGGTCCGCAGGGGTCGTTGTGGGGGAAGAACACCACTGCCGGTGCGATCCATTTTGTTACGACAAAGCCGACCGAGCACCTCACCGCGCAAGGCCGGCTCGTCTATGGCAGCGACGATACGCGCGAGGCCGAGGTCGGCATCGGCGGGGGCCTAACCAACGGCGTAACGGCGCGGGTCGCGGGGGTCTACAAGCATCGCGACGGCCAGTATTTCAACGATTTCACCGGCCGGGAGGCGGGTGGCTATGAGATTTGGGATCTGCGCGGGCAGGTGCATGTCGATCTCGGCGCCACCGCGGGCCTGCTCGTCAAGGTTCATGGCGGCGAGACCGAGCAGCGCCAGCCGCTGCAGCATGTCGGTCTGCTCGCTGGGGGCACCGACTTCGACGGCTATGCCGAACGCGACGACAAGCGCGCGCTCAGCAACAATGGTTCGGATTATACCCGCGCCCGCCGCTTCGGCACCGACGCGCGGCTCGACGTCGATCTCAGCGGCGTGAGCCTGATCGACATCGCCGCCTATGAAAAATCGAGCTCGCTGATCTTCTCGGACGACGACGCCAATCCCATCTCGCAATATCATGAACGTTATGGCGGCAGCTCGGACACGTTCACCAACGAGTTGCGGCTGGAATCCGCACCCGACGGGCGCTTCAACTGGATTCTCGGCGCCTATTATCTACATGACAAGACCAACAGCTTCGGCCAGCTCGGGCTCTACAGCCCTGTCAATTTCGGCGTCGACGGGGCGGCCTACGACTTCGACGTGAAGACCGACAATGTTGCCGGCTTTGCCAGCCTGAGCTTCGAGGTCACCCCGCGGCTGACCCTGACCGCGGGCGGCCGCTATACCTGGGAGAAGAAATCGATCGAAGGCGTCGCCTACGACTACCTGACCCAGTCGGGCGACGTGTTCGACACGAGCGTGCCCGGCCTCGTCTATATCGACACCGCGCGCGGCATCTATCTCGACGCGGCGGGTGCGCCGATCGCGGCGACGCCGTCGAGCCGGTCCTGGAAGAAGTTCACCTGGGACGCGTCGGCGGACTACAAGCTGACAGACGATGTCCTGCTGTTTGGCCGCATCGCCCGGGGCTTCCGCTCCGGCGCATTCAATACCTATATCGTTAGCCCTGGCGACCTGGGTGTCTACGATCCCGAGACGCTGACCTCCTACGAGGCGGGCTTGAAGACGAGCTGGTTCGACCGGCGCCTCACGCTCAACTTCACCGGCTTCCACTACGATATCGACGACATGCAGGTGACCGTGCTGCAGAGCGTCGGCACGCGAACCCAGAATGCTGCCTCGGCTACGGTCGACGGCTTCGAGATCGAGGCGGAGGCACGGCCGATCGCCGGGCTGCGGCTTGGCGCGGGCTATGGCTATCAGGATTCGAAGTACAAGAACTTCACCAACGCGTCGGTACCCTTCCCGATCAACCAGGGCGCGCCGCTCGATCTCTCCGGCCAATCGCTCGAACGTGCGCCGAAACACACGCTGAACCTCAGCGGCACCTATGAGCAGCCGATCGGGTCGGGTACGCTGGTGTTCAACACCGACTGGCGCTTCACCAGCCGATACAGGTTCCACACCTGGTCGGACGCGACGAACATCAATCCAGCGCCCTTCCTCGCCGATCCCGCGATCCGTGCGCTGGTGCGCGACGCGTTCAGCCAGTCTGCGCTGTGGCTGGGCGATGCTCGCGTCGCGTATCGCCGCGAGGGCTGGGAGGTCGCCGCCTGGGTGAAGAACCTGACCGACCGTCAGTATCGCACCAACACGTTCGGCATGTTCTTCAACCGCTCGATGAGCACCTATCCGGGCGAACGGCGAACCTATGGTCTCTCGGCCGCCTACCGTTTCTGACCCGATGCGTGCCGCCAGCCGTCACAACCTCGCGCTCAGCTTCGCCGGCATCGGCGCGGCGACGGCGGCGGCGCATATCGGCAACAATTTCACCACCTATCTCGTCGGCGGTCTCATCGATCGCTTCGGCTTCAGCCCTATCCAGATGGGGACGTGGAGCATGGCCGAGACCCTCGCCTATGCGGCGGCGATGTTCCTCGTCGCACCCCGTGCGCAATGGCTGAACGGGCGGGCTCTGGCGATCGTCGCGACCTTGATCGTTGTCGCGGCGCAGTTCTCGTCGGCATGGATGGCGGACTTCGTACCGCTGCTCGGCGGACGCATCGCCACCGGCTTCGGCTTCGGACTGATGAACAGTGCGGTCAATCTTGCGGCCGGCCGCACCGATCATCCGGCGAAGGCGATTTCCGCCGGCATCGCCGTCCAGACCGTGCTGTTCGCAGCGGTGAACATCGGCCTGCCGATGGTCGGTGCCCGCCACGGCGTGAGCGGCATGTTCGTGGCGCTCGCCGGATTGTCGGCGCTGCTCGGACTGTTCGCGCTGATGCTCCCGGGCGGTCCGAGCAAGGCGCCTGAGACCGTTGCTGAAGGCCAGGCAGTGCAACCTGGCCTGCTGGGACGGGATGGTGCGCGGGTGCTGCTCGCGATGGCGCTGTTCGCCTTCGGCAGCCTCGCGATCTGGCCTTTCATGGAGCGCGCCGCCCACGCGATCGGCCTGCCCGCCACGACGTTCGGCCAGTATCAGAGTCTCGCGACGTTGCTTAGCGCACTCGGCAATCTCGGGCTGGTCGCGGTGGTTGGCCGGCTGCCGCGGGCCTGGCCGATCGCGATCGCGCTGGCGACCTGCGGCTGCGCCTGCGCGCTGCTGACCACGGTCGCAGCACCCTGGGCGTTTGCCGCGGCGCTCATCACCTACAATGTCAGCTGGTTCATCACCTATCCGCTGCTGCTCGGACTCGCCTATTCCGCCGACGGCGCGGGGCGGCTCGCCGTGCTGACCACCGGCACCTGGCTTTTGTCGCAGTCGCTCGGCTCGCTGGCCGCGGGTACGATCGCGCAACTCTTCGGCGGCTATGCGCCGGTGGGCCCGCTCGGCCTTGCCTTCTGTCTCGCCGCGATCGCAACCGCCTGGCCGCTCGCCCGGCGCATCGATCGTTTCACCGCCGGCAGCAGCAGCGGCAACTGAACCGGGCTATCGTGCCGCGGGGCGCCGGGATAGGCTCGTGCCATGACGGTCAACATCAATCTCACCGCCGATCGCCCGACGTTCGTCGCCCATCTCGAATGTTCGCTGACGGGTAAGCGCTATTCGAGCGACACCGTTCACGGATTGTCCGACGCGGGGCGGCCGCTGATCGTCCGCTACGATCTTGAGGGCGTCGCGGCCGCGGTCACGCGGGACGACATCCAGTCGCGGCCCACCGACATGTGGCGATGGCGCGAACTGCTGCCGGTGCGGTCCAGCCGGGATATCGTCAGCCTGGGCGAGATCGAGACGCCGCTCATAGCGCTGGACGCTTCGGGTGGCCCGAATGTGCTCGTCAAGGATGAGGGCCGCCTGCCCACCGGCTCGTTCAAGGCGCGCGGGCTGGTGATGGCGGTGTCGATGGCCAAGGCACTCGGCATCCGCCGCATCGCCATGCCGACCAACGGCAATGCGGGTGCGGCGCTTGCGGCCTATGCGACGCGATGCGGCATCGAGACGATCATCTTCTGTCCCGACGATACGCCCGAGATCAACATTCGCGAGATCGCGTTCCAGGGCGGCCGCGTGTGGCGGGTCAACGGCCTTATCGACGATTGCGGCGCGATCGTCGGCGAGGGCGCTCGGCAGGGACGGTGGTTCGATGCGTCGACGCTCAAGGAGCCCTATCGCATCGAGGGGAAGAAGACGATGGGCCTGGAACTGGCGGCGCAGCTCGGCTGGAGACTGCCCGACGCCATCTTCTATCCCACGGGCGGCGGCACCGGGCTGATCGGAATGTGGAAGGCGTTCGCCGAACTCGAGGCGCTTGGCTGGATCGGCGCGAAGCGGCCGAAGATGTTCGCCGTCCAAGCCAGCGGCTGCGCCCCGATCGTCAAGGCGTTCGAAGACGGCATCGAGCATGCCGAACGATGGGAGAATGCCCACACGATCGCCGCAGGCATCCGCGTGCCGCGCGCGGTCGGGGATTTCCTCATCCTGCGCGCAGTGCGCGAGAGCGGCGGCCGCGCGCTGGCGGTCGACGACACGGCGATCCTCCAGGCCACGGAAGATGCCGCACGAGAGGACGGGTTGCTGCTCTGCCCAGAGGGTGGCGCAACGCTCGCCGCCTATCGCCAGGCCGTGGCGCAAGGGCTGGTCGATCGCGCCGAGAGCGTCGTCCTGTTCAACTGCGCGACGGGGTTGAAATACCCGATGACCGAGGCGCCCAATGCGCTTGACCGTACCCGACCAATCGATTTCGACGCGCTGTAGCCGCGATCAGTCGAAGAAGGCGATGGTGCGGAACTCGATGCATTCGCGCTGCGGCGTTTCGGGCGGTGTCGTCGGATCCTCGAAGCCGCTGGGCGGGGCGAAGCGGGCACTGACGAAGCGGAATCCCAGCACTTGATCCGCAGCGCTTCTTCCGGCTGGAGATAAGGGATGTAGCGCCAGCGGTGCGCGGAATTGGACGCCACGTCTTAGGTCTCTCTCCGGCGCGTCCTTTAGAATGCTTGGAAAGCGATCCGACCAGTCGAGGCCCTATCGTGTGTAGGCGCGCGCCTCGCCGCCCCCGACCGCCACCAGCGTCCGGTAGCCATCATATTTCATCTCGTGGAGCCAGCGATCGCCGGCTGGAACGGCATCGACCAGCGTGGCAAGCTGGACTGGGCGGAAGGGCGGCGGATTTGCCGCGGCTGCGGCAGCCCGGCCGCCCTTCCTTTCGCTTCGGGATCGCTCTGGTCGCCGTGCGCGCCACGAGCGCTATGCCTTCTGCTTCATCCCCACGAGACTCCTGTGGCCGAGGAGTCGTTCCCATGGGTGGGGCGGCGGCTACTTCAGCTTCTTGGCGGCGGCGTTGAGCTTCTCCCGGTCGCTGCCGACTTTCTTGATCAGATCCTCGGCCTGCTGCCTTGTGATGCCATGCTTGCGGGCGAAGTAATTCACTTCATAGCCTTCGCCAGCGGCGACCCGGCGCCGGTCAGCGGCGCCGCGTTTCGACTTATCGTCAGCCATGATTCTCTCCTTCTCACGCTGAATCGATGAGACCACCGCGGGTTCCGCAGACGATGGCATCATTGATGAGAACGGTTCGTCTGCACATCATCCGAGCGGGCCGTATAAACCATCGCCCGCCATGAATGGGCGTCCTTGCGAGCGTGCCGCCAGCGCGCCTGTTCCGCCTGAGCATCTGCCGGCGCAGGATGAACCGGGCTCTGATCGGTTCTGCGCGGGTCAGCCTGGCAACTCGGCCACCCGCCGATAAGCACTCCTGCGGTATAGTGGTGGGCGGAACCGCCTGCGTGCGATACCGATGCGCATCATCACCGTCGCGAAATCAGATGCTATGTCGCGGGAAGCCCGCATTCCGCGGACACCTGCCGATGCGAATAGTCGGTGCCCGGACGCGCATTGAAGTGAAAGATGCTGGCGTTCGTTCCGCTCGGCGCCGCACGAACATGTCAACTCGGGGTCAAGAAACCAGCTTGATGGCCCGCGGCGATGCCAGGATCGGGCACGCTGCTGAAGCGCTTGCGGAGTCGATCATCCAGATCTGAACAAGAGGAGCGCCCTGTGACAACCGACGCAAAGGCGAAGGGCCGCCCCTCGCGAGGCGGCCCTTCCATTGTCTTTGCCTTTGCGGCCAGCTTAGTTGAGCCGGACCCTCGCGGTGGAGGCCATGCTCATTTCAGGCGCCGCAGTCGGCGTGGGACAATGAGACATTCGACCACCTCCTTTCCGTTGTTGAACGATGATCCGGATATGGGACGGCCGCCGCGAAATTCAATCTGTCTACCGCTCGCCCGTCGAGATGAGACGGCAGGCGGCACTACGAATCGAGCCCTGGATCTCAATCCTTGCGGAGGAGGACGCGATCGCCCCGGGCAGCAACAAGGCGCGGACCGACTCCTCCTCACCGTTCTCGATGGACTCGCTCTTCAGCGGGTTCTGCCTTCCGAGGCAGCGGGCCTTGAGGTCGAAACGTCCGTCCTGAAGGGTGCGACTGCCGCGCTCGTCAGGATCACTGTTTAGTGAACTCGCATGACCTCAGACGCGTTCGATCCAACCCCAATCAGCGGCTTCGACGCACCGATGGTTCCCTTCCGCTCAGCCGGAGCGCGCGAGCTTACCTGGGCTCGAATGCTGGTCAATTGCCCCGCCCGCGCCTTACATGCTCAGATCGGTCGACGAAGAAATTCGATCCTGCTGCTTCACGAAGTCTGCGAGAGGTTCACTGCACGGCGGCTCCTGACATTCGCGCAGCCATCTTTCGTTCTTGCATTCGTACCTAGCGAATGGTGTGGGGCCGGCCGGTCATCTTGGCAATCGAGGCTGCCCTCAGAAGCGGGCCCTCCAGCCGCATTTTTCTTCGGTTCAATGAATGCAAGCGGGGATTCTCGGTTACGTCGAAGACCTCCACCTTCGCTCCGGCGTTCCGCTTTGTGCAACAAAGCTGATCACTAGAGGACGCTACCGCGCCTCAAACAGGAATGGCATCGTCGGGTCATCCCATCGATGTCCCCGCCCGGTCATGCAAGCATTCCGGAAAGAGAGAACCGCAATGGAAGAAAGCGATCTTGTAGCCGTGTGGGAACAGCATCTTGGTGCGGAATTGGTCGGGAAGGATGTCGACGCCACGATGTCCACCATGGTTGCCGATCCTTACGTAAACCACGTCCCAACGATGACCGGCGGCGTGGGTGCCGAGGAATTGCGCCGCTTTTATGCCAACCATTTTATCACGGTGCAGCCGGATGACATGGAACTGGCGCCGGTCAGCCGCACTGTCGGACGCGATACGATCGTGGAGGAGATGGTAGTCAGGTTCACGCATGACCGGCGAATGGACTACTTCCTTCCTGGAGTAGCACCGACCCACAAGCGTATCGAAGTGGCCGCCGTCATCGTTGCGCAATTCCGATTTGGGAAACTTGCGCATGAGCATATCTATTGGGATCAGGCATCGGTGCTCGTCCAAGCGGGATTGCTCGAGCCAGGCGACTTGCCGATCGCTGGTGCGGAATCGGCTCAAAAGGTTCTTGACCCAAGCCTACCCAGCAATGGGCTTATGCACCGCGAATGGAGCGAAAGCGAGCCACACCCAAAGGGTCAAGCATAAGACGAAGGTAATCGCTACTCTTCAAATGAGCGCTGCGGTCATGCGTTCTTGCACTCGTATCGGGCCGTGATGGTGTAGAGCCGGCCTGTGGGCCGGCCCGTTATCTCGACGTTCGACACGATTCCTAGAAGTCGGGCCTTCCCGTCGCACTTTTCTTCGGCTCGAGGAGCGCAAGCACCCGTGTCGTTGCTGACCGTGCTGTTGCACATGACCGTAACGATGCGCGATCTGTGCTGGGCAACTGGCGCGTTGGCCTGCCCCGCGCAGGCGCCTGCAACTGGGGTCAGCATAAGAGCCACCGCGCGCGCGGCGATACTGATCATCGGTGTTCCCTCCTATTTTGAGACATACACTCGCTGGCGCCCTGGCGTTCAGCACAGGGCACGCGATGAAGCGTCCCGGGTTTTCTGGAGGCTATGCAGTTTGACTCATGCAGCCATATCGAGGGTTTCGATAGCCGCGTAGTAGTTTGCTTCAGCCTCGGCGGGTGGGATGTAGCCGAGCGGGCCGAAGAGGCGATGGTTATTGTACCAATCGACCCAGCTGAGCGTTGCCATTTCCACCGCAGATGCGCTCGGCCAGGACCGCTGGCGCCAGATGACCTCGGCCTTGTAAAGGCCATTGATTGTCTCGGCCAAAGCATTGTCGTAACTGTCGCCAACGCTGCCGACGGATGGCACCAGGTTGGCCGCCGCGAGGCGCTGGGTGTAGTTCATGGCGAGGTATTGAACGCCCCTGTCGCTGTGGTGAATCAAGCCGTCATCCGGGCCGGGTCTGCGGGCGTGGATCGCCTGCTCCAGGGCATCCAGAACGAACCCGGCCGTGGCTGAAGTGCTGACCTTCCAACCCACGATGCGCCGCGCATAGGCATCGATCACGAAGGCCACGTAAACGAACCCTGCCCAGGTGTGGACATAGGTGAAATCGACTAACCACAGGGCGTTCGGCCGATCTACACGAAATTCCCGGTTCACCTTGTCGAGCGGGCATGGCGCCTTGGGATTGCTGACGGTCGTGATCGTCTTCTTCCCGCGGCGAATGCCGGCCAGCCGCATGCTACGCATCAGTCGCTCGACCGTGCACTTGGCGACATGAAGGCCCTCGCGCCGCAACTGATGCCAGACCTTGCGCGAGCCGTAGAGTCCGAAGCTGGCCTCGTGAACGCGCCGGATCTGCTCGCACATGTCGTCATCCCGGCGCGCACGGGCGGAACGCTTCCCCGGATCGGCAAGGCGGGTCGCGTGTTCGTGATAGGAGGACGGGGCGATCGCCAGTTCGCGGCAGATCGGCTCGATACCCAGCTCCTCGCGATGGACGTCGATGAACGACATCATCATCTCTCGCGGCGGTCGAGCTCCGCCATCGCAAAATATGCCGACGCCTTGCGAAGGATCTCGTTGGCTCGACGGAGCTCCTTGACCTCGCGCTCCAGCAGCTTGAGCCGGGCCTTATCATCGACGCCCTGCGCCGCTGGTGCCGCCCGTCGGCCCGCCTCCGTGCGGCACCAGCGGCGCAGCGTCTCGGCCGTGCAGCCGATCTTCGAGGCAATCGAACTCATCGCCTCCCATTCCGAGCCGTAATCCGCACGGTGCTCGCCAACCATTCGAACCGCTCGATCACGGACCTCAGGCGAAAATCTGTTTCCCATCTTGCTCATACCGGATGCTCCTTCTCACAGTTCGGAGCCTCCGGAAAACCCGGGACGCTTCACCCGCAATGGCAACAGACCGGAAGCGCTTGGATGACGGGCGCGGCATCACTGACCTATGATATCGCGGGCGTGGAGGAAGTTGGTCCGGTGGTTCCTGCCACTACCGAACGGGCCCAGTCCGACGCGGTCAAAACCGCCAACGTCCAGGTGCAAAATCGGCATGCGATCGCTCCGCGAGAGAGGGCACTCGGTCACCGGGTCGGCTGGGCTCGGGGCAGAATGGTCGATGCGGGCGTTCATTCTCGTCCTTTCAAGGTCAGCTCGCCCCTTAGGTACGAGGAGCCACCTGACGCCCGCGCTCATCCGCCTTGAACAACAATGGTCTACCCGCTGCGATGAACGGCGCAGCCCCGCCAGGTTCGACGACTGCGGGAACAGGAGGTCCCGTCATCGGGAGCAGACCGCTCTCAGATATTGGTCTCCGATCCGTCGGGATTAGCCTTGATGAGGTACTCACCGCTCTCCCGGAAGCTGCGGACGGTCGCGAACGTATCTTCCATGAACTGCACGTAGGATAGCTTGCCGCCCTTGCCGCGCGCCAGCACCGCGAAGGGTGATGTCACCGTTTTGCCCAGTACCATGGATGTGTAAGTGAAGGTGCCAAAGATGGCAGCGCCATTTTCATTCTCGAAGCTGTCCTGGATTTGGAAATCGTCGGTCGCCCAGTAGCGCCCAACATCGACAAATGTCTGAACAAGGCCCTCCGTGCCATGGTTCGTTCCGGCCCAGGGCATGATCTGCTTTAGTTCAGGATGGCTATAGTTGAGTGATACGTACACGAAGTCATCGGTCGTAAATCGTTTGACCAAGTCCATGTCGGTTGGGTTGGCCAGGATCGATTGCAGTACCGCCAAGGGTGATGCCTCCGACGCGGGCTCAGCCATGGAGTGTGAATCAGCGGACATCGGGGATTCTCCTTCGGTTGTTGTAAGAGCTCGAGATTGAGTTCCTTCACGCCGGATTCGCGGGCGATGACCAGCTGGCCTTGATGAGGGCCTTTCAGCCCACCACGCAGTCGGTCACCATCGTCATCTCCATTCGGGACGTTGCCCTAAACCTCTGAAGCCATTCCAGAGAGAAGGTGCCATCGCATTTCCGAATGCGGTAGCGTCACGTCCTGCTATGCTGTGTTGCGCACTTGGGAACACAGCATAGGAATCGAGGAACTGCGGACGTTCGTGGAGGTCGCGGATGCGGGCGGAGTCACTGCTGCGGCGCACCGCTGGCGGCGAAGTCGATCGTTGGTGGGGGCCTGGCGCACCTGGAGGCAGAATTGGGCATTCAGCTGCTCGCGCGCACGACTCGAGGCGCTGACGGAGGCCGGGATCACCTTCCGGGACCTTGCAGCAAGTTTCGGACACGACCGAAATGAGGCTGTCCGAAGAACAACAACAAATTTCGAACAGGAGTTCATCGGCTCTAGAGGCTGTTATGGACCTGAGTCCGAAAGGACTCAAAGGGTTGGATGGCGATTGTCCGTAAGCCTTATCCATCTGATGTTTCCGATGAAGAATGGTCGCTGATCGTGCCGTATCTGACGCTCCAGCGTGAGGACGCGAGGCAGCGCGAGCACAGCCTGCGTGAAGTGTTCAACGGCCTGCGCTACATCGTGAAGACAGGAGCACCGTGGCGCTGGATGCCGAACGACCTGCCGCCTTGGGCAGCAGTGTATCAGCAAACGCAACGCTGGCTGGCCGCGGGTTGCTTCGAGGCTCTGGTGGATGATCTGCGCGCCGTGCTGCGCCTGGTTACGGGGCGCGCTGCCGAACCCAGCGCCGCGATCATCGACAGCCGGACGCTGCGCTCTACGCCCGAGAGCGGCGAGCGGGCCGGCTATGATGGAGGCAAGCGCAAGAAGGGGTCGAAACTCCACATGGCGGTCGAGACGCTGGGGCATCTGCTCGCGCTGCATGTGACGCCGGCCAGCGCAGAGGACCGCGGCGAGATCGAACGGCTCGCGCGCACCGTGCAGGCCGTCACCGGCGACAATGTCGATCCGAGGCAAAACGGGGCTTCGCTCTCCTGCCGCGCCGCTGGGCGGAGCCTGCCAAGAAGGTTCCGACGATGCAAAGCATCGTTGGAAGGCAGGCGGAGGGCGTCGAGCGATCATTCGCCTGGGCAACCCGTTTCGCCGCCTCGTGAAAGACTATGAACGATACGCGCACACTCTCGCGGGGCTGCACGTCGTCGCTTTCGCATGCATAATGATAAAGCAAGCGGCTGTCGTCTCCGCTGGTTCGTAACAGCCTCTAAGCCGCAGCGGATCGCTTGAGCGCTTCGATGCGCTCTGAGCATATCACATGGACAACTTGACCCAATTCCTCGACGCGGCCGGCAAGCCATACAAGTTGCTCTAAACTAATCCGATAATGCTTCGAGTATCGCGCTTTAACATAGGCATCCTTCAGCTTCTCAAACAGCGTTCGGTCGGATCTTCGTTCCCGTGGCCAGACCTCAACCAAGCGTCGATCCAAACGTTCAGCCTGAGTACGAAGAAACACGAGGTTGTGAACGTGAGGCGTATAGAACGTGCAGACCAGAAGCATGCAATGGTAAAGACTTTCGACTGCTTGATGGAGTTCGAAAGCCGCTGGCTTCAAAAAACCTCTTTCAATCGCATGCTTTGCTAGCTCATAGCGCTGCATCGCTATTGAAAACCAATCCTCGAAATATTCCTCTGCCAGGGCGAAGGCCTGTTCTGGCGTCTTCGGCTTCGGCTCATGAAGGTCCGTATCGCCATATGCGTAGAGCGCGATCCCGTCTCGCCGCACATCCATGAAGAAATAGCGTCCGTGCGCCAGCCCGTCGTTCACCTCCTGCAGCGTGTGAACGATGAAGTTCACCGGCGTCCGGATCGTACCGGTGATGCCATATTCGCGGATCAACCGATCCTCGAGCTTCGCCCAGTATTTGACATGATCAACCAGACGCTTGTCGTTGACGATGATCAGCAGATCATAGTCCGACTTGTATCCCTTGGCGGTGAACGGTTCGTCCACCCAGCCCCCGCGGGCATAGCTTCCGTAGAGGATAATTTTCTCGATGCGGCCCTTCTTCTTCCATTCGTGGCGGGCCAGGGCGAGCGCGTCATCGAATTCTTCAAAGATGATCTGAACCACCCGCTGGAGTTCGCGTTGCTTGTGCGCTGGCAGATGGTCGAGATCGGTCCGCATTTGTTCCTTCTAGCGAAATCGGCAGCATGTTGCCACCTCCGCGTACGCCGAATGACAAATTTCCGGATGGAGTTTCAGGCAATTTACGGGCATATGTGCGCCCCAACTGCTTGCAAAATAGTGACTTATTCGCCGAAGGGCTTGATTGCGCGCGTCGATGCCGCTTAACTCACCGGCAGGAGAGACCTGATCGGTCAATACTCGACGGCGCCTGGATGAAAACCGGGTGGCCGCCGACTTCAGCGGAGCGATGGGCACGGCGTGCGGGTCGACGACGCCCCGTGCCATCGAGCGATTGTTGCGATGCGTTTGAAGCTGATCGAGGAACTGACACATCTTCTTACCCAAGCCCGGGGCAAGCAGGATCTCGCCTACGCGCTGGCAGCGGCGGCATCCCGAATGGGGTTCGATCATTTTGCTCTGGCCTACGATCCGGTGTTCGGCAGGGATCCCGATGCCCGGCTTCTCGTCCATGATTATCCGGAAGCCTGGGCCCGCCGCTATGTCGAGTTCGCGCTTGATCGCTACGACCCCGTTCGGCGCGCCTGCCAGTGGGCGCTGAACGGCTTCGCGTGGCGGGATCTCGGCGCGCATATCTGCCTGTCGTCGGACGACCGGCGCCTGTTGTCGGCCTGCGCGAACCACGGCCTGGCCGACGGCTTCACCGTGCCGCGGCATCTGCCGGGCCTGGCCAGCGGCGCGTGCACCTTCGTCGTGCGTCCCGGCGTGCGGCTGCCCGAGGACATGCTGGTCGTCGCCGAAGCGGTCGGCGCGACGGCGCTCGGTGCGGCGCACCGCCTCGCGGGCGGGCTGCGACCGCGCCGGCGCATGTTGAGCCGGCGCCAGCGCGACTGCGTGCTGTGGTCGGCGCGCGGCAAGTCGGTGCCGGATATCGCGACGATCCTCGGCATCGGCCGGGGCACTGTCGCCTATCATCTCCGCCTCGCTCGCGAGCGCTATGACGTCCACAGCTCGGAGCCCCTGGTCCTTTCCGCGATGTTCGACGGCGCGATCGGCTTTGCCGAGGTGCTGCCGTGGATCGCGACGAACTGAGCAGAACCTCTCCGAGTCAGGAGATTCCGGCGCCTCCGGCATGATGCTCTGCTGGCGACTTCCGCAACCCGCACGGAGTCGCCGGACATGCTCTCGTTCCTTCCCGCCGATGCGGCCCGCCGACACGTAGTCGAGGCGATGCTCGCCGCCCGCAAGCAGGTCTTCATCGACCTGCTCGGCTGGGAGCTTGCCACGGTCGGCGAGCATTTCGAGGTCGACCGGTTCGACGACCGCGAGGCGGAGTATCTGATCCTCGTCGACGACGGGGGGCGCCACCGCGCGTCCGCGCGCCTGCTCCGGACCGACCGCGCGCATCTGCTCGGCGACCATTATGCCCATCTGTGCGACGGCCCCATTCCTCGCGGGCCGTCGATCAGGGAAATCACCCGCTTCTGCCTCGACCGCAACCAATCGGCCGCGGAACGCCGTTCCGCGCGCAACCAGCTTGTCTCCACGCTTGTCGAGCATGCACAGGCCAACGCCATCACGGATTATGTTGGGGTGGCTGAGATCGACTGGTTCAGCCAGATCCTCGGCTTCGGCTGGCGCTGCCTGCCGCTCGGCCGCGCGAGGCGCGAGGGCAGGATGACGCTCGCCGCGCTCCATATCGAGATCGGCGAGACGACACTGGCCCGGTTGCGCAGAGGACGGATCTACGAACCTCTCACGCTGAACCTGGTCACCGTGCGCGGCAGCGCCCAATGATCCCGCACTGCCGGACAGCAACAACCGCCGGCGATCGGCGAAGCGTCATTCGGTTCGACGCCGCGGCAACGGTACCGTGGCGAGACCGACGCGCAGCCAACGAGGATGACCGTCGTGGAGTCCCCCTGCCTCCCTCACACCACGTGGCCAACACCCCGGGGTCCTTGCCCGTGCCTTGCCACACGCGCGAGACCACCGGCGCCGAGTTACTATCGCGGATATCGCTCGGATGAGCCCGACGCAGCTGCTCGAGCCGACCTATAGCGTCATCCGGCGGCACCTCGTCGAGGGCGCCTGGCCCGCGGGTCACAGGCTGGCGACGAGTCATCTCGCCGAAGAATTCGGCGTCAGCCTCAGTCCCGTCCGCGACAGCCTCAACCGCCTCGCCGGCGAGGAACTGGTCGACTTCATGCCCGGCGTCGGGTTCCGGGTGCCCGCACCCGACGTGGTCGCGCTGACCGACATGCTCCAGTTCCACCTCATGCTGCTGACCAGCGCGCTGTTCGACCTGGACGGCAATCCGCTCGTACCTGCGCCTGCCGGTGAGCGCGCAGCCGATACCGCCACCCTGTTCCGGCAGATCGCCGACCGCTCCGGCAACGCGGAGCATGTCACGGCCGTCGTCCAGCTTGGCGATCGGCTCGCTCCCTATCGCCTGTGCGAGCCGGCGATCCTGGGCGAGCCCGAGGCGGAGGTCATCGGCCTTCGGCAGGCGCTTGCGGAAGCCGCGGCCCCATCGACGCTCGTTGCTATCCTGACCCGTTATCATGATCGTCGGATCGCCGTGGCGGCTGACCTCGTCCGCCTCCGCGCCATGCCCCGGAGCTGATCCCGAACCGCAGATCCCCACGCCAAAAAAAGAGGGCCGAGCCGTCACCGGCCGTCCCTTTGCAAGGTTTAGGAGAGTATGCCTGAAAGGCGCCCTCCTTGTGCGGCGCAGCATGAATCCGTGCAAATGCAAATTTCGAGAGAGCAGTTGCGTCGCCATCCTCGGTCGCGCGAAAGCAGCTGATCAACCCGGCACAGGAACGATGATCTCGGTGCGTTGAAGTCTTGGCCGGCGCGATACAGCAGAACCGGCTCGACAACCGCGGCAGGTATAAAGCGAGCGACATCGGCGTCATGGGAGTGGACGAAAGGACCCTCCCTTCCATGGACATCCGACTGAACCGCGCCGCAGCCCTGATGCGCGAGGCGCTCACGCTGCTGGACGACGCGGCGGCCTGGCCCATCGCAGCCTGGCTGCAGCTTGCGCTGGACCGGCTTGAGGGGCACGGCACCGCCGGGCAGGATGCGGCCTCGATGGAACCTCAGGCAGTGCCGGACCACGGACGACTGCCGCAAAGCACACGCAGCCATTGATCCAGCGGCCGCGCGATCATCGTCGCACGCGCAGTCGCGCCCGGCTTGTCACGCCCGCATTCAGCAGTCATGCTTACAGGGCAGCTCGGTTATCGCTGGCAGACGACGCTGTGGGCTGATCCCGCCAGGCCTATGCACGCCGGTCCGCCAAGGACCGGCGGCCGTACCGGACAAGGGCGCCCGCGCCCGACGGCGGCACTTCCTGCTGATCCTCAAGCCGGTCTTCGCCGGCCGTCGGGTCCTGCCTGCTCCGGTCCGATTCCATGCACGCGTGCAACGACGAATGCAGGCTGTCCCGTGTGGCGCCACGGATGGCATCATGAGCGGCAAGCCCGAGGATGGCGCGCACCGTGCGGGTGCCACGCTGCTCGACACGCTCTTCCGCACCGAGGCGCCGCGCCTGCGGCGCTATTTCAGCCGCCGGCTGCGCGGCGGCGACGAGGCGGGCGACCTCGTCCAGGAAGCCTTTGTCCGCTTCGCCGACGCGGCGCGCGAGAAGCTGCCGTCGCGCCCCGCCGCCTATCTGCAGCGGATCGCCACCAACCTGCTGATCGACCGCGCACGCCGGGTCCCGATGCTGCTCGACCCCGACATCGATGTGGCGTCGGCTCCGGGACAGGAGGACGCGCTTCTGGTAGACGGGGTGATGCGGGTCTACCGTACGGCGCTCGACGCGCTGCCGGAGCGGACGCGCACGATCTTCCTCCTCTACCGGGTGGAAGGCCTCGTCTACAGGGAGATCGCCGAACGGATGGGCATCAGCATTCCCGCGGTCCAGAAGCATATGGCGCGCGCGCTCGAGCATCTGGCGCGCGCACTGGCCGATGAAGGCTGAGCGTGCCGGCATCAGACAAGACACGGCTGCGCGAGGCCGCCGAATGGTTCGCCGCGCAGCATGGCCCCGACGCCGCCGCAACCCAGGCACAGTTCGAGACATGGCTGGCGGCAAGCGAGCGCAATCGCGAAGCCTATAGCCGCATCGCCGAGACCTTTAGCCTCGGCAAGAAGCTGAAGCCGGGGGGCGCCGCCGTCCCTGCAGCACAACCGCCCACGCGGCGGCGCGCGCGCAGGACGGTCGCGGCAGCCGCACTGGGGGTGGCCGCGGTCGGTGCCGTGCTGCTGCTGGTCGCGCCCAACCTGTCGACACGCCCGTCCTCCCCTGCCCAGCCCGTCGCCGCGGCGCAGCCGCTCGCGACGCCGAGGGGGCAGATCCGGCCGTTCCGGCTCGCCGACGGCTCGGTCGTGACGCTCGATACCGACAGCCGGATCCGGGTCGCCTTCACCCTGGCCGGTCGCGATCTCTGGCTCGAGCGCGGCCGCGCCCGCTTCGACGTCGCGCATGACGGCCGCCCCTTCACCGTCCGGGCCGCCGGCGGGTCGATCGTCGCGCGCGGCACAATCTTCGATGTCCGGCTCGGCGCGCACCGCGTCGGTGTCAGCCTGCTGCGCGGCGCGGTCGACGTGATCGCACCGCGCCAGGGTGCGGCGGGACCTCGTATCCGCCGCCTTCGACCGGGCGAGACGGTCGCGATCGGCTCGGACGGCGTCGTCGCGCTTGCCCCCGCGGCCGCCGCCACGGTCCGTCAGGATGCCTGGCCGCAGTCGCTGCTCGAGTTTGACGAGATCCGGGTCGGCGATCTTGTCGCCGAGGCCAACCGCTATGCCACCACACCGCTTAAGCTGGCGGACCCCGCGCTTGCCGAGCGGCGTGTGTCGGGCACCTTCCGCGTCGGTGACGCCGAGCGCCTCGCCCGGAGGCTCGCCGCGCTGCTCGATGCGCCGGTTTCGCGCGCCGCCGACGGCCACATCGCGCTGGGTGAGGCAGCGCACTGAAAAAATGTTGATCGCTGCGGTTTAAATCGCGGCAGAGCGAACGTCGCTGCCCCTGATCCGCCCGGACTTATCCCGGCGGCCGACCCGGGGGGCCCCATGCGATACCGATTGACACTTCATGCCCTGATGCTTGCCGGCTGCGCCATCGCGGCCCCGCTCCACGCGCAGACCGCGGAGCCCGTCGCGACCTATGATCTCCCCGCGCAGGAGCTTGGCAGCGCCTTGCGCGCGATCGGCCGCCAGGCCGGCCGGGAGATCATCTTCGAGGCGGATGCGGTCGACGGCCTGCGCGCCCGCCCCCTGCGCGGGCGCTGGACGGCGCGCGACGCCGTCGCGCAGCTTCTCGAAGGCACCGGCCTCGAGGCGCGCAGCGAGGATGGCGCGATCATCATCCGGGGGCGATCGCAGGCGGCGGCGCTAGACCGGGGCACCGGCGCCGACATCGTCGTCACCGGCACCCACATCCGCACGAGCGAGCCGGTGTCGCCCGTCCGCACCGACAGCCGCCGCGACATCGAGCGGCGCGGGCGGACGACGCTCGGCGACTATATCCGCGACCTGCCGCAGAATTTCGGCGGCGGCCAGAATCCCGGCATCGTCGGCGGCGGTGTGCAGGGCGGCAACGAGAATCTCGCCGCGACCTCGGCGCTCAACCTGCGCGGCCTCGGTGCCGATGCGACGCTGACGCTGATCAACGGCCACCGCGTCGCTTATGACGGTGCGGTCCAGGGCGTCGACATCTCGGCGATCCCGCTCGCGGCGCTCGACCGGATCGAGATCGTTGCCGACGGCGCCTCCGCGCTCTACGGCTCGGATGCGGTCGGCGGCGTCGCCAATGTCATCCTGCGGCGCGATGCCGAAGGGTTGTGGACCTCGGCCCGTCTCGGCGGCGCGACCGACGGCGGCAATTTCCAGCAGCAGTACAGCGCGGTATCGGGTGCGCGCTGGCAGGGCGGCGGCTTCATGGTCGCGGGCGATCTCAATCGCTCCACCGCCATCGACGCGGGGCAGCGCAGCATCACCCGCGCGCTCGATCCATCGAAGACCCTGTTGCCGCGCCAGCGCCAGGTCTCGGGCGTGCTCACCGGCCACCAGACCCTTGGCGCGGCCGAGCTGACGCTCGACGCGCAGTACAGCCGGCGAACCAGCTTCATGGCCGAACCGCTCTCCACGACGGCGGACGCCCGCATCGACGGCAATGTCTATGCGCCATCGGCGGAGAGCTGGTCGGTGACCCCCGCGGTCGGCTTTGACATCGCCGCGGGCTGGCGCGCGCAGCTGATCGGCACCTATGGCCAGAGCCTCACAAAGGCGCCGGGCGAAGCCTATGCCGGCGGCGCACTCGCCTCGACCAGCCATGTCTTCTACGACAATCGCCTGGCGACCGTGGAACTCCGGCTGGACGGCACACTGGTCGATCTGCCCGGCGGCCCGCTCGGGTTGGCGGTCGGCGGCGGCTATCGCCGCTTCACGCTCCAGTCCCGGTCGCGGATCGAGGCCGGCGAGATCGTCATCCCGCTGCTCAACATCGACCGGCGCGAACGCGTGGCGTTCGGCTATGGCGAGCTGGCGCTACCGCTGTTCGGGCCCGCCAACCGGCGGCCCGGGCTCGACTTCCTCCAGCTGACCGCTGCCATCCGCTACGAGCATTATGCCGGGATCGACGGCGTCGCATCGCCGAAGTTCGGGGCGGTCTGGCGGCCGGTGCCGGACGTCACATTGCGCACCAACTGGGCGCGCTCGTTCAAGGCGCCGACCTTCTACCAGCGCTACCGCACCTATCAGGCGCTGCTCGTCCCCGGCAGCGATTTTGGCGAGACGGGCCCCCTGCGGGACCGACCCGTCCTCTACCTCGCCGGGGGCAATGCGGATCTCGAGCCGGAACGGGCGACGAGCTGGACAGTCAGCGCCCGCTATGCGCCGGCCGCGGTGCCCGCGCTGCGTCTGGAGCTGAGCTGGTTCCGCATCCGCTATCGCAACCGGGTCGCCAATCCGATCGCCTCGGTGCTCGGGCTGTTCCAGAACCCCGTCTATGACAGCCTGATCACCTTCGATCCGGATGCCACGCTGCAGGCCGCGCTGATCGCACCCGCCGGCGGCGCTTTCGGCCTCCAGAACTTCACCGCTGCGCCCTACGATCCGTCGACCGTCTATGCCGTGGTCGATGCGCGGTCGCAGAATAGCGCCAACCAGGCGATCGACGGGATCGATCTCAACGCAGCCTATGCGTTCAGCCTTCGCTCGGGTGGCACGATCGACCTCACCGCATCCGCGAGCCGGCTCGACAGCGACCGTCGCCTGATCGAGGGCCAACCCGCCCTCCCCGCCGCCGGCGTCCTCTTCTACCCCCCGCACTGGCGTGCACAGGGCGGCGCCGTCTTCGCCCAGGACGGCGTCACACTGTCGGTCTTCGTCAACTATCTGGCGGGTGTCCGCGACAACCGGATCCAGCCCGAGGAGCGTGTCCGCGGCTTCGTCACGACCGATCTCGTCGCGAGGATCTCAGGACGCGGCATATTCGAGGGCGTCGATCTTACCTTGGCGGCGATTAACCTGTTCAACCGCAAGCCCGCGGTGATCCGCACCAGCCGCGCGGTCGACCCGCCCTATGACTCGACAAACGGGTCGGTGGTCGGCCGTATGCTCAACATCACATTGGCCAGACAGTGGTGACGCGCGCGGTTCGCTGCGGGCTCGCCATCGCCGCACCGCTGATGCTCGCCGCCGGCAGCCCGGCGGCGGCCTGCACGACGCTCGACTGGACGATGGTCGCCGCCGATCCGGCGCGGCGCCCGCTCATCGCCGAAGATCTCGTCAGACTGCGCGACGTGGGACCGCTCGGCGATGATCAGCCAGCGCACCACGCCCTGGCGCTTTCGCCCGACGGCCGCCATGTGGCGTTCCAGCTGCGTCAGGCCGATCCCTCCACCAACGGATACTGCCTCGCGCTCGTCGTCCTCGCGACTGCGGGCGACCGCCCGCCGGTCTTCGCGGACAGGGGCGGCGAACTGATCAGGGGTAGCGTCGACGCGGGCGTCGAGCCCGTCCGCAGGACCGGCGTCCCTGCGATCATCACGCCGCACTGGTCAGCCGACGGCCGCTTTCTCCTCCACCTGCGACAGGACGCCGGCATCGTTCAGCTCTGGCGCTCCGATGCCGAAGGCCGGGGCAGCCTCCCGCTGACCCGCTTCGCGGACGGCGTGCTGGACGTCCGGCTCGACGGCGGGCGCGCGATCCTCAAGCTCCCGGGCGATCGTACCGCTGCCCGCGCCGCGCTGGCACAGGAAGCGGCTGTCGGCTTCCACCTGGATGGGCGCGTCATGCCGCTGGACGCGACGGCACCGGCCGTCCGTGTCGAACCGGACACGCGCTTTGTCACGCTGGATCTTGCAACGGGCGCGATGGCTCTGGCGACGGCAGAAGATGCGAAGCACTTCGACGGTGCCGAGGACGTCTCGCCGCGGCCGGCGGCTGACATATGCCAGGCAATCACACGTCCGGAAGGCGCGGGGGTACCGGTCGCGACCCGGATCGTCCTCGCCTGTCCCGGCGCGCCGCTGCGCCCCTGCCTTGCGCCGGAATGCACCGGCTCCAGCGGACCGCTGTGGACCGGGGACGGCGGCCGGGTCGTCCGTTTCGCGCGCCGGGAGGGGTGGGCGCGCAGCACCACTGCGGTCTATGAATGGGATCCGGCGGCCAGCCGGCTCCAACGGCTTTATGCCACCGATGCCCTGCTCATCGACTGCCGGCCCCATCGCGAGACCGCGCTCATCTGCCTGCGCGAACTGTCACTTGCGCCCCGCCATCTCGTCCGGATCGATCTTGCCGATGGCAAGGTAACGACGCTCGCCGACTTCAACCCGGAATTTCAGCATATCGCTCTGGGCGTCAGCGAGCGGCTGCCGCTG
The DNA here is from genome assembly GCF_050433225.1 of Sphingomonas zeicaulis. Taxonomy (NCBI): domain Bacteria; kingdom Pseudomonadati; phylum Pseudomonadota; class Alphaproteobacteria; order Sphingomonadales; family Sphingomonadaceae; genus Sphingomonas; species Sphingomonas zeicaulis. The sequence continues at coordinate 24,251 of NZ_JBNPXQ010000011.1, read as the reverse complement.
CGCAGTTCGGTAGGGCTCGAGGCCTTCGCCGATCTTGTGCGTCCCGTCGGCTATGTGGCCGGCCGGCGCTACCCGCTGATCGTCGTCCAATATCAGTCGCGCGGTTTTCTGCGCGGAGGCACCGGCGACGAATTCCCGATCCAGCTGTTCGCTAACAATGGCTTCGCCGTTCTCAGCATCCAGCGCCCGCCGCCGGCCGCGGTGACCGCACGCCCTGCCGACTATGTCGAGATGGACCGGATCGGCCTCCAGGATTTCGCCGATCGCCGCAATGTCCTCTCCGTCGTCGAAGCCGCCGTCGACCGGATCGTCGCGCGCGGCACTGCCGACCCGCGCGCCATCGGCATCACCGGTCTCAGCGACGGCTCCTCGACCGTCCAGTTCGCCGCCCTCAACAGCCGGATCTTCTCAGCCGCGATCGTCAGCGGCTGCTGCTGGGAACCGGGGCAGACCGCGCTGCTCGGGCCTGCCGCCGCCTCGATTTATGCGCGGATTGGATGGCCGGGCGTCGCCGAGCGTGCCGATGCCTTCTGGTCGAGGCTTTCGATTGTCCGCAATGCCGATCGCGTCGCCATGCCGATGCTCTTCGAAATGGCGGACGAGGAGTTCCGCGCCGCCCTGCCGAGCTTCACCGCGCTCCGCGAACGCGAACGGCCAGCCGACTTCTTCATCTTTCCGGACGAGCATCACATCAAATGGCAACCGGCACACCGGCTCGCCGCCTATCTCCGCGGCCTCGACTGGTTCAACTACTGGCTTCGCGGCCTCCTGCCGGCCGACCCGCGAAGACGCTCGGAAGCGTCGCGCTGGGTCGAGATGGACCGAGATGCCGCCTGTCGGGCCGAACGCGGCCGGTCAGCCGCCGCCCCAGTGTCGCGCCCATGCCTCGGTGTCGAGAAGCAATAGGATCCGCACATAGTCGTCGCCGCGCATTATCGCCTGCTCGGTCAGCGCGGCCTCGAGCGCGGGGCGGGACACGATCCCGTGTCGCGCAAGCAGGCCGTCGAGCAGCATCGCCCGAGCGTCGCGCAGCCTGGTGCGCAGAATGGCGACGGCGAAACTGTCGGGGCCACCCTTGCCACGCCGGCCGATGATGTCGCGTGGCAGATCGCCGGCGAAGGCCGCACGGGCATGGGCGCGGTTCCGGCCGCCGGCACAGGCCTGCCAGCTCGGCACGGCCAGGCAAGCCTCGACGATCGGCTGCGACAGCAACGGGTGCACTGTCGTGAACGGCAGGCGCCGATCATGGACATCCATATAGGACTGGGCACGCACCAGCATCGCGACGTGCGCGATCTTGCCGAGCAACGCGTCCGCAGGGCGCCGCAGCCAGGGATGATCCGCCGGACGGGCTGTCGCGGCGGCGACCGCATCCTGCGTCAGGAAGCGTTGGTCGCCGGTCCAGCCGGTGCGCGAAGGCGACAGCAAGAGACGCAGGCCGTGCCTGAGAACCGTCCAGCGACTGGCACCGGTGAGCGTGCCGATGTCGGCCAGGGTCGCGGCGACGCCGCTCAGCGATGGCGCGGCGCGGAGTCGGTCGACGACGGGACGGGCAGAGCGGGTGAACTGGAAGACATTGTCGCCGCCCACGCCCGTAAAGAAGGCGCCCGCCCCTTCCCCGCCGATCATCCGCCCGATGACCGCATCATAGGCCTGGAGCTGGGCGCGGCCCCCCGGCCGCGGACGATGCGCAACACTCGATCGCGCGATGTCGACCGCGTCCAGGTCATAGTCCGCCTCCGCGAGCGCAATGCCCAGGTGCGCGGACAGCAGGCGGGCATAGCGCCGCTCGTCGCCATGCGGATCGCTTGTGGAGATGGTGACCGCATCGACCGCGGGTCGCTGGGCGAGGGCCACGGCGACGATCGAGGAATCGAGCCCGCCCGACGCTCCGATGAGGATGCGGCCGAAGCGCGTTGACCAGCGGGAGACGCAGTCGGTGACGACCGCGCGCAGCGCCTGCGGCGACGGCGGCGCGCCGCCGACATGGTCCCAAGGCGTCCAGCGCATCGCCAATCGCAGTTCGCCGTCTCCGAGCTCCATCGCCATGCCGGGCAGCAATTCGCTTACCCCCGCTATCGCAGTCGGTGGTTCGAGCAGATCGGCGAAGACGAGCGATCGCGCCAGTTGCACCCAGTCGACTGCCGGGGCGATGATGCCGGCGTCAACGAGCAGGCCGATGTCGGACGCAAACGCAGCGATGCCCCCACGGGCGGCATGATAGCAGGGCAACTGGCCCGTGGGATCGCGGAAGATCTCGTGGCCGTTCCGCGTAGCGCCGCACGCGACATAGGCGCCCCAGCATGTGCGCTGCAGCTCGGCAAGGCGCCGCCCTGCCCTCGCCCCGGCGCCATGCTTCACGTCTTCATTGCAGCGATCCCGCTCGAAAACGTGCCCGATTGCCATGCCGTCGGCCAGACGAAGCCATGGGGCGTCCCTGCCCGCGAAGAGGCTGACCGCTGCAGTCTCGACAAGAAGGTCGAGCCCCTGCGGTCGCCGAAAGGCCGCGGCGGCGGGCGGCGGATGCCCCCTGCCCTGGCGCACCAGCAGGAGATAGCGCATTGCCATCAGAGGATCAGGATCGGAGTGTAGAGACGGGTCCGCTCAATCACGTCATTGTCGACGCGGGTGCCGGATTGGACCCAGCAATGCGCCGCGAACGGGTCGAGCTTGACCCCCAGCACCAGACGCGGATGCGCGCCCTGCCGTAGCGCCAGCGCCCTGAAGGCGAGCGACCGCGCAAGGCACTGGTCGGCTTCTCCGAACCACGCGGCGATGCTGCCGAACGCGCCATGAAGCCGCGCGAGGCCATCCGGGCGAGACGCCGTGACGCTTTGCCGGGGCGCGCGGCCGGCTTCCACCGTCATAACGCGCTGAAAGGACCACCGACGCAGCCGTTGCTGAAGCCGCCACTGTGACCAGGAGGCGCTCAGCAGCAGGTCCGCAGTACCCTGTCCGGGTCGGAGTTCCTGCTCGGCCGCCGCCAGCCCCGCCGGCGCTACCGCGCAGAGGCTGCCGGAGGCGTTGAGGATCGCCGCGCGCCGGAGCGCTGCGAGATCGTCGGCGGCGATGGCGCGCTCGCCCGCGACCAAGCGGCAGAACGAAGCGTCGAGGCGTTGCGACAGGCAGAAATAGCGGTCGGCCTTCATGTCGAGGAAGACATGGCGGTCGCCGACGCGACAATAGGACACAGGGTGGAGAGACGATGCCGCCATGGTGCGCCGGTCGGGTGCGCGCAGCGCGGACCGCGCGCACCCTCCCCGTCATTCGTCGGAAATGCCGGCGAGCGGCTGGAGCGTCGTGATGCTGTCCATCACGCGCGCACCATTGCCCTTGGTCTCGACACTGGCGACGCCCAGCTCGATGACATCATTGTCCTGTTCGATGTCCGTCATATGTACCTCCGTAACAGTTCAAAGGCGACTCGATCAGTCGCTAAAGAAATGTCACAGAATGGCGACATGCCTTCCACATTATAATGTTCAAATTTCTGACTGTAGTTTGAGTGTGACCGGGAAATGAAAAGCATGCGTCGAGCGGCACGCACCAGCGCCTTTAGCTACATGGCCTGGACATTTACGCCGGAGCCCGGTCACGGCGGCGAGGATGGGCGCGGCACTCAGCCGATGACAACATTATAATCGTCCGAACTGGTGAATTTTCAGGCCTTAAAAAATGGGAGGCCGGGACGGTGCCGACACGCGCTGCCCGATTCGCTCGCTGGCTCGATCAAGTCCCTGCGTTTGTCGGAAGCCCCGCATGGTTGGCGCTTGTGCACGAGTGTCGGTGAGCGACTGAAGGAGAAGCGGAGCCGCCTGCCGTCGTCGGTCATGATAGCTCCGGACCGCCCGTCGCGCGCTGGCGAGATCGCCCGAGCGAAGATCGCTCTCGAGCGCTTCGGCTTCGTCGGAAAGATCGTCGAAGACTTCGGGTTCGCCGGTCCGATAGGGTGCCACTTTGCTCGCGGCCAGCGTCATGGCGCGATCATGACTTGCACTCATCGTTGCCTGTGCGGCCAAGACGAACAGCTGTCCGATCTGCCGATGCACGTGGCGGTCGACAAGCTCCATCGGTCTCATCGGTCGGCACTGCCCGTCGACCGCGAGCAGCAGGAGCCGTTCCTGCCAATCCAGCATCTGCACGAAGTGGCTGGCGCTCGCCAGTGGAACGACGAAGCCGCGGCCTTCGTCCTGGTCGACCAGTCCCGTCCCCGCTATCCGGTGCAGGGCCTCGTGCCATATCTCTGGAAAAAGCCCGGAGCGCTGGGCGATGTCGGTCGGGTCGAGAACTGCGCGGGAGGGAAGCCCCCCCTGGATCATCAGGCGCTCCAACGCCGCCTGGGCGACAAGACTGTCGTGGGGTGTCATCCGGACTCCGTCAAGCCAGCGCGATCTCGGGTAATTGAACCACAAGTCGCGATGACAGCCCATCTCCGAACCAGCAGAGATTTTTTTCAAACCCCAGGGTCCCTGATGCGCGAACAGCAGCCCCGCAGCACCTGCGGCCGCTCGCAAGACGTTGGGCCTTGTGCAGCGGGAGCTGGCTCTGGCGCTCGACAGCGGCGAGGGCTTCATCGTCGTACCGGTAGCGGGGACGGCGACCGCCCATCGCGGCACGGCGTTGATCGCAGGAACGGTCATCTGCGGCTGGTCGTGACGGCGGCCTGGCAGGTTGACCATCATGCTTCCGGCGCGTTGCCACCTGGCGGGCAGTTGCAGGGCGGCCGGACACGATCAGTGGACAGACTTGTGGATCAAGCTGTGGATAGCGTTGCCGACCAATGCCTTTAGCTTAGAAGGGACTGCTTTCAGCCAAGCGCAAGAGCGCATGTTCGTGCTTTTGGGTTCAGTTTCCGATGGTCGAAGGTCTCTTAGCCCAACGCCGACAGCGGCGAAGGTGAGCCTGGCCTCCACCGCGAGAGGCCGGCTCGACCAAGCTGGCCGCGGAGGCCAAGACAATGAAAGGGTCGTCGCGAATGTAGCGGCCCCTCGTTTTTAAGCCGGTCGCAATGCCGCGTTCCTTTCCGCAGCGAGCATCAAGGCGGTCGCGACTGTGAGCGCGACAAGCTCGCCGCGCGTCTTCTCCTAGGAGACGGGATCGGCGGGCTTGCGTGGCTTTGCCTGTATCAATGGCGGCGTCTCGGTGTCCACCTGAGCATCCCCACGAGCACCTGAACCGGAAAGCTGGTAGACAGGACGTGCATGTACGACCATTGTAACCAATATGACCGTTGATCTCGAAATTTACGTAGTTTATGTGAAATCTACTGAACCCGATATAGCGTGTGCGATCTGTTTCAAGATCGATAGATAACTGGATGATCGGGACCGCAGAACCGAATTATATGTCAGTTGATCAACGATCACCAAGGGTATGTATCAAGCTCGTGGTGCGTTTCGCGACCAATCCTGGCATGGCGTTCAACGCATTGTGAAGCCGCAGCTCGCGAAGGCAGACGTCCCCGTGGGTCATTCGTTAGCGGCTTGATTGCGCGCCGCCAACCACCCCAACCATCTGCTAGGATCGAGATGCCCTTTCACGACGAAATTGCAGACTTTTTTCGCAGCTACGTCGATGCTTTTACTCGTGAGGATGCCGACACTCTGAGCGCGTTATGGGACGCGGTTGGGCTGTTTCCCACGCTTGACGGCAACTTCGCCATGCCACGACCCGCGTTCCGTGATCATTGCACCACGCTGTTCGCATTCTATCGAGCTCAAGGCGTCGTTCGGACGGAAGGCGCACTCCTGTCGGCCGCCGAGCTTTTCCCTGGCGTTGCCCAAGCGCGCATGGCCTATCGCATGATAGGCGCCGACGACGCTCCGGTGGCCGAGTGGGAGCATGTCTATATCCTACGGCGCACCGACGTCTGGCGCGTCTCGCTGACAATAGCCGATGGCGAAATGGCAGCTTGGACAGCCAAAGGCGTTCAACTCTGATCGAAGTTGCCGCTCTCGACGTCGCTCTCAACCCAGCGTTTGGCGTAGTCCCCTCCTGGAGTGGTGCGCCGGACGAGGGCGAAGCGCAGATCGCGCCCTTTCCGACGCTTGCGGACCCGCTCGTCGCCGATATGGCGCAACGCCCGTTCAGCGAGGCACTGAGCCTGTTCGACGGCCCCATGACGGATCGCCACCATGTCTCTATGGAAACATGCTGGATTGCAGAGATGGAAGCCGCATGCATTGAGGTACTCGTGCGGCAGGCAGAGCGACGACCCTCGCCTGCCTGTGCGATCGTCACGCATCAGTTTCACGGCGAGGCTGAGCGCGTGCTGCCCCAGGCGACTGCGTTCGGAATTAGACGCAGCGATACCCTGGTGGAGATCGTGACGCACCTCGCCGATCCGGCGAGTACGGCCGAACCGGCTTGGGCAGTCGAGACGATTACTGCGCTGGCACCGTTCGCACTGCTTGGAGCCTACGCAAACCTCCAGGCGCCCGGCGATCCCAGGGCGGGCGAGGCGTATGGTCGGAATGCAGCTCGGCTGAGGGCATTGAAGGATTGCCACGATCCAGACGGACTGTTCAGTTCCACCATTCCTCTTCCAACGAACAAGGGAGCTTGACGGGGCCCCGCCCCGCCCATTCCGGAGCCAGATGAACGTCCGTGGCGAGCGTGATCCAAGGCCAACCCGTTGGTGGGCGCCCCACCTGTGCGACGCCGATTCATATCGGTCGTAAAGAGCGCAGCATCGCAGACAGCATCGTGCGGGTTCTCAGCAACGCGCATCTTTTTCAATTCGGCCCTGTTAGGGCTCGCATCACGGTGGCGCACGACGCCACGCCGAGGAAGGTTTTCGCAGTGTCATCGACGTTGACTTGGAGATTTGCCGAACCGCAGGATGTGGACGCCATCAATGCGATGACGGCTCGCTCGATACGCGCCTTGCATTCTGACAGTTACGAGGAACGGATCGTCGAAGAGGCGATCTCTCATGCCTACGGAGTCGATTGGCAACTCGTCCGTGACAGGACCTACTTCGTCGTAGAGATTGACGGTGATCTCGCGGGTGCCGGCGGCTGGAGCTATCGGGAGACCATCGCCGGCGCGCATGGGCCGAATGACATCGCCGCGCCGGAGCTTGACCGGTCGCGCGATGCGGCTCGGATCCGCGCGTTCTACGTCGACCCCGCATTCGTCCGGCGCGGTGTGGGCGCCCTGCTTGTGCAAGTCAGCGAAAAGGCTGCGCATCGCGCCGGATTTAAGAAAGCCGAATTGACGTCCACGCTACCTGCGGTTCCGTTCTATGCTGCGGCGGGGTACCGCGAGGCTGGCGCGTTTGACATGTCACTTCCCAGCGGATCGCTGCTTCGCCTGATCAAAATGGAAAAGGCCCTGTCGCCAAATATGCTCCAGGTTGAATGATTATTCGGAAGCGCGCAGGAGGGTGGTTCTTGATTTATGAACATTCGCGTCGAGGCGCGGCGCCGATGGCGGCGGGCGGTACAAACTGAACGGCCTTTGGCTGGCCTGGATTGCACCGCTGGCGCCGGGTGAAGCGCCTGATCCCAGGGCGAGCGGCATCTGATAGAGGCGCTTGCAGCACGGCCGGTTGATCGGCGACTGCCGATCGGCTCATTCATACTCCTGCGAATTGTACTTCCGCTGACCCGCCCGCGGCGCCGCTAGCGGCCATCCTCACCTCAAAGCAACATCGGCAACCCCCGCCTGGAGCGCCCGGCGCAACAGGGAGGCGCCCTCCGTGTCCAGCCAGCTGTCGAAGCTATGCAGACCCGGCACCAGCGCCCGCAGCGCTGCGATGTCGGCGTTTGCGGAAATTCGCCCGCTGTCGAACAACCTCGCGAGGTCGCCCAGAAAGACGTTTTCAGCGAGCACGTTTTCGGGAAAGCGCTGGTAGCCTATCTCCTGGCCCGCAGCGACACTGAGGCTGGCTTCCAGCTGCCGACCCGTGATCTCGGCGCCGGCGACCTCCAGCCTTTTACCTGCGAAGCGCTCGGGTCGGGCGAAGATCGCCGCGACGACATTGCCGATGTCGGCTACTGCTACGAACTGGGTGGGCTGATCCGGCTGCGTAAAGTAGGTGAGGCAATGCTGCTCCAGTCCCAGGCCCGGGAGCATCAGCAACTCCATGAACGTTGCGGGCCGGACAATGGTCGCCCATCCTCAGCGAAGCGATATGGCGCCGATCGCGAACTTGCTGTCGAAGTGACCCATCGCCGTCGAGACGCTCCCCGTGTACCGCGACGGAGCTGGAGACGAAGTGGCTGACGGCGGCGCTCCGAGCCGCATCCGCTATCGTCGTACCGAAGGCGATCTCGTCGGCATCGCTTGACGCCGTAAACGCGGATCAACCGCAGACCACGGATATCGAGGCGGTGCTGCTTGCCATGTGGTCCGATATCGTCGGAGAACAGGGCATCCGTGCCCGCGCCACCGTCGTGCGCTGGTCGACGATGCGGCAGGAGACATCGTGTTGCGGGCAACGGCACGCATCATCGCGTCGATGGTGAAGCAGCGGCTCGCACCGACCGGGCTCTATAGCATCGCTCACGACATCGGCCCGCGACACTGCCCCCACCGCCGCATCCCGCGTCTCGGCAAGGGCGCGCGATTATCTCCTAATCCAGGATTCGATCAGCGCCGGAACCGCTGAAGAAGCCTTTCCGACGGTGTCCAGACCAGTCAGGGCGGCCGGTGCCCTGCACGCGCTCGTCGCAGACGCGCGATTCCCCTTTCCCAAGACGAGTATTGCTTCTATAGATATGTCTATAACAGCAACGCGGAGAGGATTCGGCATGCACAGGGGCAAGCGCGCGATACTTCTGGGAACCTGCCTGGCAGGGCTTGGAACACCGGCGTTCGCGCAGGACGCGGCAGCGCAGTCCGAGGCGCAATCGCAAAAGCAGACCGAAGACATCATCGTCACCGGCGTGCGTCGCAGCCTTGAGGAAGCCCGCACGATCAAGCGTGATTCCGCGCAGTTCGTCGATGCGGTGGTAGCGTCCGACATCGGCGCGCTGCCGGATGCCAATGTCGCCGAATCTCTCGCGCGCGTGTCCGGCGTGCAGATCGATCGCGGCATCGGTGAGGGCACCAACATCGCGATCCGCGGGCTTCGCGAGAATGTGCTGCTCTATAATGGCCGTGAGATTTTCGATTCCACCGGCCGCGGCGGTACCGGCGTCGACGAACTGAGCACCTCCACCTATGGCCTGCTCTCGCTCGTCCCGTCCGAACTCGTCTCGCAGCTCCAGGTCACCAAGCTGGCCGGTGCCGACCAGATCGCGGGCGCCCTGGGCGGGATCGTCGACATCGGCACCCGCACCGCGCTCGACAGCAAGGGGTTCCACCTCACCGCCTCGGCCGGCGGCGTCTATGACGCCCTGCCGAAACGGATGGGCTATGAGGTGTTCGGGCTGATTTCGGACACGTTCGCCAACGATACGATCGGCGTCCTGCTCAGCGTATCGCGGTCGCAGCGCTATGTCGGCGAACAGGGGCTCAGCACCTTTTCGGGCTATGGCAGCTTCACAGCCGGCGGCATTCGCCGCACCGGCCACACCGATGTGCGCGCGCAGCAGATCGAGGATGATCGCAGCCGCACCGGCGTCTCCGCCGTGGTCCAGTGGCGGCCGGATGCGACCCTGGAGGTGAAGGCCGATACCTTCTACAGCCGCCTCGAATCCGATCGCGGGCGTTACTGGCTGGCGTTCAACCCCACACAGGGGCTGCGCGATGCGATCTATTCGGATGAGAATGTCCTCCTCAGCGGCACCGCGGTCACCACGCCCAACACCAACGCCGCCTATTTCGGCATCACCAGCGAAGTCTGGTCGTCCGCGCTCAGCCTGCGCTACGAGGCGACCGACGCGCTCACCCTTTCCGGCCAATTGTCCTACGGCCTGTCCACCGCGACCTCGTCACGCGATTATATCCGCCTCACCCTGCCGGCCTCGGCCAACCGGCCGATCGCCTTCGATCTGACCGAGGGCGCCTATGGCGCCTATGATCTCGGGGTCTTCGACCTGACCGATCCTGCGGGCATGAACGTGGCCCTGCTCTATGACGATAATGGCCATGTCCGCACCCGCGACATCCAGGGGCGCGGCGACGCGACCTACCGCTTCACCTCGCCGGTCTTCGAATCGGTGCAGTTCGGTGCCCGCTATGTCGGCATGGAAACGAGCAACCGGCCGGAAAATGTGCTGCTGCGGCCGAACCTGCCGGCATCGGGCTTTATCAACTATCTCAGCATATTCGAGAATGACGATTTCCTGCCGGGCGACTTCGCCGGCCTGCCCCGATCCTATCTGATCGGCGGTGCGGATCAGATCGCCTCATGCCGCAGCTTCACCGAATTCCCGCAAATCTCGCAGTCGCCCGAATGCCTCAATCCCAGCCAGTCGCTGTCCTCGCTCGGCAACACCTATGATGTGCGCGAGGAATTCTGGAACACCTATCTGAAGCTGAACCTGCGCGCGGATCTCGGCTTCGCCGAATTCCAGGGTAATATCGGCCTGCGCTATATCGGGCGCGATCTGACCTCGGTTGGCTTCGTGCTGGATTCGAGCGGTGTCGCCTCGCCGACCACCTTCCGCCGCAGCGACGATGATTTCCTGCCATCCGCGGTCGCGCGGCTGACCTTCAACGACAATCTTGTGCTGCGGCTCGGCTACGCCAAGGTCCAGGCCTTTCCGCGCACGGGGTCGCTTACCAATGGCGTCTCGCTCAACAATGATGCCGTGTTTGAAAATGGCGTGCAGATCCAGCCGGGCACCGGAGGCGGCGGTTCGCCGAACCTCGATCCCTATGAGGCGACCCAATATGACGCCTCGCTCGAATATTATTTCGGCTCCGATGCGCTCGTCTCGGCCGCCTATTTCTACAAGGATGTTGCCAGCTTCCTGATCTCCTCCACCTCGGCGGAGCGCTATGGCAATGTCGACTTCCTTATCGGACGCCAGATCAACGGCGGCAACGGCAAGATCCAGGGTGTCGAACTGCTTTACCAGCAGCCCTTCACCTTCCTGCCCTCCCCCCTTGATGGCTTCGGCATCATCGCCACCTATTCCTACATCGATTCCGAAACGCCCTTCACTACCGCCACCGGCGAAAGGCTGACCTATCCCGGCCTGTCGAAGAACAATGTCAACATCATCGGCTATTATGAGAAGGGGCCGCTCAACGTCCGCCTCGCCTATAATTGGCGCGATCGATTCCTCGGCGGACTGAACGGCGCGGCGGGCACTGCGGTGTACAGCGACACCTACCAGGATCTGGCCGGTTCGATCCGCTACAACATCAACGACAATGTCGAACTGCGCGTCGAGGGCATCAACCTGCTCGAATCCCGGCAGCGCACCTTCGACCTCTATTCCGATGCGCTGCGCACCAACGTGACCTTCGGTCGCGTCTTCAAATTCGGCGTCCAGGTCAGTTTCTGACGACGGTACGTTTTACATACAGCAACACATCTTCACAAACGAGGTTCACAGGATGTTGAAGGGCATCATGCCCGTCCTGCCGACGATTTTCGGCCAGGACGGCGCCATTGACGAACGCGGCACGCAAACAGTGCTCGATTATGTCGTGGCGGCGGGTGCGGCGGGTGTCGTGTTTCCCGGCCTCGCCAGCGAATATGATTGCCTGAGCCATGACGAGCGGATGCACCTGACCGCGCGGGTCGGCGAATGGCTGGGCGGTCGCGTGCCGTTGGTGATCGGCGCAAGCGCTACGAAGCAGGACGATGTCATCACCCTCGCCCGCGCCGGTGCCGCCGCTGGCGCCGCCGCGGCGATGATCCTCACCCCAAGCGATCTCGCCGGCGACATTCCGGCGATGGCGCGCTTCTATGCGGCGGTGCATGCCCAAGCCGGGATCGCGATCATGGTGCAGAATGCCCCGGCACCGATGGGCATAGGCCTGCCGCTCGAACGCGTCGCCGAACTCGTCCGCGCGGTCGAGGGCATTCGCTACGTCAAGGAAGAGGCGGCGCCCTCCGGCCAGCGGATCACGCGACTCACCAATCTCGCCGGAGACAGCCTCGATGCAGTCTTCGGCGGCGCCGGCGCACGCTATCTGATCGACGAACTGCTGCGCGGCGCGCGCGGCTCGATGCCCGCCTGCGAAATCACCGAACTGCATGTCGCGATGATGGCGCGGTTCGAAGCCGGCGACGAAGCCGGCGCCCGCGACCTGTTCGAACGCACGCTGCCCCTGCTCAGCATGCAAGCGATCTTCCGCTGGCGGCTGACCAAGGCCGTGCTGATGCGCCGCGGCCTGATCGCCAGCGACCATGTCCGCGCGCCCGGCCCGGCGCTGGACCGGCAGGACCGAGCGGAACTCGACACGCTGCTCACGCGGCTGGGCGACCTGCTGCCACTCGATCGCGTGCCGGGGTCAGCGTCGGCTGAGGGCAAATCGCCCGCCAATCTTAACCTCTGAATGCGGATTCCAGCTTCAAGGCAGAGTGCCTCGCTGTCCGCCTATGTCGTCATGCCGAAACAAGTTCGGGATGACGCATTTGGAGCAAAGTGCGGCGACCATCCGTCATCGATACGAGCCTTCGCCAAGCTAAGCGGACTCTTAAGGCGAACGGCCGCACCCTAAACCTCGCCCCCCAGCCGGCGCAGTTCAACCGCCGCCCCTGCCTGACCATGATCATCGATCGCACGCAACGAAACGCGCCCCGGCGCCGCGCCGGCGAGCAGCGCGATGCCCGAGGCGGAGCGATTGATCCGTACCGTCCGGCCGTCGAGCTTCGCCTCGTAGGCCGCGGCATTCGCCACCGGATCGAACGCCAGCATCGTGCCGCCGGGCATGGCGACGACGAAACCGCGCGCCGGTGCCGGCAGTCCGCCCACCCCTTGTGCGATCGCCGGGATCGGGGCCGTCCATGCACTCCAGAAGCCCAGCCCGTTGCAACGTCGCATCCGCAGCCGATACGCCTTGTCGTTGGTCACGCCCGGAATCCGCGTCGTCCCGCGCGTAGAGGCGCTGACCACGCGGGAGGCACCCCCGGCCTCGGTCAGTTCGACGTCATAGAGATAGTCCGTTCCCTCGCTCGCGTGATGGACGATGATCGCACCGTTCGCCGGCTCGACCGCCCACACCACGGGCGGGAGCACCTCATGATTGGTGGTCGCCCGGACTGCTGCGGAAAGCCCGCTTTCGCCGGCATCATTCACCGCCACGAGGCGCAGACTGTAGGACTTGCCTTGGACCAGGTCGCCGATCTCGGCGAAATCATTGATCGTCGGGGCGGAGCGCGTCTCGCCATCGGGGCCGCTGCAGATCAGGACATAATCCTCCGCGCGCGGCACCCGATCGAACACCGCCCTTATCGTTTTCGCAGAGCTGTGGACGGCGCGGATCGCGGGCGGCGCCGGCGGCTGGAGGTTGCGGGTAACCGTCAGCACCGAAAAGCCGGACGGATCGACCAGATCGACCGCGAACGCGGCGCCCCGGCGCGCTGCCGCCGTCCTCAGCGTGACTGCGGCCGCGCCGGGGTCGAGCGCCGGCACGTCGAGCACGCCGGCATCGACCGGTTCACCCACCACCCCCAGCACCCGCCACAGCAGGCGCCAGCCGCGCAGCTTATAGGCGGGCAGGTCGTCCGCCGCACGCGGCGCGAGGGTGATCGCCCAGCCATCTGCCTGCGGCGCGACCGACAATTCGCGGACCGGCGCATGGGCGGTGCGATAGGTGTAATAGCTGCGCTTGGGCCGGCGATCGGCAGTCAGCACGCCCCAGCTTCGGTTCTGCGACGGCGCGGTCGGCGGGCTGCCCGGGCCGCCCGCCCACGAACTGCGATAATCCGCAAAGGTCCACAGCGAACCGCCCATCACATAGGGGCGCCCACGCATCTGCTTCAGGAAGGTGTCGGCCATGTTGCGGGCGCGGTTGGGATCCTCGCCATCCAGGCTGTCGCCATATTCGGACAGGAAGATCGGCTTGCCGGGGTGGAGCCGGCGCGTCTTCTCGATCCCCTCAGAAAGATCGCCATAGGCGTTCATCAGGATCATGTCGCAGAACTGGACGGGGTCGTCGGCCTGCCGCGCTGCCGAATGGGTCACATAGATCGCCATGCGGCTCGGGTCCTGCGCCCGCGCGCGCGCGATGGCGGTGCGCACATACCCCTTCACGCCCGGATTCTTGTCGTAGAAACCGATTTCGTTGCCGACGCACCAAGCGATGATCGAGGGATGGTTGCGGTGGGTGTCGATCAGCCGTTCGAGCCAGCGTGCTGCCACCTTCGATTCTGCATCGACCAGCGCGTTCTGGCCCCAGATCGGCACCTCGTCGACCGTGAGCATCCCGACTTCATCGAGATAGTCGAGAAATTCACCGGGCAGCGGGAGATGCGAGAGGCGCGCCATATTGGCGCCCAGCATCTTCATATGGTCGATGTCCGCCCGGATGCGCGACGCCGGCAGCACCGATCCGGTGCGGCGATCCTCGGGCACGAGATTGAAGCCGACCGCGCGGACCGGCTCGCCGTTCAGCAGCAGGCGATCGCCGTCCACCCGCACCTCGCGAATGCCGAAGCGGTCGGCAAGCGCGTGCACCGCTGCCTCGCCGCGCATCAGCACGACGTCCGCTTCATAGAGGTTGGGGGCATTGAAGTGCCACAGCCGCACCTGTTCGGCCGAGAGATCGGCTTCGAACGTGAAATCCAGTTCCTTCCCCGCACGCTTCGCCGGTTCGTCGGGCGGAGATTCCCAGATCGCGACGCCGCCGCTGCGGATCGTCAGTCGCGCGGTGAGCCCGGGATCGAGCGCGGCGTGGCAGACCGCGCGGGCATCCACGCGGACCCGCGCCCGGCCGGTGGCAAGATCCGGCACCGAAACGATCCGCACCTGCTCGATCCGCGACGGCGCGGTCACGTCGAGGGTCACTGGGCGCCGGATGCCGCCCCAGTTCCACACCGCGCCCAGCTTGAAGCGATTGTCCGCCCGCACCGTCAACTGGTTGCGCCCGCCCGCCGGGGCGAGCATCGCGAGATCGATGTGAAAGGGCAGATAGCCCATATCGTTGGTGCCGATCTCGCGCCCGTTCAGCCAGACCGTGGCATGGTTGTAGATGCCGTCGAACTTCAGCCGGACGAGCTTGCCCGCCCATGCCGGTTCGGTCGCGAAGCTGGTGCGATACCAGGCCTCGCCAATATAGTCGGCATGGTGGTTGAGCATGTCCCACACGCCGGGGACGGCGATGTCCTCCCAGCCCGATTCGTCGAGCGACGGCGCCGACCAGCCATTGGCAACACCCTGGGAATAGGGATCGATGCGGAACTTCCAGATGCCATCCAGCGAATGCTGCGCGGCCGTCGCCGAACGGCTGACGCGCGGCGGCGCCGCGATGGCACTGCCGGCGCCGCCGGCCGCAAGCGCCACTGGCACCGCCCCCAGCGCCAGTACCTCGCGCCGGGAGGGGGCCGTCGCAGAAATTATGGGTGTCGATCGCATCCTCGCCTCCGCACTGTCTTTTTCCCGTGCCTATAGGCGGCCGAACGGGCCGTCAATATTGATGCTAAGATAGATATATGTCCCGGGTCAGCCGTAGAGCGGAACGGTCAGTCCGGGTGTTGCGCAGGCATAGGCCAGGATCGCGCCGGCGGGGGGAGAACGAGAGAAATCAGGGGGCGTTTTGGTGGTTGCCGTGGTGACAAAAAGGGTGCGTCGATCGGCGCCACCGAAGGCACAACTTGTCGGCCGTTTCGCTGGAATATCTATCCAACCCAACAGCTTACCATCCGGCGAGAGTATCGCGATGCCCGCCCCGTCCCACATCGCGCAATAGAGACGCCCCTCAGCGTCGATCGCCATCCCATCGGGCTTGCCACGGCTGCCGTCGAATTGGTGCAGCACCCGGCGCGGGCCGACGATGCCGCGTTCCATATCGAAATCATAGCGATAGACGATGCGCGGTACGGTATCGATCAGGTAGAAGCTGTGACCGTCCGGGCTCCAGCCCATCCCGTTGCAGATGTCGAACCCCTCCCCCTCGCGCCTGATCGAGCCATGACCATCGAGGCAGAACAGCGCCCCCTCCCCGCTCGCGCCCGCCTCGGACCGCGATCCCACCCAGAAACGCCCGCGCGGATCGCATTTCCCGTCATTGAAGAACACCCCGTCCGTCACCGACGAAGAGATGCGCCGCACCGCGCCGTCCGCTGCCACCCGCGCCAGCCCGTCCGCCAACGCAACGATCGCACCCCCGCCCCGCGCCGGCGCCGCCGATCCGACCCGATTGTCGAACCCGATGCTGGTCAGCGCCCCTCTATCCGGATCCAGCACATGATAACGCCGCGCCGGCCCATCAACGAACGCCAACCGCCCCTCCCTCGCGATCCACGTCGGACACTCCCCCAACTCCGCCCCCACATCCCAAAACCGAACAAAACTCGCCCCGCTCACCGTCATCCCGATCTCCATATGTGTGTTGCTATAATTGCAAATTGCATTAGCATCGTCGATCGAGAAGACGAACAGCGGGGAGCAGAGGGTGCAGCTCAGGACGTCATGGCCGCGATTCCGCTGGGTTGTCGTGGCGATGCTCGCGGGCGCGGCGGGGCTCAATTATCTCGACCGGCAGACGCTCGCGTTGATGGCGGGCGATGTCCAGGCAGATCTCAAGGTCGACGATGCTGGCTATGCGCTGCTCGTGAACGCCTTCCTCGCCGCCTATATGAGTGGCGGGATCATTTCGGCGTGGATCGTCGACCGGATCGACGGCCGGCGCGCGATGGCGCTGTTCGTATCCTGGTGGTCGGTGGCGACGATGCTCTCCGGCGCGGCGACCACGGTGTGGCACATGGCGGCGACGCGTTTCGCGCTCGGCGTCGCCGAGGCTGGCGGCTGGATCGCCTCGCCACGGCTGGTTCAGCAATGGTTTCCCCAGCGCGAACGCGCGCTGGCGATCGGCATTTATTCCTCCTCGGCGCATTTCGGCGCCGCCCTCGCGCCGATCGCAATTACCGCGATGCTGCTCAGCGTCGGCTGGCGCTGGACCTTCGTGGTGACCGGACTCGTCGGCCTCGGCTGGTTCGCGCTGTGGATGCTGCTGTTCAGGCAGAAGCGCACCGTTCCGCTGACTGAAAATGTTCCGGAAGCACTGCCATCCCCTGATGCCGGACAATGGCTGGCGGTGCTGCGCACCCGCCCGGTCTGGACGATCGCGGCGGCGAATGCGCTCACCAACCCGGTATGGTTCTTCTACCTCTTCTGGTTTCCCAAATATCTGGTCGAGGAGCGCGGCCTTGGCATCGCGGCGATGGGGCGGCTGAGCTGGATCGTCTATGCAGCGGCCGGGGTTGGCGCGATCCTGGGTGGCATATTGTCCGGCGCGCTGGTACGACGCGGCATGGCGCCGGCACGCGCAAGGGTGACGGTGATGGCGATGGTCGCCTTGGTCGCGCCGGTGGGCGCGCTCAACGCGCTTGCGCCCGCGGTCGGGATCAGCATCGCACTCGGCGCGGTCGTCGCGCTGGCGCACACTGCCTGGGTGACCAACCAGACCGCGCTGTTCGTCGATCTCTATGACGAACGCCAGGTGGGCAAAGGGCTGGCGATCAGCAATCTCGTCGCCGGGCTGGTGACGATGGGATCGACCTATCTGGTGGGCCAGTTGGTGGCCACGCTCACCTATCGCCCGATGTTCCTGGTGATCGCCATCGCCTATCCTCTGGGCCTCGTCTTCGCCTGGCTGGCGATCGCAAACCGCGCCGCGCCGCGCGAGGCGCTGGCATGATGCCGATCCTCGCGATCGAATGGGGCACGGCGCGCCTTCGCGCGCGGCTGATCGAGGACCAGTCCGTTCGCGCGACCGAGGAGGAAGAGGTGCGGCTGGCCGACCTCGACCGTGCGTCGATCGCGAAGCGGATCGCCACGCTCGCCGACCAATGGCCGGATGGCGCGCGGGGCGGCATCCTGCTGAGCGGAATGATCGGATCCGCGCTCGGCTGGACGGAGGTGGCGCGGATCCCCTGCCCCGCCAGCGCGAGCGCCATCGCGCGCGGCGCATGGCGGGATCGCATCGCCGGCCACCCGGTCAACATCCTTCCCGGCCTTTTCTGCCGCACGCGCTTCGGCGACCCCGATGTGCTGCGGGGCGAGGAAATCGCGGCGGTCGGCGCGCTCGGACGGATCGGGCGAGACGCGGCGACCCTGGTCTGCGTGCCGGGCATGCATGGCAAATGGCTGCGGCTTGCAGACGGCTGCATCACCGACTTCCACAGCGCGATGACAGTGGAACTGCACCGCGCCATCGCCCACGGCACGATCCTCAGTCCGCTTATGCGCGACGCGCCAGACGGCGGATCGGCGGCCTTCGCGCGCGGCGTGACGCTGGGCGCGGCGGGCGGCGGCCTCGCGCGGCTGCTCTTTTCCGCCCGCGCCGCGGTGCAGGCGGACATATTGGACGCGGCGGATGCCTCCGCCTATCTGTGGGGCGTCCTGATCGGCGCCGATATCCGCGAGGGCATTGACCGCAATGCGGGCTCATGTCTGGTGACGGGCGCACCGGCCGTCGCGCCGCTTTTCGTGGGAGCGCTCCGGATGCACGGGATCGCAGCGACTTTGCTGGACGATGATGCACTGACCGCCGCCGGCTTCGCCATGCTTGCCGCGCAACTGTCCGCGCCGGCGGAGCAGCGTGGATGAGCGGACGGCTGGACGGTCATGTCGCACTTGTCACCGGCGCCGGCGGAGGGATCGGCGGCGCCATCGCGCGGTCCTTCGAGGCGGAGGGGTGCCGTGTCCTCGCGGTGGACCTGAGCCCGCCCACCTGCGGCAGCGAGGCGCTCGCGTGCGATCTCGGAGAAGAGGCCGCAATCGATGCGCTGGCCGCCACGCTCGCACGGCGAGCGATCGTGCCAAGCATCGTCGTCCATGCCGCCGCCATCGGAGACCGTCGCGCGAGCGAGGCGACCGATGCCGCCTTCCTCCAGCGGATGTTCGCGGTGAATGTCGGGGCGGCGGTGAAGCTGGCCGCGCTATTCGGCCGGGAGATGCGCGCGCGCCGGCGCGGCAACTTCCTATTCCTGTCATCGGTCAACTCCACCTTCGCGACGCCCGGGCTCGCTGCCTATGCCGCGTCCAAGGCGGCAATCGACAGCCTGACCCGCACCCTGGCGCTGGAGTTCGCCCCGGACAATGTCCGCGTGAACGCGATCCGTCCCGCCTCGATCGACACGCCACTGCTCCAACGCAGTTTCGACGGAACCGAGGACGCGGCGGCTGCGCGGCAAGCCAATATCGCGCGTCACCCGCTTGGACGGCTGGGCACGCCCGAGGACGTCGCGGCGCTCGCGCTGTTCCTCTGTTCGGACGAGGCGAGTTGGATCACCGGCGTCGACTATCTGATCGACGGCGGTGCCGCGATCACCCGGCGCTAGGTGGGCTTCACACCGCGACGCGATAGTCGAATGCCGGATCGAGCGGCTCGAACGCGCTTACATCCTCGACATTCCGGCGTCCGATATCCTCGGCGGCATCACGCAGCGCGTCGAGCAGCAACGGCATAGTTTCCTCGGGGATCCAACCCGACAGCCCGATCGCGGCATAGCTGGTTTGGCCGACGGTGATCGCGACCGTATGCTGCTCGCGCTCATCCTTCACGCGCAGACGCGCATGGCCATCGGCACGGACCTTGTGCAGCGCCGCCAGCAGTGCATCCGGGCTGGCATAGCCGGGGATGTCGCGCCCGTCATAGGTGGCGATCACCTCATCATCCTCCAGCGCGGCAAGCAGCGCCATGCCGATGCCGCCACGCGTCGCCGGATAGAGGCCGATACGGCCAAGCGCATCGGTGCTCGGCATGGTCGGCGGGGCATGAAACAGATAGCTGACATTGTCGCGCCACAGCACGCCCATAGCCACTGTATGGCCGAACCGCCGCAACCCTTCGAGCGCGGGGAGCGCGCGACGCAGCAGCCCCGAGGCGAACAGACTCTGCGCCGCGAGCACCGTCATGCCCGCGCCCGCGCGATACTTCCGGTTGGGCGTCTGCCGCGCGATGCCGAGATAAGTCAGCGTCTTGAGCAGGCGATTGACCCGCGTCGTATCCAGCCCGACGCGCCGGGCGACCTCGCGGCACCCGACCGGCTCGGTCGAAATCGCCAGCGCCTGAAGCACGGTGATGCCATCGATCAGGCTCTGATTGGGCTGGGCCCCCGCCTTGGCGCTCCGGATCCGCTTCGCCGCCGATCCCGATTCTCTCTCATCTGTTGCTGTCATGGTGAAGCTTTATAGCGGCTTCGCCCAGCAGTCCAAGAATAGCGTAGGGGAAACGATCATTTTGTTGCTATATAAGCCATATAGTCCTAGGACAGAAGCAGGGGAGAGATCATGGCCAGCACCGACGGTATCAGCACGATCGATGTCTTCGCAGTGCGGATTCCGCAACGAGAGACCTATCTCGGCGGGCTGGGACCGGGCGAAAGCGTCAACGCGCAAGGCTATTTCGTTCGCCGCGGCAACCGGACGATCTACCCAGCCGAGATGCGCTCCGTCGTGGTGCGTGTCACGTTGACGTCGGGCAAGGAAGGCTGGGGCGAAACCTATGGTCTCGTCGCGCCACGCGTCATCCACGCGCTGATCGAGGATGTGATCGTGCCGATGATTGCGGGGCGCAGCCCGTTCGACGTGTCTGCAATCTGGGATGATCTCTATGATTTGATGCGCGTGCGCGGCTATACCGGCGGCTTCTGGCTGGACGCACTGGCGGCGGTGGATATCGCGCTGTGGGATCTGGTGGGGCAGTTGGCCGGACAACCGCTGCATCGCCTGCTCGGTGGCGCCCACCGCACCCACATCCCGGCCTATGTTTCCGGCCTGCCGCGGCCGACGCTGGCCGAGCGCGTCGATCTGGCGCGTAACTTCGTCGATCGCGGTTTTGGCGCGGTTAAGATCGCGGCGGTGGTCAGCCATGACGGGGTGGAACGCGAAGTGGAAGCGTTGCGCGCCGCGCTCGACCCGAACATCGCGCTGATGGTCGACTGCCACTGGATGTATGCACCGGCAGAGGCGATCGCGCTCGCCGGGCGGCTTGCGCCCTATGGCGTCAGCTTCATCGAGGCGCCGTGCAAGACAGAGGATGTCGCCGGCCTCGCAGAAGTCGCCGCCCGATCGCCGATCCCGGTCGCCGCCGGCGAGGAATGGCGGACCGTGTTTGACGCCCGCGCCCGACTGGACGCGCGCGCGGCATCAATCGTGCAGCCGGAAATGGGCCACACCGGCATCACCCAGTTCCTGAGAATTGCGCATTACGCTCAAGCGCATCACGCCCAAATCGCTCCGCATGCGACGATCGGTACCGGTATCTTCCTTGCCGCCAGCCTGCACGCGTCGGCCACATTGCTGTCTCTGCCCTGGCACGAATATCAGCACAGCCTGTTCCACGAGGCCGCAACCTTGCTGGGGGGGGCGTTGCAATGCGCCCAAGGCAGCTATGCCGTGCCCGAGGCACCGGGCATCGGTGTCACGCCAGGCGCCGCATTCTGGGATTGTGCGGAACGCCTCTGACGCTCGTCGCCGGCCGTGCCGACATCACCCTGAACTGCTGCGTGCAGTTCCGTCCGATAAGAAATTTTATCGGATAGAACTGGACGCCTGGCTGTCGCGCTTGTCGGTTTTCCTGAAACAGTGAACTTACGGCTCGCGTCCCGCTCAGCGATGACCCGCACCCGATACAGTGGACGTTGTTCCCGAAATAGCGGACGATGGTGCCGCAACGCGTCCATCTGATCCGCCGGGCGATTTTTGTATTTTCCGTGATCTCCCGGCCGTGGCTACTCGGCGTTGGGTGATGTGGTCCGGCGCTCGATGTCATCCCAGATCTTGATCAAAACTGCGTTGTTGTAGCGCTCAGCAAAACTTCTGATGCCAAGCTTGACGAGATCGTCGGTCATCGTCTGGATAATGCCGACGTCCACATCTATCGGACTGTCGTCAGCCAATGTCATCGAGATGACTTGTGGGGCGAGGCGGATCAGCATCTCGAGCCTCGTGTCGTCGTCGACGGCTTCCATCGATGGCCGGTGGTGGCTCTGCAGACGTTGAGTGACAACGTCCGCGATCAGCGCCGCAGAGGCATCACGTGGATCACTGCCGTCCTGAATCTTCGCCAGCACGTGCAGTGACATCTGATATTCGCTCGGCGTGACTGCCATGTATTTCCCGTCAGGTCGTCGGTGGGCTTCGAGGAAGTCTCCAACGTTCCATCGGTTGATGCGCTCGACGAGCCTCTAGCGAAGCTCTGGTGCGGTTGAAGGCGTGTGCGGCGATCGGTCCGTTGCGTCACTGCCCGGTTCGGTCATGCGATTCCAAGAAAAAGTGCAAGCGATCTTGAAACCTGCAGCATCACTTCAGCGCCGGCTCGGCCGAATGGCAAACCGATCTTGTCGCGCTTCACCGACATCGCCTTATCGATCATGATCTGAGACGGGCGTCGCAGGCCGTTGTCAGCCGACGGGTTGAGCGGGATCCTGATCAGCGGCGCTTCCACCAGCGTCGATGAAAGGAGCAGCAGGGTGATCGTGCCAGTTTCTCCGAACTGGTCCGCCTGCACAACCAGGGCGGGCCGAGGCTTACCGAAGTCGTCGGGCAGTGCGATCGTCACCAGGTCGCCGCGCCTCACGCGTCGTCATCGCGATCGTCGAGATCGATCAGCGCCGCATCGAGGAAACCGTCAAGCTCGCGATCCGCCGAATCCGCAGCCGCGGCAGCGCGAGCCTGACGCCGACATTCTTCCGCAAATCCGGGTCGACGCGTGTCAGGTACCCAAATCTGGATTGGCCGGAGTCCGGCGGCGCGGAGCGCGTCCCTGCGCTTCTGAACCCGATCAGTGACTGGCGTAGCCATGGCGACATTCCTTCGTTACATGTAACATAATCATGCTGGCTGGCATTGCAAAGGCCAATGTGGCTCATCCAGCCGCCAACCTGCCGGCGTTGAAGTCGGCGATCCATTCTTCCATCGTCGGCCGCTCGGTCACCGGGATCAGCGCTGCGGCATCCTGGAAGCGGATCAGTTCGGTGGGCGCGTTCCGCCAAATGTCGTCGACTTCCTCTGGCGAGAGCAATCGCTCCGCGCGGATGAAATGATCCGCCCTGGCTTCGAACGGGTAGACCGACGCCACAGGCCCTCGACGGTGTGAAGCCGCGGCGCAGCGCGTGCTTCGATCAGCACGATGAGACGAAGGCACCACGCCGGCAGTTCGCGCACCTCGGCCGGCTTGATCGCCCCCGCAGAAGAAACATGAGCTTTTGGGCGGCACGGGCAAACCCGCTTCGATAATGCGAGCAACGCTCCGCTCGCGGGTCCAGCCCCATTCTCGCAAAGGATATTAGGCCGTAAACCCATTAACCGGCTTGAGCTTTGGCCGTGTGCGTGATTCAGCCTCCTCGTTGACGAGGAGGTTGAATGGCGCGGCGACGGTACGAACTGACGGATCGAGAATGGACGATCATCGAGCCATTGTTGCCGAACAAGCCGCGTGGCGTTCTACGAGTTGATGATCGTCGGGTGCTGAACGGCATTCTCTGGCGGTTCCGGAGCGGCTCGCCATGGGCGGAGATCCCGGAGCGCTATGGGCCGCCGACGACCTGCTACAACCGGTTCGTTCGCTGGCGCAAAGCCGGAGTTTGGGACCGGCTGCTGGCAGCAGTTTCCGCGGGTTTCGACGGTGAACTGGTCATGATCGATTCCACCTGCGTACGCGTTCACCAGCACGCGGCGACGGGTAAAAAGGGGGATCCGGAGATCGTCGCATGGGACGTTCCCGGGGCGGCCTTACCAGCAAACTCCATGCTCTTGTCGACGCTGAGGGACGTCCTGTCAGCCTGCGACTGACCGGTGGCCAGGTTCATGATGCCCGGGAAGCCCCGGCACTGATCGAGGTCGTGCCGGAAGGCGCCACCCTCCTGGGTGACAAAGGTTATGACAGCAATGCCATCCGCAAACAGGCGGCGGACAAGGGCATCTGGGCCAATATTCCCAACCGATCCAACCGCAAGGAGCGCTTCGCCTTCTCGCCATGGCTCTATCGACAGCGCAATCTCGTCGAACGCTTCTTCGCCCGGATCAAGCATTTCCGCGGCATCGCAACTCGATATGACCGCTGTCCCGACAACTATCTTGCTGCCATCAAGCTCGTTTGTACGCGGATCTGATGTACGGCGTTATGAGTCGAGCCCCTAGCACTACTTTGGCACATTTATAACCACTGGGTTCGTGAGGCGCTCGTTACAGTAGGGGCAGCGCCGCGGCGGTGGCTGAGCGAAGAGGTTGAGG
>NZ_JBNPXQ010000010.1:0-167995 GCF_050433225.1 Sphingomonas zeicaulis | reverse complement strand
GCAGGAGCCAGTGTGGCGCCCCGCTGCGGTGAAAGGGCATATATGGAGACGGTTCCCACCGGTCAACGCCTTTTTGCAATTTTGTTGCACAGACCCACAAAAGCTCAGCAATTTCGGCGTTTTAGGCCGCTTTGGGAATCGCAGGCCCGGCCAACCCGATGCGAATCGCGATGGCCTGACCAGAGCAGTGAACACCATCGTTGCAGCCCAAAACGCCGCCATTACTGGCCGCCCGCCGATTCACCGCACGACGAGCGCCATGATTCGCCTTGCCCACGCCGGTCGCTGCCCCCGTAGCCGCGCATCGGTTGACCTGGGCTGCCCTGGGGCAGCTTGTCGCCGTCCACAATATTCCTTATTATTGTTACAGGAGGCCGCTCATGAATAAGCCGATTACCCTCAACGTGCGCATCAGCGGACCGCTCGGCGATTTCGTGGCAGCCAATGTCGGTGAGACGGGCAGCTACGAGAATGTCAGCGAATATGTCCGCGATCTGATCCGTCGCGACAAGGCGCGGTTCGAGGAGGAGCAGTTCGGACGATTGAAGGCCGAATTGACGCGCGCCTTCGCTGCGCCCGAGAAGAGCTTCAGTGAACTGGATGCTGATTCCGTCATCGCGCGCGCGCGCCGGTCTTGAGCGGGCATCGCTTTCGCGTCTCGACGATCGCGAGCGGTCGCATCGACGAGATCTACGCCTACACGCGAAGCCGATGGGGCGAGGATCAGGCCGAAGCCTATATCCGCGGCCTATTCGATTGTTTCGACAGGATCGCGGCACGCGACATCATCTGGCGCGCGATCCCGGCCGAATTCGAGATCGATGGCCATTATGCCCGGTACCAGCACCATTATATCTACTGGCGCCTGCTGTCTGACGGGGCCGTCGGCATCGTGACGATCCTCCACGAACGCATGCATCAGCTCGACCGGTTTCGCGAGGATCGTGGCGCATAGAAAAAAAGGGCCTGCCGATAAGGCAGGCCCCAGGGAGGATCAGAAGCGAACCGCCACGCCGGCGCTGAACTTGCGCCCGCTGTAGGAACTGTAGAGCGGGTTCTCGCGCGCGGAGTCCATGTAGAAGCCGAGTTCCTGATTGGTCAGGTTCTGCGCTTCCACCGTCACCCGGATCTGCGGGGTGACCTGGTAGGAGGCGGTGGCATCGACGAAGAAAGCGGAGATATTGCCCTGCACGTCGCTGCCCGCGCGACCCGAAGGGACACGGAGCAGGAACTTGTCGCGGTAGGAGCCGCTGGCGCGGATGCTGAACTTGTCATCCTCATAATAGATCGTGCCGTTAAAGGCGTTCTTGGAGAGGTTGACGAGGTCGTTGCGCACCGTCGTCGTGCAGGTGGTGTTGGTGCAATAGGTGATCTTCGAATCCACATACGTGTAGTTCGCGAGCACGCCGAGATTCGACAGGAAGCCGGGCAGGAAATCAAGACCGAGCTGGCCGTTGAGTTCGATGCCCTTCAGCGGACCGCCCGGCGTGTTGGTCTTGTTGGATACGGTGAAGATCGTGTTCGCGTCATTGTCGGATCCCGCCAGCAGCGATAGCGGCAGCCCGGTTTCGCCGAAGGGGATGTTGCGCTGGAGCGTCTGGATGAAGGTGTCGATATCCTTATAGAAGGCGCCGACCGAGACGATGCCGCTGCGGCCGATATAATATTCGAGCGAGACGTCCGCCGTCTTGGCGCGGATCGGCTCAAGCAGGAAATTGCCGCTCGATACGGTGCGGGTGTTGAGCGCGATCGACACCGATCCCGGCAACAGGTCCGACAGTTCGGGGCGCGTCATCACCTTGGCGGCGGCGGCGCGCAGGATGAGATTGTCGGTGATGTCCGCCACCACCGTCGCCGAGGGCAGCCAATCCTCATAGCTGCGCGACAGCGTCAGCGGTGCACCGGCCAGCGCGCCCTGCCCGACCTGGTCGGTATGAACGTAGCGCACGCCGACATTGCCACGCAGCCGCACCGGCAGCGCAGCTGTATCGAACTCGATCATGCCATAGGCCGACTTGATCGTTTCCTTGAGGCTACCGTCGGTGGTCGTCTGAAACGCGTAGATCCCGCTCTCGCTCGAGAAGCCGAGCACCGAATCAAATTTGTCATAGTCCGGCGCTGCCCAGCCCGAGATCGTCGAACCGGGCAGCGAGCTGCCGAAGCCGGTGAGCGGCGAGGTGAGATCCGCCATCGACGTGCCCGCGGGGAGTAGCGGCGCAAGATTCTGCGTCACGCGGCTGCGGCTGAGCGTCTCATATTCGGACTGGCGATACTGCGCGCCGGCGCGCAGCTTGACGCCATCGAAGACATCCCAGCTCGCATTGAGTTCGGCAGTGGTGTTGTTGGTCTCATCGCGCCCGCGGGTCAGCGCCAGCGTGCCGCGCGTCGTGTTGTCGGCCAGCGGCGGCGCGAAGGTGTAGCTCGCCGGGTTGGTGACGTCGAAACCCCAGTTGATGTCGGGGATGCGCCCGCCATCGCGGAAATCGAAGGAGAACCCGTTCACATTGTTGTTGAAGATGCCGATCTGGGTGCGCATCGGCCGGTTGATGATCGTGCGCGACATGCCGACATAGCCATCGAGCTTCACACCGCCGAAATCGTGCGAGGCGCTGAGGTTGATCTGGCTAAAGGTGGTGGTGAATTTGGTCAGCGTGAGATCGTTGGTGATGTCGACGCCGTTGAACAGGCCATAGGTCAAGGTGCCATCGTCCGCGCGGACGGCATCGAGCACCGAGGTTTCGGCGCTGCCGTGCTGGCCGGCGTTGCGCGAGAAGGAGATGGCGGTGATCGTCTGGTCGCTGCGCGTCACGTCATAGCGCGAGAACAGACCGTCGAGCGCGACGCGGGTGCGATCGGACGGCTGCGCTTCCAGGGTCAGGGTGGCACCGAGACGCGAATAATCCTGGTCCGAACGGATCAGGCGCGGGCTGCGCGGGATGAAGGTGCCGGCATTATCGACCAGCGCATAATTGGCCGCATTGGTCGGCGTGTTCGGCAGCCGCGGATTGCCCGTCGAGCAATTGGCGGCATTGGAGCCGTTGGTCGCGCTGTTGCCGGGGCTTTGCGGTGTATAGCCGATCGGCGAGCAGAAGCGGTTGAGGCTGCCCTGGATGACGTCGATCGCCGAATAGCCTTCCTCGCGCGTATAGCGCCGGGTGTAGGCGATCGAGCCCGAAATGCCGAGCGTGCCATCGAGGAACTTCTTGGAGATCAGCCCGGTGAAGCGCGGGCTGACGCGCTCGCGCAGATCGTCATAGGTGCCCTGCGCGCTGGCCGACAAGGTGAAGTCTTCCTTCAGGTCGAGCGGCCGCGGCGTCTGCAGGTCGACGGTCGCGCCGAGCGAACCTTCCTCGACATCCGCCGAACTGGTCTTGCGCACCGACAGCGAGCTGAACAGCTCGGACGCGAAGGCACTGAAATCGAACGAGCGCGAGGAGACATAGCCGGAGCGGATATCCGACGATCCGGTCGAGCTCGCGCCTTCCATGCCGTTGAGGCGAACGCGGGTGAATTGCGCACCGAGCCCGCGCACCGAGATGGTGCGGCCCTCGCCGCCATCGCCGCGGGTGATGGCGACGCCGGGCAGGCGCTGCATCGATTCCGCGAGGTTCGAGTCGGGAAATTTGCCGATGTCCTCGGCCGTGATGGCATCGACGACCCCGACTTCTTGCCGCTTGATCGCCAGCGCGTTGGTGAGCGACTGGCGGAAACCCATGACCACGATGTCTTCGGCGGTCGACGGCGGGGCCTCTGGCGGCGCAGTCTCCGCCTCGCCTTGCGCGTCCTGCGGCGCGGCGTCGGCCTGTGCGAAGGCGGGCGTCGCCGCCATCAAAAAGCCCATGCTCAGCGCCAGCGCAGACACCATGCCGCGACGATTCGAAAGCAGTCGAAACGGATCTTCCATCGATACCTCCCCCAAATGCAGCTTTTCGCTTTCTAAGGTGGACAAACCTGTAAGACAGAATAACCTGTAAGACAAGATTGAAAGCTGCATCGGATGCAGCCTTTTTAGGGGAGAGGGACTTTGGAACGATCGCGGCGAGAGATTCTGAGGCACGTGCCGACCGCCGGGCTGCTGTGCGCGCTGCCGGCCTTCCCCAGCATCGCGGCGCCGCCCTCACAGAGATTCTTGATCACCCGCTATGGCGCGAAGGCAGACGGTGCCACCATCAACACGCAAGCGATTCAGAAGGCGATCGATGCCTGCGCCGAGGCGGGGGGTGGCACGGTGGTGGTGCCGGCCGGCACGTTCATCAGCGGATCGATCTTCCTCAAGCAGGGCACGCATCTCGAACTTGCTAAGGGCGCGGTGCTCAAGGGCTCCGACCGGCTGGAAGATTATCCGCTGGTGATGCGCCGCTTCTGCGAGGCCTATCCAGAACCGCTACGCATGGCGCTGGTCAACGCCAAGGGCATCAAGGGGCTGCGCATCACTGGTGCCGGCACGCTCGACGGCCATGGCGAGCCCTTCTGGCGCATGTTCTTCTCCGCCCCCAAAGAGAGGCTCGAGGGTCAGGAAGTCAAATATCCCTTCCCCCAGATCGCTTTCCTGCAGGATTGCGACGACCTGCTGGTGAGCGGCGTGGCGTTCAAGGATGCCGCCTTCTGGAACCTCCACCTCTATCGCTGCACGCGCACCGTGATCGAAAAATGCGGCTTCGACGTACCGCACACGATCCGCGCGCCAAGCAGCGACGCCATCGATCTCGACAGCTGCCAGGATATTACCGTGCGGCACTGTCGCTTCTCGGTGGACGATGACTGCATCGCGCTGAAGGGCACGCAGGGGCCGGGGGCGGCCGCCTATGCCGAGGCGCCGCCCACCGAGCGCATCCACATCCATGACTGCCAGTTCGAATATGGGCTCGGCTGCATCACCTTCGGCAGCAACGGCACGGTCATGCGCGATATCAAGGTGGAGCGGATCACCAATGTCGGCGATATCCCGACGATCCGGTTCAAGATCCGGCCGGATACGCCGGGGCAGGTCTATGAGCGGCTGCATGTCCGCGGCGTCCGCCTCGCGCCCGCGCCGACGCCCTATTCCTTCTGGCATCGCGGCGAGGTGTTCTACGGGCTGCCCAACCCCAAGACCTTCGGCGCCGACGATCCCGCGATCGGGCTGATCGTCAACGCCCGGCTGGTCCACGGCACCAAGGTACCGGCGCAGCCACCCGGCGGCGTGATCCGCAACATCCTGATCGAGGATGTGCGGGGCACGACGCGGGGCTTCGGCAATATTTCGTCCAATGCCACCACCGTGATTTCAGACTTCACACTGCGCGACATCGACGTGACTTTGCAGGATGCCAAGCGCAGCCAGTTGATCGCGCGCGGCGTGGAACGGCTGACGCTGGAGAATGTGAACGTGAACGGCGCGCCGGCGGCGGTGGTCAGCAGCTAGGCCACCGCTCCCAACGCGCCCTTCCCCAGGATCATGTCGCTCGCTTTCTCCGCGATCGCGATGGTGGGCTCGTTGGTGTTGCCCGAAACGATGCGCAGCATGATGCTGGCATCAACAACGCGCAACCCGGCCACCCCATGGACGCGCAGCTGCGGGTCGACCACTGCGGCGGCACCCGCCCCGTCGCGCAGGTGCCGACCGGATGGTACGAGGTGGTGCCTGCGGGCCTGGCATGCGCCAGAGTGTCGGCGTCGCTGGCCGCCTGCGCGCCCGGCGCCAGTTCATGATCGCCGAAAAACCAGCGCTGGCTGTTCGGCGATCCGTCGCCCCCGCACGGCCCGGCGACGATCATCTGCGCATGCGTTTCGACCCGCAGATTCACGCGCATCGCCGGATCGAGGTAGGCGACCGCCGCGGATCAGCGCCTGCCGTTGCGCACCGTCCGGCCGGCCGCAGCGCTGGCGGTGGAAACCGATGCCGAAACCACGCGCTTCACCTCCGAGCGCTTGACCCGTCCGTTGGCCGCTGCGCAGGCGTCCATCCTCGAACAGGGCCGCGCGGAAAGTCTGTTCCGCCCGATCGACCCGCTGCTCTTCTTTTTCTCGCTGGTCGGCGCGTGCGATCATCTGTTCGTCGCGCGCCATTCGCTGCGCTATGCGTTCGGCATCGACGATATCGATGATGCACTGCGCCGTGCCTATGCAGAGCACATCAGCGACATTGATGCGCGTGCTGCCGTAGCCGGAAGACTGATCCCCCGCCGCCTCGCCGGGCTCAAGCTGCCCAAGTCGATCGCCTTCATCGGCGCGCTGCCCAAGACCCCCTCCGGCAAGCTGACGCGCCGCGCGCTGCGTGAACTATTCGGCGGACCAGGATCGCGCGGTGAATTGACGAGGCGGCTCAGTTCGGATCGATCGAGGTCGGTGCGGCGATGCCGCGATCCAGTTCGGGAGGATGGCCAGCTTCGACGCCTGCGAAGAGCGACGCGCGGCGGAGCACCGTCTTCAACACGAAGCTGGAGTTTATACGCGACAGCATCGGAATGCGGGAGAGCGCGCTGAGCATGCTCTGGTAGTGATCCAGATCGGTGACGACGACGCGCAGCAGATAATCATGGTCTCCGGTCACCTCGAAACAGTCAGTAACCTCCTGCATTGCGCAGATGCTGTCCTCGAAGCTCAGCAGCGCCGCGCCAGACTGCCGATCGAGGCTGATCGAGATCAGCGCCTCGATTTGCCCTGCCAGCCTCCGCTCGTCCAGCAGCGCGGCATAGCCCAGGATATAACCTTCGTCTTCCAGCCGTCGCACGCGCCGCATCGTCGGTGTCAGCGACAGGCCGATCGCGTCGGCAAGATCGCGCCAACTGATACGGCCATCTCGTGAGAGCGTCCGAAGGATCCGCAGATCAAAGGAGTCGAGCTTTGCGGTCATAAGTGGAGATTCCCTCCCGCCGGACCAGCAATTCATAGCCTGGATGCGCGCGGTATCAAGGCGCCCGGCAGGGGGTCGAATCCATCAGCCGTGCCGCCCCGCTGTGCCGTGGTTCATTCTGCTGCAAATCACTCAATCCGTAGCGCAATATGACCATATTTTAGCATTCAAACATATTATTTTAGTGTTGCGTTAAATGTCAGTTCGGTTTCTCATTGGTTACAGGACGCGGCACGAGGCCGCATCCCTCGTGGGGGCAGGAAGGCGACGATGTCGGCAGGGGCAAGGGCCTCGCCGATGATCGGGCATGGTGCGGGGCGCCAGGTTCGTCCCGTTACAACAAGGGGGCGCTGACCAATTATGATCGATGTTTCGTTTCCGTTTCGCCGAGCAGGCATCCTGCTCGGAGTATCGTTGCTTAGCACGGCTACCGCGCTGCATGCGCAGACGACCGAGGCGCCACAATCCGAGGCCGTCGAGCAGGGCGGCGGTGATATCATCGTCACCGCGCTGAAGCGTGCGACGAGCATCCAGGAAACGCCGATTTCGATCTCCGCGGTGAGTTCGGAGTCGCTCGTGCGGCAGAACATCACCGACTCCAATTCGCTCGGTCGCGTCGCTCCCAGCCTCGTCATCAACGAGAGCTCAAACGGCGGCAGCCGCGTCATCATCCGCAACCTCTACGCGACCGGCGAACCGCTGGTCGGCCTCTATTATGACGAGGTTCCGCTGAGCGGCACCGGCGGCGTCTCCAACGACGCGGGCGGCACGCTGCCGGGCCTGCGCCTGTTCGACGTCGAGCGCGCCGAGGTGCTGCGCGGTCCGCAGGGCACGCTCTATGGCGCGAGCTCGATGGGCGGCACCATCCGCATCATCTTCGCCAAGCCCAAGCTGGATCGCTACGAAGGCGCGGTCGACGCGCAAGTGACGTTCATCGACGGCGCCGGCGGATCGCTGGGCTATCAGATGAACGGCATGGTCAACGTGCCGATCATCGAGGACAAGATCGGCGCGCGCGTGGTCGGCTTCTATGAGAAGGGCGCCGGCTTCATCGACAACAGCGTACTCGGCTTCAAGGACATCAACGGTACCGAGAGCTATGGCGGCCGATTGACGGTGCGGATCAAGCCGGTCGAGGATGTCACGCTCGACCTGCTCGGCGTGTACCAGAACCGTACCGGCGCCCGCTCGGACTGGAACTACTCCGAATATCTGCTGACCAACAAGCGTTACGATCAGTCGCTGCTGATCCGGCAGCCGCAGGAAGACGAACTGAAGCTCGCAGCCGCGACGCTGAACTGGGATGTCGGTTTCGCCACGCTGACCGCGACGGCATCCTATTCGGAACGCAACCTCAAATACAGCTTCGACTATACGAACTATTTCTCGCGCTATCAGAGCATCAACCAGACCGGCGGGCTGGTGCCGACCTATACCGGCGCGGGCACCGCCATTCCGGGCTACAGCCGCTATCTGGCGGATTGCCAGGCTGGCTACCTCGTCAACACGACCTGTAACGGCGCAGGCTACCAGAATCTGGTCAACAGCTATGGTATCCAGTCCACCTACCAGCCGCAGTCGAACAAGACCAACACCGAAGAAGTCCGGCTCGCCGACGATCGCTATGCGTTCAAGTGGACGGTGGGTTTCTACCACAGCTACCGCAAGAACTATACGCGCTCGATCCTCGAGCGGTCTGATCCGGTCACCGGCCTGCAGAACTATCCCAACGGCTTCGCGACCGGCAACACCTACATCGTCGGCACCAACTTCACCGGCCTCGACCGCACGATCGACGACCGGCTGGAACAGATCGCCGGCTTCGCCGAGGCGACGTGGGACATCACCGATGCGCTGAGCGTCACCGCGGGCGGCCGCTACTTCAAATATATGAAGGACACGACCTCGGCAGTGCTGGTGCCGAGCTACATCGCAGGCAACTCCCGCCAGGCCGAACTGACCACCAGCGGCGACGAGAATGGCACGCTGCTGAAGTTCGGTGCGAACTATAAGTTCAACCGTGACTTCATGCTCTATGCCACGGCGGCGCAGGGCTATCGCCCGGGCGGCGTGAACCAGACGCTCGGTCTGCCGAGCTATGCCGCGGTCTATTCTTCGGACTCCGTGTGGGCCTATGAAATCGGCGCCAAGACCTCCTGGTTTGACCGCAAGGTGGTCGTCAACATCGACGCGTTCCAGATGGACTGGGACGACATGCAGATCTCTGCGAGCTTCAACAACGCTTTCGGCTTCATCACCAACAGTTCCAGCCCCGCGCGCATCCGTGGCGTCGAACTCGATACCTCCTTCTTCCCGCTCGACGGGCTCTCGCTGCGGGTATCCGGCAGCTATATCGATGCCAAGCTGCGCGGCGACCAGTCGCTGCCGAGCGGCATCACCCAGTGCCCGATCCCGTTCATTCCCGGCACGACCGGATGTGCGACGATCGCTGCGGGCCGCGATGGCGATCGCATCCCCTATTCGCCGAAATGGACGATCCAGGGGTCTGCGGACTACCTCATCCCGCTCGAGGATGACCTGCAGATCATCACCCATGCCGACATCGCGTATCGCAGCAAGTCGCTGACCACCTATGATCTGGCACGCTACGCGGCGGCCTATCCCAATGGCCCGGCTGGCCTGCCGGGCGGCGAGGCGCTCTACACCCTGCCCGGCTTTGCCACGGTGGGCCTGCGCCTGGGCCTTGAGAAGGACGAGGGCCGCTGGGGCATCTACCTGTTCGCGAATAATGTGTTCAACAAGGTGGGCCTCACCGGGCTCACCAACGGCCAGGCGAGCGCGACGCAGCTTTCCTATCGCTACAACGGCACGCTAATCCGCCCGAATTTCGCGCAGGTGACGCAGCCGCGCGTCATTGGCGTGCAGGCGACTGTCAAGTTCCGCTGATCTCCAGATGATGCCGCCGGTGCCCATATGGGCACCGGCGGTCATCGCACGGCGGGCGCGGCGCGCCGGGCATCAAGACCAGACGAATTCAACCTTTCAAGGCAGAGGATTCTCGATGCGCGTCCGTCATTCGATCACGTCCGCGGCGCTTGCCGCGACCATGTTGTCGGCGCTGCCGGCCCGGGCGCAGTCCCAGAACCAGGCACCGACGCCAGCCACGCTCGGACCGGCGGGCGCGCCCGTCCCCTCTGGCCTGACGCCGCTGACCCAGCCGCAGGACGCCGAATATACGAAGCTGATCGCGCAGCATCTCGTCGACAAGCGCTTCACCACCGAGTTGGTCGATCATATGCCGGCGTCGGATACGGTGCCGTCGCCGCTCAAATTCTTCGGCCGCATTCCCGGCACCCCCGGCGAGCTCACCTATGCCGCCGACATCCACCGCTATTATCGCGAGCTCGCCCGCACCTCGAAACGGGTGAAGCTGATGACGCTCGGCACCACCGAGGAAGGGCGCGAGCAGGTCGTCCTCGCCATTGCCGACGAGGCGACGATCGCCAATCTCGATCAGTACAAGGCGCAACTCGCCGCGCTCGGCGATCCGCGCCGCACCGATGCCGCGAAGGCCGCCGAGATCATCAAGATCGCCAAGCCAATCTACTGGCTGACCTCCGGTCTCCACTCGTCCGAGACCGGCGGGCCCGAGACGCTGATCGAACTGGCCTTCCGCCTCGCTGTCGAGGAAACGCCGTTCATCAAGAATGTCCGCGAGAATGTGATCACCTTCATCACCCCGGTGGTCGAAGTCGACGGTCGCGAACGGCTGGTGGATACCTATTATTATGGCAAGAAGACCGGCAAGCCCAAGCCGCCCTTCATGTATTGGGGCCATTATGTCGCGCATGACAACAATCGCGACGGCATGGGACAGGCGCTGAAGCTCACCCAAAACGTGACCAAGGGCGTGCTCGACTGGCACCCGACCGTGCTGCACGACCTCCATGAATCGGTCGCCTATCTCTATGCGTCGACCGGCGGCGGCCCCTATAACCCACAGCTCGATCCGATCCAGCCGGGCGAATGGTGGCTGTTGGCCGAGACCGAAGTCACCGAACTGACCAAGCGCGGCGTGCCGGGCGTATGGACCGGCGGCTTTTATGACGGCTGGGTCCCCAATTATCTGTTCTGGGTGGCGCAGACCCACAACGGCTTCGGCCGCTTCTACGAGGTGCAGAGCTACGGCCCCGAGATCACCAAGGGCCTGAAGATGCCGGCGGCGACGACCAGCAAGGAATGGTATCGCCCCAACCCGCCGCTGCCCTCGGTCGACTGGGGGCCGCGCAACAACGTCAACATCCAGCAGTCGGCGATCCTGTTCGCGCTGAACAAGGTGGCGGACGATCGCGCGACCTATCTCGAAAACTACTGGATCAAGAACCGCAATGCGGTGGAGATCGGCCGGACCGGTGCGGTCAACGCCTATGTCGTCCCCGCCGCGCAGCACGCGCCGGACAACGCGATCGACATGCTCAACACGCTCGTCCGCCAGGGCGTCGAAATCAGCACGGCGACGCAGGCCTTCACTGCGGGCGGCGTGCAGGTGGCGGCCGGCGACTATGTGATCCGCGCCGACCAGCCCTACCGCACATTGCTCGACATGTATTTCAGCGTGCAGAACTATCCGGCGTCCAACCCGCGTCCCTATGACGATACCGGCTGGACGATGCACTATATGCGCAACGTCGAGATGAAGACGATCAAGGATCCGGCCGTCTTCTCGCAGGCGCTTGCGCCGATTGCGGGCGAGATCCCGCTCGCCGGCGGCGTGACCGGCACCGGCCCGGTGATCGTGTTCGATCATACCGGCGACAATGCGCTGGTGTCGCTGCGCTTCAAGCTGAAGGGCGTACGCATGCTGGCGGCGGACGCGCCGTTCGAGGCTAATGGCCGGCGTTATGCCGCGGGCAGCTTCATTCTGCCGAACGCCAATCGCGGTGCGGTCGATCAGCTCGCACGCAGCCTGGGTGTGAAGGGCGAGGCGCTGGCCGCCGCGCCCGCGGTCGCCAGCCATGTGCTGACCGCGCCGCGCATCGCCTATGTCCATTCCTGGCTGCGCACGCAGGACGAGGGCTGGTGGCGCCTGGCGCTCGACAAATATGGCATCCCCTACGATTATTTCGCCGACACCACGCTGAAGCAGCGGCCAAACCTGCGCGCCAAATATGATGTGCTGATCTATCCGACCGTGGCGGTCGCCGCGCGCGAGCAGTTCGTCGGCCTGCCGGTGAACGGCGCCGATCCGATACCCTACAAGAAGACCGCGCTGACCCCGAACCTGGGCAATCTCGATTCGGCCGACGATATTCGCGGCGGCCTCGGCGGCGAGGGTCTGGAGGCGTTGCGCAGCTTCGTCCAAGGCGGCGGCACGCTGCTTGCCGACGGTTCGACCGTCGAGATGCTCTCGGCGTTCGGCCTGACGCCGGGTGTTACCGTCACGACCCCGCCCGAACTCTACAACAAGGGTTCGGTCATGCGCGGCGTGATCGTCGATCAGAAGAGCCCGATCGTCTATGGCTACGCCCAGAAGGAAATGCCGGTCTACTTCTCGCAGGCGCCGGTTCTGAACATTTCGCGCGGCGAGAGCCGGGGCGGCGGCGCCATCGATCCGAATTCGGCGGGTGCGCGGCTGGCGCAGAACCTGACACCGAACGTCGCGTCCGCCCCGCTCTCGCCTTGGGCTCCGGGCGTGAGCGAGCCCGTCGCCGTTGCTCCGGTGGACCATGGCCCGACCCAGCAGCCCGCGTCGCGCGCCTTTGGTGCCGAGCCGACCCAGTTGCCGCGCGTCGTGATGTCCTTCCCCACCAAGTCGAGCGACATGCTGCTCAGCGGGCTGCTCTCGGGCGGCGATGCGCTCAGCGACAAGCCGCTGGTGGTCGACCTGCCGAGCGGCAAGGGCCATATGGTGCTGTTCGCGCTCAGGCCCTTCTGGCGATCGCAGACGCAGGGCAATTACATGCTCGGCTTCAACACCATCCTCAACTGGGACCATCTCGACGCCGGCGCACCGGCACCGAAGCCCTGATCGACCGCGGGCGACGCGGCGCGATAGCCCGCGTCGGCTGACGTCAGATCGACGAAAAGCGCGGCGCGGGCGCCGGCTGGATCACACCCTCGCGTTCCACGAAGGCACCGCGGGCGCGGTTGTGGGGATGGTCGGGGGCCTCGGCCATCGAGAGGACCGGGGCGAGGCAGGCATCCTCGCTGTCCATCAGCGCGCACCATTCATCGCGGGTGCGCGTGCGGAACAGCGCCGCAAGCCGCGCCTTGAGCGGTCCCCATGCGACAGGATCTTTCTGCGCGTCGAACGCCAGTTCGTGGGCGATGCCGGCGGCGCGGCGGAAGGCAGCGTAGAATTGCGGCTCGATCGCGCCGAGCGCCACATATTTTCCGTCCCCCGTTTCATGGCTGTGATTGAAATGCGCGGCGCTGTCGAGCAGGTTGGTGCCGCGCTCGTCGCGCCAGCCCATCGCCGTGCGGAAGCCCCAGATCATGTGTTGAGCACGATGTCTCTCCTTGTTCGGGGTCTCAGGCGCCGATGCGATAGTGGTGCAGCAGCTTGCCGTCGGCTGCCAGAGCCCGCAGCAAGGGCGACGGCGTTTCGCCCATCGGCTTCCAGCCGGTCGGCGATATGCGCGAGCCCGACCAGATCGAGCATCACCTGATCGATGTCCCATGGCGTCCGTCCCTGGAGGACCAGCGCCTGCGCCGCCGCCATGCGCGGTGCCATCATCCATTTGGCGAGGAAGCCGTCGCAGATGCGGCTCAGCCCGGCGACCTTGCCGATCCTGCGGCCGAGCGCCATTGCGGTAGCGACCGCCGCCGGCGGTCGCGGCGCCGCACTGGGCAGTGGAGCAGGGCGGCTGCGACTGGAGGTCGCGCGCCTGATGCCGGCGGCGCCGTGCCGCAGTTCGTGGCGCCGGCGGACGGCTATGTCTCCGGCGCGCCATGGCAGGCACTGGCACCGCTGC
Source organism: Sphingomonas zeicaulis (assembly GCF_050433225.1). Lineage (NCBI taxonomy): Bacteria > Pseudomonadati > Pseudomonadota > Alphaproteobacteria > Sphingomonadales > Sphingomonadaceae > Sphingomonas > Sphingomonas zeicaulis. The sequence goes on along the minus strand of NZ_JBNPXQ010000010.1, from coordinate 154,225 downwards.
GCTATCTCAATGAGCGCGCCGGATCGATCTATGCCGGTTCCAACGAGAACCAGCGCAACACCCTCGCCAAGGCGGTGCTGGGGTTGTGATCAGCCGCCTCGGCGGCAACGCTATCGTGCGCCCGGCCTGGCTGCCTCATAGCCGCGTTCGATCAGGCGGCGGACGATCGAGCGCGGCGCCAGCGCGTCGGTGATGGTGGCAAGCGCCGCTTCCAGATCATGCGCGCGGCCGCACATGAAGATGTCGATCGCGGCATAGCCATGTTCGGGCCAGCTATGGATCGAGATGTGAGATTCTGCGAGCAACGCCACGCCGGTCACGCCCTGGCCGGGGCCGAAGCGATGGAGGTGGGTGCCAAGCAGGGTCGCCCCAGCGGCAACCGCGGCATCGGCCAGCGCCGCCTTGATCCGCGCGGCATCATCCAGCCCGGTGCAACCGTGGAGGTCCGCCAGCAGGTGGCGGCCGTCATAGGGCGGACAGGGCATCGGCTCGGTCATAACAAAGTCTCATGGGCGTGGCCGAGATGCGTCATTGCCCCCTCTGCCGCGCGGGTGCCGTGGTAATGCGCTTCCTCGAACAACGATAGGCCGCTGAGGTCCGAATGGGCGAGGAAATAGGGTGCCCGCGCGGCGGCACGCGCCGCGGGCGCGGTGCCCCAGGCAAAGCCCGGCACCGGCCGCGTCATCGCATGCCCCCAGCGCCACAGATCGATGCGGCGGATAGCGCCGGCGAGATCGGGGTTCATCAGCAGCAACTCGTCTTCCACGATCCGCTTCCAGTCCTCCTCCGGCCGATCAAGCAGCAGCCGGCGCGCGGCGGCGGGCGCCATTGTCGAAAGCGGCAGATAGACGGTGAGCACCGTCGCGGTCCGTCGCATATCGAGCGTCTGGTGGGTGGCAACGACATAGCCCAACGTCTCGCCGGTGGCCGAGACATTGTCCCACGCCAGCTTCGCGCCCGGGCCGCCGGGCATGCGATCGACGGTGACGTTCGCGATCAGCCAGGGGGCATAGGAAAAGCCGGCGGTCGACGGCGCCGCTTCCGGTGCGATGCGGTGCGCGATGAAGTGCGGCATGGCGAGGATCAGGGCGCGGGCACGGGTGCGGATCGTGCGGTTGGTGGCGACGTCAAAGCTGTCGATCACCACCCCCTCGCCCTCGCGCGCGGCGGCGAAGACGATGCGGCCCCGCGCGATGCGCGGCGCAAAGCGATCCGCCATCGCGCGCGCGAGGCGGGCGTTGCCCTCTGGCCACGTCAACAGATTGTCGCCCTGCCCGTCCGCCGCCCAGCCACGCCGTCCGGCGAAATAATGGATGCCCGCCCACGCGGAGACCTCCGCCGGTTCGCAGCCATAATCGTCGCGACAGCAATAGCGCAGATGGGCCCTGAGTACCGGTGAATGCCAGCCCTGCCGATCCAGCCAGTCGGTGAAGCGAATGCGGTCGAGCGCAAGCAGCTCGGGGTCGCGCGAACTATAGGCGATCGGGAGCGCGAAGGCGGGTTTGCCATCCGTGCCGATCCGCTGCGCAAAGCCATCCATCGCCGCCTGGAACGCGGCCAGATCAGCGCGATCACGCGCGGTAAGGCCTTGGCGGGGGATCAGCCCCTCCTGCCAGTGGCCCTGCCACAACAGCCTTTCCTGCGAGTCCGCGCAAAGCTGGTACGGATCGTAGAGCGGCGCGCCATCCTTCTCGCCGACGATTATGCCGAGGCGCCCGAGCAGGTGGCGCAGCGCCCGCGCCTCCCGATTGGCGACCGGCAGATAATGCGCACCGAGCGGATGGGCGGAAACGGCATTGGCACCGCCCCGGGCATTGCCGCCGATCTCATCCTCGAGTTCGAGCAGGCGGAAATCCATGAAGCCGGCCTCCGCAAGCGTCCAGCCCGCGGTGAGACCGGCGATGCCGCCGCCGGCGACGACGATGCCGACGCGCTCCTCTGACGCGGGCGCCGGAAAGTCGCCGTCGCGCAGGCGATGGCCGCGGTTGAGATCGGCGCCTGAGAGACCGCCCGGCAGGGCCGACCGGTGCCGGTGCCAGCCGAACGCGCCAATCCCTGCGGCAAGCGCACCGCTACCGATCATCAGCGCGCGACGGGTGAGCGCCCTCATCCGCGCCGATCACCCTTCATACACACCCCATTCGCTGGCGAATTCGCGGACCAGCACCTGATTGTCGAGCCGGTTCACCAGGGTTGGACGGCGCGCCATATCCGGCGGGAAGTCGAACAGGCGACGCTCGGTGGCAGGGGAAAGGAAGCGGTTGGCCGGAAGGATGCGCGCCTCGCCGGAGATCGGGCGGTGCGCGGCAAGGATGAAGCCCCATTCACCGAAGCTCGGCACATAGGCATGATAGGGGCGCGTCGTGAGGCCGGCGGCCTCGATCGTGGTCGCCACCGTCCAGAAGGCGCGCGGTGCAACCAGCGGCGAGGTGCTCTGCACGACGGCGACGCCCTCCGGCGCCAGCACGCGCTGGAGTTCGCGATAGAAGCTTTCGGTGTAGAGCTTGCCTACCGAGAAATCGACGGGATCGGGGAAGTCGACGATCACCACGTCCCACTGCTGCCGCGCGGCACGGATCCAGCGAAACGCATCGGCATTGATCACCGTCATCCGCGGATCGGCCAGCGACCCATCGTTCAGGCTGGTCAGCATCGCGCTTTCGCTGAACAGCCGGGTCATCGCCGGATCGAGATCGACCAGCGTCACCCGGCGGACATCGGCATGCCGGAGCACCTCACGTGCGGCGAGCCCGTCGCCGCCCCCGAGGATCAGCACGCGCTCCGGCGCTGCCACCCGCCCGATCGCAGGATGGACCAGCGCTTCGTGATACCGATATTCGTCGCGCGAGGAGAATTGCAGGTTGCCGTTTAGGAACAACCGCAGATCATCTCCCTGGCGAGTGAGGACGATGCGCTGAAAGGGCGTGGAATCCGCGTAGATCACCGGCTCTGCATAACCTGCGACCTCCGCCAGACGCTGGAGGCGTTCTGCGACGATGAAGCCGCTGGCCAGCAACAGCGCGGTGAGGATCGCCGCGACCTTCTCGGCGGCGAGGCCGCGCTTGTCGGGCAGCATGAACAGCACCGCCAGCGCGACACCGACGTTGAGGAGCCCGAACAGGAAGCCGGTGCGGATCATGCCGAGCATCGGCATCAGCACGAGCGGAAACAGCAAGGATGCGGCAAGCGCGCCGACATAGTCGAAGGTCAGCACATTGGAGACGGTCTCGCTGAAAGCGAAGCGGCCGCGCAGGATGCGCATCAGCAGCGGGATTTCCAGCCCGACGAAAAAACCGATGCCCAGCACCAGCGCGTAGAGTGCGAAGCGGAACTGATCGATCACCGGAAACAGCAGGAACAGCGTCGCCGCCGAACAGCCACCGATCAGCGCAACGAGGATCTCGACGCGCACGAACAGGCGCAATTCATCACGCTTCACATAGCGTGAACACCAACTGCCGATGCCCATCGCGAACAGATAGGCGCCGATGACGGTGGAGAATTGGGTGACGCTGTCACCCAGCAGATAGGATGCGATAGTGCCGGCGAGCAACTCGTAGACGAGGCCGCAGGTGGCCACCACGAACACCGAGGCCAGCAGCGCGCCGGCCATCGTATTGCCTTTCGGCGGATCTTCGGTCGTCACCCCCGTCGGTTATCCGTGGATCGCCGCCGCAACGATGATGGCAAGCCCGATCGCGACCGCGCCGGCGAACTGCGCGACCGCACGGTTCTGCTTGTGGTTGATCTCTTCCCAAAGTTTGCCTGGCGTCAGCAGATCCAGGATCACGAAGCCGACGACGAAGACGAGGATGCCGACGCCGGCATAGATCAATGTGTTGAGCACCGGGGCCAATGTCGTAACCATCGCTCAGTCTCCTATTTATGGGATGGGCCATAGACCCCGACCACCGGCGCTGCACGGCCGCCATCGGCGAAGGGCGAATAGCCGAAGATCGAGGCCAGCAGGAACAGCCCGACGATCGCCGCCGTCCACAGCCCGTAGAGAATGCTGCTCATTCGTCATCTCCCGACAAGATGCTGAAGCCTGACCCCTGATCGCTTTCGCCCTGCCGCGCGCCCTCGAAGCGCAGGTGGTGCCATGCCAGCCAGAACAGCGGCAGCACCAGCAGGATGAGGGCGAGGAAGAAGTTGGACCAGAAGCGTCCGCCGGGCTTGACGGTGACGGTGACATAGACCCGGTCGCTGCCGGCATAGGTCCAGCGCGTGGCATTGGCATCGACGACCAGATCATAGTCGCCAGCGGGCACACTGGCGATCTTGGTGGTCGCCCCGCGGCTGCCCTCGGTCCAGGCTCCATCGGAATCGCGCCCCGAATAGCGTTCGGCGACGCCATAGGCCTCGAACGCGCGCTGGGTCTTGCGGTCGACCAGACGATAGTCGAGGTCGACCCATGCATTTTCGAGGCGGGGTGCGGCGGCGCTGATCGTCACCGCCTGATAGGGCCGCCGCAGCGTGACCGGGCCGACCGTCCGGCTCATCGGCCCGCCGGCGGTCTGCAGATCGAGATCGAAGCTGCGCACGTCGCTCGATCCGCCGAACAGGATCAGGACCAGCAACAGCGCGACGAAGCCGGCGAACGCGGTGGCAAGGCCGAACTTCACTGCGCGGCCATAAGGAGAGATCTGGTGCGGCAGGGGCGGCGGACCGCCGGGGCGCCAGGGGCGTGGCGCGGTCAGCCCGAAGGCGCTGGCGGTCTTGCGCGGATCGAGCAGCTCGCCGACCGTCCAGTTGCGCTCCTGCTCATTGCCCTCGAACGAGAGCATCCAGCCGGGGCGGACATAGTCGGCGGTGTCCACCGTCTCACCGACCTTCACGCGCCAGTAGAATTCGCCCAGCACATAATCGACCTGCGCGCGACCGCCGCCGAAGAAAGGCGCATAGACATGGCCCTCGACCGCGCGGCTGCCGGCACCGTTGCCCGGATCCACCGTCAACATCCGTCCCAACGTCCAGCCGCGGCCGTCGGTCATCAGCCAGCGATAGCCGTGATAGGGGTTGAACAGCAGATATTCGTCCCACGGATAGCTGCCGCCCTCGGAGCGCCGGAGATAACCGATCGCTTCCCATTCGATGCCCTGCAGCGTGCCGCGCGTGCCCAGCGGGATGGCAAGACGCCGACTGGCCTCGTTGTAGCACTCGATAACCCGCACGTCGGGATTGGTCACGTCAAGTACGGAGCTGCAATATTGGCAGACCAACGTCGTGCTATAGCCTGCGGCGCGCAGCTCGATCGTGCCGCCGCAATTGGGGCAGGCCAACGGTTTGACCGGGGGCGCCGGTGCATCCGCCGCGATCGGAGGGGCAGCGCCGACCATTCAGGCGGCGAACCGCGGCATCGTCCAGCCGCCGATCTCGCGCAATCCTGTGACGCGCAATTCGCCGAGCGTGACATAGCGGCCGAGATAGAGGCCACGCTCGCGACCATCGGTCTGGAAGCTGGCGACTGCGCCGGTGGTCGTACGCAGGTCGACGCTGGTGATCGTCCAGCCGTCCGGCGTGGCGAAGGGCAGTTCGCCTTCGGCGGCGATGCACCGCGCCTGCTTGATGTCCGCCACGCGATAGCGTTCGCCGTCGAACGTCTCGGTCTCGCCGATCTCCGGCTGGCCGCCTTCCGCCATCCGCCGGATCATCATCGACTGGAAGTCGGACAGGCGACGCTTGCGGGTCAGCATGAACTGCCCCATCGCCTCGGCGAGCCAGCCATGGCTGCCATCGGCGAACAGCGCCAGCCATTCATTCCACGATCCGTCGCTCCACCCCCAGCGGATGCGGCCGATGATGTCGAAGGCGGCATCGTCAAAGCGGCCGGCGGTGCCGATGCGGATCGGGCTGACATCGAACGGCAGGACCGCCACCTCGCCCAGCGCGCGAAGTTCGTCACCGATACGCGTCACCGCGCTGCGGCAATAGTCGCACACGCGCACCGGCAGCGCGGGCGAGCGGAAGATAATCTCCGCGCCGCAATTCGGGCAAGGCACCGCGAGCATCGCGGGATCAGCGGATCCGGCCGAGCAGTTCCGCCTTCTTGGCGTCGAACTCCGCCTGGGTGATCGCGCCGATCGTCAGCAGCTTGTGCAGCTTCTCGACCAACGCGAACGGATCCTCCGACGGAGCGCCGCCGCTACCGCTCTGCGTGTTGCCGAGCGCGCCGGCCATCGCCTGGCCGATCGCAATGCCCGCCCCGGCACCTGCGCCGACACCCGCCATGCCGCCCGGCTGCGCCGCCGCCGTCTCGATAGCCTCAGCGGCCTGGAATTTCGCATAGCGATCGAGATCGCCCAGCACGCGCATCGAGCTCGACTTGTCGAGATGCTTCTGAACCTCTTCGGGCAGCGACAGGCTCTCGACGAAGAAGGTGGAGACAGCGAGACCCCATTGCTTGAACACCGGCTCCACCGCCGCCTTCAGCGCTTCCGACATCGCCGTCTGGTTCGCCGCAAGATCGAGGAAGGCGGTCTTGCCGCCGCCCAGCCCGGTCGCGAGCGCGGTGGCGATGGCGGCGCGAAGCTGAGGCTCAAGATCCGCCACCGTCAGCCGATCAAGCGTGCCGACCAGCCGCGAATAGAAGGGCGCGACATCGAGCACGCGGAAGGAGTAGCTGCCGAAGGCGCGGATGCGCAGCGGGCCGAATTCGGCGTCACGCACCGTCACCGGCTGCGCGGTGCCCCATTTCAGGCCGATCTGTTCCTTGTGGCTGAAGAAGACCACGTCGGACTTGAACGGCGATTTGAACCCCTTGTCCCAGTTCTGCAGCGCGGTGAGCAGCGGCAGCGTCGAGGTTTCCAGCGTGTACATGCCGGCGCCGAACATGTCGGCGATAGTGCCTTCGTTGAAGAAGGCCGCGGTCTGCCCCTCGCGGACTGTGAGTTGCGCGCCGTTCTGGATTTCGCGATCGCGCATCGGGAAGCGCCAGGCGAGCATGCCGGGTTCCTCCGTCCAATCGATGATATCCACCAATTGCTTCGAGAAGAAATCACGCAAACCCATCGGATACCGCCTCTCCCGCTGACGCGACACCCTAGCGGCAGATGTGTGCGTTGAAAACGGGGCCGGGACTACAGCCGGATCATCATGCGGGATTGGCTGAACCGGAAAGGGCCCGGCCGGCAGGAAGGATATTTCGCGCCCGCGTCTCTTTGATAGAAAAGGCGGACAAAGGCAGGCCGGGGGCATGCAGAGCGAATCGAGCAGGACGAGGACTGAGAGACTGCGCCGCGCCGCCATGGCGGAGTGGGTGGCGACCCATGTCCTGCCGTGCGAGTGGAAGGTGCGCGCCTGGCTGTCCCGCAGAACCTCGCCCGAAGATGTCGATGAGATCATCCAGGACGCCTATTGCCGCATCGCGAAGCTCGACGATGTCAGCCATATCGACCGGCCCGACGCCTATTTCTTCTCGATCGCGCGCAACCTGCTGGTTCGGCGGCTCCGGCGACAGCAGATCATTCACTTCGAGGTGATCGCCGAGGTCGATTCCTATCTCGACGATCAACCCTCGCGGCGGCAATCGACTTGGCGCTGTTTGAATGATGTTGCCCGCCAGGGTCAAGCCGCGCTGGTGAGGACGGCATCAGCGGCGTCCTGAAACGACGGGCGGCTCTCCGTCTCCGAAAAGCCGCCCGAAGTCATGCGTAAGTGACGTCAGAAACGCGCGCGGACGCGGGCGCCGATCGTGCGCGGACGCGCGGTGAAGATGCGCACGCCATCCTGCGACGGAATCACGCCCAGATATGGCGCCTCGTTGGTGAGATTGTCGCCGTAGATGGTGAACTCCACCCCGCCCTCGGTCCGCAGGCCGAACCGGGCGCCGATCAGCGTATAGTCCGGCAGATAGGTATCGAATTCGGTATCGCGGGTGAAGCTGCTGTAGCTGTCGCCATGATAGGTGATGTTGCCCGCGACGAAGCCGGTCAGCGTGCCGCCGAGCGACGTCTCGTAATTGGCGGTCGCCGCCGCCGACCAGCGCGGCGACAGCGGCACGCGATCGCCGTCGCTGCCGAAGGTGCCCGCAGCCACCACTTCGGGCGGCAGGTCTTCGGCAAGCTTGGCATCGACATAGGTGACGTTGCCGTTGAAGCTGAAGCCCTGCGGCAATGTGAGCGTGGTGTTGAACTCCACACCCTTAGTCACCGTCTTGCCGGCGTTGATCGTATAGCCGAACGCGCCCGCCGCGCTCGCCAGCAATTGCTGATTGGTCCAGTCGACGCGATAGCCGGAAAGATCGAAGAACAGCGCGCGATCGAACGCATAGCCCTTGATGCCGACCTCATAGCTCCACAGGCTGTCCGGATCATAGGTGCCCGGAAAGACCACACCGGCCTGCTCGGCGAGCGAGGTGGCGGTATTGACGCCGCCGATGCGGAAACCCGAAGCGGCGCGGCCATAGAGGCTGATGTCCGGCGTCGCTTCCCACAGCAGCGCGAAATTGTAGCTCGGTTCCTTGTTCACGCCCTCACGATCGCCGGTGACGCTGGGCGTCGTGACGATGCCGAACACGAAGTCCGGAAACACGGTCTGCAGGTTGGTGACGAGATCGCGCACCTCGGCGCGGAAATAGCGTCCCCCGACCGTGGCGGTCAGGCCCGGCACCACTTCCCAATCGGCCTGGGCGTAGAGCGCATATTGATCGATCGTGCGCTCGGTGAGCGTACCGAACTCATAGATGGATTTGCCGCGGCCGGGCTCCGCCAGCCCCTTGGCCTTGCACTCATCATAGGTGAAGCAGGCCGGGATGAAGTTCGGCGCCTGGATCGCGTTGGTCTGATAGTCGCTCTTGGTATGCTCGTAATAGGCGCCCGCGACGATCTGGAACGGCCCGTCGAACGCCGAGGAGAAGCGGAGCTCGCTGTTGATATCCTCGAAGTCGATCGTCGCGACGAAATTCAGCGGCGCATTGACGCCGAAGCTGATATTGGTCGGCGTCGAATCCTTGGTGTTGCGCACGTCCTGCTTGCTGTAGCTGCCACTGGCGATGATCGAGCCGAAGCCCAGATCATATTCCGCGGTCAGCGCGAACAGGCTGTAGCGATCCTTGTAGGTTTCCACAGTCGGCGAGGTGTTGAGATAGGGGCCCGCCGCCATCTGGAACGCCTGGCTGCCGTCCACGTCGATCGCCTGATGCGTGGCGAGCGCGCGCACCGACAGTTCGGGCGCCGGCTGCCACAGCATTTCGCCGCGCACGCCGCGCACGAACTGGTCGTTGCCGTTCTTGAACATCACGCCGTCGCGCGGGCGCTGGTCGATGAAGCCGCCGCCGCTTTCCAGCCAGCCGGTCACCCGCACGCCCAGCGTGTCGGTCACGATCGGCGCATTGATCGTGCCACTGGCCTCGGCAAACGGATTGCCGCCCTTGACCGCGGAGAGACCGAGTTCGGCCGAACCGCCCCACTGGTCGAGTTCGGGCTTGCGTGTCAGCACGCGCAACGTGCCGCTCATCGAGGCGGTGCCGAACAAGGTACCCTGCGGCCCCTTCAGCACTTCGACATGGTCGATGTCGTGCAGGCGGATACCCGGCTTGCCGTCACCCAGGATGTTGCCGCCGGTGCCCCCGAGCACGGCGGATTCGTTGAGGTAGAGCGCCGAGGTCGCGCCGACATCCGAATCGATGCCGCGCAGCACCACCTTGGTCTGGGCGGCGCCATAGCTCTGGATGTTCACCGACGGATCGAGCGCGCGAATGTCGGAAAGGCTGGTAACGTGGCTGCGCTCGAGCGTCTCACCCGAAAAGGCGGTGATCGCGAGCGCCGTATCCTTGACCGACGCGTCGCCGCGGCGGGTTCCGGTGACGATGATGTCGCCCCCGTCGGCCGCTTCCGCGGTCGTATCGGGTGCGGTGTCCTGCGCGGCCGCCGGGCTGGCGACCAGAAGCGCTGACAGGGCCGCCGACGCCATCAACGTAAAGACGCGCTGTCGGCCGCGGGCGCGGCTGAGAATCTGACCCATGTGGATTAACCCCTTGCTCGATGCATCTCCTTGGTTCTCCTGCTGGCCCGTCGTCGGCGACCTGTGCGATCAACCGACTCTCACCGTGCCGCCGCCGTACGTGCGGGGCTGGCTCCGATGTGACGGTGTGACTGTCATACAAAGTTCCGCGCTTGGCAAGCCTCAATGATGCGATTGACGGTTGTCAAAGTAATCGAGGTACGATTGTGTTACTGTATGACAACAATCAGGGCATCGCGACGCCGAAAGAGCGCTCTGCGAGCCCCGCAGCGATGACCGGAGCTTGCCCAGGATGTTCACCACACGCCCCGAGATCAGCGGCACCTTCGGTGTCGTCGCCTCGACTCACTGGATCGTCTCGCAGGTTGCGATGGGCGTCCTCGAACGCGGCGGCAACGCCTTCGACGCCGCAGTCGCCGGCGGCTTCACCTTGTGCGTGGTCGAGCCGCATCTGTGCGGCCCCGCCGGCGAGGTGCCGATCCTGTTTCATGATGCCGGCAACGGCAATGTGCAGGTGCTGTGCGGCCAGGGTGTCGCGCCCGCCGCTGCGACGACCGACGCGTTTCGCCGCGAAGGCCTCGACATGGTGCCGGGGTCCGGGCTGATCGCCGCGGTGGTGCCCGGCGCATTCGATGCGTGGATGCTGCTGCTACGCGACCATGGCACGATGGAGCTGGCCGAGGTGATGGCGCCAGCGATCGGCTATGCGCTGAATGGCCATCCGCTGCTCGCCGGCGCATCGCGCGCGATCGCCGATGTCGCCTATGCGCTGCTGACCGAATGGCCGAGCGGCGCGGACATCTGGCTGCCCGGGGGCGCCCCGCCCCAGCCCGGCGCCCTGTTCCGCAATCCCGTGCTCGCCGCGACCTGGCAAAGGCTGATCGCCGAGGCGGGCACCAGCGGCACGCGCGACGCGCGCATCGACCGCGCGCGGCAAGCGTGGAACCAGGGCTTCGTCGCCGAGGCGATCGACGCTTTCGCCCGCACCCCGCTGATGGACGCGAGCGGCCACCGCCACGCCGGCCTGCTGACCGGTGAGGATATGGCGCGCTGGTCCGCCGGCTATGAGCAACCGGTGACCACCGACTTCGCCGGCTGGACCTTGTGCAAGACCGACAGTTGGGGTCAGGGTCCGGTGCTGCTTCAGGCGCTTGCCATTCTCGACGCGGCGGGGATCGCCATGGTCGATCTCGGCGGCGCCGATTTCGTCCATCTCGTGCTGGAAGCGCTCAAGCTCGCCTTCGCTGATCGCGAGGCCTATTATGGCGACCCCGCCTTTGTCGACGTGCCGATGGCGGCGTTGCTCTCCGCCGACTATGCCACCGAACGCGCGGCGCTGATCGGCGGGCAGGCCAGCCACGCGATCCGTCCCGGCATCGTCTCCGGCTTCGAGGATCAGGTGCGCCGCGGCATGGCGCAGGTGCGCGTCGCCACTTCCGAAGCGGCGGGCATCGGCATCGGCGAGCCGACGATGATGCACCTCAAATCGACGCTGAAGCCCGGCGACACCGTGCACATCGACGTGATCGACCGCTGGGGAAACATGGTGACCGCCACCCCTTCGGGCGGCTGGCCGCAATCCTCCCCCACCGTCCCCGGCCTCGGCTTCGCGCTCAACACCCGCGCGCAGATGTTCTGGCTGGAGCCCGGTCTGCCCGGCAGCCTCGCCCCCGGCAAACGCCCGCGCACGACGCTGACGCCGACACTGGCGCTGCAGGATGGCCGGCCGGCGCTGGTCTGCGGCACGCCGGGCGGCGACCAGCAGGACCAGTGGCAACTCGTGCTGCTCCTGCGCCGGATTCTCGGCAAGATGAGGCTGCAGCAGGCGCTGGACCAGCCACTGTTCCACAGCCTCCACTTCCCCTCATCCTTCTACCCGCGCGAGGCGCTGCCCGGGGTGGCGGTGATCGAGGAGAATTACGACGCGGACATCATTGCGGACCTCACCCGCCGCGGGCACGACTTGCGCGAGGCGCCGGCCTGGTCGGCGGGCCGCCTCACCGTCGCCGAGCGCAGCGCGGATGGCGTGCTGCATGCAGCGGCGACGCCGCGGTTGATGCAAGCTTATGCCGTGGGACGATGACTGCCTGATCCCTGATGGCATCTAGCGGTGAGGGGCGTGATTGCACGTAGCAGCACGCGCTGGTAACATCGTCCCCGGTCGGTTTCGAGGATGAGGTCCATGCCCACCCCTTCCCGGCGCCAGCAGCGCGCCATCACCATTCGCTCCGATCGCGCTCTGGCCAGGCTTGCGCTGTTGACCCGGGACGGACGTAGCCAGGTGCAGGTCATCGAAGAGGCGCTCGATCTTATGCCGCTGCCGAAAAGCGAGCCTGACAAGCAGGATCGGCGCGCAAGGATCGAGGCGATTCTCGCCAAAGTCCCGAAGCGGGAATATCCCGGGATGGCTGAGCTCGACGCGGATCTTTATGATGATAGCGGATTGCCGCGATGATCGTCGACACCTCCGCGCTGATCGCGGTGCTGCTTGGCGAAGATGGACGAGAGAGCATTCTGGATGCGCTGGACGAGGAAACATGTTTCCTGCCCGCGCCGGCGCTGGCGGAATTTTGGGCCGTTTCCAGCGGCAGCCGGGTGGACGCGATACAACCGGCCCGGGAACTGGTGACCCTGTGGCGCGACGGCGGCCTGACCGTGCTGCCTTTCACTGCGGATCATGCCCAGCGGCTTCTGGAGGCGATTCCGCTCTATGGCAAAGGGAATGGGCGGGGCGGCTTGCTCAACCTGCTCGATCTGATGGTCTATGCCGTAGCGAAAGAGCGCGATGAACCGCTTCTTTGCACGGGCAAGGATTTCGCCGCGACCGATGTCGTGCTTCATCCTGCAAGTCGGCCATATTAGGCACGAAGCCTGACGCGCAAATGATGGGAAAGGATGGACCGATATGAGCGTGGATTTCTATGTTGCCATGCCTGCTGCAAATTGGCCGACCGCTGCCGCCGTCCAACAGTGCATAGCCAGTCACGCCTATCCCGTTCGGATAACGCGCTTTCCGGCGGTGGATGCCGGCGGGCCGGTCACCGACGGTGTTCTCGCGGTGATTGAGGGCAAGGACGTCTATTTGGAGGGCCAAATAGCGCCGGCATCGACAATGCCAGCGGACACGAAGGAGTGGAATGCTCAGTTGAGCAGCTCAGCTTCACCCGAGCAGATCAAGCCGAACAACGTCGTGATGTCGGTCCACGTCAGCTCTCCAGTCGAAATACGCGCCGCCAGCTATGTCATCTCGGCACTGATTCTCTGCTTCGATGGATTTGGCTTCGAACCGCAGGGAAACACCAGCGGACGCGCTGAATTCGCCCGGTCGCTCATAGCGGGTGCAGACGCGCTCAGGGGCATGTAAGAGAAAGCAGAAGAAGGAGCTCATCCACCCCTCTCCCGAGACGGCGGGCGACGGCTTGGAAGCAGCAATCGTACACGGGTTGGCGGCTATGAGGTCGTACCACTCCGGACAGGCCTTCTCTGCTCTTCCTGAAAGCGGGAGGGGATCGAGCCGCTATCCCAGATAGACGATGCCATTCTCGACGCTGACCGGGTAGGTTCGAAGCGCCTGCTTGCACGGCAGCGACTTCGCCTTGCCGGTGCGGATGTCGAAGCTGCCGCCGTGCAGCGGGCAGAAGATGATATGGCCGTCAAGCCGCCCTTCCGCCAGCGAGGCGATCGCATGCGTGCAGTCATCGTCGATCAACCGGAAGCTGCCTTCGTCGTTGATCAGCAGCACCGGATCCTCGCCTGCGGGTTCGAAACGCACCATTTGGCCCGGCGCCACCGCACCGGCCTCGCAAAGCGCAATCTTTTCGGCCATGTCATTCCCTAGTGAAGTATATCTTTGTATGATTGTCATACAGACATGAGCGAGTGGAGCCGAGATGTCCAGCCTTCAGTTGATTGATGCCGGCGGTACCATCGCCTCATTACCCGATGCCGCCGGCGTGCTGATCGGGCGCCAGGGGTCGGCGGGGCTGATCGACGCCCTGACGCCGGCTGCCCGCGAGGGCGTGCGTGAGGTCCAGCTTTATGCGGGGCTGAGCGAGGATATGGGCTTCGGCGACGCGATGCGGATCGTCCGCACCATTGCGGCGGCCGCGCAGGAAGGCGTGCAGGGCTTCGTTATCGCGCACGGTACCGACACGATGGAGGATGTCGCTTTCCTCAACGAACTCTTCCACGGCGGCACCGCGCCGGTGCTGTTCACCGGAGCGCAGCGCGCCGCCTCCGCGCCGGGCAGCGACGGCCCCGCCAATCTTCATGACGCCGTGGCGGTGGCGCGGGATCCCGCCGCGCGCGGCATCGGCACCGCGATCATCTTCGGCGGCCGCATCCTGCCGGCGCGCAGCGCCCGCAAGCTGGACAGCAGCGGCCCGGAGGCGTTTGGCCCGCACACCGCCGCGATCGGCCGCGTCGACGATCATGGCGTGCGGCTGACCGCGATGCCGCGCCGTGTGCCGGTGTTCGCGATCGAGGATCCGGAACCCGCGGTCGAGATCGCCGCACTCGGGCTGGGCAGCGGGCCCGCGCTGGTCGACGCCCTGGTCGACCGCGGCATGCGCGGGCTGGTGATCGAGGGGTTCGGCCGCGGCAATGTGCCAGCGCAACTCGTCCCCGCGATCGAGCGCGCCCGCGATGCCGGCGTGCTGGTGGGCATCGCGACCGGCTGCATCGGTGGTGGCACCGCGCCCGCCTATGATTCGGGCGCCCGCCTCGCCGCGTTGGGCGCGATCGGTGCGCATGATCTCAGCGCGCGCAAATTGCGCCTGCTGTTCGCAGTCGCGCTGGCCGGCGGGCGCGACGCCGCCGAGGCGGGGCGCCGCGCCACCGCCTGGCTACGCGCCTAGCGCGAACCGCTCCGCCCGGATCCGTTCGGGCGAAACGCCCTCGGCGCGCAGCACCGCGCGCGCGGCATCGACCATCGCCGGGGGGCCGCAGAGATGATAGCTGGCGCCGGCATCTGGATCGCCGGCGAGCAGCGCCACCGCGCTGCCTTCGCGCACATCGCCCGCGGCCCCCTCCATCAGCGCGATGCGCACCTCCAGATCCGGCACTTCGGTCTCGAGCGTTCGCAGTTCCTCATGCAGGAACAGATCCTCGCGCCGCGTGCAGCCGAAGCAGAGCAGCATCGGCATCAGCCCGGCATGCGCGCGGATCATCGCCAGCGACGGTGCGAGCCCGGTGCCGCCCGCAACGAACACCGCGCGCGCCGCCCGGTCATCGAGCGAAAAGCCGCCGAGCGGTCCCTGCAAGGTCATCAGCGCCCCCGGCACGGCGCCCTCGCCGTCCAGCCAGCCGCTCACCTGCCCAGCCGGCACATGGCGAATCAGCAGTTCGATCAGCGGCAGCGCCACCGGCGCCGAGGCGATCGAATAAGCGCGCGCCACCCGCAGCCCCGGCGGACGCAACCGCACATATTGGCCGGGCTGGAACCGGAACTCGTCGGGATCGTCGAGCCGGATGACGAGCCGTGAGACGGTCGCCGCCAGGCGATCGATCGCCACCAGCGTGCCGCGATGCCGGCCGGGCTCGGTCGGCCGCGGATCGAGCGGATATTCGAGCACGAACGCCGCATCCGATTCGAGCCGGGTGAGGCAGGTGGGATAGATGCCGGCCGCTGCCTCGTCCGCGGTCACGATCGCCGGTTCCACCACCTCGCGCGCGACCCGCCCATCCGTGCAGCGCGCGATGCAGGCGCCGCACTGGCCGCTCATGCAATCCGATCGCAGCGGCGCATCCGCCGCCATCGCCGCCTCGACCAGCGTCTGCCCCGGCGCCACCGCCAGATCGATCGAGGCGCCATCCTGAAAATGCAGCGACGCACGGAACATCCCGAAACTTCTCCCTCGACAAACAGGCATTATGTTTGTCATACAATCATATCGAGTACAGGGGAAGCCGATGGTTGATATCGCCGCAGACGAAGTCGTCAGCACCGTGGCCCGGGAGCTTGCCGATGCCTATGCCGGCGCGCCGATCGCGCCGGTGGCCGATCGCATCACCGACGTGGCGCAGGCCTATCGCGTGCAGCTGGCGCAGATCGAGGATCGCATCGCCGACGGGCGGCGCATCGTCGGCCGCAAGATCGGCCTCACCTCCCCCGCCGTCCAGCGCCAGCTCGGCGTCGGCGAGCCCGATTTCGGTCATCTGACCAACGAGATGGTGCATGGCGACAATGCCGAACTGGCGCATGCCGATCTGCGCCAGCCGCGCGTCGAGGCCGAGGTCGCGCTGATCCTCGGCAGCGATCTCGACATGCCCAACCCGACCATCGCCGATGTGATCGCGGCCACCGCCTATGTGATGCCGGCGCTGGAAGTGGTCGCCAGCCGCATCGCCGACTGGAAGATCGGCATCCTCGACACCGTCGCCGACAATGCCTCGGCAGGCGCGGTGGTCCTCGGCGGACCGGCACGTCGGCTCGACGGGCTGGATCTCACCGGCTGCGCGATGGCGATGCGGATCAACGACGCGATCGTTTCCGAAGGCCGCGGCGCCGATTGCCTCGGCAACCCGCTCAACGCCGCCGCGTGGCTGGCCGCGCGCAGCCAGGCGCTGGGACGGCCGCTGCGCGCCGGCGAACTGATCCTCACGGGCGCGCTCGGGCCGATGCGGCCGGTCGCCCCGGGAGACGCCGTGCGCGCCGAGATCGCCGGCCTCGGCACCGTCTCCGTCACTTTCCGCTGATTCAGATACCCGAAGGAAGAACGATGAACGAAGAGCCGCTGGTCAATCCCGAAGTCGTCAACATGATCGGGGACTGGAAGGGCTATGTGGAAGCCAAGATGGGCTTCCGCAACCATTGGTATCCGGTGCGCTTCTCCAAGGAGATCGACGAGGGCCAGATCGAGGTGGTCGAGCTGCTCGGCGAAAAGCTGCTGCTGAAGCGCATCGAGGGCAAGGTCTATGCGATGCGCGACCGCTGCCTGCATCGCGGCGTGCCGCTGTCCCGCAAGCCTGACTGCTATACCAAGGATACCATCACCTGCTGGTACCATGGCTATACCTACCGCTTCCAGACCGGCGAGCTGGTCAACATCCTGGCGGTGCCCGACAGCCGGCTGATCGGCCGGCGCAAGATCGTGACCTATCCGGTGCAGGAGGCGAAAGGGCTGATCTTCGTGTTCCTGGGCGACGAGAATGAGGTGCATGACCTGAAGAAGGACGTGCCGCCGGGCTTCCTCGACGAGGATCTGATGGTGCTGGGCAAGCATCGCGTGGTGAATTCGAACTGGCGGCTGGGTGCCGAGAACGGCTTCGACGCGCTGCACATCTTCATCCACAAGGATACCACGCTCCGCCACTATCGCACTTTCAACTTCCCGATCGGCCACACCCCCCTGCCCGGCGCCGTCCAGGTCGTCGAGGAAGAGGATGGCCCCAAGGGCGTGATGGACGATTTCGCGCAGCACACCCCGGTGTGGGACGGCGTGATCGACGGTGAGGTCGTGGTCAGCGGCCCGCGTTCCACGCAGGTGAAGGGCACCTCCGCCTCGGTCGGCACCTCGGTCTGGCTGCCGGGCGTGCTCAAGGTGGAAAGCTTTCCCACCGCCGGCCTGACCCAGTTCGAATGGTATGTGCCGCTCGACGGTGAACGCCACCTCTATGTCCAGACCATCGGCAAATCGTGCACCACGCATGACGAGCGCATCACCTTCGCCAACGAATTCGAGGCGATCTGGAAGCCGCACGGCCTCGACGGTTTCAACGGCGACGACATCTGGGCGCGCGAGGTGACCGAGCCCTTCTATGCCGACGATTTCGGCTGGGTGGACGAGATGCTGTGCGAGCCCGACGAAACCATCCTGCAGTGGCGCCGCCTCGCCAGCCGGCACGGCCGCGGCATCCAGCAGAAAACCGACCTGCGCTGAGGGGAGCCGCCATGGAGATCGCTTCGCATTTCATCGACGTCGACGGCGTCTGCACCCATTATCTCGAAGCCGGCGAGGGTCCGCCGCTGCTGCTGGTCCATGGAGGCGGCGCGGGCGCCGACAGCTGGGGCAACTGGAAGGATTGCTTCGCGCATTTCGCACCGCATTTCCGAGTGATCGCGCCCGACATGATCGGCTTCGGCAAGACCGACAAGCCCTCGCCTGAGACCTATGTCTATGACCAGCCTGGGCGCAACCGCCATCTCGCCGGCTTCATCGACGCGATGGACCTCGCGGGCGTCGCGATCGTCGGCAATTCGATGGGCGGCGCGAGCGCGATCGGCGTGGCGCTGGACCGGCCGGAGCTGCTCTCGAAGATCGTGCTGATGGGCAGCGCCGGCCTGCCGATCCCGCCCAAACCATCGCCGCACCTGCTCCATAACCTCCATTATGACTTTACGCGTGAGGGCATGCGCCGGGTGATCGGCGGCCTCACCGCTCCGGGCTTCGAGCCCAGCGAGGAGATGGTCGAGTATCGCTTCCAGCTTCTGGAGAATGACGAGGCGCGCGCCGCGCTCAACGCGATCAACGCCGAGACGCGCAAGGGCACGCTCAACTATGCCGAGGACCGGCTGGCGACGATCGCGCATCCGGTGCTGGTCGTGAACGGCAAGGACGACGGCGTGTCGATCCTGCCGCGCGCCTATCGCTTCCTCGAACTGCTGCCCAACAGCTGGGGCTATATCGTGCCGCATTGCGGGCATTGGGCGATGATCGAGGCGACCGACGATTTCTGTGGCGCGGTCAACCGCTTCCTCGGCGTTGATCCGGCATGACCGCACCGGCGGGGGTCCATGCGCTCATCGAGCATCTCGTCCGCCATCCCGAGGAGCGCGGGCTGGTGAGATCCGATCCGGGCGCGCTGTTCGCGCGCTTCGGCGTCGATCCGGCCGCGCAGGCGGTGCTGCGCGACGGATCGCGCGACGAGCTCTCGCGGATGGGCGTCCACGGCAATTACGTGATCAAATGGCTGATCTGGTCGGGAAGGCCCACTTTGCCCTTCTTTGCGATGAGCCATTTCTTCGATCGGAGATAATATGGGCAAGATCGTCGGCGCCTTCGCCATGTCACACCAGCTCGGATCGCCCGCGGGTGTCGAGGAACAGTCGGAACGCGTGTTCCAGGGCATGCGTGAGATCGGCCGCCGCATCCGTGCGCTCGATCCGGACGTGCTGGTGATCATCACCAGCGACCATCTCAACAATTTCTCGCTGACCACCCCCGCGCCGTTCGCGGTCGGCACCGCGGCGGAATTCCATCCGCTGGGCGACATGGGGCTGCCACGCGACCCGGTGCCGGGCGCGCCCGACTTCGCCGAGGGGCTGCTCGCCTTCGCCGGTGACCGGGGCGTGGCGATCAGCCGTGCGGATCCCATCCAGCCCGACCATGGCGTGATGATCCCGCTCGGCATCATCGATCCCGAGCGCCGCATCCCGGCGGTGCCTCTCTACGTCAACACCGTCTTCTACCCCGAACCCGGTCCCGCCAATTGCCGCCGGCTGGGCGCCATGCTCCGCGACTATGTCGCACAATTGCCGGAAGCCGCACGCGTCGTGCTGCTCGCCGGCGGCGGGCTTTCGCACTGGGTCGGCACGCCGCAGGAAGGCTCGATCAACGAGCCCTGGGACCAGGCGTTCATGGCCGATATGCTCGCGGGGGACCTCGACGCGCTGACGGCACGCGACAATGCGACGATCCTCGACGTCGCCGGCAATGGCGGGCTGGAAGTGAATGCATGGATCGTCCTTGCCGCGGCAGTCAACGGCGCGCGCGGCGAATGCCTGTTCTATGAGGCGATGCCGACCTGGGCGACCGGCATGGCCGGCGTCGAGATGCAGGTCGGCTGATCGGACTGCATCTTCCTCCCCGGCGCGCAGCATCGGGGAGGAAGATTCACTACGATAGATGCGCCTCGCGCTTCTCGAACAGCGCTTCATCGGCGAACCCGGCGACCTCCGGCCGCCCACGACCAAGCACGACCTGCAGGTAGCAGGGCTCATCCGTATCGTTCTGATAGCCGTGGATGACTCCCGCCGGGCAGGAGATCAGTTCCCAGGGCCCCAGTTCGCGTGACAGGCGGTTGCCGGCCTCATCCTCTACAAACACCGTGCAGCGCCCCTGGAGGATGAAGAATACTTCCTCCACCTCATGCGTGTGGGATGCGTTGCCCTGCCCCGGCGGCACCAGCATGATCGACAAGGTGAAATTGCCGGCGGGCACGACACCGGCATCGTCATGCTTGCCCGAGGCGCCGGCGCCGATGAAGCGATGCTGGGCGCGGCGATAGCCTTCGATGCTGGCGTCGGAAAAGGCGTTCCAGTCGGGCACGCGATCCTCGAACCGCGCGACATAGCGGTCCATGATCTGCTCCAGGCTCCAGTTGGCGATCTCGGCCGGGCGGGCGTGGCGGGCGACGTTCATCTTCTTATCCCTATTCAATGGCGTTGGCGGCGGCAAAGCTGTCGATCATGCAGCTTCGGCGGATGAAGGCGTCGTGCAGGTCCGGCGTTTCAGACGCGTGGCGGATCTCGGCGAGCTTGGCGGCGCGGACGACAGGATCTTTCTCCCCCAGGGTCTGCTTGTTGGCGATGCTCTGCGCCTGCACGCCATCCACCTGCCCCTTGCGGCGCTGGCGGGTGTAGCGATCGAGCAGCGGCCGCGCCTCGGCGCCGCGCAGCAGGATGTCGCCCAGCTTGGCGGCAAGGTTCATCGCATCATGGATGCCACCGTTCATGCCCATGCCGCCGACCGGATTGTTGACGTGCGCGGCATCGCCGGCGAGCAGCACGCGGCCCTTGTTAAACGTTTCCGCGATGCGCTGGTGAACGCTGTACAGCGCGACGGTAACGATCTCGTAATCGCCGGGCTTCGGGCAGAATTTCTGCAGCCGCGCCTCCATCGCCTCGGGCGAAAGCAGGTCTTCGTCCGTCTGTTCGGGAAGCGTCGGGCTCACCGCGCGCCACATCCCCGACCCATCTTCACCCCGCGCCTTGAACAGGTTCATCCACTCATCAGGGTCGGAGAAATAGTTGCGGTTGCTGATCTTCGGCCCGAGCGTGGTGAAATCGTGTCGCGTGTCGATCTTGATGAAGCGTTCGGGCCACGTGAAGCCCTCGAACGCGATGTCGGAAAGCTTGCGCACGGTGCTGCGGCCGCCGTCGCAGCCGACGAGATAGGCGGCTTCCAGCCGGTCGGCGGAGCCGTCGGCGCGCTCGACGACCGCGGCGACACCATCCTCATCCTGCTCGATACTGACCAGCCGGGTGCTGCGTTCGATCTGCGCGCCGTCATCGGCCTTCAGCATCGCCTCGACCGTATCGGCGATCTTGTACTGCTCCCACTGCAGCACATAGGGGTGCAGGGGCGGCTGCTGCATTTCCGGCAGCGCGAAGCGGCCAACGCGCTCGCCGGTGACGCGATCGAGATAATGGAACACGGGCGAGACGAGCCCCTGCTCCAGCCCCGCCTCGAGCAGCCCCAGTTCCTCCAGGATCGCGATCGTCGGCGGGTGGCACGATGCCGCGCGGCAATCGCGTTCCGGCGCCGCAAGCTGGTCGATCAGCAGGATCGGCACACCCTGCTGACGAAGCGCAAGCGCCAGGACCGATCCCACCGGTCCCGCGCCAATGATCAAGACGCGGTCACGCGTCGCTTTGTCCTGTCCCATGGGCAGGACGATATGCATGGCAAGTTTGTATGACAATCATAAAATCATACAAAGTTGCTCATGCCGGATCGGCTGCTTCCTTTTCGCCGGTCGCGCTGAGCCGCGCGACCAGCGCTTCGCGCGCATTGCGGATATGCCGCCCCAGCGCCGTGGCGGCGGCATCGGCGTCCCCCTTGATCACCGCATCGACGATCGCGCTCCATTCGGCGACGCCCTTTTCGACGCGCTCGGGCGCTGACATCGACGTGAGGCGCAGATAGGAGACGCGCTTCAGCAACTGGCGACCGCTGTCGCTGATGATCCGGCTGCCTGAGCCGTCGAGGATCTCCTCGTAGAAGGCGCCCGCCATTTCGGAGAGCGCGGGCAGATTGCCCTTGCCCGCATATTTCTCGATCGCGCGGTAGGCGGACTGGAGCCGCTTCACGACCTTGGGATCGTTGCGCTCGACGAGGCGGCGGATCGCCGTGGTCTCGATCAGCTCGCGCAGCGTGTAGATGTCAGCCGCATCCTCGGCGCTCAGCACCGAGACCATGATCGTGCGGCGCGGGCCGGGCTCGATTAGCCCTTCCGACTGAAGCTGGCGCAGCGCTTCACGGACCGAGGTGCGGCTGACGCCAAGCGCCTCGCACAGTTCGCGTTCGACCAGCCGCGCGCCCGGCAGATAAAGCCCGGTCGCGATCGCGGTGCGGATCTTGTCGACGGCATGTTCGCGCACGAGCGTCGGGTTTGCGACGATGCGCAGATCTTCGATGTTCACGTCTCTCGCTCCTTGTTGCGAACGCATAACAGCAACAGGCGCGCGGAGATAGGGTTCCCTGTCACACAATCATATGGGAAACCGCGCGGATCACCCCCCGACCAGCGCGGAAACCGGCCATGCCCCGCCCAGCCGGGCGCATTGCAGCAGGCTGTATCCGGTCAGCGCCGACGTCTTGGGATTGCTCGGCGATGCCAGCGCCAGGATCTCGAAGCGGAAGCGCCCGAACGCCCCCTCGGCTTCGATCACGCCCAGCGGATCGGCCACCGCGCGGCTGGAAACCAGTCGCACGCGTGTGCGATCGATGCCGATCCCAGCGAATCCGACCGCGACCGCGACATTGGCGTTCTTGGGATAGCTCGCCGCCGCTTCGCGCGCGCTGCCCTCGAAGAAGATCTGCTCCTCCGCCGGCGCATCGAGATCGACCAGCGCCTCCGCCGGGGTGCCGCGCCAGGCATGGGGCGGCTTGTAGGATGTGTAGGTGACGCGATCGATGCCGGCGAGCGCCGCCGCGACCAGCCCGTCCAGCCCGGCGATGGCGCCGGCGGGCAGCAGCAGAAGCCCCCCGCCCCGGGCCTCGGCGGCAAGCAGTTCCGCGGCCAGTTCGGCATCCGCCAGCGCGCCGATCGACGAGACGATGCAATCGATGCCCGCCTCCAGCAGCGCCGGCACATAGTCGCGCACCGCCTGGTGGCCGGCGCATTCGATCACCACCACCGGGCGCGCCGCGATCAGTTGCTCCACCGTCTCGACCGCAGCCGGCGCCGCACGGCCGCCGCGCACCAGCGTGCCGGCAAGGCGATCCCCCTCCCTCAGTCGGCCCAGCGCCTGCGCGATTTCCTGCCCGATCGCCCCGAATCCGATCATGCCGATCTTTGCGCCAGCGCCCATTTCGCAATTCCTATTGTATGACAGTCATACATATCTTACCCTCCGCCCCTCGATTTGCAACGCCCGAGGGGAAGCCGTGAGCAAACAGAAAATGAAGGCCGCGATCATCGGATCGGGCAACATCGGCACCGATCTGATGATCAAGATCATGCGCCAGTCGGACGTGCTGGAGATGGCGGCGATGGTCGGCATAGACCCGGCGTCGGACGGCCTCGCCCGCGCCGCTCGGATGGGTATCGCCACCACGCATGAGGGCATATCGGGGCTCGAAGCACTCACGGTGTGGCCTGAGATTGGCGTCGTCTTCGACGCCACCTCCGCTGGCGCGCATGCCGGGCACAGCGCGGTGGTGACGGGTGCTGGCAAGGTGATGATCGACCTCACGCCGGCCGCGATCGGGCCCTATGTCATCCCCGTCGTCAATGGCGACGCGCATCTCGAGGCGGGCAACGTCAACATGGTGACCTGCGGCGGACAGGCGACGATTCCGATCGTCGCGGCGGTCGCCTCAGTCGCGACGGTACATTATGCCGAGATCGTCGCCTCGATCGCCTCGCGCTCGGCTGGCCCCGGCACGCGCGCCAATATCGACGAGTTCACCGAAACCACGTCGCGCGGTATCGAACAGGTCGGCGGTGCCGCGAAGGGCAAGGCGATCATCATCCTCAACCCGGCCGAACCGCCGATGATGATGCGCGATACCGTGTTCACGTTGTCGAGCGGCGCGGACGAGGCGGCAATCACCGCGGCGGTCGAGACGATGGTCGAGCGCGTCCGTGCCTATGTGCCCGGCTACAGGCTGAAGCAGCGGGTGCAGTTCGAGCGCTTCGGCTCGAACAACCCGGTCGCCATTCCCGGCCTCGGCACGTTCCAGGGGATCAAGACCACGGTGTTCCTCGAGGTCGAAGGCGCGGCGCATTATCTTCCCGCTTATGCGGGCAATCTCGACATCATGACCTCGGCGGCCCTGGCCACCGCGGAGAAGATCGCCGCGCGGCGGCTCGTGCAGGAGGCGGCATGATGGACCGGAAGCTGTATCTGCAAGACGTGACTCTACGCGATGGCATGCACGCGATCCGCCATGGCTATGGCATTGATCATGTCCGCGCGATCGCCCGCGCGCTCGACGAGGCGAAGGTCGATGCGATCGAGGTGTCGCATGGCGACGGGCTTAACGGCTCCTCGTTCAACTATGGCTTCGGCGCGCACACCGACTGGGAATGGATCGAAGCCGTCGCAGACGTGCTCGACCATGCCGTGCTCACCACCTTGCTGATCCCCGGCATCGGCACGATCGAGGATCTGAAGCACGCCCATGCGCTCGGCGTCCGCTCGGTGCGCGTTGCCACGCACTGCACCGAGGCGGATATCTCCCGCCAGCACATCATGGCGGCCCGCGACCTCGGCATGGACGTCGCCGGCTTCCTGATGATGAGCCACATGATCGCGCCCGACGCGCTCGCCGCGCAGGCGAAGCAGATGGAAGATTATGGCGCGCACTGCGTCTATGTCACCGACAGCGGCGGCGCGCTCGACATGGACGGCTATCGCGAGCGGCTGCAAGCCTATGACCGCGTGCTCAAGCCCGAAACCGAACGCGGCATACATGCGCATCACAACCTGTCGCTCGGCGTCGCCAATTCGATTGTCGGCGTGCAGGCCGGCGCGATCCGCATCGATGCCAGCCTTGCCGGCATGGGTGCGGGTGCGGGCAATGCACCGCTCGAAGTGTTCGTCGCCGCCGCCGCCCGCAAGGGCTGGAACCATGGCACCGACCTGTTCAAGCTGATGGACGCGGCCGAAACCTTGGTGCGGCCGCTACAGGACCGGCCGGTGCGCGTCGATCGCGAGACGTTGAGCCTCGGCTATGCCGGCGTCTATTCCAGCTTCCTGCGCCATGCAGAAAAAGCCGCGGCCGACCATGGCCTCGACACCCGCCAGATCCTCGTCGAACTCGGCCGGCGCAGGATGGTCGGCGGCCAGGAGGATATGATCGTCGACGTCGCGCTCGATCTGGTCCGGGCACGCGGCGCGGCCTGAGCGCAACGAACCGATATCAGGCGCGCCGTGAGCCGTGGCGCGCCTGATGCGCTCAGTGCATTCGGTGTGTCTCATTTTCCGAGCAAATTTGGACATCGCGCGTTCCTTGCTAACGGGCTGATTTCGGGGCGAATTTCACCTTTCCGAGGAGCTTTTCATAGCCGATCCGGCGCCTGAAAAACACGGGAAAAGGGCGATTTGTAAGCAAATAGCCATAGCTTGGGGTCAAACCGCCATTACCGTCAGGCACTTAGCTGCATCAAACTATGCAAACTCGTTCTGATGGATGTTGCTGCCGCGCGCGAGTTCCATTCCGAGGATCAGAAAGTTGGTCGAAAGCCGCTTCCGGACTGCGCCACCTCTGGATTTATATGCCGGCCGAGGGTTTGCTGAGGGTCGGGATATTGCCGGCAATCGAAGGCTGAAATGGAGCCGCTCTGTTCCGCAACTCGGCTTCCCAAGCTGCACTCCCGATCGCCCTCTTCCCCGCCAACTTTCTTACCCTGCCGGAGATTGCGCCACACCGTTTTGAGGGGACAAAAGGAGCCCCTCGTCAGTGTTCGCGGAGGACATCGTCGCGGGCGGCGCCGTGCGGCGCCCGCCCGATTTTTGGCATGAGCGACCCTGTCTCATCCGGTACCTCCGCCACGCCATTTCGAGTGGGCCCGAAGCACAGTTTCCGCCGCCAGAATTCAACCGTGAAGGCGCGCCAGCTCGGCCCAGCGCGACAGCGGCGGGAGGCTCTGAAAGCCAGTATCGCGCTCAATGCCGAGCCCGAACGGCAGCCTCACGCTGGCGATCTCCCGCGGCGAGATGTAGCCGAGTTCCGGGCAGCCGAAGCCGAGGTCGGCGAGCCCGAAAAGCGTGTCGTCATCGTCGGCCAGCTCACTCGCCAGCCACGTTGCCGCGCCCAGCGGATTGAAGAGTTTGAGCGTTGGCCGTGGATCGGGTTCGGGACGTGCGTTGTCCTCTGCAGAGCGACGAAAACCATGGTTGGCACGGGGCCTATGGCGGATATCAAGGGGGAGAACGATCATACCACTGCCCTCCCCTCTCCCGCCGCCCCTATATGGTGCGCCAGCAGGAGATCGGCCGCCTTGTTGGCAACGCTCGCGGCACGAAAGTTTCCCCGGTTGTCCTCGCGCAGCAGGTCCAGCCAGCAGGCGAGATAGTCGGTGTGGCGGACAGTCGGAACGATGCCGAGCGCGGCACATAGGAAGGCGGAACCCATCTCCGCGACCAGTTCCTCGCGGGCATATAGCTTGCTGCCGAACCCGCCCGAAAAGTCACGAGCAAGGCGCGACGCGTGGCCCGTCCAATGAGTGAGTTCGTGCAGGCAGGTCCGATAATAGTTGATCTGCTCGAAGAAGGCCGGCTGCGGCGGCACCTGCACGAAATCGGCCGAAGGAACATAGAATGCCTTGTCACCGCCGACCCGGAAATCCGCACCCGAAGCCGCGATCAGCGCCTCCGCAACCGGTACGATCTCACGCTCGGGAAGCGGGGCCGGATCCGCTGCCAGTTCCGGGCGCAAGCCATCGCACTGCGCGACATTGAAGACGGTGAAGCGCTTGAGAAACGGTACCGCCCGCGCCTCCCCATCCTCGCGGGTGGCGGGTGGCGCCTTCCGCCTCGCTCTTCGGAATGAAGCGATCGGCATAGAAGACGATGACACCGCGCTCGCCCTTGCGAACGGCCCCCCCTGCTTCCAGCGCCTGCCGAAAGGTGAGCCAGCCTTGCGAGGGATGGCCCTGCTCGATCGCGGCACCCCACAGCAGCAGCACGTTGACACCACTGTAGCAGCGGCCGGTATGTGCGTTGCGCGGCAGACCGTGGGCCGCGGCACCGGCGCTTCCCCAAGGCTGCGCCCAAGGAAAACGCCCTGCCTCAAGCTCGCGTACAATCTTCGCGGTCACCTCGTCATAGAGGCTGATACGAGACGGCTGGGGTTGCGGAACTTTGGCGTGATCGCGGGTGTGACGACGTGATTTCGAACGCATGTCCTGACCTCCTCTCCGCCCTCACCAACAGGCCTTCCCCGGATGCGGGGGTGGGCGGCGAAGAGGGACCGGAAAGGCCCGCCCCAAACGGCGGCCCGCACCCAATGCGTCAGCCGCCGGGGCGCAACTGAGTGGACCAGCCGCAAGGCTTGCGGGCCGCAGTGGCGGGCCTAGGAGGGAGCGACGCCCGCGCTCGCCAGACGGGAAAGGCCACCAGCAAAACGCCGCAGCAACGCCGTGGCTGCGCAACCGGCAGAGCCGGCTCATCCGCCAGCGATCGTCACCTCTGGCCGAGACCCGCCATGGGCTCGGTGCGCAGGCTTGCCGGAGCATAGAGCGCCGCGCCGGAGGCGCGCGGCACCAGATTTGAACCCTGTGAACTGGATCGCTTGGAGTTGAAGTTTTTCGCCGTGATGAGCCGCACACTATCCGAGCGGCAATCGGACCTTCATATCGCCTCCACGCAACGCAGCCTCGGCGCCACGAGTACTTCGTCAAGGCGCTGCGCGGGATCCTGTCCGGCCTAAGCGATCAAAGCCAGAAGCGCGTCAGCGCCTTCATCGCACTCGCGCGACATCGACTTCCTCCATCGGGTCTGTCGCAAGAGCCGCATGAGCGCGGCCCTCAGGTCACGCTTAGCGAGCAATGGCCTGTTACACCGCCTCCTTCGGACTGCGCTGCGCAGGCCGCTGCGCCTATGTGCATGAACCGCCGTCTCCAATCCGCGCTTGCGGAAATCACGGCGTGACGCTCAGAAGGCTCACAGAATCCAGGGGTAAATCACAGTCCTCCTTCAACTGCTTTTTTAAGCCTTTCGCCTGCATCGGCTGAGACTTGCTGAACCATACGCACGCCCGTCGCAGGATTGGTCTGATGGAAGCAGAAAGCCTTCCCTCTCAAGGGTCCCGATATCAAGTCAGCGAACATCAACTCGCGCTGACGGTTCTCAGCAGTCGCAAAGGGCGCGATTAGGTCAACCAGCCAAGTCTGCTGACCCGAGTTCCATTCCTCGAGCGTGAGCCGGTTCTCAGCCTCGATCATACCACTCACGAGTTTCTGTTCAGCAGCAGGGCCGCAGTGGGCCCAGAGGGCCAATCCAATCGGGCGATCACCCTCCCGAAAGAGGTAGAACTGCTCGGTGAGCAGCGCCGGCATCACAAGCCATTCCAGATCGCCAATCGCCAGAGCACGGTGGAGAGGCGACTGCGATAAAAGCCATGTCATTTCGCCGAGAATGTGACTGACTGTCGGACGATGGGACGGGATGGCAGTTGCGGTGTCGGTTTCGGAAATGATCATAACTGGAGCCCTATAACCTTTTAATACATTCGCGTCATTGACCGGAGCAAGCGTTGGCCAGATCGTGGCGAACTTGCCAGTGCTCGCTCCTATCTTTCAGGCAAAATAGTCGTAGCGGGAGAGTTCGGAATCTAACCTTCGTTCGATACCGTCCTCACCACCACGACCACCCAATGCTGCAATTGCCTGCGTCATCAGCGCCAATCGATGATCAGCAGATGCAGCCTGATCGCCGGGGCCATCCGTTACCGGACGCTGCTCGATCGCCGCCTTCAGCGTTGCCAGCAATCGATCATTCCTCGTGCTGGTGGGTGCCGCAGTCCCGGGACGATAGGCGAGAGCGGTGTCGCCAAGCGTTCCGGTCGAGCCATCCGTACGCGTAAAGATGCCGGTAGCCAGCACGGCGTTGGCGCCAACCTTCACCATCTGGTTTACCGCCTGCCCCGCCAGTCCGATGGACGCGATTCCGTGATCGGCCAGCGTCTTCAGTTCACCGTCGTCTGTTACGCCGTTGGAATTGGAATCGAGCCAGACTTTCAGCTCTCCAAACCGCGTGTCTTTCACATCGAGCCTGCCGTCCTTGTTGCCATCCAGCACTGCGAGCGCGTCAAGATCACTCCTTGCATCCGCCTTCTCTGAGAGAAAGCTGAGTTCCGAAGCACCGGTAATCTTCCCGTCGCCGTTACGATCGATAACGAGGAAGCCGTCGCCCTTTCCAGTCCAGCCGGTATCGTCGTTGATACCATCCCCATTCATGTCGAACGCGGCTTTGGCCTTCTTGATCGACTTCAGTTCCAATCCGTCGCCATCCAGATCAAGCGTGATCGGCGCTAGCACGCCAAAGCTTGCATTTTTAAACGACAGAATCGTCGAGGCGCCCACAAGACCGGCTCGCTCGTCAATCGTTCCCTCGGCCTTCTTCGGCGTGACGTAGAGACCGCCGCCCATAGCGGCCAAGCGATATTTGGAAGCCTTGCGATCAAAAGTGCGACTGGCGATGGCTAGCTTGGGCAACGCATCCTGCGATACCCCGGCGGGTGGCGATACGCCGTCAGTGTTCGCCACGGTTCCCGCCGCAGCTCCAGCAGCATTCAGCGGCAAATAGGAAAGCCCCACATCAAGCGCATCAATTGCGCTACCATCTGCTTTGATGAAGCGCGTCCTGTTGTAGATCCGGTTGCCTCCGACGATCTCCACCGCGCCGCCGGCACTTCCAATCAAGTCGATCGCTGACACGCCGAGATCGGCCAAGGCCAACAGCTCGCCAACCTCGGTCGCACCATTGCTGTTGTTGTCGAACCACAGCTTGAAGTTGCCAAAGGCCGCATCCGCACCGCTCAGCCTGCCATCGCCGTTCGAGTCGAAACCCCGCAGGCCTTCCAGATCGGTTTTAGCTCCCAGCTTATCGCCGACGAAGGAGATCTCCCCGATTCCGTCCACCTTCCCGTTGCCGTTACGATCAAGCGCCAGGAAGGCGTCGCCCTGATCGAGCCAGCTGGTCCGATCCGCCACCCCGTCGCCATTCATGTCGAACCGGGTCGTGCTCGCTCCCAAGCTTACGAACTGCGTGTCGTCTCCGTCCCAATTGACAATGATCGGCGGTGCCAAGGCGCCGAGATCGACGTCGCCGTAACCGAGGAGTAGTGAATTCGCGGTCCTTGCTTCGCCATTGACCATGCCGAGCGCGATTTCTCCATAGACCAAGCTCTCACCCGCAGCGGCGTTGAAGCTAGCGAACGGGCCTGGTAGCGTGATCCGCGCGATACCAGCCGCAAGCAAGGTTCGCAGTTCCCCTGCCTGGCTGATGCCGTCCTGGTCGAGATCCTGCCAAACCCGAAAATCGCTAAACCGCGAGTCCGAGACATCAATCACACCATCGCCATTGCTATCGTACATTTGCAGCGGAGAAAGGCTCTCACTATCGCCAAGCGAAAGTTCGCGACCGGATGAGATCGTCCCATCTTCGTTTAGATCGATAGCAAGCATCGCATCGCCGGCACCGACCCAACCCGTCGTCCGCAACGCGCCGTTACCTACCATGTCAAAGGCGACCGCGCTGTGGCGGAGATCGCTCAGCGCCACCCCCCCACCGTCGAGATCAATTCCAATAACGCTCCGATGGTCGCCCAGAATCCGCGTAACGCTTCCGCCCTCCGCAATGTAGCTTAGGAAGACATCTCCAACGCTCCCGGCGGTGCCGTCTGCCCGAATAAACTCAGCATAGCCATGGATCCGATTATCTATCGGACTCCCATTTTGGCTCTGATCCACCAGGGCGACGGTGAGATTAATTGCCGCAATGCCGTGCTCGCTAAGGGCCTTGAGTTCGGCGATCTGGCTAAATCCATCCTGATTGATGTCCCGCCAAACCCTGAATTCACCGAACCTAGCGTCACCGACGTCGAGGAACCCGTTGGCATTGCTGTCGAAGGCGCGAAGCCCTTCCAAATCGGACACCGCGCCAGGAAGCGCGGACGTAAATGAAATCTCGTTCCCACGGTCGATCATGCCGTTGCCATCCAGGTCAAGTGCCAGCAAGCCGTCCTCTGCACTGACCCATCCCGTGACATCGCGGGCCCCGTCCCCGTCCATATCGAACCGAATGCCGTTGTCGACGATGGACGTCAGGCTGATCCCATCGCCGTTCAAATCCAGAACAACGGGAGCGAAGTCCGATATCCACTGAGCGTCTTCAGATCGAACCTCAGCATATCCGCTCAATCCTGCTTGATCATAGGCCCTTATCTGGAAGCTCCACCCCCCTACGCCGATATAATCCGAATCCAATGCCGCATGGAACGAAGCATTGCCATTGGCCGTAAGCAGCACCGGCGGTGAGGTTAGAGCGCCGCTATCTGATACAAAATCCTCAATAGCGTACTGCAAAGGTCCTCCCCAATATCCGGCGTCCTCATCGTAGCCATACACCGAACCACTGTACGTGTATCGGTACGGATAATCAGATCCTGGGAAATTTCTTTTAATGTTTATGACTGATCCGACTGAAATTATCGGCGCTTCATTCACGTTAACCACGTTCACCGCAAAGTTTGCCGCAACGTGATTTCCCGCGCCCTCACGCCCCCCATCCCAAACATTCATCGTCAAGTTGAACGCCTTGGGACTATTAGGATCCTCGTAGTCAAGAGGGCGCTGAAGTGCCAACTGGCCTGTCTGGCTATTCACGAGAAAGTAATCGCTGTAATCTCCCGTCAACTTGTAGAACGCGGCGTTATAGCTGGCGTTGCCGTCAGGATCGGCGGCCGTGACAGGCCGCCAAGACCACATCATCACATTGTCGGGTTGCTCCGCGATAGTCAAAGTAGGATTGTGCAACGTTAACGTGGGCGCTTCGTTCTCATCTTTGATATTAATTTTGACTGCAACGGACCTCGCCCGCGATGTGGCGTCGGAAATTCCGTCAGTCACGATCACGATATGCGTATAATCCGGAGCCGCTTCGAAGTTCACGCCTGACCGCAGGGTGATTGCACCGGTGTCCGCGTTGATCTGAAAGAGACCATCAGCTGAAATGCTCGACGCCTTTATATTTCCACCAAGATCGGCGGAGCTCAGGACAATCCCGCCTGCTGAATTTTGAAAGTAGAACTTCTTCCTACCGTAGCTGGCATTGAGAGTGTCTGGATCGCTCGCAGACACAGTTCCCACGGGACTATTCGCCGAAGACCATTCGGATATCGCACCAAATGTATAGCTAGTCCTGTCAAAAAATGGTTGCTCGTTCACATCGACGACAGGCAGATAGAAAGATTTTGTGACACTGAGTCCGCCATTGTCGGTTGCTCTAACAGTGATAGCATTCCCGGATACCACCGCGGTCTCGAAATTGATTTGCGTTGGATCGGTGGTCAGCACGGATATGACGCCTGAAAGCGCATCAACAGCAAACCTGTTGCCGGGATTGGCAAGAAGTTCATAGATGAAAGTGCCGCCATCAGGGTCTAGCGTCGAAAGGGCAACGCTCTGCGGACTGCCGTAAACCGAGCCCTCCCTGATGGATCCCGACACGCTGATATCGGTAGGCGCCGCATTGACGGCTACTGCGAGCATGGTGGCCGCCGTTTCGGCGATGTTCCCGTTGCTCGTTTCGACAGCTCGGGCCTTGATATTGAGACTGAGGTCGGTGAACCAACTCGGGGGACCAACCAACTCCAGCCCTTCAATATCGCCCCCCTCAACGGTCCAGATCTGACTCGCGGAATTATAGCTGCCTTTGTTGAGCGTTATTCCAACGGGAATGCCACTAATGAGCAGCGTTTGATTCTCAGAGCCGTCCCTATCCGGGAAGCTGACACTCAGGTGGAGTGGGATCGTGTCGCCATCATGGAAAGTGCCTGCGCCTCCAGACCCAGCTGTGGCAGACTCGATGACCGGCATGTCGGCCTTCGCATCGACGGACACATCGAAGGAACGCTCCTCGCTGTAGCGTCCACCGGCATCCGCCGCCCAGACCTTCACATGCGCGGAGCCGAAGAAATTGAGAGTTGGGGTCAGTGTCACGACCCTTTGCCCCTGGGCATTGGGAGCCCCGAAGCTAACGGCCACACGGCTTCCGTCAGTGATCTGCTCACCAGTTGCCGGATCATAGATCTTCACGATCATGGTCAGGCTGTTGGGATCAGACGACACCGTCCCGTCATGTGTGTCGGTGACCGTTACGGTAAACTGCGTAGTGGCATCCTCAGCTAAAGAAATGTCAGCAATCTCCGAGAGAACAGGCGCAGGGTTCTCGCCCCAATAGCTGTTCCAGGCCTCCCGGTAGCCAACATCCGTCATCAGCAGATCATGACCGGCCCTGTCCGAGGGCTTGGTCTCGTCCGCCATAAGGTTAACCAGCCCTTCAGCGTTGATGACGCGGCTCACACCCGCTTCGATAAAATCAATTTTGTAATTTGTTTGCTCACTAAGCGTAGAATTAACATACCAATCCTTGATTCGCGTGGACGTGGATGTGCCGATAACTGAAATCAGCAGGTCATTGCCGCTTTTTTGAAACCAAAGTTCAGAGTCCGCGATCGTGTCTTGGAAGCCGAGAACGTCATTGTCGGCGACATTTGTATGGTAGTTATTGATGGTGTCTGCGCCGGAGCTTCGGGTAATCACGTAGGTATCGTTTCCGGATCCCCCCGTCATGATGTCATTGCCGGCTCCGCCAATCAGGATATCATTCCCGTCGCCACCCTGAAGGATGTCATTGCCGGCCCCTCCATCAATCTGATCATCGCCAGCGTTGCCGTGGAGCTCGTCGTTGCCCTCGATCCCGTAAAGGTGATTGTTGCCGGAATCACCGCGCAGAACATCCGCAAACCTGGTGCCCCTCACACCTTCAATACCGCTAAAGCTGTCGCCTGCCGCGGTAGCGGTGTTGGTCGCCATGTTGCCGAGATCGACTGTCACACCTTCTGCGGCAACGCTGGAAGATGAAATGCGGCTATAGTCCGCCAGATCGAATCCGGCACCACCATTCAACTGGTCAGCGCCTGCGCCTCCAGAAAGCGTGTCGTCGCCGTCGCCTCCACTTAAGACATCGTCTCCGGCCTCTCCATAGATCGTGTCATTGCCAGCGTCGCCGGCGACGCTGTCGTTCCCGGCACCGGCATTGACGACATCATTCTCGCTGCCGCCGCTGATCGTATCAAAGCCTCCGCCTCCCAGAAGGGTATCGGCGCCCGATCCGCCAATGATGATATCGTCACCGTCCTCCCCGGAAAGGCGATCATCTCCATTGCCACCATCGAGAAGATCGTTCCCGGCGCGACCCGCAATGATGTCGTTTCCGTCAAAGCCCTTGATGTCATCGGCACCCGCAGCTCCATAGATGGTATCGCTGCCAGACGTTCCCTTTCTCTCATCGACCAGATCCCGGACCGCGATCTGAAGGGTTTTCTCGAACGACAGCCCTGCTCCGTTGCGGTCGGTCGCTCTTACAACCACCTCGAGCATCGGCGTGCGCTCATAATCGATCGGCACGCTGGACTTCAACTTTAGTAAGTTGCCAACGATCTGAAAGCGCCAGTCGGCTGTCGTAAACTTTATCTGCCCAAAATCACTGTCCTCTGGTCGGTCTACATCCAGTGCCGCGAGAGTGCCGATGACAATGCCATTAGGATCCCGAATATTCTCGGAGGGATCCTTGTGATCCTCCGGCACGCCATCCTGCACACCCGCATCGAGGGTCAGGATGATGTCAGTCGGGGCGTCGTTTATCGGCAAAATTCTAACCTTGACCGTCTTATCTGCCTGATTGCCGTTGGCGTCGGTCACGGTCAGCACAAAGCTGTCCTCGCCAAAGACGTTGGCATTTGGCTGGTAAGAGAAGCTTCCAGTCGCAGCGTTCAGCGTGACCACCCCCTTCTCAGGGGCGGTGCGCATGGTGTAACCCGCGATATTGCCGTCGTGATCTATCGCGCCGAACGCCAGCGATGGGGTCGATTCATCCTCGTTGATAGTCAACTCAAGATCCGACACCCTCGGCTTCGCATCGCCGCCTTCCCACCACAATGCCGCTTGGCCACCGGTCACTTCGGACATTCGCGCCGCTGGTGCGTCGATGGCGAGCGCCGACATCTGGTCGACCAACGGCTGGGCATGCGAAAGGTACAGTGCATGAGTAGTGGTTGCGATTGAGCGCATCAACCCCGGCGACGTTGTCGCGTAGTAGTTCTGGATCGTAATCCGACTATTGCCACCGATAACGCCAATCACCAGGTCATTGCTGCCAACCGAACGAGACAGCCAGAGATCTCGATAATCGACCGACGCGTCGAACAGAATCGAGTTCGTGCCAATGGCATCGACTATCGTGTCCGCTCCGCTGTTCAGCGAAAACAAATATGAATCGTTGCCGGAAGCTCCCCGCAAATTATCATTGCCGTTACCTCCGATGGCGACATCGTCACCAGCGCCACCGTCGAGGGTATCGTTGCCATCATTACCAGAAAGTTGATCATTATCAGCGCCGCCGAGCAAATGGTCGTTACCGCTTCCTCCAATCAACTGGTCGTTGCCCGCCTGTCCGTCTGCGGTACCGCCGCCGGCACCGGTGTCGATCAGATCGTTTCCGTTGCCGCCGTAGAGGATATCCGCACCGTCATCGCCGGATATGTTGTCAGCACCGTCACCACCGTACAGCGTATCATTTCCCGCACCACCGATTAGTACGTCATCGCCAGCGTTGCCGTGGAGCGTATCATTACCATCGAGCCCGAACAGTTGGTTATTGGCGGCATCGCCAGTCAGGAGATCGGCACCAACGACCGAGCCGACCACATTCTCGATCGACACAAGGATGTCGCCATCGA
The DNA here is from genome assembly GCF_050433225.1 of Sphingomonas zeicaulis. NCBI lineage: Bacteria > Pseudomonadati > Pseudomonadota > Alphaproteobacteria > Sphingomonadales > Sphingomonadaceae > Sphingomonas > Sphingomonas zeicaulis. The sequence goes on along the minus strand of NZ_JBNPXQ010000010.1, from coordinate 118,346 downwards.
CCTGGGCGGTTGTAACATTGAGATCGACGTTAACCGCAGCTGCCGACGATGCATACCGGACCGTGTCCGTACCGCCCCCGCCGTCGAGACGGTCCGCTCCCGCACCACCTTCGAGCACATCGTTACCGTCGCCTCCTGTCAGCACATCATCGCCGGCGCCACCGGAGATGATGTCATCCCCGGATAGCCCCCCAAGAGAGTCGCCTGCACCCGTTCCGATCACAAGATCGTCGACTCCGTTGGCGCCACTCACGCCCACTTTCAGCTGAGTGAGATCGCCAGCGAGACCATCGGCGAATTGAAGCGTCTCGATCCGCCTGTTGGTGACCGCCTGGTTCCGCAGCGTTACCGAACTGGCTGCACCGCCCGCGGAGATAATGAGGTCGCTGCCGGCCCAGGCGAATGAAAGGTCGGCAAGGCTTATGCCATGGCCAAGCTCGAGCGTGTCGTCTCCCGCATCGACGGTCGAATCGACACGCAACCGCACGACTTTGGTGCCATCGACGCGCACGCTATCGCCAATCCAGCCATCGGGCGCCCACGCCGTCGGCTGCGGTGGCGTTGCCTGCGGAGTCTCGTACAGGTAAAGATCAGAACTGTAGACAATCTCATTGTCTGAAACGCGTTTGACCTGAAGCTGATACTTATATCGCGTTGCACCTGCGATGGACACGGCGCCGAGGCCGGTCCAGGTTGCGGCATATCCGGTTTTCAACGCTCCATTCGCGACGACCTCTTCGAAGCTATAGTTTCCATCAGTGATGATGTCGTTGCCATTTCCTGCCTCATAGACGTAGGTGTCGTCCCCTTTACCTCCATACAACCGGTCATTCGCGTCCCCAGTTCCGCCCCAGAGCACATTGTCGCCATCATCCCCTCCGAGAGCGTCGTTGCCAGCGCTCCCGCTCAAGCTCTCTATCGCGACATAGGTATCGCCCGCGGCATCCCCGGCGCGGATTGACGCGTCCTGAAGGAAGGCTGCGATCTGAGTGCCTGTAGATGTAACCTGCATCCCGGCAAAGGAAACCGTGTCGTTGCCACTGCCGCCCACGATGACATCGGCTCCGGCACCCCCATCGAGGGTATCATCGCCCTCGCCACCGTAGAGAATGTCTGCATCGGCGCCACCGTTGATAACGTCCTGTCCGGCATTCCCGTTCAGGATATCTGCACCGGCAGCGCCGTTGATCGTGTCATCGCCAGCGCCGCCCGTGATCCAATCCTTCCCATCGTTACCGGAAAGAACGTCGTTGCGGTCACTGCCCTGCACCGACATTCGGATGCTGGTCGTGTTAAGCGTGCCGGTGGCCGCAAACACAAAGCCCTCAATCGGCGCGGTTACCGACGCGCCATAGCTGAACCAGTCCTTCAGTGTCAGTTGATCGAGCATGTTTGCGAATACGAGGTCGGCGCCATTCTCCGAACCGATACCAATAAGCAGGTCATTACCGACCTTCTGCAGCGCCAGATCCTGAATGTTAATTCCGAGGCCGAACTCAAGGATGTCGGAATCACCCATGCCCGAGCTCGCGCTGCCCCCGTCCTTGCCAACGCGTCCAGCAACGTCCGGGATAAGGCGGAAGAGCGTAGCAGCCTTCGTCTGCGTGTTGTAATCATAATTGAAATAGCCGGACCAGTTGGCCCCGTCGAAGATCACTTCACCGTTCTTCGTAACTCGGTTGGTACTCTGGTTCCACACATAGCCGAGCGACGCGTTCCAGCCGCCGCCGCTCGTATGTACAATCTCCCATGTCCCGGCGTAATCGTCGATAATGATGTCACGGCCATCACCGCGAGCAATTTTGAATACGTCATTACCCTGTCCACCAGCCAGGAAATCATTTCCGCGGCCACCGGAAATCAGGTCGTTGCCATCACCCCCGTTAATATCATCATCGCCGCCGTCACCAGATATGACGTCGTCACCACGTCCACCCAGAATGGTGTCGTCGCCCGAGCCCCCGATCAGCGTGTCGCGCTGATCGCCGCCCCCGAGTTTGTCATCTCCAGAACCACCCAGACCGATATCGTCGCCGCCGAACAGCTCGAGATAGTCTCCACCGCTACCGCCTACGGCGAAATCACTCCCATCGGTACCGATGATCGAATCCGGCTCATTCGTGCCGACCGTGAAGGACACGAAATCTCCGATGCGGATGGCCTGCCCATCAGCAAATTCGAGCCACTCGATACGTTTTGTGCTGTCGAACCATCCCGTCAGCGTCAGTCGGTCCGTCGTGAACGCCTCATCGTGAGTAAGTTGAATAATGAGGTCCATCCCGGAGCGGGACAGCGAAAGATGCTCGATCCCGATGCCGGCACCGAACACCACTCGATCATCACCGTTATACGGCGCGCCGTTCTCCGAATAAATACCTTGCGCAGACCAGTCCTGGAGCGACGGGCTACTATCCTTCGCACGCACACTCGCCCACAGAGTATCAACCGGCGATACGGCGTTGCCGGCATCGTCGGCGACGTCCGCCCCGTCCCCTCGCCGGAACAGGTACTGGTCGCCACCAGTGCCACCTCGCAGGATGTCGCCGATCCTGTCCTCACCGAGCGGGTCAACGAAGTCGGCGCCACCTGCAAGGATATCGTCGCCATCGCCGCCGATCAGTGTATCGGCACCGGCGCCGCCTTCCAGCCAGTCAGAGCCTTCGCCGCCGAACAAGTGGTCGTCGCCGTCACCTCCGTGCAGGAAGTTGCCATCTCCGCCAAGTGGAACGATGCCATCCTCGGTCTTGCCGCCAGCATGAATTTCATCATCTCCACCGTCGCCAATCAGCCAATCATCAAGAACGCCTCCATAAATGAGATCGTCTCCCGCGCCGCCAAAAACATTATCACCGTTATTGCTTGCATGAACTATGTCATTGCCGTCCGCGGCATCGACAGTAGCCACCTCATCGATGGTCCTCGCAATACTGTCAGACGTAGAAATGGTGAATGCGCCAGAGACGTTCGGCGCGCTACTGCGGGCGACGCTCAGCAACCCACCGACCGATGCCCCTTCGACGCCGTGAACATAAACATCATCCAGCCATAAATAGGGCCTATAGATATCGTCAACTGGCGCACTGAGAATTCGCTGACGTTGCGAAGCGTCGAAAATCGTCCCTATACCCGATACTACGCGTTCCTCGTTAGATAGATGCTCCGCTCCCGCTTCCACAGTTGCCAGGAGCGCAAACGTTTCGCTCGCCTCAACCGATTGAACAATCTGATTATCATTGTTAATCGGGACTCGTACATAAAATTGCGTCACCGAACCGGTGAACGTCAATGATTGCGCCGAGTTCCATCCGGCGCTAGCCGTAGCCGAAGAGGTTACCTGAATGGAGTTTAGGTAATCATCGCCGATAACTGTTCGAATGTCGTCCAGCTCTAAAGATACCGTGACGCTCTCAAGCGGGCCTAGAGCCTTTGATATCGAGACCCGAAATACAGCATATCCCTCTCCTTCCGCAACGAAGCTGCGGCCTACCGATAATCGGGCCTTCGCGCCGCTTGCCAATATCGTGACTTTTGCTGGTGGTCCGACGACCACCATTTCAGCAGCAGGGGAAAGATATGCCTCGAAGGTTTCGTGGCCCTCATTGGCCAAATTTGCACGTATAGCAATATTCGCGCTTTGCCGGAGCGCCCCGGCGTTGAACGATCGAGCGGCGTTCACCAGGGGGACGAAATCCGTATTTGAAGCCGCGAGGGTAGATCCCCGAACCCCGTCGATAACCAATGCTTGGCTATGGCTAAGATGAGTCCCTCGAAGATCGATGTTGTCTGCGCCTAATCCTCCAATGATAGCCATCTGCGCAAACACATCACTTCCATCCGCGCGCTCAAACGACGGAGCAGATATGAAGCGTTCATACCTACCGGATTCGTCTAATTTTCGAAGGCTAAACTGAATATTAGACGCCGCAACATGAGCATCGCTCAATAGATGTGAATATCCCCCAAACCAGTCGCTTGCATGCCGCTTCATCAGACCTAGTTCGTCACCACGCGCGATCGTAAGCATTGTCTCCAATGCAAACACGCTTTCCGGCTCCGCCGCCAGAAGTGCGTTTACGGCATTTGCATTCTCTAAGTACGATCCAAACGCCTGCGCCGAGACTATATTTCCCGAAAGTACTTCCGAATCAAAGGCAACCCCACCGAGATTCACTTCGTCAATATAACGGTAAATTGCCCTCTTAACAACGATGTCGCCGCCTAGGATTTTAAACTGACCACCGGTTAAAGTTCGTGCAACGCCATAGTCGATCAACTTCTCAGCTGCGCCAGCATCGTTTGCAGAAACTCGAAACGTGATAGCACTCTTATCTCGACTGCTGACTGGTCGATAGACGAACTCGGACTTTCGCATGCCAAAATTACCGACAAAGAGATCGTCATCTACGTGCAACGCACCACCTGAAATCTTAATATAATTGTCCAAGATCGCCGCGGCTCCGGAGGCAAGGCTCACTGCCGCCGACTTCGACCCGCCCTTTCTCGAATACGCATTCGATACGGAAAAAGATCGACTTGCCTGGTCCCACGAGACGTCTGCTCCAGACCGAGGCGTGCCGCCGAACAATGAGCCAACGAGCCCGCCAACGAGAAATCCGACGAAGGCACCAACTGCGGCACCCACAGGACCGGCGAGCAGCGTCCCCGCCTTCGCTAACTCCGTCGCCGCGATAGCACCTAATGCAGCGCCTACCGAAGCGCCGATCTGCCCCCCAATATTCCCCGGGCTCCAAATCAGCGACGCCAGCTTCGCTCCTATAAAGGAACCCACGGCAGAACCAAGTGCGCCGCCCACGTTGCTAAATACATGGACACTTGAGGAGGTTCCCGTGGCGATGGACGTGAGATTCTGCGCAATTTGCCCGACAACAGCGCCGCCAGCCGAATTCAGCACCTCCGCCGCCAAGCCGTCGATACCGACAACATTGACAATTTCAGCAGTAAGATAACTAGAAAGCGCGCCGATTCCAGCAGATTGCAGGTCAGCAATGAACTCGCTTCCAAAGTCAGCAAAGGCTTCTTTTACCGAGTGACCCAAGCCATTGGCCGTTCCGTTGGACGTGAAAAGCACGCCATCTAGGATATCGCCGAAATTACTGCCTATAGTTTTAAGAGCTGCAGACGCTACAATGCCGGCAAGCGCGTTATCACCGGCAATTCTATATCCAAGCTGCTGTCCCAGCAATCCTCCAGCATCCGAAAATTCGATACCAACGGGATTTCCTGGGATGATGATATCACTGCGAATAACCCGGTTGGTACCGGAAGCAAAGGTTTTCCTTACCGTCAAACCACCGTTGCCCTCTTCCCTGCCAATAAGAAAAGGTATACCATCTACTTTTACAATTGAGCCATCGGCGTTTCGCGCATAAATATTTAAAATTCTCGACGTCTCAATCCATGCCCCCTGCATGTCGACGTACCCGTATGACGTCCCGATCGGGTTCCCCAACGGATCATTTATAGTTCGCTCACGCGTCGGGGCGATTCCGATACGGGGTACGCTAACGTTCATCAGAACAGGAAATGGAAATGCAGGTACAATGTTAGCCCGGTTAACCTCATCTCGAAGTTGCTTTGAGCTTGGCAGTCCAATGAAGTTCAGGTATTCATCTACGGCTTGTATCGAGGAGTTGCTTGCAATCGCCAGAAGCATCCGCTCTCCGGTCATCACTCCCATCCATTCGGCGGCGAGATGCTCCCCTTCTGTTTCGCCCAAAAAACCCAATTTCAGTGCGTATGCCATCGATGTGGCTACACTCAATGTAGTCAGACCCGGACCGTCGGCAAACGTGCTCACAAGGTACGCATAATAGCTCTCGTTTTGGGTACCCATGCGATTAAATACTGTCAGTCCATTCGCAACCTGCGGAATGAAGCTGCGAGCTCTTAGCATCTCTCTCCACACCGCGGCCGAAGCTGCGTCTGACCCAGCGCTTACCAGCGGCAAATGAGCGGTCCAAGCTGTTTCAGGCAGACCATAATTACCGAATACGGCAGAATGATAACTGTTATAAGCGTCCCATTTCATGTCATCTGACGAATTTAGCGGAAGCGATTTCCTCGCCGCCCAATCGGCTTTCATAAGATCAACGCTGACTTGAAGCCATTGTTGATCCGATAGGTGCACGCCCTTACTTTCCCCAATTCCGCGCGCGAAGCTGTTCGCCACAGCACCATTGATCCCGTAGTTGATTGCGACATCGCGGGCCAGCTCGCCATACTCATAACCATACTCGGCCAGCTGGTTATAGTACCGCTCTCGCGCATTCGCGTCACCGGAATTGACTATCGCCTCCAAAACGGCACGTCTTTCATTGTTCAACGGCTGACCCATATATCCCCCAATTAACGGCGCGCTTCGGCAACATAGGCGCTCATTTGAGCGCGAATGATTGCCAAACTCGGAAGGCACTGCTTATCAAAGTAAACTGTTATGTGAACATCTTGCTCAAACATATCGTACTTGCATGAGGGGTGCGGGACCCGGAGGTCGCTGCCGCATTCAAGAAGGGCAGATTGATCGTTATATACCGGATCTTTGTTCATGCACATTATACTAGGATCTGAGCTATACTTGTCATTCAAAGTAGTACACCGAAGAGACGGGTCAATATGACGCATGACATCCGCATCGCGCTGACGGCCATGTTGATCGCTGATATAGTTTTTGCGAACGATCCAGTAGTACTGCTCAACGCCATTTCTCGCCCCACTTTCGTGCGTAAACTGCTCAGCGGAGGCACGCGCAAGAATAGTCGGAGGAAAGCCCGCACGCCTATTGCCGCTGTTAAAGCCAGCATCACAATCGATAAGGCGCGGGTCGGTATTTGGGACACGGATACTTACGCCATGTGGCTGAACGTCCGCGTCAAAAGCCCTGACATGGCTACGCTTGAAGCAATATGTTGTGCCTGATATGCTGATACATATCCGATCTGGATCGGCTGATGGATCGGACTCAGATCTAGAGTTGGCCGAATCTGGTACCTTTGAGCAAGAAACGACGCAGCAGACGCCTATTCCAACTATCAGGCGAGAGATCAGACGACGTTTTTTGGTTATCATCGGCCTGAAGCCCCCACCTCTGATATAGTTCTTGAGCAAGCGTTCGGACTTTTTCGCAAAGCGAGATATTTCGTCCTCGCCACTGTCAGGCCGGGCATAACCGAGTCTTGTCGGAAGCTTGAGCTTGCTGGTTGCGAAGACCCGCTTTTATGCGGCCTAGCAGTCCAAATTGTTTGCGTGCTAGTCGACGCCGCTTGTTTGTACAGCGAGAGCGCTGAGTGCCGATTGCATTTGACGCGGCGCCCCGTTTCAAATTCGGCGCCCAAGTAGAGTTGCGAGAGTTTATCTCCCGCTTGAGCCGCCCGCGCCATACTGCGCAGCTCGAAATCGAGGTCCTTCTTATCCAGTTGAATTCCGTAGTATGAGTTCGGCACCGCACAGGAAGGTGCCAGGAGCACGAGATGCAATATTAGCATAGGATTCGCACAGCGCTTGGTAGAGGTGCCCTTCATCGCTCTCTCCCTGCTTCATCGACTGCTTGTGCTATGGGACTTAGGAGGTATTGAATTATACGGCGCTCGCTGGTCTTGATCTCTGCCTGCACTGCCAATCCCGGGCCGAGCAGCCGATCTTTTCCATCAATCCGGATAACGTGCCTCCGCAATTTGATGCGCGCCGCATATTTCGGTCCAGCATTAGGCCGCTGCGCACTTGGCGATTCGAGGCGCGATGCATCCGGGCCGGAGCCCTCGACTGCGTCGCGACTAATTGACTCGACTACCCCTTCGATCGTGCCATAATCAGTGAAATTGAATGCCTCGACCTTTAGACGGACCGGTTGGCCTTCGCGCACAAATCCTATATCTTTATTCAGAATCTGTGCCTCCACGTCGACGGTGGCATCGTCCGGAACGATTACCATCAGTGGTTGCGCGGGCTGGACAACGCCTCCAATTGTCGCAATTGAGAGCTGCTGGATCGTCCCGCTGACAGGCGCTCGAAGCATCTGGAATTGTCGGCGCCGTGCCGACTTACGAAGGTCTTCGGCTGCTAGATTTGATTTATCGATCGCGTCCGTCAGTTCATTGACAGCCGCCTTGGCGAAGCTTTGGCGCAATCTTGCTAGCTCTGCATCGAGGGCTCCTCCCGCAGCCTTGGCTTTCTCGGCGGCTGCCGCGTGAACATCGATGTTACGCATGTGCTCAACGAGTAACTGCTCGTATTCCAGCAATCGTATTTTTGAGAAATAGCCCCGATCGCTCAACTCCTTTCGAGCGGCAAGTTGGCGTTCGACATAAGGCAGCGTTTGCCTTAGCTTTGCCATCTCGGCTTCTGCAGAGGCCAGTTCCGCAGCGCGCTCCGCTCGCTGCTGGATAAGGCTTGCCCGCTGCGCCTCATATTCGCCGATGTGCGCATTCACAAACTGAATTTGCGAGCGCTGTACGTCTTGAGGCGTTCCTGGCGGCGCTGTGAAGAGGGCGGGGCGGCCGGCGAAGTAACTGAGCAACGCGTCGTTTCGTGCCCTTGCGATTTCTGCTGAAAGGCGGCTCTGCGCGGCTTGCGCCTCGTCGGCGCCCGCTATCGTTGGATCCAGCTCGATCAGCAACTGACCTGCTACGACATGCTGCCCGTTCTTCACGTGAATTGCGCGGACCGAACCGATTTCGATCGGCTGGATTAGCTTCACGTTACCGGATGGGACGATCTTGCCCAGCGCCACGGCAACGACATCGACCTTGCCGACGATGGACCACGCCAAAGCAACGGTGAAAAGGCCACAGAGCCCAAGCAGCAGAATACGTACCGCGGGACTCGGGGGCTTTTCCATGATCTCCAGCGCAGCCGGAAGGAACTCATGATCGCTGCGAGGCTTTGCGACGGCATCGGCCGCGTTTTGCAATCGCCATGCCTCGCGCAGTATCCTCCAGTGACGCGACAAGGCCGGTAGTCGCTCGTCGAGTGTCATGCCGCTGCCCCCATCTGGGAGGTGTATAGCTGCGCGTACCGTCCGCCCTTCCGCAAAAGCGCTTCATGAGTGCCTTCCTCCGTGATCGCGCCGGCCTCCACTGTGACGATCCGGTGGCATTGCCGGACGGCCGACAACCGGTGTGCGATCACAATCACCGTGCGCCCATGGGCGATCCGGCGCAAGTTCGCCTGGATGACCGCCTCGCTCTCAGCATCGAGAGCCGAAGTCGCCTCATCGAGGATCAGGATTCGTGGATCGCCGATAAGAGCGCGCGCGATCGCCATGCGCTGGCGCTGCCCACCCGACAGATTGTTTCCCCTCTCATCGATGATCGTGTCATATCCGTGGGCCAGTTCGAGGATGAACTGGTGCGCACCGGCCATCTCGGCCGCCGCGATCACTCTTTCCATCGGCATCGTCGGATCGCTCAGTGCGATATTCTCCCGAACTGTCCGGTTGAAGAGGATATTTTCCTGCAGCACGACACCGATTTGCCTTCTGAGCCAGGCCGGATCGACGAGGGCAAGGTCGGCGCCATCCACTAGGACCCGCCCTTGCTCGGGAACGTACAGCCGTTGCACGAGCTTGGTGAGCGTGGATTTGCCCGAGCCGGATGGGCCTACAATTCCCAGCATCTCTCCCGGCGCGATCGTGATCGAAACCCCGCGCAATGCCTCGGGGGCATCGGGGCGGTAGCGGAAGCGAACGCGATCGAAGGTCACGGCCCCCGCGATCGGCGGAAGACTGGCACGATTAGGATTATGCTCCGGCTCCGCCGGCGCGTTCAGCACATCGCCTAATCTATCGATCGAAATGCGAACTTGCTGAAAATCTTGCCAGAGCTGCGAGAGGCGAAGGATCGGAGCTGCCACCCTGCCGCTCAACATGTTGAACGCCACGAGCGCGCCAACGGTCATATCTCCTGCGATCACCGCCTTGGCCCCGAAATAGAGAATGAAGACCGTTGTCAGCTTCGAAACCAGCTGGATCAGGTGGCTGCCCCAGTTGGCGAGCTGCGTGACGCCGAAGCCCGTGCTGGTATAGCCGGCGAACTGCTTCTCCCACCGATCGCGCATCTGCGGCTCGACCCCCATGGCTTTCAACGTGCCGATCCCGGTCACGGTCTCCACGAGGAATGCCTGGTTCTCCGCCCCTCGACGGAATTTCTCGTCGAGCCGGGCGCGAAGCCCTGGCGTGATTAGTGCCGAGATCGCTGCATAAATCGGCACCGAGAGTGCAACGATGAGCGTCAGGATTGGCGAGTAGAGATACATCATGGCGAAAAAGACGATGGTGAAGAAGAGGTCGATCACCACCGTGACCGCGTTCGACGTCAGGAATTCACGGATTCGCTCAAGTTCGCGAACACGTGCGACGCTGTCGCCAACTCTCCGCGACTCGAAGTACGAGAGTGGCAGGTTGAGCAGGTGACGGAACAGCCGTGCGGACAGCTCGGCATCGACGCGATTTGTCGAGTGCGCGAAAAGCCAGTTGCGCAGACCGGAAAGGGCCGTCTCCCATGTCAAAACGACCGCAAGACCGATCGCCAGTACATCCAGTGTCGACAGGGACTGATGAACCAGCACCTTGTCAATCACGAGCTGGAAGAAAAGCGGGGACACGAGCCCCATTAGCTGCAGGAAGAACGACGCGAGTACGACATCGCGCAGTGGTCTGCGGTACTTGACGAGGGCGGGAATGAACCAGCTGATGTCAAAAGGGCGCGCTGCACCTGCCATTCGTTCGCGCGACGTAAGGAGCAGTACGTTTCCTGCAAAGCGATCGCTAAATTCCGCAATCTCCCAGAGCTCAGGCCGCTCGGCCAATCCGCGCTGCACAAGGACACGGCTGCCGCCGTCACCATCTTCAATTTTCAGTAGTATCGCCGCGTCACCGTCGATGAGCGGTGCGATCACCGGCAGCGGCAGCTTCCTCAACACCTTGATATCCGCGCGTCGTATACGAGCGATCAAGCCAAGCGCTTTGGCCGCTCGGGCCAGATCTGGCAACGACCAAGCCGCTTCGCCCCGGCCCCGGGCATGGATAATCTGCTCTGATTCGGCGGGCACGCCAAGGAACTTGGCGAGCAATACAAAGCTCGCGAGTGCTGAATCTAAGCCATTTCCGGACGCACGGGCGCTGCCCGGCGCTTCAAGAGCACCAACCACCATTACTCGGAGAGACCCCCGTCCCCACTCAAACAGATATCGCGCATAGATCAAGCCCGTGCCGGCTGAAACGGCTTATCGCGCAAAATGCGACGAAGGGATGGAATATCATCCGATTTGGACGAAATAGGACTGGAAGCCAGCGGCTTGGCCGCTTCCGTAGCTGGCAACTTCGGTGCCCACCGATAGCGGTCGCAACCCTCATTAAGGTCCACTACAATCCAGTGCGAACGGTCTTCAACAGCATTGGGTGTGTCTCATTTTCTGAGCAAATTCGGACATCGCGCGTTCCTTGCTAATGGGCTGATTTCGGGGCGAATTTCAGCTTCCCGAGGGGCATTTCATAGCCGATCCGGCGCCTGAAAAACACCGGAAAAAGGCGATTTGTAAGCAAATAGCCATAGCTTGGGGTCAAACCGTCATTGCCGTCAGGCACTTAGCTGCATCAAACCATGCAAACTCGTTCCGATGGATGTTGCTGCCGCGCGCGAGGTCCATTCCGAGGATCAGAAAGTTGGTCGAAAGCCGCTTCCGGACGGCGCCACTCTTGGATTTATTTGCCGGGCGAGGGCTTGCTGAGGGTCGGGATATTGACGGCAATCGAAGGCTGAAATGGAGCCGCTCTGTTCCGCAACTCGGCTTCGCAAGCTGCACTCCCGATCGCCCTCTTCGCCGCCAACATTCTTACCCTGCCGGAGATTGCGCCACACCGTTTTGAGGGGACCAAAGGAGTTCCTCGTCAGCGTTCGCGGAGGACACCGTCGCGGGCGGCGCCGTGCGCCGCCCGCCCGATTTTTGGCGGGAACCAACCTGTCTCATCCGGTGCCTCCGTCACGCCATTTCGCGTGGGCCCGAAGCACAGTTTCGGCCGCCGAAATTGAGCCTTGAAGGCGCGCCAGCTCGGCCCAGCGCGACATTGGCGCGAAGCTCTCAAAGCCAGCATCGCGCTCAATGCCAAGCCCGAACGGCAGCCTCACGCTGGCGATCTCCCGCAGCGAGAAGTAGCCCAGTTCCGGGCAGCCGATACCAAGGTCGGCAAGGCCGAAAAGCGTGTCGTCATCGTCGGCCAGCTCGCTCGCCAGCCACGTTGCCGCGCCCAGCGGATTGAACAGTTTGAGCGCCGGTCGGGGGTCGGGTTCATGGCGAGCGTTGATCTCCGCTGTGCGACGAAAACCATGGTTGGCGCGGAGCCTGTGGCGAACATCGAGGGGAAGAACGATCATGCCGCCGCCCTCCCCTCACCCGCCGGCCCCGTATGGTGCGCCAGCAGGAAATCGGCCGCCTTGCTGGCGGCGCTCGCGGCACGAAAGATTGCCCGGTTGTCCTCGCGCAGCAGCTCGAGCCAGCAGGCGAGATAGTCGGCGTGGCGGACAGTCGGAACGATGCCGAGCGCTGCGCACAGGAACGCGGAACCCATCTCCGCGATCAGTTCCTCGCGGGCATAGAGCTGGCTGCCGAACCCGCCCGAAAAGTCGCGCGCGAGCCGCGATCCATGCCCCGTCCAGTGGGTGAGTTCGTGCAGGCAGGTCCGATAATAGTTGATCTGCTCGAAGAAAGCGGGCTGCGGCGGCACCTGCACGAAATCGGCCGACGGCACATAGAATGCCTTGTCGCCGCCAACCCGGAAATCCGCACCCGATGCCGCAATCAGCGCCTCCGCAACCGGTACGATTTCACGCTCGGGGAGCGGGGCTAGATCCGTTGCCAGTCCCGGGCGCAAGCCATCGCACTGCGCGACATTGAAAACGGTGAAGCGCTTGAGAAACGGTACCGCCCGCGCCTCCTCATCCTCGCGGGTGGCGCGTTCCGCCTCGCTCTTCGGAATGAAACGATCGGCATAGACGACGGTGACACCGCGCTCGCCCTTGCGAACAGAGCCGCCTGCTTCCAGCGCCTGCCGGAAGGTGAGCCAGCCTTGCGAGGAATGGCCATGTTCGATCGCGGCACCCCACAGCAGCAGCACGTTGACACCACTGTAGCAGCGGCCGGTATGTGCGTTGCGCGGCAGACCGGGGGCCGCGGCACCGGCGCTTCCCCAAGGCTGCGCCCAAGGGAAACGCCCCGCCTCAAGCTCGCGTACAATCTTCGCAGTCACCTCGTCATAGAGGCTGACGCGAGACGGCTGAGGTTGCGCCACTTTGGCGTGATCGCGAGTATGACGACGTGAATTCGATCGCATGTCCTGACCTCCTCTCCGCCCTCACCAACAGGCCTTCCCCGGATGCGGGGGTGGGCGGCGAGAGGGACCGGAAAGGCCCGTCCCGAACGGCGGCCCGCACCCAAGGCGTCAGCCGCCGGGGCGCAACGCAGTGGAGCAGCCATAAGGCTTGCGGGCGGCCGTGACGGGCCTAGGAGGGAGCGATGCCCGCACCCGCGAGACGGGAAAGGCCATCAGCAAACACCGCGGCAATGCCGCGTCCGCGCAACCGGCACAGCCGGTTCATCCGCCAGCGATCGTCACCTCTGGCCGAGACCCGTCAGGGGCTCGGTGCGCAGGCTTGCCGGAGCATAGAGCGCGACGCCGGAGGCGGGCGGTACCCCTGCTCTTCTTTCACTCAACACCCGCAGTTAGGGCGTCGCTGCCGAGGAGATTTAGGGCCGCAAGCATTGTTGATGAGCGTGGCTTCACATTCCGCTTCCGACCCCGACCTAGTCGTTCAACTCAGCCACCGCGAACGTCTGCTCCTGACAGAACCTGCCGATGGACTGCGGTGAACCGGACCGTCACCAAGGCGCCCTAAAATCGGTCGTTCAGCTTCTACGTAGAAATCCAAAAGCGGTCGTTTGCACAGGCGTCTCAAATCACTCCAGCACCAGACGGCAAGGATAGCTGCATATCGCCTTAGGTGGGCGCCACCCCGCATCGGTCGTGCGACACTGAGGACAGAACTTTGCCCGTCTTCGGGCATAGTGAGCTGAGGCATTGGGTCACTCGGCCGCAATCAGGTCATCATTTTTGAGCGCACAAGCCGTGCAAAGCTGGTGGGGCCAACTTCGCGACATCAATCTTCCGCCCCGCGCCAGGGTCTTGTCGGGATCGGTGAGCGCTTGGGACCAGATGCCGCCGTTCGCCTCGATACGTGCCGCTGGCGCGAGCCACATGTCATGATGCGACTGCGCGGGCGGAGCGAGAAGAGCTTGGATCGCCGCGTGAGCGATCAGGTCTACGACAAAGCTGAGTTCAACGGCGCCGGCGGGCGTGAAATGATTGCCGCAAGCGGGTTCCTCCACGGTAGAGTTACCGTTCGGCCATTCGCATGCCACGAAATGGGGTTTGCCGGTCGCACCGATGCCGCAGCGCAAACAGCCGCCCTCGGCGCCGATTGTGACAGCATGGCCAGCGGCGGCATAGCTCTCAGACCATCCGTAAAGGATCGGGATTTTGCGACCGTTCACCACATGCCAGCGGTTGAGCGCGCCTTCGGCGTCCCAGCTGCCGGTCGTTGCGATGATGAGATCGCTGGCCGAGAGAAGGTCTTCATAGCCGTTGATTAAGCTGTGCGCGCCTGTCGCATGGCCAGTGATAGCCAGGTGCGGATAGTCCTTCTGGAAGCGCGCCGCGAGCTCGAGTGCCTTGTTCTTCCCGATCGACTCCGCGCCGAGTTCGTGCCGGCCGATATTGGCCCAGTCAAAATCCTTGGGATCGACGTAATTGTTCGTGCCAACGCCCGCCCGCGCAAGCCTTGCCGCGACCGAGCTGCCGACCGACCCGCAGCCGATCAGGGTCACCGTCTTGGCCAAGAGAAGGGGCGTGCGACTATCCTTGCCGCGGCCGTGGATCCATGCGGGATCGGCGCGCGAGACTTGGCTCTTGAGGACATGAGCGGCGGAATAAGTGCGCGCGGTGGCGATGGGTTCGGGCATGCCCTTGGGCGTAAACCCCTTGGTTAGGGGGCGTTCGACATGGCCGTCACGCGAGCTGATCTTGCGCGCAGAGGTGGTAGTCGCCGCAACGAGCCCGGCGCCGCCACGTCCTTCCGCGCCGATCAGGACGAGAACGTCCTTGTGGAGCGTGCCCGCAACCTCGGCAAGGATCGCTTCTTCGGCCTCGCCCGCCGCAGCCGCAAGCGCCATCAGGTCGGCGCCCGTCAGGGGATAGTCGGCCGGGACAGGCGGCTGTTCGAGCCACAGAAAGGCTGCGGGCTCGCTGTGATAGGCCTTCCTGCCGGGCAATTTACCGAACCGCTTGGCAAGCCAGCGATCCAGTTGCTGCTGACTCTCGCCGGCGATGACCATGCCCTTGTCGCGCCAGACGCGGATCTCGCGCGACGGGCCGACGGGGTCGATTAGGCTGGTGACCCTCGTGCGGATATCACACGCATAGGCCCAGTAGGTCAGGAACTCCTCGCGGAAATCGCGCTCGACGATGGTGCCTTCGAGCAGCTCTTCGATCAGCCGCGCTGAGCGGCCGATCAGGTGAAGCCCGACAGCTCCCGGATCCTCGGCATCGACTTCGGCCATGATCGGCAGGAGGCACAGTATGCCGTCGCGCTCGACATGGGGCCAGGTCAGCATCTTGGGCGGATCGACGAGCGCGGTGCGGGGATAGCCCGCCGGAAAGGCGCTGTTAACGAGCAGATCGATCTGGCGGACGACCTTGTCGCTGCAGGCCATATCGATCCGCCAGCCCTGTTCTAAACTGCGGCGCGGATAGGTGGCCTTGACCTCTTCGCGCGTCAGTCGCCGGTGACGGCCCGGCAGCTGCTCGCGCAGGGTGGCGTCGAGGCGCACCATCGCGCGTTCGAAGCCCAGCGCGCCGAAGCCCGCGACATTAGGCATGACGGCCCCCGCCCGACGAGGAAACCGCTGCGTTGGCATAGCTTTCCAGACCGATGAGCGCTGCCGACGTCGCAACCGGCGCCGCGTAAGAGGCGGCCCTGGCCTCGTCTTCGCCTCGCTCGCTGAAATAGGTCGTGTTGTAGACCTTGTCCCAGCAGTTGAGCGCCTCGCTGCGAGTGCAATCGTCGTCGAACAGCGGCTCGAGCCAGGTCAGCGCGTTGTTGAGCTTCTCGCGCAGCATCCGCGCCTTGGTGTCGTCGCTGCCGCTGGTGATGAAGTCGTTCGGGGTGACCGGGTGACGCACGACCAGATTATGACTCAGCCGATCGCGGATCGCCTTCATCGTGTCATAGAGCGCGCGGTCTTCGCGGTTCGCATTGAGCCGTTGGCACTCGACGACGAGGACGGTGATGCCGAAGCCTGACAGGATCGACCCGCTCCAGCTATTGCGGCTGCGGGCAAACTTCTTGATCTCCCGGACGAGGCGGCGCAGCTGCGCGCCATCGGAGCTGTTGCTGCGCGCCTTGTCGAACCAGTTGGTGACATCACGGGCATCTGAGCGCTTCCAGCCACTCGAGGCGGCAAGTTCATAAACGGTGGCGCCGTTCTCCTCGACCTTGCGGTAGACCGGCATGTCCACGTGATAGCCCTTCTCATAGAAGATGCGCACACAATTGCCGCGCACTTCGGGCGCGCATTTGAAGCTGCCATCATCGACCGCATCTCGCACCATCTGCCGGGCCTGGAGCGAGGTCATCTCCGCGCCGCGCTCGCCGACAAGGTCGGCCTTCTTGAAATAGACGCCGTCGTCGATGTCATAGTCATTCTGCGGGTGCCGTAGCATCGTCTTCATGGCGTAAGAGCCCTGCTTGACGAAATCGTCGGGAGCAGGCTTCTCCGCCTTTTTAAGACCTTCGCGCAGGCGCCTACGGTTGGCGTCGCGCCGCTGGCGCATCGCATCCTGTTCGGTCTGGGGCAGCGTCACCTCGTCCTTATGAAAGGCGCAGATATCCTTGTCGCAATCGTACATCATCGGTCCTTTCAATCGGACTCGGCCCGGCGCAGGGTTTTCGCCGGGTCAAGCGGGGGCAGGGCTTCGAGCATGGCGCGGATCAGCCGGCCATCGGCGTCGTTCGGATCGTCGCAGGCACTGCGCGTCGCATCGGCATCGGTATGGGCCTGCTGGATGAGGCGCTCCATCGCTTCGGGCCGGCTGTCGTCGAGCGCGAGGAATTTCATCATGCTGGCAGGCACAGGCTTGTTGGGGAAGCGGACCCGGCTGATAGAGCGGCCGCAATCGCTCATCGCGATGGCGAGGAGCCGCGCCATATTGTCATAGGCGAACTCCTGCGCGGAGATGCTGAGCGGAGCGACATCGGCGCCGAGCGTCCACCCCAGCATCGAGCGATTGACCTTATTGCCGCGGATATGCTCGCCTTCGGGGCGCGGGCAGGTGCCGAGCGAAAAGATCTCGATCGCCTGGCCAGGGGCAGCATTGGCAAGCGCGTCGGTAAAGCCCACCATGATCGGGTTGTTGGCCCAAAGCCCGCCATCGCAGAAGACCTGCTTGCCGCCCTCCTCACCCGAAGGGTCGTCGATCGCAGCAAGCGAGCGGTAGATCGGCGCCGCGCTCGAGGCGAGGCAGATATCGGCCAGGCGATAATGATCGTCGCGCGGGCCGCTCTTTGGGGTTTTCTTAAAGACCCAGGCCTTGTGCGTGCTCATCCGTACAGCCGGGATCGCCATTGAGATGCCGCGCTTGTGAAAGACATCGTCCAGCGTGACGTCGCCGAGCACCTCATCGAGCGCGGCGCGCAGAGCTCTGTCCCCCCGGCGCACATAGAAGCCGCCGGCGCAGGCCCGATAGATCGCGCTGAGCTTACCCTTGATCCGGTGGGGGAAGATCTTTGCGCCGTGCGCGCTGTACAACGCGACAATGTCGCGCATCGGCACCCCGATCGCGGCGGCGGCACCGACGATCGCGCCCGTGCTCGTGCCGGTGATCAGATCGAACCCGAGACCAAGGTCAAGCGCCCGACCATCTTCACGTGCCGCTTGCTGCGTCACCATGCGATCGAGAAAGGCAGCTGTATAGATGCCGCGCATACCGCCGCCATCGAGACTGAGAACACGATAGGGGCGCATAGACGATCCCTCGCCCTTGTCCGCTGCCCCTTCCCCCTGCAATGCGCCCATCGAATTGGTTGACCCGAGTCGTTGATCAGGGGATAAATATAACGCGAATTTGGCGAACCAATAAACTTTCTTTATGCGTTAACGGGTAGCGAGATAAATTAATGGCAGAAAGTAAGCCAGAACAGTCACTTACAGGTCCCCGCTGGAGCGTCCGCCGACGGCTTGAGTTTATCGAGTTTCGCCTGTTTTGGTCGGGTAAGCTCAATCGCAGCGATCTGACGGAGATGTTCGGCATCTCCGCCCCGCAAGGGTCGGCCGACATCAAGGATTATGAACGGCTCGCACCCGAGAACATCACTTACGACCCAACCTTGAAGGCGTTCGTCCGGACCCCGGCCTTCTCGCCGATTTTTATCGGCGCCTTCACCGACCATTATCTCCTCCAAATCGTCGCTGTGGCCGGGGGGTGGATGCGGATGGAGGATACCTGGTTCGACGCGATGCCCCGCGTCGAGGTCGCGGCGCTTAATCGCCAACCGACCAACACCGCGAACCTGCTCAAGGTCCTCGCCGCGATCGAAGGGCGCAAGGAGATCGATATCTCCTATCTGTCATTGACCGGCTCGTCGTCGGAGGCGCGGACGATTGCACCGCACGCCTTCGCGTATGCCGCTGGCAAATGGTATGTCCGCTCTTGGGCGCGCGAACATAATGACTTTCGCGATTATGTGCTGAGCCGGATCGTGGATGTCGCCGGCGAACGGCCTTGTTCAGTTGATCCGGCCCTCGATTTCGAATGGGCACACGTGATCAATCTCGAAGTCATCCCCAATGAGGGGCTGTCGCCCGAGCGACGCGAGGCGGTCGCCCGCGAGCATCGAATGCAGGATGGCAAGCTCCTCATACCCTGCCGGCTCAGTCTCAGTTTTTATCTGATGAGCGAGCATAATCTCGACGTCGAGCCGGGGGTGCTGAGCCCGCTCAAGCAACAACTCCAGCTTACGAACCGGGTAGAAGTCGAGCAGGCGCGCAGTGTCGCGCGGGCGCTCACCAACCAGGCCTTGCGCCGGGATCCTGTGACATGATCCTCGCGCCGCCCTGGGGCCTAGCGCAATGACGATTGCCGCCGTCGCGCTTTATGGGAGCCAAGCGCGCGGCGATGCGGTGCTGGGTTCCGATGTCGATCTGCTGATGGTTACCGATGAAGACCATAACCGGCATGTCGGCATAGGAACGCTCTCGATCTATTTCTATCCTTGGAACTCCTTGTTGCGCGATGCAGCGGCCGGCGATTTGTTCGTGTGTCACATCGTGCGCGAAGCGAGGTCGCTTCACGATCCCGAGGATCGTCTGGGCGCACTCGCCCGGTCGTTTCGTTTCAAGCCCTCTTACTGCGAAGAGATCCGCAAGGCATCCGATCTGGCCTGGTATCTGGCTAGCTTCCCCGACATGCTCAACGGCGCGCTGGGTGCCAAGCGGGTCGCGTGGACCGTGCGCACTATCCTGATCGCGCGGGCCGCGGAACGGCGTACGCCCTGCTTTGCCGCCGACGCATTGGTCGCCTTCAGTGGCCTGCCGCTGGTGGGGACGCTGATCGGGCGCAAAGGCGAGAGTCGGATCGCGGCGGACACGCCCGATCTGCTCGCGCGTTTCCTTCATCATTTCGGGTTGCCGGCGCCGATGCGATCCGGGGCGCCTGCCGATTATCACGCCTATTTTGCCGTCGAGCGCAATGAGGTCGCCCTGCAGACCCTCAAGGCTGACGTGAGCAACGATTTCTACGGCTGAGCCCGATTGTGTCGTTCTACCATGCGGGTTGGGCAGACGCCGGATGTCGCTTATTGGCAAGATCTTCCGTTCGACACGCCGCTAGCGAACGGCAGCTTCGTTGTCTAATTGATTCTCGCATTGCTCATTCCTTTTCCCGATCGCCAATGGTTGTCTTCGAGGTCATCGGACAGCTGAGGCAGCGTTACGTCCGAGCCTTCATGATCGCGGCCGAGCGGATTAGGTGGACGTCTCTGAGTCCCAAACGAGGTTTGACCCTCTACAAAGCTGACGAGATCGTCCTGGGCATGGCTGATCGGGATGAGGAACGCGGGGGATCAAACCCAGCGAAACTCGGTCTCGTTCAGCCAAAGCGAATGGAGTAAAGCAGCAAGCTTCCGTGCGACGGCCGTTCTGGCACGCCTTGGGCCTTTGGCTTCGGCCATTTTCCTGCCCCACGCCTGAAGGGGAAATGGCCGCTTCACCTGTGACAGCGCGACATTGGCCGCTTCGTAAAGCGCCTTACGCAACATGGGATCTCCCGCCTTGGAGATATGTCCGCTCACATCGCGTTCTCCAGATTGACTGCGTCGGGGCACAAGCCCCGCATAGGCGCCGACATCCTCGCTTCTCGCGAAACGGTGGGGGTCTTCGATGGTAGCAGTGAAGGTAAGGGCCGTGATCGGCCCGACACCAGGAACGCTCATCAGCCGGGTGCAGACCTCGTCCGCCTTTGCCCGGTCATTGAGCAGGCGATTGGATGCGCGCAGTTGCTCCTCAATGGCCTCCATGGATGCAATGAGTGGAGCAAACAGGGCCTTCAGATCTGGGCGCTGGGCGTAGAACGCCGACAGGCGTTCGGCACGCCGGCCCGGT
This sequence comes from Sphingomonas zeicaulis, assembly GCF_050433225.1. Classification (NCBI taxonomy): domain Bacteria; kingdom Pseudomonadati; phylum Pseudomonadota; class Alphaproteobacteria; order Sphingomonadales; family Sphingomonadaceae; genus Sphingomonas; species Sphingomonas zeicaulis. Next base: position 97,625 of record NZ_JBNPXQ010000010.1, on the reverse strand, counting down.
GTTCTGGCGGTGCCCATGCGCAGGCCGAACAGCTTCAGGAGCCCCCGCAACTGATTGGCCATGGATGTCCGCGCAGTGATGAGTTGGGCGCGGATACGGAGGGCTGCCCTGTCGATATGCGTGGCCGATGCTTTCATGTGAACGCGCTTGTACCAGCCGGTGCGCGCCAGCTGAGCAAGCCCTTCCGCATCGTGGACATCGCTCTTGTTTACGCGTGCAGAAAGCACTCCCTTCGCGTGCCGCGCGCAGATACATTCTATCGCGACACCACGCTCGACCAGCCCATGATACAGGAAGGTCGATAGCGTTCCCGTCTCCAGAACCACGCGCACCAGCTCGGTACAATGCCTGTTGAGCCATTTGGCTAGGACGTCGGGATCGCTTGCGACAACATCGCGACGCAAAACCTTCCCCTCCACGTCGACAACGCAGATGTGCGTCGTCTTGTCACTCACATCCAATCCTGCATAGATCGACATCGGTCACCCTCCTGCATTGAAGCGCTAGTGCGACTTCGTACCATCCAGGAGGGTGGCTAAATCAATTACGCGGTGTCCCAGTAGAAGGCTGGGGCGCATGTCGAGGTGCAAACACGAATGTTTTCCAATCTTTCGAATACGTGCGACGCCTGTCCGGTTCGCATTGGCGTAGTGGTCGACCCGTCCTACAAGCTGCTTGTGATTAGCGGGAGCCGCCATGATTGTTGATGAGGATGCACAAGGTGCGCAGCGTAACCTGGTCGACGACTTCGAGCGGGCGGTCATGGCCGGCGACAACGAGGCGGCACGTCAGGCGCTTAAGGGGTTGGTCGCCGAAAGACGAGGCATCGCTTGCACGGGTTCACTGGGGGAACTCGTTGCCGGGTTGGCCAATGCCCCGGATGGACAGCAGGCCGCCGCAGTCGCGCTTCTGAGGGCGATAGCGGTGGGGGGTGTTGTCCAGGCGAACGAGACGAACCGCCTTGCGCGTTCCATCGTTACGGTGGTCGAGCGGGCTTTGCCCGATGCCCTTCCGTTCGGGCAAATAGGGCCGAAGATGCGGCAGACATTCGAGAGATATGCCGCGCTCGAGCAGGTGCACAGTCTCGTGGTCGCTCGTCTCCAGCCGCTTAGGACGGTCTACTCGTCATTGGACTCGCTACTGGCCGCGAAGGCCGATTTGATGGGAGCGTTCCGCCATCCCTTCGTCCGACAGTACCTCCTTCCTTTCCGCGGCGGGGAGGCGGCGGAGGCCGTCGACGCCATGATCGCTCGCCTCGAACGCGTTCGTCGCATGGAAAGCTCGCTCGCCGACGATGTCGGCGCGGTTCAGCGCGAGATCGCGCTGCAGAGGAGCTGGGCGAACGAGCATTCGTCCTTCCTCACCGGCGACCATCTTGCCCCGTTCCTGGATCGTATCGCCTTACTCGTCGAGGAGCTTCTGGCCGGGGCACGTGGTCGCTTCCGCACGACCATTGAACTCGGGAGTGCCGCTTCCGAGCAGCAGAAGCGTCAGCCCCTCCATGAGGTCGGACGGGCGCTGCGGATCATCATCCCGATGCGGGCGACGGGCCCTGGCGAGGCTAAGGACTTGGTTGCCAAGGTCACCAGCTCGAGCGATCACATCCTGGTGGATGATGCCGAGACGCGATTGCCTACCGTTCCGCCCGGTGGTTTCGCGCTACCCGTATCCGCGGAGGTCGTGGACGCTTGCACCTCGCTGACGCTCGAAGTGCAGGTTGCCTGGTCGGAGGTAGGCGGGGCAACTCCGCGCGAGGAGGTTTTCGAGGTCAAGGTTCTCGCCCAGCGACCTGACGTCGAGTGGCAGCGCTACAGGTACAGCAACCCGTATGCCGAGGCGCCGGCAGCGGGAACTAGGTTCATCGGCCGCTCGGAGCAGGTTCATGCGGTCGTGGCGCGGATCCTGCAGGAGCCGATGGAGCCGACCTACATCGACGGGCAGAAGCGGGTCGGAAAAACGTCGCTCGCGCAGACCGCGGTGGATGAAGCCATCCTTCAAGCCGGCGATCGGCGACTCCACAAGCTCTACGTCCTCTGGGGGAACGTGTCGGCGGAAAATCCCCGGGTGACGCTGCGAAACCTCGGCCGTGAGATCGAGGAGTTTATGCTGGGCGCCCTCCCGCATCGTGATCTGTATCCACGTGGAGACTACGATGGTTCGCTTGCGCCCCTCCTGAAGCTGGCTAATCTGGTCGCGGAACGAGAGCCAGACCGCCGCTTTGTAGTGATCGTCGACGAGTTCGACGACATGGCACAGGAGCTGTACCTCCAAGGTCCTTTGGCCGAGACCTTCTTCGGCAACATCAGGGCTATCACGGCGACGACCAACCTGTGTCTTCTACTCGTCGGCAGCGAGAACATGCCCTACGTGATGGATCGCCAAGGGCAGAAGTTGAATCGCTTCTTCCGCGTGAACCTCAACTATTTCTCCCGCGTGGACGAGTGGGACGACTTCGCCGAGCTTGTCCGCAAGCCGTCCGAAGGGATACTGGACTGGCACCGCGACGCGATCGACGAGATTTACGCCTATAGCGGGGGAAATCCCTATTTCGCGAAGATTCTCTGCCGAAATGTGATGGCAAGAGCGGTCAGGGAGCGTGATTCGGACGTGACGGCCGCCGAGGTCAGATCGGTTGCCGCCGATGCGATCTCCCGCCTCGAGAGCAACCAGTTCGCCCACATGTGGCAGGATGGCATCCATGCGCCGGTTGAGGAGCGCGAGATAACCGCGTTGAAGCGGCGGCGCGTGTTGGCGGCGATCGGCAGGTGCTTTCGGGACAACGAGCCGGCGACGCTCGCCAGCATCTATGTTCGAAGAGGCAACGCTAGGTTCCAGGAGGCAGAGCTCGCCGGACTCCTCGCCAGCTTCGTGTCCCGGGACGTTCTTGTGGAGAAGGGGGGCGTCTACGATTTTCGACTGCCCCTGCTGAGGATGTGGCTGATGGACGTGGGTCTCAGCCGCCTCGCCAACGACATGCTGGCCGAAGAGCTTGCGGAAATCGATCAGAAGCTTGAGGACGACGCCTACGTCCGGTCGGAGGAGATTGCAGCTTTGGTCCGCGATTGGCCTGAGTATCGTGGCCAGCCGATCGGCGAGGAACGGGTGCGGGCCTGGCTTTCGCAGCGATCTGGCAACAGGGAGCAACGGCTGCTTTTTACGCTTCTCAAGTCCCTGCGCGTGGTCAGCATGCAAGAGAATCTGGGGCGACTGCGGATCGCCGGGCAGATCATCCGTGATGAACTGGGAACCCCTGCGCGCAAGAGCTTAGCCGAGCGCCGAGGCGATGTCGTGGTGACCTACGTGGACGGCGAAGGGAAAAGTGGCCAGCGATACGCCGGGGACTTCGCCGAGGAGAACAAAATCGCCACCGTGGCGATACTGCCGCCGTCCAGCTTCGAAGCAGCCTTCCTCACCTATACGCACAAACACAGCCGCGGCATCTTCCCCAAGGCGATTGTGATCATCGACGACATTGTCGCGACCGGCGGATCGCTGTCGAGGAAAATCACCGCCTTCGTGAACACGCACATGGCCTTACTCAAGAAGGCACAGCCACTCGTCCTCGTGCACGCCCTCTTCGGCACGCCTCAGGGAACTGATCGAGTGCGCACGGCCATCTCGGCGCTCTCCTACGGCAGGATCGACTTCAGGGTGGGCGAGACGCTTACAGAGGATGACTTCGCGTTCGAAGGCGAAACTGGCGTGTTCGGGACTGTGGGCGAACGTGACCGCGCCAAAGCGATCGCGGTGGACGTGGGTAGCCGGATCTATCCGGGCGATGACCCGCTGGGATTTGGGGGCCAAGGGCTGCTGCTTGTCCTGCCCATGACGGTGCCCAACAACACGCTGCCCATCCTACATTCGCGCTCGAAGGTAGGCGAGCCAGAGTGGGAGCCACTATTCGAACGCTTGACCAACTGAACGACTTACGTTCGCCGGCCAGACAACTGCTGAATGTCGACTTATGGCGAGAGCTGACGTTTGACGCGCAGTTCGGGAATGGCAGAAAAGTCCCACGATGCGGCGTTCGCTTCGGACAGCAGCAGACCAGAATTGTTCGTTCAGTTCCGCTCCATTGAACGGCTGACCCTGACGAAAGCGCCCTATCGGGCTGATGGAAGCAAGCGCTAGGCAACACCTGCCTATTTCAGTCTTCGAATCGGATCGCCCATCCCATAACCGACCATTCTAACCTGGACTTCTGACACTGCTAAAGCCGCGGAAAACCTTGCGTCTGCGCACAATGTCAGGACCGTAAGGCTTTGACACCTATATCTTTATGTAGTGAAAAGGGCCGATCGCAGACATGTCGCTTTTGAAATTTATCTCAGCAAAATTCGACACCTCTTAAAACTTTCCGGACGGTTAATGGATCGATCCAGTCTAGAGCTTTGCCTCCGGGTAATGCCCTTTGATTTCCGCGTTGAAAAAGCGTCCCAGTGATTCCGCGGTCATGAGACGCTCGTTCATGAACGCAGGCACGTTGAAATATTGGTAAACGCCGCCGTGCCTGAATTGCACCTCGAGCATCTCTAGCTCGGGATCGTATCCGACTTCGGCCAAGTTCCCAGACGTTACAGGCTGCCGTTCCATCATTGCCCTCCCTCATTCTCGCCCGCCTCTGGCGGCTTCCACTTCGGATCCTGTGCACGCCATGCTGCGACAAGCTTACCGTAATCTTCAGTGCCCCGAGCACGCTTCCAGCTACTTGCGACGAGCGGATCCTCGCTGTCTGGGCGGCGGTCTTTCGGTGGCAGGGTAACGCGGCAACGCACTGGGAGCCGCGCAGCCTCGCCAGTTATGATGGCTTCCCCGGTCCTTAGAACCGAGAGGCTGTCGGCTATACCGCTCAGGTTGTCGGGCAAAGCGGCTTGTACCTTGCTGCGGTCAGTCGAGTTCGTGAGCCGCAACGCGATGAAGGTCCCACATTGGGAGAGAATGGTGTCGTCAATTTCTGAAGGGCGCTGGCTGACGATCATTGCACCGATTCCGAACTTGCGTCCTTCTTTTGCGATTCGCTGAACCATCTCGCGCGCAGGGTTGTCGGCTTCTCGACCAAGATACCGGTGCGCTTCTTCCATAACGATTAGTTGGGGCCGCCTTCGACCACCCTCGTCGCGCTCGCGACCCCAGAAAAGCGCCTCATAAATTATCGACAGAATCGCGCCGATTAAATCCAGGAGAACGGCACTGGGGATGCCCGACAGATCGAGCACCGTTATCGCCTTCTCGTGGCCGATCCAGCTTTCGAGAAGGGCGGGAAGGTCGTTCGCCACATGGCCGGTCAGGTCAGGCTCCCAATCGCCGGGCTCGAGCAAGAACTCGAACTGACGATCGAGCATACGTGACCGCATGCGATCGAGCTGCTTGCGAATGCCGAGCACACCGATGTTATTCTGATAGGGCGCCGTGTTCGTCGTTGTGTGCGGCTGGTAGGTCGGCAGGCGAAGCGTAGCCGCGTCACCGGGAAGCACGATCGCCGGCTGTGTCTTTGCCTGATCGAGCCAGGTTTTGACCTCTGGATCGATCAGCTCGAGCCACAGGTTTCGCAAGCTGTACGGGATCGGGCTATCAACGGTCATTGAATTCAGGTCGACGCCCGGCAAGTTATCCACCTGCGCTATCGTACTCTTGGCCGCAAAAATCTTGTCGAGGATAGCGGTCGTTGCACGATCATCCATCTTCCCGCACAGGAAATTAAGGATTTCGGTGGGCCGCAGTGCCCAATACGGAATGACCAGTTGCTTTTCATCGTCTCCAGGCGTGATCCGAAAAATCTCAGCGTTGTCGCCAAGCGCGCGGGCATATTCCCCGTGTAAATCAAGCAGGAGGATACGCGCGCTTGGAAAGCCCGCTCCACCCGGCGCCGAGATCGATCGCAACAAGCTGGCGACGGTCGTTGATTTGCCCGACCCGGTCGAGCCAAGCACTGCGCTGTGACGCGTGACCAGCTTGTCGAGGTCCAAGCGGACTGGAATGCTCTCGGCGTTGGCAAGTCGCCCTACCACCACCTGTCCGGCAAACTCGGAGCCGTAGATCTTGGCCAGATCCTCCTCGGTGACAAGATGAACCTCATCGTTCACGTTTGGATATTGGCTGATGCCCCGCTCGAACGACGCCTCGACAATCTCACCGACGAGTTGAACGGTCAGCCATCGTTCACCGCGGTCGAGCGCATCCGTGAGCGTTGCTGGTGTCGCACTTGCGCCGACCTCCGATATGATCGCGTAAAGATCATGATAGCCTTGAGGTATCCGCACGAAGCTACCGACCTGGCCAACCCGGTAGCTCCGTCCTCCGATGATCGCGATCCCCGAGGCCACGCCCTCGAACTGACGCACGCTTATGGTCGCACCCGCGACAGAGCCGACGTGTCCGAGAAGGGTCGGAGCGTTCATCAGGCCACCGACGCGGTGGTAGGAATTAGCGGTGGCGTTACCGCTGTTGTTACCGGCGCCGGTGGTGTGGGAAATGCTTGAACCGAGCGTGACGCCGCGAAGAACCGGGCGAAGGGTTCGATTGCTCCGAGCGTGAAGTTTCCGTCATTGTCGAGATAGGTCGATCTTATCGGGCCCCAATCCCTGTTCGGAAGTTCGGCCGGTGCCTTCCATGCGCCGCGGATGCCGTTCACTTTGGCTTGGTCACGCGCATACACGCTGAAGTTTGGCAGGCGGCGCGCAAGATCGCACGCTGGTCTCTCTTCCTCGAGGATCTTGTATTGAAACGCGAAGACGCTTGAGGATGGATTCGCTGCGAGCGCTTCATCCAACCGAGCTGCAATATGTGCGTCGGCAAAGGAGAAGCCGATAGAGACCAGCAGCGTGTCGGGGGTGAGCAAGAACGCACGAAGACGATCAAGCAACGCGGCGTAGGGGGCTTTCTGCGTCTGGTCGTACTTCAGATGTTCGGGGAAGACGAGGTGACTTGCCGAGCTTTGGCCCGTTCGGATCACTTCCCCCTTCGAGCTGGCACGCCAGCCGAGCGAGCCATGGAGCTTCCAAAGCCGCGTCCATCGCGAGGGAAGGTCGCTGCGTGACACTGACACGGGGTCGAAGAACGGTTCGCGACCGCCCGTGAAGCCATCGAAATACGGCGCTCGCACGGACTCAAAGGCTTCTTCGAACAGAAGGTCGTAGTTCGTGGTGAAAATCTCGACTGGATAGTCACGCATTGTGCCCGTGATCCAGTTCACGAGATCAGCATATGCCGATCCGCTATCCGGCAATCGAACGTCCACGATCTTGCCGATCTCGGAGCAGATCGCTTCTCCGAAAGTGGCAAAGCCGGGGCCATCGAGGTCGTGGACTTTCGCCGATCCGATGACTTTGCTCAGAGAGCGAATCCGAGAAAGGATCGTCTCGATGTCGTGCTGCGGGAGTTCGGTTTTCAAGCCGTCGATCTGTTGCTGGTAAGTCGGTGCAAGCGTCTTGAGGACCTGATCAGTGAGGCCCGCAACCGCCGGGATAAGCGGATAAGTACCATCAGGCTTGGCCATGCCGGCAGAAGCTCCGGCGCCAACCAACAGCCCGATCCGCTTGCGGCCCTGCGCGATGATCGTCCGTAGAGCCGCCATATATTGATCAGGATTGTGAACACTGACGGCCAACTTACGCTCCCCCGACGTTAGCTCCCGCGTCCTTGCTTCGAGCTGCCAGCGCAACATTCCACGCTTGATGTCGCCCGTCTATCGAGATCGTGAAAGAAGGGTGTCATTTCCGACCGGATTGGAGCGAGATAGACCCAAAGCCGCCGACCATCTTAGTGTCACAACCGAGCGGTCGTGACCCCCTGCCGGATCCGTCGATGCCGTTTTTTTAAAGGGGCCTGTCCCAAGAAGCCGACCAACCTTTGCGGGTCGCAGCCTGCGCTGAAGGAAAAACCATATCGGCTTTCGACAAAATCTGCCGTCAGGTGGCCAGCCAAGGGACGGCAGAAAAGTCCCACTTTGCGACGCTTCCGGCTCCCATCCTGGCGCGGATCGGTTCGCAGCGGACAACCGGGCTGACCGCTTTCGGGGACGCTTGGATCGGTGTTGGTCGGCGGATCCTGGCGCGGAGCGGACGTCATGCGTAGGAATTGGGGCTACCGCAGATCACGCCCACATTCAGACGATCGCAGCGTTACAATCGTAGCACAGCTCTGGACATTATTTCGGGATGGGAATGCGAAGAACGGACGATTACCGCACCTAGTTTGCGTCTCTGTGGATCATTAAATGCTTTACCCCTGACATACCTCGCGCTCTTATCTATAAGCGTGATTATTGGGAGGCATTGTGGACGACGAGCCGGACTGGGCGGCGGTGAAAGGCATCGCTGACGAGAAACACTGGGTCGAGTTCATTCCCCGCGTAGGGGGCGAGTTAGTCGCGCCTCACATCAAACGACAGGGCGTGAAAAATGCGGACTTCATGTTTCCCTATTCTCGGGTTGTCTTGGAATTAAAGGTTGTCGTTACAGAATTAGCGCACAGCGAGCAGATGCTCGCCAAGGTAGATGCTGCCTTTGCTCAATTCCCTGGAGGCCTTTCCGACCCGTATCTTCAACGTGAACTGTTTTCGATACTCCGAGTTCCACTGAAGCGCATTCTGAAAACCGCAAATCGTCAAATCAGAGAGACTAAGCAGGAGCTCGGACTCGTCGGATGGCGAGGGCTGATCGTCTTAGTCAACGACGGATTTAGAGGCATTCCACCAGATTTGGCGATCGGTTTGGTTGGCGACATTATGGCGAGCGAGAGTTATTCTAGTTGTGATGGCTTGATCTATCAGACCAATCATCTAGTTGAATTGCGCGACAATCCCTACGCCAACTGGCTCTGGATTCCCATGTACAACCCTCGAAAGTCCGACGACTTTGTAGAATTTGTGAATCACATCGGGCGTGAGTGGCGCGCGTTTCACGAAGAGATTGGCGGTCCAATCGAATATTCTGCCGAACACGAAACGATGGACTTGTCGAACAGCTATGTGGTGAAAGGACCGACACGACATGAACGATACGTAGGACCAGCCGAGGTTGCGAACGAACAATCACCCTGTGGCCGTTAATTAGCGCAGCGCGGCACTCGCCATGACAGGTGAACGAAGGGCTATTTTCGAACGTTTGGCTCTCCAAAGCGGACGGGCCGCTCTCCACCCCTTTCCCACGCTTCCGGGCCGCTATCCTGGCGTCTACCGATGTACAAAAGGGGGAACAACCCGCCCGACCGCTTTCGGCGCCACCCATTACAGAACGGTCATTTTCGTCGGCCGCATGAATGGCTCCTGCAACTAAAAGCGCCGTCCCATGATCGAGGATTGCGGTAGCTTCATCGCCTTACGCCGCTGCGGAATGCCTAAGAGCATCGATACGCTCAGAGCAAATCATATGCACCACCTGTCCAAGCTCCTCGACACGATTAGCCAACCATGACAGCTGTTCGGCGCTGATGCGGTAATGCTTGGAATAGCGAGCTTTTACATAAGCGTCCTTCAATTTCTCGAAGAGCGCCCTGTCAGTCTTCCGCTCGCGAGGCCAGATATCGACGAGACGCCTATCAATTCTCTCCGCTTGTGTTCGCAAAAATCCGAGATTGTGCACATGAGGAGTATAGAATGTGCAAACCAGGAGTACGCAATGATATAGGCGCTCAGTCGCTTGATGCAGGTCAAACGCCGCCTTCTTGAACCACCCCTGGGCTATGGCATGCTCGGCTGATCCATGGAATTGCTTAGCCGTGACGAGCCATTCTTCGAAATATTCTTCCGCCAACGCCAGCGCCTGCTCGGGCGTCTTCGGCTTTGGCTCATGAAGCTCAGTATCGCCGTGCTCATACAGCGCAATTCCATCCCGCCGAACGTCCATGAAGAAGAATCGGCCATGCGCGAGTCCGTCGTTCACCTCCTGCAATGTGTGAACAATGAAATTAACCGGCGTCCGGATCGTGCCGGTGATCCCATATTCCCGGATCAGGCGATCATCGAGCTTCGCCCAGTATTTGACATGGTCGGTCAGCCGCTTGTCGTTGACGATGATCAGCAGATCATAATCCGACTTATAGCCCTTGGCGGTATGTGGCTCGTCAACCCAGCCGCCCCGTGCGTAGCTGCCATAAAGGATGATCTTCTCGATCCGTCCCTTTTTCTTCCATTCGTGACGCGAGAGCGCGAAGGCGTCCTCGAACTCCTCGAAAATGATCTGCACCACGCGTTGCAGCTCGCGCTGCTTGGCCGGCGGGAGATGGTCAAGGTCGGTACGCATCACAGCCCTCCTAACCCGTTCGCCGCGTCGTCGCCACCACCCCGTACGGGATTGCCCATCAGGTCGGCAATCACGTCGCCGATGGTGTTGGCGGTCGCGATGAGGTCGCTGTCATCGAGGTGGGCATAGCGCACCGTCGACTGGATGTTGCTGTGTCCGAGCAGTTTGCCGATCATCGGCAGCGTCTCGGACATCGCCGCGGCATGGCTGGCATAGCTGTGGCGAAGGTCGTGCACCCGCATCCGGCCAAAGCCGATACGATCCCGCAGGCGAGACCAATAGGCGTAAAGGTCGACGACACCCCCGGTGTCACCATTCCAGAACAGTTCCGCCCTCTCCCGCGCGCGCGGGATCCGATCGATCACCGCCCGCGCCACTGATCCCAGCCAGACGGTCCGCGGTCCCGTCTTGCTGTCCACGAGCTTGAGCCGGTTGCCGCTAACCTGCGCCCATGTGAGATTGCGGATTTCGGACAGCCGGCATCCGGTCAGCAGCAGGAGGCGGAGCCCCGCCACCTGCAGGGGCTGTTGGTCCGCATCCTCGTCAAGCGCCCTCCCCAGCCGCACAAGCTCCTCCACGCGGAGGAAGCGCGCCTTTCGGCGCGGCGGATAGCGCTTGATGCCGCTGGCGGGGTTCGGTCCCTCCGGCCGCAACCCCCATTCGGCCGCCTTGTTGAAGGCAGCCTGCAGGATAGCGATCGTACGGTTCGCCGCCCCCGGCCCGCCCCCCGCGGCTACGCCCGCGAACCATCGCGACACGGCAGCGCGATCGATCTCGTCCATGCACTTCGAACCGAATGCGAAATCGAGATAATACTGTCGATAGACGCGGTGCGTCCGTTGCGTCGACGGCTTCCAGGTCGGTGCGGCGCGCTCCCAGTAGATCGCGAGGAAATCGTTGAAGGACGGATAGGAGCGCGTCTTTTGCCGATCGGTTGCCGGGTTCTCGCCCACCTGCGCGCGCAGGATGATGCGGCGAGCGATCGCTAGCGCAGCGCTCTTGCCGATGAGCACCGTGTTGCACATCGTCAATGTGCGAAGCCTGCCCTCCATATGCACCTGCACGATGTAGACGCTCTTGCCGCTGTAATAGTGGCGGATGCCGAAGCCGGGCAGCTTGCGCGACCATCGGGTTATGCGGTGCTGGCCGACGCCGGCATCCCGCGAAAGGGCATCGATGCCGACAGAACCCATCTCGTCGGCGATGATGCGCTGCAGGGTCCGGGCGTTCATGAGCGCATCCCCAGCGCCTGCGCAATCGATGCCGATACCCGCTCGGCGGCATCGACGATCGCCTCGTCCGCGAGATGCGCATAGCGCGCGGTGGTCTCGGGCAGCACGTGGCCGAGCAGCTTGCCGACCTTCGCCAGCGAGATGCCGTGCGTGATCGCAACGGACGCGAATGTGTGCCGAAGGTCGTGCAGGCGCACGTCCGGGATCGCGGCGGCGTGCCGGATTTCATGCCACTGCAGATCGATGACCTTCTGGTTGAGAACGCCTTGAAAAGCGGCCCCTGACGCCTGCCGTCCGACACGGTCGAGAACGGCATTGGCCTGTGCGTTGAGATAGAGACGCTTCGGGCCGGTCTTGCTGTCTGGAAGATCGATGTAGTCCGCGCCTATCCACTCCCAGCGCAATCCGGCGATCTCGCCGCGCCGGGCACCGGTATAGATGAGCAGCCGGACGAAGGCAGTGAATTCCGGACTGCTGCACTCGTGCTGCGCGAGCACCGCCGCGAGCCGCCGAAACTCGCGCCTGGACAGACAGCGCTCCTTGAGCGGCCGCTTGTAGCGGGCCATTCCCTTGCACGGATTGGAGCCCTCCGGGCGATAGCCGAGCTTCTCGGCGTAGCCGAGCATGACGGACAACACCGGGATCGAGCGATTGAAGTCGCCGCTCCGCTCAACCATGCTGTCACGCCACGATACGACATCGGCACGCGTGATCTGGGCGACCGGCTTGTCGCCGAAGACCGGCTTCAACCGTCGCTTGATCCTTGAGCGATTGCTCCGCCGGGTGCTGGGCTTCCAGTGCGGCGCGTAATCGGTCCAGAACTCCTCGGCGAATTGGGCGAAGGTCACCAGAGGCTTGGCGGCCGAGGGCACCACCGGCTGCGGGAGGCCGTCGAGCGCAGCGGCGGCGAGAACGCGCTTTGCCGCCAAGCGCGCAAGCTTGGGCGACATTTCCTTGGCGTCGCCAAGGATCTCACGCCGAGTCTTGCCGCGGTGGCGATACTGCACGATCCAGCGCTTCGCACCGGCCGCGGTGTGGCGCAGGCCGAAGCCCTTGACCTCATCGTCCCAGACGAAGCCGGTCGTGGTGAACCGGCGGCGCGCTACGTTCCCATTCAGCCGCTCGCTGGCGGCCTCGACGAGGGGGTGATTCGCGTTAGATTCTGGCTGAAAAAGAGCGAGCAAATGGCCATCGAAGGCCGTCGAACTTCGCTCACCTTCCATGAGAGGATTTTGATCTAAGACATTGTCTTTAAATGTATTATTTTTCAGACTTTGCACCTGGGTGCGTTCGGTGTGCCTACATCGCCGAATTGTAGAAGGCGTCAAGATCGCGTTTGAGTGCAGACATCGATTCCGGGTGAATGTAGATCATGTGGCCGGACTCATAATATTTGAACGTCAGGTTCTGCCGCAGCGCGGGGTCGAGCTGCATGTGCTTCAGATCATATTCGGCGCCGAAGAAGGGCGTCGCCATGTCATAATAGCCATTAAGCGACAGCACCTTCAGACGCGGATTTTGGCGCATCGCCTGGCTGAGATCGAAGGAGGTCGCGGCGAGGCCCTGGTTGCTGCCGTCCGGCGCCTTGTGCTTCTGATCCCAGTTGCCGCGGATGCCGCTGTAGAAATTGGGGCGGTAGGTGAGCGGCGTCTTGTAGCCGAGCGTGCCGAACAAATAGGTGTTCAGCGCGCCGATATAGGCGCCGCTGATCGCCGTGTCGGCGGCGTCGAATTCGGGAGCTTCGCCTGCGGAATCGAAGTCGATGCCCACGAAGCGCGAATCGAGGCGTCCCGTCGTCCGGCGCTGGTCGCGCATCAACTCCTTGCGGAACCGCGCCAGGTCGACGCGCAGATTGTTGCGGATCAGGAATTCGGGCGACAGACCAGTATAGGCGCTCATCTGCGTGGCGATGGCGTTGCGTTCGGCATCGCTGAGGTCGTCGCCACGTGCCAGTGCCTGCAGATAGGGGCCCCGCGCCCAGTCCCGCACCTCGGTCAGCCACGGCTCCAGCGATGCCGGGCGGTTGGCGAGGCGGTTATGATACCAGGCGGTCGCGGCATAGCTCGGCAGGTAGGTCACGAAGATCTGGTCGAAACCGGGCTGGCGGATGCCGTAGTTCAGGATCGAGGAGAGCAGGATGATGCCGTTCATCTGCACGCCCTTGGCCTGAAGGCTGTGGACGAGCCCGGCGCCGCGCAGCGTGCCATAGCTTTCGCCCAGGATGAACTTGGGCGAGTCCCAGCGGCTGTTGATCGTCAGGTAGCGCTGAATGGCCTTGGAAAAGGCGTCGATATCCGGATCCACGCCGAAGAAGTCGGTCTGCTTCGCCTTGCCCAGCGGCCGCGACAGGCCGGTGCTCATCGCGTCGATGAAGACGATGTCGGTCTTGTCGAGGATCGACTGATGATTGTCGACGATGCGGAACGGCGCGTTGGCGGCGACGTCGGTGGTCGGCGTATCGACGCGCACCGGGCCGAAAGAGCCCATGTGCAGCCACATCGTCGAGGAACCCGGCCCGCCGTTGAACATGAAGGTGATCGCGCGCGGCGCGGCACCCTTCGCCCGATCCGCGACATAGGCGGTGTAGAACATGCTGCCGATCGGATCGCCCTCATCGTTGCGGATGGTCAGCGTGCCGGGGGTGACGGTGTAGGCGATATTGCGGCCATTGATGGTGACGCTGCCGCGCTTGGGCTGGGCATCCTCCACCGCGCTGGCGAGCGCGCTGTCCGGATCCGGCGCCTCCTTGTCCTTCGCCGCCGGCTTGGCGGGTTCCTGCGCAAGCACCGGCGCCGTGGCGGACGAGGCGAGAAGGGCAGCGGCAAGGGACAGGACAATCAAACGCATGGGCAGCGATCCTCGATTTTGATGGGATAAGGTGTGATGGGCTCAGGCGGCGTTGGGGTTCTTGCCGCCGCCCGCGATCCATTCGTCGATCTTCTCTTCCAGCACCGGCAGCGGCACCGAACCGAGCCCGAGGATCAGGTCATGGAACCAGCGCTGGTCGAAATTCGCCCCCAGCTTCGCCTCCGCATCGGCGCGCTTGCGGCGGATCGTCATCTCGCCCAGCTTGTAGGCGAGCGCCTGCCCCGGCCAGCTGATGTAGCGATCGACTTCGGTCTCCACCTCGTGGCGGGAGAGCGCGGTGTGATCGAGCAGATAGGCGATCGCCTTCTCGCGGCTCCAGCCATAATGGTGGATGCCGGTGTCGATCACGAGGCGGCAGGCGCGCCACATCTCGTAGGAGAGGCGGCCGAAATCCTCATAGGGCGTGCGATAGATGCCCATCACCGTGCCCAGCCATTCGGTGTAGAGCCCCCACCCCTCGCCATAGCCCGAGAAATAGGTCTGCTTGCGGAAGTCGGGCCGATTGGGGCCTTCGAGCGCGAGCGCCGCCTGGAAACTGTGGCCCGGCACGCATTCGTGCAATGTCAGCGCCGGGATCTGGTACAGCGAGCGCGACGGCAGGTCATAGGTGTTCATCAGGCAGCTTTCGAGGCCGCCGCGGCCCGCCGTGTAGAAGGGCGCGATCGAATCCGGCACCGGCCGGATGGTGAAGCGATAGCGCGGCAGCAGCCCGATCGTGTCCTTCAGCGCGCCATCCGCGCGCTTAGCGACATAGGCGGAAACGCCCATCAGCTCGTCGGGCGTCTTGGCGTAGAATTGCGGATCGGTGCGCAGGAAGGTCTTGAACTGGTCCAGCGTGCCGGAGAACCCGGCCTTGGCCTTCACCTGCTCCATTTCCGCCGTGATGCGCGCGACTTCCTTGAGGCCGATCTCGTGGATCTGCACCGCGGTCAGGTCCAGCGTGGTATATTGCCGGATCTGCGCCTGGTAGAAGGCGGCGCCGTTCGGCATCTTCTCCGCGGCCAGCGTCGTCCGCGTCTTCGCGATATATTCATCGCGATAGAAAGCCAGCAAAGTCTTGTAAGCGGGCACCACCTGTTCGGCGATGATCTGCCGCGCCTCGGCGCGCAGCGCCTCCTGGTCGGCTGCCGGGATCGTGCCGGGCAAGCTGGCGAACACCTTGTAGAACGGGCTCTGCGCCGGATCCTCGGTGACATAGGCGGCGATCGAGGCGTCACGGCCGACGAGCGTCGCTTTCGGCACGCTGAAACCGCGCTTCAACCCGGCGCGCATGTTGGTGATATGCTCGCTGAAATAGCGCGGCAGATCGCGCAGGCGGCCGAGATAGCGGCGATATTCGTCGGCGGTGCGGAAGCCACCGCGCGGCTCGATGCCCGACCAGAAATTGCTGTCCGCATTGAATGGCATTTCCCAGATCCGATAGGGACCGTCGGCGACGAAGGCGGCGATGCTGGTGCGGTAGACGGCGTAGTTCACCTTCTCTTCCGCCGAGAGCTGGTCGACCGGCACCTTGTCCAGCGCCGCCAGCGTCCGCGTCCAATAGGCGATGCGCGCTTCCTCGCTCTTCGCGTCCACCTTGGGCAGATGATCGGCGGTCGCGGTCCACGCCTCATCATCCTCCAGCCGCGCGAATTCATTCTGCCGCCACGCCCATTCCGCCTCGTAGATCGCGCGCAGTTGCGCGTCGGCGGTCTCGGCGACCGCGGCAGTGGGCGCGGCCGAAAGCGCGAGCAGCGCGGCAAGGATGCGGGTGGCGATCATCGGATTGTTTCCCCTGTGCTTCATTCGTCTGGGAGCGGCTTGTGGCCGCCGCCGTCGCGGCTGGGCAAGCCGTTTCATGCGCGTCTCAGCTTTCCGGCGCCGCGTTGGGGTTCTTGCCCCCGCCGGCGATCCACAGGTCGATCTGCTGTTCCAGCACCGGCAGCGGCACCGATCCCAGGCCGAGGACGACATCATGGAACCAGCGCTGGTCAAAGCGCTCGCCCAGCTTCGCCTCCGCCTCGGCGCGCTTGCGACGGATGGTCATCTCGCCCAGCTTGTAGGCCAGCGCCTGCCCGGCATCCTTGATGTAGCGATCGACCTCGATCGTCACCTCATGGTCGGAAAGCGCGGTGTGGCTGGAGAGATAGTCGAGCGCCTGCTGGCGGCTCCAGCCCATGTGATGGATGCCGGTATCGATCACCAGCCGCGCGGCGCGCCACATCTCATAGGTTTCGCGGCCGAATTCCTCATAGGGCGTCTCATAGATGCCCCAGCCGATGCCGAGCCATTCGGTATAGAGCCCCCACCCCTCGCCATAGCCGGAGAAATAGGTGGTCCGGCGGATCGGCGGGCGGTTGGGGCCCTCCAGCGCCAACGCCGCCTGCAGGCTGTGGCCGGGCACGCATTCGTGCAATGTCAGCGGGTTGATCGTGTAGAGCGGCCGCGCCGGCAGATTGTAGGTGTTCATCACGCAGCTATCGAGCCCGCCGCCGCCGCCCGTGCTGAACGGCGCGATGTTGGCGGGGGTCGGCAGGATGGTGAAGCGATAGCGCGGCAGCAGCCCGATCGTCTCGTTGAGCTTCCCGTTCGCCTTGTTGGCGATGTAGGCGGAATGGGCGAGGAGTTGATAGGGCGTCTTCGCGGTAAATTGCGGGTCCGTCTTGAGGAAGTGGAGGAAGCCAGCGAAATCGCCCTTCCACCCCGCCTTCTTCATCGTCGCCTGCATATCCGCATCGATGCGCGCCACTTCCTTCAGGCCGATCTCGTGGATCTGCTCCGGCGTCAGGTCGAGCGTGGTGAACTCCTTCACCTTGGCGGCATAATAGGCCTTGCCGTCGGGCAGGCTCTCCGCCGCGATGTTGTCCCGCGCGCGCGGCATATAGTCGGTGCGCAGGAAGGTTAGCAGCTTCGCATAGGCGGGCGCCACCTGGCCCGCGATCAACGTCCGCGCCTCCGCGCGCAGCCTTTCCTGCTCGGCGGGCGGGATGCTGCCCGGCATCTGGGTAAAGGCGGTGTAGAAGGGGTTCTCCTCCACCGCGCTGCTGGCGAGCGGTTCGACCGTCTTGTCGCGGCCGGCGACCGCCGGCTTGGCCGCCACGAAGCCGCGCTTCAGCCCCTCGCGCATGTTGACGATCTGTTCCTCGACATAGCGCGGCATGTCGCGCAGGCGGCTGAGATAGTTGTGATAATCCTCGGCCTTGGCGAAGCCCTGGCGCGGCGCCAGCCACGTCCAGAAGCCGAACGCCTCCTCATATTCGCCGAACCGGATCTGGTTGACATAGGCGGTCAGCGCGGTGCGGAACACCGAGGCGTTGATCGACGCCTCGTTGGACAATTGATCGGCCGGGATCGCATCCAGCTTCGCCAGCGCCGCACTCCAATAGGCGCGGCGGCGCTGCTGGCTCGCGGCATCGACATGCGGCATGCCCGTGACAGGACGGTTCGACCCTTCCGGATCGAGCAGCAATTCATTGGTCCGCCACGTCCATTCGGCGTCGAGCAACGCGTCGAGCCGGGCATCGGCGGTGCCCTGCGCGAATGCCGGCGTGGCAGACGCGCACGCCAGCGCCAGCACTATGGCAACGGTCTGGCGCATCGTCAGAAGCCCGCCGCCAGACCGGACCTGCGCGGATCGGCAACGCCGGAAAGCCCGCCATCCGCGGTCCGCTCAATCGCGTGGATCGATCCGAAGTGCCAGTTATAGGGCGTGGTCGGCTTCACGACGACGCCATAGGTGCGCGCCAGATCGTCGCGGGTCTGCTGCGTCACGCGCGTCTCGATCGTCGCGGGCAGGTCGATCTGCGATCCCTGGAAACGCGGCGCATCCACCGCCTGCTCCAAGGTCATGCCATAGCCGAGATAATTGATCAGCGTCAGCGCCACCGCGCGCGAGGAGAGGCCGGGCGATCCGATCACCAGCTTGGGCTTGCCATCCTTGGCGACGATCGTCGGCGGGAAGGGCGAGATCACTCGCCGCCCCGCCCCGGTGCCCGTGCCCGGAAAGGGATTGCCGGTGTTCATCGCGATGCCATCCACCACCTGGCCGGTGGCGAAGGTGCTGCCATAGACGGTGTGGGTGACGGAGACCATATTGCCCTCCGCATCCACCGCGACGATGTGATCGGTGTCGGTCGAGCGCTGGTCCTTCAGGTCGGCGGGCGTCGCGGCCAGTTCCATCCCCGGCATCGGCGCGGCGGCGCTGGCGGCGGGCAGCGGCTTGGCGGCGCTGCCCTCGATCAGGGTCCGCATCATCGCCGCATATTCCTTCGAGAGCAAAGTCTGCAGCGGCACGTCGAACGACAGCGGATCTTTCACATAGCTGTCGGTGGCGTTCTCCGCGAAGGCGAAGGTGCGGCGCATCCGGTTGAAGCTTTCGGCGGACTGCGAATAATGCGGCTGCGCCTTCAGATCCCAGGGCTCGATGATGTTGAGGATCATCGAGATCAGCGTGCCCGCGGTCGAGGGCGGCGGCGCGCTGATGATGTCATGCCCGCGGAAGGTGGAGCGCGTCGGCTCCTCCCAGCGCACCTCATAGCTGGCGAGATCGTCCATCGTGATCTGGCCGCCGGTGCGCTGCGCCTCCGCCACGAATTTGCGCGCCCATTCGCCCTTGTAGATATAGTCCGGCCCCTCCGCGCCGATCCGCTTCATCGTGGCGGCAAGGCGCGGCCGGGTGACGATAGTGCCGACCGGCGGAACATAGCCGTTGGGCAGGAACTCCTCGCGGCCGGAAGGATAAGCGGAAAGCCGCCCCATCGCCGCCTCCGCCATCTCGCCATAGAGGAAGCTGTACATCGGGAAGCCGTTTTCGGCGATGCCGATCGCGGGCTTGAAATAATCCGCCCATTGCAACGTGCCGAAACGGTCCGCCGCCGCCTTCAGCCCGGCGACGGTGCCGGGCACGCCGATGCGGATGCCCGATGTTTCCGCGACGACCTTCTCGTTCGAGGTATAGGCGATCCAGCCCGGCGAATTGGGTGCGCCCTTCTTCGTCTTGTTGAGTTCGGCGTCGAGATAATAATATTTGCCGGTCTTCGCCTCATAATAGAGGATCGACATGCCGCCGGCGAGCGTCGTCATCTGCGGCTCGACGATCGGCTGGATGATCACGCCGACCAGCGCCGCATCCATCGCATTGCCGCCCTTGCGCATCACCTCCACCATCGCCTTGGTGACGAGCGGGTGGTTGGCGGAGGCCATCGCCTTCTTCGCGAGGACCGCCGGCTTGGCGCCCTGTTCCTGCGCGACCGCGGCCGACGGCGCGGAGATCGCGGCCAGGCAGCCCAGACAGGCCGTGATCATCAGCTTCGCTCGTTTCGTCATCATTGCCCCCTTGTTGGCGTGATGGAAGTCTGCGGTGCGCCGGTCAGGGCGCGAGGATGCGCACCCCGAACACGGGGCCGCAGCGTGTGGTGTCGTCGGCGGGCTGGAAGCGGATCAACACGCTGTCCTTGCCGCGGGTCAGATCCTCGGGGACCGCATAGTCGCGATCGAAGAACTCGCCGGGCACAGCGCCGTCCAGCCGCTGGGTGGCGATGCGGGTGCCATCGACGAGGATGTCGAACAGCTTGCTGCGCTCCTCGCCCCAATAGGTCGCCTGCAGCCGCAGCGCGCCGGGCCGCACCTTCGCGCGGAACTCGAAATAGCCGAAGGTGCGCGCATCGCGACCGTGGCGGCCGCGATAGGTGACGGCATAGCTGTTCTTCGCGACGAGCTGGTGATCGCGCTCCGACTGCATCTCGCCGAGGTTCATCACATCCACCGATCGAGCCGCGAGATCGCGCAGCCGCGCCTGCTCGGCGCCGAAAGCGGCCTGCTCGCGCGTCCAGCCGGCATCGTCGAACGCCTTGAAATAGACCGCGGTGCGCCGATCGCGCATCTGGAAGAAGGGCGCGAAGGCGAGATCGCCGGGCCGGGCGATGCCCTGCGTGCGAAACCGCCCCGCGGCGGCATTCACCGGCACGAAGCCGGCAAGCACATGGGCGGCGACCAGCGCGGGCGCCGGCCCGTCGAAGGCCTGGTCGGCAGGGCTGAGATCGGCGGCGAGCACGACCGGGCCGTGCAGCAGCGCGATGGTCGCGGGATCGTCATTGGTCGGCTCGGTGCGCAGCGCCATCGGCAAGGTCAGGATGATGCGGTCCCCTGCCCGCCACCGCCGGTCGAGCCGCGCATAGCCATCCGTAACCACCAGCGGCTCCGCCCTGCCGTTGATCGCCAACGCGGCGCCGCGACACCAGCCGGGGATGCGCAGCGCGATCGGAACGCGGCCGTCGCCCGGCTGCTCGACGGTCAGCGCGATGCTGTCACCGAAGGGATAGGCCGTCTCCAGCCGCAGCCGCGCCCTTTTCTCGCGCCAGTCCAGCACGGACGGGATATAGAGATTGACCAGCAGCGCGCCGTCATCGCCCGCCCACCAGATGCTCTCGCCATGCTTGGCATGGGTTTCCATGCCACTGCCGACGCAGCACCAGAAATGGTCGAACGGCTTCGACCATTCCCGCGCCGCGCCCGACATCAGCGGCACCATATAGGCGAACATGCCGGTCGCCGGATCCTGATGCGCGAGCATGTGGTTGATGTGCGCGCGCTCATAATAATCGAACAGCCGGGCCTCGGGCCGCCAGGCATAGAGATGCCGGGTGAGCTTGAGCATGTTGTAGCTGTTGCAGCTCTCGCAGGTCTCTTCGGTGATGTGCTTGCTGATCGTGCGCGGCGCGGTGAAATATTCGCGATCGGCATTGCCGCCGATGACATAGCTGTAATCGCGTGTGACGGTTTCCCAGAAGAAACGCGGCGCGACTTCATACTCGGGTTTCCCGGTGATCTCGTGCAGCCGGGCGAGGCCGATGATCTTGGGGATCTGCGTGTTGGCATGGATCCACGGCAGCGAATCCTGCCGCGCGCTCAGCGGATCGAGGATCTTCCGGTGCCGGATCCGCTCCGCGAGCGCCAGCCAGCGCGGATCGCCGGTGCGCGCGTGGAGTTCGGCGAAACTCTCATTGATGCCGCCATGCTCGCAATCGAGCACCCGCTGCACCTGGTCCTCGTCGAGCGCGGCGAACAGCCTGTCGATATAGCCACCCAGCGCGACCGCGATCGGCAGCGCCCTGGCATTGCCGCACCATGTCTGCGCAGCGAACAGGCCCGCGAACAGCTTGTGCCAATTGTAGAAGGGCACCCAGCAGCCGTTGAGATCAAACCCCATCGACCGGATGTCGCCCGCGACCAGCTCGGGAAACAGCGCCTTGCCGTTCTCCACCACATCGCCGCGCTTGCGCGAAAAGCCAGCGACATAGCCATCGCCATGCGCGGCCTGACAGGCGGCAAGTTCATCGACGATATAATCGACCCGCCGCCGACACTCCGCATCGCCCGTCTGCGCATGCATCAGCGAGAGCGCGGCCAGATAATGGCCGAGCGTATGGCCGGCGATCGTGTCGCTTTCCCACCCGCCATAGACGTCGCCCTTCGGCGCCAGACCGGCGAAGGCGCGGAAATTATGGAGCAGGCGATCGGGTTCGAGGCGGAGGAGATAGGTGCGGTTGGCCTCGATGGCGTCGAGCCAGATTGAGGGTAGGAGGCGGATGGAATTGATCGGCAGCGGGCGGGCACGCGGTGGCTTTAGCGTCGATCCCGCGGCGGCCAGCGCCGGACGCGACAGCAGGGCGGCTGTCGCCGTTCCGACCAGTAACATTCTGCGGCTTATCGACCCATACGCCATGTCGCGCCCGAATCTCCTCTTTCGGCGGCGATGGTATATTATACGGTATACGATGCAACCTTGCTGATCAGTGTATCCAATGTTGCGACGTTATGGCCTGTTTCCGTGCCGTAAGCGGCCAGGCTTAACACCATGAAGCTTGCAGTTCTGAGGACCGAGCTTGCCAATGCGACATGCCCGGTTGGATCGTGCCACCGCGTTGTGTAGGTTCGCCGACGTTGTGACGGCGATCTCCCGGCGAGGCCAGATTGATCAGACAGCCACGGCGGGCATGCTGACGAAAGGATAATCGCTCAACGGTCTCAAGGCTTCGATTCCGAAGCCGGCATTTGGCGCAAGCGGCCGCCCTTCCATGGTTGCGTACGCCCAGTTTCGACGGCCGGAGCCGCACCCGATCGGACAAATGCAATCCTCTGGGCCGATGAAGATGGCGTAATAGCATCGCCAGCGTTGATCCGACACCGAAACAGCCTGCTCGACCTCAGTTGTAGCGGCCTAGGTACATCATCGCGATGCCGTAGGTATCGATCAGCGCGTGCGCCATGATCAACGCCCAAAGGTTGCGCCCGCTGCGGAACCAGGCCCATGCGAACACGAGGCCCATGACACCGGTGAAGAGGATACCGAGCCAACCCTGAATGAAGTGCGCGACGCCGAAGAACGCCCCGCTTGTTAGGATCGCGGCGCGCCGCGCGGCGGCGCCTTCGCCGAAGATTGCGCTCATCTGATGCAGGATGAAGCCCCGGAACAGCACCTCTTCGCCGATCGCCGCGCTGGTCAGGGCGTAAGCGAGCAGTTGCAGTGCCGCTCTCTCGTTACCAACGAGCGCGCCATAGCCACTGTAGTCGATACGGGTCGCGAGTAGCCATTCGAGGAGCGGCTGACCGACTTCACCGAACAGAATGCCCGTCACCGTGACGCCGCCTGTCCAGAGCAGCGTCGATCGCCAACCGTGGCGCCGCAGGCCGACCGGCGCCAGCGTTCCCGCCTCCACGAAGGTCCACAATAGCGTCAGACCGGCTAACAGCAACACGCGAAGCGGGATGGCGACCGGCGCAAAGAGCAACGCGACTATCGTCGCTAGTGCCAGACACCGTACGGGTGTCCGTCGAAACAGCGGCAGGCCGTTCATCCGCAGCACGCCGTCACTTGGGCGTGGATCTTGGCCAAGTTCGACGCGACTGCCGCCACGCGATGCGTGGGACGAGCCGGGGCTTCGAAGAGAGAACGGTACCTTGTCATGTCAACGACCTTCCCGATGACGCCCGCGCGCCGACGCGGCAGCGATTCCGCTGACGCATCGGCGACATGGCCGCACGGGAAAAAACACCGTGAAGGTTGCGCGAACCTTGCGATCACCACCCAGGAGAGGGCCGCTGAATCGTCAGCGGTTGACGACGGGGCGGGAGAGATACGGTGCCTCCCACTACGTCAATCGCCACCTTCTTACGTAGCGCATAGGTGCTCCTGCCCCCTAAAACTTCGTGCGCCTGTCCGACGCGGGCCAGCGGCAGAACCGCACCTACGACGGACCGAACGGGGCCGCGTTCCGCGAGGTCGGTAAGCAGATCAAGTTTGCCTCGATTCTGACCTGTAAAAACGAAGTGATATGCAGCGTTTTTGCCCCACGCCTCGACAAGGTTCTGTGGCTGTGGAATATCAACGATGCCGACGACGCGTCCCATGTCCGCGAGCGCCAACGGACTACGCGTCAGCGTTTCGCCACCGATCGTGTCGAACACGACGTCGACGCCGCGGCCGCCCGTCAGCCGCGTCACGGCGTCGACATAATCCTCCATGCTATGGTCGATCGCCGCGTCGGCGCCGAGCGATCGCACGCACGCATGGTCTGCAACACGCGCGGTCGTCAGCACGCGGGCGCCTGTCGCCTTGGCAACCTGGATCGCGATCGTTCCCACGCCCCGGCACGTCCGTGGATGAGAAGGGTTTCGCCGACAACAAGGCATGCACGCGTCACGAAAGCTTCCACGACGGTGCCCCGACCAGCGTCAGGCTGGCCGCCTCAACATGATTGAGGTTCGACGGCTTGCGGGCCACAAGGTTGACGTCGACGACGTGCCGTTCGGCACAGGATCCAGGACCGATAGGAAGTGCACAGTAGGTCTATCGTCTGCCGCGAAACCCGTCACGTCTGTCCTCGCTTCTTCGACGACGCCGGGAACGTCATGTCCGATGATCGCTGGCAAGGGCACCAGATCGGCATAGTCACCGCGACGGATCTGGCAGTTTATGTGGTTTGACGGCCGTTGGATGAACCCTAGCGCGTAGCTGCCGGGCGCCGACTGCCGGCACGGGAACGTCGGGCAGTTCGAATGCGTCGGCCCGCCGGAGCGACTAAGTACAACCGCCCTCATGGTTTCAACCATTGGATATCTCCCGTGAGTGAATTCGGGAGCGCAAGAAGCGAACACCCCTATGGATCTCACGCTATCGCAACAGGAAGGCCGGTGAGCCGCCGTGCCTCCATGTCCTCGTGTGCGGCGGCGAGGCTGTCGAACGTATATCGGGCCACCTGGAGATCGCTGAACAGGCCGTCACGGATCGCGCCCCAGAGCTGCGCCGTGGCAACCGCCACCGTTTCGCCCCGAACATATTGCGGCGTGCCGCCGCCCCGGAGTTGGACGGCGCGAGAGCGGAGCTGATCGGCTGCGGGAAGCGTCTGTCCCGACGCGGCACCGATCGTGGCGATCACGCCGCCATCCCGCACATAGGCGACCGCCAACGGGAAGGTCGCACGTCCGACAAAGTCGTAGACGACGTCCACGCCGGCGGGTGCGATCGCGCGGACCCTGTCGGAAAGCGCTGGATCGTCGGCGACAAATGAATGGTCGGCGCCGGCCGCGACCGACGCCAGTTTCCCGGCCGATCCTGCCACACCGATCACCGTTGCCCCAAGCGACCGCGCCCAGCGCGACAGGATCGACCCGACGCTGCCCGACGCCCCGAGCACGAGGGCTACCTCACCCGCCTTCAGCGGGTGCAAGGCGTACAATCCCATCCAGGCTGTCAGGCCCTTCGCAAGGAAGGTCACCGCCACCTCGTTAGAGATGTCGTCCGGCAAGCGAATCAGCGCCTCGGCGGGGACCAGCGAAGCGGTTGCGTATGCTCCCTCGACGAAGAAATAGGCGACGCGGTCTCCCGGGGCAAAGCCGATCACCCCGGGGCCGATGACGTCGATCTCACCCGCCGCTTCGAAGCCCGGCGTGGCAGGAAGCCGCATCGGATATAGGCCCTTGCGGACCATGACATCGACATAGTTGATGCCGATCGCAGTTTGCACCAGTCGTACCTGCCCGGCGGCGGGCAATCCGACCTCTGCCTCCACCACTTTAAGGACGGCAGGTGCGCCAGTCTCCCATATCTCGATTTTCCTGGCCATGCTCGACTCCTCCGGATTTAACCGCGTCATGCGGGGGCGACCGGCCGCATCGTGCCGGCGTGCGGGAACCTGCCATGGCGATAAGCGGCGTAGTATCCCGCCAGCTCGTCGCGGGAGCCGGCAATGAACGGCCCCTGCGCCACGACCTCAATGTTCTGGGGTTTTCCGGCGTAGAGCAGTATCCGGGCGCCTTTCGCGCCCGCTCGTAGCGCGAGCGTGCTGGAACCGCCGCCGGCAGGACCGGTCCAGCCGGCCATGTTCTCCGACAGCGGTTCGCCACCGGCGCCAGCCGTCACCTCACCATCGATCACCACCATGAAGGCGTTATAGGCGGCGGGCAGTTCCGGCGCGAAGCTAGCGCCCGGCTCCAGTCGGATGTCGGCCAGCGTGACGGGCACCGCATTCTTCGTCGGCGCCGCCGCCTCACCCAACCGACCGCTGTAGACCCTAGCCTCGACCCCCGGTTCGACATGGACCGGCATCGTCGCGCGCTGCAGGATCTGCACCCTCGGCGGCATGTTGCGCTGTTCCTCAGGCAGGACCAGCCACAACTGGAACAATCGCATGTCAGTCGATACCATCGCATCTTCCGAATGGACGATGCCGCTGCCCGCCGTCATCCATTCGACGTCGCCTTCCGCCAGCCGGCCGCCGGTGTCCTCCATCGTACCGTTCAGCATGAAGGTTACGGTTTCCAGCCCGGCATGGGGATGCGCGTCACCGAAGCGCCCTTCCAGGGTGATGTGGTCATCCGCCATCAGGAAGAAGGGATCGGTGGCGTGGAAATTTCCCGGAGCCACCACCAGCGCCGCCTTGTGACGCTCGCCATCGAAGCCAGGCCCGAGCGGCGGTATGACGGTGACGCGATCGATCGATCTGTGAAGCATGTTTCATCCCTTCGGGTGAGGCCTGACGATTGCCGACCCAGTCATCGTGTCGATTTGTGCCTCATCATTTCGAGATACCCTCGGCACAATCAAGACGGGGATCGAAGAACTCAGCGTTGCTGGACGGGCAACCCGAACAGGGAAGAATTTTCGCGATCGATCCTCTACTCAGGAGCGATACCGAAACACTTGGCTGGCGCGTCAGGAGCAAAGCCATGAATTCCCTGCGTGCCTTCCTCGATGACCAAGCTCATAACTATCCAGCGCACGAGCGGCCGGCGGCCATCGATTCGCCCGCGTCCCCATCGCACAAGGCGAGGACCCGATCGGCTCATATGGCAGTGGGCGTCTTGGTCGGCGTGACGGCAGGTCTCGGCGGAGCATTGGTGAGCGCCGACCTAGTGCAGGTGCGACAGGTGCTGGGCTTGAGCCCGACCCAGGCGGCATGGCTGTCGACCAGCTATGTCGCCGCCGTCCCGGCGAACCTGGTGCCGATCAAGGTCCGGCAGCAATATGGCCTGCGGCGCTTCGCGCTGGTCGCCCTCGGCATCTACGCCGCCGCGGCGCTCGCGCGGGCTTGGGTCACCGACGTCGCGGCGATGCTGCTGCGTGCCATCGGCGGCTTCATTTCCGTGACGTTGATCCCGCTGTGCCTGTTCCACACGATGCAGGCGTTTCCAACAAAGTGGCGCCTTCGGGAGCTGATGCTGGGAATCGGCATAACGCAATGCGCTGTGCCGCTGGCGCGGCTGCTGTCGCCCTCGCTGCTTGACGTTGACGGGTGGCGTTCGCTGTTCCTGCTCGGAACCGGCCTTACACTGCTATCCCTAGCCGCGGTCGGCGTCCTGCGCCTTCCCCCCCGCCGAGCGAACACGCGTGTTCGAGCCGCGGGATCTCCTGACGCTCGTCCTCCTTGGCGGCGCTCTGGCCGCGATCGCTGCCATATTGGGCCTCGGGCGTTCGCAAGGTTGGCTTCACGCCAGATGGATTGTCGTGACGGTGCTTGCCGCTCCCCCAGCGCTGCTGGCGGCCGGCGTCATGGAGCTGCGCCGCGCGACGCCGCTGATCGATCTGCGCTGGCTGACACACGGAGACGTCTGGCGCTTTGCTGGAGCGGTATTCCTCATCCGGCTGGTGCTGGCCGAACAGGAGATGGCGCTGGGTGCAATGCGCGGGGTGGGCGCACCTCCGCACGAATTTGAATCGCTGGCGGTGGTGATGCTCGCAAGCGCGGTCACCGGCGTTCTCGCCAGTACGATGTGCGTAAACTTCGAGAAGATCGCACGACCGATGATGCTGGCCATCGGCATCGTCACCGTCGCAGCGCTGGTCGACGGCATCGGTACGGGACCGCTCCCGATGGCAAGCCTTTACGCATCTCAAAGCGCGATCGCGTTCGCGGGGACCTTCTTCCTTGGGCCGGCGCTGCTGCTCGGCATCATGAGCGCCTTGCGGCAGGGCAGCGGCGCACTCCTCAGCTTCATCGTCCTGTTCGGGGTCGTCAATGCACTGGGCGCGCTTGCCGGCCAGGCGCTGTTCGGCAGTTACATGGATTGGAGGCTCGCGGCGGGCGCGGCTGAGCAGGCGGCTCGATCCGACACGATGCGGCTCGCAGCGGTGCTTGGTCTTGCCACGACCCTGTACTTGGCGGTGCTCTTCTTGTTGCGCGTACGGCGGCGCCTGGCCGAGCTACGGACCGAAACAGGTGCCGGTGCGGCAAGCAAGGAAGTAGCGCCTGCCGCCGGTTCGGGATGGACACAGCCGCGTCGCTCCGGCGATCGGAGCGATCATCGCGGCGCTGGCGATCGGGGGTGTGATCTTGATCTTGGCAGCGTTCGGACGGGTCTGACATGTGCCTCAGATTTCGCGGTCGAACCTCTCGTAGAGAAAGTCGACGAGTGCCCGCACCCGTGCGATACCGGCGCGTGCCGGCGGCATGAAAATCTGCAGGTCGCCCCCCTCGTGCGGGAAGTCTGGCAGCACCACCTCGAACTCGCCGCGTGCCAGCGGCTCTTCAACCATGAACTTGGGCACGAGCACGACGCCTAGACCCGCGCGCGCCGCGGCCAGCAGCATCCGCCCGCTGTCGGTGCAGAAGCGCGAGTTTATCCGCACTGGCTCCCAGCCGTCTGGTCCCTGTAGTCGCCAGCGGCCGGGATCCAGCGCATACAGGATGGTATCGTGGTCGGCCAGGTCCGCCGGCCGGGCGGGACGTCCCCGCGCATCGAGATAGGCCGGGCTCGCCACCATCGCCCATCGCACCTTGGCCAGTTTGCGGGTGATGAGGATCGAGTCCGGCACGGCACCCGGCCAGATCGCCAGATCATAGGCCTCCGCGATCATGTCCACCTGGCGGTCGGTGAACCGGACATCGAACTCGATGCGCGGATAGCGCGCCGCGAACTCGGCGAGCAGCGGCGCCAGCAGGAACTCGCCGAAGGCGGCGGGCACCTGGATGCGAAGCTGCCCGAAGATCTCGCTGGTCGACTTGGTAACAACCTCGCGCGCCGACTCCAGCTCGGAAAGGCCGGCGGCGGCGCGCTCGTGATATTCGCGGCCGATATCGGTCAGCGTCGTGCCGCGCGGTGTGCGCGTCAGCAATCGGGCACCGAGCACCCCCTCCAGGCGGCTCACACGGCGGCTGACGATCGATTTGGCGACGCCGAGGCGCGCCGCTGCATTCGCAATGCTTCCCGTCTCCACCACGCGGACAAACGCGATGACATCGAGCAGATCGACCGGCGCGGGTTCCGGCATACGCAACTCCAGGTTCCTGCCTTGGCGGCTATTGCAACAGCAGACGAGGGGTAAACCAGCCGGCGACGCAGCGGAAGACCGCATACGACCTCATGGAGGAACCAATGAATCAGCCAGCATTCGCCAGTGCCGCGCACCAACAAGCCACGATCACCCCTGCCCGCGCGGCAGTGGTCGAGCACAAGGATGGACCGTTCATCATGCAGGACATCGCTCTAGAAGCGCCGCGAGCCGACGAAGTTCTAATTCGCATGGTCGCGACCGGCATCTGCGCCACCGACTCGCATGTCCGCCAACAATTGATGCCGTTGCCATTGCCCGCCATTCTCGGTCACGAAGGCGCCGGCGTGGTGATGCGGACCGGCGCATCGGTCACCCATCTAAGGCCGGGCGACCATGTCGTGCTGTCCTATCATTCCTGCGGCCAGTGCAAGCCGTGCCTGTCCTCGCATGCAGCCTATTGCGAGAAGGTCTGGGAGGCGAATTTCGCGGGGGCGCGGCTGGACGGCACCATCGGCGTCGAGCGACACGGCGCCGATGACCTCCACGCGCATTTCTTCGGCCAATCGTCCTTTTCGACCTATGCGCTGGCTCACCAGCGCAACACCGTCAAAGTGCCGGATGATGTCCCACTGGAGATACTTGGGCCGCTAGGCTGCGGCTTTCAGACGGGCGCGGGCGCGATCCTGAAGGCGATGAAGGTGCCGGTGGGCGCGAGCGTCGCGGTCTTCGGCGTCGGCGCGGTCGGCCTTGCCGCCATCATGGCGGCGAGGGTCGCGGATGCCGCAACGGTCATCGCGATCGACGTGAATGCCGAACGGCTAGAGCTTGCACGAGAACTCGGGGCGACGCACGTCGTGAACGCCGCCGACGGGCCGGACGTTACCGCCGCGATCCGCGCGATCACGCTACGCGGGGTCGAATTCGTTCTCGATACCAGCGGGCGGGCCGCCAACCTCGATGCCGGGATCGGCGCGCTGGCGCCGATGGGCCATTTCGGCTTCATCGCCTTCAACGCGCATTCGGGCGCGTTCGTCGACGCATCGCGCCTGACCATCGGGCAGACGCTGCAGGGCATCATCCAGGGCGACGCAATTTCCGCGCTGATGATCCCCGAGTTGATCGGCCTCTACCGCACCGGTCGCTTCCCGTTCGATCGGCTCATCACCTTCTACGAATTCGCGGACATCAACCGGGCATTCGACGACGTAGCCGCCGGCCGCGTCATCAAGGCGGTGCTGCGGTTCGGTCCCGCGCACGCCTGAACCACACAGAAGAAAGGAAGCAAAGCCATGTGCAACAGTCATCAAAAGCACATCATCGCGAACGATACGCCGGCATTCTTCGCGATCGACAATTACGGCTTCCCCGAAGCCAGCGATCATCCGGCCGATCCGCCGCACTACTATCCACCCTATTTCAGCAGCGAGAAATTTCGGACTCTCGGCTACCATGTCGAGGAGCTTCGCGACGGCTTCTACTGGGTTACCAGCGGCGGGTACGACGCGGCCTTCGTCGTGACGAACGAGGGCGTGATCGCGATCGACGCGCCGCCGACGATCGGCGAAAACATGCTGGCGGCGATCGAGGACGTCACCGACAAGGCGGTGACGCACGTCATCTACAGCCATTGGCATACCGACCATATCGGCGCCGCATCGGTGTTCGGCTCCGGCGTGGAGATCGTCGCGCACGCCATCACAAAGGAATTGCTCGAACGCTTTCCCGACCCGAACCGCCCGATCCCGACCCTGACGTTCGACAAGGAATACACGTTGAACGTCGGCGGCGTGACTCTGGATTTGTCGTACAAGGGCGAGAACCACTGCCCCGGCAACATCTTCATCTATGCACCGGCCCATCGAGTGCTGACCGTCATCGACATCATCAGCCCCGGCAGCGCCACCTTCATGCATTGCGATGCATCGCAGAACATCATGGGCTGGTATCAGGCGCAACAGCAATTGACGGAGTTCGACTTCGACTTTCTGGTCGCCGGTCACCACATGTCTTACGGCACACCCGAGACAGTGAAGGCCTCCATCGAATATTTCGCCGACGTCCTCGACGGCGCGCAGGCCGCGGTCGACCGCTTCTCCCGCTCCGACGCGCTCATCGGTATCCTCGACGGTGCGGGCTGGGACAAAGTATTCGTCGGAACAGAGAATTGGATCAACTCGATGGCGAATTACGCCACGAAGTATGTGCTCGAGAAGCGCAGCAGCAACGGGAAGTTGTGGTTGGAACGGCTGGCCGGGGTGACCACCCAGACTAAATATCACGCCTACACGGTGCTGGAGTCGATCAGGCTCGAGCGCCCGCGGCCGAACTATCGCATGCGCGGTGAGAATGCGCCGCCCTTCCTGACCTGATCCCCCGCGGCCTCGCGGCAGCCGAAACTGCCGCAGGCCGTCTCCTTCCAGACACGGGCCAGGACGCGCGTGCCACGGATCGGCAGGCCCGCACCCCTTCGCAAAGGACGATGCGATGACGAACTTTCCGGCCCGAAACTGGATCAACGGCGCCTTCGCCGCGCCGATGGCGCTCTCCCCATCGATCAACCCGGCGACCTGCGAGCCGATCGGCAGCTATGCCGACGACGGAGCTACCGCCACACGCGATGCGGTCGACGCCGCCGCGACGGCGTTCCGACGGACGCCATGGGCGCATGATGCCGAGTTGCGCGCCCGAGTGCTCGACCAGATGGCGGACGCGATGGAACGCCGTCGCGAGCGGCTGATCGCCATCCTCGCTCGAGAACGGCAAGATCCGGAGCGAGGCAGCGCTCGAAGCCGACGGTTCGCCAAGCAAGCTGCGCTACTGGGCGGCAATGGCTCGTACCGAGGCCGGGCGCGCCCTGCAGCCACGGCCGGGAAGCATCTCGATCGTGCTCCGACAACCGATAGGAGTAGCGGGAGGCGTCGTGCCCTGGAATTCGTCGGCCGTCCTCGCAGTCCGGTCGTTCGCACAGGCGCTGGCCGCCGGTTGCAGCCGGTGCTGATCTTCAGCGCGTTGCGGTCCGGCGACTCCTCCGACATCGCGGTCTGCACCACATAATCGATCTGCCCGGTCTCGATCAGGTGCACCATGGTTTGCGCTAGGGAGAATACCACGAGCAGTGCAGCAGTCGCTTGCCGAAGTAAGCTTCAGCGAAGATAGAGTCGCATAATGGATTTGCATGGCTTCGACCTCAACTTGCTGGTGGCATTCGACGCGTTGATCGCCGAACGAAACGTCACCCGCGCCGGCCTGCAAATTGGCCGCACCCAGCCGGCGATGAGTGCGGCGTTGGGCCGCCTGCGCGACCTGCTCCGGGACGAACTGTTCGTCCGGGGACCCAAAGGCCTGCAACCTACGCCGCGTGCTCTCGAACTGGCGGAACCGATTTCGCGCGCGTTACGCGATATCCAGCATACGCTGGTCTTCACGCAGGCGTTCGAGCCGAGCGCGGCGTCGATGACTTTCTCGCTCGGCTTGTCGGGCCACGCCGAGAGCGTCGTGTTGCCGCCGCTGTTGCAGATTCTCGCGGCCCGCGCGCCGCTTATCGACCTGCGTGTCCGCGACTACGCCACGCGGGACGAGGCAACGCGGATGCTCGATGCCGGCGAGGTTGACGTGGCGGTCGGCCTGCCGCCCGTCGATGGGGGGCGCATTCTGTCCGCCCGCCTGTTTCAGGAACGGTTCGTCTGCATCCTGCGGAGGGACCATCCCGCCGTGAACCAGGCGCCCGACATCGAACGTTTCCTGTCGCTCCCGCACATCCTCGTCTCGCCGGAGAACGAAGGGCTTGACGTGGCCGACGCAGCGCTCGCCAGCAAGGGTTTGAAGCGTCGGGTGGCGCTGACCATACAGCACATGGCGAGCGCACCCGCGCTGGTCGCCGCCTCCGACATGGTGGCGACGGTTCTTGAGAGTGTCGTACAACGGTCGGGCTGCGCGGAGCAGCTCAATGTCAGCGAATTCCCGCTGCGCCTGAACCCGCTACCCTTCGTCCTCAACTGGCACCGCCGGAACGACCAACATCCTGCTCAGCGTTGGTTTCGCACCTGCCTGTCTGGTGCTTTTCCCCAGGTTTGGCAGAGATCGGAGCAGGTCTGTGCGGATCTTCGAGAGCAATATTATTGATTGAACGCAAGCGGGGCGGCCATCCATGCGGTGGATGACGATGCATAATGAATATCGATTTAGATTGATCAATCCCGTGACCTAATTGTCCGGCAACGGCGCGACTTCATGCGCCAAGGCTGGAGCATCATCATCATGACGGACCGTAAGTTTCGTGTCGGCATTATCGGCGCGGACACACAGGCAAGCTGGGCAAGCGCGTCCCATATTCCCGCCCTCGCAGCGCAACCCTCGCTGGTCCTCGCCGGCGTTGCCACACGGCGCGAGGAGAGCGCCAAGGCGGCAGCCGAGGCGTTCGGCGCCGAACGCTGGTATGCCGACCCTTTTAAGCTCATCGCGGACGAAGGGATCGACGTCGTCACCATCGCCGTGAAGGTGTCGGCGCACCATGATCTGGCGATGGCCGCGCTGGCCGCGGGCAAGGCAGTCTACGCGGAGTCTCCCCTGGGAGCGACGCTCGCCGAAACTGAAGCGATGGCGGCAGCGGGCAAATCTCTTCACACCGCGATCGGTTTGCAAGGCCGGCACAATCCCGCCGTCCGCCGCGCGGCCGAACTGGTCGCTTCAGGCAAGCTCGGCCGCCTGTTGTCGGCGCGCGTCGATGCCACGACGTTCGGCTATGGGCCGCAAGTGACGAGCAACTACGACTATTTCAACAAGGCCGCGTCCGGCGCCAGCTTCATGACGATCACCGTCGGCCACGTCCTCGACGTAATCGAAGCCGTGCTCGGCGACATCACCCAGGTGGATGCGCGCACCGCATTGCACTGGCCGCAGATCGAGGTGGTCGACACCGGCGAAACTTCCACTCGCGAGATCCCGGATCATCTGGACCTGATCGCCGCGACGGCGAACGGCACCCCGGTAACGGTCCAGGTGCTGGCCGGCGTGCCCGCAGGCGAAGCGCGGTTCCGCTTCGACATCCGCGGCACGGACGGACGCCTGACGCTGACCGGCGATCACCTCGCCGGCGTGCAGGTCGGCGATCTCCGCTTAACGTCCTCCGTCGATTTTGCCGCTCCCGACGCGCCCATCGCGACCGGCGTCGGACCTACAGCGGCCGACTTCTGGGCCGGCGCGGCAATCAATGTCGGCGAGGTCTATGCCTCGCTGGCGCGCGATCTGGTGGCACGCACCTACCACACGCCCGGCTTCGACCGCGCGCTCCATAACAGCCGCCTCGTCGCCGCCATCGAGCGTGCGGCGCAATCGGGTGAGCGGCAGACGATCTGATCAGGGAGACATGTCATGCGCTTGCGCAAACTTGGCAGCAGTGGATTGTTCGTGTCCGAACTTTGCTTTGGCGCGATGACCTTCGGCGGCACGGACGGCCTGTGGGGACAGGTCGGCAAATTGGAACAGCAGGATGCCGATGCGCTGGTCGGCGCTGCGCTCGACGCGGGCGTGAACCTGTTCGACACGGCGAATGTCTACGCACACGGCCGGAGCGAAGAGATTCTCGGCCGCTCGCTCAGGAACATCGGTGTCGCCCGGGATCACGTGATCGTGGCCACGAAGGTGGCCTCGTCTATGGGCGAAGGGCCGAACCAGGGCGGCGCGTCGCGCCGTCACATCCTCAGCGAGTGCCATGCCAGCCTGCGCCGGTTAGCGCTCGACCATATCGATCTCTACCAGGTTCACGCCTTCGATCCCGTCACGCCGATCGAGGAGACGCTGGAGGCGCTCGATACGCTCGTGCGTGCCGGTGACGTTCGATACATCGGTCTTTCGAACTGGGCTGCCTGGCAGATAATGAAGGCGATCGGCATCGCCCGGGCGCGTAACCTCGCGCCGATCACCTCGCTCCAGGCCTATTACACGCTCGTGGGCCGGGACGTGGAGCGCGAGATCGTTCCGCTGCTGACTGCCGAACAGGTTGGCATGATGGTCTGGAGCCCGCTTGCCGGTGGCTATCTCAGCGGCAAATACGCCGATGGCGACAATCTTGACGC
The DNA here is from genome assembly GCF_050433225.1 of Sphingomonas zeicaulis. NCBI lineage: Bacteria > Pseudomonadati > Pseudomonadota > Alphaproteobacteria > Sphingomonadales > Sphingomonadaceae > Sphingomonas > Sphingomonas zeicaulis. The sequence goes on along the minus strand of NZ_JBNPXQ010000010.1, from coordinate 62,461 downwards.
GGCGCGGCAGATTACACTCGACTTCCCACCTATCGATCGCGTCCGTGGAGAACCGCTGATCGGCGTGTTGAAGGAAGTCGCGGTCAAGCATGGCCGCCGGCCCGCGCAGGTCGCTATAGCATGGCTGCTGAAACAGCCCGTGGTATCCACCGTCATCATAGGCGCAAAGCGCGTCGAGCAGTTGCACGAGAATCTACAGGCAGCGGAGGTCGAACTCGATCCGGACGACATGCGCCTCCTAGGCGCGGCTAGTCGTCTTCCAAAAGAATACCCCGGCTGGCTGCTGAACCGGGAAGCAGAGCAAGATATGTAATCGATATTGCGATTGTTAGCATAGTGCGCACGACGGCAAGGGTTCCGCGAACGGCAACACCGAGTTTCTCCAACGCCGGCTTCCGCAACGCCTCCACCTCCCTATTCTCCTGACAACAATCATCAGGAGATCGCGACATGCCTGCAGTCCTCGTCCACGGCGTGCCCGACACCCACCGGCTCTGGGACACTGTCCGCTCTCATCTTGAGCGCAACGACATTATTTCGGTCGATCTCCCCGGCTTTGGCAATCCGTTGCCTTCGGGCTTCAGGTCAACAAAGGAGGAGTATCTCGAATGGCTGATCAACCGGATCGCTGAGATCGGCGAACCCGTAGATCTCGTTGGTCATGACTGGGGATGCCTGCTGACAGGCCGTCTTACGTCGATCCGACCGGATCTGGTGCGGACCTGGACCGGCATTAGCGGACCGATCGACCCGGAATATCCGTGGCACTATCTCGCCAAGATCTGGCAGAAGCCGGGCGAGGGCGAGCAATGGATGCAGGACCTCGACCTCGAGGAATTTGCGGCGAACCTCGTCGATGCGCAGATGCCGAAAGATGCGGCGGATGAAGCGGTTCGGCATATGGATGCCACCATGCGGGCAAGCATCCTCGCCCTTTATCGTTCCGCCATCGATGTCGGCGCGGAGTGGAAGCCGGGGTTAAGCAACACCACCGCGCCAGCTCTGGTAATCTGGGGCCTGGATGATCCGTTTTTGCCGCACCGCTTCGCCGACGAGCTCGGCAATGCCACCCACGCACGCGCCGTCGTGAAGCTGCGCGCCTCGCATTGGCCGATGATAGAGCGTCCGGCCGATGTCGCGCGCGAGCTCGAGGCCCATTGGGCTCAAGTTTAACTCCCTGCGCTTGGGTCACGTGGGCTCAACCCCCGCATCCGCAGCGCGACCGGCAAGCCTTGGTCATTAGCTATCAGCCCAAGCATTCGTCCGTGAACGAACCCATCGTGAAGCGGCACGGCGAGCATTGCCCGGGCTGCACCACACAGGAGCACGCCTACATGGCCAATTCAGCAAACACCCGGATCGGCGTTGGAATCGTCGGTGCCAGTGCCGATCGCGGCTGGTGCGGAATTGCGCACGTCCCGGCGCTGCAGGCGCTCGATGCGTTCCAGATCCGCGCCGTCAGCACGACGCGTATAGAGAGCGCGAAAGCGACCGCTAGTCGACTGGACGCCGACCTCGCCTTTGACACACATCAGGCGCTGGTCCTGCGGCCGGAGGTCGACCTCGTGGTGATTGCGGTCAAGGTGCCGGATCACAAGCAGATCGTTTCCGACGCGCTCGCCGCGGGCAAGATGGTCTACTGCGAATGGCCGCTCGCGCGAAACCTGTCGGAGGCCGAAGCGCTGGAGGGGCTTGCTCGCGAACGGCAGGTGCGCACGGTCATCGGCTTGCAAGGCAGCCTGCACCCGCCGATCCGCTACCTTCACGACCTGGTCAGGCAGGGCGTGATCGGCAAGCCGCTCAGCACAAGCATCCGAGCGCATCTGAACGACGATATGTGGGTCGGCCGATATGATCCGCGGTTCGAATATATGGCTCGCGCGGAGAATGGCGCCACGCTTCAAAGCATCATGCTCGGCCACGCGCTCCAGCCGCTTGCGCACGTCCTCGGCACATTCGAGGGCTTGTCCGCCATCGTCGCCAATCAGCGCGGCGGCGGCACCCGCCTCTCGGATGGCACGTCCCTCTCGAAGGACGCGCCGGACGAGATCATCGTCGCCGGCGTTCTCAAAGGCGGGATCGTCACGTCGTTGCACTACAGCGCCGGGCAGTCCGCCGGCTTGGTGTGGGAAATCCAGGGCACCGACGGCAGTCTGCGGGTCGAGACGGCGTCGGGCTACATCCACTTCGGCGACATGACCATAACGTTGCGCCGCGGCAACGAGCCTGTCCAGCAGCTACAGGTCCCACCCGCATATGCGGCCCCCGACCTGCAACTCGAAGCGCCCGCGGCGGGTGTTGCCCGCCTCTACGCCCAGCTCGCCGCCGACCTCTGCGACGGAACCGCAGATGCGCCGGACTTCGCAGTCGCACTCGATCGGCACCGGGTGCTCGAGGCGATCACACAGGCCGCCGAAACGGGTCATCGCCAGCATCTGGCCCAACCCGATCTAGTTAACTTCAATCGCTGAAAACCAAGGAAGGGTCGTGTCGTCGGGCCTTTCGGGCCGACGGCGAATTCGCCTTATCACGCAGCCAGCAGGAGACCTTCGCCGTGACCACCAAGCTCAAGATCGACTTCGTTTCGGATATCGCCTGCCCCTGGTGCGCGATCGGGCTAGGAGGCTTGGAGCAGGCGCTCGCGGCCTTGGAGGGCCAGATCGACGCCGATATCACGTTCCATCCCTATGAGCTGAGCCCGGACATGCCGGCGGGCGGGCAGAACGCCTTGGAGCACATCAGCAGGAAGTTCGGCATGCCGCACGACCAGATCCGTTCCAGCCGCGAGATGATCCGGGAACGTGCCGCCGGCGTCGGCGTCACCATGAACACTGCTGACGAGAGCCGAGTCTACAACACGTTCGACGCACATCGGCTGCTCACCTGGGCGAAGGATGAGGGGCGGCAACTGGACATGAAACGCCGCCTCCTGGCGCTGTATCATACCGATCAGGTCGATCCCGGTGACCATGATGCTCTCGTGGCGGCAGCCGAAGAGGTAGGTCTGGACGGATCAGCGGCGCGTGCGGTCCTTGAATCCGATCGATACGTCGAAGAGGTCCATGCCGAGGAGGAGCTTTGGCGTAGTCGCGGCATCAAAAGCGTTCCGGCGGTGATCGTCAACGACCGACACTTGATCTCCGGCGCGCACCCCCCCGAGGAATTCGAGCGGCAGCTGCGTCGTCTCGCCGCCGAAATCGGCGTTGTCGGCTGACGCCCGCTCTTGGGCGCTCTCTGACGCAACGCGCGTCATCATACCTATGATCGAGCGCTTCATTGCGACGGTTCGGGAGTTCGCGGATCACGCCGATCGTTCCGATCCTGGACCGCTGGGCAATCCCGGATTGTCCGCCCATGTATGCGGGCTGCGGCAATGCTGTCGGTACGTCCCCCCGTCCAACCGCCTCTGCGATCGCAATAAGAACGGGCACCGTCGGGCTCGCTTCCGTACCGACCAGACCACCGCTGATGGAAGCGCGCCAGCCTCTTCGGCAAGCCGCCGGAAGATCACGCCACCGATCTCACCTCCAACCGAGGACTCGCAAGTGACCCTCCGAACGTGGCGACGAACTCCGCAATGCTGTCAGGTCCGCGGCTGTCCGCGATGGCAGCCTCAATGCCTTCCTCGCCCAACGCCTTCGCGAACGCACAGCCGATGTCGCCTGCGCGATAACACCAATCGTTATGAGCCGGTCCTTCAACAACGTGTGTCCGTCGACCGGAAAACGGACCGTGAATAGCCATATCAAAATTCGCAGATGAATTGTTTGAGTTTCAAATCTTGCTTGAAGATTGGATCCCATGGAGACACTCGCGAACCTGGAAGCGTTTGTCCGTAGCGCGGAGGCAAATAGCTTCTCGCGCGCGGCTCGCCGGCTCTCCCTCACGCCGGCGGCAGTCAGCCGCAACGTTGGCATGCTTGAACGAAATCTGGGCGTGCGGCTGTTCCATCGCTCGACACGCAAGTTGGCCCTGACGGAAGAAGGTGAAGCCTTCTTGCAGAGCATTGGTGACAGCCTTGCCGATCTTCAGAGCGCAATCGACGGAGCCTCGCAGATTAAGGGCGAGCCGGTCGGCGTCCTGAAAGTGAGCATGAGCCTTTCCTTCGCCATGGGTTACGTCATTCCCGCGCTGCCAGAATTTCTCAGCAGCTATCCGGGCATCCGGCCGGATTGGCATTTCGATAGCCGCCAAGTCGACTTAATTGCGGAAGGCTTCGACGTCGCGATCGGCGGAGGCTTTGATCTAAATCCCGGGATTGTTGCCAAGGCGCTAGCGCCTGTTCACGTCGTCGCCGTCTGTGCGCCAAGCTATTTCGGCAGAAAAGTTCTACCGACGAGCCCGGCCGATCTCGCCGAATACGATGGGATCCTCATGCGCTTCTCGACATCCGGTCGCATCCGGGAATGGATGATGCGGAATGCTCAGGGTGATGAGGAGCGCGCGCTGTTGAAAGAGACTGTCGTTATGAGCGATTCCGCCCCGATGATCCAAGCGGCCCTTGCGGGGCTTGGCATCGCAATGGTCGCTATGCCCGACGCCCTTCCGCATTTGGAGAGCGGCACGCTGATACGCATCCTGCCGAAATGGTATGCCGATGCGGGATCAATATCCCTCTACTACTCAGGTCGCGCCTTACAACCGCTCAAAACCAGAGCGTTCATCGACTTCTATACGGAACACTTTCGGCGAGAGCGCATCAGCGCACGGTTCGCTGGAAGCCTCAAATAAGCCTGCGCAATCCATCGACCTGACGATTGTTTCGAAAGAAACGACGGGCCCCTCGATTGCCTCTTGCCAACAGGCGCCGGAAGGTCGGACGCTGCTGGAACGGAGCGAGGTGCCCAATAGCTATCATCCGCGGGTTATGTCAGCCCGCAGCTTTTAGAGTACACCTGATCATACCTTGGCATCAGCCTCTGGGCGAATCACGGAAGATCTTGACCGAGGTGGCTGCGAGCGCCGGGAATCCCGCCCACGTTGCGCGATAGGACGATCACAGCCCCTCCCTGTACTGGGCCAGGTTTTAGGTAAGCGTACCTCCATCAACCGTGATGATGGTGCCCGTGATCTGGCGGGCGGCACCCGATGCGAGGAAGGCGACCGCAGCTGCCACGTCCTCAGGCTCGCCATACCGCCCCAGTGGGATCAACGCCCGCTGGAAGTCACCGAACTCGCCTTCGGCCGGGTTCATTTCTGTATTCGTTGAACCAGGCTGCACCAGATTGACGGTGATATCGCGAGGACCCAGTTCGCGCGCCAAACCTCGCGTAAACGATTGGAGGGCGGATTTCGTCATCGAGTAGACCGTCGATGGCCCGACAATCCGCTCGGCGCCGGCGGACCCGATCGTGATAATGCGCCCCCCGGCTGTGAGGTGAGGCATGGCCGCCTGAGATGCCAGGATCGGAGAGCGCGCATTGACGGCAAAGAGCGCGTCGATCTCGTCGACCGTGAAGTCCGCAACGTCCTTGTAGGTCGCGATCGCGGCGTTGTTGACAAGGATATCAAGACCCCCAAGGGCTTTAACCGCCTCGTCCACCGAGCGCGCAATGGCACTCGGATCTGCGCTATCGCCCTGAATTGCAACGGCGGCACGGCCCTTGCTCTTTATCGTTTCCACCACCTTTGCCGCACGATCGGCGGAATGCGCGTAGGTGATGGCGACGTCCGCGCCTTTTTCCGCGAGAGCAACCGCAATGGCCGCACCAATTCCGCGTGACCCTCCGGTCACCAGGGCGCGTTTTCCAGTCAGCTCAGTCATCAAATATTCCTTCCTCAGTGTTTGCGCGACGGGCGCGCTGCATGGCGGCGTTCACCGTTCATCACGCGATCGATGTTGGTGCGCACCCTGAAGATGGGCGGAATAACGCTTTACAATAAGCGGCAAATCAGTTGATTGATCTTCAACGGATCGTTTGCAATAGATGAAAATGCCGGCCCGCGACCGAATACCACCCGCCCGGCTAGGGGCGCGATGCCGGGGTACGGGTTCGGCGTAAGGAACGTCCGCTAAATCAACTTACACTCTTAAGAGTGAACGTTCCGGCTCATCCGGCACCGACGCTCTGAACCCATCATTCTATTGTCGTCTGGGGCGCCGCTTTGGATGCAAGTACAAATCGGGGTAGATCGGCACGTAGTCGGATGCTGTCATCTGTCCGCCCTGGACGAGCAGCGCGATAGCTGCGGGCCTGTATGGGAGTTCGCGGACCGGAACCACATCAGCTTTCCGCGCTTCGCTAGCGCTCCGCCATTCCCTGGTTCTTCCGGCCCCGTCTCGCCGACCAATGTGCCATACCCTCCTTCGACCGCCTACGTCCCCGACGCCTCTGGCCGCTGTCCCGGCTTACGCCGCGACCGCTGCCGGAGCTCTGTAATCCTCTTTTCTGGTCATGACCGCCCAAGCGATGCGCGCCATCTTGTTGGCCAGCGCCACCGAGACGAGCATGCGCGGTTTGCGCGCCAGCATCCGCTCAAGCCATGATCCTGCCGGCGCGCCGCGCACGGTCGCCTGCCTGACGACCGAGCTGCCGCCGATGATGAGCAACCGCCGGATGGTTCGTTCTCCCATCTTCGAGATCCGGCCAAGCTTCTGCTTGCCTCCCGTCGAGTGCTGGAGCGGCGCGAGCCCGAGCCAGGCGGCGAAATCGCGACCCTTGGTAAAGGTCTCGAGCGGCGGCGCGAGCGCGACGATCGCGGTGGCAGCGATCGGGCCGATGCCGTGGATGGTCATCAGCCGGCGCACTACCTCGTTCTCGCGGGCCCGCTTGGCGATCTCCTTGTCGAGGTTGGCGATACGGTCGTCGAAGCTCTGCGAGCATGTCGGCCATGACGCGCAGCATGGCCAGCGCCGCCTCGGGCAGCGACGATTCCATCTCCTCCTCGTCGAGAAGGTCGGCGAGCATTGTGACCTGCGCCAAGCCGCGCGGTGCGACCCAGCCGAACTCGGCGAGGTGGCCACGCAATGCGTTGACCAGTTGCGTGCGCTGCCGGACGACGAGATCGCGGGTGCGGACCACCATGCCGGCCGCCTGCTGCTCCTCGCTCTTGACCGCTACGAACTGCATGCCCGGTCGCTGCCCCGCCTCGCAGATCGCCTCCGCATCTACCGCATCGTTCTTATGCCGCTTCACGAACGGCTTGACGTAGGCCGGCGGGATAAGCCGCACCTCATACCACATCGCCCGCAGCTCACGCGCCCGGTGATGCGCGCCGCTGCACGCCTCCCTCGCGACCAGGCTCGCCGATTGCTTCGCGAAGAAGTTGAGAAGCTTCGCCCGGCTCAGCTTGCGGCTAAACACCATGCCGCAGCGCTCGTCAGCGCCATGCGCGTGGAAAACGGTCTTGGCGATATCCAGCCCGATTGTGATAGCATGCAACACGGACGCCTCCCTCAGTGGTGCTTCAACACCTCCACTCTGGCACATCGATGCCGTCGGGCGGCGTCCACCCCTTGAGCTTCCCGGAAACCGGCTGGGTGAGGCGAGCGACCATCGACAGGGCGCTTTCCTGCCGGTCCGCCTCGAGACGCTCTACCAGCAGTTTCTGTCAGGAGCGGATGGTCGCGGCCGCAAGTCTGAACGACCAACTCTGGTCAAAAGCAAAACCCGACCTTTACCAAGGTCCCGACGAACGCATCCCCCAAACTGCGCCAAACCATCCTTGCCACGGTTTATCATATACCGTATACGATGATGACGCACTATGGAGAACCCCGGAATGAATGCGTCAAATGTCCTGTGGCAGGGCGTCTATCCTGCTGCCACCACCCAGTTCGCTGATGACCTCTCGATCGATCTCGATGAAACGCAGAAGGTCCAGACGGCCCTGGTGGACGATGGCGTTGACGGGCTGATCCTGCTCGGCACCTGTGGCGAGAACAACTCGCTTGAGCCTGATGAGAAGCGCACCGTGCTGGCCGGCGCGGTCGAGGCGGTCGGTGGGCGGGTGCCGCTGGTCGCGGGCGTTTCCGAACTCACCACCGCACGCGCGGTGCAATATGCGAGGGATGCCGAGGCGATCGGGCTGGATGGGCTGATGCTGCTGCCGGCGATGGTCTATGTGCCGCGCGCGGAGGAACTGATCGCCCACTTCGCCGCGGTGGCCGAGGCAACCGCGCTGCCGATCATGCTCTACAACAACCCACCTGCTTATCGCGTCCAGATCGGCTTCGACGTGCTCGACGAACTGGCGGCGATCCCCAACATCGTCGCGGTCAAGGAAAGCGCGCCCGATCCGCGCCGCTTCACCGACGTGATCAACCGCTATGGCGATCGCTACACGGTGATGGCGGGGCTGGACGATGTCGCGCTCGAAGGGCTGATGCTCGGCGCCAGCGGCTGGGTTTCCGGCCTCACCAGCGCCTTCCCCACCGAATCGGTGCGGCTGGTCGCGGCGGTGCGCGAAGGCAAGTTCGATGAGGCTCTGGCCATCTACCGCTGGTTCATGCCATTGTTGCATCTCGACGCGGAGCATGACCTGGTGCAGTCGATCAAGCTGGCGGAACAGATCATGGGGCGGGGCAGTGAGCGCGTGCGGATGCCGCGTATGCCGCTGACCGGCCAGCGCCGGGCGGACGTGATCGCCTGGGTGGAGGCCTGCGCCGCGACCCAGCCCAGCAAGATGGCGGCCTGATCCACCGCATGCGGCACAGCTTCTTCTGCATCGATGGCCACACGGCGGGCAATCCTGTCCGCCTCGTGGCCGGTGGCGCCCCGCTGCTGCGCGGCGCCAGCATGGCGGATCGGCGGATCGACTTTCTCGAGCGGTTCGACTGGATCCGCACCGGGCTGTGCTTCGAACCGCGCGGGCATGACATGATGTCGGGCGGGTTCCTCTACCCGCCGACATTGCCGGACAGCGACATCGGCATCCTGTTCATGGAAACCAGCGGCTGCCTGCCGATGTGCGGGCATGGCACGATCGGGATCATCACCTTCGGCCTCGAACATGGGCTGATCCCGGTCTCCACGCCCGGCAAGCTGCGCGTGGAGGTGCCCGCGGGCGTGATCGACATCGATTACCGCACCGAGGGGGATCGGGTGGCGGGCGTGAAGATCCGCAACGTCCCCTCCTATCTCGCCCAGCGCGGAATCGCGATCGACGTGCCGGGCTTCGGGCCGCTGACCCTGGATGTCAGCTATGGCGGCAATTATTACGCGATCATCGAGCCGCAGGGCGCCTATACCGGGCTGGACGATCTCGGCGCCTCGCGCATCGTCGAGCTCAGCCGCACGATCCGCGAGCTGGTGCGCGCGGTCTATGAGCCGGTCCATCCGCTCGATCCGCGCATCCGCGGCGTCAGCCATGTGATGTGGGCGGATCGGCCACGCGGCGACGGCGCCGACGGGCGCAACGCGGTGTTCTATGGCGAGCGCGCGATCGATCGCAGCCCGTGCGGCACCGGCACCTCGGCCCGCCTCGCGCATCTCACCGCGCTCGGCCGGCTGGCGGTGGGCGATGCCTTCGTCCACGAAAGCTATATCGGCAGCCGCTTCATTGGCCGCGTCGAGGCGGCGACGACCCTGGGCGACATGCCGGCAATCATCCCCTCGATCGAGGGATCGGCGATCCAGACCGGGCTCAACACGATCTCGATCGATCGGGCGGACCCCTTCCATGCCGGGTTCTCCGTCACCTGACAGGCCGCAATGGCCGCAATCACACAGCCATAACCACGAACAGGGGGTAGCGCATATGGGTCTGCTCGGGCCGATCAAACCGATCGACAGCGGCGAAACGAAGCAGCATGGCCGCAGCCTGAAGGCGACGCTGAGCTGGCCCCATCTGATCGCGCTTGGCGTGGGCGCGATCGTCGGCACGGGCATCTATACGCTCACCGGCGTCGGCGCCGATCGCGCCGGGCCGGCGGTGATCCTGGCCTTCGCCATCGCCGGCGCGGTCTGCGCCTGCGCCGCGCTCGCTTATGCCGAACTCGCGACGATGATCCCGACCGCGGGCAGCGCCTATACCTATACCTATTCGGTGCTCGGCGAGGCGCTGGCCTGGGTGGTCGGCTGGAGCCTGATCCTCGAATATTCGCTGGCCTGCTCCACCGTGGCGGTCGGCTGGGGCGGCTATCTGGTGGGCTGGGTGCAATCGGCGGGGATCGAACTGCCCGCGATGCTGCTCGCGGGGCCCCATGGCGGCGGCATCGTCAACCTGCCCGCGGTGCTGGTGTCGCTGACGGTGATGGGCATGTTGCTGGCGGGCACACGGGAGAGCGCGACGCTGAACATCGTCCTCGTCATCATCAAGCTGGTCGCGCTCAGCATCTTCGTGGTCTTCGCGCTGCCCGCGTTCAATGCGGACAATCTCACCCCCTTCATGCCCTATGGCTTCGGCAGCACCGAGGTGGCCGGCGCGCCGCGCGGGGTGATGGCCGCGGCGGCGATCGTCTTCTTCGCCTTCTACGGTTTCGATGCGGTCGCGACCTCGGCCGAGGAAGCCAAGAATCCGGGGCGGGATCTGACGATCGGCATCATGGGATCGATGGCGGTCTGCACATTGATCTACATGCTGGTGGCAATCGCCGCGATCGGCGCCCTGCCCTATCTGACCCTCGCCAACTCGCCCGAACCGCTCGCGCTGGTGCTGCGCACGCTCGGCCAGCCGACCGTTGCCTATCTGGTGGCGCTGGCGGCGCTGATCGCCCTGCCCTCCGTCATCCTCGTCATGATGTATGGCCAGAGCCGCATCTTCTTCGTGATGTCCCGAGACGGGCTGCTGCCGCGGCGGCTGAGCCAAGTGTCGGCCAATGGCTCGCCCAAGCTGATCACGATCATCACCGGGCTGTTCGTCGCGGTCGCCGCCGGCCTGTTCCGGCTGGACGAGATCGCCGCGCTCGCCAATGCCGGCACCCTGATCGCGTTCATCGCGGTGGGCCTCTGCCTGATGGTCCTGCGCCGCCGCTCGCCCGAACTCATCCGCGTGTTCCGCTGCCCGGCGCCCTATCTGGTGGGGACGCTGGCGGTGCTCGGCTGCCTCTATCTGCTGTTCAGCCTGCCGAGCTCGACCTTGATCAACTTCCTGATCTGGAACGCGATCGGGCTGATCATCTACTTCGCCTATGGCCGTAATCGCAGCGTGATCTCGACGACCGGGGTGGGTGCCAGCGAAGCGGGGTTGCCGGCTTGAGCAAATAAAGCCCTCTCCCCCCACGGAAAGAGGGCAGTTCGGCGTGACACGAAATTCTCTGCAAGAGGGGGAACAGCGACATGCAACTCACCCGCAAAGCCTTTCTCGGCCTCGCAACCTCCGCGCTCGCCGCAGCGGCAATTCGCCCCACCCTTGCCGCCACACCCAAAACGATGGACAAGCTGAGCCCCGCGCGGCGCACTCTGATCCGCGGCGCCGACATCATCACCATGGACAGGGCGCTCGGTGAGATCACCGCCGGCGACGTGCTGATCGATAAGGGCCGTATCGCCGCGGTCGGCAAGGGGCTGCGCGCGGACGATGCCGAGCTGGTCGACGGCCGCGGCATGATCCTGATGCCCGGCATGATCGATGGCCACCGCCATATGTGGGAGGGGATGGACAATGGTGTGATCGCCAAGATCTCACGCAGCATCGGCAATTATAACGAGTACAAGCTGCGGACGATGGTCTGCTATCGGCCGGAGGATGCGTGGCTGGCGCAATACGCCAGCGCGATCCAGGCGATCGATTCCGGCGTCACCTCGGTCATCGACTATTGCCATATCTTCCACACCGCCGAACTCGCCGAGCAGGGCGCACGCGGGCTGATAGACTCCGGCATCGCCGGCACCTTCTGCTATCAGGTGTCGCACAGCCCCACCTACGAGGCGGGGGACACGGTGCGTATGGCGGATGCCAATGCGATGCGCAACGCGCCCGCCGACGACATCCACTGGCGCACCGTCAAGCAACTGCGCCAACTGGTGTTCACCGGCACGGACGGGCTCATCCGCTTCGGCCTGTGCCTCAGCCCCGGCATGAACGGCCGCCCGATAAAGGATCTGGCCGCCGAGTTCGCCAAGGCGCGATCCTATCAGCCGCACATCGTCGCGCAGCATCATCATCGCGCGAAAGAGGTGCTGGCGCCCGACCTTTTCAACCAGTTCGAGCAGCTCGGCCCTGCGGGGCTGCTTGGCCCCGACTATCACGTCACCCATGGCAACGGCATGACCGACGCCGAACTGGCGCTGTGCCGCGATACGGGGACGATGATCTGCTCCACCACGATGGGCGAGCACAGCTATCCCTACCCCTCCGTCCACGGCCGTGCGCGCGAAATGGGCGTCGCGGTGGGCATCGGCGTCGATGGCGCGCTCGCCTTCACCCATGATTATTTCCAGCATGTCCGCGGCGCCTTCTACAATCTGTTCCGCACGGACGAGGGCAAGGCGATCGCTGCGCGCTACCAGGGTGAGGATGCGCTCGATTTCGTCACCCGCCTCGGCGCCCGCGCGATCCGCGAGGAGGGCGTGACCGGCACGATCAGCGTCGGCAAGCGCGCGGACCTGCTGCTGCTGCGAACCGACCGCATCAATTTCCCGATCGTCGGCCCGCTCGCGGATCGCGTCGCCAACTATGCCAACCAGCCCGATATCGACACGGTGTGGATCGCCGGCGTCGTCCGCAAGCGCGGCGGCGCAATGGTGGGCGTGAACATGAAAGCGCTGAAGGCGAAGATCAACGAGGCATCGACCCGGATCAACCGCGACGGTGCGACCATCAACTTCGTATAAATCCCGCAGGGAGACGGAAACAGGATAAAACCACGGGTCGATGAGCACCGCTCATCGACCCGTGGATAGCCGGCCGGTCCGGCCCTGCCGACTATTCGGGAAGTGCGGGGTTCCAGCCTTCGGGCAAGGTGCCGCCATCGGCGATGAACTGGTCGAGCCGCGCCTCGAGCACGTCGAGCGGCACCGATCCCAGCGACAGGATGCAATCGTGGAAGGCGCGCTGGTCGAAGGCTGTGCCGAGCTTCGCCTCGGCCTCGGCGCGCTTGCGGCGGATCAGCATCTCGCCCAGCTTATAGGCGAGCGCCTGCCCCGGCCACGCGATATAGCGGTCGATCTCGGTTTCGATCTCGCGCTCCGAATGGGCGGTGTGATCGCGCATATATTGCTGCGCCTGCTCTCGGCTCCAGCCATAATGGTGGATGCCGGTGTCAATCACCAGGCGGGAGGCGCGCCAGATCTCGTAGGAAAGCCGGCCGAAATTCTCATAGGGCGTGTCGTAGACGCCCATCTTGGTACCCAGCCATTCGAGATAGAGCGCCCAGCCCTCGCCATAACCTGAGAAACTGGTCTGGCGGCGGAAGTCGGGCCGGCCCTTGGCTTCCGCGGCAACCGCGGCCTGGAAGCTGTGTCCTGGATTGCATTCGTGCAATGTCAGCGCGGTCAGCGTGTAGAGCGGCCGTGAGGGCAGGTCATAGGTGTTCATCAGGCAGCTTTCGAGGCCGCCGCGACCGCCCGTATAGATCGGCGCCAGCGCCGGCGGCACGGGCAGGATCGTGAAGCGCCGCCGCGGCAGGAACCCGATATAATCCGCCAGCACGCCATCCACGCGCTTGGCGACATAGGCGGAGAAAGACAGCAATTCCTTCGGCGTCTTCGGATAGAATTGCGGATCGGTGCGCAGGAAGACGAGGAATTCGGCCATGCTGCCCTTGAAGCCGGTGTCGGCCTTCACCGCCTCCATCTCGGCAGAGATCCGCGCGACTTCCTTCTTGCCCATTTCGTGGATCTGCTCGGCGGTGAGATCCAGCGTGGTGAAGCCCTTGATCTGCGCCTGGTAGAAGGCGGCGCCGCCGGGCATCTTCTCGCCCGCCAGCGTGGTACGCGCCTGCTTCATATAATCGTTGCGAATGAAGCCGAGCAGCTTCGCATAGGCGGGAACCACCGTATCGCGCACCACGCCCTCGGCCTCTGCCTTCAGCGCGGCCTGCTCCGCCGCCGGGATCGAGCCGGGAATCGCGGCGAACGGCGCCATGAAGGGATTGTCGGCGCCCGCTTCGGCGTAGGGCACGATCGTCGCGTCGCGGCCGGTAACGACGATGCGTGGCACGCTGTAGCCGCGCTTGAGCCCGGCGCGCATGTTCGCGGTCTGCTCGTCGAAATAGCGCGGAATGTCCCGCATCCGCGCGATATAGGCGCGGTAGGCGGCAACCGTCGCGAAGCCGCCCGAGCGCGGGTGGAGCCCCGCCCAGAAGAAGGTGTCGGCGTTGAAAGGCGCTTCATAGGTCTTGTAGCGGATGTTGGTGGCGAGCGTTTCCACCGAGGCCTTGAAGATCGCGTAATTGACCTTCTCTTCCGCCGAGAGCTGGTCGAGCGGGATCGCCTTCAGCTCGGCGAGCGCCTTGTCCCAATAGGCGAGCCGCGCGGCCTGCGACGCGGCATCGACGCGCGGAAGATGGTCCGCGCCGTCGATCCAGCGGCCGCTCGCGTCCTTCACCCGCGCCAGTTCGGTCTGGCGCCAGGTCCACTCGCGTTCGTACAGCGCCTTGAGGCGCGCATCGGCCTCCTGCGCATGGGCAGGCGAAGCCGCCACGACCGCTGCCGCCACCATGGCGAGCGTGAAGCTTCTCATCTCATTCCTCCGTGGTCGCGGCGGTACGCCGATCAGTTCGCCGCCGGCTCGGCGTTGACGATGGTCATGATGCCGGGGGGCATGCCGCGCTCGGCCTTGGACTTGTTCACCATGTCGCGAAGCTGTCGGCGCAGGTCCGCGGCGTCATAGATGATGCCGTCCTTCACGGTGTAGGCGATGCCGCCGATCCGCTCGACCTTGCCGGTGTCGTCGTTGAGCTTGATCGTGCCGGTGCCGAACAGCAGCTTCATGTTGGCGGCGGGATTGCCCTTGACGATGGCGAGGTCCGCCTTGCGCCCGACGCGGATCGTGCCGACCTGATCCTCATGGCCGAGCACCTTGGCGCCGACCTGCGTCGCGGCGTGGATCACCTCGAGCGGCGAGAAGCCGGCCTCGCGCATCAGCTCCATCTCCTGGATGTAGCCGAAGCCGTAGAGATTATAGATGTAGCCGGAATCGCTGCCGACCGAGACGAGCCCGCCGCGATTCTTGTACTCGTTCACGAACTGCATCCACAGCCGGTAATTCTCCTTCCATGCCATCTCGTCTTCGGTGGTCCAGTCGAACCAATAGGCGCCGTGGTTGACGCGGCTGGGGCGGTAGAAATCCCACAGCCCCGGCAGGGTATAGTCGGCATGCCATTCCGCGCGGCTCATCCGCATGAAATCGCGGCTGGTGAGATAGGCGGTGAAGGTGGGATCGAGCGCGAAATTGCGTTCCAGCAAGGTGTCCATCACCTCGTTCCACTTGTCCGATCCGGGCTTGGCGGTCTGCGCCCACAGCCGGCCGGATTCGCCGAAGCGCATCTGCTCGTCATTGTTGATGAAGTCGGCGGGCCAGGCCTGGATGCGCTTGTCGGTGAACATCGCCTCGGGCAGCCCGTACCAATGCTCCATCGATTCCAGGCCGTGCGCCGAGGTGGTCAGCACATTGGCATAGGCGACGCTGGGCTGGGCATGGTGCATCGTGCTGCGCAGCCCGATCTTCTTGGTTTCCTCGATCGCGGCGAACAGCACATCCTCGGCACCGCCGATGAACTTGATGCCGTCGGCGCCGCGCTTCTTGGCCTCCTGGATGGCAAGGCGCGCCTGCACCGGATCGTTGATCGGCGTGGTGCGGATCTGGTGGAACATGGGATAGATGTCGATGCGCGGCGCGACGATCTCGTTGCGGGCGGAGCGATCCTTGATCCCCTTCAGCCATTCGATCGGCTGCCCGCTGCCGAGATCGCGCACCGAGGTGATGCCGTTCGCCATCCACAGCTTGAGGATATATTCGGACGGCACCTTCTGGTCGTCCGCCATATTGTGGAGGTGGACATGGCCGTCGACGAAGCCCGGCATCACCGTATAGCCGGTCAGGTCCATCTCATAATCGCCCTTGGCGGCGCGTGCGCCTTCGTCGATCGCCTTGGGCACGCCGATGCTCTTGATCTGGGCGATGCGGTCATTCTCGATGACGAGGTCGATAGGCCCCTGCGGAGGTGCGCCGGTGCCGTCGATGATCGTCACGTTGCGCAGCACGATGCGGGCATAGGGGCCGACGCCTTCCTTGCGCGCGGGGATGGCGTCCGGCGGCGCGGTTCCGGCGGGCGCCGCCTGCGCCACGGTCGGCGTGGCGAGGGCAAGCGAGGCGGTCATGAGCAGCAGAGCGTGGCGCAGTTTGAGCATGGCGCGGAATTCCCTGTTGATGGTGCGCAAGGAAAAGCCGGCGGGCCCCGAAGTGCCCGCCGGCGCTATGGTATCGATCAGAATTTGACGCGGGCACCCGCAAAGAAGCGGACCCCCATCAGGTCGTAGAGCGAGATGTCGACATTGGCGTCGCCGACATAAGTGGTGCCGAGGATCGGCGGCTGCTTGTCGAACACATTGTCGACACCGCCGAAGAAGGTGAAGTTCTCGGACACTTCATAGTTGGTCGAGAGATCGAAATACCAGACCGGGTCGAGCTTGCCGATGCTGGTCGTCACCGTCTTGTAGGGCTTGATCGCACCGACCATGCGGCCCTGCGCACGCAACGTTAACGGGCCATTGTTGTAGGATGCGTTCACGTTCAGCTTGAAGTCGGGGATGATGAAGCCGCCATTGCCCTGCGAACAGCCGCCGCCATAGCGACCGGCGCAGTCGAGCGGCTCGGCGGTCGACAGCGTCTGGATCGAGCGTTCGAACATCCAGCTGGCGACGCCCTGCAGCGAGAGATTGGCATCCTCGCCGAAGAAGGTCGGCAGCGAGGTGCGATAGTCCACCTGCGCGTCGAGGCCCTTGGCCTTGATCGAGCCGATATTCTGCAGGTTGACCATCACATAGTCGATCTGGCCGTTGGGCAGGCGGCGGATCGCCTGGCAGGTCGTGCTGTTGATGTCGCCATTGGCGAGGCAGTCGTTGAGGGTCTGGATGTTGTTGATCGAAGCGACGGCGTCGTCGATCTTGATGTTGTAATAGTCGACCGTGATGTTGAGCCCTCGCAGGAAGGGCGGAGAGATGACGCCACCGATCGTGTAGGTCTTGCTGGTCTCCTCCAGCAGATTGGGATTGCCGCCCGTCTCCTGGTTCATGCCCAGCGCCGACTGGTAGAAATTGTCGATGTCACTCGCGGGCACGCCTGTCGCGACGCAGATCGCCTTGACCGCCGCACTGCGCGTGTCGGACGTGGCCGAGGTGCGGGCGCACGGGTCGGCGCCGCCGACATAGCCGATCGATCGCGCCGAATAGAGTTCGCCGATGTTGGGCGCGCGGATCGCGACGTTGTAGGCGCCGCGGATGCGGATCCAGTCGACCGGCGCATATTCGCCGCCGGCCTTCCAGGTGAAAACCCCGCCCACCGTCGAATAATCCGAATAGCGGGCGGCGCCTTCGAACGCGAGCGTGTCGATGAAGGGCATGTCGCCAAGGATCGGTATGCGGATTTCGCCGAACACTTCCTTCACGTCGAAGCTGCCCGACAGCGCCTTTTGCGAGCCGGTGCCATATTCGCCGGCAAGATCCTGCGCGCTCGGCGTGAACGCATAGCGATCCTTGCGATATTCGGTACCGAGCGCGACCGCGACCGGCCCGGCGGGCAGGTCGAGCAAGGTGCCGCTGATCGAGGCGCCGGCGACCTGCCGGACGAACTCGTCCTCGGAACGGCGGATCGGCGTGAGGAACACGCCGGCTTCGGGAGAAATCGCATTGAGACCGAAGATATTGACCGGCACGCAGCCCAGGATCTGCGTACGGCACACCACCTGGCCCGAGCCATTGGTCACCGTATCGAGGCCGAGGCTGAGGCGGGTCTGCGAGATTACGCCTTCGGCGCGCGTATCGGTGCGGTTGCGCTGATACTGGTAGAACGCATCCCAGCGCCAGTTATGGCCGATCATGTCAAAATCGCCGCGCACGCCGCCCGTGAACGCAAGCTGGTTGCGCTCATAGAAGGAATTGCGCGTGCCGAGTTCGTCTGCGCGGCGGCCCGCACCGACGACCGATGCGGTGCCATCGCCATCGGGATCGAAGATCGCGGTATTGGCGGCAAAGAAGTTGCGCACCGCAACCGGCAGCCCCGGATTGGTCGCATAATTGGGCACGAGCAAGGTCTGCGAGGCCGCACCCGGCGTAACCGGCGCGAAGGAATCCGGTGCCAGACGGGAATCATTCTTCGAATTGATGTAGAACGCCTCGCCATAGACGGTGACATGATCGCCGACATCATAATGCGCGAGCGCGGAGATGTTGCGACGCTCCTGCGGGCGCTGCAAATAGTTGAGCGGCGCGTAATTATAGGTGTCCTGCGGCTGGCAATAGGGCAAGGGCGTGCCATTCTCACCGAAGCGGATGCCGGTGATGTTCGGGCAGGCCCCGGTGGGAGTGACATTGACGCCGACGAGCTGATCGCGCTGCGCCTGGCTGAGGCCGATGCGTGTACCCGGGATGTTGCCCGAACCGGAATAGACGAGTTCGCCATTGATCTCCGCCAGCGGCGTGCGGCTATAGGCGCGAGACGACTGGAAGAAAGGCTCCTGCTTGGCCCAAGTCGCGGCCACCGTCACATTGCCACGGCCGTCGCCGGTGCTGGCGCCATAGGTGAGGTCCAGCTTGTAGCTCGCCGCATCGCCACGGCCGGTGATGCCCGACTGCGCCGACATTTCGACACCCTCGAACTTGTCGTTGAGGATGAAATTGACCGCGCCGGCGATCGCGTCCGAACCATAGACCGCCGATGCGCCGCCGGTGATGATTTCGACGCGCTTGATCAGCGAATCCGGAATCGAGGCAAGGTCGACTTCGCCGCCCGAGTTCGCCGGAATGAAGCGGCGCCCGTTGACGAGCACGAGGCTGCGCGAGGAAGACGGGCTCTGCGCACCGGGCTGGTTTAGGCCGCGCAGGTTGACGGTAAGCACGCCGCTGCCGCCACCGATATTGGCAGCGGAATTGTTGCCGGATGCGAGCTGCGGAAATTCGTTGAGCGTCTTTTCGAGTGAGACATTGCCCGAGGCCTTGATCTCGGATTCACCGACCACGGTCACCGGGCTGGGTGCAGTCAGGTCCGAACGGACGAGACGCGATCCGGTAACGACAATATCGCCGCTTGCGGACGGCTGCGGTTCGGTGACGCTTTCGGCTTCCTGCGCCGCTACAGGCTGCACCGCAGCCAGCAGAAGCGTTCCAAATATGGTGGAGCAGAACAATGTCCTGCGATGCGTTCGTCGGAAAAAGCTTACATTGCGCGATCCAATCATGCCAAATCCCCTTTTTTGTCCGATAGGAATCTCGAGACGCACCTCTCCTGTCAGGTGAATTATATTTTAGTTTTATTTTAGGTATGCAGACCGGAGTCAGCTCAGATCTGAATGAAGGCCCATTCTTCGGACCATGGCAGGCGTGACATCTGCCGCGACGGGCCCGTCTCCTGTACGATGAAACCATCGGAGAAATTGGCGCCGGTGCCGGTTTCCGGATCGAACATGCCCGGTTCGACCGAAAACATCATGCCGGTGTCGAGTACGGTATGGTCGCCGAGCGCCAGATACGGCGGCTGGTGGCCTTCCATGCCTTCGCCATGCGCGGGGCGATGGTAGATATATTTCTGCATGCCCGCGGCAATCTGCATCTTGTGGATTTCATAGGCGACGTCGGAACAGAGCGTGCCCTTGCGCGAGAGATCCTTCTGCATCAGGCAGCCGTCGCGCGCGGTCTTCCACACCTTTTCCATATGGCCAGTGCGCGGCGCGATCATATAGGGTCGATAGAGTTCGCCGCCGCAGCCGCCGATACGGACAACGCCCGCCACTTGGATCGCCTTGCCGCGCTCGATCTTGTTGTAGTGAAACTGGTTGGGATGCGGATAGCCCGTCGCCTGCCCGACGCGGCAACCGACGCCGACGCTGACACCCACCGCCTGATGCGGCTTGCCCGTCGATTTCAGGTCTTTCATGACCAGTTCGGTGCCGAACTTCATCGCCGCATTGGCGACCTCATAGTCATAGAGGTCGGTGCCGTGCGTCATGATCAGATCGCGCGCGAAGCAATGGATCCGATCGAAATAGGTATAGGCGCGGCGGGTAAGCTGGATCTCCAGCGGATTCTTGCGCTGGCGCATATACATGCAGTCGGCAGCCGCCGAGACCATCGGCGAACCCAGCACCTCGACCACCGGCTTCTGCCGCGAAGGCACCAGTTCGCGATCGACCGCCAGCTTCTTGCCGGCAAAGCCGCGCTTCTTGAGGCCTTCGAGCAGCCACACCCACAGATCGCGGGTCGGCCCCTTGGTCAGCTTGCCTTCCTGCGGCATCGCCCCGGCCACGTCGAGCCAGTCGAAATACATGTCACCATCTTCATACCACCAGGTCTGGATAAGATCGCGATCGAGCGCGGGATAGAACCAGATCGGGTGCGTGCCCTTGGTCGGGATAAAGCAATGGATCATCCGCTCGGTGGTCGTGAAGAACAGCCCGGTGAAGTAGATGACGTTCCACTGGTCGGTGAGCAGGATGCCGTCGAGCCCGGCCTTTTCCAGCTTCGCCTGCAGCGTCTGCGTCCGCTCCTTGCTCCAGCTCAGCGGCAACCGGTCGATGGTAACGTCCGGCAAATTGTCCTTCGGCAGGAGCAGCTTGGCGGATTCCGCGCCTGTCGGTAGCGTTCGCTTTTCACTCTGTGCCGCCACTGGACCACTCAATGTGGACGCGGCAGCCGCCGCCAGTCCGCCGCCGATGAAATGCCTTCTCTGCATCATGACCGCCCCCGATTCTACAAACTGTATACGGGATACGATATACGTTGTCGGAGCCGTGTCAACGTGTTGTCCGCGTACCGTCATCAATCAAGGCTGAAGCGCGGCGTTTCTCGGCATTTTATACTTTAGGCTTGAAGGAAGCGCTTCGCTGCGACGGGCGGGCCGGACAATCCGTGCAACCGCATGGCATGGTCGACGCGCAGGAATTTATGCGCTTATGTCGGCCACATGAAACAAGTTAGCATCCCTCGGTCGGCATTCGCACATAAGCTGCGCGCATCTTGGTGGCTTGAAGCTGTTGCAATAACCTTGCTGGCGGCGGTGTCTTCACCAGCATATGCAAATGCCGACGCACCGATCCCTCCTAAGTCGGAACGCGCTCCGGAAATACGGCTGGCCGACAAGGTCGTGACCCTGCCTGTTGTCATGGTTCGGGAGTTTCCGTTTATCGAGGGATCGATCGCGGGCGTTACGGGCAAGCTCATGCTCGACACGGGCATGGAACAGGCTCTCACCGTCAATGACCATCGCGTCCCGATGTCGGGCGGGCGGACGATCGGAACAGGGTTCTTCGGAAGCGGGCAGACCTTCGCGGTCCGCCTCATGCCCGAACTGGCCGACATACGTATCGGCGGGCTGATTTACCCACGCGCGACGGCCGTACCCACCCAGGATGCCCGCCTGCTCGAAGGCATCACCCCGGATTTCATCGGTTGGCTCGGCCATCACGCCTTCGCGACCCATGCGCTCAAGCTCGATTATCGGAACGCGCGCGCGACCTTCTACAAGGAAGGTGAAGCCAACTATCTCAAGGGAGAACGCGTGATCGCCCATCTGCCGTTCGAGATACGCAAGCTGCCCAACCACCCCGTGATGGCAGCACGCATCGGAGACATGGCGGTCGTCGCAACCTGGGACACGGGGCAATATGGTACGCTATATACCAGCGAGGAGACCAAGGCCCGACTGTTGAAAGAGGGGCGTCTGACGCCGTCGCCCACGATACCGGACGGTTTCGATCTTCATGGTTTGCAGTTGAACGGACATGACATGCCAGTCGTGCGGGGGATCACCGTCGAGATCGAGCCCTCCCCCGCTGCAGTACCAACGGGGATCACCGAGCCCGATGAACTGGCGATCGGCTACGCCCTTCTACATCAGTTCAAGACAGTGTGGGACTATCAGCAACGCCGTATCTATTTACTGGAACGATAGGGTCGAAGAGCGGCTGTTGTTTCGTACGAATATCGCCCTGAGTAGCCATTGAACCTGGCGGAATCGCTACTCAGGGCAATGGCTGGGGTTACCGTTCCAGCCCTTCAGCGCTTGCCGGTCTGGGCAACTTCATCCTGCGGCAATTGCCGCCGCAGATCTTCAAGCGTCTGCGCGATATGTTCGTGCATCAACGGCAGCAGCGCATCGACGTCGCGATCCAGCCACGCCTTGAAGATTTCCCGATGCTCGTCATTGGCGCGCTCATCACGCCCGAGAGGTTCGAGATGCTTGCGGACATAGCGTTCGGACAACACATGGAGCCGCTCGAGGATGCTGTTGGTCACGAAGCTGCGCGACGGGCGGATCAGCGCCAGATGGAAAGCGCGGTTGAACGCCCCCACACCTTCGCCATGCTCGTCGGTCACGCGATACAGCGTTTCCAGCGTGTCGGTGGCAAAGGCGCGTTCCTCATCGGTGGCGCGCATCGCCGCGCGCGCGACGGCCGCAGGCTCCAATGTCAGGCGCAGGTCGAACACCTCCTCCGCCTCGTCTGCGGAGAGCGGCCGGACGAAAAAGCCGCGATTGGCCTGCGCGCGTACCAGACCTTCCTGTTCGAGCCGCCCCAGCGCCTCGCGCAACGGGATCTTGCTGACCCCCAGTTCCGCTGCCAGTGCATCCTGACGAATGGCGCCATCGCCGGCGACCGCACCCGATAGTATTCTATCCCTTACAAGTTCCACCAATTGATCTGAGAGATTACGAACAACGAGACTCATATTCTTTCCTACAACGTCAAGCTGACAATCTTCTGTCGCGGTTATTCGACAGGCGCAATTGCCGTCGGCACCGGCACATCCCCATCGACTCAACCCCGTAGCCTATTTGCCAGCGGTTCGTATACGATATATGGATCGGGGATGGCAGAGAGAAATCGTGCGGGTTCCACAGCCCTCGTCATCGGCGCGGGCGTCATCGGTCACGCCTCGGCCATTGCGCTGCAGCGCGCGGGGCTGGCGGTAACGCTCGTCGCGCCGCCGACAGGCCCGGAAGCGAGTTGGGGCAATGCCGGCCACATCGCCACCGAACAGGTCGAACCGCTCGCGTCCCGGGCGACGATCATGTCCGCGCACCGCCGGGTGTTCGTGCGCGGCGGCGCGCTCGGCCTGCCGCCGCGTGACATTGCGGCGTGGCTGCCCTTTTCAATGCGGCTACTGCGGTCGTCCGGCGCGTCGCAATTCGCCGCGGGCGCGCGCGCGCTCGGTTCGATGCTGGGCGGGGCGCTGCCGGCGTGGCGCGCACTGCTCGAAACCGCGGGAGCAGGGACGCTGCTGCGCGAGGAAGGCCATTTCGTGCTGTGGGAAAGCGCGGCCACCGCGGAGGCCGGGCGTCGCCGCTGGGCGCAGACCGATATCGGCGCCACCAGCTTCCGCGGTGCCACTCGGGAAGAACTCGCGCAGATCGGAAGCTCGTTTCAGGTGGCGGCCGCCGGCGCGATCCGCTTTGCGGGCAGCGCCCAGATCGCCGACCTTCCCCAACTCGCGCGCGCACTGGATGCGGCGTTCGGCGCCGGCGGCGGGCAGCGGCGGCTGGGCCGCGCGATCGGGCTGGAACGGCACGGCGCGCGCGCGACCGCGCATCTCGACGATGGCGAACGGCTCGACGCCGACATCATCCTGGTCGCCGCCGGTGTCGGCTCGAAGCCCTTGCTGGCGCCGCTCGGCCACCATGTCCCGATCATCGCGGAGCGCGGCTATCACATCCAGATGGCAGCACCCGATTGGCCGCGCGATCTGCCGCCGATCGCCTTCGAGGATCGATCGATGATCGTCACGCGCTTCGAATCCGGGCTGCGCGCCGCGAGCTTCGTTGAATTCGGCCGCGAGCACAGCCCGCCCGATCCCCGCAAATGGGCGAGACTGCGCCGCCATGCCACCGAACTCGGCCTGCCCGTCGCAGAAGACACAAACGAATGGATGGGCGCCCGCCCCACGCTTCCAGACTATCTGCCGGCCATCGGCCGAAGCGCGGCGGCGCCCAATATCCTCTACGCCTTCGGCCACCAGCATCTCGGCCTCACGCTGGCCGCGGTAACGGGCGAAGCCGTGGCAGCCATCGCCACCGGCAGTACGGCGCCGTTCGACACCACGCCCTTCGCGCTCGAGCGCTTCTGAGCACTCCCCTCGCCCTGTCCTGGAGCAATCCGGCTCCCGAAACTATTTCCCGGTAACCCTGACGCCGATCCGCGCTGCAAGTTTCAGGACATCGGCATAGGTGGCGGCATCGTCCACGATATCGGCCGAGGGCGCATGCGCCGTCAGCGTCGTGGCGCCCATGCGATCACCGAACAGGATGATCGCCACCGCCCGATCGTCCTGCCGCGAAATCCAGTAGAGACCCTGTACGTCCTTGCACCGGGCGTGGATTGCCTCCGCCCAGGCACGGGTCTGCGGATAGACATTCTTTTCGCTGTCGATCAGGTCGCCGCGCATGATCCCGAGTTTGCGCAGCGCCGTGCCGGTGAGGTCCGCGAGCTGCAGATCGGCGGTCACGACGATCTGCGAATGAAGATGCTGCCTGAGCTTTCGTTTCGCGTGCGTCTTCAACCCGGCGACGAAGGGCACGTCATGGAATACGGTCTCCATCGCGGCGCAATCGAACGTCGTGCCGCCATAGATCGTGGGGATGCCGTTGCCCTTGGCATCGAAGATCGGGCTGAACCGCGCATTGCCCTTCGGCCCCGGATTGAACTGATCGGCAGCATAGATTGCCGGGTGGATGCGATGGATCACCCGGCCCTTCGACCAGGAGATGCGCTTCACCAACGCATCGAGGCGGGACGGCGGCGTCGGAATCGTTGCCGCCGGCACAGCGCGGTCACCAGGCGGGAGCGGAGCGCCCGCCCCCGTCGCCTCAGCCATGCGCGACGCCGGCAATCTCATCCTCGGCGGCGGCGAGCACCTGCTCCGGCGCCGCCTTGAGCAGGTCCATCGGCCGCGCCCCGCCGAGGAAGCCGTTCACCGACGCGAACCAGGTCGCGACATCCCATTCGTCGAGCTGCCCCTCGAAACAGCGCAGCACCGGCGCCATCCCCTTGAACGGACGGTAACCAGCGTCGCCGTCGAGCGCATAACCCGGATAATAATCATTGCCCTGCTGGCGGATCGCGAAGATCCTGCCTTCACGCTTCCACTTGTTGGGCTGCGCGCTGGCGTTCTGCCCGTTGAACCCGGCCAGTTTCGAAAGCTGCGCCGCCGTCAGCCATTCGGCCGATTCGAGCACCGCGGTGCGCGCCTCGGCATTCATCTGCGCCTCAAGGATCAGATGCTGCGGCAGCGGCACCGACGGCACGAGGGCGTCGACGATCTTGGCGATCGCTTCCTGATCGCGCCTGCCCAGCTTCGCGAGCACGAGCGGCGCGATCAGGCTCACCGCTTCGGCAAGCGCGCGGGCAACCTTCGGATTGGCATGTTCGAGCGTGAGCATGACGACCTGATCGTCATCGGCCGTCGTCAGCCGCTTGCGCAACTCGGTCGCCGTGCCCGCAACCGCCTCGAAATTGATGGAGCCGAGCTCCCCGGAAAACGCCGTCGCCATATGCCAATCCAGTCGGATATATTGGATATGGATATAGCATCATCTCCCGGATATTCAACACCAAGGCCCCTCATCCTCTCCCCCTGAGAAGGATGAGGGGCCGGCGATCAGGGATTGACCAGCGTCACCGGCTGCTCGATCCCTCCGCGCTTGTAGACGACGCCGCCCTTCATCACGAAGTCGATCGCCTCGACCAGCTTGATGTCGCCGACCGGATCGCCGCGCACCGCGACGATATCGGCGTAGCGCCCCGCCTCGATCTTGCCGATGTCGGGCGACCCGACCAGATCGGCACCACCGCCGGTGGCCGCCACCAGCACGTCGATCGGCGCCATCCCCGCCTCTACCATCAGGGCGGCTTCCTTGGGATTCTCCCCCGCGCCGGTGTCGCTGCCGAAACCGATCTTCACGCCGGCCTTGTAGGCGGCGGTCAGCTTGGCGCTGCCGGTGCCCATCGCCAGCACCTTCTTCAGCGTCGACGAATTGAGCGTTTCCGGGCGCTTCTGCGCGGTTTCGTAAAGCTTGCGGGTCGTCAGCAGGGTCGGCACGAAATAGGTGCCCCGCGCCTTCATCAGCGCCCAGCTCTCGGCATCGGCATAGGTGCCATGCTCGATCGAATCGGCGCCCAGCCGCACGGCATTGTCGATCGCCGCCTTGCCATGGCCATGCGCGGCGAGCTTGAGGCCCAGCGCGTGCGCGGCTTCGGCCGCCGCCTGGATCTCGGCATTGCTCATCAACTGCGCCTTGGGATCGTCGCCGCTGCTGACCACGCCGCCCGACGGCATGATCTTGATGACGTTGGAACCCAGCTTGTGCTCCTTGCGGACGAGCGAGGTCACCGCATCGGCACCATCGGCCAGGCCGGCACCGAATTCGGGCCGCGACACGTCCGACGCCAGGCCATGGCTCCAGTCATTATGGCCGCCGGTGGGGCCGATCGCCTCACCCGCCACCCACATGCGCGGGCCGACGATCGATCCGCGGTCGATCGCGGCGCGCAGCGCGACATCGGCGCCATAAAGACCGCCAAGATCGCGGATCGTCGTCACGCCGGACAGCAGGATCGCGCGCGCATTGACCGTCGAGGCGAGCGCGACGTCGATCGGCGAATAGGTCATCGTCTTGGCGATCGGATTGCCCGTGCGCGGCAGCGAGGTGATGTGGGTGTGGCCGTCGATCAGGCCGGGCAGCACGGTCTCGTCCTTGAGGTCGATCACCTCGGCGCCGGCCGGCGTGACATGGCCCGGCACCACCGAGACGATCCGGTCATCCTTGATGATGATACTGGACGGCCCCTGCAGCACCCGCTTCTCGCCGTCGAACAGGCGCCCGGCATGGATCACCCGATCCTGCGCGGCGGCGCTGCCCGCGCCCAGCACCAGCGCGAGCAATGCCGCGCCCGCCTTAACCCCCTGCGTTCTCATATCTGCCCCCCTTCGGCATTCACGTGATCGAAACCTGCCCGCCACGGGCGCGCTCCCCATAGGGGCTGAGCAGCAGCACCAGCCCGGCGGCGCACATGCAGATCGGCACGCCGATCGCGAGGATCGCGGTGTAGGATCCGCTCTGGTCGAACACGAAGCCGAAGGCGAGCGGCCCCAGCCCCATCGCCACCATCACCGCCGCGAACAATGTCGAGAAGATCTGCGCGAAGCAGCGCAGCCCGAAATAGCGGCTGGTGAGATAGGCGAGCATGTCGACCTCCGCCCCCAGGCTGCCGCCCAGCAGCAGCGCCGCCGGCAGGAAGGCCCAGAGCGGCAGCGGCAGCGCGAGCAGCGCGAGCCCGATCGCGGAGAGCGAAAAGAACAGGAAGGCGATGCGCCGCGCATCGTGGCGATCGACCATGAAGCCGATCAGCAGCCGGCCGCCGAACGTCGCCATGCCGAACAGCGAGGCGATCCACGCCGCTTCCGCCGCGGAAACGCCGCGATCCTGCAGCAGCGGCACGAGGTGGGGGATCAGCCCGTAGAGGACGAAAGCCAGCACCACGAAGATGCCCCCGAGCACCCAGAAATCGGGCTTGCGCATTGCTTCGCCCATCGTCGCGCCCTGCACGCCCGCCTGCACCTCCGGCTGGTCGTGCGGCGCGTCATGCACGGGCGCCTCGTGCAGAACGAACAGCGCCAGCGGTACGGTCGTGGCGAGCAGCAGCAGGCCGAGCCCGATATAGCCGGCGCGCCACCCCATGTCCGCCACCAGCGTTTGCGTCAGCACCGGCACATAGGCGAAGCCGAGCCCGGTGCCGCTGCCGGCGATGCCGATCGCAAGGCCACGGCGATGATCGAACCAGCCGGTGAGGATGCGCATATAGGCGGTGCTGTTCGAACCTACCGCGAGCGTGCCGATCGCGACATAGAGCGCGATGAACTGCCAATAGGCCTGCACGAACCCAAGCCCGACCATGCAGCCGGCGAGCAGCAGCAAAGACGGGATCAGCACGCGCCGCGCACCGAACCGGTCGATCAGCCTGCCCGCGATCGGCATGCAGGCGGCGGTCGCCAGCATCATGATCGAAACCGCGGCGCTGATCTCCGTCCGGCTCCAGCCGAATTCGCGCGCCAGCGGATCGGCGGCAACCCCCAGCGAGGAAAGGCCGAAGGCGGCCGGGCCGGTCGATATGCCGAACAGGCTGACGATGACGACCAGCCATGGCCGGATGCGTGAATTGGGCATGCGCGTGAAATCCCCGAAGCCGCATATGTGCGTGCGGGGCTTACGATAAGGCCGTGTTGATCGCTGTCAATGTATGACAATCATACATCGAACATCATGTTCGATCGCGCCGTGCCGATCCGCCTACCGTGTCGAGGAACGCCGCCACTTCGCGCTCCGCCGCATCCGCATTGCCTCGGCCGATCGCCGCGATCAGCAGGCGCTCCGCCGCCAGCGTCGCCTCGCGATTGGCGGCCACGCGGTAGAGCTGCTCACGGCCGAGCCTGAACGCGTCGTCGACCAGCGCGGCGCAACGGGCAAGCAGGCGGTTGCCCGCGATCAGGCGGATCTCGTCGCGGAGGCGATAATGGGCAGTGGCGAAACTCTTGGCGCGGCCGGCCTGATGCGCCGACGCCATCTTCTCAATTTCCTTTTCCGCCGCGGACATGCCGGCGCCGTCGCGCACCGCCGCCGCCGCCGCGCGCGCGATCGCAATGTCGAGCACGCGCCGCGCCGCCAGCCGCTCCCGCCGGGCCGACGCATCCTCACGCGGCAGCGCATAGCCGCGATCGGCGGCCTCCAGCACGCCCTCGCGCGCGAGCCGGATCAGCGCCTCGCGCACCGGCGTGCGGGAAACGCCGAAGCGTTCGGCGATGTCCACCTCGATGATGCGATCCCCGGGCGCGATCGCGCCGGCCTCGATCTGGTCGCACAGCCGCGCCGCAACCTTGTCGCTCAACCGCTCCGTCGCTCGCTTGGCCATAAATTCCCAGTCGTTCCGCCCGCCCATGTACCGCGCCGGCCTGCCGCTGACAAACCGCCGCAGGCGCCTTCATCAATGTATACATTCAGTATACATTGAGTATACAACGCGCATCGAATCAACGCCCCGGCTCGTCCGGGCAGAGGAGAATCCATGGCCTACCGCACGATCACCGCCGAACAGCTTACGCCGCGCATCGGCGCCATCGTCTCGGGCATCGATCTCACCGCGCCGCTGTCCGCCGAGCAGGTGACCGATCTCCACCAGGCCATCGCCGACCATCAGGTGATCTTCTTCCGCAACCAGGCACTCGATCCGGTGTCGCTCAAGCGGCTGGGCCTTCATTTCGGCAATCTGCAGGCGCACGCGCTGAAGGGGCTTCCCGATCATCCCGAAGTGCGCAAGCTCCACGCCGACGAGACCTCGAAGCATGTCGCTGGCGAGGAATG
Source organism: Sphingomonas zeicaulis (assembly GCF_050433225.1). NCBI lineage: Bacteria > Pseudomonadati > Pseudomonadota > Alphaproteobacteria > Sphingomonadales > Sphingomonadaceae > Sphingomonas > Sphingomonas zeicaulis. The sequence goes on along the minus strand of NZ_JBNPXQ010000010.1, from coordinate 33,016 downwards.
GCACAGCGACATGACCTGCGCGAAGAAGCCGCCTATGGGCAGCATCCTCTATCTCCACACCTTGCCCACCGCAGGCGGCGATACCGCCTTCTCCAGCATGTACGCCGCCTATGACGCGCTGTCGGAACGGATGAAGGCCTATCTCGAAGGGCTCACCGCCACGCATGACGGGCGGCTGGCGTTCGGCCGCTTCGACCCGACCGGCAGCTATCCGATCGCGGTCCATCCGGTGATCCGCATCCATCCGGTCACCGGCCGCAAGGTGCTGTTCGTCAACAAGGGCTTCACCAGCCACATCAACGAGCTGCCGCCGGCGGAAAGCGAGGCGGTGCTCGACTTCCTCTATCACCATGTTGAGAACGCCTATTTCCAGTGCCGCTTCAAGTGGGAACAGCATTCGGTGGCGTTCTGGGACAATCGCTGCACCCAGCACCTGGCGATCTGGGATTATTTCCCGCAGGTCCGCTCAGGCTTTCGTGTCCAGATCGAGGATCCGGATCTTGCCGCCGCGGCGTAAAATCCTCTTCGGGTCGCACAACCGAAGTGAACGAAGCCATCGCAGCGCTGCTGCGATGGCTTCGGCATATCTTGTGCAGCGTCGGCGCGAACGCCCGGTCGCGGGTCAATCCGCCTTGGCGATGCCCAACTTGCGCCGGCGCGGCTTTGCCGCCGGGGTCGGGGCGGGGTCCGGCGCCTCGACGCGCTGCGGCTTGCGCCCCAGCCCTGCCGCCAGCGCCAGTTCCTTGCGCCGCGCGGAATAGTCCGGCGCGGTCATGGGATAGTCGGCGGGCAGCTTGTAGCGTTCGCGATAGGCCTGCGGCGACAGGCCATGCGCGGAAAGATGCCGCGTCAACGTCGCATAGGGCTTGCCGTCGATCATCGAGATGATCTTGGCCGGGTTCGCGAGGCTTTTCCGGATCGTCGTAGCCGGCTCATAGACCTCCTCGACCGGCGCCGGCGCGGCCTGGAGCCCTGCAAGCGCGGCATGCACTTCGGCGATCAGCCCACCGACGTCCGCAATCGGCACTTCATTGTTCGCGACATAATTGGCGACGATGTCCGCCGTCATCTCGGTGAGATCGGAATCAACCAAACGAAGTCTCCCTTGCGCCGCGCACCATGGCACGCCAGTCTTTCTGTTCGCTGAACAGCGCCACCATGGTGCCATGTTCTTGCGGCGAACGCGACCTCTGTTGCACGCAGGCAGGCAGGATTGCACCCGCTGCGATCGCGCGGCGCTAGAGGGTCAGGCGATCCCGCAATTCCCGTTTCAGCACCTTGCCGATGGCGCTGCGCGGCAATTCGTCCAGCCGGTGGATTGCGCTGATCCGCTGCGTCGCGCCGAGACGCACGTTGACCGCCGCCAGCACCGCATCGATATCCGCGCCGGCATCCTGCAGCACCACGAACGCCGCCGGCGTCTCGCCCCAGCGCTCGGACGGCACGCCGATCACCGCGGCATCGGCGATTGCTGGCTCACGCATCAGTTCGGCTTCAAGGTCGGACGGGTAGATATTGAAGCCGCCGCTGATGATCAGATCCTTGGTGCGATCCATCAGGATCAGGAAGCCATCCTCGTCGAAGCGGCCGACATCGCCGTGGCGGATGAAGCGGCGGCCGGCGGCGTCATGCCATTCCGCCTCTCGCGTCTTCGCGTCCTGGTTGCGATAGCCGGTCATCATCGCGTCCGAGCGGCCGACGACTTCGCCCATGCCGCCGGGCGGGACTTCCCTGCCCTGCTCGTCGATCAGCCGGATGTCATGGCCGGGCGCGGGCTGGCCCACCGTGTGCAGCTTGTCGGGATGTTCGGTCGCCAGCAGGATGCAGGTGCCACCGCCCTCGGTCATGCCGTAGAGCTCGACCAGCCGGCCCGGCCAGCGGCGAATGATATCGGCCTTGAGCGCGGCGGCGAAGGGGGCCGATGTGCAGCTCTTGTGGCGGAAGCGGCTGAGATCGAAGCTGTCGAAATCGGGCAGCGCCATGATCCGCTGATATTGCACCGGCACCAGCATCGCGTGCGTCGCGCCTTCCGCCGCCGCGACTTCGAGAAAGCGGCGCGCATCGAATTTCGGCAACAGGATCACCCGGCCGCCGCCGGCCAGCGCCGGAATGAAGCTGACCAGGGTCGTGTTGGAATAGAGCGGCGTCGAGATGATCGTGATCGCGTCCGCCTCATAGCCAGAGGCCAGAGAACGCCTGATATGGCCGGTGCGCATCGCATGGCTCTGGACGATGCCCTTGGGGCTGCCGGTGGTGCCCGAGGAATAGATGATGTTGAACGCGTCGTCGGGCTCGATGGTGACGGGCAGCGGTCGCGCGCCCTCGGGCGCCATCCAGTCTGAAAGCGGCACGCCGGCAGCGCTGTCGTCAAACGCGATCCGCCGCACATCCTCCGCGATGCCCGCATCGGCCAGCCGCCCGCCTGCGGCGGCATCGAGAAACAGGTGCCGCGTCGCGCAATCGGCAATCATCGCCGAGATGGCGGCAGGGGTCGCCGAGCCGGTCAGCGGCGCCGCGACCGCACCGATGCGGATCGCGGCGCAATAGGCCAGCGCATATCCGACCGCGTTCTGGCCGACGATCGCGACCGCATCGCCCTTGCCGACACCATCCGCCTGCAACTGCGCGGCTACGCGGTCGATGCGATCGTCGAATGCGCGCCAACTGAGGCTGGCGCTGTCGTCGCCGATCGCAAGCCTGTCCGGATCGAGCGCGGCGTTGCGCTTCAGCAGATCGCCGAACGTGACGAAGCCCTGCTCCAGCAGGTCGGCAAGGCTGCCCGCCATCTCAATAGCCCGAAAGGCGGGCGAGCCGATCGGCGTGGAAATCGGCATCGCCGCAGAGTTCGGCGAGCACGCGCTGTCGCTTCATGAAGAAGCCGATATCATATTCGTCCGTCATGCCGATGCCGCCATGCATCTGCACGCCCTCCTGCACCGCGAGCAGGCTGGCGAGGCCAGCCATGCCCTTCGCCACCGATACGGCGCGTTCGGCACCTTCGCCTCCATCGTCGAGCAGTTGCTGCGCCTTGAGCACCGCGGCGCGGGCCACCTCCAGCTCGGCATAGAGATGCGCGGCGCGGTGCTGCAGCGCCTGGAAGCTGCCGATCGCCACGCCGAACTGCTTGCGCTCGCGCAGATATTCGACCGTCCTGTCCATCGCGCCGCCGCCGACGCCCAGCATCTCGGCCGCGGCGCCGGCACGCACCGCGCCGAGCACGCGATCCAGCGTTCCCCGGCCATCATCGACCGCGCCGATCACCGCATCGCCATCCACCTCGACGCCGTCGAAGGCGAGCCGTGCCGCCATGCTCGCATCGGCGAGGCGATCGGCGGTGATGGACAGCCCGGCCGCACCCTTCTCCACTGCGAACATGGTAACGCCGCCCGCATCGGCATCGCCGCCCGAGGTGCGCGCGGCGACGATCAGCAGGTCGGCGACGTGGCCGAGCGGCACGAACCGCTTGGCGCCGCTCAGCCGGAAGCCATTGCCCGAGGGCTGGGCATGCAGCCCGATCGATTGCGGCCGATGTCGCGCACCCTCGTCGATCGCCAGCGCCGCCACGGTTTCGCCCGCGGCGATTCCGGGCAACCAGCGTTGCCGCTGCGCGTCGCTGCCATCCTTCAGCGCGGTCACCGCACCGATCGCGGTGCCGAGGAAGGGCGACGGCGTCAGATTGCGCCCGACCTCCTCAAGGACGATCCCCGCCTCGACATGGCCGAGGCCAAGCCCGCCATTCGCCTCAGGCATCAATATGGCGTTGAACCCCATCTCGCCGAATTGCCGCCACAGCGCCGGCGAGAAGCCCGCCGCGTCACCGGCATCGCGCAGCGCGCGCATATGGCTGACCGGCGCCGCCTCGGCGACGAAGCCGCGCGCGGTGTCGGCGAGCATCGCCTGCTCATCGTCATGGAACATCGGCATGGATCAGGCTCCCGGCAGGCCAAGAATGCGCTTGGCGATGATGTTGAGCTGTATTTCGGACGTGCCGCCCTCAATCGAATTGGCCTTGGTGCGCAGCCAGCTTCGCGCCGCGGCGCCGCCATGCGATCGTTCGCTGTCCCATTCCAGCGCGTCCGATCCGCCCGCCGCCATCGCCAGTTCATGGCGCTGCTTGTTCAGCTCGGTGCCATAATATTTCATCATCGAAGGCTGGGCCGGGTGCGCCTTTCCCGCCTTCAACTGGTCGATGAAGCGCTCGGACATCGCCTTGAACGCCTCGGCACGCAGCTCGAACAGCGCGATGCGCGCGCGCAGCACCGGATCGTCGAGCCGGCCGTCGGGTTCGGCGCCGAGACGCGCCAACGCCATCTCGCCCAGCGACGCCTCCCCGCTGCGCAGCCCCATGCCGGAAATCATCTCGCGCTCATGGCCGAGCAGATATTTGGCGACGTCCCACCCGCGGTTCAGCTCACCGACCAGATTTTCCTTCGGCACCTTCACATCGTCGAAGAAGGTCTCGCAGAAGGGCGAATAGCCCGAGATCAGCAGGATCGGCTTGGTTGAGACGCCCGGCGAGGCCATGTCGAACAGCACGAACGAGATGCCTTCATGCTTGTTCGCCGGATCGGTGCGGACGAGGCAGAAGATCCAGTCCGCCTTGTCGGCATAGCTGGTCCACACCTTCTGGCCATTGACGAGGAAATGATCGCCCTTGTCCTCGGCGCGCGTCGCCAGCGAAGCGAGATCGGATCCGGCATTGGGTTCGGAATAGCCCTGGCACCAGCGGATCTCGCCGCGTGCGATCTTGGGCAGATGCTCCAGCTTCTGCGCCTCGCTGCCATATTTGAGCAAGGCCGGCCCGAGCATCGAGATGCCGAACGAGTTCAGCGGGCTTCGACAGCCGAGCGCCGCCATTTCCTGTTTCAGGATCTTCGCCTCGGCCGGCGTCAGCCCGCCGCCGCCATAGGCGGTCGGCCAGTCGGGCACCGTCCAGCCGCGCGCCGCCATCACCTCCAGCCAGTGCTTCTGCGCCGGCGAGGTGAAGCGCGCGTTGCGCCCGCCCCAGCACACGTCCGCCTCCGAACGCATCGGCCTACGCATTTCGGCCGGGCAATTCTCGATCAGCCAGGCGCGCGTGTCGGCGCGAAAGACATCGAGGCTGGTATCCGCCGCCTCAGCCATTGAAAGTCTCGCGCTTCGCGGCCTTCGCCTTCAACAGGTCGGAGAGGCGCAGCGCCGGCATGCGCGCCGCGTGCTTCTCCAGTCCGGCGACCACCGTATCCAGCCCGATCGTGTCCGCCCAGAACATCGGCCCGCCGGTCCACGCCGGCCATCCATAGCCGTTGAGCCAGACGATATCGATGTCGGACGCGCGCTGCGCGATACCCTCTTCAAGGATCAGCGCGCCTTCATTGACCATCGGATAGAGCAGCCGTTCGCGGATCTCCTCGTCGGAGATGCTGCGCTGTTCGGTGCCAGACTTGGCGGCAAAGTCGGCGATGATCGCCTCGACCTCGGCCGACGGCGTGCGGTTGCGGTTGGCGTCGTAATTGTAGAAGCCGCGGCCATTCTTCTGCCCGCGCATGCCGGCTTCGCACAACAGGTCACGCAACGTCTCGCCCCTCGACTTCGCCGGATCCCAGCCAATGTCGAGCCCAGCGAGATCGGCCATCTGGAACGGCCCCATCGGGAAGCCGAAGTCGAGCAGCACGCGGTCCACGTCTGCCGGCCGCGCGCCCTCCATCAGCAGCGCATTGGCCTCACGCTGGCGCGGCGAGAGCATGCGATTGCCGATGAAGCCGTGGCAGACGCCCGAGACGACGGCGATCTTCCCGATCTTGCGCGCCAGCGCCATGCAGGTCGCGAGCACCGCCGGTGCGGTCTTCGCGCCGCGCACGATCTCCAGCAGCTTCATGACGTTGGCGGGCGAGAAGAAGTGCAGCCCGATCACCGCTTCAGGCCGGCCGGTCGCCGCCGCGATCTCGTCGATATCGAGATAGCTCGTATTGCTGGCGAGGATCGCACCCTGCTTTACGATGGCGTCGAGGCGACCGAACACCTCCTTCTTGATCTCCATCAGCTCGAACACCGCCTCGATCACGAGGTCGCAATCGGCGAGATCGGCATAGTCGAGCGAGCCGCTGAGGTTGCCCATCGCCTTTTCCACCGCCTCGGCGGTCATCCGCCCCTTGGCGGCGCTCGCCTCGTAATTCTTGCGGATGATGGCGATGCCGCGGTCGAGCGGGGCCTGTTCGCGTTCGATGATCGTCACCGGGATGCCAGCGGTCAGGAAGTTCATCGCGATGCCGCCACCCATGGTGCCGGCGCCGAGGATGCCGACCTTCGCGATCGGCAGCGTCTGCGTGTCGGCGGGCAGCCCGTCGATCTTGGCCGCCGCGCGCTCGGCGAAGAAGAGATGGCGCAGCGCCTTGGACTGGGTGCCGTTCATCAGCGCGAGAAACAGCGCACGCTCCTTCGCCACGCCCTCGGCGTAGGGCAGCGCCACCGCCGCCTCGACCGCCTGGATACAGGCTTCCGGCGCCTCGAACCCCTTCAGTCGCCGCGCATTGGCCTTACGGAATTCGGCGAAGGTGGCGGCATCCGTGCCGGCGATGCGATCGGCGCGCGTGCTGGCAACCGGATGCTCCGGCTTGCCGGCGACGCTCCGCGCGAAGGCGATCGCTTCGTCGAGCAGCGCATCGTCCGCAACCAGCGCGTCGACCAATCCGATCGCCGCCGCCTTCTTCGCCGGGATCGGATCGCCGGTCACGATCATCGCCAGTGCCGGTTCGACGCCGACCACGCGCGGGAGCCGCTGGGTGCCACCAGCACCCGGCAGCAGCCCCAGCTTGACCTCGGGGAGACCCAGTTTCGCCGAGGCGGCGGCGACGCGATAATGGCAGCCCAGCGCCACCTCCAGCCCGCCGCCGAGCGCGGTGCCATGGATCGCCGCGATCACAGGTTTGCTGCTCGCTTCGATCGCGTCAATCACCGTCGGCAGGCCGGGTTCGCGCGGGGCCTTGCCGAATTCCGTGATGTCGGCGCCGGCGAAGAAGGTGCGGCCGGCGGCGGCGATCACCACAGCCTTCACCTGCGGATCGCCTTCCGCTTCCGCAATCGCCGCGGCCAACCCTTGGCGCACATCCGCGGAAAGCGCGTTCACCGGCGGATTGTCCGAGGTGACGATCAGGATCTCACCATCGCGGCGCGTGGTTATCGCAGGCATGTCTTCTCCTTGGGCGGTCGTTCGGCGAGGGCCGATCCGGCGAGGATGCGACGCCGCACGGCGATCCGCCGCGCTTCCGCCAGAGCCCCTCTCCGTAACATACCCTCTTTCTTAATTTCTCGACTCATTGTCGATGCGAAGCTACGAATAGCCCCTGTGATGCGGAAGAATCAAGGATAAGCCGCACATACCGAGATTTGAGATTGTAGGGAGAGGAGCCGATGCCTGTTGAGGATATGGCGACCATAACCGCCCGCGAGGGCACCGCCGCATGGCCCGCCATGTCGATCGCGGAAGCAACCCGACGCCTGTGTGCGCCGGGCGCGCTGTTCGAGATGGAGACGGTCACCATCGGCGGCGTGCCCACCCGCACCTGGAAGAACCAGCCGCCGACCTTGGCCGCACTCGCGAAGGCGGTGCATGCCGGCTATGCCGACCGCGAATTGATGGTGCTGGAGGACGACCGCGTCACCTATGGCGGGTGGTTCCGCGCCGTCGCCACACTCGCGGGGAAGCTGGCCGAAGCGGGTATCGCCAAGGGAGACAGGGTGGCGCTGGCGATGCGCAACCTGCCCGAATGGCCGGTTGCCTTCTTCGCCATCACCAGTCTCGGTGCGATCGCCGTGCCGCTCAATGCGTGGTGGACGGCGTCAGAGCTCGCCTACGGTCTGACCGACTCCGGCGCCCGCCTGCTGATCTGCGACGGTGAGCGCTGGCAGCGCATAGCGCCGCTCGCGGGAAGCATCGCCACATTGGAGGCGGCCTGGGTCGCCCGCGCCGGCGCCGCCGACCTTGCCGGCATCGCCCGCCCGTTCGAGGAAGCGATCGGCCCCGTCGCCGGCTACGCCAATCTTCCCCCGCGCGACCTGCCGGGGGTGGAGATCGCGCCGGACGATGACGCGACGATCTTCTACACCAGCGGCACCACCGGCACGCCCAAGGGTGCATTGGGCACGCATCGCAACATATTGACCTGCAGCCTGGCCAACGCCTTCTCGATCCACCGATCCCACCTGCGCCGCGGAGAAACGCCGCCGGAAACCGTGCCGCGCGTGACCTTGCTGGTGATCCCGCTGTTCCACGTCACCGCGTGCAACGCCGTGCTGATGGGCACGCTCGCGACCGGCAGCAAGCTGGTGCTGATGCGCAAATGGGATCCGCTGGTGGCGCTTGGCCTGATCGAGCGTGAACGGATCAACAATGCCGGCGGCGTCCCCACCATCGCCTGGCAGATCCTCGAACATCCCGAGCGCGCGAATTTCGACCTCTCCTCGCTGGAAACCATCGCCTATGGCGGCGCACCCTCCGCCCCCGAACTGGTACGGCGCGTGCATGGCGATCTCAACGCAGCGCCCAACAATGGCTGGGGGATGACCGAGACGTCGGCTACCGTCACCCACCATGGCGCCGAGGATTATCTCCAAAGGCCCGACAGTTGCGGCCCGCCCTTGCCCGTATCCGACCTGCGCATCATGGCGCCGGACGGCAGCGCCGAATTGCCGGTCGGGCAGGTCGGCGAATTGTGGGTGTCCGGTCCGCAGGTTGTTAAGGGCTATTGGGGCAATCCGGCTGCGACCGCGGCGACCTTCGTTGACGGCTGGGTGCGCACCGGAGACCTTGCGCGCATCGATGCCGAGGGCTTCTGCACGATCGTCGATCGCGCCAAGGACATCGTCATCCGCGGCGGCGAGAATATCTATTCGACCGAGGTGGAGAATGTCCTCTACGCGCATCCGGCGGTGACCGACGCGGCGCTGATCGGCCTGCCGCACCGGACGTTGGGCGAAGAGCCGGGCGCCGTCGTCCATCTCGCGCCTGGCGAGCAGGCGACCGAGGCGGAACTGCAGCAATGGGTGCGCGATCGGCTGGCGCCGTTCAAGGTGCCCGTGCGGATCGTGTTCGCGCACGATACCTTGCCGCGCAACGCCAACGGCAAGATCTTGAAGACCGAGCTCCGCCAGTTCTTCGAGCCATTCCGCTCCGGCATCTGACCGGGGCGGAATGGTGAGCCGCGAGTTGTCGCGCCACGGTCCTTATGCCATTCCCGGCGGATGCCGAACAAAGTCCCGACCAGCAGCGTCACCCGTGCAGCCCTGCTGGATCGCGTCTGGAACGAACCACTGATCGCCGTCGCCGCGCAGGTGGGGCTCAGCGCCAACGGCCTCGCCAAGCTGTGCGACCGCATCAACATCCCCCGCCCCAACCGCAGCTACTGGTTGAAGGACAAGGCCCAGCGGGCGCGGTTGAAACCGGCGCTGCCACCCTCCCCGCCGGGGGTGGGGGAATTGATCGCGCTGGGCGAACGCACGCGATTGCGCCGGGAGCAGACCCGCCTCTCCCTCGAGGATCGCCGCGCGCAGTTGATGGATTTGGCCGCCGGTCTCGTCGTCGACGAGGGCGTGCAGGAAGTCACGATGAAGCGGCTCGCCCGCGATATCGGCATCAGCGAAGCGCAGGCGCACAATTGCTTTGCGCGTCGGCTGGACCTGCTGCTCGCGCTCACCCGGCGCGAGCTCGCGCTGGTCGAGGAAAGCCGCAAGGGGGTGATCTCGCGCGGCACCAACGTGATGACCAATGTCGTGTTGTCCACGCTCAGCTATCTGCACGAGGCGCAGGCACGCGGCCCCCTCCTGCAGGCGCTGCTGATGGTGCCCGAGATCCGCGCCGAGCTGCGCGCCGAACGCACCGAGATCGCCAGGCGCGTGCGCCAGCCGGTTCTGGATTCGATGATCGCACGCCACGGCATATCCGAAGCACGCGCGATGGGCACCAATGCCGTGCTCGCTGCGATCTGCCTGCGCGCCGGCAGCCTGCTTTCGGCGGGCAAGACCAGCTATGCGGTGGCCGAGCGGCTGTGCCTGCCGATGGTCATCGCCGGCGCGCAGAGCAATGCCGCGCGGCCGGACGGCTTCGAATAAGTCTCAGCGCATCGGCCTGAGCGCGTCGAGGCTGCTCGTCACCAGCCGGCTGGTGAGTTCGCGCCCCTCCTCCAGCGTCAGCCCGCCTTCGTGGACCAGTCGGCCGGCATCGCCCGGGATCACGATCAGCAGTTGCACGAGCGTCAGCGCCTCGTTCGGCCCCATGCGCAGCTCGCGCGCGACCAGCGCCGCGACGCGATGATAAAGCCGGGCGCGAAATGCCGAGGCCGCCCCCGAAAGCTGGCGGGCCACAGCGACCTCACGCAGCGCGACCTCCAGTGCCATGCCATGTTCGGCGATATGCGCGAGATAGATGTCGGCAGCGGCGAGGCAGCGCTCCTGCAGGCTGCCGTTGGCAACCGCCGCCTCGATGCCGGCCTCCCGCAGCCAGTCGAGATGGCGCGCGAGCACTGCGTCGAGCAGTCGGTACTGATCGGGAAAATAGGCATAGACGAGCGCGCGGCTCGCCCCCGCGGCATCCCCCACCGCGCGCATCGAGAGCATCGCCGATCGGGTGGCGTTGAGCTGCGCATCAGCGGCATCGAGCAGTTCGTCGATCCGGTCGGCGGCCCGCTTGCGCGTCCGCCGCTCATCGCCCTCGATCACCCCGCTCCCGCCATCCTCTGTCATCCGGACGGGATATGCCGAGCGGCGGCCGGCGACAAGCACCGGCCGCCGCCCGCGCTCATTCGGCCGCGATGGCGTCGACCGAGACAGTCTTGCCATACATCATGAAGTCGTAATTGGTGCGGTAGAACATGTCCTTTACGGCCTCGTCGATGCCGTCGAGCGACTTCTCGAACTTGCCCAGCGGATCGCGCGTGCCTTCCGGGTGGGGATAGTCGCTGGAGAACATGTAGAGTTCGGGCCCCGAATCCCGGATCATCCGGCCGACATCCTCATTGGGGAACGGCGTGAACCGCACCGCGCGGCGGATATAATCGGACGGCTTCATGTCCATCGATTGCAGATAGGGATCGGTCTTGCGGAAGGATTCATAGCCATGGTCCAGCATCCGCAGGAATTCGGGCACCCAGCCGGCGCCGGATTCGATCACGCCGCCGCGCAGATCGGGGAAGCGCTGGAACACGCCGTCATAGATCAGGGCGGTCAGAAATTCCTGCGGCGCATACCAGAGGCAGAGGAAATCGGGGAAACGCAGATTTTCGCCACCGCCATGCAGATCGGGCGAACGCGGGCGGCCATTGTTCTGGAATGCCTTCGGCTGGCCCTTGGTCCCCGGCCCGATGTGCAGCATGAACGGGATGTTGTTGTCCGACAGGAACTGCCAATAGGGATCATAATCGGTGTGACCGGGTGAACGCTCGCCCGGCGCTGCCGCGGAGAACATCATCGCCCCCGCCCCCTTGGCATGGGCAAAGCGCGCTTCTTCGAGCGCGCGTTCCGGATCGTCGAGCGGCGTATAGGCGACCGCGACCAAACGCGGATCGACCGAGCAGAACGCGATCTGCGCCTGGTTGAGCGCACGTGACGCAGCATAGGCCCGATCCAGGCTGGTCGCGCGCCCGATCGCACCAAGGCCGAAAGTCGGAAAGACGAGTTGGCTGCTGAACCCCAGCCAGTCGAGCGCCTCGACCCGCTCCTGTGGATCGAAGGCGCCGAAGCCGGCCCAGCCCTTCTCGCCCTGGATCGGATTGGCCGCCGCCTTCGCCCGCGCCTCGGGATCGGACTGCCGCTTCATCGCATGTTCGATCATCTTGACGATGCGCTCGCCGCCCTCGCGCTTGGAGTAGACGCCGGAATAGGCCTCCTTGAACTCCCCCTCCAAATAGGGTGCGAGCCAATCCTGCGTTTCCATCGAATGCGCGTCAGCGTCATTGATAATCCGCCCGTTCGCGTAGGTCACAGCCCTCTCTCCATTCTATGTCTTGCCTGGTGGTGCTGAACTCAAGTCGCACTTATTGGTGATTGTGTCAAATGAGTCGTGACGGAGAATGGCGCTGCCGGCAGCCATGTAAAAAAGCGCTCTCCCGCACGTCCGCGGGAGAGGGGGCACGCATCTGGGCTGAGGACGAAAAGTTCCTCCGCGCGCTTTGCATGGGGAGGGGACCGCGCGTAGCGCGTGGTGGAGCAGCCGGCTCGGACCCAGTCGCTCGTGATACAGAGGGATCAGATGCTTCGGCGCCACCCCCACCACCACCAGCCTACGGCTGGCGGCCTCCCCGTTCCGTGGAGGACAGCATCCTGCCGCCCGCTTCGCGACGAGCACCACTCACCCGATGAAGCGTGCTAAACTGGCCTCATCACTATTGGTGCCGCTGTTGATCAGCCTGCCGCCGGAACTCGCCCCTCACCTGAACGGCAGCTCTTCCGCCCACGGAAAGAAGTCCGGCATCCCCGTCGAGACGACATCAGGAAACCGCGCCTCGCGCTTTTCCAGAAACGCCGTGATGCCCTCGCGCGCATCCGCGCTGCGGCCGCGCGCCTGCAGTGCGCGGCTGTCGACGCGATGCATGTCCATCGGATGCGCAGCCGCCAGACCCTGCCAGATCATCTGCCGGGCCAGCGCAATCGAGACCGGTGCCGATTGCGCGGTCAGTGCATGGGCGTGAGCGATCGCCGCATCGAGCAGATCCTCGGGCGCGTGGATCGCCTGCACCAGCCCGCGCGCCTGCGCCTCCGCCGCGTCGAAGATGCGGCCGCTGTAGATCCAGTCGAGCGCAGTCGGCACGCCGACCAGCCGGGGCAGAAACCAGCCCGAACAGGCTTCCGGGGTGATGCCGCGGCGAGCGAAGACGAAGCCGAAGCGCGCGCTGGATGCCGCGAGGCGCGCATCCATCGGCAGCAGCATCGTCGCGCCGATCCCCACTGCTGCGCCGTTTATTGCGGCGATGATCGGCTTGAGGCAGCGGAACATCCGCAAGGTTACGCGGCCACCGCCGTCACGCCGCACGCCGTCGACATCGATGTCGCCGGTGCGCCCGCCGGGCTTGTAGTCAAACGTCTCGCCGCCCTGCCCCAGATCGGCGCCCGCGCAGAACGCGCGCCCCGATCCGGTCAGCACCAGCGCGCGTATCGCATCCTCCGCATCGACATGGTCGATCAGGGCGAGCAGATCCTGCATCATCGCAACGCCGAACGTGTTCATGCGCTCCGGCCGCGAGAATGTGGCGACGGCGATGCCGTCGTGCATTGTCAGTTCCAGGGTGCTGAACTCAGGCATCGACGTCAGTCTCCCTCTGATATGCCGCAACAGGGCTGCGCGTCAGCCGCCCTGCCCTACCGTCACCACCACCTTGCCCACGGCCTTGCGATCGGCGAGCCACTGGATCGCATCGCCGCCTTGCTCGAGCGGCCAGGACCGGTCGATGCGCGGGCTGATCTGGCCCTTTTCCCACCAGTCGAACAGTTGCGTGACATTGGCGCGGTTGCGCTCCGGTTCGCGTCGCGCGAACGCGCCCCAGAACACGCCGCGCACATCGCAGCTCTTGAGCAGGGTGAGGTTGAGCGGCAGCTTCGGAATCCCCGCTGGAAAGCCGACGACCAGATAGCGCCCTTCCCATGCGATCGAACGCAACGCCGGTTCGCAATAGTCGCCGCCGACGGGATCGTAGATCACATCGGCGCCGCCCTCGCCCACGGCTTCCTTGAACGCCTGCGCCAGCGCCTTGGACTGGTCCGGCGTGAACGGCGCGCGACCATAGATCAGGGTCGCATCGGCACCGGCCTCGCGGGCGGCCGCCGCCTTTTCCTCGGTTGAGACCGCTGCAACGACACGCGCACCCAGCGCCTTGCCGATCTCGATCGCCGCCAGCCCGACCCCGCCGGCGGCCCCCAGTACCAGCAGGGTCTCGCCGGGGCGCAACGCACCGCGATCGACCAGCGCGTGGATGGTGGTGGCATAGGTCATCAGCAGTGCCGCCCCTTCCGCCGGATCGCGCCCCTGGGGGAGCTTGAAGGCACGCTCGGCGTCCAGCACCATCTGTTCGGCAAGTCCGCCATGGCCGGTGACCGCGATCAGCCGGTCGCCCACCGCCCAACCCTGCACATCGGCGCCCACCGCCTCGACGACGCCACTGATCTCGCTGCCCGGCGCGAAGGGGCGCTGCGGCTTGAACTGATATTTGTCCTCGATGATCAGCACGTCCGGATAGTTGATGCCACAGGCGAGCACGCGCACGCCCAGTTCGCTGCCCCCCGGCAGAGGCACCGGCAGATCGAGCAGGGACAGGGTTTCGGGGCCGCCGACCGCGGTGGAGACAAGTGCTTTCATCCGGTTTCCTCTCTTTTCAATCCTGCTCGACGAGCCGTGCGCGGAGCCGCGCCACCACCTCGCCATCCACGCCGACCGACTCCAGATAGGCGGACATCGTTCCATGCCCGCGTTCGATCGCGTCGAACGCCGCGGCGACATAGCCGGGTTCCGCCGCCATCATCGCCGCGATCGCCTCGGGCGGGTAGCGCCGCCGAAACTCCTCATCGCCGCCGGTGCGGACCACGGCGCGCGCCATATCGCCGGCCTTCCGGCGCGGAATGGCGCCGGTGAAGGCATAGTCGGCGACGATCTCGGCCCGGCCCGCGCCCAGCGCCGCGAGCAGCAGCGCCACCGACACGCCGGTGCGATCCTTGCCCGCCGAACAATGGATCACGCAGGGCTCGGCGCCATCGGCGACATGGCGGATGATCGCGCCGAACGTCTCGCCCATCGCGGTCGGCATCTCCGCGTAGAAATCACGCATCAGCGCCTGAGCGCCCGCCAAGGTCGGCGGATAGTCCAGCGCCATGTCGACCAGCCGGCGCTTGTGGCCCGGGCGGAAGACATGGGTGGTCAATGCGGGGTCGATCCAGACGGTCGGGTCAGCCTCCCGCTCGCGCCGCGCGCGCAGGTCGAAGATGGTCGTGATGCCGAGCGCGGCAAGGCGGTCGAGATCCGCCGGGGTCAGATTCGACAGCCGGTTCGACCGATAGAGCCGGCCGCGCCGGATGCGACCGCCACCTTCGACCGGATAGCCACCAAAATCACGAAAGTTGCGCGCCCCCTCCAGCCCGATCAGCCGCTCGGCCAGGGCCTCGGGAAGTGGCGCGTGGATCACGCCGCGACGACGAACTGGGTGATCCAGCGCGCGACGAGCGCGGGCGCCTCGATCTCCTCGACCAGCAGCTCGACGTCGAGCGTCTGCTGAAAACGGCCGGGCTGCTTCTCGACCAGTTCGGCGACGGTAAAGCGCGCCCGGACGGCCGAGCCGGCGCGCACCGGTCGCACGAAGCGAACCCGATCGAAGCCGTAATTGATCCCCATCGCGACCGGCGGCATCGCGGGCCGGGGCGCGCGCTCATGGAGGTGCGGCAGCAGCGACAGCAGCAGGAAGCCATGCGCGATCGTGCCGCCGAACGGCGTTGCCGCCGCCCGCTCCGGATCGATATGGATGAACTGGCGATCCAGCGTCGCCTCGGCGAAGGCGTCGATCATCGGCTGATCGATCAGCAGCGTTTCCGAAACATAGGTCTGGCCGACCAGCCGGCCGGCAACATCCTCGTCCAACATCGTTTCAGGTGCCATTCGCGCACTCCCTTGTCGCCGCTTTTTGGCGGCGGTTGGCGCGGGGAGCAACCGAAAACGACGTGGGCGGATGATTTTTCGTAAAAGAGGTATGTTCCGGCAGACAGCAAAGCGACTGTGCAATATAGTGCATTCCGGATCAAATCCGGGGTGGGGCCCGCTCCCTTCCCGTTCGTCCCGATCGAAATCCAAAGCAGGGCCCAGCGAACCCGAGACGGGAGACACACTCCGACAAGGTCTCGGTTCTCGGCTGAGCTCGGACTACGCCCTCGGCTTCGCTCGGGGCGAGCGGGAGATGTTCAGGCGTTTAGGAATCCCGGTATGCCCGCCACTCACTCCCCGACCAGCACCCGATCGTCGAACATCCCGTCCATGATCACCGACGCATAGATCGCGATCGCGCGGTCGCGTGGCAGGCGGGAGGCCCATTTGCGCAGGTCGAATGCCGAATTGAGCATGGCGATGATCGTCTGGCTGGCGACCAGCGGATCCACCACGCGCAGCGAGCCTTCGGCCGCCCCCTCGGTGAGCGTGCCGGCGAAGCGCAGCGCGGTGCGGTTGGAGCGCTGAACGACTTCAACGCGCACCGGTGCCGGCAGCGCCTGCAGCGCCGTGGTGCGGGTCAGCGGCCAGCTCGCCTCGAACTGGATGTCGAGCAGCGAGGCGACCGCGGTCGACAGGCTGTCCCATTCATTGCTGCGGCTGCAATGCGCGCGGCTCTGCATGTTGGCGACGCGCTTGTAGCTGCGCCGGAAACATTCGAGCACGAGGTCGTCCTTGGCATCGAGATGGTGATAGAAACTGCCCTTCGTCACCTTCAGCTTCTCGACGATGCGCTCGACCGAGGCGCCGCGATAGCCGCTCTCGTTGATGAGTTGCGTGGCGACGCGCAGGAAATTCTCGCGTCCGCCCTCGCCTGCGCCGAAGTCCCCGCTGTCCTCCGCCAGCATCCGCGGCCGCCAAACCGCACCCGGTATTGCGATGCCCCTCGCGAGGATGTCGAACAGCCGTTTGGTCACGCGCGGAAAATCGTCCAGCGCATATTGGCTGATCCAGATCGGCAGCCAGAACACCAGTTCAAGCAGGATGTGCGCGCGGGCGGTGAGCAGATCCTTGTGCGCCTCGTCCGCCGGCGCGCCGAAGAAGGCGCGCACCTCGCGGAACAACGCCTGGTACTGCTTCTCCAGCGGCACGCGCAGGGGCTCCTCCAGCGCGCGCACGTCAGACAGGCTGGCGAGCGGCCGGGCATCGCCGCGCAACACGGCGGCGCGCAGTTCGGCATGGAGCTGGACGAACCGGCGCACCCGCGCCTCCGGCGTCGCCTCGGCGCCCGCAACTCGGACCATTTCGGTCAAGCGCTCGGTCGTCCGCTCGAACACCGCCGCGGCCAACTGGTCCTTGCGGCGGAAATAATAGGTGACGCTGGTGGTGTTCAGCCCGACCGCCCGCGCGACGTCGAGCAGCGCGGTTCCCTTGGCGCCGCGCTCGTTGATCAGGTCGGTCGCCGCGTCGAGAATATCGTCACGCTTGCGCTCGAAGCGCTGTCGACTGCGCGGCGCGCGAGGCGGGGCGGTCGGAGCGGTTTTGGTCGTCATGGATGAACTCTTATGCCCGATGCCGGCTGATCACAAAGCCGTATCGATGGTATGGCGTTCAACACTTGCAAACCAGCACAATTTGAACATAGGGTATCACCAATCACGACAATGATGGCGATCTGCGAGGATGAACATGGGAGGCCAGGACGGCGGCGGCGAACGCCTGCCCGCAGCGGATTTTGACGCGACAGCGCTGGGCGCATGGCTGTCTGCCCATGTCGCCGGCTTTGGCGCTGTCTCCCGCATCGAAAAGTTTCCCGGCGGGCAGTCCAATCCGACCTATCGGGTGGAGGATGGCGCGCGTGCCTATGTCGTCCGGCGCAAGCCGTTCGGGGCGATCCTGCCCTCCGCCCATGCGGTGGAGCGCGAATATCGGCTGATCGCGGCGCTCCATCCCACCGGCTTCCCGGTCGCCCGGCCCTATGCGCTGTGCGAGGATCCGGCGGTGATCGGCGCGCCCTTCTATGCGATGGAACTGGTCGAGGGGCGCACTTTCTGGGACGGTGCCCTGCCCGGCTCGACGCCGGACGAGCGTCGCGCGATCTACGAACAGATGGTCGACGTCCTCGCTGACCTCCACATGATCGATCCGGAGGCGGTGGGCCTCGCCGACTATGGCGCGCCGGGCAATTTTTTCGAACGGCAGGTCCGCCGCTGGACCAAGCAGTATCGCGCGTCGCAAACCGAAGAGATCGAGGCGGTCGAGCGACTGATCGAATGGCTGCCCGCCACCTTGCCGGCGCAGGCGCGTACCTCCATCATCCACGGCGATTATCGCATCGACAACATGATCTTCGATGCCACAGCGCCGCGCGTGCTGGCGGTGCTCGACTGGGAGTTGTCGACCTTGGGCGATCCCTTCGCCGACTTCGCCTATTTCGCGATGAACTGGGCACTGCCCAGCGGGGAACGGCGCTCGCATCTTGGCGGGCTCGATCTCGCGGGGCTCGGCATTCCCGATCTCGATGCGGTCAGCGAGCGCTATTGCGCGCGCACCGGGCTCGCCGGAGTCGGCCAGCTCGACTGGTACTTCGCCTATAATCTGTTCCGCCTCGCCGGCATCGTCCAGGGCATCCGCAAACGCTTCCTCGACGGCAACGCCTCGAGCGCCGAGGCGGAAGAGGCATCGAAACGCGTCCGGCCGCTGGCCGAACAGGCGTGGGAATTCGCGGTCCGCGCCGGCGCCTGAGCCGCGCAACGATATCAAGGGAGAGAGTGATGGAATTGTTCGACCTCAAGGGCAAGGTCGCGGTCGTGACTGGATCGTCGCGCGGCATCGGCAGGGCAATCGCCGAGGAACTGGCAGCGCATGGTGCGAAGGTGGTGATCTCCAGCCGCAAACAGGATGCCTGCGAGGCGGTGGCAGCCGAGATCAACACGAAGCATGGACCGGGCGCGGCGACGCCGATCGCCGCCAGCATCTCCTCCAAGGAGGCGCTGCAGGAGATGGTGGCGACCACGCAGCACACCCTCGGCCCCATCGACATCCTCGTCTGTAATGCCGCCAGCAATCCCTATTACGGGTCGATGGACGGCATCTCGGACGAGCAGTTCCGCAAGATCCTCGACAACAACATCCTTTCCAACCACTGGCTGATCCAGCTCGCGCTGCCCGACATGCGGGCGAAGCGCGACGGCGCGATCGTGGTGATCTCGTCGATCGGCGGGCTCAAGGGCTCGGACATGATCGGCGGCTACAATGTCTCAAAGGCGGCCGATTTCCAGCTCGTGCGCAACTATGCGGTCGAGAATGGCCGCCACAACATCCGCATCAACGCGATCGCGCCCGGTGTGGTGAAGACCGATTTCGCGCGCGCGCTGTGGGAGGATCCCGCGGTGCACGACGCTACCGCCAGCCGCACGCCGATGCGCCGGCTAGGCGACCCGCGCGACATCGCGGGCGCCGCGGTGTTCCTTTCGTCGCAGGCCGCGGCGTGGATGACCGGCCAGGCGATCGTGGTCGATGGCGGCGTGACGATATGAGCGGCGCGCTTGCGGGCAAGGTCGCTGTGGTCACCGGCGCCGCCTCCGGGATCGGCCGCGCGAGCGCGCGCCGTTTCGCCGCGGCGGGCGCGCAGGTGCTCGCCTTCGATCGCGCGGCGGCGGTGCAGGAGGTTGCTGCCGAGCTTGGCGGCGGGGCAGTCGCAATGGAGGGGGATGCCGGCGCCGAGGCCGATGTGGTGGCTGCAATCGAGCGCGCGGTCGTCTCGTTCGGCAGGATCGACATCTTCTATGCCAATGCCGGCATCGTCGGTCAGGCGTCCGGCGGCATCTTCGATACGACGCCGGAGGTTTGGGCTGAAACCTTGCGGGTCAACCTGATCGGCCCCTTCCTCGCGGTGAAGCATGCCGCGCCGCGCATCGCCGATTTCGGCGGCGGTGCAATATTGTGCACAGCCTCGGTCGCAGGACTTCGGTCGGGCGCGGGGCCTGCGCATTATTCTGCATCCAAGGCCGGCGTGATCAACCTCGTGCAGACGGCGGCGCAGCAGCTTGCCGGCACCGGCGTCAGGATCAATGCGATCTGCCCCGGCCTGATCGAAACCGGCATGACCCGCGCCGCCTATGACCATGCCCGCGCCGCCGGCAAGCTCGACCGCATCGGCCAGCTCAACCCGCTGCTGCGCGGCGGCGAGCCCGAGGAGATCGCGGAGGTGGCGCTGTTCCTCGTCTCGGACGCGGCCAGCTATGTCCATGGCCAAGCGATCGCGGTGGATGGCGGGCTTTCCACCTCGCACCCCACGGTCAAGCGCCCCGGCGACCAGCGCGGCGCGGCATGGTAGGCATCGCCACTTTGCTCGACGCCGCCGGGCGCGATCCCGGCCGGCTCGAACTCGACCTCCCCGAAGGCTGGACGCAGGGCCGCACCGCCTATGGCGGGCTGAGCGCGGCAATCGCCTATCGCGCCGCGCGCTCCGTCCAGCCCGACCTCCCGCCGCTCCGCGCCGCGCAGATCGCGTTCGTCGGCCCGGTCTCCGGCGCGATCACCGCGCAGGCGACTTTGCTCCGGCGCGGCCGGACCAGCGCATTCGTCCGCGCCGACCTCATCGTCGACGCGGCGGTGATGCTCAGCGCCACATTCCTGTTCCTCGACGAGCGCCCCTCCGAGGTGCAGCTCGACGCGCCGGCGATGCCCGACGTCCCCGCCCCCGAGGACGCCGCGCCGGCGATGCGCCGCGATGCCCCCGCCTTCACCGAGCGGCTGGATTATGGCCATGGCCTGCCGTTCACCGAACGCGGCAATCCCGAGTTGCTCCGCTGGGTGCGCCTGCGCGACCGCGACGGGCTCGACACCGCGACCGAAATGCTCCTCGTCGGCGATGCATTGCCGCCGGGTGCCGCCCCCTTGATGCCCCGCCCTGCCCCGATCAGCTCGGCCAACTGGACGGTGAACCTGCTCACCCCGGCCCCGGTCACGAGCGACGGCTGGTGGCTCCTCCAGTCCCGTGCGGACCATGCCGCTGGTGGCGTCAGCAGCCAGGCGATGCGGGTGTGGAACCGGGGTGGAACGGGGGTGATGACGGGGTGCCAGACGGTGTCCATTTTCGCCTGATCACCCTGCCCGATCAGAACCGCGCCTCCAGCTTCACCCCCACATGCCGGAACGAATCCGGGCTGAAGAACTGGATCGAGCCGCCCGGATTGATCGCCGGGGTCGGCGAGGCGCTGATGTTCGCCGCCCAGATCTTGTTGAGCAGATTGCTGGCGTAGATCGAGACGCGCCAGCTGTTGTCGTCCGCACCCACGCCGATCTGGCCGCCGAGCAGGCCATAGCCGGACTGATAGGTCAGCGGGTTGTTGGTGGCGGAATAATAGACGCTGCTTCGATGCGTCCAGTCGGCGCTGACGAAGCCGGTGAAGCTGCCGAACAGCGCCTGCGGTTCCCAGCCGGCGCGAATATAGTATTGAAACTCCGGGGCATTATCGACGACGTTCCCCTTCACGTTGATCAGCCCGCCGACGCAGCCGGGCTGCGGCACTGCCGCCGCCGGGTTGGCCGCTGTCGGCGCATAAACGGTATAGCAGGAGACGCCGGGGAAATCGCCGAAGCGGGCGTGCAAATAGGAGCCGCCGACGTCGAGGAAGGCATCCGGCACCGGGCGCGTCGCGACGCCGAACTCCACGCCCTTTACGATCACCTCGCCGGCATTGGCGATGCGCGACACGAACTGGCCGTTCTGCGGCGTAGAGACCTGCGCCTGGAAATCCTCGTAGCGGGTGCGGAACAGCGCGATGTTGAACGAGACGCGGCGATCGAACAATTCGCCCTTCGCACCGACCTCTATCGAACGCGGAATTTCGGGGGCGACGCGCTGGTCGTCGGCACCGTTCAGGATCAGCGAGGGCGTGATTGAAAGCCCGCTGAAGCCGGGGCCTTTATAGCCGCGCGCATAGGTCGCGTAGACCATGAAGTCCGGCACGACCTCATATTTCAGGCTGCCGCGGAAGGAGAAATTCTCGGCATCATTCTTCTGCCGGATCTCGTCAAAGCAGTTGGGCCGCGCGGGCAAGGTGGCGGTGCGCACGCAGGGCGTAACATAGGGGCCATCGAAACCGATATAGCCGGTCTGCGGAATGCCCACCGCGGGATAACCGAAGCGCAACGGCAATGTCGGGTCGAGCAGCGGTCCCGACTGGAAGCGCAGGTTGAGCCGGTCGATCGTGTAGCGGCCGCCCACTGACAGTTCGAGCTTCGGGGTGATGTGCAGATTGACCTGGCCGAACGCGGCATAATTGTCGTTGCTGACGATCGAGCGGCCGGCACTGGTCTGCTGCACCGCAGTAGCAGGCAGGGTCACCGGCGCGAGCCCAGGCGAATTGGGAAAATAGCCCTGCGAACCGATGATGCCATCGTTGCTCGACCAGAAATAATAAAGCCCGGCGACGAAATCGGCAAAGCGGCCCACGGGCGAGGCGATGCGCGTTTCCGCGCTGAAATTCTCGTTGCGCGTGTCGCCGCCATTATAATTGACGTAATCATAGTCGATGAAGTCGGCGTCGTAGAAGTTGCGCTTGTGGCTGTTGCGATAGGCGAGGATCGTCGTCCAGTCATAGCCGCCAAGCTTGACCTCGGAGGTCAGCGAGGCACCGCCGGCACGGCCGAACCCGTCAGCCTCGGCGTCGGCGGCGATGGCAAAGTTCTTCCGGCTCGGCACGATGCCATATTTGGCGTTGACGATCGCCGAGGCGCTGCCCGCCCAAGGCACCGATCGCAGCACCTGCTGGCAGCAGAATTCGTCTGACCAGTTATAGTCGCCGGAGAGCAGCAGCGTGACATCGGGCGACGCTTCCCACAGCACCTTGGCCGTGAAGCCCTTGTTGTCGATCGCGTTGAGATCGCGCTTGAGCACCGGGCTCTTAACCCAGCCATCGAGGTGGTTGTAGACCCCGGTCACGCGCACCGCGAGATTGTCGCGCAATGGCACGTTCAGCACAGCCTGGATGATGCGCTCGTCATTCTCGCCCAGCGACACGCGCACCTGTCCCTCGGGTGCGTTGAAATCCGGCCGCTTGGTGTAGATGGCCACCACGCCCGACGAGGCGTTCTTGCCGAACAACATGCCCTGCGGGCCGCGCAGGATCTCGACGCGCTCGATATCGGTCAGCGTCTGCAGCGCCGACGGATCGCCCAGCACGACGCCGTCGAGCACGGTTGACACGCTCTGTTCGATGCCGCTGGAGAAACTCGACGTCCCGATGCCGCGGATCGAGAAGGCCGACGATCCCTGGCCGGTGCTGACGCGGAAATTGAGGCTGGGATCGATCGAACGCAGGCTCTGCAGGTTGACGATGTTCTGCCGGTCGAGTTGTTCGCCCGAGGTGGCGGAGATCGCCAGCGGCACATCGTTCAGCCGCTCGGCGCGGCGGGTGGCAGTGACGATGATGTCACCGGCGGCAAATCCGTTGTCGCGGGGCGCGGTGGCGCTCGGTGCGGATGGCTGAGCCGGTTCGGCGGTCTGCGCATGCACGGCCTGTACGGCCAACAGGGCGCACAGCACTGGCACCGAGGCATGCATCCGCAGCGAATTGATCTGGATTCCCATCGCCCTCTCCCTGGCCGTTGGCCCGCATCGGCTCCTGCGACACTGGGCGAGACGATACGTGCCCCATCACTGGTGCGTGGGTCAATGACAATCTGCACCACTGATCTTCCGCTCTCCGGGGTCGATACGCCGCGCGCTTCACGAGGGAAGATCGTCATTTTCTACGTAATGATGGTTTTGGAGTCATTTGCAGCATCGCGATGAGGCAATGCGTTTCGCCCGCTGAGGCGCCACGAGCTTGCACGGCTCTCTAGAGGACGGATGGAGCAGGAGCGATCCAACCGCCATCAATCAGCGAGCAATCGCCCGAGCCGCCACGCAAGAAGCCCACTTCTGCAACCATAATGACGATCCTATTGGAGAGATTGTCAGATATTGCGGCGCACCATGGCCGCACCATATTCCATCACGCCCCGCCTGATAATTGCGACACGCAATCGAAGCTGATAAATGGTGCGATTATCAAATCGCAGAAAACATGATGGAGAGCGATATGAAGGAAACGGTCGCGCGCGTCGCGCCGGAGCCGGTGCCAACCGGTGGCTGCCCAGCGGATCCGGCAGGCGCGCTGCCATTATGGACAGCGCTGGCGGCGCGCGGCCAGCTTTTCTCGCATTGGGCAGAGCGGTTCGGCGACGCGCCCGCGCTCCATTCCGCGCGGGGAGACCGCAGTTTCGCCGATCTTGATCGCCGCGCCAACCGTCTCGTGCGCTGCCTGCGCGCTGCGGGGCTGAGCACCGGATCCCCTGTCGCGGCGTTGTGCGGCAACATCCCCGCCTTCGTTGAGATCCTTCTCGCCTGCCAGCGCGGCGGCTATCGCTTCACCCCGGTCAACTGGCACCTTTCCGCCGAAGAAGTCGCCTATATCGTCGAGGATTGCGGCGCGCGGGCGCTGATCGTGCAGGCCGATTTCGCCGATCGCGTGCCCGCATCCGCTGCCGACGGTCTGCTTTTCGCATTGGCGGTGGAAGGCACCGCGCCCGGCTTTGTCGACTATGAGGTGGCGATCGCGGCGTTTTCCGGAGACGCGCTGGACGATCCCGTCCTCGGCCGCACCATGCTTTACACATCGGGCACGACCGGTCGCCCCAAGGGCGTGGTCAAGCCAGGCGCAGCGACGGTATTGCCGATGCGCGAAGGCAGCAGCTTCGGTTATCGCGACGGCGATGTGAATCTGCTGTGCGGCCCGGCCTATCATGGCGGACCGCTGGCGTTCGACCTGCTGTTCCCTCTCGCCTCCGGCGCGGCGATCGTAATGATGGAGCGGTTCGATCCGGCGGAGGCGCTCGCGCTGATCGCGCGCCACCGAGTGACGCACACCCACATGGTCGCCACCATGTTCCAGCGCCTGCTCGCCCTGCCCGACGCCATGCGATCTGCCGACGATCTCTCCAGCCTGCGGATGGTTGTGCATGGCGCGGCCCCCACGCCGCCGGAGGTGAAGCGCGCGATGATCGATTGGCTGGGGCCCGTGCTGTGGGAATATTATGCCGCAACCGAAGTGGCGACACGCATCCACATCACCTCGGAAGAATGGCTGCGCAAGCCCGGCAGCGTCGGCCGCATCCCGCCGGACAGCGGCGCCTGCGTGCTCGACGAGACGGGCGCCCCCTGCCCTCCCGGCGTCACCGGCCGGGTAAGCTTCCCCAATATTGCCGCGCTGGCGCCACGCTATCACAACGCGCCCGACAAGAATCGAGATACCTTCGGGGGCAGCCATTTCAGCGTCGGCGACATCGGCCATATCGATGCGGACGGCTATCTCTTCCTTACCGGCCGCTCGGCGGAAACGATCATCTCGGGCGGGGTGAACATCTATCCGCAGGAGATCGACATGGTGATGCTCGATCATCCGGCGGTGCGACAATGCTGCACGGTCGGCACGCCCAATCCGGAATGGGGCGAGGAGGTGCGCGCGGTGGTGGCACTGGCCCCGAACTGGCGGCCATCTGCGGAACTCGCCGCCGATCTGATTGCATTCGCGGCCGGGCGGCTGGCGCGCTACAAGCTGCCGCGCGCTGTCGATTTCGTTAACGAACTGCCGCATTCCCCGGCCGGAAAGGTGCTGCGTGCGGACGTCCGTCGTCGCTACTGGGACTCGCTGGCCCGCCACATCTGAGGCGCACTATTATCACAAGCACCATTAATCCTCTTGCCTATGCAGCGGATCGGTGCAAACCTCCCGACAAAGACCGCCATGATATTTTGACTAATGCACCGATAAGTGCATCAGTTGGCGGCACCAGGAGGGATGAATGGCACCTCGGCAGCCACAGAAGTTACCCGGATTTGCCACCAGCGATCCTGCGCTGCGGCGCGGCGACTGTCGCCAGCCGACGGAGTGCTAGACCATGGCCACCCGCACGCTTGACGGCACATCGTCGCCCGCCCCCGCCATTCCCCCCATCGCCGTGCCCGGCCCGGGCACGATCGATCGACCACCGCCGCTCACCCGCTCGATCCGGCTGAGCTATGGCGTGGGCGCGATCGCCAACGGCGTGAAGAACGTGTCCTTCTCCGCCTATCTGATGTTCTTCTACAATCAGGTGGTCGGCGTGCCTGCGGGGATTGTTGCGGCGGCGCTGGCGTTGACGTTGGTGATCGACGCGATCGCCGATCCTTTCCTCGGGCGCTGGTCCGATGTCGTGCGCACGCGCTGGGGGCGGCGCCATCCCTTCATCTATGCCGCGGCGCTGCCGACCGCACTTTTCTTCGCGCTGGTGTGGTTTCCGCCGAGTGGCCTGTCTCCATGGGCGATCGGCTGCTGGGTGTTCGTGACCGCGATGATGACGCGTGTGTCGATCAGCGCGTTCGAGATCAACACGCAGGCGATGACCGCGGAACTCACCAACGATTATGGTGCGCGCACGCGACTGTTCTCGCTGCGATACTGGTTCCTCTATATCGGCCAGTACGGCTTCAGCGCGATTTCGCTGCTCGTGTTCTTCGCGGCAACGCCGGACTATCCGCGCGGGCAGCTCAACCCGGAAAGTTATGTCGGGTTCGCGCTGCTGGGATCGGTGCTGATCTTAGCCTCAATCCTGGCGTGCGGGCTCGGCACGCATCGCTGCATTCCCTATTTGCGGCAGGCGGAGGTACGCACCACGCGTACCAGTCCGGCGACGCATTTTCGCGAGATGCTGGCAGCCTTCAAAAGCCGTGCCTTCCTGGCAATCTTCGGCTTCGGCGTGTTCAAGTTCACCGCCATCGGGCTTTACGCAGCGACCGCGCTCTACTTCAACACCTACCTGTTCGGACTGAGCGCCGCGCAACTCGCGCTGCTGACGCTCGACAGCCTCGTCGCCGCCACCATCGCCGCACCGCTCGCCCCCATCATGTCGCACTGGCTGGGCAAGCGGGCCAGTTCCATGCTGTTCGCTGTCGCAGGCGTCGGGTTGGGGCTCAGCCCGCTGTTGCTCGCCTATTTCGATCTCTTCTTCGTGGCCGGAGATGCGGGGCTGCTGCCGACGCTGTTTGCGATCGGCGCGGTCTATGGCGCGATGGTGGCGATTTCGCTGATCAACACCTCATCGATGCTGGCAGACGTCGTAGAGGACAGCGCAGTACACACCGGCCGCCATGAGGCCGGCACCTTCTTCGCCGCGTCCAGCTTCATGCAGCAATGCTCGACCGCGCTGGGGCTGGTGGTCAACGGGCTGATCCTCACCTGGGCGGGCTTTCCCGAAAAGGTGAAACCCGAGCGGGTCAGCGACGCGATGATGGACAGCCTTCTGGTCCACTATATCCCCATCGCGTTCCTGCTCTGGGCGGTGGGTTGCCTTATCCTGCTCTTCTACCCGATCGACCGCCGGCGCCACGAGCAGAACCTGGAAATCCTGCGCAGCCGCCGCGCCGAGGCGCTGGCGCGGGAGGCGGATAACGCCGCGCTCGGTGCGCCGCTGCGGTGATATAGCATGGTACCGGGCAGCCTTCTGCTGCCCGAGGCCCCTCCCCTGCCCCCAGCACGCCCGAATGAGGGTGACGATCGGGAACGGTGTGACCATATGGCCAGCCGCGGATATCCTCGCGGAAAGGCCAATTGATGAAGAAGATCGGGTTCCTGTCATTCGGGCATTGGAGCGACACCCAGCATTCGGCAACGCGTTCGGCGAGCGACGTGCTGCTGCAGTCGATCGATCTGGCGGTTGCCGCCGAGGAACTTGGCGCTAACGGCGCCTATTTTCGTGTCCATCATTTCGCCCGCCAGCTCGCATCCCCCTTCCCGCTGCTGGCGGCGGTCGGCGCCCGCACGCAGCGGATCGAGATCGGCACCGGCGTGATCGACATGCGCTATGAGAACCCGTTCTACATGTTCGAGGACGCAGGTTCTGCGGACCTGATCAGCGGTGGCAGGCTGCAACTCGGCATCAGCCGCGGCTCGCCCGAGCAGGTCATCGATGGCTGGCGGCATTTCGGCTATGCGCCGGCGGAGGGGCAGGACGCATCCGACATGGGCCGTGCCCATGCCGAGACCTTCCTAAAGCTTCTCGACGGCAAGGGCTTTGCCCAGCCCAATCCCAATCCGATGTTCCCGAACCCGCCGGGGCTGTTGCGGCTCGAGCCTTTCGCGGACGGGCTGAAGGATCGCATCTGGTGGGGTTCGGCCTCCAACGCCACCGCGGTTTGGGCCGCGAAGATGGGCATGAACCTGCAGAGCTCGACACTGAAGGCGGACGAGTCGGGCCAGCCGTTTCACGTTCAGCAGGCCGAGCAGATCCGCCTCTTTCGTACCGCGTGGAAAGAAGCCGGGCACACCCGAACGCCGCGCGTGTCAGTTTCGCGCTCGATCTTCGCGCTCGTCGACGACCGCGACCGCGCCTACTTCGGCCGGGGAGACAGCAGCGACCAGATCGGGCTGATCGACAATATGCGCGCTGTCTTCGGCCGCACCTATGCCGCCGAGCCTGAGAGGCTGATCGAACAGTTGCGCGCCGACGAAGCGATTGCCGAGGCGGACACGGTGCTGCTGACCGTGCCCAACCAGTTGGGCGTGGCCTATAATGTGCATCTGCTCGAGGCGTTGCTGACGCAGGTCGCGCCCGCGCTCGGATGGCGATGAGGCGCCGCGGCAAGCCCCAATGAGCGCGCCTGGGTGGACAACCCCGCGGCTCGTGCAACGGGAGGGCGCAGCGGTCGTACCGAGAAAGCCTATGCCGCCTCCCCGCCCTGTCTCATGTTCTCCGGTGGCGGCTGCCCGGTTCCGCCCGAGTTGCGGGGTCGTCGATCAGCAGTGCAGGCACGTGACGATCCGGCCGTGACACCCCTGCCCGATGTCGACGCGCCATGCCCGGGCGGAGTGCCGCACGTTGCCATTTGGCAGCCACGGCCGCGGCGGTCTCGCGGCGGTATGAATTTCGTCGGTTTATTACAAGTTGATGCGTCGTCGTTGACGGGTCGGCTGTTGCATGATGGTTGATCGATCGTGCGCCTTTGGCTTGCGCCGCCGGCGGAGGTGGCGTTGAATCTCCTGCTGATGAACCGGCAGCGCCATTTTCAGTTCGCAGTCGCAAGCTGCTTAGCAGCGTCATGTTACCAACATTATTGGCACGGCGCGCAATGTTGCGCCGCTTGAGCTAATTGTCGTTGGCTTTGTCTGAAGCGATGGCGGAAGCCTGAGACACTCTGTCCGGGATGTCCATGCCCGTGGTGGGCGTTCCCCATCCCCCGCATGTAGCTGTCCAGCGCACATTTCCATCAAACGGCAGCGCCCAGCGAACGGCGCCGGAGGCGAGCGCCAACCTCTCCGTGCTGGCGGAAGGTATTTGAGGCGTTCTGCAACCAACATTGTTGCGTTTAACCATATGTGAGCAACCGTCATTCTCGCGTTATCAATGCATAGCACGCGCGTTTACAATCTCGAATCGGCAAGCTCCTTGCCTCGATCCCAGGTCAGCGATTGGTAAAGCGCGCGAGGTAGCTTGTGTGCCTGCCTGATCAGCGCCGAGACCAAGGTGACGGTTTCCTTGCTCGCGACCTTGGCCAGGACAACGTAGCGGCATTGGCGTTCGACCAACGTCACGATGTGACTGTTTCGAGCCCGCAAGAGGAGATCACCCCCCCCCAATGCCCGGGCACGGCGCGGCCCTCAACCGCCGCGGGTCTTTCGCTGATCGAGATCGCATCCTTGATCTGGCCGAGCCCATCGCGTTTCAGGCTGGCATGGCGCGACCGCCGGATCGTGCGCCTTGCCCGCAGATGCTCGAGCAACTCCTTCTTCAGCACACCACGCGCCTGGATATACAGGCTTTTGTAGATGGTCTCGTGTGACACCCGATGCCGCTCTTCGTCCGGAAAGCTGCGCCTGAGCCAGCCTGCGATCTGCTCCGGCGACCATTTGCGCCGCAGCTTGGCCGATACTGTTCGCCGCAAGGCGGGCTGGCAAGCCAGCTTGCAGAGCTTGGGACGTCGCCCACGCTCCCAGGCCGCCTGGTCCGACACCGTCGCACGATAGGCGTCCCGCCCACCATTGCGACCGATCTCACGGCTGATCGTCGAGGGCGCGCGCCCAAGCAGGGCCGCCAGCGCCCGCACCGATCGCCCACGCTCGACCGGCCGTATCCCTCCCGACCGCGACAGCACCGAAAAGATCGATGACGACTGCCGGTCGATGTGGCGACCGATCGAACTCATCGACTCGCCGCGCTGCCAGGGGTCCCAAATCTCAGCTCGCTGCGCTGCCGAGTAATGGGTCCGCTGCTGCTGCTTCATCGCTCACACCGCTTCTTGCTTCGGGCATGACGTGTTGCAACCACCTGTTGAACCCGCCTTCCTTATCGGACAGAACTGGGCGCGGAGAAGGCGGGGTGGCAAACCGGCGCCGACGACCCTCGAAGGGGGCGCCGATCTTCACGAGCCCGAGAATCATTCGCCAAACGACGAGACTTCGAGGCCAGTCAGAGAACCGGCGCAGGCGCCTCGACGTCGTCGAGCGGCGCCGCGGCATCGAGTTCCAGCAGCGGCTTGATCACGCCGTCGCGCAGATCATAGACCCAGCCATGCAGCGCCAGCGGAATGCCGGATGCCCAGCGTTTCTGCACGACGGCTGTACGGGCGAGGCGAATGAGCTGCTCGCGAACGTTGACCTCGACGAACCGATTGATGCGCGCATCTTCGTCACCGGCATCCTCGATCTCTGCGGCGTGCGCCGAATGAACGGCGCGAGCGTTTGCAAGCCATCGATCGACCGCACCCTCGGTGCCACCAGTCCGCGCCGCCTTGATTCCCCCGCAGCCATGGTGCCCGCACAGAATGATATGCTTCACCTCTAGCACGCAGACCGCATATTGCAGCACCGCCATGCAATTCAGGTCGTGATCGTCGATCAGGTTCGCAATGTTGCGATGAATGAACATGCCGCCTGGGGGCGTCATCGTGATCTGCTCAGGTCCAACCCTGCTATCTGAACACCCGATCCACAGAAAATCGGGCTTCTGGCCCGCAACCTGCCGGCTGAAGAAGTCGCTGTTCTCGTCGAGCAGTTCAAACGACCAAGCGCGATTGGCAAGGAGCAGTTGTTTGTACAATCTCATGCGAAGCTGACCTCGAGCCCGGGGGCATTGATGAGCGGGGCGCTGCGCCGGGCGATGTCGCCCCGGACAACCACCCTGATGTCGCGATATATCGCTCCCGTGATGAACGCATTGATGACATCGATGTTGTCGAGGTCGACGTAGTTCGTCGACGAGAGGTCGATCAGGAGGTTGCGGCCATCGGGGACGCGGGCCAACTCGCGTTGCAGTTCATATTTGTGGATGAAGTACAGGTTTCGTCGGGCGCGGATGAGGCAATCATCATCGTCGCAAACAAAGGTGATCGCCGAACGAAAATTCCTCCCCACGACGAAAACGAAGCCGATCGCCAGACCGACCAGGATGCCAGTCAGCAAATTCGTCAGGAGGATGGCCGCGACGGTGGCGACGAACGGGATGAACTGCGTCCAGCCCTGTCGATAGCGTTGGAGAAACAGCTTGGGCTTGGCCAGCTTGTAGCCTGTGGCGATCAGGATCGCGGCCAGCGCGGACAGCGGGATATGGTTCAGCACCGTCGGAATCAGCATGACACTCAGCAACAGCCATGTTCCGTGCAGGATGGTCGACAACTTGCTCTCCGCGCCCGCCTCGACGTTCGCCGACGAGCGGACGATCACCGACGTGACGGGAATACCCCCCATCAGGCCCGAGACGATGTTGCCGCTGCCGTGCGCGAAGAGTTCGCGGTTCTTGTCCGTCAACGCGCGTCGCGGGTCGATCTCGTCGACCGCCTTGACACTGAGAAGCGATTCCAGCGTCGCGACGATTCCCACCGTCACCGCGGTGGCCCAGACTGCGTGGTTCCCGATCGCGGATAAATCCGGCAGTTCGAATAGCGATAGAAAGCCGCCGACGCCGTTCGCGACCGGCACCTGGACAAGATGCGAAGGCTGAATGTGCAGCGCAGGGGCCACATAGCCCAGCATCAGATTGCCGAGAACGCCGATAAGAACGACGATCAACGGTCCGGGAACGAACCTGAGCAATCCCGTTGAGGGGCGGGCATGATCCCACCAGAAGAGAAAAAATAGGCTTGCGGAGCTTATCAGGAGCTCGCCCCACAGAACGCTCTCCCGCAGCGCATGAGAGATCGCCGAGAAGGTAGTGTAGCCGTTCGCCTGGAAGAAGGCGAAACTGCCGGAATAGTCGCCGTCATAACCGACGGCATGCGGTACCTGCTTGAGGATCAGGATGAGGCCGACGCGGCGAGCATGCCGGTTACCACCGAGGATGGGACGAACTCGCTGAGAACGCCCGATCGGGTCAGGCCGAACAGGATTTGCATGATGCCGGCAAGAACCACCGCGAGCAGAAACGCCTCGAAGCTCGGCAGCGCCTGAATGGCGTCAAAAACGATGACGGTGAGCCCCGCCGCCGGTCCGCTCACCGACAGTCGCGCTCCGGACAGGGCCCCGACGACCACACCGCCGACCACACCCGCAATGATGCCGGAAAAAAGCGGCGCCCCGGACGCCAGTGCGACACCGAGGCAAAGCGGTAATGCGACCAGGGCAACGACAAGTGAAGCAGGAGCATCTGATTTGATCGACTTCAACAAATTGCCTGACGGCACCTGATTCCCCTGATCCCGAGAAAAAACGTTACCGCTGATCCCTGTCATTAAATGCAATATTTTCACACTAAATTTGCATACAGCAACGATTTGATTTATCTCAAATTTGGGAAGGATCGGTAGAATTTCGCGAATTTAAGGCAGGCCGAGTAAGGCTCATTAGGCGGAATATTTTTCGTTTACCAAGGGTTTTGGCTCCGTCCGCGTATCTGCCGCTCCGTCTGCGGACCGGCCCACGCTCTTTCCGATCTCCATCGTCATGCGGTCGCAACACGTGCAGCGCCCACCTGGATCCGGCTCCAGACGGGTCACGCCAAGCGGCATCTGAACAACAGGGTCTCGATTTCGATGATTTTCAAACGCTGGCTAAGCGCGTTTTCCCAGGACATGGCAATCGATCTCGGCACCGCGAACACGCTGGTTCATGTCCGCGGGCGGGGCATCATCCTCAACGAGCCTTCCGTCGTTGCGATCGAGACGGTCGACGGCGCGAGCCGCGTCAAGGCCGTGGGTGACGATGCGAAGCTGATGATGGGCAAGGCACCGAGGCAGATCAGGGTTGTCCGGCCGATCCGCGATGGCGTCATCTCCGACATCGAAGTCGCCGAGCAGATGATCAAGCATTTCATCCAGAAGGTGCATGGCGCCCGGCGTCTGCCTCGCTG
>NZ_JBNPXQ010000009.1:0-294541 GCF_050433225.1 Sphingomonas zeicaulis | reverse complement strand
CGTTCACCGCCATCGCCGTTGATCCGTCAGCCTACACTGACACACGAGAATCAACGACGATTCCAGCCGGTTCCTTCAACCTGCCAAAGTAGTGCAAGCCTCTCTCTCCTTGCGCAAAATGCTATGCGACAGAACAATTATGTGTCAACGAGATTCGCGACACGAGAAGCGAGAGGAGAGGCGGCATGGCCGACGCGCGCTGGCAGGGGCAGGACTATGATCCCCTCGTACATGAGGATTTCGACACGCCGCACCGCGTGTTCGCGGACCTGCGCGAACGCTGCCCGGTGGCGCACAGCGACGCGTTCGGCGGCTTCTGGATCGCCACCCGCTATGCCGACATAAAGCGCATCCTCGACGATCCGCTGGAATTCACCACCACCGTGCGCAACGTCGTGCCCGGTGCTTCCGCCACCGGCCGGCGGCCGCCGCTCCACCTCGATCCGCCCGAACATTCGCCCTATCGCCGCGCGATCGACCGGGCGCTGAGCGCGCGCCGGATCGCCGCGATCGAACCGGTGATCGAGCGCCACGTTGCGTCGCTGCTCGATACCTATATCGCGGCGGGCGGCGGCGATTTCGTCGAGGGGTTCGGCAGCCCGCTGCCGGCGCTGCTGTTCGCCGACTGGTTCCAGCTTTCGGAAGCGCAGACCGACCTGCTGTGGCGCACCGCGCAGACCTTCGTGAAGGCGTGGGAGGCGTTCGATGTCGTGACCGTTTCGAAGACCAGCGAGATCCTCTACGATCTTGCGCGCGACCTGATCGCGGAGCGGCGGGTGGCGCCGCTCGATCCGGAGGTCGATCCGGTCAGCAGCCTGCTCGCCGCGGTCGACGCCGAGGGCGCGCCGCTGCCGCACGAGATGCTGGTGGGGTGCGTGCGGCAGATCCTGGTTGTGGGGCTGGTGGCGCCGCCGGTGTTCCTGGGCAGCGTCGCCGTCCATCTCGCGCGGCATCCGGACCTGCAGGCGCGGCTGCGGGCCGAGCCGGCGTCGATGGAGGCGGCGGTGGAGGAATTCCTGCGGCTCTACACGCCCTATCGCGGCTTCGCGCGCACCACCCGTCATGGTGTGGAACTGGGCGGGCGGGATATCCGCCCCGGCGAGCCGATCGCGCTTGCTTATGCCTCTGCCAATCGCGACGAGGCGGTGTTCGAGGCGCCTGACGAGTTCCGCATCGATCGCGCCAATGTCTACGACCATCTCGCCTTCGGGCGAGGGGCGCACCGCTGTGCGGGTATGGCGATGGCGCGGCTGGAATTCCGCATCGCCTTGGGGCAATTGCTCGCGCGCACGCGATCGATCGCGCTGGCCGGCGATGTGCGGATGAGCGGCATGCCCGAAGTGGGGCCGGTCTATGTGCCGCTGGCGGTGGAGGCGGCGTGAGGATGCCAGTGCGGGCTTGACCGGCCTGCCGAATCTGCTAAGCGGCCGCCCTTGGTCGGCGCAGTGCGTCGGTCATACCGTCCGAGACAGTTGGTGAGGGCAATCGGGCCCTCTTAATCTCCAGCCTAGACGGGGAAGAGTTTCTCGCCCGTTGGCGCATCGCGTCGAACGGGCCTGCCGGACGGGCCTGGTCCCCGTCATGTCAGGTAGCCATTCCCCTCGGACATAGTGCCTCGCGTTCGGCGTGTGCGGATTTCCGTGCGCGCAGGCCGCGAGGATTGCTGGCGTCGCGATGGTCGCGGCGCCGGAATTGAGTGGAGAATGGCATGGATCGTGCTCAAAAGGCCGCCTCCGTTGCCGAGCTGAACCGCACCTTTTCCGAGGTTGGCGTGGTGGTTGTCACCCGCAATCTCGGCCTCACCGTCGCCCAGTCGACGGCGCTGAGGACGAAGATGCGCGAGGCCGGCGCGAGCTACAAGGTCTCGAAGAACAAGCTTGCCAAGATCGCGCTCGGCGGCACCGACTATGTGGGCGTGGGCGATATGCTCACGGGTCCGGTCGGTCTCGCCACCTCGCCCGACCCGGTCGCCGCAGCCAAGGTTGCGGTGGACTTCGCCAAGACGACCGACAGGTTCGAGATCGTCGGCGGGGCGATGGGCGCGACGGTTCTTGACGCCAATGGCATCAAGGCGCTCGCCACCATGCCGTCGCTCGATGAGCTGCGCGCGAAGATCGTGGGCCTGCTGGTTGCTCCGGCGACCAAGCTCGCGACCGTCACGCAGGCTCCGGCGGCGCAGCTGGCGCGCGTGCTGAACGCCTACGCGGAAAAGGACAAGGAAGCCGCCTGAGCGATCGGGCAGTCCCTTACGCACACTTTTTTGACCTGAACATGATGGGCTCACGGGCCCGATTTGGAGATATCAAATGGCTGACCTCAACACCCTCGTCGAACAGCTTTCCGAACTGACCGTCCTCGAGGCCGCCGAGCTCTCGAAGCTTCTCGAAGAGAAGTGGGGCGTTTCGGCCGCCGCGGCCGTCGCCGTTGCCGCTCCGGGTGGCGCCGGTGGCGCCGCTGCTCCGGCCGAGGAAGAGAAGACCGAGTTCGACGTGGTCCTCACCGGCGACGGTGGCAAGAAGATCAACGTCATCAAGGAAGTCCGCGCCATCACCGGCCTGGGCCTGACCGAAGCGAAGGCCCTCGTCGAGGCCGCGCCGAAGGCGGTCAAGGAAGGCATCGGCAAGGACGAAGCCGAGAAGATCAAGAAGCAGCTCGAGGACGCCGGCGCGACCGTCGAGCTCAAGTAATCGGACTGCGGGCCAAGCGCCCGCACCCGAGCGCTTTTGCGATCAGGAGAAAGGGGGCGGCCTTGGGGCCGTCCCCTTTTTTCCGTTTCTGGTGATCGTTGCGTGCAATGCGGCCCGCCATCGGGGGATGGCGGGCCGCTGCCTTTCAGGATGTGAAGGGTTGGATCAGACCAGCGCGGGTTCGCGGCTGGCCGGGACCGGCGAAGTGTTGGTCGCCTGCGCGGTGCGTCGACGCGCGATCTCCGCGAGGTAGGGATCGACCGGCTCGGCGGTCACCGTTTTGCGGCGGCGCTCGATCTCGGCAAGATACGGGTCGACCGGCGCAGTGGGCGTGACCGAACGGCGGCGCGCGACCTCGGCCAGATAGGGATCGACCGGCTCACCGGCGAAGCGATCGCGCAGCGCGGCCTTGCGGTCATGCGCGGCGGCAACGGCGGCGGCAGAGGCCGGCGCGGCGTTGAACAGCGGGGCCGACGGCGCAGGGCGGGTCGGTTCGATCGCGGCGTCACCGCTGGTCGCTGCGGTCGCTTGCGGTGCGAAGGCGGGCAGCGGCGCGATGCCGGGGTCGTCCGCGACCGGCGTACCGACAGGATCTCGACGGCGGCGGAGCAGCATGGCGGCACCGGCGATCAGGACCATCACGGCGATGCCGCCGATGATCCACGCCATCCGCGAGTCGGTGGCTGTCGCGGTCGGTGCGGGGGCGCCTGTCGCGGGTTCGGCCGGCGCCGGGGCCGCGGCGGGTTCCGGCTGGGGCGCGGCGGCAGGGGCCGCTGCGACCGGTGCAGGCGCGGGGGCCGCTTGGGCGGCCGGCGCCGGGGCAGCGCGTTCGGCCGGGGGCGTGGCGCGCAGCTGGGCACGCTCGGCGCGACGCGGCGCCGGGCGCTCGGCGGCCTCGCGTGCCGGCGGGCTCGCGTCGGGCACCGCGGGTGGTGCCGCGGTCGGCATCGCCGTGGTCGTGACCGACGGCGGCGCGGTGCGCGTTACCGGCGGGGCGTCGATAGCCGATGCGGTAATCGGCGCCGTCGCGGCGGGTGCAACGGGGGCGGCCGCTGGCGGCGCGACCGTGGTCGTCACCGGAGGCGGCGCCACCGAACTGCCTTGCGCAGGTGCGGCAGCATCCTGCGCGAGCGCGGGGGTGAAGGGAAGCGCGGTGGCCGCGAGAAGCAGAGCGACCGCGCGACGATAAGAGAAGGGATCTTTCGTCATAGCATAAGTGAAATGTTCGAATGCTGGGATGCGCCCCGTGCAACCGGCGCATATCGGGACGAGTCGTGGCGGCGCGGGGACGAGCTGCAAAAATCAGCGGGTTTGACTCGCGGCAGCCCTGCGCCTATATGGCGGCTTCACCCCAGTTCGTCGGGAAATGATGCGCCGTCGCGCAGTGCATCGGTCGAATAGGCGGGCAGGGGTTTTTAGACGCTGGAGCTGCGGCTTCCCATAGTGGGAGCTCGCGGCTTTTTGCGTCTGTCTGCGCGCCTGTATTGACGACCGAGAGGGCGAACACCGACCATGGCGACCAAGGCAGCTCCCGCTTCCGGCACCGCGAAGAAGCGCATCCGCAAGGTTTTCGGCAACATCCACGAAGTGGTGCAGATGCCGAACCTGATCGAGGTGCAGCGCGAATCCTACGAACAGTTCCTGCGCTCCGATCCGGCGACCGGCTATGTCTCCGGCCTGGAAAAGACGCTGCGCAGCGTGTTCCCGATCCGCGACTTCGCCGGCACCGCCGAGCTGGACTTCGTGCATTATGAGCTCGAAGAGCCGAAGTACGACACGGACGAGTGCCGCCAGCGCGGCATCACCTATGCGGCGCCGATGCGCGTGACGCTGCGCCTGATCGTGTTCGAGGTCGACGCCGACACCGAAACCCGCTCCGTGCTCGATATCAAGGAGCAGGACGTCTACATGGGCGACATGCCGCTCATGACGCAGAACGGCACGTTCATCGTGAACGGCACCGAGCGCGTGATCGTCAGCCAGATGCACCGTTCGCCCGGCGTGCTGTTCGATCATGACCGCGGCAAGACCCATGCCTCGGGCAAGTATCTGTTCGCTGCGCGCGTGATCCCGTATCGCGGCTCGTGGCTGGACTTCGAGTTCGACGCCAAGGACATCGTCAACGTCCGTATCGACCGCAAGCGCAAGCTGCCGGTCACCGCGCTGCTCTATGCGCTCGGCCTGAACTCCGAAGAGATCCTCAACCACTTCTACAACACGGTCACCTTCGTCCGTGGCGAGGGCGGCTGGCAGGTTCCCTATGTCGTCGAGAACTGGCGCGGCCAGAAGCCGACGTTCGACGTCGTCGACGCGTCGTCGGGCGAGGTCGTGTTCCCGGCGGGCACCAAGATCAGCCCGCGCGCGGCCAACAAGGCCGGCCGCGACGGCCTGCAGATGCTGCTGATCCCGACCGAGGAGATCTTCGGCCGCTACAGCGCCTATGACCTGATCGACGAGTCGACCGGCCGCATCTACATCGAGGCGGGCGACGAGGTTTCGGCCGAGAATCTCGAACTGCTCGACAAGGCCGGCATCGACCGGATCGAGCTGCTCGACATCGACCATGTCAACACCGGCCCCTGGATCCGCAACACGCTGAAGGCGGACAAGGCGGAAGAGCGCGACCATGCGCTCGCCGACATCTATCGCGTGATGCGCCCCGGCGAACCGCCGACGAAGGAGACCGCCGAGGCGCTGTTCGCCGGCCTGTTCTTCGATCCGGAGCGCTACGACCTCTCGGCCGTGGGCCGCGTGAAGCTCAACATGCGCCTCGAGCTCGACGCCGAGGACACCGTCACCACGCTGCGCACCGAGGATATCCTCGCGGTCGTCAAGACGCTGGTCGGCCTGAAGGATGGCAAGGGCGAGATCGACGACATCGACAATCTCGGCAACCGCCGCGTGCGTTCGGTGGGCGAGCTGCTGGAGAACCAGTATCGCGTCGGCCTGCTCCGCATGGAGCGCGCCGTGAAGGAGCGCATGTCGTCGGTCGACGTGTCGACGGTGATGCCGAACGACCTGATCAACGCGAAGCCCGCGGTTGCTGCGGTGCGCGAGTTCTTCGGTTCGTCGCAGCTGTCGCAGTTCATGGACCAGACCAACCCGCTCTCCGAAGTGACGCACAAGCGTCGCGTCTCGGCGCTCGGGCCGGGCGGTCTCACCCGCGAGCGCGCGGGCTTCGAGGTCCGCGACGTTCACCCGACCCACTATGGCCGCATCTGCCCGATCGAAACGCCGGAAGGCCCGAACATCGGTCTGATCAACAGCCTGGCGTCGTTCAGCCGCGTCAACAAGTATGGCTTCATCGAGACGCCGTACCGCAAGGTCGTGGACGGCAAGGTGACGCAGGAAGTCGTCTATCTCTCGGCGATGGAAGAAGCGAAGCACACGATCGCGCAGGCGAACGCTGAGCTGAACGACGACCACAGCTTCTCCGAGGATCTGATCTCGGCGCGTGAGGCCGGCGAATTCCTGATGGCGCCGCGCGATCACATCACCCTGATGGACGTGAGCCCCAAGCAGCTCGTGTCGGTCGCGGCGTCGCTGATCCCGTTCCTGGAAAATGACGACGCCAACCGCGCGCTGATGGGCTCGAACATGCAGCGCCAGGCGGTGCCGCTGGTTCGTGCCGAGGCGCCGTTCGTCGGCACCGGCATGGAAGAGACGGTGGCGCGTGACTCGGGTGCCGCGATCGCGGCGCGCCGGTCGGGCATCGTTGACCAGGTCGACGCGACCCGCATCGTCATCCGCGCGACCGGAGACGTCGAGGCCGGCAAATCCGGCGTCGACATCTACACGCTGATGAAGTTCCAGCGCTCGAACCAGAACACCTGCATCAACCAGCGTCCGCTGGTGAAGGTGGGCGACATCGTCAACGATGGCGACATCATTGCCGACGGTCCGTCGACCGAGCTGGGCGAGCTGGCGCTGGGCCGCAACGCGCTCGTCGCGTTCATGCCCTGGAACGGCTACAACTATGAGGACTCCATCCTGATCTCCGAGCGGATCGTGAAGGATGACGTCTTCACCTCGATCCACATCGAAGAGTTCGAGGTGATGGCCCGCGACACCAAGCTCGGGCCGGAAGACATCACCCGCGACATCCCGAACGTGGGCGAGGAGGCGCTGCGCAACCTCGACGAGGCGGGCATCGTCTATATCGGCGCCGAGGTGGAGCCGGGCGACATCCTGGTCGGCAAGATCACGCCGAAGGGCGAAAGCCCGATGACGCCGGAAGAAAAGCTGCTCCGCGCGATCTTCGGCGAAAAGGCCAGCGACGTGCGTG
Source organism: Sphingomonas zeicaulis (assembly GCF_050433225.1). Classification (NCBI taxonomy): domain Bacteria; kingdom Pseudomonadati; phylum Pseudomonadota; class Alphaproteobacteria; order Sphingomonadales; family Sphingomonadaceae; genus Sphingomonas; species Sphingomonas zeicaulis. Next base: position 287,569 of record NZ_JBNPXQ010000009.1, on the reverse strand, counting down.
ACACCTCGCTGCGTCTGCCCCCGGGCGTCGCCGGCACGGTCGTCGAGGTGCGCGTGTTCAACCGCCACGGCATCGACAAGGACGAGCGCGCGATGGCGATCGAGCGCGAGGAGATCGACCGCCTGACCAAGGACCGCGAGGACGAGCGCGGCATTCTCAACCGGGCGACCTTCAATCGCCTGCGCGAGATGCTGATCGGCCAGGTCGCGACCGCGGCTCCGAAGGGCGTGCGCAAGGGCGTCGAGATCGACGAGCAGCTGCTCGGCGAGGTCGAGCGTCACGACTGGTGGAAGTTCGCCGTTCAGGACGATGCCCGCCAGTCCGACCTGGAAGCGGTGAAGGCGCAGTATGACGATGCCGTCGGCCTGATCGTTCGCAAGTTCGAGGATCGCGTCGAGAAGCTGCAGCGCGGTGACGAGCTGCCGCCGGGCGTGCTGAAGATGGTCAAGGTGTTCGTCGCGGTGAAGCGCAAGCTGCAGCCGGGCGACAAGATGGCCGGCCGTCACGGCAACAAGGGCGTCATCAGCCGCATCCTGCCGGCCGAAGACATGCCGTTCCTGGCGGACGGTACCCCGGTCGACATCGTGCTCAACCCGCTGGGCGTGCCTTCGCGCATGAACGTCGGGCAGATCTTCGAGACGCATCTGGGCTGGGCCGCGCGCGGCCTGGGCCGCCAGATCACCGAAGCGCTGGAAGCGTGGCGTGAGAATGGCGGCAGCGCTGCAGGCACCCCGCCGGAAGCGGTGCGGGAGCGCCTGAAGACGGTGTATGGCGAGGATTATCACGCCGACATCGAGGCACGCAGCACCGACGAAGTGGTCGAGCTTGCGGTGAACCTGAAGAACGGCGTGCCGATGGCGACGCCGGTGTTCGACGGTGCCCGCGAGAGCGACGTGGCGCACATGCTCAAGCTGGCGGGTCTCGACGAGAGCGGCCAGGTGGAGCTGTTCGACGGCCGCACCGGCGACCAGTTCGATCGCAAGGTGACCGTGGGCTACATCTACATGCTGAAGCTCCACCACCTCGTGGACGACAAGATCCACGCGCGTTCGATCGGGCCGTACAGCCTCGTCACCCAGCAGCCGCTGGGCGGCAAGGCGCAGTTCGGCGGCCAGCGCTTCGGCGAGATGGAGGTGTGGGCGCTCCAGGCCTATGGCGCCGCCTACACGCTGCAGGAAATGCTGACGGTGAAGTCGGACGACGTGATCGGGCGCACCAAGGTCTACGAGGCGATCGTCAAGGGTGACGACACGTTCGAGGCCGGCATTCCGGAGAGCTTCAACGTGCTCGTCAAGGAAATGCGTTCGCTGGGCCTCAACGTGGAGCTCAACGCGCTGGCCGACGAGGCCGACGACGACGCGCTGCCCGAGGCTGCCGAGTGAGATCGGGATGGCGCCGCCTGACGGCGGCGCCGCTCCACCCGGCCGACCTATTCGCCCTCGAGAGGGATTAAGACATGAACGAACTGACCAATTTCGCCAATCCGATCGCGAAGCCCGAAACCTTCGACCAGATCCAGATCGGCATCGCCAGCCCGGAGCGTATCCGCAGCTGGTCGTTCGGCGAGATCAAGAAGCCCGAGACGATCAACTATCGCACGTTCAAGCCCGAGCGTGACGGCCTGTTCTGCGCGCGCATCTTCGGTCCGATCAAGGATTACGAGTGCCTGTGCGGCAAGTACAAGCGCATGAAGTACAAGGGCATCGTCTGCGAAAAGTGCGGCGTCGAGGTCACGGTCTCGAAGGTCCGCCGCGAGCGGATGGGCCATATCGAGCTCGCCGCCCCGGTTGCGCACATCTGGTTCCTGAAGTCGCTGCCGTCGCGCATCGGCCTGCTGCTCGACATGCAGCTCAAGCAGCTCGAGCGCGTGCTGTACTTCGAATCCTACATCGTCATCGAGCCGGGCCTGACCGCGCTCGACAAGTATCAGCTCCTCACCGAGGATGAGCTGCTGACGGCGCAGGACGAATATGGTGAGGACGCGTTCAGCGCCGGCATCGGCGCCGAGGCGGTCCGCATCATGCTCGAAAGCCTCGACCTCGAGGGTGAGCGCGAGGCGCTGCTCAAGGAACTGGCCGAGACCAAGTCCGAGCTGAAGCCCAAGAAGATCATCAAGCGGCTGAAGGTCGTCGAGAGCTTCATCGATTCCGGCAACCGCCCGGAATGGATGATCCTGGAAGTCATCCCGGTCATCCCGCCCGAGCTGCGCCCGCTGGTGCCCCTGGACGGCGGCCGCTTCGCGACCTCGGACCTCAACGACCTGTATCGCCGCGTCATCAACCGCAACAACCGCCTGAAGCGGCTGATGGAGCTGCGCGCGCCGGACATCATCGTCCGCAACGAAAAGCGCATGCTGCAGGAAGCGGTCGACGCTCTGTTCGACAATGGCCGCCGCGGCCGCACGATCACGGGCGCCAACAAGCGCCCGCTGAAGTCGCTGTCCGACATGCTCAAGGGCAAGCAGGGCCGCTTCCGTCAGAACTTGCTGGGCAAGCGCGTCGACTATTCGGGCCGCTCGGTCATCGTGACCGGTCCGGAACTCAAGCTGCACCAGTGCGGCCTGCCCAAGAAGATGGCGCTCGAGCTGTTCAAGCCGTTCATCTATGCCCGCCTCGACGCCAAGGGTCTCTCGATGACCCTCAAGCAGGCGAAGAAGTGGGTGGAGAAGGAGCGCAAGGAAGTCTGGGACATCCTTGACGAGGTGATCCGCGAGCACCCGGTTCTGCTGAACCGCGCGCCGACGCTCCACCGTCTGGGCATTCAGGCGTTCGAGCCGGTGCTGATCGAGGGCAAGGCGATCCAGCTTCACCCGCTGGTCTGCTCCGCGTTCAACGCCGACTTCGACGGTGACCAGATGGCCGTCCACGTTCCGCTGAGCCTCGAGGCGCAGCTGGAAGCGCGCGTGCTGATGATGTCGACCAACAACATCCTCAGCCCCGCGAACGGCAAGCCGATCATCGTGCCGTCGCAGGACATGGTCCTCGGCCTCTATTATCTTTCGATGATGAAGGAGAATGAGCCGGGCGAGGGCATGTTGCTGGGTGACATGGCGGAGGTGCACCAGGCGCTCAACGCGAAGGCGGTGACGCTGCACACCAAGGTGACCAGCCGCGTTCCGCAGACCGACGAGGACGGCAACACCTATCTGAAGCGCGTCGAGACCACCCCGGGCCGCATGCTGCTGGGTGAGACGCTGCCGAAGAGCCACAAGGTGCCGTTCGAAACGATCAACCGCCTGCTGACCAAGAAGGAGATCGGCGACGTCATCGACATCGTCTATCGCCACACCGGCCAGAAGGAGACGGTGCTGTTCGCCGACGCGATCATGTCGCTGGGCTTCCGCCACGCGTTCCGCGCCGGCATCAGCTTCGGCAAGGACGACATGATCATCCCGGCCGAGAAGGACGGGCTGGTCGACGAGACGCGCGCGCTCGTGAAGGATTATGAGCAGCAGTATCAGGACGGCCTGATCACCCAGCAGGAAAAGTACAACAAGGTGATCGACGCCTGGAGCCGTTGCGGCGACCAGGTGGCTGCCGCGATGATGAAGGAGATCCAGGCGGTCAAGAAGGGTGAGGACGGCCGTGAAAAGCCGATCAACGCCATCTACATGATGGCCCACTCGGGCGCCCGTGGTTCTCCCGCGCAGATCAAGCAGCTTGCCGGCATGCGCGGCCTGATGGCCAAGCCGTCGGGCGAGATCATCGAAACGCCGATCATCTCGAACTTCAAGGAAGGCCTGACCGTCCTTGAGTACTTCAACTCGACCCACGGCGCTCGTAAGGGCCTCGCGGACACCGCGTTGAAGACCGCGAACTCGGGTTACCTGACCCGTCGTCTGGTCGACGTGTCGCAGGATTGCACCGTGGTCGAGCTCGACTGCGGCACCGATCGTGCGCTGGAGATGAAGGCGATCGTCCAGGGCGGCGCCACCATCGCGTCGCTGGGTGAGCGTATCCTGGGCCGCACCACGGCCGAGGACATCATCGACACCAAGAATGGTGAGGTGGTGATCGCCGAGGGCACGCTGCTCGACGAGGCGATGATCGCGCAGATCGAGGCGATCGGCACCCAGGCGGTCAAGATCCGCAGCCCGCTGATCTGCGAGACGCGGATGGGCGTGTGCGCCAAGTGCTACGGGCGTGACCTTGCCCGCGGTACGCCGGTGAACATCGGCGAGGCGGTCGGCGTCATCGCGGCGCAGTCGATCGGTGAGCCGGGCACGCAGTTGACGATGCGGACCTTCCACATCGGTGGTGCTGCGCAGCTCAACGAAACCTCGAACCTCGAGGCGGTGTCCGACGGCACGATCGAACTCCGCGATCTGCCGACCATCACCGACAGCCGCGGCCGTCGCGTCGCCCTTGCCCGCAACGGCGAGCTGGCGATCATCGACGCCGAGGGCCGCGAGCGGGCGGTGCACCGTATCCCGTACGGTGCCCACCTGATGTTCGAGGATGGCGCGAAGGTCTCGAAGGGTGATCGCATGGCGGAATGGGATCCGTTCACCATGCCGGTCATCACCGAGAAGGGCGGTATCGTGAAGTTCCAGGATCTGATCGAGGGCGCCACGCTCACCGAGCAGACCGACGAAGCGACCGGCCTCACCCAGCGCGTCATCACCGAGAACCAGTCGCGCAACCGCAAGGAAGACCTGCGTCCGCGCATCACCCTGCTCGACGAAGGTTCGGGCGAGGCGGCGCGTTACATGCTGGCGCCGGGTGCGACCCTCTCGGTCGAGGAAGGGCAGAACGTCCATGCTGGTGACGTGCTCGCCCGCGTGAGCCGCGAAGCCGCCAAGACCCGTGACATCACCGGCGGTCTGCCGCGGGTGGCGGAGCTGTTCGAGGCGCGCAAGCCGAAGGAAAATGCGATCATCGCGAAGGTCTCTGGCCGTGTCGTGTTCGGCAAGGACTATAAGGCCAAGCGCAAGATCGGCATTCAGCCCGAGGATGGCGGCGAGGTCGTGGAGTATCTGATCCCGAAGTCGAAGGTGATCGACGTTCAGGAAGGCGACTTCGTGAAGCGCGGCGACAACCTGATCGGCGGCAGCCCGGATCCGCACGATATCCTTGAGGTGCTCGGCATCGAGCCGCTCGCGGAATATCTCGTGTCGGAAATCCAGGAAGTCTATCGACTGCAGGGCGTGAAGATCAACGACAAGCACATCGAGACGATCGTTCGTCAGATGCTGCAGAAGGTTGAGATCACCGAAGCGGGCGACACGACGCTGCTGCCGGGCGAGCAGGTCGACTGGGAAGAGATGACCGAGATCAACGAGAAGGTCATTGCCGAAGGCCGCCAGCCGGCCGCCGGCAAGCCGATCCTGCTGGGCATCACCAAGGCCTCGCTGCAGACCCGCTCGTTCATCTCCGCCGCGTCGTTCCAGGAGACCACCCGCGTCCTCACCGAGGCTGCGGTGCAGGGCAAGAAGGACACGCTCGTCGGCCTCAAGGAGAATGTCATCGTCGGCCGCCTGATCCCGGCGGGCACCGGCGCCGGCATGAACCGCCTGCGCGTCGCCGCGTCGAGCAAGGACGCCGCCCTGCGCGCCCAGCAGCGCGCCTGGCAGGCCAGCCTCATCGCGCCGAAGTCGGCCGCTGAGGAGCATGACGCCGAGCTTCGCCGCCCGGTGCAGGACGACACCGGCGACGATGCGCTCGCCGCCGTGGTTGCCGACACCAATGGCGAGGACGGCGCGGAGATCTGATCTCCGGGGTGTTCAGACTGTGAGGTAGGGAAGGGCCCGCTGGAGTGATCCGGCGGGCCTTTTTCTTTTGTGGGATGAGACGGCGGCGGGCGCTTGCGTCAGCGGCGTTGCAACGTTGGTTCAATTTGATCGAGCGCTTTCGGCCGACCTTTGAGGGGGCGGGCGTTGCATTGGGGTGACGGTTTGCGACCAATTCCAGCCGTTGTTGCCGAATCCTGTGAACGTCCGATTTCGCCGATAGCTGCCAATCGCGCTGATCAACGTCAACGAATGGTGGCACTCCGAGTCGTCCACCGTCTGCGCTGCTCCGGCCAGTATTCCGGCTATGGCTAGATCAAAACTCTGTTCTCGTCGGTCATACTAGCGGCCTAGCCGCCCGCTCCGCATACTTGGATGGCGAGACAGCCTTCAACGACCCCGGCGATCGGGCAGGAGCATAGCTATGTCGGGTTGGCCGACATCCCGATAGGCAGGGACCCTACAATTCTTGAAAGAGTATCAAGGTAGAAGCCCTGCGGTATCGCTCAATTGTTTGCTCGAATGACTCGTTAGGTTCGCCGGGCTCGAAGTAGGGAAGCAATTTGTCGTATCGCGCTCGCGCTGAAACGCGCGAAATTGACCGCCCCATGCCGAGACGAACAGCCAAGCTCTCGGGACTATTGCAACCTTCCCGAACGCAACTTCCAAGCGTCGCGAGTACGATGGGAATCGGCGTGTCTTCTTCATTCTGCGCTGCGAATAGGCGCGCGGGCAACCCCGCAACGAAGGCTAGGTCCGGCACGATTCGCAGCACGAAATGCCTCGAATATTCGCAGCGGCTCTTGTCGCCACCTTTGGGGTAACGTGTTTCCATAACATTGAGCGGCGCTCCGTTCATCCATTGCGCCAGCAGGGCTGCGATCACGGGCAGCGCGTAGTTTCCCCGGTCGCGGTCCGAGGTCAGCTTCTTGTACGGGTCGCCGAAAAGGCCTTCGACATTTTCCGGTCGGACAAGCTCCAAAAGGCAGGCCGGATTGACTTTAAGCCAGTCGATCAGTGCGGCGATGGCCGCTTCGGTTGTTGCGGCATTTTCGGGCTTTGTAAAAAGGTCGTTGAGATCGTTGAGGATCGCGACCGGTACGCCCGTCAACCCGGATACGCGATCAAGCCACTTCGCATCGCCTTCAGGCTCGGCTTTCTTCCGCGCGGCAAAAGCGGCGGCAATGCGGCTCTCAACCCAATCGGCATCGCCTTTTTGCCGAGCACGAAACGCGGCGAAGGAGCGCGACAGAAGCAACCTGATGGGAGCATCGGTCCCGTTTTCATCCGATGTGGGCAGCCGGCTCAGGAAATAGGCGGGCATCCCCTGCTCGAAAGTGCCCGCATGAATCTTATCGAGAAGCGCGGTCGTCGGGTCGTCGATGATGAGGCATTGATCGCTCTGCGCAAAGATCGATTGCAAGGTCAGCCAGTGCGCGTTGATCAGGTTCGATTGATTGTCGAATTCGACGACGCGGCTTGGCACCACAAGCACGAAGCCCTGGGAACTTTCGCCCGCCCGTCCTGCCCGCCCGGCAGCATTGAGCAATTCATGAGCTTCCAGCTGTGCCATCTTATCTGCTTCGGGGTCGAAGCGGCTGTCGCCCGAAATGATGACCACCTCGCTCGGCAGGTTCATGCCTTGTGCGAGGGTCGAGGTCGCAAAAAGAACGTCGATACCGTCTTTGCGCTTGAAGAGGGATTCGTGAAGAAGCCGTTCTTCGCGAAGCAAAAGCGCATGATGACTGGCGGCGCCGCCGCGGTAATTGCCCTTTGCGGTCGGCGTCAGATAGCAATGATCCGCCCCGCCCATCTCTTCGGCGGCTAGGCGATGAAGTTCGAGCTCGTCGTCGGTCAGCTTAACCTTCCGGGCGTCGATCAATTCGGGGAATTCTTTGACCGATGAATCGGCGAGGACGGTCGACTGCACAAAAACAAGCGTCTTCAATCCGCTTGCAGCAGCTGCTGCGGCGATCAACGCGCTCGTGTGATTTCCGTTGGGCGTCAGATACCACGCGCCGCCTTTGGCTCTGCCGGTCGACAGATGGTGAGCATCATCGAGCAACGGTTGCAGAGTGTAGTCGTTGCGGTTCTTGCTGGCCCAAGTCTGCAACAGACTGAAGAACCCGAAAGGTTGGGCCACCAACTCGCGTTTTACCGCGACCGGCGTGTTCTTATGATCCGGATATTCCTGCCTTGCTTGCTGGAGCTTCGCCTTTAGGTCTTTGATGGTGTCGGCTGGATAGACCACGCTCCCGCGGACCTGACGGGTTGGTTTCCACGCCAAGCTCAACGAAAGGCAGGTTCGGCCGGTCAGTTCTTCCACCCATTTTGCGATTTCGCCGGCGTTTTTCATCATCGCCGAAAGCAAGAGCAAGTCGGCTTCGGGCGCGGCAATAGTGAGGTTGAGGATCGCCAACATCGAGTCGATGCTGCGGCGGCTGCGATCACTATCGCGGGGGTGGAGCAGGTGGCATTCGTCGAAGACGATTAGCCCAAGATCCGCGAACGCTTCGGGCTGCGTCGTCAGCAACATCAGACAGCGTTCGGGCGTCGTAACGATGATTTCCGGCAGGACGACGATGTCGGAGAATGTAACGTCGTCCTCGACGTCGCCGACGATCTCGAAGGTGTTGAATGTGCTCTTCAGCGCCCGAGTCGTCTGATCGACGAGCGCGTGGGTGGGGGCCAGGAAAATGACTTTCTCGCCTCTGATAAGAGATGTCGCGATTTTCAGCTCGGCAAGCGTCGACTTGCCGCCGCCGGTGGGAAAGCTGATTGCCGACGACGTTCCTTTTTCGAGGTAATTGCTCGCGATTGCATCGCGGTGATTGCGCCACAGGAACGGCCTCTTGCGGGCCATGCGGCGAATGATCTGCCACCACCCATCGCCGTCAACGCCCTGCGGCGGCGACACGCGGGCCAACGCGGATTCGACTAGATCGCGTTCCACCGCGATCAACAGATTGGCTAAATGCAAGGGGCCAGGGAACAGGTTGAAGATGTGATCGCCTGCCCCGAACACGTCTTCAAGCTGGCCGACACTTAGCGCCTTAACACGCGCGAAGTGGGCAGCTGCGGGTTCAGTGCCGTCGCCGGCGGCAGGTTCGGCATCCACTGGCAATAGGAGCCGAGCGGCCAGCTTTTTGATGCCCTTGAGGAGTTCCAAAAAGAGGGCGTCGATCGCCTGTTCGGGGGTGGCCTGGCCGGTGTCAATGTCAGGCAGTTCCAACTGTACAATGTCGGCGAGCCGTCCGGTTACCAGCAACTTTATCGAGGTAGCGAGCGCCTGTTCCACGGCCGTCGCGTCATCGGGATCGGCTGAGATATGTTTAGAGCATTCGGCGGCGTCAGCATGAGCTTCCGCCACCATGAAGAGTAAAGTCGCGCAAATTTCGGGGGCGATGGTCGCGCCATCCAGATAGGAAAACCCGTTGTCCTCGGAAACCGAGCCCGCGAGACACACCTGATGTGCGGATGCCGCGACAAAAGCGGCCGCTGCGCGATTTTCACGCTCCGGCAGAAGCGCGACAAAGGCCTCGTGCGCAGCCGCCAATCGGCGCACCTCAAGCAACGTGTCTCGAAGCGTCTCGGAGGCTTCTTCAACCTCTTCACCGCGAAGTCTGATCCTTGCGGCCACGATGTCGGCGAACGCCTCGGTAAGGCGTTTGGGCAGGGCTTCAAGGTCGAGCCCGTCGAGCGGTGGCGACGCTGCGATCAGCGCGGATGTGATAGGATCAAACATTCGCAATCGCCCTAATCTTGGCGGCGACCAAATCGGCGAAGTCGGTCATCCACTGCCGTAGATTATCGAAATGCATTGTTTCGGCGCGGCGGCGGGACACTTCTCCGTTTGCCGATATGTCGTAGTGTTTGAAGAGCTTCTGCCGCTTCTCAGCAGGTTTGTGCTTGTCGTCTATACTGATGCTCACGCGATAGCGGCGAGCCTGCTGCCAGAGAATTCGGTCAATAGCGTCATCGACATTCAGCTCAGGATATAGGTGTTGCTGCCGCTCGAGAATTGCAGACGCCTCGTGGGTTAGTTCGGCGATGCGCTCGCCGGCTTCCATCTTTACGATATCGGGCCAGACATGCTGCTTGATCGTCCCGCGCGCGTCTTCAGTCGCCTTGTCCTCAAAAATGACAACGGCAGTGACGGATTTCTCATCACCTGAAAGCTCCAGCTGCATGCCGTCAAACCCCTTGTGAGCGTGGAAAATGTGGGGTGGCGCAAGCGTCGCTCCCTGCTTCTTCTGATTGGCTGCAATCCAGGATATGATCTGAAACAGCCAGCCGTCGCGTTGCCAAGGATCGCCGTTCTTTGCGACCTTTAGCTTTTTGAGCGCATCCGCCGCGTGCTGCGCTGATCCGCCTGGAGTTGTACCAGCCAGACCTTCAAGTATCTGAGCGACATGACGATACTGTCCTAGCGCCACGCGGGCGACCCGTTCGGCGAGCAGGTCGATATCTTCGACCTCCCATTCCCACCCGTGGCAAAGATCATCATGATCGATTTGCTTCAAAACTAACGTCATTGTTCGTCCTGGGCTGAAACTGGCGACGAAAAATGAATAAACTATATAATCACGCGCACCAATCAACTTTGAAGCCTTCCGCGGCATCCGAGCCAGCTGGCCCGGATCCGAACTGCTTCCGCTCTTGAGATACGGACAAGTGCTCACGGCAGAGCGGGTGTATCTGACGGACCGTGTCTATGCGTTCTGGGCTGACACCCTCGATGAATGTGTCCATCTAAGCACCTGCGCACGGTAAATCTACGCCGAGGAGCCGAGATCAGGCAACGAACTGCGGGTGTTTCAGGTGAGTCGAGTAGCTGGGGAAGCGCGCGAGGCTGAGGCTTCGAGGTGTTCTGATCGTGGACAGGCGTCCGCTTTCGGTTCACGGAAAATATCAGTTGAATGTCGGTTAGTGGGTCATCTCGCCGATAGAGGGCGGGCCGATGCTCACCGGAAGCAGATCTCCATTGGTCCAGACCTGAACGTCGGCTCTTATCAGGAACCGCCGTTTAGCGAGCCGGTGCGGAATGACAGCTTGGCTCACTCTTGCGTCTCCCTGATCCCATTTTCCTACACAAACACCCCCGCCTCCAAAACCTCCACCCCCGGCGCCCCAGCCACCGCCGCCTCCACCAACACCTCGGCCACCCGCTCCGAGCGGCTGATCCGCATCCGCCGCGGCAGCACCTGCGCGAGGGCGCCCAGCAGCGCGTCCATTACCCGCTCGCCCGTCCGCACCTCCTCGCGGTGGCCGCCGAGGAAGCCGGGGCGCAGGATCGTCAGCGTGGGGAAGCCGAGGTCGCGGAGGGCCTGTTCCAGTTCGCCCTTGGTGCGCAGGTAGAGGAAGCGCGAGCGTGGGTTGGCGCCCACTGATGACACCAAGGCGAAGCGCGTGGCGCCGTGGCGGCGGACATTGCCGGCGATGGCGCGGGCATAGTCGAGGTCGACCTTGCGGAAGGCGGCGGCGGAGCCGGCGGTGGCGCGGGTGGTGCCCAGCGCGCAGATCGCGCCGTCCACTTCCCACCATGGCGCGTCGGCGGCGAGGTGGGTGAAGTCGACGACGGGGTTGAGCAATTTGGGGTGCGGCTCCAGCGGGCGGCGGGTGGGGGCGACGACTTGCGCCACCCGCGCGTCCGCCAGCGCGAGGGCGAGCGCCTGCCGGCCGATGAGGCCGGTCGCGCCGGCGATGAGGATGCGGGTCATGCGCGCGGGCCTGTCGTCGTCGGCGGGTGGTCAGCGCGCATCGGCGGGCGTTGCGCGCAGGTGGGTGCGGAAGAAGGGCAGCATATCCGTGACGATCCTGCCCGCGGGGCCCCAGGTCCGGTCTCCCCAGCCACCATGATATTCCTCCGCCTCGTGCGGCACGCCATATTCGTCGAGCGTGCGGGCGAAGGCCTGGAGCGAGACGATATGGTCCGTCACCGGATCGTTGCGGCCCCAATCGAACTTCAGCCCGTTCAGCCGCCGGAGATTGTCCGCATAGCGCGCGACCTGTCGATCGAGCGCGAAGCTGGCGGCGAGCCGATCGGTCAGCGCCGCGTCGATCACCAGCCTGTCTCCCTCGCGCCGCGCGGGCGGATCGAAGAACAGGGGCGCGCGCGCCGGATTGGGGAGGTGCGCCTGATAGATGGAGGCGAAGACCGGCGTGAAGCCCTGGTCCTTCAGATCGTCGATCGAGCGCGCGCGCTGGAGCAGCGACCAGTCCGGCCGCGACGCCATCGGCTGCACGCCGAGCCCCGCGCCGATCGGGTGCAGCGCATAGACGGCGCCGAACAGGTCAGGATGGCGCATGCCGAAGCGGATGGCGCCGTGGCCGCCCATCCGGTCTCCGGCGATGCCGCGCGCGTCGCGGTTGGCGAGCGTGCGGTATCTGGCGTCGACGAAGGGCACCAGCTCGCGGACCATGAAGTCTTCCCAATTCCCGGTCGCGGCGGAATTGACGTACCATCCGCCGCCGATCGGCGTGGTGAAATCCGCGGTGACGAGGATGACCGCGCCGATCACGCCATCGGCGATCGCCGCGTCCAGCAACGCCCGGGCGTCGTGCGCGGCGAAGGGGGCGGTCTCATCCTCAAACATGTTGGAGAGGAAGTAGATGACGGGGAAGCGGCGCGTGGCTTCGTCATAGCCCGCGGGCAGATAGATGTTGATGCGGCGGGTGGGGGATATGCCGATCCGGCTGTGCGCGAAGCTGCGCGAGGCGATCTGCGCGGGCTCGACCCGGCTCGGCGTGGCCGCCGCCGCGCTGCCGGCGAGCGACAGCAGGAGCAGGGCGAAGGCGAGGATCGGCGTTCGTCGGCTCATGGCGGGCGCCTTGTGGAAGGTGCGGGCGAGTCGGGGGGAGTATCCGGTAAATTGGGGTGGGGCGCCATGGGGTTTGGCGCTGGCGCTGTGCCGAAAGCCCTCTCCCGCACTTCGCGGGCGTGCGTCGGTCCTGACGGGTGTGGGATGCCCCCGGCATCCCACAGATCATGCCGGGGGCATGATCGGCCCGTCATAACCGCCGCACGCCCGCGAAAGTGCGGGAGAGGGCAATTCGGCGCGGGCGTCGAATTTCTTGGCTCTTCCGGTATTTATGGGTTCCTACCAACGATAGCGCAGCGACCCGATCACCGTGCGGGCGGCGCCGAAATAGCAGCTGTTGTTGAACGGGCAGGCGCTGACATGTGTCTTGTCGAACAGGTTGGCGGCGTTGACCGCGAGGTCGAAGCCGGCGAGCGCGGGGGTGGCGCGGCCGAGGTCGTAGCCGATCAGCGCGTCGACGAGGATGAAGCCGTCGGTGTGGAAGCGGGTGAACTGGGTCACGCCGTTGACCACCGCATAGGTGGTCGTGCCGTCGGACCCGCCGACATAGCGCGCGCCCGCGCCGAGGCGCAGACCGCCCAGCGGCCCCGCGATGCGATCGCCCTTGCCGAGATCCCAGGAGACGAAGCCGGATGCGGCCCATTCGGGGGTGCCGAGCTGGCGGGTGCCGGTGGTGGTGGGGGTGATGCCCGCGGCGGGCGTGCCCTGGGTGATGATCGCATCGGTATAGCTGCCCGCGACGATCACATCGACGCCGGTCACCACCTCGCCGCGTCCCTCGATCTCGACGCCGCGCACGCGCACCTCGCCGATCTGGATCTGCGCCGTCGCGGGAATGCCGCCGGTGCCCGCATTGGGATCGCCCACCGGCACCTTCTGGCGGCGCAGGTCATAGACCGAGGCGGTGAACAGCGCGTTGAGCCCGCGCGGCTGATATTTGATGCCGGCCTCATATTGGCGGCCGGTCACCGGATCGAAGGGCAGGCCATCGAAGGTCGCGCCTGCCTGCGGCTCGAAGGATTCGGCATAGCTGACATAGGGGGCGATGCCGATCGCGGTCTCGTAAAGCCCGCCCAGCCGCATCGTGAAGGCGCTTTGGCTGAGGAAGGCGGCGGTGTCGGTCTTCTTGTTGATCGTGGTCTGATCATACCAGTCGTAACGGCCGCTGGCGATGAGCTGGAGGCGGCCGATCGCGATCTGATCCTGGACATAGACGCCCACCTGATCGCGCTTCTGGTAATTGTTGACATAGCCGGCGCCGAGCACGGTCAGGTCGGTGCTGGGCAAGGTGCCGCCATAGACCGGCGCGAACAGGCTGAGATTGGGGATGCTGGTCAGCGGGTTGCTGGTCTGCCCGGTGTTGAACTGCTGCACATTCTCACCGACGATGTTCTGGTAATCGACGCCGGCGAGCAGGTTGTGCTTGAGCGGACCGGTTTCGAACTTGGCGTTCAGATGATTGTCGAGCGTCAACGTGTCGAAATCCTCGTCCGCGCCGCCGCCGCCGCGGATGATCGTGGAAAAGTCGCTGTTGCGGCTGGCGCCGGTGCCCGTCGTCGCGAAGCCGCCGACATAGAGCTGGCGATAGGACAATGTGTTGTTCTGGAAGCGGAAATTGCTGCGGAAGGTGAGATGCTCGTTGAAATCGTGGCGGAAGAAGGCCGCGATCGACTTCGCCTTGTGGTCGTAGCGCTCATAGCCGGGATCGCCGGTGTTGATGTCGCGCGGCAGTTCGCCGAACGGGTTGGGCAGCACCGATCCGAACGCGGGCACCCCCGAATAGCCGCCGCCGGAGGGCGAGCGCTGGTAGGTCGCGAGCAATGTCAGGCTGGTGTCCGGCCCCGGCGCGAAGGTGAGCGAGGGGCTGATGTGATAGCGTTCGCTGAACGTGCCCTCGGTCAGCCCGTCCGCCTTCTGCCAGCCGCCGACGACGCGGGCGAGCAGGCGGCCATCGGCGGTGAGGGGCTGGTTGACGTCCGCCACCGCGCGCAACGCGTCGAAATTGCCCGCCTGGAATTCGATCCGGCCGAACGCCTCCGCCTCGGGCAGCTTGCTGGAGAGGTTGACGAGGCCGCCGGGCGTGGAGTTGCCGTAGAGCACCGATGCGGGCCCTTTGACGATGTCCAGCCGGTCGACGCGGTTGAAGTCGATCTGCGGGGTGGAATAGGGGCCGGCGATCAGCCGCATGCCATCCAGATAGACGCCGGGCGCGAAGCCGCGGAGGATGAGCTGGTCGTAGCGCGTCACCATACCGCCGCGCTGGTTCGCGGCGACGCCGGCGACATAGCCCACCGCCTGGTTGATCGACTGGACGTTGCGCAGCTCCAGCTCGCGGCTGTCGATCACGGTGATGCTCTGCGGGGTTTCGATCAGCGGCGTATCGGTTTTCGTGCCGGTGCCCGTGCCGCGTTCCTTGACGCCGGTGACGACGATCGTCCCGTCACGCCCCGCCGCCTCCTCGTCCGCCGGCACCTCCTCGGCGAGCGCGGGGGAGGTGAGGGCGGCCAGCGCCGCTGCCAGCGCCCAGAACGAAAGCCGCGCCGGCGGCTGCCGGCGAGCCTGGAACTCGATCATATTTACCCCCTTGGTTATTGATAATGCCTCGCAGTGCTCGTTAATGTGGGTCAGGCTGCGATGCAACGGGAGCGTTGGGATAGGTTGCGCGGAGCCTGGGCGGGCGGACGATCGGGCGAGGCGATCGAATCGCGCCATTCCGGTTGCGCCACCTGCGCGGGGCGGGTAAGCGCGGCGCATGGGCATATTGGCTAACATCTTCACCTGGTGGAACGGCGCCACCTTCGGCACCTGGCTCAACACGCGGATGACCGGCTCGCGCGTCGGCGAGGATGCGCTGGGCAATGTCTATTTCGAATCGAGCAAGCCCGGCCCGATCGGCAATCGCCGCCGTTGGGTGATGTATGCCGGCTCGAACGATGCCAGCCGCGTGCCGCCCGAATGGCATGGCTGGCTGCACAATACCCATGACGATGTGCCGGAAGAGGCGCTGCCGCCACGCCGCAAGTTCGAGAAGCCGGGCTCGGTGAACCTCACCGGCACCACCGCCGCCTACCGCCCCGCCGGCGCGTTCGGCGCGGGGGATCGTCGCGCCGCCGCGACCGGGGACTATGAGGCATGGACGCCCGACGCCTGACCGTGCGCCGCATCGCAATCGCCGCTGCCGCCGCCGGGCTGGGCATCGCCGCTTGGCAAGGCGCGGTTGCCCTTCAGGACGATAATGGCGCCGCCCCGGTCTCGACCGCGGCGAACGACGCAGCAACTGCGGGCAACGCCTCCGTCAGCGCGCCGCCGACGGTGATCGAGGTCAAGGAAACGCCGAAGCCCGGTGATCCCAAAGCACCGCAGGCGACGCCGATGGCGCAGCGCGAGGCGGTGATCGGCTTCCTCAACAAGCGCAACGGCCTGTCGCGCGAGGTGAAGCTGAAGCCTGGCCAGGCGGTGCGCATCGGCGATGCCGTGATTCGCCTGCGCGCCTGCGAGAAGACCGCGCCATGGGAGCCCGAGCAGTTGACCGGCGCCTTCGTCCAACTCGACGTGCATGGCAGCGACGACAAGTGGCGCCGCGTGTTTTCAGGCTGGCTCTACAAGGAGTCGCCGTCGCTCAACATGGTCCAGCACCCGATCTACGATGTCTGGTCCAAGAGCTGCACGATGAGCTTCCCCGACGCCGGCCCGGATACGCTGGTGGTGCGCAAGGGATCGGGCAGCGCCTCGAGAGCGAAGAAGTCCGGCGCTGCCGCGGCGGATGCATCGCCGGCGCCCGCGCCCAGCCCCAGAGCCGAATCGAGCAACGACACGTAGGTCTCTCGCGTCACCTCGATCGCGCCCAGGCTGGCCAGGTGATCGGTGATGAACTGGCAGTCGAGCAGCGCATAGCCGCCCGCCTTCATCCGTGCGACGAGATAGGCGAGCGCAACCTTCGAGGCATCGCGCGCCCGGCTGAACATGCTTTCACCGAAGAAGGCGCCGCCCAGCGCAATGCCATAAAGGCCGCCCACCAGCCGCCCGTCGAGCCAGACCTCCACCGAATGGGCGTGGCCGCGCCGGTGCAATGTCAGGCAGGCATCCTCGATCTGGCGGTTGATCCAGGTCTTGGGACGGTCCGGCCGCGCCTCCGCACAGGCGGCGATGACGGCCGCGAACGCGGCATCCACCGTCACCTCGAACCGCCCGGACCGGATCGTCTTGGCCAGCGAGCGCGAGAGGTGGAATCCGTCGAGCGGCAGGATGCCGCGGCGGTGCGGCTCCACCCAGAATACTTCGCCAGCGTCCCGGCTGTCCGACATCGGGAACACGCCGGCCGCATAGGCACGAAGCAGCAGGTTGACGTCGAGCGAGTGCATCGGTGCGGGGATCATGCGTCGGGGCGGGGCCGGGATCAATCCAGAAAGCCGGCTTGCGCGCGCCGCCTGGCGGGCAGGCAGTATCGCCGCGACCTTCAATCGCCGTGCGGCAGCAATGGCTCCTCGCGCAGCATCGCGCGCAGCTCGGCGAGTGCGGGGCTGTCTGCCGCGCGCATCATGGCGGCTTCCATCGTGCGATAGGCGGCGAGGGCGCGGCGGCCATCGTCGGTCAGTCGCGCGCCGCGTTCGCGGCCGCCGCCCGACAGGGTCTCGACCAGCTTGTCGGTGAAGCAGCGGTTCATTGAATCGACCAGCAGCCAAGTCCGCCGGTAGCTCATCCCCAGCTTGCGGCCGGCGCCCGAGATCGAGCCTTCGCTGTCGATCGCCTCGAGCAGGAGCGCCTTGCCGGGCCCGATCGCGAACTCGTCGCCGCAGACGAGCTGCGCCTTCACCTTGAGGTTGCCGAGGATCATGAAGCGGCTTGCGCGAGCCGCTTCTCGACGCCGCGCCACAAGGTGGAGAAGGCCATCGCCGCGGGGCTCTTGGCGGCGAACGTGGCCACCGGTGCGCGTTCGGTCGCCATCTGCTCGACCGCGCTGGCATAGGGAATGGATGGCCAGCCGGGATTCTCGGCCAGCGCCTCACGGTGCAAGGTGCGGCGCTTGTCGACCATTGCGTAGATCGGCTGGATCGGCGGCACGCGACCGCTCTGCTTGTTGATATAGCTCATGACGTCGTCCAGCGTCCGCCGCGAGAGCGGGGAGGGGATGACGGGGGCAAGGATGATGTCCGCCGCGCGCATCACCTGCTCGCTGGTCTCGGTCAACCCCGGCGGGCAATCGAGGATGATGCGGTCATAATCCTTCTGCAGCGTTTCCAGCAGCTTAGTCAGTCGCTTTTTCTTGCCCATGTCGTGGAACAGCAGGTCGAGCCCGCGCAGCGAGATATCGGCCGCCAGCAGGTCGAGCCGCGGGATCGCGGTCGGCCGGATCAGCTTCTCGGGCTCGACATCCTTGGAGAAGACCGATTGCGCCTGCGCCTTGGGCGCCTTCCCGTCAGCAAGCAGGAAGCTGGCGCCGCCCTGCGGATCGAGATCCCACAGCAAGGTGCGGCGCGCGGACTGGGTTGCCGAGGACCAGGCAAGATTCACCGCGAGCGTCGTTTTACCGACACCGCCCTTGAGACTGTAGACCGCGATGGTTGCCAATGATCCTCTGCCCTTGCTGTTGCGGATGGGCGGAAGCTATCGCGGGAGGGAGGGGGCAGGCAAGGCTATGGTCGGGTTTAATCCTGGTTGCCAGCCGCACCGTGGGTGTCGTCGAAGCCCTCTCCCGCACTTCGCGAGAGAGGGCTTCGACGCGTGTTGCGAACATCGGAACTTATCGTGCACCGATGGCGGGGGGCGTTTGGAACCCGTTACCCTCAGAGGATCTCGTGGATCTTCTCGACCGGGCGGCACAGGCGCGCGCCCTTCTCCGTCTCGACTAGCGGGCGTTCGATCAAAACCGGTTCCGCCACCATCGCGGCGAGCACCGTCGCGTCGTCGGCGCTGGTCAGGCCGCGTTCGGCTGCGTCGGTGTTGCGCGTGCGCAGGCCCTCGCGCGGGGCCAGGCCGGCGTCGCGATAGAGCTGCGCCAGCTTGTCGGCGGTCGGCGGCGTCTTGAGATACTGGATCACCTCAACCTCGACGCCGGCGGCGGCGTTGAGGATGTCGAGCGCCTTGCGCGACGTCGAGCAATTGGGGTTGTGCCAGATGGTGGCCTTCATTCGCCGCCCTCCGCCTGCTGGCGCTGCAGCCATTCCTCCAGCCATTTGATCGTATAGTCGCCCGATTGGAAATCGGGCGCATCGAGCAGGCGCTGGTGCAGCGGGATCGTCGTCTTCACGCCGTCGATCACGAACTCTTCCAGCGCGCGGCGCAGGCGGCGCAGCGCGCCCTGGCGCGTCGTGCCGTAGACGATCAGCTTGGCGATCATCGAGTCATAATAAGGCGGGATGCGGTAGCCCGCGTAGAGCCCGCTATCGACGCGGACGTTCATGCCGCCTGGCGCGTGATAGCTCGTCACCGTGCCCGGCGAAGGCGCGAAGGTCATCGCGTCCTCTGCGTTGATCCGGCATTCGATCGCATGGCCGCGGAAGACGACATCTTCCTGCCGCAGGGTCAGCGGATGACCCTCGGCGATGCGGATCTGCTCGCGGACGAGATCGAGGCCGGTGATCGCCTCGGTCACCGGATGCTCCACCTGCAGGCGGGTGTTCATCTCGATGAAGTAGAATTTGCCGTCCTCATAAAGGAACTCGATCGTGCCGGCGCCGCGATAGCCCATGTTGGCCATCGCCTTCGCGACGAGCCCGCCCATTTCCTCACGCACTTCTGGCGAGATGACGGGGGAAGGGGCTTCTTCCAGCACCTTCTGGTGGCGGCGCTGCAGCGAGCAATCACGCTCGCCGAGATGGATGGCGTTGCCGTTACCATCACCGAAGATCTGGAATTCGATGTGGCGCGGGTTGCCGAGATATTTTTCCATGTAGACGGTGGCGTCGCCGAACGCCGCCTTCGCCTCGCTGCCGGCCTGCACCATCAGCGTTTCGAGTTGGTCCTCGCTCGGCACCACCTTCATGCCGCGGCCGCCGCCGCCCGACGCCGCCTTGATCAGCACGGGATAGCCGATCTCGCGGGCGAGCGCCTTGGCCTCGTCGATGTCGCTGATCGCGCCGTCGGATCCCGGCACCAGCGGCAGGCCTAGCGCGCCGGCCGAACGCTTGGCCTCCACCTTGTCGCCCATCGTGCGGATATGCTCGGGCTTGGGCCCGATCCAGATGATCTGGTGCTGCTCCACGATCTCCGCGAAGCGCGCATTCTCGCTGAGGAAGCCATAGCCGGGGTGGATCGCGTCCGCCTGGCTGATCTCGGCCGCCGAGATGATGTTGGGGATGTTGAGGTAGGATTCACCGGCGGCCGGGGGCCCGATGCAAATTGCCTCGTCCGCCAGCCGCACATGCATCGCGTCCGCATCCGCGGTCGAATGCACCGCGACGGTGCGGATGCCCATTTCATGCGCCGCGCGGTGGATTCGCAACGCGATCTCACCGCGATTGGCGATGAGGATCTTCTGGATCGTCATGGCGCCCGCTTACTCGACGACGACGAGCGGCTGATCGAACTCGACCGGCTGGCCGTTGTCGACGAACACTGCGGTCACGGTGCCGGCGCGCGGGCTCTGGATCGGGTTCATCACCTTCATCGCTTCGACGATCAGCAGCGTCTGCCCGGCGCTGACCTTGGTGCCGACGGCGATGAACGGCGCAGCACCCGGCTCGGCCGCCAGATAGGCGGTGCCGACCATCGGCGACTTCACCGTGCCCGGATGATCGGCGGGCGCGGCAGCAGCAGCGGCGGCCGGGGCGGCTGCCGCAGGCGCGGGCGCTGTCGCCACTGGCGGTGCATAATGCGGAACCGCGGCGGCGGTGACGTTTACGGTACGGGCCACGCGGATCTTGCGCTCACCGTCCTGGACCTCGATCTCGGTCAACTGCGTCTGGTCGAGCAGCTCGGCGAGCTGGCGCACAAGCGCCGCATCAACCTGCATGGCTCCATTGTTTTCCTGGCTCATTCGACCCTCGGTTGTTCGGATAAGCGGCGCGCCATGTCAGAGACTCGCCGCCGCGTCCAGCGCAAGCAGATAGGAAAGCGCGCCGAATCCTGCGATTGTTCCCTTCGCGGCGCGGCCGACGAAGCTGACATGACGGAAGGATTCGCGCGCATGCGGATTGGAAAGATGCACTTCGATCACCGGCACCTGGATGCTCTTGATCGCGTCGTGCAGCGCAATCGACGTGTGCGTGTAACCGCCGGGATTGAGGATGACCGCCTTGGCCCCCCGCGCATTCGCTTCTTGCAACCAGTCGATCAGATGGCCTTCATGGTTGGATTGGCGCATTTCGATCTCGATGCCGATTTCCCGGCCGCGATCTTCCAGCCGGCCGGCGATATCGTCCAGCGTTTCATGGCCATAGACGTCCGGCTCACGCAGCCCGAGCAGGTTGAGGTTGGGGCCATTCAGCACATAGATGGTGGAACTCGGGGTCGCCGACGGTTCAGACAAGGGCATCGAGCCTTTCGGTTGCGGTCGAACGGATGCGGTCCCTATATGCGCGGCGACGCTTTTCCCCAAATGTTTCGCGCACGGAGTTCAGGATCAATGTCCAGCGCCGCCACCATATCGATCACGCTGAACGGCGAAACGCGCCGCGTGGCGGGCGGTCTCACTCTCGCCGGCCTTGCGGCGGATCTCGGTTTCGATCCGGCGAAGATCGCGGTCGAGCGCAACCTGGAGGTCGTGCCGCGTTCCACCTTGGCCGAGGTGCCGGTGAGCGAGGGCGATTCGCTGGAGATCGTCCATTTCGTCGGCGGCGGTGACCATGGCGCGGCTGTGGACAAGGATCGCTGGTCGGTCGCGGGCCACAGCTTCCGCTCGCGGCTGATCGTCGGCACCGGCAAATATAAGGATTTCGCGCAGAACGCCGCCGCGGTCGAGGCGTCGGGTGCCGAGATCGTGACGGTGGCGGTGCGGCGGGTGAATGTCAGCGACCCCAAGGCGCCGATGCTGACCGACTATATCGATCCGAAGAAGATCACCTATCTGCCCAACACTGCGGGCTGCTTCACCGGCGACGACGCGGTGCGCACCTTGCGGCTGGCGCGCGAGGCGGGCGGCTGGGATCTGGTGAAGCTGGAGGTGCTGGGCGAGGCGCGCACGCTCTATCCCGATATGGTCGAAACGCTGCGCGCGACCGAGATCCTGGCCAAGGAAGGCTTCAAGCCGATGGTCTATTGCGTCGACGATCCCATCGCCGCCAAGCGGCTGGAGGATGCCGGCGCTGTCGCGATCATGCCGCTGGGTGCGCCGATCGGCTCGGGCCTGGGCATCCAGAACCGCGTTACGATCCGGCTGATCGTCGAGGGTGCCAAGGTGCCGGTGTTGGTCGATGCCGGCGTCGGCCAGGCATCCGACGCGGCGGTGGCGATGGAACTGGGCTGCGACGGCGTGCTGATGAACACCGCGATCGCCGAGGCGCAGGATCCGATCATGATGGCGGCGGCGATGAAGGCCGCGGTCGAGGCCGGGCGGCTTTCATACCGTGCCGGCCGGATGGGCAAGCGCCGCTATGCCGATCCGTCGAGCCCGCTCGCGGGCCTGATCTGATGCGCGTCCGCCGGCTCGCGCTGGCGCTGCTGCTGCCTTTGCCGCTGCTGGCGACGGCGTGCGACGATCCGCAGCCGCAGGAAACCGCGCGCCGGATCGTGGGCGCGCATTTCGTCGAGCCGGTGCTGATCAAGGCCGACGATGGCGTGATCGTCCATGGCCTCGATTATCGCACGTCGCGGCCGCGCGCGGTGGTGCTGCTGTTCCACCAAGCGGGATCGAGCAAGGCCGAATATAACGAGATTGCGGCGAAGCTGATCGATCGCGGCTTCAACGCGCTGGCGATCGACCAGCGATCGGGCGGCAATCTGTTCGGCATCAACGAGACCGTGCAGGCGCTGGGTCGCAGCGCCGACTATGCCGCCGCGCGGCCCGATCTGGACGCGGCTTTGGCCTGGGCGAAGGGCGAGCGGCTTCCGGTGATCCTGTGGGGCAGCAGCTATACCGCAGGCATGGTGTTCGAGCTTGCCGCCGATCATCCGGGCGAAATCGCCGGTGTGCTGGCCTTTTCGCCGGGCGAGTATCGTGAAGGCAGCACCGCGGTCGCGACCGCCGCCGGGAAGGTCGACGTGCCGATCTATGTCACTGCAGAGAAAACGCCCGAGGAAGCGCGCGGCGCCAAGGCGATCCTCGCGGCCTCCCCCTCGAAGGACAAGATCTATGCGACGCCGCGCAAGACCGGCGTGCACGGATCCTCGACATTGATCGCGGCGCGCAACCCCGAGGGCGCCGACGACAATTGGAAAAGCGTCGACGACTTCCTCGACCGCATCGTGCCGCCGCTGCCCGAGGAGGATGAACAACAGGGTGCCAAGTCGGAACCGGCCCGCCGCTGAGCCGTTCTATCCTCGTGACTTAGCCGCCTCGCCAATCCCGGCCCGGCGGCGCCGTATCGAGGAGATATTCTCATGGGCGAACTGGTCGACAAGATCAAAGGCAATGTCAACGAAGCGGTCGGCAAGGCCAAGCAGGCCGTCGGCAAGCAGCAATATGATCAGCGCCTCGCGGATGAAGGCGCCGCGCAGGAAGTGAAGGGCAAGGCCCAGCAGTTTTCGGGTAAGGTTAAGGGCGCCCTCGGCGACGACATCTGACCGACACGATCGGCTTCGGCCGATTGAAGAGGCCGCCGCGGCACAAGCCCGGCGGCCTTTTTCTTGTGTGGGCGGGTCGGATCGTGGCCCCCTGCATCTCGGCTTCGCTCGATCCCCCAATTCACTCCGCTCTGGGAAAACGGGGTATGCGGCTCATCCTCCGGGAACGAGGTGCTCCATATTGTTCAACATCCGTTCGTGCCGGGCGAAACCGGGAACCGAGCCCTCTGCGAACTCACGCCGCCGCCCCATCCGGCTCCCGATGCGCGACGATCGTTGCCAGCACCAGATCGCCGACCACGTTCAGCGCCGTCCGGGACATGTCGAGGAAGCGGTCGACGCCCAGCACCAGGCCGATGCCCGCGGGCGGCACCTCGACCGTGCCGAGGATCATCGCGACCACCGGCAGCGATCCGGCCGGTACGCCCGCGGTACCGATGCCGCCAAGGATGCACACGCCCATCACCATCAACTGCTGGCTGAGCGTGAGGTCGACGCCGAAGAATTGGGCGAGGAAGATCACCGTCACCCCCTCGAACATCGCGGTGCCGTTCTGGTTGGCGGTCGCGCCGATGGTCAGGACGAAGCGGGCGACGCGTGGCGGCAGGTGCAGGTTCTCGTCGGCAATACGCAGCGCGGTCGGTAACGTGGCGTTGGAGGAGGCGGTCGAAAAGGCCATCAGCCCTGCTTCCTGCACGTCGCCGAAGAAGGTCAGCGGATTTCGCTCGGCGAGGAGCAGAAGCAGGATCGGGAAGACGATGAAGGTCTGGATGCCGAGCGCGCCAATGACGACGCCGACATAGGCGGAAAGCCCTAGCAGCAGATCCCAGCCGAACAGCGCGGTCAGGTTGAACATGAAGCAAAACACCGCGACCGGCGCGAGCTTGATGACGAGGCCGATGAGCTTCATCGAGATGGCGAACAGCCCCTCGATGCCCTGCTTCAGCACATTGGTCTCTTCCTCCCGCACCAGTAGCAGCCCGATGCCGATCGCCAGCGCGAAGAACATCACCGCGAGAATGTCATTCTCCGCCATCGCCGCGACCGGGTTGACCGGCACGATGGCGAGCAGCGCGTCGATCCCTGTCTTGCTCTCAGGGCTGCGCTCCAGCAGCGTTTTGGCAGTGCCCGATGAATTGGCGAGCAATTCCTGCGCGAAGCCCTGATCGAGCACGCGGCCGGGCTGCAGCCCGTTCACCAGCAGGAGGCTGACGACCACCGCGATCGACGAGACGATCACGGTCAGCACCAATGTGTTGAGGCCGATGCGTTTCAGCGAGCGCATCTCGCCCATGCCGGCAACACCCATCACCAGCGCCGAGAACAGCAGCGGGATGACGAGCATGAACAGCAGGCGCAGGAAAAGCTGGCCGATCGGACCAGTCACATAGTCGGTGACGGTCTTCAGCCAGGGCGCGTCTCCACCAAGAAAATGCGCGACGAGCCCGCAGGCAGTGCCGATGGCGAAACCCGCGGCCATCCGCCAGTGGAGGCGGGAGCGGCGGGGCTTGCCGGGTTGTATTTCCGTCTCGGCGATCGCTTCGCTCATGGCATCCTTCCCGCGGTGGACGCCTTGCCCAACGCGGCGCAGGCGGAAATGGGTACGCGCGACGCGGGCAGCTTACTCGAACAGGGCGTTGGCGATGTCGCTGTAGCGGGTGGGATGGACGCGATCGCGCGAGCGGAAGGTTGCGAGGTCGATCACCCGATCTCCATAGCGCGCGGCGATCGAGCGGACCGCATAGGCCTGGGGTCGCGCGTAGGGCAGCAGCCATACCACCTTGCGCGTGGCGAGGCTCTGCCGCAGCCGTGCCAGCCGATCGGAGAGGCGGCGGCTCGCCGCATCGTTCGATCCGACTGCGACGATGATCGTGCCATAATATTTGTCCGGCTTCTGCCAGGTCAGGACGCGTTCGGTGGAGGCCGATTGCTCGGCCTGCACGTCGCACCCCGGATCATAGAGCGCGTTGACCGCCTGGCCGGTGCCGCGCGCGATGCTGTCTCCCAGGATCAGGCATTCGAGCATCGCGCGCGCCCGCCCTCAGCCGTTCTTCGCCTCGGCGGCGGCGCGCAATTTGCCGATCGTCGTCGCGGGCGTGATCCGCTCGACATCGGTCTTGAGGTGCAGCAGCTTGACGCCGGGCTGTGCCATCGCGCGTTCCAGTGCCGGCGCGAACTGTTCGGTGGTCTCCACTGTCTCTGCCCACGCGCCATAGGCGCGGCCGAGCGCGGCGAAATCCGGATTGACGAGGTCGGTGCCGGAAACGCGCGCGGGATATTCGCGCTCCTGATGCATGCGGATCGTGCCGTAGCTGCCATTGTCGATCACGAGCACCAGCAGCGGGCAGCCATAGCGCACCGCCGTGGCCAGTTCCTGCCCGTTCATCAGGAAATCGCCGTCACCGGCGAGCACGATCGCCTGCCGTTCGGGCATGCGCAGCGCCGCGGCGACGGCGGCCGGCGTGCCGAAGCCCATCGCGCCGCAGGTGGGGGCGAGCTGGGAGGGGCGGGGGCCATAATGCCAGAAACGGTGCCACCAGGCGGAAAAATTGCCGGCGCCGTTGCAGATCACGCTGTCCGCCGGCAGGGTCGCGCGCATCGTCGCGACGCACTGGCCCAGGTCGAGTGTGGCGTCGGTCGGCGCGGGTGTCGACCAGGCGAGGAACTCGCGATGCGCTTCGGCGCCATCGGCGAAGGTGAGGATGTCATCCTCCCACAAGGCAGCGAGTTCGGCGAATTCGCGCGGCTCGGCGCACACCGAAAGGTCGGTGCGGTAGACGCGGCCGAGTTCGTTGGGATCGGGGTGGACGTGGATCAGGATCTGGTCCGGATGATCGGGGGTGACCAAGGTGTAGCCGTCGGTCGTCGCCTCGCCAAGCCGCGCGCCCACCACCAGCAGCACATCGGCATCGCGCACGCGCTGAGCCAGCTTCGGGTTGGGGCCATAGCCAAGATTGCCGGCATAGACCGGGCTGGCATTGCTGATCGCATCCTGGCGGCGGAACGCGGCGGCGACGGGGAGGCCGATGCGCTCGGCGAAGGCGGCGAACTGTGCTGCGGCAGCATCATCCCACCCGGCGCCGCCGACGATCGCGACCGGCGCCGCGGCGTCGCGCAATATGTCGAAGACCGTGCCCATCGCGCCCGAACAGGCGGGCTGCACCGCCGGCGCCACGCGCGGCCGGTCGAGCGCGACGACGGCGTCGGTCAGCATGTCCTCCGGCAGCGCGATCACCACCGGGCCGGGGCGGCCGGACGTTGCGACGGCATAGGCGCGCGCGACATATTCGGGGATGCGCGCGGCATCGTCGATCCGCGTCGCCCATTTGGCGAGCGGCGTGAACATCGCTGTGAAATCGACTTCCTGGAAACCCTCGCGGTCGCGATCGCCGCGCGCAACATCGCCGATGAACAGGATCATCGGCACCGAATCCTGCATCGCGACATGCACGCCGATCGACGCGTTGGTGGCGCCCGGCCCGCGGGTGACGAAGGCGATGCCGGGCCGCCCGGTCATCATGCCGTCCGCCGCCGCCATGAAGCCGACGCCGCCTTCCTGCCGGCAGACGATCTGCTGGATTTCGGGGCTGTCGTGCAACGCGTCGAGTACGGCGAGGAAGCTCTCGCCGGGAACGGTGAAGATGCGGTCGCAGCCCTGGATCAGAAGCTGGTCGACGAGGATGCGGCCGCCGGTGCGAGTCTGGGTCATGTGCGAAGGTCTAGCCGCTCCGATGCGCAAGTCGAGCCCATCACGAGTGGGTGAGCGACGCGAGGCCACGGCTCGAAACAAAAAGGGCGGCACCCTGCGGCGCCGCCCCCATTTTACAGATACGCGAAACTTGTGCGTTCAGAAGCGAACGCCGACCCCGGCGAGGCCCTGGTGGCGCTCGATGCCGAGTTCATAGTTGCTGTAGCGATATTCGGCCTTGACGAAGAAGCGGTCAGTGAGCGGCGCTTCAATGCCGGCGCCGACGCGAACGCCGTCGACGTTGAAGTCGTTGTTGCTGCCGGCCACGTTGATGCGGGCATTGGTGTAGCCGGCCTTGGCATAGAGCAGCACGCCGCTGCCGACCCAAGTGCCAATGCGGCCGCCGACATAAAGATCGCGGCCGGCATCGATATCATACTTCTCGGTGGTCGCGAAGGTCACTTCGGCGTCGGCACCGATCAGAAGATTGCTCCCGGTGTTGAAGTCGTAGCCGGCGGCAACGCCGTAAGCGAAGCCGGTATCGCCCTCGCCGTCGAGATCGACATTGTCGATGCCACCAACAGCTTCAAGACGAAAGCCGTTCGCGGCAGTATCGTCCTGAGCGAAAGCCGGAGTTGCGAGGCCGAACACTGCAGCCGACGCGATAAGAAACTTCTTCATGATATACCCTGCGGTAGATTTGCTAATATTTTTATGTGCCTAGGTGGCGGTGGCCAGATAGCGCTGCACCGCAGCATCGCAAGTGACGAATGTCACAAAACGGTCATTTTTCAGGTCTTGTTGCGCATCTGCAACAGTGCTGCGCTGCAGCACGTCGCTGCTGAGAGGGGCGGTGAGGGGCGAGATGCTGCTTGCAGTTCCTGCAACGACGAATGCAGGAGAGCGCGATTGACCCGTGCCGCGACGCGCGCCTATGCGAGCGCTAAAGCCGTGCACTTGGGGAGGACCGAGGATGAACAAGCTTTACCCTGACGCAGCGAGCGCCCTCGACGGCCTGCTGTTCGACGGCATGACGATCTGCGCAGGAGGCTTCGGTCTGTGCGGTATTCCTGAACGGCTGATCGATGCGATTCAGGCCGCCGGCACCAAGGATATCACCGTCGCCTCCAACAATGCCGGCATCGACGGCGAGGGGCTCGGCAAGCTGCTCCGGACGCGTCAGATCAAGAAGATGATCTCCAGCTATGTCGGCGAGAACAAGGAGTTCGAGCGGCAATATCTGGCGGGCGAACTCGAGGTGGAATTCTGCCCGCAGGGCACGCTGGCAGAGCGGATGCGCGCCGGCGGTGCCGGCATCCCCGGATTCTACACCAAGACCGGCGTCGGCACGCTGGTGGCCGAGGGCAAGGAAACCAAGGAGTTCGAGGGCGAACTCTATGTGCTTGAACGCGGCATCCGTGCAGACCTGTCGATAATCAAGGGCTGGAAGGCCGATGAGGCGGGGAACCTCGTGTTCCGCAAGACCGCGCGCAACTTCAACCAGCCGGCGGCGACCGCCGCGAAGATTTGCGTCGCCGAGGTCGAGGAAGTGGTGCCGGTCGGCAGCCTCGATGCCGATGCGATCCACCTGCCGGGCATCTATGTGAAGCGGATGATCGTCGGCAGCCCCTATGACAAGAGGATCGAGTTCCGCACGGTGCGCCAGCGCGAGGCCGCGTGAGCGCAGTCGATCCGATGACGCGCCGCTGCCGTGGCCTGGCGCTTGCCGGCACCGCGCTCATCGTCGCGTCGCTGCTGCAGGGCTGCGTCGCCGTGGCGATCCCGGCGGGCGCTGCGGCGCTGGCGGGCGGCAAGCAGGTGCTCGACGACAACCAGGACGAGCGCGAGATCCGCGGCGGTGCCGACAGGCAGGCGCCGGCGCCCGCGCCGATGGCGCCCCCCGGCGGGCTGCCGCCGGTCGCGGTGAGCCAGCCGGGCCCGCCGCCGCCACCGGCTGCACCGGATGCAGGCATGCAGTTCCTGTTCGGATCGGGCGAGGCTGCGGCGCTGGGCAATCAGGCCTACAATGCGCTAATCGCGCGCATCAAGGCGAGCGCGGACTATCGCCAGCTCAACTTCCCCGTCGCGTCGCTGGTGCTGGCGCCGGGCGCCACGCTCGATGCGCCGCAGTTCGTACCGTGCGAGAACAAGCCGCTGGCGATCGTGCTCGACATCGACGAGACCGCGCTGCTCAATGTCGGCTATGAGGATAATGACGCGCGCCACGGCCTTTCCTACAATGAGGAGCGGTGGAAGCGCTGGGAAGCGACCGGCAGCGGCGCGGTGGCGGCAGTGCCCGGCGCGGTCGCGGCGATCGCGGCGGCACGGCGTGCCAACGTCACGCCCGTGTTCATCTCCAACCGCTCGACGCTGAACGCCGAGGCGACGGCGCGGCTGCTCGACGAGGTGGGCCTCGGTCTGCCGCGCAACGGCGATACGCTGCTGCTGCGCCCCGACGGCGCGAGCAGCGGCAAGGATGATCGGCGGGCGATGATCTCCGCGCGCTATTGCGTTATCGCGATGGTCGGCGACCAGCTGGGCGATTTCAGCGATCTGTTTAACGTAGTGGGGATGACGCCGGCGGCGCGCCGTGCCGCTGCCGACAATGATCAGCTCCGCTCGCTGTGGGGCGCCGGCTGGTACATGCTGCCCAACCCGGTCTACGGCACCGCGCTGAAGGGCGGTTTCGACGATATCTTTCCGAAGGATAAACGGTGGGCCGATCCCGCCGGACAGGGAGCGAAGTGATGGCCTGGGACCGCAACCAGATGGCGGCGCGTGCCGCGAAGGAACTCAAGGACGGCTTCTACGTCAATCTCGGCATCGGCATTCCTACGTTGGTCGCGAACAACATCCCCGAAGGGATGGAAGTGACGCTGCAGTCGGAAAACGGCATGCTCGGCATCGGCCCGTTCCCCTATGAGGATGAGGTGGACGCGGACCTGATCAACGCCGGCAAGCAGACGATCAGCCAGCTTCCCTCGTCCAGCTATTTTTCGTCGTCGGACAGCTTCGCGATGATCCGCGGCGGCCATATCGACCTCACCGTGCTGGGTGCGATGGAGATCTCGGAAGGCGGCGACATCGCCAACTGGATGATCCCCGGCAAGATGGTGAAGGGCATGGGCGGCGCGATGGACCTCGTCGCCGGCGTGAAGAAGATCATCGTCGTGATGGAGCATGTCTCCAAGAATGGCGATCCCAAGTTCATCCCGGCCTGCACCTTGCCGCTGACCGGCAAGAATGTGGTGGACATGATCGTCACTGACCTCGCCGTGTTCCAGCGCGCCGACCATGACACACCGTTCAGCCTGATCGAACTGGCGCCGGGCGTGACGGCGGAGGAAGTCGCGGCGAAGACGACGGCGCACTATCTGAGCTGAGTTTCCTTCACGCCCTCTCCTGCGAAGTGCGGGGGAGGGCTTTTGCGAGGCTTACGACAATGCTGTGGCCCGCTCTTCACGGCATAAGTTAGACTGCACTCCTCGCCAGACAGGAGCCTCGCATGCGCGTGCTGTTGACCGGATCGTCGGGACGGCTGGGGCGCGTGCTGGCGCCACGCCTGATCGCCGCGGGGCATCATGTGATCGGGCTCGACGTCGTGCCGGGTCACCATACCGCGGCGCTCGGCAGCGTTGCCGACCGCGCGTTCGTCGATCGGCTGTTCGGCGATCACGGCATCGAGGCGGTGATCCATGCCGGCGGGCTCCATCAGCCCGATATGGCGCGGCTTCCGCGATCGGCGTTCGTGGAGACCAATATCTCGGGCACGCTCAACCTGATCGAGGCCGCCGCGCTTGCCGGCCACGATCGCTTCCTGTTCACCTCCACCACCTCGCTGATGATTTCGGCAACGATCCACCAAGGCGCCGGCGGGACGGCCGCGTGGATCGACGAGGATCTGGCGCCGCTGGTGCCGCGCAACATCTATGGCGTCACCAAGCTCGCCGCCGAGCATCTGTGCCGCCTCGCGCATCTCGACCATGGCATGGGCGTGGTCGTGCTGCGCACCGGGCGCTTCTTCGCCGAGAGCGCGAAGATCGACGGGATCGGCGCGGAAAACCGCATGGCGAACGAACTGCTCCATCGCCGGCTGACGGTGGAGGATGCCGCTGAGGCGCATCTGGTCGCGCTCGAACGCGCGCCCTCGCTGGGGTTCGAGACGCTGATTCTGTCGGCACCGACGCCGTTCGTGCGGGAGGATTGCGCGGAATTGATGACCGATGCGGCGGCATTGATCGCGCATCGCTTTCCGGACGCGGCGGCGCTCTATGCTGCGCGGGACTGGGTTCTGCCGCGCGCGATCGATCGCGTCTATTCCGCGGCGCGGGCGGAGGCGGTGCTGGGCTTCCGCTGCCGCACCGATTTCCGCGCGCTGCTCGATGCGATGGCCGCCGGTGCGCCGCTGCCGTTCGCTGCGGGGGAAGCCGTGCAGCACCGGCAGCTTGAACCTTGTTGACGCGCATAAGCATGGCTTATGGATCGCGCGCGGCTGCTTGTTGGTCGGACCCTCGCGGATGGACTAGCGCGGGATCGCAACGCGACGGGGAGACGATCCGATGACCTACACGCTGATCACCGCCAACCGGAACTACAGCAGTTGGTCGCTGCGGCCGTGGGTGCTGCTGAAGGCGTTGGGCATCCCGTTCGAGGATCACATCGAGCCTTTCACCAAACCGGTCAATTATGAGGCGTTCCGCGATTTTTCCCCTACCGGCCAGGTACCGGTGCTGATCGACGGCGACCGCACGATCTGGGATTCGCTTGGGATCACGCTCTATCTCGCCGAGCGCCATCCTGCGGTGTGGCCGGTGGACGAGGCCGCGCGCGCGTGGAGCTATTCGGCGGTGACCGAGATGCACGCCGGCTTCCGCGAACTGCGCAACCGCTGCACGATGAATGTCGGCGTGCGCGTGGCGCTGCCCGAAATCGGTGACGCGCTGGCGGCCGAGATCGCCCGGCTGGTCGAACTGTGGGAAGACGGGCTGCTGCGCTTCGGCGGTCCCTGGCTGGCGGGTCCCGACTTCACCGCGGTCGACGCCTTCTACGCTCCGGTCGCGTGGCGCGTGCGCACCTACGGGCTGGACGTGGGCGCGCCGGCTGCGGCATGGGTCGAAAAGATGATCGCGCACCCCGCCATGCAGCTTTGGGAACAGGCCGCGCTGAACGAGGCGTGGCGCGAGGACTCGCATGAGGCGGAGATCGCGGCGGCGGGTACGCTGATCGCCGACCATCGGCGGCAGGTCCCGGCCTGATGGCGCGCGCTCCGAGCCATGTGCCGGAGCGCGGTGCCGCAGCGCTGGGCGCGATCGAGGCCGAAGTCCTCAACGAAAAGGTCGAATCACTCGGACGCGCTGGCCGCAAGGCGCAGGATGCGCTGGCGAAGCTCGCCGCGTTCGACGGGGAGGCGGGCAGTGAGGCGTATCAGACGCTGCTCGCGGCGGCGGTCGACGCGGTCTGGGCTTATTCGGTGCAGAGCGAATTGTGCGGGCTTCCCGGCGCCACGCGGATCATGCGCGATCTGGCGGTGCCGCCCGCCGTGGTCGCGCGGCTGGGAATCGTGCCGCCGCGGTAACGATGTGACCGCGGTCACGTGGGTTCGGGCCGCGAATCGCTAGCAGATCGGCATAGGGCGCGGTGATTCGCGCCGATCCATGATCTGTCGAAAGGGTGTCTGCCGTGGCGAGCCTTGCACCGTCGCGTCCGCGGCTGTCCGCCGAGCGCAAATTCTATCTCGGCATGGGTTTCGCCATGCTGATCCTGATCTTCATCGGCTTCGGGCCGAGCTATTATTTCGTCCCCGTTGCGCCCCGCCCGCCAATGGTGCCGATGAGCCCGCTGGTCCATCTCCATGGTGTGGTGTTCAGCCTGTGGGTGCTGCTCCTGATGGTGCAGATCGGGCTGGTCTCCGCCAACCGGCGCGACATCCACATGAAACTGGGGATGCTCGGCCTGCCGATGGCGCTGGCGATGATGGTGCTTGGCACGATCACCGCGCTCCATGGCGTCCACCGCGCCTCCGGGCCGCCGATGATCGATCCACTCTCCTGGCTTGCAATGCCGCTGTGGAGCGTGCCGGCGTTCGGCGGCTTCCTGATCGCGGGGTTGTGGCAGCGCCGCGATCGGCAGGCGCACAAGCGCTTCATGATGCTGGCGATGTTTTCGATGCTGCAGGCGGCGGCAGGGCGCATGCCGATCTTCGCCGGGCTCAGCGGACTGCTGCTGGTGCCGGGCCTGTTCATCATCGCACAGATGGTGTGGGATCGCGTGAGCCTGGGCCGCATCCATTATGTCACCTGGATCGCGCTGGCGGTGTTCCCGCTTTCCACGCTGATCCCGATCTTCACCTGGCGGACCGAAGCATGGCTAGGGTTCGCCCGCTGGGCGTCAGGCCTGGTCGCCTAGCTTCGACTGGTGGCCGCTCGCTTGTCGGTTCAACATGGCCGCACCCATCGATGCGATGTTGCGTCGCCGGTGGCGGCCATGGCGCTTATCATTCCGGCCAATCGTCGGGGCGCCAGTTGCGCGCCGTGTGAATACGCGGAGGATCGTTAAACCAGTGTCATCGTCGTCCAATGCGTAGGCAGTGACATAAGGAAGCCGATTGACCGATTTTTGTAGGTGCCGCTGACGCGACCGGGGTGACCGGTCCCGAATGCGCTCAGATCATTGCCGGTCTCACGTATCCGTTTGGCGACCTGCTGTGCGGCCATGATGTTGTCGCTGGCGATGCGGATGATCTGCTGCTCGAGATCGTCGAGCGCGTCATCTGACCATCGCACATGCCTCATCAGGCCTTGGCGCTCGCGGCCGCGATCGTCGCGTCAATCCGATCCATCGCCTCATCGTTGGGGGGTCACTCTGCCTGCCTTCATGTTGGCAAGTCCCCGCTCGATACCTTCGATGATCTGCAATTCGCGGTTCACATAGGCTTCGACGGCCTCGGCCGCGAGGAATGTCTTGGTGCGCCGCGTGTTTTGCGCGAGGCGGCCGAGCTTTTCCTTAAGATCGGCGGGCACCCCGATCGTTATCGTCGTGCTCGCAGTCATGCCGCGCTCGTCACTGCCCGCTGTGTGCATTGTAACACAATCGCCCGGGCTTGTCTTCCTTATGGCGTGGCGTAGAGACACCGGTGATGCTCCGGCCGCCGCCTCAGCCCGGGCGCCCCGGCTTGCCGAGATAATAGGAGAGCGGGGCGATCGGCCGGCTTGTGGTGGTCGGCCGCATCTGGTCATAGACCACCGCATTCTCCAGCACGCGCTGCACATAGCCGCGTGTCTCGGTGAGCGGGATCGCCTCGATCCATTCGAGCACGTCGACCGAACCGGTGCGCGGGTCGCCATTGGCGCGCAGCCATTTGTTCACATTGCCGGGGCCGGCGTTGTAGGCCGCCACCGCGAGCACATAGCTGCCGCCATAATAATCGAGCATGCGCTGGATATAGGTCGCTCCCAGGCTGACATTATAATCGGGATCGCTGGTGAGTCCGTCCAACCGATAGCTGACGCCGATCCGCGCGGAGGTTTCGCGGGCGGTGCCGGGCATCAGCTGCATCAGCCCGCGCGCGCCGGCATGGCTCATCGCCTCGCGGTCGAACTGGCTTTCCTGCCGCGTGATCGCGTGGATGATGGTCCAGTTCGACTGGTAGGCGACGGGCACGTTCATCCGCGGGAAGCCGGTCTGCGGCATGTCTAGCCCGTTCATCCGCGCGCTGCGGCCGATCATCACGCCAAGATCCGGGCGGCCCATTCGGATCGCCAGTTCGGCGGCGAAGACATGGTCCGCCTCGCTCCTGGCATCCAGCGCGATCGCGCGGACGAAGCGCGTCTGCTGCTGGCGTGCACCGAGTTCGCCGAGCAGCACCGCGGCGCGCACCGGTTCGCGGTTCATCCAGCTGTCGCGCAAGCTGGGCGCCACGAGCGGGGGCGGCACCTGCGGCACGGTGATCGGCCGGCCCAGCCGCTCGGTCGCCAACTGGCCGTAGAACTGGTCGTAATGCGTCGCGGCGAGCGTGTAATAGCGGGTCGCGTCAGCGCCGCGCCCGGCCGCCTGCGCCGCGCGCCCGGCCCAGTAATAGCCCTTGGACTGGGTCTGCGGCGATCGCGCCGCCGTCGCATAGCGCTCGAACATCGGGATTGCGTCCGCGGGCCGGCCGAGCTTTTCCAGCGCGGTCTGCCCGGCGAGCCAGGCGAGGCTGGTATAATCGTCGCGCTCGCCCAGTGGCCGGTCCCGCACCGCGACGCCCGGCGCATAGGCATCGTCGATCTGGCGGGCGATGTCGTAGGCGGTCGTGCTCTGCCCGTCCTTGGCGGCGGCGCGGGCGTGGAGCAGCAGCGCCTCATACCAGGTTTCCACATTCGCCGGGCGGCTGACCAGCGTGCGCGGTTGCGCCAGCCAGGCGCGGGCTGCGGGGAACTGGTTGGTGTTGAGCAGCCAGCGCGCGCGATCGGCGACGAAGCCGGCATCGCTGCGGCCGGTGCCGAGCAGCGCGCTCGATCGCGCCGCGGCGTCGGGCGCGTTGGTGAGCATCGCTATTCGGGCCTCGAACAGCGGCCGGCGCGCGGGCGAGGTGAGGCCGACGACGCGGGCGGCATCCGCCGGCCGCCGGGCCCACAACAGGGTATCAACGCGCGCATCATAATCGAGCGGGGTGAAGGCGCTGCTGTGCGCCGCGATCAGCCGCGCCTCGTCCACCGTCGGCAGCACGCCCGTCGCCCAGGCGGCGCGGGCGGCCTGGGCGGCGCCGGCGCGGTCGCCGGTGGCGGCGAGGGCATCGGCGAAGCGCGCATTGCCGATCGCGGTCAGCGGCGGGAAGCGGCGGAAGAAGGCGGCGACCTGTGCCGGCGAATAGGAGTCGGGGCGGATCGCGCGCTCGGCCGTGCGGCGCATGTCATCCTGCCCCGGCCAGCCGGGGTGCGCCATCAAGAAGGGCGCGATCTGTTCGAAGCCGGCGCTGTCATTGCCCGACAGCCGGCTCCATTCGACGACCGCCTCGGCGAGCGGATCGGTACGCACGGTGCTGCTGGGCATCAGCGCACCGCCCACCCCCATGCGCGCGCGATACCAGCCGCGTTGTTCGGGGCTAAGCGTCTGCGCCAGCGCCGGTGAGGCGGTGGCGGCGGCAAGCGCGACGCCGATGGCGAGGCGCGCAAGCATGCTGGACAGCCGGGGGGGTGCGTCCCTATCAGGCGCGACGACGAGGAATGGGGCGTTCATGCCCCCGTTATGGCGCGGGCGTGCCGCGCGGTGAAGGAGCAACCTGATGTTTTCCGGCTCGATACCGGCCCTGGTGACGCCGTTCCGCGACGGAGCGTTCGACGAGCCGGCTTTTCGCGCCTTCGTCGACTGGCAGGTCTCCGAGGGATCAAGCGCGCTGGTGCCGTGCGGAACCACCGGTGAATCGGCGACGATGACGATCGCCGAGCATAATCGCGTCGTTGAGGTGTGCGTGGAGCAGGCGGCGGGGCGTGTGCCGGTGATTGCAGGCTGCGGTTCGAACGACACGATGACCGCGCTGGAGCATATGGAGGTCGCCAAGGCGAGTGGTGCGGCCGCCGCGCTGGTAGTCGCGCCCTATTACAACCGGCCTAACCAGGAGGGCGTCTACGCCCATTTCGCCTATCTGGCGGACAAGTGCGACCTGCCGATCATCCTCTACAACGTGCCGGGGCGCACGATTACCGACATATCGGTTGAAACGATGATCCGGCTGTCGCGCATTCCAACGATCGTCGGCGTCAAGGATGCCAGCGGCAATGTTGCGCGCGCCTCCGCGCAGCGCATCGGCTGCGGCACCGATTTCTGCCAGCTGTCGGGCAATGACGACATGACGCTGGGCTTCATGGCAATGGGCGGTGCCGGCTGCATCTCGGTGACGGCCAATGTCGCGCCGCGGCTGTGCGCCGAATTCCAGGCCGCCTGCGCCGCGGGTGACTGGGCACGCGCGCTGGACCTGCAGGACAAGCTCTATCCGCTCCATGCCGCCTTGTTCACCGATGCTTCACCTGGCCCGGTCAAATATGCGCTGGGCCGCGTCCGCCCGGACATGTCGACTGATCTGCGCCTGCCGATGACTCCGCCCTCCTCGGCGAGCCGGGCTGCGGTGGATGCGGCGCTGGCGATTGCCGGGCTGGTCTAAGTTTTCGTTCTGAATCCGTGATGGCGCCGGTGAAATGCCGGCAACAAAATCCTAGATAGTCAAGATGGCCCGTCCCAAACCCGCTACGTTCGAAAAGGTGAAGACCGTTGCCGAGAACCGGCGCGCGCGTCACGACTATTTCCTCGAGGATTTCTTCGAGGCCGGCATTGCCCTGACCGGCACTGAGGTGAAGTCGCTGCGCTTCGGCGAGGGATCGATCGCGGAAAGCTATGCCGAGGTGAAGGATGGGCAGGCGTGGCTGATCAACGCCAACATCCCCGAATTCAGCCATGGCAACCGCTTCAACCATGAGCCCAAGCGCCCGCGCAAGCTGCTGCTGCATGAGCGCGAGATCAACAAGATGACCGTTGCCGTCGGCCGCGAGGGGATGACGCTGATCCCGCTCTCAGTCTATTTCAACCCGCGTGGCCGGGCGAAGGTGGAACTGGCGCTGGCGAAGGGCAAGAAGTTGCACGACAAGCGCGAAACGGCCAAGCAACGGGATTGGAAGCGCGAACAGGCCCGCGTGCTCAGAGACCGCGGCTGATGCGCCAGGAGAGCGGGGGCTTCTTCGGCTGGGTCAACCGCAACGCGCCGACCCGCGAAAGCTTCGAGAAGAACCGCTTCTTCCGGCCGTTCGCTCCTCGTGTACTCGCGCCCGAACTGTGGCGCTTCACCCGACGCTCGGTGCCGCGCGGCGTGGCACTCGGTTTGCTCGTCGGCATCTTTCTGCTGATACCGGGGGTGCAGATCGCCGGCGCGGCGCTGCTCGCGCTGCCGTTTCGCGCCAACATCCCGATCGCCGCGGCGATGACCTTCCTCTCCAACCCGCTGACGACGCCGTTGATCCTCGCCGCGTCGGTCTATCTTGGCAATCTGATCCTCGATGTCGGCGCGGATGTGGGCCGGCTGATGTATCTGATCGAACATGGCGCCTCGATCGGCCAATGGGCGGCCTGGCTGTTTTCGGAAGCGGCGCCGGCGCTGCTGTTCGGCCTCGCGCTGATCTCGCTGATGTCGGCGGCGGTCGGCTATCTGATCGCGGTATTCGCGTGGCGGCTGTGGGTTGGCCGCAAGTGGAATCGGCGCGCGCATTACCGGCTGATCCGCGGCCATTGAGCGCTCGGCCGCCGCTTTTGGGCGGGCTGCATATTGACTGCCCGTCGCGCGCGGCCGAAGGCTGATGACCCGCATGGCCCCGCCCCCGCCCGATCCCGCCCGCACCATGCCGTTCGCTGAGCGGGGGAGCGCCAATGGCCTGACGCTCGCCGCAGTCGCTGGCGGTGCACTCGCCTCCGCCACCCTGATTGGCTGGGCGGTGGGGGACTTGCGCTTCGGCGCGGGCATGCTTGCGCTGGTGATCGCGGCGGCGATGCTGGTCTGGCTCTACGGCCGGCTCTATCCGAACCTTCCCGATGAGGTCGTGGTTGCCGACTGGGCGCTGGTGCGCGCGGCCGCCGACGCGGCGGGTGCGGCTGTGGCCGTTACCGACCGCGCGGGGCGGCTGGTCTGCGCCAGCGAGATGTTCGGCTACTGGTTCCCGGGCTTGGAAACGCCACCGGGATTGCCCGTGGGTGAGGCGGCTATCGAACGGCTGACCGCCGCCGGCCGCTCTGCGTGGCGCGACGGGAGCGGTGCCGCCGCATCCTTCCGCCACGATGGTTCGGACATTGGCGTCGCGGTGCAGCGTGCGGGGCAGGGGGAGGATCATCTCGTCTGGCGCTTCAGCCGCAGCAGTGGCGCGCAGGATCTTGCCGGGCAGGCGCAGGTGCTGATCGGGGGCGATGGCGGGCAGCGGCTGGGTGCCGCGGGGGTGATGGGGGCGATCGTCGACGGCGAGGGGCGCATCCTTGCCGCTAATTCCGCCTTCGCCACCCGCGCCGAGCGGCGTGCGGACGCGTCGCTGATCGGCGCCGAATTCGTCCGGCTGCTCACCGCCGATCGGGGCGGCGTGATCCGCTTCGCGCGGGAGGGCGCGCAGGGCGTGCCGCTGCGGATGATCCAGGTGCCGCTGGACGGGGAGGGGAGCGCCACCTTGCTCCTGATGATAGACGATCCGGTTGGGCCCGGTGCCAGCGCTGGGGCCGCTTCGGGCCATATCCAGACCTTGCTGGCGATGCTGCCGATGGGCCTGGCGCTTGCCGACCGCGACGGGCGATTCCTGTTCTTCAACGATGCTTTCGTGCAGGCGGCGGGGATCGATACCGCCAGCCCGCCGCTCTATCCCGGCGATCTCGTCGTCCGCGAGGACAAGGCGGCGGTCGCCGACGCGGTTCACCGCTTCGCCAGTGGCCGCGCGCTTTCGGGCGACGTCGCCGTGCG
The DNA here is from genome assembly GCF_050433225.1 of Sphingomonas zeicaulis. Taxonomy (NCBI): domain Bacteria; kingdom Pseudomonadati; phylum Pseudomonadota; class Alphaproteobacteria; order Sphingomonadales; family Sphingomonadaceae; genus Sphingomonas; species Sphingomonas zeicaulis. Next base: position 248,213 of record NZ_JBNPXQ010000009.1, on the reverse strand, counting down.
CCTTGCGCATCTGCCGGACGAGCCGGTGGCGCTGACCATCGCCGGCGCGCGCGGTCTGGGCGATGCCGCGGTGCTGCTCAGCCTGAAGGACAGCAGCGAGGAATCGCGGCTCAAACGCCAGGTCGCGCAGGCGACGAAGATGCAGGCGGTGGGGCAGCTCGCTGGCGGCGTCGCGCATGATTTCAACAATGTGCTGACTGCGATCATCGGCCATTGCGACCTGATGCTGATGCGCCACACCCCGGGCGACAGCGATTATGACGATATCCAGCAGATCAAGGCCAATTCTAACCGCGCCGCGAGCCTGACCCGCCAGCTGCTCGCCTTTTCACGCCAGCAGACGCTGCGGCCGCAGACGCTGCAGCTGCCCGACACGATCTCGGAAGTCTCCAACCTCCTCAAGCGTCTGCTGGGCGAAACGGTGACACTGGTCGTCAAGCATGGCCGCGATCTGGGGCCGGTGCGCGCCGACCCGGGGCAGCTCGAGCAGGTGATCGTCAACCTCGCCGTGAACGCGCGCGATGCGATGCTGCCGCGCGGCGGCGGCACACTGACCATCCAGACCTTCGCGGTTTCCGCGGCTGAAGTGCGCCGCATGGCGACCGACATGCTGCCGGTGGCCGACTATACGGCGTTCAGCGTGGCGGACACCGGCACCGGCATTCCGCCCGAGATATTGCCCAAGATCTTCGAACCCTTCTTCACCACCAAGGAGGTCGGCAAGGGCACCGGGCTGGGGCTTTCCACCGTCTACGGCATCGTCAAGCAATCGGGCGGGTCGATCTTCGCGGACAGCCGGCCGGGGCGCGGCACCGAATTCGTGATCTACCTGCCGGTCCACCGCGTTGATGCCAAGGTGGAGGCGCGCGCAGCACCGCGGCAGCGGCTGGGCGAGCTGTGGGGCAGCGGCACCGTGCTGCTGGTGGAAGATGAGGGGATGGTGCGCAGCGTCACCGAACGCGCGCTCGCCCGGCATGGCTATACCGTGCTGACGGCGGAGAATGGCGAGGAGGCGCTTGAGATCCTCGACCGCGGTGGCCAGATCGACCTGCTGATCTCGGACGTGGTGATGCCGGCGATGGACGGCCCGACGCTGGTCAACCACGCGCGCCGGCGCATGCCCGATCTGCCGATCCTATTCATGTCCGGCTATGCCGAGGAACAACTGCGCCGATCGATCGACATTGCCAATGTCGGCTTCCTGGCCAAGCCCTTCTCGATGCAGCAGCTCGCCGAGGCGACGCGCGAGCGGTTGAGTGCTTGACGTGCCCCCCGCGACGGGAAAGGGGAGCATAATTCAGATCAAGGAATCCGGATCCGTTCCGATCTATGGTCGAAAGGGCCGGAACGACGGTCGCCAACAAAAAGAGGCAAGATGGCCACCCCCCAGACGTTTCTGATCATTGAGGATGAACCACTCATCGCGATGATGCTCGAAGATTTCCTCGAGGCACTCGGCCATCGGGTCGCCGGTACCGCCGATACGGTGTCGGACGCGATCAGCCAGGTTGACGGCGCGACCTTCGACGCCGCAATCCTCGACGTCCATCTGCGCGGTGAGGCGTGCTGGCCGGTGGCGGACGCGCTGGTCGATGCGGGGCGGCCCTTCCTGCTGGCGACGGGCGGCGTCGTTGGAGAGACGCCGACGGCACATCGCGCCGCGCCGGTGCTGGCGAAGCCGTTCACGATCGATTCGGTCGAACGTGCGTTGAACCAGCTCACGCAGGATCAGCCTGGGCAGGGCTGACACGCGGGCTCGGCCGTATATTTTTCCGTGAAAGTTCCCCTCTTGTTCCGGTAGAACAAATCGGATACTAGGTTGCCACCGCGTTGAACGGTTCGCGCGGAGCGACTACGGGAGGCTTGGCCCATGGCAGCTCAACTTCGGGTCATCGGCGCGGATTCGGCGGGAAATATGGACAGGCAGAAAGCACTCGAAGCAGCATTGGCGCAGATCGATCGCGCCTTCGGCAAGGGCTCGGCGATGAAGCTGGGCAGCCGGGAAAAGATCGAGATCGAAGCGGTTTCCACCGGCTCGCTCGGGCTGGATATCGCGCTCGGCATCGGCGGCCTGCCGCGCGGGCGCATTATCGAGATCTTCGGGCCCGAATCGTCGGGCAAGACCACGCTGGCGCTCCACGCGATCGCCGAGGCGCAGAAGACCGGCGGCACCGCCGCCTTCATCGACGCCGAACATGCGCTCGATCCGGTCTATGCCAAGAAACTCGGCGTCGACATCGACGAACTGATCGTCAGCCAGCCCGACACGGGTGAGCAGGCGCTGGAGATCGCGGACACGCTGGTGCGTTCCAATGCGATCGACGTGCTGGTTATCGATTCGGTTGCGGCCCTGGTGCCGCGCGCTGAAATCGAGGGCGAGATGGGCGACAGCCATGTCGGCCTGCAGGCCCGCCTGATGAGCCAGGCGCTGCGCAAGATCACCGGTTCGATCAGCCGTTCGCGCTGCACCGTGATCTTCATCAACCAGATCCGCATGAAGATCGGCGTGATGTATGGCAGCCCCGAAACCACGACGGGCGGCAACGCGCTGAAATTCTATGCGTCGGTCCGTCTCGACATCCGCCGCACCGGCCAGATCAAGGATCGCGACGAAATCGTCGGCAACACCACCCGCGTGAAGGTGGTTAAGAACAAGGTGGCGCCGCCGTTCAAGCAGGTGGAATTCGACATCATGTATGGCGAGGGCGTCTCCAAGACCGGCGAAGTGCTCGACATCGGCGTGAAGGCCGGCCTCGTCGAGAAATCGGGCTCCTGGTTCTCCTATGATTCGATCCGGATCGGCCAGGGCCGCGAGAACGCGAAATCCTATCTGCGCGACAATCCCGAAGTGATGACGCGTCTAGAAAAGGCGATCCGCAGCCGCACTGAGAAGGTCGCGGAAGAGATGATGGTGGGACCCGAGGCGGACGACGATCTCTGAGCCTGACGAGGCCAGGGACACGAACCCCGTTTCAAGCACTCGAGGCCCGTCGCGTCATCGGACGCGGCGGGCCTTGTTGTATCTATGGTTGAGGGCCGAAGCCGTCGGAACGCTTAGGCGGCGAGCCAGCTTTCGAGGTCGGCGCGGGCACGTGCAGTATATTGCATCTTGCGATCCGCCTTGCGCTTCTTGCCCTCGACCGGCGGGAACAGCCCGAAATTGACGTTCATCGGCTGGAAGGTCTCCGCCTCCGCGCCGCCGGTGATATGCCCCAGCAGCGCGCCCAGCGCGGTCGTGACCGGTGGCGCGTTGAGCGTGGTGCCCGCCAGTTCGGCGGCGAGGAAGCGCCCGGCGAGCATCCCCACGGCGGCGGATTCGACATAGCCCTCGCACCCCGTGATCTGGCCGGCGAAGCGGACGTTGGGGCGCGAGCGCAGCCGCAACTCGCCGTCGAGCAGCTTGGGGCTCTGGATGAAGGTGTTGCGGTGCAGCCCGCCCAGCCGCGCGAACTGCGCGTTCTCAAGGCCTGGGATGGTGCGGAACAGCCGCACCTGCTCGGCATGCTTCAGCTTGGTCTGGAAGCCGACGATGTTCCACAAGGTGCCCAGCGCATTGTCCTGCCGAAGCTGGACCACCGCATGTGGCCAGCGCCCGGTACGCGGATCGTCGAGCCCCACCGGCTTCATCGGGCCGTGGCGCAGCGTATCCACCCCGCGCTCCGCCATCACCTCGATCGGCATGCAGCCGTCGAAATAGGGCGTGTCGCGCTCCCATTCCTTGAATTCGCTCTTCTCACCTTCCAGCAGCCCGGCGATGAACGCCTGGTATTGCTCGCGGTCCATCGGGCAGTTGATGTAATCCTTGCCCTCGCCCTTGTTCCAGCGTGACTGGAACCAGGCGACGTCGAAATCGATGCTGTCGCGATGGACGATCGGCGCGAGCGCGTCGAAGAAGGCCAGCGCATCGGTGCCGGTCTCCCCGGCAATCGCGGCGGCGAGGGGGGCGGCGGTCAGCGGCCCTGTGGCGATGATCGCCGGCCCCTCGGGCAGCACGTCGACACGCTCACGGACGAGTTCGATCAGCGGGTGCATTTCCACCGCCCGCGTCACCGCATCGCAGAAACCCTCGCGATCGACCGCCAGCGCGGAGCCCGCAGGCACGCGGTGCGCATCGGCGCTGCTCAGGATCAGCGATCCCATCGTCCGCATCTCGGCGTGCAGCAGGCCCACCGCGTTGCTGTCGGCATCGTCGGAGCGGAAGCTGTTCGAGCAGACCAGTTCAGCGAGCCGGTCGGTCTGGTGCGCCGGCGTGCCTTCCACGCCGCGCATCTCGGACAGGCGCACGCGGAAACCTGCCTGGGCGAGCTGCCATGCCGCCTCCGACCCCGCCAGACCGCCGCCGATGATATGGACCTGATGCGCCGTCACGCCGTAACCTTACCTGTCTAGACTATCGATTCCACCGGCCGCCCGTCCGGCGACCAAGCGGTGGGCCATAGGCCAATGCGGCGAAGGAGGCGAGGATGATCGATCATGTGGGCTTCGCGGTCAGCGATCTGGGGAAGTCACGCGCCTTCTATGAGGCCGCACTGGCGCCGCTGGGGATCAGCTTGCTCATGGAAGTCGGCCCCCAACTGACCGGCGGCAGCGGCACCGCGCTCGGCTATGGCAGGGATGATCACCCCTTCTTCTGGATCGGCGACAATGAGCGGGTGGGCGAGGGCACCCACATCGCCTTCACCGTCGATGATCGCGCGTTCGTCGATGCCTTCCACGCGGCCGCCCTCGCCGCCGGCGGCACCGACCATGGCGCGCCCGGCATCCGCCCGCATTATCATCCTAACTATTATGCGGCGTTCGTGCTCGATCCGGACGGGATCAATGTCGAGGCGGTGTGCCATCAGCCAGCGGCCGGTTGACAGCGAAGCTGCCGCCAGCCAATGAGGCGGTCGCGCATGCGGGTGTAGCTCAATGGTAGAGCAGAAGCTTCCCAATTATCAGCCACCCGCCGCTTTTCAATGACTTAGGTCTTTTTTTCATTCCGACTTTGCCCCTTTTCCGGCGCATCGTCGGAATGGCGGTCTCGTCGCAACAAAGAGGCAAGGCATGACGGAGGATGAACGGAAAGAGCTCTACTGGTCGTTGCTTAAAGGCTTGGCAAAGGAGGCTCAGGATCGCATGTGCGCCGCCAACCGATCGCACGATTGGTCAAACTGGCACCGTAGCGAGATCCGCCATGATGAACCGCTCGGCTATCCGAAGTTCATTAGCGACCCCGCAGAGCTTGCACGCGAGATGAACCGTCCGATCCGGATCAGGAGTGATCGCTACTGCTATAATTGCGGCAAACGAGAAACTCTTTAGATCGAGCAGCAGCCCGCCGTTGAGCGCTTGCCTCACTCAGCTTCACAAACGCCCGGAAACGCGCTCAGCGCCAGCCGCAGCCCGAATGCGCCCTATTTCGGCTTGCCGGTCTCACCCTCGCTCGCGCGGACCTGTTCCTGCAGCGCGATGAAGTCGTTGCGGATCTGGCCGGCGACGTCATAGAGCCCGGTCGCGCCGACCAGGCACTGGCCGCCGCTGATTTTCGCCTTACCGGTTGCGGGATCCACCGTCCGCGGCATCGCCGGCAGTTCCGCCGGCGTCACCAGCAGCGCGCGGTCGATCGGAATTCGCGGCGTCGGCAGCGCGATCGAGGAGCTGCACGCCGTCAGCGTCGATGCAATCATTGCGATAAACAGGGCGGTCGATGACGGTGGGCACTTCACGATAGATCTCCCTCATTGTCCCTTGCCGCGCTTGCTCCCGCTCGACGGACGCCAGCCGCAGCTTCCCCATTTCGATCTCGGTATCGCGCCGCTTTGCGTCGGCTGCGGCCACCTGTTCGAGCATTTCTGCCCGCACCGCATCGCGACCGACGTCGCGGCCGAAGAAAAATGCCCCGATCGAAAGCGCCAGCGCCCCGATCGTGCCACCCCCGACAAGCCAAAGGCTCACTGCCATCTCATCACTCCTTTCGCGACCTGGTCGAGCAGCAGCACGATTCCGGAAAGCGCCATGGCAGCCGCCATCAGCGCCACCGGCAGGGCGAACGCGATCGCCCAATCGGGTGCTGCCCGCTTACGCATCGGATCGTGCGACCGCGATGCAGGTGAAGGCGGTGCCGGCGGCCGGCGCGCCGAACGGATTATAGCCGCTCAGCGCGGAGACGATCGCGTTGACGCCGGTGATCACCGCCGTGAGGATCCCCGAGACCACCCCGAGGTTTGGCAGCGACTGGCCCCGCCAGGCGCGCACGACGCAGCCGATATAGGCGCCGGCCGGCGTTGGCGTCATCGTCTCGCGCACCCAGCTTTCGACGCGGAAATTGGCGCCCTGCGCCGGCATGCTGCCGGTCGGCGGCGGCACTTCGGTGAAGACCGTGCCCGGCGGCGCCGAGAATGTGCGGGTGAACAGGATCTGCACCGTCCCGCCCGATCCGATGACATGCGACGCAGGGCTGCCCGTCGTGTTGCCCGTCGTCGACGTCAGCCGCGGATGCCGGTGATCGCCGCGGGCATATTCCGTTTCGCCACCAACGGCGCCGGCCACCGCCTCGCCCATCGGCACGAGCGTTGCCGCTTTTGGCACGGCCGAAGCATCGGCCTTGCCCGCCACCGTCCCCGCCAGCGCGTCCACCGCCGACTGACTGGCCTTGCTGTTCAGTGCGGTGGAAAGCCCGCCGACCGTGCTGGCGTTCGCCTTGTTCGCGAGCGCGGTGGCGGTCGCGGCCGCGTCGGCCTTGGTGGCGATCGCCGCCTCGATCGGCGCGAGATCCGCGGCCGGCGGCACGAAGCTCGGCCGCGACAAGGGCGCTGTCCGCGGCCGCGTCGGGGTTGCGGTCGGTCTCATGCCACACCCTTCACCTTTTCATAGGCGCGAACGCCGAACAGGCCGCCGGCGAACAGCAGCACCTGGACGAGATAGCCTTCGTCCAGCGGCCGCCCGATCGCCGGCCCGATCACCAGCGCGTAAAGCACCCCGGCAACCGTCACCCATTCGAGCGACGGCCGCGCGAGCCGCACATAGAGCTGGTACCAGCGCGCCAGGCGCACCGGATGATCGGGCATGCCGATCGCCGGTGCGGTCGATACCGCGACCGTCTCCACATTCTCGATGGCGACGGCCGCGCCGCTCACAGCTCCGTCGCCACGTCGAAGCTCGGGCAGGCCTTCGCCACTCCCGGCCAGTCGCGATGTCCGCGCACGATGATGTTGGGAAACCGCTCCCGGTAGGTCGCCACCAGCGTCCGGATCGCCCGCTTCTGGGCCGGGGTGCGGGTGTCCTTCGCCTTCTGGTTTTTGGCGTCCATACCGCCGACGTAGCAGATGCCGATATTGCCGGTGTTGGCGCCGCCGGTGTGAGCGCCACGCTGATCGTCGCGCAATGTACGGTAGAAGAGGCCGTCGAGCTCGACGACGAAATGATAGCTGACCTGGCCGAACTTCGCGATGTCCCACTGGCTGATTGTCTCGGCCTTTACGTCGCGCCCCTCCGGCGTCGCGGCGCAGTGGATCGTCAGATATTTGATCCCCTTGGGATCCATCTTCGCAGGCGTACCCATCACACGTTCCTTTCGTTGGGAGGCCAGAGCGGCGCGAGGCCGATCAGCATGCGTTCGTCATCCGTCAGCGGATCCTCATCGGCCGGGTCCGCCGGCGGTTCGTCTGCAGGTTCCTCGATCATTGTCGGCGCACCTTCCGCAGCTCGACCGGGCTGGGCGCCAGCCCGCGCGTGGTGACGCCGATCGCCTCGACACTTTCGATGCTCAGCGCCATTTCCGTTCCGCCGGTGATCGATGCGCAGGCGTTGCGCAGCCCATGGGCCGCCAGCCGCACCGCCCGGATCGCATCGATCGCTTCGGCGCTCATTTCCTCATTCCCTGTTCCAGGTGCTGAATGGTGACGGTGAGAGCCGATAGCGCCGCCGCCAGCGCCCGATCGCTTTCGGTGCGCTCGCGGTCGACCATCGCGCGCTTCTCGTCCGCCCGCGTCTCGCGCCACACCAGATAGCCGATGACCAGGCCGAGCGGCCCGAACTGGCCGGCAAGGGACCAGATCTCGGGGCTCACGCCGCCACCGAGAAGGCGCCGGAGTTGTCGTTCGTCGTCGGCCGCGCGACCCCGTCGAGCGTATGGCTCAGCACCGCCGATCGCAGCCGCGATCGCGCCGGGCTGTCATTCTGCAGGCGATAGTCGCCGCCGCCGGTACCGGATGAGAGGACGCCCGAGACCGGATCGATTTGCGTGCCGCGATAGTCGACGAAACGCACATCCAGCCGCACCCGGTCGGAGGTGCCGACCAGCGCGTTGATGCCGGGATGTTCGCGCGCCGCCTGAAAGCCCGTGGTGGATCCGTCGAGGAACTGCGTCACCTCCGCTTCGCAATCGACGCCATTGGCATATTCCCAGTTGCCGGTGCGCGCCGAGGCGTCCGGATATTGCGGTTCGTTGAGGAAGACGAAGCGGTCGGCCTTCGTCGAGATCTCCGAATGGATGTTGCCCTTGAACATCAGCAGCGTGGAGACGCGGTGCGTGGCGCCATCATCATAGACCAGGTTGCCGCGGCCGGCCGCCAGCCCGGCGCCGGTCAGTGTGTTGTGCGCGATCACCATGTGCGTGACGTTGCCGGTGGCATTGTCGCGGGTGATGCTCCACATCGCCGCGGTGTTGGCCGAGTTCTGATGTTCGAACAGGTTTTGCACGATCGCGAAGCCGGTGACATTGCGATCCTGCGCCACCACCAGCGTGAGGTTGGAGGCGTTGAGGAACTTGTTGCAGTAGACGAAGCCACCATCGACCGACGTCGTCGTGATCGCGGATGCCGGATTGGTGCAGCTGGTAAGCTCGCTGCCCAGCAGATAGCACTGCTCGACCGGCACGCCGGACACCACCAGCCCCCGCCAGATATTGTGCAGGCCGGTCTGCGTCGAGGCCAGCACGTTGCCGACCGCGTTGGTGATCACCATCCCATAGACGCTGTCGCGCGCCGAGCTCGACAGCCACGCCGTCGTGATCGAAGCATTGTCCATCTCCACATCGTCCCAGAGGACGCTGAGATTGATGCCGGTTTCGCCGGCGAACTGCGCGGCGCCGGTGCGCACCACCTGGCAATCGTTGAAGCGCACGCAGCCGGAGGTGACGCCCGTCGCCAGCCCCAGCGTGATGCGCGGCCGGAAGGTTGCCCCAGCCATCCGGATCGGCGCCGCCGCGCGGGAAACGGACGGATCCCGCGTGATCGTCACGCAACCGACATTCTGCGTCAGGTTGAAGGTCGCGCCGGTATCGCCCAGCGAGGCGCCGCCCGACATCACCCGCACGATGCCGCCGTCGATCCGGCCGGCGACCGCGTTCAGCCGCTTGAGCGCACCGGCAATGGTCGCGCATGGCGCGGCCGCCGCGGTCGCCGCCGTCGTCGAGACCGCTCCCGTCGTGTCGTTGCCCGACGCCTCGTTGACATAGACATAGTAAGGCGAGCCCGCGAGCGTCACATCCTTCAGGAAATAGCGGCTGTTCCAGATCCGGCCGCTGCCCGCGGTCGCGGTGTTGTAGGTCGCGCTGCCAATGAACGGCCGCGCAACGCAATCCACCTTGATCGAGCCCGTCGCCAGCGAGCTGATGTCGAAGGTGTGGCGATAGACGATTACCGGGCAGCGGTCGGTCGATCGGCCGCTGACCACCGTGCTGTTCACCCACTGTGTCAGCGTCGCGCCCACGCTGTCCGTCACCGTCACCAGCCCGCCGGCGATCATGCGGCCCTGCTGGGCGTTGCGGTGGAAGGCCACGAACTCCACCGTCAGGCTGTTGCCCACCACCTGGCGGCTGGGCATCACCCAGTTGCCGAACGGCGCCGGGCTGGCGCGCGTCGCGCTGTTCGCCAGCGGCACGTTGGCAGAAGGCGGCGCGCCGATGCTGTCCCAGATCCACCAGCCCTGCAGGGCGTTCAGCACTGCCGACGTCGCCGAGCTGTAGACGAAGCTTTCCAGCCAGACGCGCACATATTGCGTCGCCCCGTCGATCGAGACTTCCCAGTTGGTCAGATAGTCAGGAACCGGCAGGCGCGCCCATTTGGTGCAGCCCAGCGTGCGCACCGTCGTCGTCGCCGCACCGGTCGCGAGATTGGTCGCCGGCTCCGTCACCGTGACGCTCAGCTTGGAAGGATCCAGCGAGCCGCCGGCGCGCGCCGTCGAAATCACGATGTCGATATAGCCGTTGCCGATCTCGGCGGACTGGATCCAGCCGATGCCGCCGCTGCCCAGCAGATCGCCGTCGAGGTTCACCGTCGTGGCGCTGTCCACCACCACCCGCGCGACGCCGAACTGCGCCTCGATCCCGTTATAGCCGTTCATGCTGTTCACGATCGCGGTGCTGAACGGGATGATATAAACCTTGCCGATACCGGCCTGCTGCACTTCCGCGTTGAACCCCACCGTCGTCGGCTGGGCCAGATCGTCGGGCACATAGATGTTGGTGTCGATCGCGCTGGTCACGCGGATCCGCTTGCCCAGATCGGCATAGGTCATCGTGTAATCGCCGGCGACGTTCACGATGGGCAGGCGCTGCGCGGCGATCGCCTGCACGTTCTGCGCGAGCTCGCGGATCTCCACCAGCGTCTCGCGCACATAGGTCTCGGCGTTCAGCAGATCCTGATAGGACATGCTGACGAGGATGTTGCCGCTGCCGTCGAAGCCGATGACCTTGCCGGCGCGATCGGCGGCGAAGGGCAGCAGCAGGTTCGGTGCCTCGCCCTGGCGCGCGACGATCGCGCGGGCGAACAGATCCGTCACGCCTTCGCGCAGTTCCTGCGCAAGGAAGGTGAGGATGTCGAGCCCGCGTTCGTGCATCTCGGCGGGGAAGCCGTCGTTCGCGATATAGTCGAGCTTTTGCAGCGCCGTCGTCTCGCGCCAGCGGATGATCGTCTTTCCTTCGGGATAGGCGATCGCCGTCTCGATCGACGCGGTGCCGGCCCGCAGGTCGCCGTTCACCGTGTAATCGACATCCAGCACCAGCAGGGTTTCGACGCCGCTCGCGACATCGAGGACGGAAACCTTCACGTCCGCGGCATCGGCGCACTGGAAAGGCACGTCGTAATTGCGCGTCGCCCCGTTGCCGGTGCTGCGCGCTTCAACCGTTTCTGTGGAGACCGTCATTCACCGCCCCTTGGATCCGGCATCGGCTCATTGTGGAGCCTCCGCCTGTTCCGGGAGCCGGGAGGGGGCGTTCTCCCCCGGTCTCCACCAATACCCTTGACCCTGCTCGGCAGCGACGTCCTCCATCCGCTGCCAACTCTCGTAATAATCGGGATCGATTTCCTGTGCCAGCACGTCCAGCACCATGCGCTCATAGGCGGCGCGCAAATACCAGATCGAGCCCCCGGGCGTGTAATTCTTGAGCAGCTTCACCGTGTCGCGGCCGGCGTTGATTTTCTCCGGCTCGCCGCGAGCCGCCTTCATCGCATTGCCGATCGTCACCTTGGCCGCGTCGCTGGCGGCGCTCACCACCGGCCCGGCCAGCGTCTCCGCCAGCCCGCCGCCGAAGCGATTTTCGGTGGCGGTGAAGAAGTCGCCGAAGATGCCGAAGCCGCCACCCTGCAGCAGCGCGGCGCCCCAGAATTCTTCGCTGCCCATGTCGCGCGGATCGCGGCCCTTGGCCAATTCCTTCATTTGCAGCGCCAGCCCGCCGAGCAGCCCCGTGGTGACGGTGAGGCCGGCGAAATAGGCGAGGCGACCGCTCATGTTCGGCCGCTGCATCATCCGCGCGCCATGCGTCAGCAGCATCGATACGCCGAACGACTTGAACAGCGCCGCATTGCGGATGATTTCGCCGCCCAGCGTGCCCGGCTGCTGGCCGAAGCTCAGCGTGGCGCGCGCCCGCGCTGTCGCGGTCGGCACGGCATAATCGGTTTCGGTCAGCACCATGCGCAGCAGCGTGTCGCCCAGCACTTCGTCGCCGATGTCTTCCGGCCGCAGGAACTGCGCCTTGCCGAGGCTGCCATCCGCTTCATAGAGCGGCGTCGCCCGCATGACGTCCCAATCGTCGGCCTCGATGCCATAGCGCTGCATCATGCCACGCAACGACGGATCTAGATCGTCGAACTGCTTGCCCACCTGGTCGCCGAGATGCCCCAGCACCTCCATGCCGAAAGCCCAGCGGCCGGCCTGCGTCCAGGCGGAAAGGCCGGAGACGCGCAGCACCGCATCGCTCATGCGCTTCGCGATCTCCGGAGAGGCGCTTTCGTCGATGTAGCGATGCAGCGCCGACGCCATCTTGCTCGCTTCCTCCGCGATCAGACCGAGCCGAACCGCGGTGCGCCGATCGGCGCCGGCAGCGGGGTTGAGCAGCTTCAGATAGCCGGTCATCGCGCCCACCACCGGCAGTCCGTTGAACCGCCGCGTCACCGCCTGGAAGCCGACATCCGTCGTCGCGCTGATCGCCGCGCTGCCGAGCTTCGCCGCGGTCAGGAAAGATCGCACCCCGCCGAACGCGCGCGCGACGCGACCGTTCACCGGCGTGCCGAGCTTGCCGGTGACGACATCATAGAGATCGTCGAACTGTTTCGCGACGGCACGCGCGCGATCCAGCCGTTTCTGGCTGGGGTTGGGATCCAGCGCCGCCAGTTTCTGCAGCCGATCCTGCAGCCAGCGCTTCGTCGCCGCCGGGTTTGGCCCGAGCACTTCCAGTAAGGCGATATCGCGCGACATGCCCTGCATATGCCCCAGCATCGCATCCCACGCGGTGCCGGTGCCGAAGCGATCCTGATAGGTCAGCCAGTCGTCGGCATTGCGGAACAGCAGGAAACGACTGTCCGATCGCCGGTTCGCCAGCTTGCCCGCGAAGCCGGCGCCTTCGGTGCGCCGGTTCCAGCCATCGGTGCGGATGCTTTCCCACACCTCGCGCAATGCCAGTTCGAGCCCTTCCGGGGTGAACGGCGCCCCCGTCGCTTCGTCGACCATCCGGCCGGCGTCGAGCAGCGGCGCGGTGAAATCCCGCCACGCCTCATAGCCGGCGGCGCGCACCCGCACATTATCATGCGCCTGCGGCAGCCCCCAATCCGCCCGATGGCCGATCGCGCCGCCGGCGGCGTTGAAGCGCGATCGCAGCATGTCGGCCGTCTTGCCGAAGGCCTCCGCAACCTCGCGCGCGGCCGCGTTGCCGGTATCCTCGCCGAACCGCTCCCGCACCACGTCACGCAGCCCGGTGCGATCGCGCACGCGGCCCAGCAGGTCGCGACTATGCCGAAACAGCGCTTCCGTCATCACCGCGTGCGCGCGGCCGAGGATCGCCCGCCGCTGCGCTTCCACATTGATGAAGGGCGCGCGGCCGTCGCTGTCCAGCACCGCCAGCGCGCCGGTGAAGGGATCCCCGTCGAAGCTGGCGAGATCGCCCGCGATGCGCCCCTGCGCCTGCACCTGCAGCAGTGCCTGCCGCTTTTTCAGCAGCGCTTCGAACTGCAACTGGCGCAGCGTTTCCTCGCTCGCTTTGGCCGCCGCATCCGTGGTGTAGCCGCGCTTCAGATAGTCGGCGTTCAGCGCGTCGAAGCGCGCCTGCATCTTTTCGGCCTGCGCGGCGGTGATCTCGCCGCGATCGACCATCCCAACGATGCAATCAGCCAGCGACATTGCCACCCCCCTTCGGCTTCGGCGGGATCATGCAGGTGCGCGCCTTTTCCACCGCGTCCAGATCGCGATCAGTTTCGTCGAGGATCTCGGCGATCGAACGTTCCTCACCCTCGATATCGACGCGATACTGCTCTGCCTCGCCGCGCTCGATCGCCATCCGGATATCGTGTTCCAGACTGTCGCTCTGCTGCTTTGCCGCGGGGCCGCCGACGGGATCGTCCCAATCCTTCGAAACCGCCTGCGCTTCCAGATCGGCCAACGCCACCACTTGCTCGACCGCATCGGGCGCCACCGGCGCCTGTGCGACGTCGGACACCGGCGCCGCCGCGGCCTCCGGGTTTTCCGCCGCCCAGCGCTGCCGCATCGCCTCGAAGCGCGCGGGCGTGATCACCTGTTCATAGCCACGCGCCCGCAGGGCCTTGCTGATCTGCGGCGCCACGATCCATTTGCCGGTGCCAAGCAGGCTGCTCACCGCATCCGCAAGCGCGGCCGGAACCGAGGCGGCATTTACACCCGCATCATCGTCCGCAATCTGGCGCACACCCTCAGGGTCGAACTCTCGGCCCGGCCCGCGCGGGGTACGTTCCAGCTGCTCGTAGATCCCCCGCTGGATGCGGATATCACCGAACCGGGCATCTTGAGCGCCCTTGCCCTTCTTCCCGCCATAGTCGGAAATCGCGGCGAACAGATCGTCATACTTGCCGGCATCATTTGCCCGGCGCGCCAGTTCCCGCCGCGCCGCCGCGATGTTACCCACGCGCGTGTCAGGTCTACCAGGCGACGAAATCAGATATTCGGTGTCTTTAGAGGTGGCCGGCCGAGTACGATCGAATTCCGCCAGCCGCTCAACGATGACGTCGGCAGGGCTTTTCTGGCCCGCCGCAACATCACCATCGTCGTTCGCGGCAAGGATGTCGGTGCGATCAGCAGGATCCAGCGCCTCCCGATGAGCCGGCGCGATCGGCGCGTCGGGCGTGCCATCATCGATGATCGCCAACGGTTCGGCCTGTGCGGCCTCCCGCTCGATCCGCGCATTTTCCTCTAGGCTCCGCGCATATTGCGCGGCCGCGTGCGCCTCCGCATCGGGGAACAGGTCCGGGCGCAGCTCGGCGCCACGCGGCGCCGGCGTCTGCCCCATCTTGTTATGCGTCCACGCGATGACATCCTCAGCGGACATCCCGCGCAGGAACGGGTTGGCATCGACCACCCCCTTGCCCAGCACGGCTTCGGCGCTGGCACCCGGCGCGGCGCGGAACACCTTGCGCGCGCCCTCCGGCCCAAGGAAGTGCATCAGGTAGAGATTGCCCGCCGTCGCCGGCTGCCCCATCGCGCGCAGGCTGGCGGTATTGTCCGCCAGCAGATCGTCCATCAGCCGTTCCTGCAGGCCGCCGTCGAAGCGTTTCGCCCAGATCGCGTCGTCGCTCAGCCCCCCGGCGCCGAAGCGCCGCTTGTAGTAGGAGAGGAAGGTGCCGCGGACGAACTGATAGCGGCCCGAAGCGCTCGACGGCCGCTTGCCGGTTCGCGGATCGACACGCGGCACCGCCGCATCGTTCCCGCCGCTTTCGGCCTGCCGGATCTTCGCCTTCACCGCCGCCGCCCCGGCGCCGGCGTCGGGTGAGGCGACCGACGTCATCAGCGCCGATCGCGTCGAGGGCGGCGGCCGATCGGCAAGGATCGCATCGAACACGCCGCGCAGCCCGCCGTCGTTCGCCGCCTCGCCGGTCATCGTCGGCCGGAACGGGCTGGCCTCCGCGATATCCGCATCGCGCTCCACCGCCGCCAGCGCCGCCTTTTCGGTCGGCGTGCGGCTGTCATCAGGCACCGCCGCCTTGAACTGTTCCGCGGCCACCCGCGGCTCGATCGTGCCGGCGTCCAGCCACCGGCGCTGCACCGCCTCCGGCAGACTGTCGAACAGCTTTTGCGCGGCCGCATCCTGAAACCGGCCAACCCGCTCGCTCCGCCCGATCGCGCCGCCCAGCTCGCCGGCGCCCTGGACGCCACCGCCGACGACGGCACCGAGCACGCCCGCCATGGCGAGATCCGTCGCGGTGTCGCCGATGCCGCGCTCGATGCCGAACACCTCGCGCGCGTCGCGGCGCACATTGCCCTCCATCACCGCGGCGAAGCCCATGTTGATCGCGGCGCCTTCGGCCGCCCCCTTCAACACGCGCACGCCCAGCGAAGCGCCCTGTTTCGCGGCGCCGCCGATCGGCAGATAGCTGCTGGGATCCATCAGCCCGGCGCCGCCGGCGCCGGCGACCAGGCTGCCCCAATAGGTCAGCCCCGTTGTGCCTTCGAGATCCCGGTTGGCCGCCTCGAAATCCTCCCGCCGCCGCCGTTGGGCATAGGCCTGCAGGGAGGCACGATCATGGATCTCGTCGAACTTGCGATCGAACGGCCGCCCCGCCTGCCGCTCGCGCTGGACGAAGGCAAGCAGCCCCTCGATCCGCGCGGCCTCGATATCGGGCAAGCCCTCCATCGCTGTCTTCGCCGAATAGCTTGTCTGCCCGGGGCGCCCCTGCGGCAGCGTGCGCGCCTCCGATGGCAGGATGTCGCGATAGCCGCGCTTCGTCGCTTCCGCCGTCAGCGGATCGATGATGTCCCGCTCATAGCGGTATTCGTTCCAGCCCCAGTCAGGCCCTGCACGCGCGGATCGAAACTGAGCACCGATCGCGTCGCCCCACGACAACGGCGGCGGGGCGTCGAGCACAGGCACGCCGATCGCCGCGCTCGCGCCGAGCTCCGATTGCCGCTGCAGTCGGCCGCTCATTGTGCCAGCCCGCGCGCGAGGCGCTTGACGTCGAGCACATACAGTCCGCCGGCGCCTGAGAGGAAATTGCCGGAGGCATCGCGGAACGCGTAGAAACCCTCATTGTCCAGCGCCACCGGCACCAGCCGCTTGAGCTCGGCCGCCGTCACCATCCGATCGCGGAACATCGGGCCGCGGCCGTTGCTGCCGTACTGCGCCAGCGCCTTGTCGTCGGCGCGCGCGATCGTCACCTCAAGATTGCCACGCGTCATGCCCGTCGGCAGCAGCACCTTTTCACCCCGCCGCCAGTCGACGATGCCGCCGGTATTGCCTGCGGCGCCGGCGGCATCCCGCACCGCCTGCCGCCACAGGTCGCGATCGAACACCTCAGCGCCGGCAGCGGTGGCGCGGCTCGCATAGATGCCCTTCGCCACGCTCCACAGACTGCCCTGATCGGGGCCGGCGAGGCGAGACAGCGCGGATCCGGTCTCGATCTGGAATTCGCGCCGCGCGGCGCCTTCGTCGATCAGCTTCGGATTGGCTTTCAGCCGCTCATAGCCATCGAGCGCCTGTTGCACATGCGCGCGGCCGACGCTGCGATCGCGCATCGCCGCCAGCGTCGACATCCAGACATAGTCCGCCCGACCAGGCGCAATCTGGCGCAATGCCGCTTCGGCCAGGTCCGGTTCGTCATGACGCCGCGACGCATCGGCGAACACCGAGATCAACGCCGCGCGATCGGCCGGCCTGCCCGCGTCCAGCTGCTGTTTGATCGTCGCCGCCTCATCGGGCGTCAGCAGCTGCAGGCGACCGCCATAGCGCGCCCGCGCATCGCGCGCCGTCGCCAGTCGCGCGCCGACGCTCATCGCGTCGTTCAGATCCAGCGGCACCAGCACCTTGCCACTTGCCCGCGCGGCCCGCGAAAGCGCATCGGTTTTCACCTCCTGCCGCGCTTGGGAAAGCAGCGTGTCGAGCGCCGTCACCCGCGCCACCTGCCGGGGATCCTTCTCCCAGCCCTTGGTGCCGGTGATCGTGTTGCGCTGCTGCGCGATCTCATTCGGCGTGGCGGCGCCGTAAAGCGCGTTCACCTCGCTCTTGTCAGCCGCCCGATCGAGATCATAGGCGAGGCCTTCCTCACCCCGCGCGCGCGCCGCCGCGGCGCGACCGCGCAGCTCACCGACATCAGCCGCCACGCCGTCATTCACCTGCTCGACGACGAGGCGATCCGCTTCGTTCGCCTCACCCGTCGCCTGCGAGACCGCCGCCCGCTGCTGCGCCTCGATCTGGGCAATCTTTGCCTGCGCCTGCGCCGACATTGCCGCGAGCTGCTGGCCATTGAACACGCTGTTGAACGTGCCCTTTTGGATGGCTTCAAGGGCGCCAGTCGGGTTCACCTGCAGCACGCCCTGCCACGCACTCAACGTCAGCTTCTCGCGCGCATCGCGCCGCAGCTCGTTTTTCGCATCGTCGGGCAGCGGCATCGCCGCGATCTGCTTTTCCGTTACGCCCAGCGCCAGCTGCAGCGATGCGTCGCTCGGATCCGTGAACAGGTTAGCGCCGAGCTGGCCGGTCAGCGCTTCGAAGTTGGTCGCCTCCGCCTTCGCCCGCTGGCCGATCGCGAACGCCTGTTCGCCCGATGTCACCCGCGCGCGGAGCTGGGCAACGTCAGGCTGGAATTGCTGGCGGATCTCCGGATCGGTGATGCCGTCGAGAAAGGCCAGCGTCTGTTCGTCGAGCAGCTTGCCAACCGCGGCTTCATGCCCGACAGCGCCGGCCGGCGCCGAGGCACGCATTTCCGCCACCGATCCCTGCAGCGTGCCCTGCATCGTGGCGAAGCGCACCGCGACATCGGAGCGCTCGGCCCGTTGCTGGTTTTCCTTCTCGATCAGCGCCGCCTGGTGATCGAGCTGCGCCACCCGCTCATCCGCCGCCGCGCGGATCTCCGCCGAACGGCTCAGCCCTTCGCCCAGCGCCTGCAGGCCCTCGCCGATGCCGGGCGTCACCGGCTGGCCGGGGATCAGCATCGCGCGGGGACGTTCCGGCGCGCGGAAGAGGGGCGGCACCGCCATTACCAGTTCACCCAATCGTCAGTCTGCGTCGGGAAGTAGCGACTGGGCGCGCGCGTCGCCGGCCGCTGCCCCGTCAGGCTCGCGGTCGACGGCAGCGGCATCGATTGCCCCGGCAGCGCCGGCAGCTGCGCCGCGCGCACATTGCCGGCCGCGGCGCTCACATCGGCCGAGGCGCTGGCGCTCGACATGCCCGTCAGCGCCTGCGCGCCGGCGCTCAGGATGCCCGTAAACAGCGCATCGCCCGCCGCTTTCTTTTTCGCGCGCGCCTGTTCGCGCAGCGCCAGCGCCTGCCGCGCGGCGCCGTAGCGGGCGTTCAGCACCGCGGTTTCCCGCTCGATCGCATTCTGTTCGAGCAGCGCCAGCGCGGATCCGGTGCCGACGCGCAGGCCGTTCGCACCCATCGCCGCGATCGCGTCGCCGCTCACCGCGCGTTCCTCGCGCCGGATGTCGCTTTCCTGCTGCGCGCCTTCCAGCTCGCTCAGCCGGGCATTCTCTCGATCGGTCGCCGCCTGCTGCCGCAGCCCCTGATATTGGCTCACAGCACCATAGAGCGTGCCGATCACCTGCAGCCCCATTCCGATCGGACCCGCCGCAGCGCCCATCAGCCCTTCACCCTGGCATAGACGAGCACATCCTCGCCCCCCGCGCCGTACGCGCGCAGCCGCGCTTCCAGCCCCATCCCCAGCAACTGCGCCCAGCGACACCCGGCGAGGAAATCCGCCATCACCGGCGTGTCGATCCTGCGGTAGCTGGACGCATCGAGCACCCGCCGCGTCGCGCGCGTGAATGCCACGAAGTCATGGCCCTTGTCGGCCGCCAGCCGCGCCCACGCGGTGGCATGCCCCGCATGCACCTCGATCAGCCCCGCGCACGCGATCACCCGCCCGCCGGCGTCGCGCGCCGTGAACGCCGGACCGGCCGCTTCCAGCCGCGGCCCGGCGCCCACCGCCCCCAGCGCCACGATCTCGCGCCGCTGCGCATCCTGCAGCACCAGCGCATCGAGATCGGCCGCGACGAAGGGGGTAATTCCGATCACTTGACGTGCGTGCCCTCAACGCCACGCCGCATGCGCTCTATCGTCCGCTGCTGCAGCCAGTGCATGGCTTCCTCAACGTGCACCAGCGCGTGCTCGTTAGCGCGACACGCGAAAGGACCGGCTTGAAAAGCACGAAGCCGATCCGCCACGATCGCTAGCAGAACTTCCTGCGTCAGGCCGTTAACCCCGACTTCCCCAATCGGGCCATTCTGAAACAAGATCCCGGAAGCGTCCGTTGGGCCGAGGGTGGCTGCGAAAGGATCCGACGGGTTCGTGCTGCTGTTAAAGCCGGTGACGCGGTAATAGTGATTAGCACCGCCGGCACCTGGCTCATCCAACACTTCAACCCGTAGAACATCGTTCGCTGGATTGACCTTGTGATCTTCAATCGTACGCATTGAACTTTCCTCCTTTGCGCGTCATCGCGGCCCCACCACGACATCGGGATAGATCGCCAGCAGGGTCGCCGGCAGCGGCTGGAAGCGCTCGATCAGGATTTCGCCGCCGCGTTCGAAGACGCCGCCGGTTTCCAGCACCTTGTCGCCGGTAAACAGCGGCACCGCCTGGTTCATCGGATCGTCGGGCAGGCGGAAAGTGATCGTCTGCGCTTCCATCGCCTGCACGCCGATCCGCAGCCCCAGCGTTTCCAGCAGCCGCAGCGTCACCCGCGGGATCCGCTTGATTTTCGCCTGCGCGGTGCCGTCGTCGCCGCCGGCCTCGATCGTCAGCGTCCGGATCCGGCTGGGATAGGGGAAGCCGGCAACGATCTTACTGCCCGCATAGAGCAGCGTCCCGTTGCCGTCATTGTCCAGCTGTACGTCGGGATGCGCCTTGCCGTCGATCAGCACGCTCACCTTGGCACCGGGCAGGTGCGGCATGCTGATCGTGCTGATCGGCGCGCCGTCGCGGCTCAACCCGGCATCGACCAGAAACGCGTCTTTCTGATCGTCACCGGTTTCCCACATCTTCTCGGCGCGCAGCACGAAATATTCGCCGCCCTTGCGCACCGAAACCCACAGCTGGTCGCGCTGCCCCGATGGGTCGGTGATCGCGCACACCGATACAGCCTTCATCCCGCCGCCCAGTTCGCGGCGCGCCCAGCCCATCACCTTTTGGCTGGGCGAATAGGTCAGGCTGGCGAGCTCGCCGTTGCGCAGCACCGCCCAGATCAGCTTTTCCGGTTCCTGCTGCCATGCGAGCTCGACGAAGCCCTTGGCGCCAAGATGCTCCGCCAGCCGCGTCAGGTCGGGCGCCTCATAGCGATCGGTCTCGATCGCATAGCCCATTTCCAGCACCTTGCGCCCCGCGCGCTGGACGAACAGCACGCGCCCATCCGCCAGCACCGGCTTCGACGTCGCGCTGCCATAGGTCGATTGGGTGACGGCCGCGATGTTCGTCGGCCCCACAGCACCAGTCGCGCCCGCCGGCCCGATCGCGATCTCGGCGCGCGCGGTGCCCACCAGCAGCTGCCGATCGGCCGCCATCCACCGCACGCTGTTCGGGTTCGGCAGCGTCACGGTGAACGCCATATCGGCGGTCACCTCGCCGAAATCGTTGCGCGCCGAGAAGTCGTTATAGTCGCCGACGACCGAGCCGTAGATCGTCGCGCCCTTGGCGAGGATCAGACGTTCGTTCCAGATCGTTACCGCCTCCGGCCAGCCGCGCGCGTTGCTGAACGCGCCGAACGTCCACCGCCAGGATGGATCGGTGATCAGGCTGTCCGCCAGCCGGCGCTTAACCGTCGCGGTTACCGTCGTGTCGTTGGTGTAGCCGGTGATCTCGACCAGGCCGAACCGGTCATAGAGATATTCCCAAAGGATGCCGTACGGCCCCTTGTCGTTGATGTCGGTGCCGACCGCGCTGCCATCCCATTCGCTGCCGCTGACATGCGTCGGGGGCACGGTGCCGGTGCGATTGTCGGACGAGAGTTGCGCCGCGCGATACACGCGCCCCTCCCATGTCCGCCGTGCGCTCAGCGTGATCCCGTCGACCCCCGGTTCCCATGCCGGCGTGTCGTTGAAATCGGCCGCCTCGATCTGGAAGAGGCCGCCGACATCGCCGGGCTGAAACAGCACGTCGTTCGCCGTGATCGTGATCGTGCCCGTCGTGCCGCTGACGCTCACCATCAGCGTCTCGTCGATATTGGGATCCGCCAGCGGGCCGCCGCGCAGCGCCATTTGCTCAAGCACGAAATTCAGCGCGCCGATCCGGTTCAGCTGCCGCGGCGGCGTCGCGCCATAGACCAGATACAGCACATCGGCCGACTGGTGGAAATCCAGCGCCCGCACCTGGTCCATCCCCCACGGCGTCGCCACTTCGAGGGGCGATCCCGGCACCGTCTCGATCCGCACGTCGTTCGTGTAGAAGCGGAAGATGTTATCGGTCGCTTCGATCACATAGGATTGGGTGACGTTGTATTCGAACGGGATCAGGCGCGCCGGCCCTCGCGCATGCTCCACGTAGCGCAGCCCCGGCGCCGCCACCGCCGGCCCCTGCAGCACCGGCACGAAGCCGAGCATTTCCTTCACGCCGAGGCCATAGATGGCCTGGTCGTTGCGCCCCCACAGCCGCGGCGAAAGCTCGCCGCCGTTGAAGCTGGTCTGCACGGGGGAGGCGCGGCCCATCAGTCGTAATTCTCGCGCGCGTCGAGCCAGTCGGAGCGGAAATCGATCCGTCCCTTGCGGTCGCCGCTCGCCAGCCCATCCTGCCGCTTCGCGCGCCGCAGCGCCTCGTCATACCCCACGGACATCCGGGCGGCGATGCTGTCCAGCGCGGTCACCGGAATGGCCAGCTCCATCGCCAGCCGATAGCCGAGGCAGTCGACGAACCCCGCTGACCATTTCGAGACATCCTCGATCCGGCGGATCCCGCGCAGCCGCAGCGGCGCTTCCGCATCGCTCAGGATGAACCGGCCTTCCTGTTCGCCGATGAAGAAGTCGCAGCTCGCCCGCTTGGGCGGCAGCCAGCGCAGCCAGTCGCCGGGGATCTCGAACGCGCGCTTATAGCCGAACGCCGGCGCATCGGCGCTCGCCGCCACCTCCGCCCGCGCGATCGCGAAATTCCAGGGATGGTCCACCAGCACGCCATCGCGCGCTTCATCCCAAACGGCCTTCGCGGCCGTGGCGGCCGCGCTCTGTTCGTCGATGCTGATGATGCGCTGCGCGCTGCCGATCAGGGCGAGAGCCCTGTTGACGATCCGGGTCTGTGACGGCGGCTGCGGCATGTTTCACGTGGGACCTGGTCGAAAGGGGTTGTGCCGCCGCCTTCCCGGCAACGCCCGCTGAGGTCGGGCGGCGGCACGCCGGTCGGCGAGGAATTACCGACCGGAAAAGTAGAGATCGATGGTCAGGATGCCGGAGCTGGGCAGCGTCGCCGCACCCACCGTCATAATCACCGTCTCATCCGCTTCGAGCGGAGCATCGTCGACCGCGGAGGCGAGGCCGAACAGCGCCGGCGCCGCCCCGGTGAAGGTTGCGGCCGCCATATACTTGCCGGCGGTGCCGGCGATGCCGACCGCGATCGTCGAGCTGCCCATCGTCGCCGAAGCATTGATGATGCCGAAGGCGAAGGCGCAGCCGCCGGGGATCTTGCCCAGCACGTTCGTGTCACCGCTCGCCCGCGCCACTGTCGCCTGCGAGAGGTCGAGGGTCGCGCGGATGCGCCGCATGCGCGACTGATACACACGGCCATCGGCCTTCTTGGCCGGAATGACCGTGCCGTCGAGGACACCAACGGTCTCGGCGGAATAACCTTGTGCCATTTCATGTCACCTCACTTGCTGGATGACCGGCGGACCGTTGGCGATCCGCCAGCGATCAGGGTTACGCCGCTTCGAGGCAGAGCATCTGGAAGCACTTGTCTTCCAGAATGCGGGTGGCCGCACCGCAGGTATAACCCGCGATTTGCGTCGAGTGGTTCTTGTCGGCGCGCTCGTCGATCTTGCCCTTGAAATCGAGCCAGGTGCCGAAGTGCATGCCGCCGGGCATGAAGAACGGCACGCGCCGATAGCCGGTGCCGTCCACCGTCAGCGACGCCGCGAGCGGATAAGCCTTGGTGTTGCCGATCTCGGCCATCACGAAGCGGAAGCCGAGGAACGTCACCACCTTGCCGCTCTGCAGCGCCTGCACGTCGAGCGGGTTGAAGTCGCGCGACTGGATCTGGCTGATCTTCAGCAGATCTTCCAGCTGGGCGCCGGTGATGATCGCGATCGGCATCTCGCCCTCGCTCTCGGCGAACGCCTGCACGAAGTTGCGGCGCATGCGGATCAGCTTGTTCAGCGTGATGCCGCCGGGGGTGCCGGTCTGCCCATAGTCCACCGCCATGATGTTGGCGGACTTGAAGGGCACCGCGGTCGCGCCTTCCTCGCCGGTATAGGCCGTGCCGTAGAAGCCCTGCAGCCAGCGATCGTCCTGCGCGCGGCGGATCGCCTTCGCGGTCTGCGTCGCGATCGGCGACTTCAGGCCAACTTCGGTCGCCATCTCGTCGTCGGGATCGATCAGCGGCGCCACGGATTGCCGCTTCGGCTTCACCAGCCAGCGCCGGTTGACGTCGGTGTCGGTGTTCTGCGTGTCGCCGTTGCGGGTGTCGATCTCGCGCGCGACCAGTTCATCGAAGCGATCTTCGATCTGGACCTTCTTGCCCGTGTAGCTGCCTTGCGTCGCCAGCGGCTTCAACTTGCCCGGCATTTCGTTGAGCGCGAAGGTAACTGCCTTGCGATACTCAACGGTACGTGTGACTTCGGCCCAATTCTCGGCCATTACAGCCTCCTGAAAGAAACCCGGTTGATGGTGAGTTTCGATCGGGATGGCCGCCGAACGGCGGGGCCGGTCTGGCGGTTTAACGTCCGCCTACGACGCCGCGGCTTTCGCGGGAGCACCGGGGCCGCGCCCTTGCGGGAACGGGATGGCCGGAAAGTCGGAGGGATTGGACGCGGCTTCCCCCGGTGCCGATGGGGCCGGAAAATGAGTCCGGCCCCGGTTTCTGTCAAGCCTGATTTCAACCGCCCTGCGCGAGCCGGATCTCCTTTGCCGCGGCCGCCTTCACCAGCCGGTTATATTCCGCCTGCGCGGCCACATCACCGCTCGCCACCTTGGCGCGCCACCCCGCATCCTTCATCTTCGCTTCAAGCACCGCGTCGGGATCGCCGCCGCCATAGCCGCCACCGTCGCCACCATCGACGCGCAACGCCTCGCCGGCCTTGTCCGCCAGCCCCAGCATGAACCGCGCGGCCGGCCCGGTGCCGAGGCGCTTGACCAGATCCTCCGCCACATCCTGCGCCTTGTCGCCGGTCAGCTGGCGGAACAGCTGCTGCATTTGCGGCGCGCGCTGATCGTAATCGGGGTACTCCGCCTTGAGCGCCGCCAGCCCGGCTTCGTCCGCAGCCGCTGCGGCCGAGATCGCGTCGCTGGTCTGCGCGTTGAAGAACTCGGCGATGCCCTTCGCCTGGGAGACATTCAGCCCCAGCTTGTGCGCGATCGGGCGGAACGCGGCGGCGAGATCGGTATCGCCTTCCACGCCCTCCAAACCGGGGATCTCATACTTCGCGGCATCGGCCGGGCGGCCGAGCGCGTCATACACCTTGCCCCAGTCATCTTCGCTCGCCCCCTCGCCGGGGATGACGAACTTCGATTTCGCCACCTTGTGCGCCTCAAGATGCGCCCGCGCGAGCGCAGGCACGTCCGCAAAGCGGCTCAGCGTCGCGTCGCCGCGCATCTCTTCCGGCAGCGCACCCATCCATTCCGGAGCAACGCCACCACCGCCGCCGCCACCGCCACCGCCACCGCCGGCGCCGCCTTCGCCGCCGCCTTCACCACCGGCGCCACCCCCGTCGACTTCACTCATCGTCTTCCTCCCTCAGTTCACGTGTGAGAGCGGCCAGCCGGCGCTGATCGAGCCGGAGACCGCCGAGAATGTGCAGATAAACTTCGCGCCGCCCTGCCATGCGGGCATGCTCATAGGGATCGGCCCGGAACGACGTCACATCGCCCCCGCAGGCGTGCGCCAGTTCGTCGAGGAACCGCACCGCGTCTTCCGTCAACTCGCCGTCGGCGCCGACGAACAGCCGCTGATACACCCGATGCCGGCGGAACAGCGCCGCGATCCGCGCGCGCACCTGCGAAACGCGCGTGCGCGCCGCCCGCACGATCGCCGCCGCTTCCTCATCAAGCCGCATTGACCGCCTCCGCCTGGCTGAGATCGTTCGCCACCTTCGACACGATCGGCGCCGCGGTCAGCAGGCGTTCCGCCGCGGCCGCATCGGCCTGTGCCTGCTCGGCGGCCGCCTTTTCTTCGTCGGTCGCCTCCCAGCTCGCCGGCACCGAATGGATGTAGCCGAGGCCACGCACCAGCTTTTCGAACGGATAGATGCTCAGGAACTGGTCCAGCATCTCCGGCCGCGCACTGATGATCGGCGTCACCCCTTCCAGCAGGCGATAGAAGCCGCCGGCGGACTGCGCTTTCTGGACGCGCGCCAGCGGATTGTCATAGCCGAGCTGGTAGAGCCCGCCGGCCTCGACGACTTCCGGCGGCATGTCGTCGAGCAGCCCCATTTCCCACATCAGGTCGATCTCGCGATCGGTCTGCGGGTTGAGCCATTCGGTTTCCTGCCGGCCGAGCGGCGCCAGCAGCACGCCCGTCTCCGCCTTGCGCTCCATGATGTCGACTGCGGTCACATGGCTCTTGAGCTCCTGATTGACCAGATACAGGTCATTCCAGAACGCGCGGTCGACCAGCGCCGCGGTGCGCTCCTGCAGCTGCAGCGCGTCGTTCAGGTCGGCGCCGTCGAACATCGCGCGCACCATCTGGTTGCCGCGATCGTCGAGGCCGCCATAGGTCACCCCGTTGGGCGTGAGCTGGATCCCGTAATCCAGCATGTCGTCGCCGGCGAGCAACGGCGGCCGCGCCTTGAACTCGATCGCCGTCACCAGGTCGCGCATCATCCGCTGCAGCGCCTTGACCGCGGGCAGCACCGTCATCGCCGGCGATCGGCCCCACGTCTCGCGCGGGCTCTTTTCGAAGCGGCTGACGATCAGCGGCATCGTGCGATAGCCACCCACGCTGAACAGCTCGCGCGAATTGAGCTCGACATAGCAGCTCGCGATCGGCTTGCCCCGCCAGTCGATATGCCCCGGTTCATGCCTGCTGTTCGGCTCGATCACGTGCAGATAGGTGATCTTGTCTTCCGACCGCCGGATATCGGTCGCCATTTCCTTCGCCTTTTCGGGCGCCGCCGCACCCCAGCGCTGGATGGACTGGCGCGCCGTCAGCTCGAATTTGCGGTGGACCGTGTCCACGCGGCCCCACGCATCCTCCATGATGTAGAGCTGGCCGATATGCTCGCTGCGATAGAAGATCCCCATCGGCCGGCCCTGCCGGTCGCGGCGCAGCTCCGGCCACATCCCCTGCGTCCCGAACGCCAGAAGGCTCGCGATGCTTTCATGCGCCTGCGTATCGAAGCCGGATTGCGGCGCGCTCCGCAGCGCGAACAGCTGCGACGTCTTGCGCTCATACCATTCGCGCACCCGCTGGGTTTTCAGCAGCGCGTCGTCGCGCGGTTCCAGCGTCTGCCAGCGCTGCCCGCGCGGGATGACATAGGCTTCGAAGGTCGCGATGCCGCGATCGAGCGCGAGGATGGCGCGTTCGTCGTAGATCCGGCGCATCCGCGCCAGCCCCTCCGTCCAGCCATTGCCCAGAAACTCGCTTTGCCGCGGGAGGACATGCTCGGCGATGTCGTTCCACATCGTTTCGAAATTGGTGCGCGACAGCTCCATCACGCCCTGGCGGTGAAGGATCGCATCGACATCGTGCAGCATCGTATCGGCTCCGTTGCCCCTCCGCGCCGGGCGCGCGCGAAGGGGGAGAGGGGGGGTCAGAACGCCAGGCTACCGGACGGGAATTCGGCTTCCGCGCCGCCACCGGCCGGCAAGGGGGCCGAAAGCTCGACCTTGGCGACGATGCGGCCCGAAGGATGCCCCAGCCACACGCCGAGGATCCTGTGGTGCGCCCCGTCGCGGCGCAGCGTCAGCGCCCGCATGTAGACCGCACGGCCGCTCTGCACCGCCCAGTCCGCCGGCGAGGTCTCGATCGCCGGCAGTTCGTCGATCGGGCCGCTCGCATCCGCCAGCACGATGAACATCGGCCCGTCACGCGTCATGTCGATCGCGCGCTGGCTGTCCGTCCGGTTGTCCCAATCGGGCTTTCCGGTCAGGTCCGGTTCCGGCACCGGCTGTTCGGCGGCGCCGACGTCGATCGCCGGCCCCGGCTCGGTCGCATCCAGCGTCTGCGGCTTGGCATTTTCGACATCGTCGCCGACGCCACGCACCGGCTGCGCCTGGTCGGGCACCGGATCGTCCAGCCCGGCCGTCTCGCCATCCTCAAGCCGTTCCTCACCGCCCTGATCGCCGCCCTGATCGTTGCTGGTCTGATCGCCTTCGTCGCCTTCGCCACCGTCATCGTTGGTCTCGCCGCCCTCGATGTCGTCGAGCTCCGCCGCGATCGCTTCCAGCGCGCCCTTGCGGGCACCGTCGCCCTTAGCTTCCTCGAGCCTCAGCAGCTGCTCGAGCTGTTCCTTCGACAGGTCGTTGAGCTCCGCCTTGAAGTCGTCGAGCTTCATCGCGGAAATTTCGTCAATCGCTTTCGTCATCGTCAGTCTCCCAATGTGCCGGATCACTCGCCCAGCAAGACTTTCGCACCCGGCGTCACCGCTTCCGCGCCGCCACCGGTCAGCTCATTCGCCCCCGCACCCCTGCGGCGGCGCAACGCATCCTCGCGCCGCGCCGCTTCCGTTGCCGCATTCCGCGTCACCACCGGCGGCGGCGCGGCCACCTTCGGCTTTTTCGCGATCCCGGTGACCAATCCCGCCAGCGGCGAAACCAGCCATTTGACTGCACCACCCATTACGCAGCACCTCCTGAGAAATAATCGTTTCCGAAGTTGACACGGGCGCGCCGGTTTTGTCCGCGGCGGCGCCGGTCTTTCCCATTGACCTCGCGCACCGCATCGCCATCAGCCAGCGCGAGATACTGCAGCGCGTCCTGACTATGACTGAACATATTCTTTGAAGGTTCGTTCGCGAACCGGCCTGTGCCGTCGCCGATCGCCACCCGCTGGTAATGATACCCGCCGAGGAAGCCGCGACGCAGGATCTTGCAATCCGCGCTCATCAGGAACCCGTCATGGCGCAGCATGGGCTGGCGGACGACTTCCAGCCGGGTGTGAAGCCGGTTCGTCCGCGCCGGCCGGATGCGATAGCCGATGATGCCGGCCACGATCTCCATCCAGCTCTTTTCGTTGCCGCTGTTGTCGGTGCCGTCCTTCGCCGAGGGGTCGCACCAGAACTCGATCAGCACGTTGCGATCGAATTCATCGTCGATCAGCCGCGGCCCGCCATTGTGGCCGCGCAGATCGCCCTCGCCGGGGCGATAATGGTGCGGGAACTTGTCGACCAGCCAAGCGCGCAGCGCCTGGCCGAAGCGGGTGGCGCCGGCCTTGCCCAGCGTCTCGCCTTCCTCCGCGAACACCGCGAGCTCGCCCAGCACGCGCAGATCGCCCAGCGAGGTACGCTGCCCGGCGACGGCCGCCGGCGTCAGCCCGCCGTCCAGGCCGATCACCAGCGTCCGCGACCGGTCGGCCTGCAGGGGTTCCGTGGCGACGTGGCGCGCGAAGTCGAATTCCGGATAGACCGGCTGGCCGATCACTACCGGCGCAAACTGGTTTTTCAGCATGCGGTTGATGTAGTTTTTCGACTTGTTGACTGCGATTTGCCGCTCGTAATAGCCTAGCGGCAGGTTTGCCAAATTCTCGGCGTTCGGATTGACCGAATTGTCATCGAGAATGGCGCGCGGCTGCTGATAGAATTCGATCAGCGGTTGACCTTGCAGCACCGGCGACAGTGCTTTCGCCACGCCATCGTCAAGTTCATTGTCGATGAACAGCTTGTACGTGTAATTGTCGATGTCGGGCGCGTTGAAATCCATGATGATTTGGGGATCGACCACCAGTTTCGGATCGAGATCCGAGAAACGGCCGACGCGACCGCTCAGATACTCCCAAACGCCCTGCGCCAGCGTGTCCGCCTCGTTGATCCACGCCGCGTTGATCTCCCAGCCGCGCAACGCCTGCTCGACCGACTTGTCACCGATCGCACGAAACTCCGCTTCGAGATCCAGCACGTCGATCGCGCGGCCGTTTTCGTCCTTCCGCAGCACGATTTGCACCTTGTGGCTGCGCGGCGCGTCGCCGGTGAACTTGCCGATATGCTTCGGCACCAGCCGGAACCACGACGGCAGCACGTTTTCATCGATATTGGGGTAGGTATCGCGGATCACGCCCACCTTGGCCTTGCGCCAGGTGACGCCCTGCCGATCGACGCGGCCCTTCTGCATCGCGCCGATCCGCAGCAGCTTCTGGCAGCACGTCAGCGTCTTTCCCGACCCGACCGGCCCCATGATCCCGCACACGAACGCCCGCGACTGGAGAAACCGCGCGGCCACCGGCCCGACCGGCTGCAGCCGGGTGACACCAAAGGGGGCGCTCACGCCGCGACCCCCAGCGTGCGCGCCAGCGCCAGCGCGTGGCTTTCCTCGATTTTCCTACGGATAACGTGCGCACACGCATCCCGATCGAGGCCGTTGTTGCGAGACCAGTGATGGGGCATGCCGAGGCATTCGATCAGATCTGCCTGCGTGAGTTCGACAGGGCCGCAGTTCGCCTCGATATACTTGGCGATCAGATCGGTGCGCTGGCGTAGCGGCGAGCTCACTTGCCACCCCGCTTGACAGCGCCCGCGCCCGGGCGCAGCGTCTCGCCCGACGAAGCCCGGCTGCCCGCCACCGCTCCGAGATAATTCCCGTGCCCGCCCGCCGCGATTGCGTTCCGGGCGCTCCCCGGTTCAACCCGCGCCCGTGCCCGCTTGGCAGACCCCGAATTTTCCGGCTCCGCTGCCAGCAGGGCGATCCGTAGGAATTTCTGGCTGCGACGTGCGCAGGGGCCGGATGGGCAGGCGGCGCCCCCAAGGGGGGCGGCACCCCCCCGGCGGCCACCGCCAGCGGCGCGGCACGGCCGGCGATCGGCGCACAGCCTCGAAAGCTGACGACGGAGCGCCGAAAAGCGAGGCATATCAACGCTTTGCGCGATCCATTCCGACGATGTCATTCCGACGCCTCCCGATCGCCATGCGTAAGTGACTGATTTTCCTCGAAATCCGGTTGGAGCGGATCGACATCGACGAATTCGGCCTCGACCAGCCCGGCGATCTCCTGCGCGGTGTGTGTCAGCCCCTCGATCGCCAGCGTCAGATCGCCCTTGACGCTCAGATCGACGGCGACGGGCATCTTGCCCTCCATGTACGGCGCGAGCTCGGCGGCCGCCGACTTGATCACCGCCAGCGCCTCGATCGGCTTGCACCCCAGCTGCGCCGCCAGGACGTCGGCAGGCGTCGACTGGATCGCCGCCAGCGTTTCCAGCGGGTGCGTGTAGCGGCTGGCGAGGTAATCCCGCCAGGCGCCCGTCGCCCTGTTCTTCGCACCCCGCGGCCGACCACGGCCCCGCGGCAGCGCATCGACTTCCGCCTTGGTCGGCGCCCGATCGGCGGGCAGCAGCGCCAGCTGCTCCGCATCGGCGCCCCGCACCGGCAGCGACCCGGCCTGCTCGACGGCATCGGCCACCGCCGACGCGATGCCAGCGTCACGCGCAGCCATATCCACCCCCTATTTTATTCTTTTTCAGAGGCTTAGCGGCGCGCGGGGCGATCGCGGCGAAGAAAGTTCCCACGGTTCCCAACCAAAAGCGGGCTTGGGAACCGCGTTGGGAACGATTTTTTCGGCCTATCTCAACAAGATAGGTAAATAGTTCCCAAGTTCCCAATAAATAGACATGACCCCAGACGCGCGTGCACGCGCATGCGCGCATATCATCATGCGCGCGCGAGGCTTGGGAACTTGGGAACTTTCGTGTCAAGTGATTGAAAATGCGAGGGAATAAAGTTCCCAATCGCGGTTCCCACGAAAGTTCCCAATTCCAGTTGGGAACTTTCCCCCGCGCCCGATCGCAGACCGACAGCGGCCCGCCGGCCACTGCATTGACGTCATACGGGAACGGGCGCGGGAGCGCAAAAAAAATTGCGCGGCGGGCGCGGGTGCGGGCGCTTCGCGCTAGGTCGAGCCTTCGCGCGGCGATGGACGATAAGGAGTGCCCGCGCACCGGTTTGATTGACCTCCGGCCAATCAAACCTGCGGGCACGCGTTGGCCTGACGGCGGCCGGCAGCACGCGCAGGGGCATAAATAAAAATCTTGATGTGTGGATTGACAACCAGAATAGGGCCGCTTTATAGGAACTGCAACGGCGCTGGAATTGTCCGCGCCAAGGGTCAGAAAGGACCGCAAATGCCCACCATCGATCGCTCCGCAACCGCCAAAGCCATGGCCAAGGCAATTGCTTTCAAGGCCGTTGGCAAGGACGCCGAGGCGGAGAAATGGGCGCGGGAGCTCGTCCGCCTGCTGCAGTGCGCGAACATCCTGCGATAAGTTTTTCTCATCACGAACGGCGCCGGCACGGGCCGCGCCATGGGTCAGAAAGGACCGATCATGAAGACCACCGATCTCTATCAGACCATCACCGACACCATCGTTGCGGCGATCGAGGCGGGCACCAAGCCCTGGGCGTGCGACTGGACGCGCAGCGGCGTCCAGTCGATGGATCCGCGGCGCCACAACGGCGAGCGCTATCGCGGCATCAACGTGCTGCTGCTGACCATGTCGGCGCAGATCAACGGCTATGCCGGCGGCACTTGGATGACCTACCGGCAGGCGCAGGATCTCGGCGGGCAGGTGCGCCGCGGCGAAAAGGCGACCCCCATCGTCTATTTCAAGATGTTGGAGCGGGAACGCACGAACACGCGCACCGGCGAGACGGAGGATTACTTGATCCCCATGCTCAAGAGCTACAGCGTGTTCAACGTCGACCAGATCGACGGCCTTCCCGAACGCTTCTATCCGGCGCCGGTCGCGCTCATCACCGGCAAGGAGCGCGACACCGTCGCCGAGGCGGCCATCCGCTCTAGCGGCGCCAGCATCCGCGAAGACGGCGGCGACCGCGCTTTCTACCGCCCCTCGACGGACAGCATCCACCTGCCGGCCTTCGATCGCTTCCACACCGTCGGCGGCTATCTCGCGACCATGGCGCACGAAGTCATCCACTGGACGGGCGCAAAGACCCGCCTCGATCGGCGCGGCGGCGAGACGTTCGGCGATAAGGCATACGCCTTCGAGGAATTGGTCGCGGAGATCGGCGCCGCCTTCATCTGCGGCCGCCTTGGCATCGCCGGCGAGCATCTGGACAACCACGCCGCCTATCTCGGCAGCTGGGTCAAGATCCTGCGCGGCGACAAGCGTGCAATCTTCAAGGCCGCGTCGCTGGCGCAGGCTGCGGCCGATCTGGCGCTCGCCGGCGCCGACGAGATCGCCGCCGAGGCCGCCGCGCATGAGGCGCCGTTGCGGATGGTGCTCGCCGCCTAACCGGCGGGCACGGGGAGCGATGGACATCATCCATCCTCCCCGTCATTCGTTGCGAACGCCGCGTAGGGCACCAGCACAGACCATTCGGCCCGCGCGCCGATCTTCACTTTCTGCCGACGATGCGCCCCCGGAATGCGCGCCAGCGCCTGAGACCACACCCCCTTGGACCAGCGCGTTTCACGCAGCAGCAGATCCAGCCCTTGGTGCGAATTGGCCACCGCCACGAACAGCGCCAGGCCCTTGTCATTGTCGGGCTTGGGCGGCCCGCCGCCGCGATAGCGCTTGACGCAGGCTTTCCCATCCTCGCCGACCTCGCGCAGTGCCGTCACCAGCACCATGCCGTGCATCTGCAGGCGCCGCTGCACCTTGTCGACGTCGGCGCCGGCATCGCCCATCAGGCTCGGCAGGCCGGCCGCCAGCGCGCGGTTGATCCACATCGCCACCGTTTCCGGTTCCTCGCCGCCGCGCCCCTGCGCGACGCTGGTCGCGATGCGCCGGGCCGCCTGTTCGCCTTCGCCCTCATCCTCCGCCTTTTCGGCCAGGTGGCGCGCGTCGAGCCCTTCCGCGATCGTCCGGATATGTTCGTTGTCGCCCGCGTCGTACAGCAGCAGATCCGCGCAGGCGAGCAAGGTGCCGAACTGATCCTGCATGCGCGGATCGTGGCCGACGTCGGCGAGCTCGGCGCGATACGCCTGCAGCACCAGGTCGAGCCGGTGCCACTCATCAACCATGCGCCGGCGGATCATTCCGCCCCACGCTGTGAGCTCTTTGGCGTCGATGTCGGGCACGGCCGCGTTTTCGGGGATCGGCTGCAGCTCAAGGATGGCCATGCGGCTGCGATCGGCGGAATTGAGCGGCGGGATGAGGATCGATGAAAACAGGAAACTCGATCGCATCGTGAAATCATGTGCGACGTGATCGGATCCGCCGCGGCCCATCTTGGCGCCACTGGCGGCGAGGCGCGCCAGCTTGATGATCGATTGCGCGCGGCGATCGTCGCCTTCCGCCTCGAGCTCATCCAGCGCGATCGGCAGCGTCCGCATTTTCAGCGTCTGCCGCACCCATGCCTCTGTCACATCGGCCGCCTGCAGCAGGCCGTTGGTGCCCATCACCAGCTCGACGACTTTCTGCAGCGTCGATTTGCCGGTGCCGCGGCCGCCGGTCACCCACACCGCCGGCCGCCATTCCAGCGCACCGCAGACCGATGCGGCCGCGATCCATCCCAGCATCAGCAGCGCGTCAAGCGTGCCGCGTTCCCAATGCCAGGTGCGGATGAGCCCCAGCAGATCCTCACCCACCCTGGTTGTCACCGGATCGTACCACGGGCGCGGGGTGCGCGGCGCTGCCGGATAGATCATGTCGCCCAGCACGCCAGGCTGACCCCATTGCTCGCCGGCCGGCTGGTCGCCCCGCCACACCGCGTCGCCACAGTGCAGCACCAGCGAACCATCGTCCGCGCGGTGCGCGCCGGCGCCGCGCACCTTGCCCTCCGGTGTCCACAGCCCGATGTCGGCGCAGGATTTCCGCAGCGCGCGCGCGGCCTGTTCGGGCCGCCAGCCTGTAATCGGAAAGTTGCCGTCTTTGTCCGGCTTTCCCCAACGCGGCCAGATCCGGTCGACCAGATCGACGCGACGGCCGAACAACCCCTCGATATTGCCCTTTTCCAGTTCCTTACTCTTGAGCGAGCGGATCTGTTTCAGCTCATCAAGGAAATAATACATGCCATCGAACGTGCCGAGCGGATCGATCGGGATTTCGATCGGCAGCCCGTCACGCTGCCGGCTGTTCGGCCCGTGATACTCCGGATCCTCGATCGACCAGCTGCGCCGGTTGCGTTCGGGCACGGGTTCGGGGCCAGGCCGCGCAGCGGCCGCGCCATTGATCGGCACCACCTTGGCGCCGTCGATCAGCGCGCCCAGCTTGTCGAGCCCGCCTTTGCGATTGCCCCCCCGGCTGGCCACTTATGCCGCCTCCATCCGGATCAGATCGTTCGGATCCTTCACGCCTTCCGGCATCTCGACCACCGCCACCGTCACACCCCTCGCTTGCTGCGCCTCGATCGCCAGCCGCAGCTGTTCGGCCGCCGGCGATCCGGGCGGATCATTCTGTTTCAGGATCACCAGCCGCCCCGTCGTGCGCGGCGGGATGATGATGTTCGCGATGTTGCTCAGGCTCACCGCCGCCAGCACGCGCAGCTCCGGCCGCGCGCACGCGGCCGAAAGCGCATCCTCGATCCCTTCGGACATGAAGATATCCACGTCGCCCGGCAGGTCGCGCAGCGTCACGCGGTGCGCGCCCTTCCACACGGGAATATAGCCGCCGACGTCGCGATAGACCCCCAGCGTCGATTTCGGATCGGGCATGTCCGCCTTGCCCCAGCTGCCATCCGCCCGCTGCGCCAGCCAGGTGCGATGCGTCGCCACCTGCCGGCCTTCCTGCTCGCCGGCGCTGGAAAGGATCCGCGCGATCATCGCCGGCAGCCGCGGCGCCTCTTGCCCTTCCATGGCCAGCTGCCCGCACGGCACCGCCGGATGCCATTTCAGCGCACCCGGCGCATATTGCTGCCCGCGCACTTCCAGACAGCTCAGGTCGATGCCGCGCCCGGTCAGGTACTGCTCAACCGGCGTGTCGACGATCGACGTCGCCCGCCGATCGGTGAACAGCGCCAGCGCCGCCCGGCGCCGCTTCTCCGCCTGTTTCGCCGCGTCGATCCGCGTCCGCGCGGCCGCGCGCTGCACTTCCGCGCGCCGCGTCGCCAGCCGGTCAGGATCCAGATTGTCCATGCCGAGATAGGATCGCGCCCACGCGATCGCGCTCCGCTTGTCGCCGCCGAACCGCACCAGCGCGACCAGGTCGAGCATGTCGCCCTTGCCCTGCGCCATGCCCGGGTTGAAATCATGCCAGTGGCCCGGGTTGCCGCCGCTCACATTGACGACCAGCGACTGCCCCTTGCTGTCAGCCAGATCGCCGGTGCGCCAGTGGATCCCAGATCGATGCCCGTTCGGGAAAAGGTACGGCGCCAGGCTGGGCGCCATCGCGTTCAGCAGCCCCGCGATCGTCTGGATCTCTTCCAGTCGCCGGCGCCGCTCCGCTTCGTCGCGGATCCTCGACATCGCTACGCCCCAAGGTTGGAGGCGGCCGATACGCTGGCCGCCTCCGCCCCGGTGCGACCCGTGGGGCTAACCGATGATGGGAATGCGCGTGTCACCGCCCGCGCTCACCCGGCAGGGGAAGCGGCTGCGTGCGCGTCGCGCCGGTCACGAAATTTGATCCAGAATGGGAGCATTCTCCCAAGTGGCAGATTTCGTTAACGATTTGCGCAGGAAGCTCAGACCCTTGTGCCTGCAATCGGAGGGGAAACGATGCCGAAACGCACCTGGTTCGTAGAGAGCGCGCCAACGGTAGCGCTGGCCGATGACGGACTGGTCAACGTCCGCCTGCGCGATGGTCGAGACGTCCGCATGACGTCCAACACCGCGCTGGAATATGCCCGCCGACTGTTCGCGGCGGTGGCCGATGCCGAGGACGCCGAGGACGACGGGCCGCCGCCGCCGCCGAGGCGACCGCATTTGCAGCTGGTCTGCGGCGCATGCCCGCGCGGCGACCATTAGGCCGCCTCCGCCAGAGGATCCGGCAGCTGCGGAAGCCCATCAGGTGGCGCGTCGCCCATTTCATAGAAATCGTTCGGCGCCACCTGATGACGGCTCAGCCAGAAGATCCGCCGCATCGTTTCCGCTTCCGGAATGCGATCACCCGTCTCGTACCGGCTCACCGTGGCGATGACGACGCCGAGCAGATCTGCCAGCTCTTGCTGCGTCAGCCCTTCGCCTCTCCGCCAATCGGCCAATTTCACGCTGGCGCACTCCACATTGCCGCCGAGATTTCCATTATGGATATTTCAGATCGGCGTGCTATGGCAATACGCCAATATGGGAAGTTGCCAGATCGTCTATATTCGGCCGGTGACGAAAGCGTTGCCTGCACCGAACCGGATCAAGGAGATCCGTGAAGCCTTGGGGATGACCCAGGTCGAATTGGCGCGCCGTGCGAACGTCACCCCGTCCGCGCTCAATAAGGTCGAGCTCGGCACGCGCGGCCTGGATCAGGACTGGATGCGCAGGCTCGCGCCGCTTCTCGGCGTCGCACCTGCCGAGCTGTTGCCCGATCGCGACAATCCCCACCGCCTCACCACCGAGGAACGGGAAATCGTCGAGCGATATCGCGCTGCCCAGCGCGAAGAGCAGCAGACCTTCCGCAAGGTTGCCGATGCCATGCTTCCAGACAGAGCGCAGAGGCTGGACAACGCGGCTTGACCCCCGGCGACCGGGCGCGCGAGATCGTCGCGAAGCTTGGTTGGCCGATCCCGTTTTTGCTCATCAATTTCTGCATTCTTCTAGCCGGCATCGCTGAGCTGTTGCCGCGTGCGGCCTTTGCCCTGTTTGCAGCCCTCTACGGCCACGGCGCCGCCTATGTCCTCGATCCCACTAGCTGGATCGCGGCTGCAGCATGCATGGCCTTTCGCCGCTGGTGGGTGGATGTTGCCATTGCTTTCGCGGTCTCAGCCTTCCTGACCAGCCTCGCGGATGGCGCGTTCGCACTACCGATCGCAGTCGTGATCGCCGCCCGGATGATATCCATCTTGGCTGTTGCTGCGCTGCCGGTGGCGGTAGCAAATGCGTTTGCCCGAAAGCCAATCGGGCAGTGATTGCCAGAATGGAAATTTTGTAGCTTGACGAATTAGCCATTTTGGAAATAGCAAGGCCCCCGTTCACACGAACGGAGGCCCCATGCCACACATCCACCCACGTTTTGCGGAGCGCCGGCGCGAGCTGGGCAGCCTCCGTCTCGAACGGCACGCCGAGGAATATCGGCTGCACGACATTCAGCGGCTGCTGCGCCGCGAGGATCTGAACGTCGCCGGCGCGATCTCGCTGATCCGCCGCCTCACCGAACATGACGGCTTCCCGCCGCCGATCAGCGTCCACATGCGCGGCGAGCGCCGCCTTCGCGGCCCCGAGGCCGTCCAGCGCGGCGCGATCTGGAGCAAGCCGGCAGTCGATGCCTGGCGTGCCGACGGCGACGAAACCCCGCCGCCGATCGCCGGCGCCGTCGAGGCCGCCAACCTCGCCGCCCACGGGTCCGCGCTCGACGAGCGCGCCCGCCTCCTGTTCGGAGGCGCGCGGGCATGAGCAAGCTGCCGCCCTTTCCTGAGTTAAAGCGCGCGCGCGTGGAAAATCGGCAGGCCGGCGCGCCCGTCATCCACTTCTGCGATCGCCCCAAACGCCCCGATCGCATCGCCCACCTTCAGCCGGTTGGCGACGTTGTTCTCAGCGAGGCGGAGCTCACCAGCCAGGCCATCTTTCGGGACGCTTCCGGAAAGGTCGAGGTCGCGTTGATCCTCGCAAACCGCGCGGACCCGGGCGACGCGGCCGGGCGCGGGTTCGTCTACTTTTTCTCGCCGGCAGAAGCCCGCCGCCTCGCAGATAGCGTCATGCGTGCGGCCGACGATGCCGAGCGGCGGACGAACTGACGATGCCCCGCGCATCCGACATCCAGATTGAAGAGGCCGCGCGCCGCCATGGCGTGTCGGTGATGATCGCCAGCTTCGGCGACGTTCACACCGTCACCTATGGCGGCCGCGATCTCTCGCTGCCCTTCACCGATCGCGGCAAGGCCGAAGGCTGGGCACGCGATTGGCTGAAATTCGCACGTCGCCGGCGATGACCGGCGATCGGCACTCGCTCCCGTCGCTGGCGGAGGCGCTGTGCCTCGCCGCGATGATCCTCATCGGCGCCGGCATCGGCGCCCTGATCGCGGTGATCCCATGATCGTCAACGAATTCGAAAACGCGCGGTCGCCCTCGACCAAGCCACCGCGCGTCGCTCCCTCCGCCAGCACGACCCCCCAACCCTTGGCGGAGGGAGCACCCTTCTGGTTACCGCTCGGCATCTTCGGCGGCCCGCTCGCCTGGGTGGCGATCGCCATCGCGGTCAGGCCGCTCCTGCCATGAGCGCGGAGAACCAACGCTCCGCCGCCGCCCGCAACCGGCAGCCATGGACCACCACCGAAGAGGCCACGCTGCGCGCGACCTATCGCCACGGGGTGGACCACGCCATGGCCGCGCTCCCGCACCGCACCCGCATGGCGATCTACATGCGCGCCAAGCTTCTCGGCCTGGCCGAACAGCGCGAGATGTGGACCGGCAGGGAGGTCGCGATCATCCGTCGCGTCTATCCGACGCAGGGATCCCGGGCGGTGCAGGCGCTGCTGCCGCACCGCTCGATCGAGAAAATTCAACACGTCGCCCGGCGCGTCGGCATCCGCCGCGAAGGCCGCCGCTGGACGTGGCGCACAAAGGCCGAAGCCCTATGATCCGCAATCCAGAAAACACGCTGGCGATCGTCAGTTGCCGCCCCGTCGCCGTCTACAGCAATAACGATGTCGCGCGCGTGATCGAAGGCCGAGGCCTCTCGACGATCGTCGCGGAGCGTATCGCCCAGATCAACGATCGCGGTTTCGACCTGGCGCACGACCAGCTCCGCCACCCGATCGACCTGGTACGCTACATGCGCACCTTCCTCGATCTCGCCGAGACCGCGCTCGCCGCCGAGCTCGGCGCCGTCGACCGCCTCACCGCGGATCCGGCGCCGCTCTACACGGACCTGCTCGACGAACAGGATCCGCGCACCTGCATCGTCAAGGCCGCCGCGCTCGCTTGGGCGCTGCTCGACCGGCTCGACTTCGCGCCGGCAGGGGAGGCGAGCCATGGTTGATCCGATCGAGAAAAAGCACCGTTCTTTGATGAACGGGGTCGCAAGCGCGCTCGACCACGCCTTCAACCCGGACGGCAAGAGCAGCGTCGTCTTCACCCTCTTCATCGCCGAAGCCGGCAAGATGGAAGGCGGCCGCGTCAACTACATCAGCAACGGCAGCCGCGATGACATGGTCGCGATGGTTCGCGAATGGCTGAACCGCGTCGACGGCCGCGGCGCGCATGCGCCTTCGACGGCTACGAAGCAGTGAAGCCCTCCTGCACCAGCTGCCGCCACGAGCGCCTGCCGGCGATCAACCATCCCTGCGCCGCCTGCCTGCTGGCCCTGCGCCGCGGCGAGAGCCGCACCCAGTTTCAACCCAGGAGCAACGCCAATGTCTGACGTCGTCGCAGCCGAACAACTGCGCCTGTTCATAGAGCGCATCGAACGGCTGGAAGAAGAGAAGGCCGGCATCGCTGGCGACATCAAGGATGTTTACAGCGAGGCCAAGTCGAACGGCTTCGACACCAAGACGATGCGCTCCATCGTCAGCCTCCGCCGCATGGAGAAGAACGCCCGCGACGAAGCCGAAGCCCTGCTGGAAACCTACAAAGCCGCGCTGGGGCTGGATTGATGCCGGCGCCAGACGACACCGAGCTGCGCCGCCTCGCGCTGCTCGCCGCCAAGCAGGCGATGAAGGCCTGCGCCACCCTCACCGCGATCGCCGCCGAAGGCCCGGACCATCCGGAGCCCTTCGGCCACGAAGAAGTGATCGAGCTGCTGTGCGACGCGGCCAAGATCGCGCTCGCGATGGTCGACACCAGCACGGACGACGAGCGCGGCCAGATCGAGGCCGCGCTCGCTCGCTATCTTGAGGGGTGGGTCGGCTGATGGGCGCTTCGAAACCCACGCTTGGCTATGGCAGCCGCACCGAGGCGGTGCATGGACTGCGCGCGCAGGGGATCCCCACCGCACAGATCGCTCGCGCGATCGGCATTTCCGTCTCGACGGTTTCCGCGTTGGAAGCCGGCAGCAGTCGGCCGCGTCGCATGCCTCGCCCCAGCGAGGAACGCGGACGCACCGTCGTCGTGCCCACCGATATCCTTGATCGTCTGGGCCCGCCCGCCGCCCGACGCGGCATCCACCCCAACAGCCTCGCCCGGCTCATCCTCGAAACCGTCGTCGACGAAAACATGATCGACGCCGTGCTCGACGATGCAGCCGGGCATGAGCCCTTTTGAAGGATTGACCCAATGCCTCGCCCAATCCGCTGGAGCGATGACGATCGATTTTTCGGCCCGTTCACCTACGCCAATGAAAACCGCGGCTCGCGGTCCGAGAGGCGTATCCTCGGCGCCTATCTTGACAGCGGCGACGACGACGAACGTGCCGGCTGTCGACTGCGCATGCACCTGCTCGGTCACACCCTGATCGCCGCCCTGCCACGCCTGTTCGGGCCGGCAAGGCAGTGGGTCGATACATCCCACTATGAATGGTCGAAGAACCCGAACGGCGGCTATTGGGATGTTCATCATCGCAGCTATGGCTTTCTGTTCGTCGCCGGCGCTCTTCATGTCGATTACGGCCCACAGACGCATGACAGCGAAACCGATCGGACGAAGATTTACTTCCTCCCTTGGCGTTCGTGGCGACATGTTCGGCGCAGCTTCTACGGGCTGAAGGGCGAGCATGTCGCCACGATTAAGGATCGGTCCCGCAAAGGGCTGACGGACGCAGAGCGGCGCGCGATCTGGGACGAGAAAGAGCAGATCGAAGCTGCCGCCCCGGTTGCCAGCTTCGCGTTCGACGATTTCGATGGCGAGCGGATCACCGCAACCACCCGCATCGAAGAGCGGGAGTGGCGCCTCGGCGAAGGTAAATTCCGCTGGCTGTCAATCTTCCGGAAGCCGCAGATCCGCCGCTCGCTCGACATACGTTTCTCGGCGGAGACCGGCAGGCGCAAGGGCTCTTGGAAGGGCGGCACGGTCGGTCATAGCATCGAGATGAAGGCCGGCGAACTGCACGAAGCCGCTTTCCGCCGCTACTGCACCGAACATTCGATGACCTTCATCGGCCCCGCCGCATGATCGGCTTCGATTTCCCCATGATGTCGGCGCCGATCGCGCACCCGATCGAGGCCGACCACATCATCCGCCTCTCGCGCCGGCCGCCCTGGTCGATCGACCGCGCCGACATCCTGCGGGAGATCGAAACCGAGCTGGCCCACCGCCACGCCACCTATCCGAAAATGGTCTCAAAGGGCGCGCTGGATCCGAAAGAGGCGCACCGCCTGATCGAGCGCCTGACCGACATCGGCGAGGGCATCCGCGGCCACGCCACCCAACTGCCATGGCGTCAGAAGGTCAACGAGCTCCGCCGTGACATCTTCATGCGCCGGCGCAACTGGCCCCAGCGCATCGCCAATCACCGGCTGATCGAGGACGAAGCCGCCGACCGGATGGCGGCGATCGAGGCCGCCCACCTGTTCTACTGGATCGACGGCGTCGACATCGATGAAGAGGCGAACGGCGCCGAAACCCTCACCTTCGCCAGCCCCGAGGATCCGCACCCGCGCGCCTTCGACCACCTGCGCGCCGCCCGCGCGCACGAAGATGCCGCCCGCGCCGCCGGCGAGATCTGGGCCCGCCCCATCGTCACGATCGACGGCCTGCCGATGCTCGCCGGCCCCGATCACTGGATCAGCCAGGAGGCAGCATGAGCGACGAGTTTGGCCAGATGTTCGATTGGATCCGTCGCCAGCGCCGGCCCGTGCTGGCTTCCGAACTGGCAGACGAATTCGGCTACGGATCCGCGAACGACGCGATCGTTGAGCTGCAGCGCCGCGGCCGGATCCGCGCCACGTTCCCCGAGGCGAAGCCCGGCGACAGCGGCCGCCAGTTCTGGGAAGTCGAATGACCGCCGGCTATCGCCCCTGCCGCACCGGCCTGCACGTGTACGGCGTGCGCGACGACGACGAACAGGGCTTCACCCAATCAAACCTGCCGATGCGCAATCCCACCTGCGCATCGGCGCTTTTTGAGGCGGCACGGGCCGAGCTCGCCTGCAGTGAAAGTGAGCCCCACGACTTCGCGGTCGAGCTCTTCATCGCCGGCGATCATGCGAACGATTTCAGCATCACCCGCCAGATGCTGCCCCGCCTCGAACGCCTTTACCGCGCAACCTTTAGTTGAAGAGGGAGAGTGAAGATGAGTTATGACCAACGAATTATTGATATCGCATCTAAAGCCGCCGAGGGCGCCGCGAGGAATGCTGCTCGATACGGCGTGCCGCCGCAGATGTTGATGGCTGACATCACTTTCGCGATTGCCGACGCGATCGAAAACGGCACGCTCCGACTTGACGACGCCGTACCTCTGACCTTCGCTCAGTTGCGCACTGCGAACATGTCGCGCTGCATGCGCTGGCACCCCCGCGGCATCAACGAATGGTCGCTCAGCGACTGGATGACGGCGCTGGGTGGCGAGGTCGGTGAGGCGATGAACATCGCAAAGAAGCTCAACCGCGACCGCGACAGCATTGTCGGAAACTTCGTCAATGCTGAGGAACTGCGCACGGCGCTGGCGGACGAGCTCGCCGACATCGCGATCTATCTCGACATTCTGGCGGCGAGCGAGAACATCGACCTTGCCGCTGCGATCGTCTCCAAGTTCAACCGCACCAGCGCCAAGGTCAACTTCCCCGAACGGCTCCCCAGGCCGGCGCGGGCCGCCGCCAGCATGGCCGGCACCACGCAGACGGCCGCATCGACCGGGGCGCAGCAGGAACATGGCGCTGTCATGTCGGCGATCGGCCATCCCAACGACAGCGGCGGCGGGCAGGAACACAGCGACATCATGCGCGCCATCGGCCACGGCTGAGGGGAGCGCGCCATCATGACCATGATCGCATGGCTCCCCCCGACCTTCGTCGTCGACCAGCACAGCGCCAACGCCTCCAACAACCCGATCCGCATCGTGATCAAGCGCGGGGTGCCTTGCCCCGCCGCGATCATGATCCAGGAGTATCGGGAATGGTGCTTCAAGGCGCGGTTCTGGATCCCCGCGCTGGCCGCCGGCATCGCCCTGCAGCTTTTGCTGTGGACGATCATCCCGTTCTTCATGGCTGGCCCGGCCGCGCTGCTGATCACCCGCGTCGGCCCGCTCCACCGCCGGCTTGAGATCGATGGCGTCGCCGCCGACATCGAGGTGGCGGTGCGCCACTACGGCGCCGATCGCGACGCCTACACGACAAAAAAGGCTCAGGCCCGCCGCAACTACAGCCAGTTCAAGGGCATGACGCTGGACGCCATCCTGCGCCTGATCGCCAGCCGTCAGAAGGCCGCGGCCATCTACGTCGCCCGCCGCGAAAGCCGCATCGCCTTCTACCGGAGGAAGCTGGGATGAGCAGCCGCACCGATGACATCCTCTCCCGCGCTGTAGCGGAGGCTATAGCGCGGGAAACGGCGAGGATTGCCGACGAAGAGATCGCCGGCATCCAGCAGCGCGTCACCGATCGCGTCCGCCAGTCCATCGGCGGCATCGCCACGCGCGTGCTTGACCACGTAATTTTCGAGCGCGCCGAGCGCGAGCTCGTGATCCGCGTAAAGATCGAGGACAAGAGCAATGGCTGACACCCCGTTCGTGCGCGAAGAGCGCTACATCGTCATCAAGCGCAAGCACCTCGACGACAGTCAGGAAACTGCGGTTCGTGCCCTGCTCACCGAGCAGGGCATAGGCATCGTCGAATGCGCCGTCGTCGAGAGCGACTGGCCGGAATACGAGCCGGTCTGGAAAATGATCGAGGATCGCGTGGCTGGCGTTCTGAAATCCTGCCCGTTTTGCGACAGCGAAGCCGACTACGAACACCTCGAAAACGGACGATGGTCAATCGGCTGCGTAGATCCCGCGGGCAATTGCATGGGTTTTCAGACGCTCCAGACATTCGCCACTCAGGCAGAGGCGCGGAGGGCATGGAACACCCGCGCCAATCCTACCGAGCAAATCTCCGGAGAGCAT
Organism: Sphingomonas zeicaulis; assembly: GCF_050433225.1. NCBI lineage: Bacteria > Pseudomonadati > Pseudomonadota > Alphaproteobacteria > Sphingomonadales > Sphingomonadaceae > Sphingomonas > Sphingomonas zeicaulis. Next base: position 203,484 of record NZ_JBNPXQ010000009.1, on the reverse strand, counting down.
ACGTTCAGCATAAAGATCGCGGACGTATCCGAATGATCGACATCGCCCTGCAGATCATCGCCGGCACCGGCGTGATCCTGCTGGCGATCGCCGGCGTGCTGCTGTGCTGCGTCGCCCTGGTGCCGCTGTTCCGGCTTGCCTTCAAGCTCGACGAGATCTGGAGCCGGCAGCACCGGCTGCACGTCTTCCTCTACGAAGCCAGACACATACTCGGCCCCGCGCTGATCGCCCTTGGCTGGCTTGTCCTCGCATGGGCGATCGGCAGGGGAGTGCTTTCATGACCACCGCTACCGAAGCCGAAGTCGTCGGCCGCCGCATCAACGATATGGCGCAGCACGTCGGCGACCAGTTCCATGAAATTCTCGGCCGTCACATGCTGCTGATGCCCAGCGGCCACGAAGCCATCATGGTCGGCGTTTCCGCTTGCGCCAACCTGCTCTGCGAGGTGGCCGCCTTCGGGTATCGCGAGGCCATCGACAACGGGCAGAACGCGACCGAGATCTGGAAGGCCATCTTCCAGATATTCGAGGAAACCTTGCCCGACTTCCGCGGCCCCACCGCCGCCGAGCTCGGCATCGTTGAGGGAGTGCAGGGATGACCGAGCAGCCCGAGTATACCCGCGAGCAGCTGCACGACATGATGACGGACGAGCGGTGCGACGCTGCCCGGATGCAACTGCAGCAGGCCCTATTGGCAGAGATCGAGCGGAACATGCTCGACCTGCCGTTCCCCGTCGCGATCGGTGTGTCGGTCGCCGGTCTGGTCGGCCTCGCCTGCTACGCCTACCAGACCATGCCGCCCCGGCTCGGCGCCACCGAGGCCGATCTCCGCCGCGGCCTGCACGAAGCGATCGATGGTATGTGGGAGGAGACCCGCCAGTCGGCCATGGAATTCACCGGCTGGCCCACCGTGTTTTCCGATGCGGCCAATGGAGAGGCAGCGCCGGCATGAGCGGCGAGGGTTGGATCGTCGGCCGCGCTGACGACGGCATCTACGTTGAAGAAGGTGTGCCCTTTGTGGTCGGCGGGATCAGCAGCGGCGAACAGCATTTCAGCACCGAACTGGAAGCGTTGCGCTACGCGTCGATGTGCATTGACGATGATTACGAACGTGTCGTTGCGAACCGGAAGGATATCCGCGCGCGGCTTCGCAAGGCCGAGCGCAGCAAGACAGCCGCGGACCGACGATCCGCACGACATGCCGCTTGACGCCCCCGCTAGGGCCGCTTTATAGGAACTAACGCCGCGCGGTATCGGCCGCGCGAAGGGTCGAAAGGACCGCACATGAACCCAGATGAAAAGCTCGAGGTTTTTTCCAGAGGCGTCGACCTGCTCGGCGGCCAGCGCGCCACCGCAAAGGCGCTGGACGTGACCGATCGCACCATCCGCAAGCTGCTGTCAGGCGAGATGATCGTGCACGACGGTTTCATGAAGGACATGGCCGCCGCGCTCCACACCATGATGGCGGACTGCCGTGACCTGATCGCCAAGATCGACGGGCCGGAGCGGGCCGATGGCTAAGCTCGATATCCAGTATCTCACCGCCAAGAAGACGGCCGCCGGCCCCGCCTATTACTGGCAGCCGTCGCCGGCGCTGCGCAAGGCCGGGTGGAAGCCGCTCGCGCTGGGCCGCGACATCCAGCAGGCGATCAAGGTCGCGATCGATCGCAATCGGCAGGTCGACGCATGGCGCGCCGGCGGCGCCAAGCCCAAGACGGTGGCCAAGCATGTCGAGGCGAAGACCGTCGGCGCGCTGATCACTGCGTTCGAGAAGGCCAAGTTTCGGCCGGCAGGCGAGGGCGGTCTCGCCGACAACACGCAGCGCGAATACAAATCGAAGCTGCGCACGATCGAGGCCTGGGCGGAGGACGGCCGCACCCCGCTGGCCGCGATCGACCGCAAGCGCGTTCGCGTGCTGCGCGACGCGCTGTTGACCCCGATCGCCGAAGGTCCGCGCAAGGGCGAGGTCCGCCACCATGGCGCGCACGCCACGCTCCGCGTGCTGCGCACCCTGCTGCAGTTCGGCGTCGACGAGGGTTGGATCGCGGAAAACCCCGCAATCAATCCGGGCATTTCAACCCCGCCGCCGCGCGACCAGGTGTGGAGCCCCGCCGCGCGCGCCGCGATCGAGGACATCGCCGGCGCGGACGGAGCGCCCAGCCTCGCCCTCACCATCGCGCTCGCGCCGTTCTTCTGCCAGCGCCAGGCGGACATGCTCCATCTGTCGATCGGCCAGTACAAGGAGATACCGGCCTACATGATGGATGCCGACGTCGCCGAGACGCTGGCCCGCATGCACGACGATGGCCGGATCATGGGGATTGAGATCCGCCAGCGGAAGGGCAAGCGCTGGATCGGCGTGCCGATCGTCGGCCCGCTGCGCGACCGCATGGAGGCGGAGATCGCCAAGCGCAAGGCGGAGGGAAAGCTGCAGCTGTTCGTCGACGATCGCGACGGCCGCGCATGGACGCGCAGCAGCGGCCAGACCGCATTCCAGCGCCGCTTCGCCGAAATGCGCGATGCCGCGATCGCGGCCGCGAAGAAGGCGGGCGACACCGCGCTGGCGGCCGAGCTCGACGACCTGCAGTTCCGCGACTACCGCCGCACCGGCGTCGTCATGCTCGGCGAGCTCGGCCTCGCCGATCATCTGATCGCCGCGATCACCGGCCACAGCCTCGACGAGACGAAGAAGATCCTCGAAGTCTACATGCCCCGCACCACCGGCATGGCCGCCCGCGCCATCGCCCTCAGCACCGCACGGGCCCAGCCCAAGACGAAGGAGCAAGCCAATGGCCAATGAGAGCGCCGCTGGGCGTGACGGCTTTATCCTGGCGGCCGGCCGGAAGATCTATCACGTCTACAAGCAGAGTTTCCCGATGGAGTTTTGGTACGGCCTGACGCCAGATGCCAATCGGGAGTTCCATGACCGCCTCATAGATGTCCGCAGTCTGCCGGAAAGGTATCGCAGGGACAGTCACCCGCTGGAGGTGCATTGGACCGCCATCCCTAAGCGCAGCTTGGCCAAAGCTGGACGAGAGCAGCTTGTGGCGCACGCCATGACGTTCGCCGCCGCCATAGTAGATGGGTACGATCTCGACGCGCACATCGATCGCGAGCGTGCGGCAGCCGAGCAGGAGGCGGCACAAAGGCGACAAGAGAAAGCCAGGCAGGAAGCCGCGTGGTTGGCTGCAGGGCTTTGCTGCTGCTGCGGCCAAGTTGAGTGCGATATTCCGTTCTGACACGCCCTGTTGACAGCGCCGTCAGCGCCCGCCAATGAAGCTCCCGCGCTGCCATCGTCGGAATTCCGACGTCGGAAGCGTCGGAATACCAGAGGACTCTAGGCCAAAATCCTAGGATTTCTGCGGGTTTGCGGGTGTAGCTCAATGGTAGAGCAGAAGCTTCCCAAGCTTACGACGAGGGTTCGATTCCCTTCACCCGCTCCATTGATATCCAACGGTTTCTCCAGTGACGCGCAAGCCGGCGTGCAGGAACGCTGCAGTAAGGCGGGAAAACGCTCCAGGACGCGGCGCTTCAATCTCATCAATGATCGTCTCTGTGACCGCCAGCGCAAGCCTCAGATTAGCAGTATCGGGGATGGAGTAGATGTCGGTAATCGGCAACTTTTTATGGCCGATCGCTTCCACACGGTGCATCTATTGCCAGGCGAATCACAACCTCGATCCCTAGATGAACATCAAGACATGATCCCACTTGCGCATAAGGCATCAGCTAGTCATCAAACGCGGGAACGCTAGCGAGGCGGCCTTGTTGTCCATCGACTGTGCGCGGCGATGACTGCACATGGTGTGGATTGAGCAAAGCCGCTCAGTCGACCCATGCGCGGAATTCGTTGCCTCCAGCCTTAATTTGCGACTGTATCCGGACCCGCCTGCCGTTTGCACAGTCGGCGAACCATTGCAGCATTCGAGCGGTCGACTTGCTGGAGATCGAAATCGCGTCGACACGGTCGCATTCTTCAAAAGTAGCAGCCTTTTCTGCCGCGCCACGCATCAGCGTGTTGGCGTACAGAAATGCATCATCGCCCATCTTGGCATAGAGACGTGGGTAATCTTCTGGCTTATACCTATGGATGGCGTCTGCGGCGATCGGCGCATGAGAGGCAGGTGTGTCTTCTACTGGGGGCAGCGCTGGAGCTTCGGGTCTCCATCCTGCCCGTGCGAGAACGACGGCGGCAACCGCCGCGAACAAGCAGATGCCAACAAACACGCAGGCCACGATTTTGATTGTCGACGCTAAGTCGGTGTCTGCTTTCATCTGCCCCTCCATGACGACGCCAGTTCCGCGAATTCGACTATGCTCGTCAACAATGCTCTTCTGTTCTTTTGCGATGGCTTAGGTCTTTGCCAACTCGATCAGCACCTTCCACTCCGCATCGGTGACAGGCGAAACCGACAGCCGCGACTGGCGGATCATCTGCATCTCAGCCAGTTTGGGCTCGGCCTTCATTTCCTTGAGCGTCACCGGTTTCGCGAGCGGCGCCACCGGCTTCACCTGCACCGAAATCCATTGGCCGTCCTCGCCATCGGCCTGCGGGCCGCGGCTGATTTCCATGATGCCGACCGCGGCCTTGGCATCGCCGCTGTGGTAGAACAGGGCTTGGTCGCCGGGGACCATCGCCTTCAGGTGCAGCCGTGCGGCGTTGTTGCGGACACCGTCCCACTCGGTGCTGCCGTCCTTGACGAACTGTTCCCAGCTATAGGATTCGGGTTCGGACTTCATCAGCCAATAGGCCATCGCGGTTCCCCTTTCTCGTCGTCCGGCGCAGGCTTGCCATGTCGCGCGGCGCGACTCAACGACTGCTGGTGGTGGCGGACGTCCGTCGCTAGGGGGCGTGCATGACCGCGCAAATCGACCAGTTTCACGCAATCGCCATCAGCCGCATCGCTCACCGCATGGCGGTGGAAGGCCATCCGGTGATCCATATGGAGTTCGGTCAGCCCTCCACCGGCGCGCCGCGCAAGGCGATCGAACTGGCGCATCATGTGCTCGACACCGACGGCATGGGCTATTGGGAAAGCCCGTTGCTGAAGGAGCGCATCGCGGCGCATTATGCCGAGCAGCATGGCGCGGTCGTCGATCCCGAACAGGTGATCCTGACCTGCGGCGCATCGCCCGCCTTCGTGCTCGCGCTGACCTGCGCCTTCGCGCCGGGTGCCCGCGTGGCGCTCGCGCGGCCGGGCTATGTCGCCTATCGCAACGCGCTGAAGGCGTTGTCGATGGAGCCGGTCGAGATCCCATGCGGTTCGGCCGAGCGTTTCCAGATCAGCGGCGCGGCGATCGAGGCGCTCGATCCCGCGCCCGATGGCGTGATCGTCGCGAGCCCCGCCAATCCCACCGGCACGATCATCGACGCCGAGGAATTGCGCGCGATCGCCGAGGTCTGCACGCGGCGCGGCATCCGCATCCTTTCCGACGAGATCTATCACGGCCTTTCCTATGTCGAGCCGGCGCGCTCACTGCTCGAATTCTCGCCCGACGCGTTCATCATCAACAGCTTCTCCAAATATTTCAGCATGGCGGCATGGCGCCTCGGCTGGCTGGTGGTGCCGCCTGAAATGATCGCCGCGGCACGCGCGCGGATGGGCAATCTGTTCCTGACGCCGCCCTCGCTCAGCCAGCATGCCGGCCTCGTCGCGTTCGACTGCCGCGACGAGCTTGAGGGGCATGTCGATACCTATCGCCGCAATCGCGCGCTGCTGCTGGAGGCGCTGCCCGCGCTCGGCCTGCGCCGCATCGCGCCGCCGGATGGCGCCTTCTACATCTACGCCGATATCGGCCACCTGACCGACGACAGCCTTGCCTTCTGCGCGCGGCTGCTGCGCGACACCGCGGTCGCCACCGCGCCCGGCGTCGATTTCGATCCGGTCGACGGCAACCGCTTCATCCGCTTCAGCTTCGCGGTTTCCACCGATCGCGTGGAGCAGGCGCTCGACCGGCTGACACCCTGGTTCGCCGCGGCGGGGTAAAGGCACGGAACGGCCAACCTCCACAGATCGCTTGATCCGCCGCCCCGCATCGGGAAGATGCACGCCGTGCCAACCGGAGATCGCGCCCCTTCTTCCCGTTCCGTCGGTCGTCCGCGCCGCCTGACGCTCGACCGGCTGCTCGATACCGCCATCGACATGGGGCTGGCCGAGCTCAACATGAAGGATCTGGCGGCGCGCCTCGGGGTCGGCATTGCCACGGTCTATCGCTATGTCGAAAGCCGCGAGGCGCTGATCCGGCTGGCGGCGGGGCGGCGCGCGATCCGGTCCGCGCCGGCGGATGTGGGCCAGCCCTGGCAGGAGATCGTGCGCGATTATGCTGCGTCGCTGTTTAGTTCGGTCGGGCAGGAACCGGCGCTTGTGATCGGCTTCATCGAGGCGCGCTGGGGCATCGCGGTGGAACTGGAGTTCGTCGACGGCTTCCTGGGCGCGCTTGCCGCGCGCGGTTTCGATCGAGACGAGGCGATGGCGCTGTATCGCGCCGTCACCAAGATCGTGCTCGGCGCCGCGGTGGCCGCGCATCATTTCGCGGCGCTCGCCGCGCGCGACACCAGCCAGGCGCGCGAACTCGCCGCCGCGCTGGCCGCTTGGGACGAGGATGAACTGCCGCACCTGCGCGCCGCTGCTGACGCCTATGCCGACGAGGCGGCGGCGGTCGACTGGCGGCCCGCGCTGGAAACGGTGCTCGATGCGCTGGCAGTCAGCCGCGGCTGAGCGCGGGCGTGGGAACATAAGGGAGAGAGGATATGAAGCGCATCATCGCATTCGCTCTCGCCGCGTCGGCGGCGATTCCCGCCATGGCGCAGGATGTGCAGGTGCCGTCCTTCACATTGCCGGTCTCCAACCAGCTCAGCCCGGAGGCGCGGGCGGTGCTCGATCGGATGCGCGCGGCGACCGCCCCGAAGGAGATCGCCGGCGACATCGCGAAGCAGCGCGCCTTCTACCAAATCTACAATGATAATCGGCTGGCGGAGATGCGCCGGCATTTCCGCACCATCGAACGCCGTGAGAGGATCGGCGGCGTCGCCGTCGACATCGTGGAGCCCGCCGCGGGCATCGCCCCTGCCAATCGCAACCGCGTGCTGATCAACGTTCATGGCGGTGCCTTCCTGTGGGGATCGGGCAGCGGCGCGCTGGTCGAGGCGATCCCGATAGCCGCAACGATGCGCATCCGGGTGGTGACGGTGGATTACCGGTTGGCGCCCGAGCATCGTTATCCCGCAGCGTCCGAGGATGTGGCGGCGGTCTATCGCGCCTATTTGAAACAGCATCCCGCCGCAAACATCGGCATCTATGGCTGCTCGGCAGGCGGGGTAATCACCGCGCAGGCGACGGCATGGATCCGCAAGGCCGGGCTGCCCCGCCCCGGCGCGATCGGCACCTTCTGCGGCACCGGTGCGCCCTATTCGGGGGACAGCCCGTTCCTGGCCGATCCGATCACCGGCGGGCCGCCGCGCGATCCGGCGCCGCTGCCGACGACCTTGCCATCCGCTTACATGGCAGGGGTGCCGGCAGAGGACAGCGCGGCCTATCCGCTGATGTCCGACGCGGAGGTGCGGGCGATGCCGCCCACCCTGTTGCTGGCGGGCGGACGCGACTTCGCGGTCAGTGGGTTGACGCTTGCGCACCGGCGATTGGCGCGGCTGGGTGTCGAAAGCGAATTGCACCTGTTCGACGGCCTGCCGCACGCCTTCTTCGTCTGGCCGGACATGCCGGAATCGGTCGAGGCCTATGATTTGATCGGTAGTTTCTTCGATCGGCATCTGGGCCGTTGAATAGCGGCACAAATGTCACACTGCTGCAATGGTTAATGTTGCAGCAGGCTCTCTGCATTGCCGACCGTCCCCCTCGGCATTAGGTCACGCGCAATGGCGCAAAGACCGCCGCTGAATAAAACAGGAAGGGACAGAGTCATGATGATCCGCTCATCGGTTCAGGCGCTTCTGCTGGGCGTCTCGCCCGCGGTGTTGATCTGGGCCACGCCCGCTGTCGCGCAGAGCGAAGCTTCTGCCGCCCCTGCCGAAACCGCCGAAGCGGAACCCGCCCCGCCGGAAGACACCGGTGAGGACATCGTCGTCGTCGGCACCGCCGGCGGCGGTACGCGCCGTCAGGACGCCTCGTTCGCGGTGACGACGCTGAGCGCCGACACGATCGCTCGCGCCGCGCCCAACAGCACGGCGGATCTGCTGCGCACCGTGCCCGGTGTCATGGCGGAAAGCTCGGGCGGCCAGAACGGCGCCAACATCTTCGTGCGCGGCTATCCATCGGGTGGCGATGCGCAGTTCGTGACCTTCCAGGTCGGCGGCGTGCCGATCTTCCCGCCACCGACGCTGTCGTTCCTCGAAAACTCGCAGTTGATCCGGCTCGACGAGACCGTCCAGCGGGTCGAGGCGGTGCGCGGCGGCACGGGATCCTTGTTCTCGAACGGTCAGCCGGGCCTGACCGTCAACGTCGTCCAGCGGACCGGCGGCAGCGCACTGCACGGCCTCGCGAAGGTCTCCTACACCGATTATGACGAGGTGCGCGGCGACGCCTGGATCTCTGGCCCCTTAGGCAAAGATACCAGCTTCATGGTCGGTGGCTTCTACGCCCAAGGCAATGGCATCCGCGATCCGCAGTTCCGGGGCGAAAAGGGCGGCCAGATCACCGCCAACATCCATCATGATTTCGACAGCCGCGGCACGGTGGACATCTATGTCCGCTACCTCAACGACCGCGGCCAGTGGCTGCTGCCGATCCCGGTGATCCAGAACGGCCGCAAGGTCAGCGCCTACCCGGGCTTCGATGCCGGCACCGGCGCGCTGCCCGGCCGCGAGACGCGGATCACCACCAACAATGCCGGCCGCACTCTCGACCTGGCCGAAGGCCGCGGTGCCGACGTGATCAACGCCGGCATCGCCTTCGAATATGAGCTGGTCGACGGTTTGCGCGTGCGTGAGCGCTTGTCCTACCTTGGCGGCAATGCCGATACCGTAGGCCTGGTACCGACCGACCCGCCGCGCAGCGCCGCCGACATGGCGGTGACGCTGGGCGGTGCCGGCTCCACCGTCGGCAGCCTCACATATGCCAATGGCGGCGGCGCGGTTGCGGGGGGTGCCAATGCGCAGGTGATGCGCGCGGGCGTCTGGGAAGTGCGCAAGAAGATCGACTCGTTCGTCAACGATCTCGGGCTGGAATTCACGAGCGGCAACAACAAGTTGACCGGCGGATTCTATTACGCCGCCTACAACACGCGTGATCGCTGGGCGCTGGGCAATCAGGTGCTACTGGCCGCCGAGCCCAATGCGCGCGTGCTCAACCTAACCTTGGGCGACGGCCGCATCGCGACGCGCGACGGCTTCACCTCAGGCGCGGGCTTCCTCGTCGACGCCTATTATGAAGGTCAGGATTATGCCTTCTATGCGGTCGACGAGTTGCAGATCACGCCCGAACTGCGCATCGACGGCGGCATCCGCTGGCAGAAGCATCTCGTCGACGCTGCGATTCGTACACCTTCGGGCACGATCAACCAGGATGGCAATCCGGCGACGCTCTACGACAACGCTACCAACGTGTTCGGCGAACGACGCTTCATCGACTATTCGGAGGATGAATGGTCGTGGACGGCGGGTGCCAATTACGACTTCACCAGCCAGATCGGCGTGTTCCTGCGCTATAGCCGCGGTAACAGCTTCCCCCAGTTCGACAATTTGCGCGAAGGCCTGTTCATCACCGCGCAGGTCGATACCTATGAAGGCGGGCTGAAGCTGTCGCTGCCTTATGCCAACCTCTACGCCACCGTGTTCCACAACAAGTTCGATGGTCTGGCGACGACTCAGTTGATCGATAATACGCCGGTCAGCGCGGTCGGCGGCGCGAAGGCGACGGGCGTCGAACTGGAAGGGCAGGTGCGGCCGTTCCAGGGCTTCAGCATCTCGGCGGCGGGCACCTATCTGGATGCCAGCTACGAGGATTTCTTCAGCGGCGGCGGCACGATTGACAACACCGGCAACCGCGTGCAGCGCCAGCCGAAATGGGCGTGGCGAGTGACCCCGGCGTATGAGCTGGACGTTGGCGGCATCACGCCTTCGATTTTCGCGACGCTGCAATATACCGGCGACCGCTTCTCGGACCCCGAGAACAACCAGTTGCTGCCGCGCTTCTACCAGCTCGACGCGGGCGTTTCGGTCGACATCAACGAGCGACTGAAGCTGCAGGTCACCGGCAACAACCTGACAGACGAACTCGGCCTGACCGAGGGCAACCCTCGGATCATCGGCTCGCAGGGGTCGGGCCCGATCCTCGCGCGTCCGATCCTTGGCCGGTCGTTCCGGTTCAGCGCGGCGTACAACTTCTGATCGGGGGCGGCTGCGCCATCCGACTGTCTCGGGAGACCTGATGATGGATCGGCGTAGCTTCCTTCGGGCGACGTCCGGCCTTGCCGCCGGCGTCGCGGTCGCGCCGGCGGTGCGGGCCGCCACCGCCGCGAAGCGGCAGCGCAACGTGCTGCTGCTGATCTCGGACGATCAGGGGCTCGATCTCGGCTGCTATGGCGTGCCGATCCGTACGCCCCGGCTTGACCGGCTGGCGGGGGAGGGCACGCGCTTCACCAACGCATTTGCCGCGGTCTCATCCTGCAGCCCCAGCCGCGCGGTGATCAATACCGGGCTCTATACGCATCAGAACGGCATGTACGGGCTGCAGCACGACGTGCACCACCAGTCGCTGCTCGACGGGATCGAGACCCTGCCGGCGATGCTGCGCCGCGCAGGCTATGCCACGGCACTGGTCGGCAAGAAGCATGTCGGGCCGGACAGCGCCTTTCCCTACGAAGCCGAACTGGTGCCCGAGCGATCGGGCATACGCGACGTGCGCGAACTGGCGATCGCCACGACCAGCTTCATCCGCTCGACCGACGATCGCCCCTTCTTCGTCACGGTGGCGTATAGCGATCCGCATCGCGCCGCCGGCGGCTATGGCAATGAACGGCCGTGGCCGGACGTGACTGCGGAGCATTATGATCCGGCACGGCTGCCGATCCCGTCGCACCTGCCGGACCTGCCAGCGGTGCGCGCCGATCTGGCGGGCTATTATGAATCGCTCAGCCGGCTCGACACCGGCGTCGGCATGATCCTCGACGATCTCGTCGCCACCGGGCGTGCCGAGGACACGCTGGTGATCTTCCTCAGCGACAATGGCCGGCCGTTTCCCGGCGCCAAGACCAACCTTTATGGCCCCGGTCTCCATCTGCCGCTGATCGTGCGCGCGCCGGGTGCTACGGCGGCGGTGAACGAGGCGATGGTGAGCTGGGTGGATATCGCGCCGACCGTGCTGGACTTTACCGGGGTCGATCCGCCGCAGGCCTACACGCTGTCGGGCAACTCGCTGTTGCCGCTGTTGGGGCAGAGTGGCGGGGCAGGGCGCGACCATGTGTTCGCCAGCCACGCCTTCCATGAGATCAACCAATATTATCCGATGCGAAGCATCCGCACGCGGACGCACAGCTATATCCTCAATCTCGCCCATCCCCTCGACTATCCGATCGCAGGCGACGTCGCGGGGTCGCCGTCATGGCAGGCGATCGTCGCCGATCCGGCGACCCGGCTCGGTAAACGGACGCAGCGCGCCTATCTGAAGCGGCCGCCCGAGGAGCTTTACGACCTCGCGCGCGATCCCGACGAACTGGTCAACCTGGCCGGCGATCCGGCGCAGAAGCGCGTACTCGACGATCTGCGCGAGAAACTGCGCACGGTGCGCGCGGCGACGCGCGACCCCTGGCTTGCCGGGCAGACCGATCCCTATACCCATCTGGAGCATAAGCCATGACCGAGGATCCGACGCGCCGGGGCGTGCTGCTGGCGGGCGGCGGCGGCGCCTTCGGCCTCTATTCCTGGGCGGCCGGCGCCACGACGGTCACGCCACCTGCACCGCGCCCGACCTTGACGTTGAAGCGGAAGCCGGGGGTAAAGCCGCGGAACATCCTGTTCGTGCTGACCGACGATCATCGCTTCGATGCGATGGGATTCATGAAGGCGCAGGATTTCGGCGAGACGCCGACGCTCGACCGGCTGGCGCGCGAGGGCGTGCATTTCCGCAACGCCTTCGTCACCACCGCGCTCTGCTCGCCCTCGCGCGCGTCGATCTTCACCGGGCTCTATGCGCACCAGCATCGTGTGGTCGACAACAACCACCCGATCCCGCCGGGGCTGGTCTATTACCCGCAATATCTGCAGGCGGCGGGTTACGAGACCGCGTTCATCGGCAAATGGCATATGGGCGCGGAGACCGACACGCCGCAGCCGGGCTTCGATCGCTGGGTGAGCTTCAAGGGGCAGGGCACCTATATGCCCAGCGCCGATGGGCTGAACGTCGATGGTCGCAAGGTGCCGCAGTGCGGCTATATCACCGACGAGCTGACCGACTATGCGCTCGACTGGATCGGCACGCGCAAGGGCGACAGGCCGTGGATGATGCATCTCGCGCACAAGGCGGTGCATTCCGAATTCATCCCGGCGCCGCGCCATGCCGGGCGCTACGCCAAAGAGACGTTCCGCTATCCCGAGACGATGAAGGCGGGCGCGCCCGGCCGGCCGATGTGGGTGGAGAACCAGCGCAACAGCTGGCACGGCGTCGACTATGCCTATCATGGCACGCTCGACATCGCCGATTACTACAAGCGCTATATGGAAACCTTGCTCGCGGTCGACGAGGGGCTGGCGCGGATCATGGATCTGCTCGCGAAGCGCGGCGAACTCGACGAGACGCTCATCGTCTATATGGGTGACAATGGCTTCCAGTTCGGCGAGCACGGCCTGATCGACAAGCGCACCGCCTATGAGGAGTCGATGCGCGTCCCGCTGCTCGCGCGCTGCCCGGCACTGTTCGGGCCGGGGGCGGTGGAGAAGGTCGTCGCCAATATCGACATCGCGCCGACCATGCTCGCGGCGGCGGGGCTGGAGGCGCCGCGGGGCATGGCGGGTGCCGACGCGCTGCCGCTGGCGCAGGGCAAGGCGGTGCCGTGGCGCAGCGAGTTGGTGTATGAATATTACTGGGAGCGCAACTTCCCGCAGACCCCCACCGTCCACGCGCTGCGCGAGGACCGGTATAAGTATATCCACTTCCACGGTATTTGGGACATCGACGAGTTGTACGACCTCGAAGCCGACCCGCACGAGGCGAACAATCTGCTGGCCCGGCCCGGCCACGAGGCGCTTGCCGAACGGATGAGCGCGAAGCTGTTCGCAGCACTGGAGGAGAGCGACGGCATGCAGATCCCGCTCAGCCCCGATGCGGGGGAGCGCAACGAATTGCGCGACCCGAACGGGCCGCCGGGGGCGCCGTTCCCGGCACGATTTTTCAGACGGCCGCCCGCACCTGCCGGCGGATAATCCAAGGCACTGGTTGGTCAGGGTCAGGCGCGACCGGTCAGAACGTCATCCAAACAGCATCATGATCGGAGTTCTGGGTCGGATAGAGCGTTGCGTTTCCCGGGTTGGCGGTACCCTGATAAAAGAAGTAATCGAGGCAGAGACCGCCCTGATGCGTGGCGCCGCCCTGGGACACGATATCAAACGTATTCGGCCTGTTGCTCGTGCCCACATCGAAGAACGGCTGAGCGAGTTCTGCGTTGAAGTCTCCCCCGATCACGATGGCTTGTGCATCCAGCCGCGATACAGTTTTGAGGAATGGCGTAACATCTCCCATGCCGACGCCGCCGGACGTCGCGTGGATGGTTCCGATGATGGTTCCTGCGACGTTCATATACAATCCCGACCGTCCGCTTGAACTGCCCGTCCAATGTTTAACGTCGGCGGGAGCGTTGGAGAGGATCGCCGTGCTGCATCGCGAATTGAATGCGCCGGCCTGATAGGAGGAATACATATATTTGTTGCCGTTCCACAACTTCATATGTCCACATTCCTGGAGAAGAACATAGTCATATGCTGCGCACATCGTGGCCAGTTCCGCAGCTTTGCCGGGGTGTGTCGTGGGATCGCCTTGTGTGTTCCAGGTGATGACAGTTGGCACGCACCACTCCTGCATTGACTGCTTGCTATCGCGTTGCGACAATTGAATGACGCCAGGTTGACGATATCGACAGATCGTGTTGCAGGTGTAGCCTCTCACTGGACCTGCGGCACACCGGCATCACCGTCCGCCGGTCGTGGCCGCTGCATCAGATCCGGCCAGCGTTCGTCGATCGCGCTGGCGACGCCGTTGGTCCAGCCGAAGCCGTCCTGGTTGGGATATTCGCCGCCGCCGCCGGGCTTGCGCTCCTCGACATCATATTTCTCAAGCATCTTGCCGGTTTCGGCATAGGCGCGGGCAACGGTGCCCATCCAGCGGCCGGCGATGTCGCGGGCGAGGTCGGTCTCGCCGTAGCGGGCGAGGCCGTCGATCGCGACCCATTGCAGCGGCGCCCAGCCATTGGGCACATCCCATTGCAGCCCGGTGCGCGCGGTGGTGGTGCGCAGGCCGCCGGGCGCAAGCAGCTTTGCACGGACCGTGGTCGCGGTCGCCTTCGCCTGCTCCGGCGTCGCCGCGCCGACGAACAGCGGATAGAGCGCGGCCGCGCTCAGCGCCGTGGTCGGCTTGCGCGTCTCGCGATCCCAGTCGGCGAAGCGGGCTTCGCGGGCGACCCAGAAGTAGCGGCCGATCGCGGCCTTGCGCTTGCCGGCAAGCGCAGTGAATTCGGTCGTGCAGGCCGCATCGCCCGCGGCCTTGCAGCGCGCGGCGATGCGTTCCTCCATCGCCAGCATCAGGCTGTTGAGATCGACCGGCACGATCGCGGTGGTGCGGATCGTCGCGAGCGACTTGCCGTCGGCGAGCCAGCGGCTGCTGAAATCCCAGCCGCTTTCGGCACCTGCGCGCAACTCGCGCTGCACGGTGGCGGCGCTGCGCCCGGAGGGCTTCGCTTCGGCCGCGGTCGCGACATCCTCCGCGAAGGATTCGTCGCGCGGGGTGTCGCGGTCGTCATAATAGCGGTTGAGCAAGGTGCCGTCGGGCATCTTCACGACGCGCTGGCAGGCGCCGCTCTTGTCGAGGCAATCCTTGCCCTTCATCCAATAGCCATATTCGCGCCGCAGCGCGGCCAGCCGGCGCGCCGAGGTGGCCGGATCGGAGTCGCGCGAAAGATCGAGCATCAGCGCATAGAAGGGCGGTTGCGAACGGCTGAGATAATAGGTCCGCATGCCGTTGGGGATGTGGCCATGGCGCTCGATCACTTGGGTGAAATCGGCGAGCATCGATTCCACCAGCGGCTGCTGGCCGTCGACGGCAAGGCCGAGCATCGTGAAGAAGCTGTCCCAATAATACATTTCGCGGAAGCGGCCGCCGGGGACGACATAGGGTTGCGGCAGCGCGATCGCGGAACTGCCCGCTTCCGGCACCACCGGCTGGCGGACCAGCATCGGCCACAGCGCCTGCACGTGATGGCGGACGTCCGATGCCTCATGATCGTTGACGCCGGGCACCTTGAAATTGGCGAGGACGAAGGCACGCAGCGCGGTCGCGTCCGCCGGGGGCTTGCCGCGATAATCGGCGAGGATCGCGGCCGGATCGCGCTTCGGCACGGCATCGACGAAGGTCTTGCCATCGGGGAAGACGCGGCTGGTCTGCACCGCTTCGAACAGCGGGCCGAACAGTTCGGCGGGCGATTGCTGCGCGTAAGCGGTGGCCGGAGACAGCGCCAGCAGCAGCGCGGCGAGGCAAGATCCGAACGGCTTCAACATTCAACTCCATCACAGGCGCAGGCATCGCTGCCGGTCACGAAGGGGAGCATAGCGCCGTGGCCGCGGATTGCGAACCGGCAGCGTTCGGCCGCCGGCCCGAGCCCCGTTTCTGCCGTTCGATCGGCACGCGGCTGCGCCCCCGCGTGAGCATGTTCACGCGGGGGCGTTGCCGGGTTTCAATCGAAGGTCGGCCTACTCAGCCGCCAGCGCATATTCGAACGTCGGCGCGGGTGCGAGGAACTCGCCCGGCCGCGTGCCCGTCGCCCCGCCATCCTTCTCGAACGTCGGCGTGCCGTTGACCAGGGTCAGCCGCATCGGCGCGGGATCGCGCGTGTAGCGCCAGGTAATACCGCCCATGCCGTCGGGCGCGTCGAAGATCTTGCGTTCCTCGCGCCGCTCGATCTCGTCCATGTTGAACACGGTGATGTCCGCGGGGTTGCCCACCGCCAGCACGCCGCGCCCCTGCAGGTTGAAATGCTCGGCGAGCTTGCCGGTCTGGACGTGGACCGCCTCCTCGATCGTGATCTTGCCCTGGCGGACATAGTAAGTGAACAGCAGCATGTTCTCGCCCGGCCCGCAGAACATCTGCGCATGCGCGCCCGCGTCGGAGACGTTGCCGACCGATCGCGGATCGCGGATCAGTTCGACGATCACCTCCTCGTTCATCGGATAGGGCGCCATGTGGACGGTGGACTTGATGCCGTTGCGCAGGATCCAGTCCGCCATCGCGTCGGAGCGATGCTCGATCCCGGTCATCTTCATATAGTCGGAAAGAGTGAGGTTCATCGGCCCCACGCCATTATCCGAATTGCGCAGCAGCAGCCGATCGGGATTGCTCATCGGCGCATGCGCCCACGCCTTGGTGTCCCAACTTTCGCGCGCGCGTGCGCGCCAGTCCGGATCGGCGAGCAGCCGTTCCTTCTCTGCCCAACTGTCCGCCGCGACCACCTCATGCCACACGAAATCGCCCGACTGCGCGAAGATCAGCGACTTGGTGAGCGACAGCGTGTTGGTGGGGGAGACGTGGGTATAGGCGGTCCAGAAGTCGCGGCCCTCCGCTTTCAGTGCATCATGCTGCTTTTGCAGGTCGGGCACGATCGGCTTCTGAAAATCGAGCGTCGGGATGCCCGCCCACTGGATACGCACGTCGAGACCCTCGGCCAGCCGCGCGAAGCGTGCGAGGGTCGCCGGGCAATTGAGCCGTATGAACGTGTCCATCACCACCTGGCACACCGTGCCGGGGTTGCGCGACAGCACTTCGAGCAGCGCGCGGAACTCCTTGTCCTCGGCGGCGAAGGTCGGCACCGGCCGGTCGTCGCCGTCGAAATCGAGCTGATTGGTCGAAAGCCCCATCGCGCCCGCCTTGCAGGCATCGTCGAGCAATTCGCACATCTTCGCGATTTCATCGTCGGTCGCGGCGCGCGTCCAGGCATCCATGCCCATCGCCGCCAGCCGGATCGCGATGTGGCCGACGAAGGCGGCATAGTTCAGCGGAATTTTGACGTTCTTCGTCATCGACGCCTTATATTCGGACCATCTGCGCCAGTCCCATGGCAGTTCGTTGACGAAAGCCTGCTTATCGATGTCCTCGAAGAAGGCGAAGATGCCGACGATCTCGTTGCGCACCGCCTCGTCATCGGAGATCGGTGCGGCGGAAAAGCCGCAATTGCCCATAACGATCGTCGTCGCGCCGTAGCCGGGCAGGGGATTAAGATCGTCCTGCCACCACATCGTAGCGTCATAATGGGTGTGCGGCTCGATGAATCCCGGCGTCACATAGCAGCCGGTGGCATCCACCACCCGCTCACCCGGCTTTGCTTCGAGATCGCTTCCGATTTCGGCGACGGTGCTGCCCGTCACCCGTACATCGGCCTTCCTGGCCGGCCGCAGCGTGCCGTCGACAACGGTGCCGCCGCGGATCAATATATCTGCCATGACCTCTCCCTTCGCTGCATCCGGCGCTCCGGGAGTCTGCATCCGCCCCCTTAGCCGGAAGACCCGCAGAATATGGGAGTTTGGCGCCCGTCAAATCGTCCAGCGCCGGGAGGGATCGTGGAGGGATCCCTCTGGGGTGCATCGTGCGAGCCGCAATGCGACGCCGCGGGCTATCAGGCGTTGTCCGCCGTCACATCCTTGATCACGGTCTTGAGCGGCGCAAAGTTGCCGAAAAGCCCGCGCAAGTCGGCGCGCCGGCTGAGGACGTCGGCCAATGTGTAGCGATCGAGTACGGCGAGGAAGGCTTGCGTCGCTTCGTTGAGGATGCGGGGCAAGGTGCAGGCGGGCGCGATCAGGCAGGAACTGCAGTCGACGAGGTCGAAGCCGGTTTCGGTATGGCGGATGATCGCTCCGATCGTGATGTCGCCGGCCGGGCGGCCCAGCTTGAGGCCGCCATTGCGGCCGCGCACCGCGGTGATGAACCCGGCCTGGTTCAGATCCTGGACGATCTTCTTCAGCGTGTCCTTCGAGATGTCATAGACCTGCGCGATCTCGGCGATCGACGAGAGATCGCCCTCGTCGCGCGCGCCGACATGGAGGAGCACGCGGACGGCATAGTCGGTGTAGCGGGTCAGCTGCACGGAAGGGCACCAGCGAAAGGCATCGCCCGCTCATGACGCGCAAGACGGTCCGGCTCAAGCCGGACCGTCTTGCTGGCGCGATCGGAGGGGTAGGCTGTCAAGCCGCGAGCCTCACATCGTCGGCATGCTCGGGGTAGGGCGCGATCTGCCCCGCCGCCTGCCCGCCAAGCTCATCGGCAAAGCCATGGTTGACGTCGCGGTGATGCGCCTCGTCGGCCCGGACCTTGAGCACCACATCCCGCAAGGTCGCATGCGTGGGCAGCTTCCAATAGTGGAGTGCGACCGCGGGGGCGGGGCCGTTGACGATCCGGCCGGCGTCGATCGCCTGAAGGAAGTGGGTGTAGCTGATCACCGCTTCCTCCTCGAAATAGCCGACGACGCGATGCGCGACCCGCGGTGCGACAAGGTAGAGCGCGAAGAAGGCGGTGTAGAAGCCCGCCTGCACCAGCAGGATCAGCAGCCGTTCGAGGATGTTGGGCTGCGCCACCGCGACGAAGGTCATCAGATGCATCCGCTCATTCTCGGCTTCCTCCATCAAGGTGCGGATCCAGCCATTGTCATCGACCATGTGGCGCAGGCACTTCAGGTGAGTCAGCGTCGCGCCGACCATGCCGGGCACCGCCGCGACGGTTTCGATCACGATCGCGCGATGGCCGTGGCGCTGCTGAAACAGCAGGTCCGCGAAGAAGCGCATGGTCTTGGTGAACCCCCAGGCGACGCGATCACCCAGATTCTCGGGCCGGCGGTGTTCGATGCTCACTGCAACATGGTCGATCATTTCACATCTCCCTGTCAGCGCGGCGCGTCAGGAGGGCGAGTCGCGTAAGGTGTTTTGGAGTTACCCCTTTGCGGATCGGCATGCAATTAAAAGGTGCTGTTGACTTGCACCTTAATGCCGCCACATAAAGTGCATGTGATTCGCACCTTATGGGATCGACTCCAATGACCCGTCCTCCGTTGATCGATGAGGCGGCGCTGCGCCCGCTGATCGAGCATTTCTACGAACGCGTGCGGGCCGACCCGCTGCTCGGCCCCGTATTCGGCGCCGCCGTCCATGACTGGGATGACCATCATGCGCGGCTCGCCGATTTCTGGTCGTCGGTGATGCTGACGACGGGGCGCTACAAGGGCAACCCGGTCGCGCTTCACCTCATCCATGCCGACAGCATGACGCCCGACCGCTTCGCGCGCTGGCTGACGCTGTGGCGCGAGACCACCGACGAGCGGCTCGATCCCGCCGCGGCGGCCGCGATGCAGGCCAAGGCCGCGCGCATCGCCGAGAGCCTGCAACTCGCCGTCCAGTATCGCAGGCCCGCCGCGGCCTGATCATCCGACCAACAAGGAGACCGACATGTCGTTGACCCCCACGACGATCGCCATTGTCAAGGCCACCGTTCCCGCGCTTGCCAAACATGGCACCGCGATCACAACTGCCATGTATGCCCGGCTGTTCCAGGACGCGCATATCAAGGCATTGTTCAACCACGCCAACCAGGGCGAAAGCGGCGCGCAGGTCCATGCGCTGGCCGCGGCGATCCTTGGCTATGCGCAGAACATCGAGAATCTCGGGGCGCTGGCGCCGGTGGTCGAGCGCATCGCCTACAAGCATGTCGGCTATCACATCCTGCCCGAACATTATCCCTATGTCGCCAATGCGTTGCTCGCGGCGATCAAGGAGGTGCTGGGCGATGCCGCGACCGATGAGATCCTGGCGGCGTGGGGCGAGGCCTATTGGTTCCTCGCTGACATATTGAAGGCGCGAGAGGTTGTGCTGCGCGGTGAGATATTGGCGGCGGAGGGCGGCTGGGACGGCTGGCGCCCGTTCGTGGTGGCGGAAAAGATCCGCGAAAGCAGCACGATCACGTCATTCATCCTGAAACCCGAGGATGGCGGGCCGGTGCTGCGCCACAAGCCCGGCCAGTATCTGACGTTCCGGCTGAAGCCGCAGGGGCGCCCAGAATTGAAGCGCAACTATTCGATTTCCTGCGGACCCAATGGCGCCTTCTACCGCATCTCGGTGAAGCGCGAGGCGGACGGGCAGGGTGGATCGCGCTTCCTGCACGATCAGGTCGCCATCGGCGACGTGCTCGAAACGACGCCGCCCGCCGGCGATTTCTACCTTCCCGAGGCGCCGCAGCGCCCCGTCATCCTGCTGTCCGGCGGGGTCGGGCTGACGCCGATGGTCTCGATGGCGGAGGCGATCGCGCGCGATCATCCGCATGTCGAGGCGCATTATGTCCATGGCACGCTCAACAGCGAGACGCACGCGATGGACGTGCACGTCCAGGCGCTGGCCGCAACCTGCCCGTCGCTCAACGTGACGACCTTCTACAGCGATCCGCTGCTGGACGATCGGCTTGGCGAGACGCACCAGGGCGAGGGCTTCATCCCAATCGACTGGCTGAAGCGCCACACGCCGCTGCTTGAGGCGGACGTGTTCCTGTGCGGCCCCAAGCCCTTCCTGCACAGCTTCGTGACGGGGCTGGCGCTGGCGGGCGTGCCCGCGGCGCGCATCCATTACGAGTTCTTCGGCCCCGCCGACGAACTGATGGCGGCATAGGCGCGATGTGCGCCGCCATATCGCAGCCCTACCGGTCGACGCCGGTATTCACCGAGCAGAGCCTGCCGCAGGCGCTGCAGCGTGAGCATCGGACGAAACCGGGCGTTTGGGGCGTCATCCGCATCCTCGAAGGGCGGCTCCGCTACCAGGTCGAGGACGGTCGGCCGGCGGAGACGCTGACCGCCGACCGCCCCGGCCTGGTGCTGCCCGCCGAGTTGCACCATGTCGAACTGATCGGCCCGGTGACGATGCGGGTCGATTTCTACGATCATGAGCCGGTGGGGTGGAAAGCGAGCTGATCGCACCCGGCATGAAGCCCTTTCCCGCGGCACTTCGCGGGAGAGGTTTGGGTCAATGCGCAGTGCTGATTACCAACGCTTCGGTGCCGGGGGTCACGCGCGCCCGCGCATCGGCGATCACCTCGGCGCGGCATTCATTAGCCTTGCGTTGCATCGACAGGTGAATCCGGTAGATGCCGGGACTGCAGACCGCCTTGGCGGCGCGGTTCAGGCGGGCGTTGAAAACACGCTGACCCGCGGGTGTCGAGAGATCGAGATCTCCGACCCGCGTGGTCACGCTGTCTTCGGCTAGAGGGGTGTGGGCAAGCGCCGGCAACGGCGCGAGTGCCAGCCCGAAGGCCAGCACGAGGTGAAGCCGCATCCTTGATCTCCTGCGAATATCCCCAGTCTTTTTACGCTGGGGTGCGCGCTCCATATCACCGCCGCGCGGCTTCGCCAACAGGGTGTTTCGCTGCGCCAACGGAGGCGCGCATGTGGTGCATATCCGACGCTTGCTTTCCCGGCGGGCGCGCTCAGGTGATGGCGCTCTTCATCGGTCCATGTCAGCCAGCGCCAGCCGCAGCAACTCGCTCATCTCGCGCCGCGCGCCCTCGGCATCGCCCGCCACGATCGCCTGGTGGACGCGCTGGTGCTCGGGAAGGGGATCGCGGGGCAGGCCGTGCTTGCGCTGCTTGAAGCGGGTCGTCCAGCGCACTGCCGCGCCCACGGTGCTGGCGAGTGCTGCCAGCGGCTCATTGCGCGCGGCGTCGAGGATGGCGCGGTGGAAACGCTGGTCGGCGTCCTGCCCGGCGGCATTGCCGAGGCCATAGCGCGCCATGTCGTCAAGCGCAGCGGCCATTTCCGCGACGTCATGATCGTCGCGGCGCAATGCCGCGAACGCCGCCGCGGCAGGCTCGATCACGCCGCGCAGTTCGAACAGCCCGCGGATGAACGCGGCCTCGGGCTCGCCCTCGAACGACCAGGCGAGTACTTCGGGATCGAGCAGGTTCCAGCGGCTGCGCGGGGTGACGCGGGTGCCGGCCTTGGGGCGGCTTTCGACCAGCCCCTTGGCGGCGAGGATGCGGATCGCCTCGCGATAGGCGGTTCGCGAGACGCCCAGCGCCTCGCTCGCCTCGATCTCTCCGCCGAACACGTCGCCCGGCTTGCGCCGGCCGCCGACGATCTCGATGCCGATATCGCGTGCGATCTTGCCGTGGATGCGGGGCGAAGCGCTGCGATGCTCGTCGTCCAAGATCGTCCTCTCCGGCGGGTTCAGTCCTCGAAGGCGTCGGTAACCGACGTTTCCCCGGTCAGGAAAGCATCGGCGACCAGACGGAACGGCGCGACATCCACATCGCTCTTGCCCGCCGCGATCAGAGCCGCGAAGCGCGCATAGAGTTCGGGATATTCGGCCTCGGCCGGGAGCGGTTGCGGCACGCCATCGAGGGTCAGCGTGTTGCCGCCATGCGAGAGCGTGAGCAGGCCGGCGTCGGTCTCGACCTCGATATCCCAGGTCTGCGGGCCGGTCTGGCGCCAGTCGAACTCGGCATTGATCGGCGCGCCGCTGCCGCTGCGCATCGCCAGCCGTGCCGCGATCGGCGCCTTTCGGTTGGCGGGGACTTCAAGGTGCGCCTGCTCCAGCCGCACGGGATCGGCCAGCAGGTGCGTGAGGATCGACAGCGCGTTGATGCCCGGATCGAACACGCCAAGCCCGCCCGGCTGCCAGATCCACGCCTGGCCGGGATGCCAGTGACGGACATCCTCCTTCCACGAGATGTCGATGCGGCGCAGTTCCTTGCCCGCGATCCATTGGCGCGCGGTCTCGACGCCGGCGGCGTAGCGCGAGTGCCAGCTAGCGAACAAGGTTACGCCGGCCGCGTCGGCGGCGCGGGCGAGATCGACCACTTCCGACAGCGTCGCGCCCGGCGGCTTTTCGAGGAACACATGCTTGCCCGCGGCCAGCGCGGCGCGGGCGGCGGCATGGCGCACCTGCGGCGGCTGGCACAGCGCGACCGCATCGAGCGTCGGCTGGTTGGCGAGCATCGCGTCGATGTCCGCATAAGCGGGAATGCCGTCTGCCTGCGCGTTGCGGCTGGCGGTGGCGGCGAGGACGAATTTATCGCTGCCTGCGATCGCGGGCACGTGCTGATCGCGCGCGATCTTGCCGAAGCCGACGATGCCGACCCGGATCACAGCGCGACAACCTTCACATCGACGGCATCGGCCACGGCGAGCGGGTTGCGCACCGGCAGAATGAAGGGCGCCGCCTCCACCTCGAAGATGTCACCCGGCTGCGTTGCGACCCCATCCGAGAAGGAGAGGGTGGCGGTGCCGAAGAAATGGACGTGAACGTCACCCGGCCGGCGAAACCCAGCATATTTGAAATGGTGATGTTCGAGATTGTGCACCGAGTGCGACATATTGTCCTCGCCCGAGAGGAAGGGCTTTTCCCACAATGTCAGGCCGTTGCGCAGGATGCGGCTGGTGCCGCGAATGTCCCGCGGCAGATCGCCGAGCAGCAATTCGGGCCCGAGCGCCGCCGGCCGCAGCTTGCTGTGCGCGAGCCACAGATAATTGCCGCGCTCGGTCACATGATCGGAGAACTCGTTGCCAAGCGCGAAGCCGATGCGCACCGGTTCGCCGCCCGGACCGATCAGGTAGATGCCGGCGATCTCGGGTTCCTCGCCGCCATCCAGCGCGAAGTTCGGCATGGTCAGCGGCGCGCCCGGTGCGACGAGGATCGCACCATCGCCCTTGTAGAACCATTCCGGCTGAACGCCGGCACCGCCATCGGCGGGCTTGCCGCCTTCGACGCCCATCAGGAACATCTTCATGGAATCTGTCGGCGCCGGGTTCTCCACCGCCGCGCGGTGCATCTTGTCGCGCCCCTCGGCCGAGCCGAGATGGGTGAGGCCGGTGCCGCTGACGAGCAGATGCGCCGCATCTTCATGGTCGATCGGCGCGAGCAGAGTTACCGCGCCGAGGTCGATCGGATTGCCGAGCCGGAGCGCGGCGTGGGCCGCGAGCGTTTCGCCCGCCGCCAGCGCCGCCTCCGCGAGCGCGAGGGTGGAGGCGAAGCCCTCCACCCGGCGCGCATCGCCTTCACCATCGAGCGCGGCGACGCCGCGCGCACCATCGTCGAACTGAACGAGCGAACGGATCACCGCGGCGACCCCTCACGCTTGCCGTCGAGGCGGCGGGCGATGGCCCACGGATTGGCATCGCTGATCGCATCCGGCAGCAGCGAAGCCGGCAGGTTCTGGAAGCAGACCGGGCGCAGGAAGCGATAGATGGCGAGCGTGCCGACCGAGGTGGTGCGGCCATCGCTGGTGGCGGGGAAGGGGCCGCCATGGACCATCGCCGGGCTGACCTCGACGCCAGTCGGCCAGCCATTGGCGAGGATGCGGCCGACGCGATCGGCGAGCACCGGGATCAGCGCCTTGGCATCCGCCTCGTCGGCGGGATCGAGCAGCAAGGTCGCGGTAAGCTGGCCCTCGAGGGCGGCGACCACCGCGGTCAGTTCCTGCAGATCCTGGCAGCGCACGACCACCGAGGAGGCGCCGAACACTTCATGACCCAGCGCGGCATCGGCGATGAAGCTCTTGCCGTCCGTCTCGAACAGCGCGCCGATCGCCTGGTTCTCGCCTTCGCCCTTCTGGCTGCGGGCAACGGTGCGTACGGCATCGTTGGTGGCGAGCGCATCGACGCCCTTTTCATAGGCGGCGTGGATACCGGGAGTGAGCATCGTGGTCGAGCGGCAGGCGCCGAGCGCTGCACCGGCACGCGCAACGAACGCGTCCAGTGCAGGCGAATCGATGCCGAGGACGAGGCCGGGATTGGTGCAGAACTGACCGGCACCCATCGTCAGCGATCCGATATAGGCGTCCGCCAGCGCCTCGCCGCGCGCTTCGAGCGCCGCCGGGAACAGGATCACCGGGTTGATGCTCGACATCTCGGCATAGACCGGGATCGGCTCGGCGCGGCTCGCCGCGATGCGCATCAGCGCGAGACCGCCGCCGCGGGAACCGGTGAAGCCAACCGCCTTGATGCGCGGATCGGAGACCAGCGCGCCGCCCAGCTCATTGGTTTCGCCCGGCAGATAGGAGAAGACGCCGGCCGGCAGCCCGCTCGCGTCGACCGCCTTGCGGATCGCGCGCGCGACCAGTTCGCCGGTGCCCGGATGCGCCGGGTGGCCCTTGACGATCACCGGGCAGCCGGCGGCGAGCGCCGAGGCGGTGTCGCCACCCGCCACCGAGAAGGCAAGCGGGAAGTTGGAGGCGCCGAACACGGCGACCGGGCCGACCGCGAGGTTGACGCGGCGGAGGTCCGGGCGGGGCAGCGGCGCGCGATCGGGCAGCGCCGGATCGATCGTCGCATCCAGGAAATCGCCCTGGCGAACGACGCCGGCGAACATGCGGAGTTGGCCGACGGTGCGGCCGCGCTCACCCTCCAGGCGGGCGCGGGGCAGGCCGCTCTCGGCCATCGCGCGAACGATCAGATCGTCACCGATCGCGAGGATCTCCTCGGCGATGCGCTCCAGAAAGGCGGCGCGGCTTTCCGGATCGGTGGTCGAATAAGCGGGGAAGGCCGCAGCGGCGAGCGAGGCGGCATCGGCCACCGCGTCGGCCCCCGCCGAGGAGAAGTCGGGGGTCAGCGCCGCGCCCGTGGACGGGTCCACGGAACCGAAACGCGCCTCGGCCTGGCGCAGCTCTGCGCCGATCAGCATCGCACCGTCGATCATTGGAATAACTCCCAGGAATAACTCAGACATAATAGGAAGAAGGGCCGAGGGGTGCAACCCTGACAGCGGTTGATGTCAGGGTTGCGGACACAGTTCGTCACCCGGCGTGGCGGGCTGGTCGGGAACGCCGGATGTGACGGGTGGCGCCATCATCAGGCTGGCGGTGGGTCCGGGCAGGGCCGGGTCGGTGGCAGCGTAGAAGGGGTCGTGCTGGGCTTCATCGAGCGTCACGAAGCGGAAGCCGAGGGCGCGGTACTGCTCCAGCAGGCGCGGCAGCATGCGCGCGCCGAACGCACCGATGTGGAGCAGCAGCACCTGCGGCACCTCACGCCGCGCGACCGTTTTCGCGTTGAAGCGCGCCCGGGCCGCATCTGCGCGCGCGGCATCGAGATAGCGGCTTTCCAGATCG
This sequence comes from Sphingomonas zeicaulis, assembly GCF_050433225.1. NCBI lineage: Bacteria > Pseudomonadati > Pseudomonadota > Alphaproteobacteria > Sphingomonadales > Sphingomonadaceae > Sphingomonas > Sphingomonas zeicaulis. The sequence continues at coordinate 177,206 of NZ_JBNPXQ010000009.1, read as the reverse complement.
GCGATTGCAGCCTCGTTGCCCTGCGTTACGCAGCGGGCGTAGGGCACGTTGTAGGCGAAGTCTGCGAAAGACATGGTCACAGCCGCAATCTTGTAACCGCGTTCGGCAAGCGCGGCGCGCACCTCGTCGCGGTCCTCCAACTGCTCGCCTTCATCAAGGAAGGGATAGCGGAAGCGCTTCGGTTGGCTGAGTAGAAACGAGGCGTTGGCATCAATCTCGGCAATGAACGCCGCGGCGCCCACCTTGCTTAGCCCCCGATGGTTAAAGGTGTGATCGCCCAGCGGCAGTCCCGCTGCCTTCCATGCCGCCAGGACCTCGGCGGATCCGGGCTCTACGTTGGCGCCGTTGACGAAACCGGTTGCAGGTACATGCGCATCTTTCAGCGCGGCAATCGTGGCGCGGGCGATGCCGATCGGTGTTTCGCCAGGGGGCAGTGGGCCGTGCACGGGCAAATCGTCGATCGTCACCGCCAGCATCGGCTGCGCCGACACGGTGGACGGTGGTGAACCGGGCACAGACATGCATCCGGCAAGGAGCATATATACGACCAAGCTGGCGCTACCTATCCGCATATCTCCTCCCCTTATCATCAGCCCTAGCATAGACGCGGAGGGGAGCGAGGAAGAAGCGTGGTCTGACCTGAGTTCGAGCTGCTTGCCTACTGGCCAAAGGCCAAACTGCCAGCGTCGTAGCGCTGCAGAACTATCTCTTCTTTCTCACGATCGCGCCATTCGCCGCGCCACGCATCCCAGTTCGATATTGATAGTTATTCGCAAGATGGTTAGGCCCTTTCTCGGAGGGGGCGGCGGCAATGATTCTGGCGGACAAGACGGCGTGACGAAGCCGAAGATGATGGAAAGCGGGGGCCTGTCGATGGCCGCGCGGCTGGCGGCGGTGCCTGGCGGATATGCGCTCGTCAGCCTCGTCTGCGCCTGTCTCGCCCGGCTGCTGCCTGCCGAGCGGGTGGAGGCGGTGACTGTTTCGATGCTGCTTTCCTTCCTGCTTTATGCGCTGATCTTGCTCGGGGTGTTCGCGGCGCGCAGCGTGGCGAAGCTGTGGCTGTGGATGGCCTCAGCTGCGGCGCTGGCTGGCGCGGTGCTGCTGGCTTCGCTCTGGGGCGGAGGGCGGCTTTGAAGGCGGGGTTCCGCCAATCGATGGCGTGGCTGCACACCTGGTCGGGCCTGCTGCTTGGCTGGTTGCTGTTCGTGATGTTCGCCTGCGGCACCGCCGCCTATTTCCAGGATGAGATTACACGCTGGATGCAGCCCGAGGTGACGACCGAAGTCACTCCAGCGAAGGCTGCGGATGCGGCGGCGCGCTGGCTGCAGGCAAACGCGCCGGGCGCCTCGCGCTGGTACATCACCTTGCCCGGCAAGCGATCGGCGACGACGCAATTGTTCTGGACCCCGGGGGAGGGGCGCACGCGCGGCCCGCGGACCAAGGCGGTGATCGATGGCAACGGGCAGGAGGTCGCCGCACGCGCCAGCGCCGGCGGCTATTTCCTCTATCGTTTCCATTTCGACCTTCACTACATCCCGGTGATCTGGGCGCGCTACATCGTCGGCGTCGGGGCGATGTTCATGCTGGTCGCGATCTTTTCCGGCATCGTCACGCACAAGAAGATCTTTGCCGATTTTTTCATGCTGCGGTTTGGGAAGGGGCAGCGGAGCTGGCTCGATGCGCACAACGTCACTGCCGTGTTGGCACTGCCCTTCTATTTGATGATCACCTATACCGGGCTGGTCTCGCTCGACCGGCAATATGTGCCCGCGCCGATCGCGGCTGCCTATCCCGAGCCCGACGCCTTCAATGCGGAAAGCTTCCCGCAGGGGGGCGAGGCCGAGGCTGCGGGCAAACCCGCGCCGCTCGCCTCGCTGGCAACGATGGTCGCAATCGCGGATCGCCACTGGGGCGGCGCGGGTGTCGGCTATGCCTATGTCACCAACCCCGGTGACGCGGCGGCGCGGGTGGTGCTGACCCGCGCGCCCAGCGCCTCGATGGACAGCAATGGCGAGACGCTGCAGTTCGATGGGGTCAGCGGCCGGCTGCTGTGGGTGGCGCCTGAGGCGGGCGCGGCAATGCGCACGCGCGGCGTGATGATCGGCCTCCATGCCGGGCGCTATGCGGATGTCGCGCTGCGCTGGCTCTATTTCCTCTCGGGGCTGGACGGCACGATCATGGTCGGCACCGGGCTGATCCTGTGGACGGTCAAGCGCCGATCAAAACTGCCCGATCCCGTGCGGCCGCATATCGGCTTCCGTATCGTCGAGCGGCTGAACATCGCGGTGATTCTCGGCTTCCCGATCGGCCTCGCCGGCTATTTTCTTGCCAACCGACTGCTGCCGCTGGGCATGGCCGCGCGCGCCGATTGGGAGGTGCACAGCCTGTTCCTGACCTGGGGCGCGATGCTGCTGATCGCGCTCGTCCGCCCGCCGCGGCGGGCATGGATCGAACTCAGCGCAGTGGGTGCGCTGCTGTTCGGCGCCATCCCGCTGGTCAGCGCGCTGACAACCGATCGCACCCTTGTCGCCAGCCTGCTGGCGGGCAACTGGACCTTCATCGGTTTCGAACTGACGATGATCGCGTTCGCCGCAGCCTTTGCGTGCGCGAGCTGGAAGGTGGCGGCAGCGGCGGTCGCCGCCAGGGGTCGGCCGCATCGGGTGAAGCGCTCGCACCATGGGGAAGCGCGGGCATGATCGTGCAGATCCTCGCGCATCTTGCGATGCTGGCGCTGGCGACGGGCGGCTTCATGCTGCTGTGCGCGGCCAATCCCCGGCACCAGCAGGGGCTGCTGCGTCGGCGGCTGGATGCGGGCATGTCGCGCCGGTTCTATTGGGCAGGCTGGGTTGTGCTGGCGGCAGCCATCCCAGTGGCCTGGACGGCTTATCACACGGCCACCGGCACGGTCGTTCTGTTCGGCTTCGCCACGCTCGGCGCGGCGATCACCATCGCCTTCGCCAATCGCGGCAAAGCGTAGAGGCGCGACTCTTTTCGCGGCCGCGCCCCAGGAAGGCCATGTCCTCCCCGAGCGAAGCTCGAGGAGGAAATACCGTCGTCAGATGAAACGGTTGATCAGGTTCTCGATGCGCTCCTGACGGCCGGAGCGCGGCTTGGGATCGAGCGCCTTAGCTTCCGCGAGGTCGGCGATGCCGGCGAGGTCGAGGGTGCCGATCTGGCCGCCCAGTTCGCCGTCCCAGCCGGCATAGCGCTCCGCCTTGATCGCATCGAGGCGGCCGTCCTCGATCAGTGCCGCCGCATTGAGCAGGCCGCGCGCGACCGTGTCGATGCCGCCGATATGGCCGTAGAACAGGTCCACCGCGTCCATCGACTGGCGGCGCACCTTGGCGTCGAAGTTGAAGCCGCCGGTGGTGAAGCCGCCCGCGCGGATGATCTCGACCATCGCCAGCGTCAGTTCCTCGACCGAGTTGGGGAACTGGTCGGTATCCCAGCCATTCTGGTGATCGCCGCGATTGGCGTCGATCGAACCGAAGATGCCGAGCGCGCCGGCGGTGGCGATCTCATGCTCGAAGGTGTGGCCGGCGAGGGTCGCATGGTTGGCCTCGATGTTGACGCGGACTTCGTCTTCCAAGCCGTAGCGCTTGAGGAAGCCATACACCGTCGCGGTGTCAAAGTCGTACTGGTGCTTGGTCGGCTCGTGCGGCTTCGGTTCGATCAGGATCGTGCCCTTGAAGCCGATCTTGTGCTTGTGCTCGACGACCAGCGACAGGAAGCGGCCGAAATTGTCGAGTTCGCGCTTGAGGTTGGTGTTGAGCAGCGTCTCATAGCCTTCGCGGCCGCCCCACAGCACATAGTTGGAGCCGCCCAGGCGATGCGTCGCTTCCAGCGCATCGCGCACCTGCATCGCGCCGAAGGCATAGACTTCGGGATCGGGGTTGGTGGCGCCGCCGGCGGCGAAGCGCGGGTGGCTGAACAGGTTGGCCGTTCCCCACAAAAGCTTGCGGCCCGACGAGGCCTGTAGCGCTTCGAGATGGTCAACCGCCTCGGCGAAGAAGCGGCGATGCTCGGCGACGCCCTCGGCCGCAGCCATCACGTCGACGTCGTGGAAGCAGTAATAGGGCACGTCGAGGCGGGTGAAGAAATCGAACGCGACTTCGCGCTTGGCCTTGGCGGCGGCACTGTCATTGGCGCCCTGGTGCCACGGGCGGTTGAAGGTGCCGCCGCCGAACACGTCCGAACCCGGCCACACGAAGGTGTGCCAGAAGCAGATGGCGAAGCGCAGATGGTCTTCCATCCGCTTGCCCAGCACCACCCGATCCTTGTCGTAGAAGCGGTAGGCCAGCTCGTTGTCGCTGTCGGGGCCTTCGTAGCGGATCGTCGGGATATCGGCGAAGAAGTTGGACATCAGTGGTTCCTCGGAGTGATGCGGGGATAGGCGTCGCGGAACGCGGCTTGCTTGGGGGCAAGCCGGTCCACCAGTTCGGGATCGGGGGCGATGCTGTGGGAGACGGGCGGAGCGGCGCAGACCTCGGCCGGCGTGCCGCCATCGACCGCAAGCTGGGCGAGCCGTGCGGCACCGAGTGCCGGGCCGACTTCGCCACCCTTGAGGTAGACCAGTTCGACGCCGAGCGCCGCCGCCAATGTCTCGCCCCAATAGCGCGAGCGTGCGCCGCCGCCGATCACCGACAGGCGCTCGACCTGCGTGCCGGCCTCACGAAGCACGTCCAGTCCGTCGCCCAGCGCGAAGGCGACGCCTTCGAGCACGCTCTGCGCGAGCTTCTCCGGCGTCGTGTCATTGTCGAGGCGGAGGAAGGCGCCGCGCACCTCGGCGTCGTTGTGCGGCGTGCGCTCGCCAGAGAGATAGGGCAGGAACAGTTCGGGACCGCTTGCGGGACCGGTGGCCTCGGCGCGGGCGAACAGGTCGGCGGCGCCGGCGGCACCGGTCAGCCGCGCGACCCAGTCGATGCAGGCGGCGGCGGAAAGGTGGACCGACATCTGGTGCCACAGGCCCGGCAGACAGTGGCAGAAGGCGTGGACTGCGCGCGCCGGGTTGGGCCTGAAGCCGTCGGTGGCGACGAAGATCACGCCCGAGGTGCCGAGCGAGAGCAGCGCATCGCCATCCTGCACCACGCCGACACCTGCGGCGCCCGCCGCATTGTCCCCGGCGCCGCCGACGACGGGAACGGCAGGGACGCCCCACAGCTCGGCGATCTCTGCGCGGAGCGTGCCGGTGATGTCCGTGCCCTCGACCGCGCGTGGCATATGACCGCGGGTAAGGCCGGTGGCGGCGAGCAACTCGTCACTCCAGTCCCGCGCGCCGGTATCCAGCCACAATGTGCCGGCAGCGTCGGACATGTCGGACGCCTTCTCACCCGTCATCCGCAGCCGCACATAATCCTTGGGCAGTAGCACGGTGCGGACGGCCTCGAACAGCGCCGGCTCATGATCGCGCACCCATAGCAATTTGGGCGCGGTGAAGCCGGGCATCGCGATGTTGCCCGATATGCTGCGCAGCCCAGGCGCCGCCGCCTCCAGTTTCTCGCACTCGGCGAAGGAGCGCCCGTCGTTCCAGAGGATGGCCGGGCGCAGCGGCGTGTCGTCCGCGCCGAGCAGGGTCGCGCCGTGCATCTGGCCGGCGATGCCGACGCCGCGCACCGCGCGTCGCACCGCGGCGGGGATCGCCTGCACCGCGGCGGTTGTCGCCGCCCACCAGGCTTCGGGATCCTGTTCGGACCATAGCGGCTGCGGGCGCTGGACGGTGAGGGCGGCGGTGCTCTGCGCGACAACGGCGCCATGCTCGTCGAGCACCACCGCCTTGACGCCCGATGTGCCGATATCGATGCCGAGAAACATCAGCGGGCGCTCATTTCACAAACGGGTCGATGGTGCGGATCGTGCCGTCCGTATTGTAGAACAGCTCGGTCACCTTGACGTTGCGCAGCCGCGTTTGGCCGGAAAGCTGGCTGTCGGCATAGAACAGCCACCAGCGGCCGTCCTTCTCGACGATCGAGTGATGCGTCGTCCAGCCCTGCACCGGTTCGAGGATGCGGCCCTTGTAGGTGAAGGGCCCGTAAGGCGAATCACCGATCGCGTAGACGAGATAGTGCGTGTCGCCGGTCGAGTAGCTCAGATAATATTTGCCCTTGTACTTGTGCATCCAGGCGGCTTCGAAAAAGCGGCGGTCGGCATCGCCGCCGAGCAGCGGCTTGCCGGCTTCATCGACGATCAGCACATCGCGGGGTTTTTCGGCGAACTCCATCATGGTGCCGTCCAGGCGCGCGACCTTGGGCGTCAGCGCGGGCTTGTCGGGCGCTTCGAGATCGGTCTTTGAACCATTGGGCTCATAGGTGCCGGTGGTATTGCGCTGGAGCTGGCCGCCCCAGATCCCGCCGAAATACATATAACTCTTGCCGTCATCGTCAGTGAACACCGACGGGTCGATCGAGAAGCTGCCCTTGATCGGCTGCGGATTGGCCTTGAACGGCCCGACCGGCGATTTGGAGGTCGCGACGCCGATGCGGAATGCGCCCTGCCGGTCCTTGGCGGGGAAGTAGAGATAATAAGTGCCGTTGCGATAGGCCGCGTCGGGCGCCCACATCTGCTTTTCGGCCCACGGCACTTGCGCGACATCGAGCGCGACAGGATGGATCGTGACCTTGCCGCCGACCTTGTCCATGCTGAGGATGCGATAGTCGCGCATTTCGAAATGGCCGCCCAGATCGTCCTCTGCAGCGGGACCGTCGATGTCGTGGCTGGGATAGATGTAGATCTTGCCGTTCCACACATGGGCGGAAGGATCGGCGGTGTAGATTTCGCTGACCAGCGGCTGCGAGAGATAACGGCGGCCATCGGGCGCTCGTGGCTCATCGGCACGCACGGGGGCCGCAGCGGCAATCAGCCCGATGCTTGCCATCAGCGGCAACGCGATCCGGGCGCGTGAGCTTCTCATCATCCTCTCCTCCTCGGCTCCATCCACCGTATCGACGGACGGTAGCGCTACCATCGACATGGCGCAAGTGCGCCATGCGTGGGATCATAAGGGGGATGGCAGGAGACGGGAAGGGGGAGGCACGCATATCGTGCCTGCCCTGACGGCTCAGGCGAGCTTAAGCCCTTCCTTGTTCATGCGGGCGGTAAGTTCACGCGATGCAGCCTCGTCGAGACGTGCGTCGAGCGCCGGGAACAGATCCTCTTCTTCCGCGCGCATATGCGTTTCAAGGCTGGCGCGGAGCTGACGAAGCCGGGAGATGAAAGCGTCTCCCTGACGCGGCATCCGCTCGAGCTCGAACAGCGCATGCTTCACGTCGCCATGGTCGCTCACCAGCCGTTCGGCCTCGATCGCATCGCCATGATCGCGCAATGCCGGGTAGATCACATTTTCTTCCTGGAACGCGTGCTTGCTTAATGCGTGCTTGATCTGGGTGAGGAGCACGGTGCGGCGGGCGGTCTGGCTATCGTCGGTGGCCTCGATCAGTTCGAACAGCCGCAACACCGCCTTGTGTTCGGCCGCCAGCGCGTCGCGCCAGCCGCCGGCAAGAACGGTGGGGGCCTGCACTGCCAGCTTGCGGCCGAAATTGGCGGCAAGCCCTGCCACGACGCCGAGAGCTGCGGCCCCTGCGATCTTGAAGACGTTGGAGCGGTCGAAGTTGGCGCTGGGCTTGACGGGATCGTGCGTTGCGGCGGGGTTGATCGCCTCGACATCGACCACCTCGGCCGGGGCGGTTTTACCCCCTGCGCGTGGCTTGGTGGTGGTGGCGCGGTCGGCCTGGGGCGCCGCGGCCTTGCTCTTCGTCGTGCTCGCCATGTTGACCTCCGGTTGGAACTTGCTCGCCGAATCAACAATGCGGCGGCGCGTGGGTTCCGGTCGGTCTCGGCGAATGCGCTCGATCAGGTCGCCGGCGGCGTCTCGAAGCGCTCGATCACCCAGGCTTCTTCCTGCGCCGCGGCCAGCCAATCCTGCATATAAGGGTGGCTGAGCACTGCATCCATATAGGGAGCGGCGAAACGCGGCACGGGCACCGAATAGGTGACAAATCGGGTGACGACGGGCGCGAACATGATGTCCGCGGCGCCGAATTCTCCGAACAGGAAATCGCCCGTACCGCCATAGCGCGCACGCGCCTGCGCCCACAGAGTGAGGACGCGGGTGATGTCGGCGAACACGTCCGGTGCCAGCGGTCGGGGCGGAAATTGCTGGCGGATGTTCATGCTGAGGTTGCGGCGCAGCGCCGCGAAGCTCGAATGCATTTCGGCCGCCATCGATCGCGCCATGGCGCGCGCGCCGTCATCCTCGGGCCAGAAACGGTTGCGGTCGGTCTTTTCCGCAAGCCATTCAATGATCGCCAGCGAATCCCATACGACGATCTCGCCGTCCCACAGGATCGGCACCTTGCCGGAAGAGGGCGCGAACTCGTCGCCCTCGCGGCGCTTGTCCCAATCATCGTCGTACAGCGGGACGACGACCTCCTCGAAGGGAAGGCCCGACTGCTTGGCAGCGAGCCAGCCGCGCAGCGACCAGGAGGAGTAAGCCTTGTTGCCGATGATGAGCTTGAGCATCCGCCAGCCATAGCCGGTGCGATGCGTGCAAGTCGAGAAGCCGTCTTGCTAGGGGGTGATCGATTCGAGCACTGCGGCGCGCAATTCGGCCATGCCGAAGCCGGTTTCGCTCGACGTTGCGATGATTTCCGGGTGTGCGGCGGGGCGGGTGCGCGCTTCGGTGGCGGTCTGGTCCAGCACCGCCGTCAGTTCGGTCGCCTTGATCTTGTCCGCCTTGGTGAGCACCAGGCGATAGCTGACCGCTGCGTCGTCCAGCATCTTCATGATGTCACGGTCGACATCCTTGATGCCATGGCGCGAATCGATCAGCACCAGCGCGCGCTTCAGCACCTGCCGGCCGCGCAGATAGTCGTTCACCAGGTAGCGCCACTTGCGGACCATGTCCTTTGGTGCCTTGGCGAAGCCATAGCCCGGCATGTCGACCAGCCGCATCACCAGCGGCGCGCCGACATCGAAATAGTTCAGTTCCTGCGTCCGCCCGGGCGTGTTGGAGGTGCGGGCAAGGCCGTTGCGGTTGGTGAGGGCGTTCAGCAGCGACGATTTGCCGACATTGGAGCGGCCGGCAAACGCCACTTCGGGAACGTCGGGATCGGGCAGGAAGCGCAGTTCGGGGGCCGATTTCAGGAACGCGACCGGCCCCGCGAACAGCTTGCGTGCCGCCTCGACCAGTTCGGCCTGCGCTTCCGCCGCACCCTCGTCCGCTTCGTCGCTCACTTCGCTGCGGCGTCCTTGAGCGCCGGGTGGCGGCTGTAGAGCCACTTCTGCTGCGCGATGGTGAGCAGGTTGGACACCGTCCAATAGAGCTGCAGGCCGGCCGCGAACGGCGCCATCACGAACATGAACACCCACGGCATCAGGCTGAACACCTGCTTCTGCATTTCGTCCATCGGCTGCGGGTTCAGCTTGAACTGCAGATACATGGTGATGCCGAGCAGCACGGGCAGCACGCCGATCGCCAGGAAGCTGGGCGGGGTGAAGTTCAGATAGCCGAACAGGTTGAGCAGGGTCGCGGGATCGGGGGCCGAGAGATCCTTGATCCAGAGGATGAAGGGCTGGTGGCGCATTTCGATCGTCAGCATCAGCACCTTGTAGAGCGCGTAGAAAATCGGAATCTGCAGCACCAGCGGCAGGCAGCCCGCGATCGGGTTCACCTTTTCCTCGCGGTACAGCTTCATCATCTCTTCCTGAAGCTTCGGCTTGTCGTCCTTGTAGCGTTCCTGCAGCGCCTTCATCTTCGGCTGCACCGCGCGCATGCCCGCCATCGAGGCGAACTGGCGCTGCGCGATCGGGAACATCAGGCCGCGCACCAGAACGGTCAGCAGGATGATCGCGACGCCGAAATTGCCGGCGAACTTGAACAGCCAGTCGAGCACCCAGAAAATCGGGCGTTCGATCGGAGCGAACCAGCCCCAGTCGATCGCCTTGTCGAACTGGACGATCTTCAGCTTGTTCTCATAGTCCTGCAGCACGCCCACTTCCTTCGCGCCGGCGAAGAAGCGCGTCTCGGTGGAAAGCGCGCGGCCGGGCTGCACCACCGTCTGGGCAGCGCGGAAGTCGGCCTGATAGGCGCCGTCGGTGGCGATGCGGAACTTGGCGTTCACCGCCTTGCCCTGATCGGGCACCAGCGCGGTCAGCCAATATTTGTCGTTGAAGCCCAGCCAGCCGCCGGTGGTCGAGAAATCGACGCCGTTGTTGCCAGCGGCATCGACATCCTTGAAGTCGACATCATAGTTGGCGGCGCCGTTGAACACGCCGGTCGGGCCGGTGTGGATCGTCCAGCTATCCGGATCCTTCGAAACGCCGCGCTGGGTGACATAGCCATAGGGCTGCACCGCGACCGCGCCGGCACTGCGGTTGGCGACGGTCTGCTGGACGGTGAACATGTAGTGATCGTCGACCGCGACGCGCATCGCGAAGACGAGGCCTGCACCATTGTTCCAGCTCAGCGTCACCGGCTTGCCGGGCACCAGTTCGGCCGCGTCGGCAGTCCACACCGTGTTCGGACCGGGAACGGCCACGCCGTCGCCCGACCAGCCGAAACCGGCGAGGCGCGCATCCTTGGTGCCGGCGGGTGCCAGAAGGCGGATCGGAGGCGCGTTCTTGGCGATCGTCTCGCGATAGTTGGTCAGCAGGATGTCATCGATCCGGGCGCCCTTCAGCGCGATCGAGCCCTGCAGCTTCGGCGTGCGCACCGGCAGGCGCGGCGAGGCGCCGAGCGCGGTCGCGACCGGGCGGATCGCGCCAGGTGCGTCGGTCGCCGGCGCCGAGGCGGTGGGTGACGCAACCGGTACGGACTTGCCGTCGACCATCTTGGTCGCTGGCGGGTTTGCGGTGGGGAAGAAATAGTCGGTGAGGAACTGGCCGCCAAACAGCACCAGCGCCGCGATGAGCGCGAAAATGATCAGATTGCGCTTGTCGTCCACGCTAAACTCCCACCCCGTCCGAATGATCGCCCGTCAGGGCACCGGGTCATAACCGCTGCCCCCGAACGGATGGCAGCGTGAAATCCTCCGGACAGCCAGCCAGCTGCCCTTGAGCGCGCCATAGCGCTTCCATGCCTCGATCGCATAGGCAGAACAGCTTGGCTGATAACGACAGCTTGGCGGCAAGATCGCCGAGGGGCCGAGCTGCCACGCACGCGCGGCAAGGATCAGCAGCCGGGCGATCATCGCCTGGCTCGATCCAGTGCCTTCGTCAATTCTTCGCCCAGCAGGTCGTAATCGCGCTCGACACCGCCGGCCCGCCCGATCAGCACATGATCCGCGCCCGGCACGCCGCGCTCCTCAAGGAAGGTGCGTGCCAGTTCGCGGAAACGGCGCTTCATGCGATTCCGCACGACAGCGCCGCCGATCTTCTTGGTAACGGTGATGCCCAGCCGAATCGCCGAATCGCCGTCATCGCGACGACGGACGAGCAGAACGAAGCCGGGCATGGCCACGCGCTTGCCGCTGTTCGCCGCGAGATAATCCGCGCGGCGGGTAAGCCGGTTCAGGCGGACAGCTTGCTGCGGCCGCGGGCGCGGCGCGCGCGCAGAACCTTGCGGCCCCCGACAGTCGCGCTGCGCGACCGGAAGCCGTGACGGCGGGCCCGCACGAGCTTGCTGGGCTGAAAGGTGCGCTTCATCGCTCATTCCTCAAGTGTCAGAATAGAAAAAGGGCCGCCGTTGCGGGCGGCCGCTGTGAAGGGCGCCGATAGGCAAAAGGCGCCATGAAGTCAATCCGTCGGCTCACCCCTTGAGGCGGCGATCGCGACATCGCGACATATCGCAATCCGGCGACGCGCGCTGGGGCGCCGCAGGCCCCAGTCCGCCCAGTCGCCCCAGCCGGGATGACGGCGTTTGAATCGCACATAGCGGCGCTTTGCCCAAGCGGAATTCCGGAGAACGAGGCCGAGTCCCGCGGCGAAGACGATGATGCCGCCGGGGCCGGGCAGGGGGCCGACGAGCGGCGTGAGCGCGATCAGCAGCCAGCCGACACCGCAGAGCAGGGTGCGTATCCGGGGATCGCGGCCCAGCGCGCCCCATGTCTGCTGCAGTGCCAGGCGCCATGTCATGGAGTTGAGGTGGGAGGGATTGATCGCCGGAACAAGCCGATGCGACGTCGTTCGTCGCATCGCATCGGGTGCTCGTCGGTTCGCGGCAGAGGGTGGCAATCAGATTTCGCTCGACTCCGCGCCGCGCCTTCGTACAAGCCGGGCAAGGAACAAAGGGGGAATATTATGGTCTCGATCGTGTCGACCGTTGCCTATCTCGGGCTCGATGCGCGCGCGGTCGAGGCGCAGGTGCAGTTGACGCCGGGGCTGCCGGCATTCGTCGTCGTCGGCTTGCCTGACAAGGCGGTGGCGGAAAGCCGTGAACGGGTGCGCGGGGCGATCGCCGCGATCGGCCTCTCGCTACCGCCCAAGCGGATCAGCGTGAACTTATCGCCGGCCGACCTGCCCAAGGAAGGATCGCATTATGATCTGCCGATTGCGCTGGCGCTGCTTGGCGCGATGGGCGTGATCGATGCCGAGACATTATCCTCCTATGTTTTCGTGGGCGAACTAGGGCTCGACGGTCGACTGGCGCCATCGCCCGGCGTGTTGCTTGCCGCGCTCCACGCGGCGGAGGTCGGCAAGGGGCTGGTCTGCCCTGCCGCGCAGGGACCGGAGGCGGCGTGGGCGAGTGGCATCGAAGTGCTCGCCGCGCCCGACCTGATCGCGCTGCTCAACCATTTCCGCGGGCGCGCGTTGCTGGCACCGCCAGTGCCTGGCGAGGTGGAGGCGCGTGCGGCGGGGCCGGATCTCAAGCAGGTGAAGGGACAGGAAACCGCAAGGCGCGCGCTGGAGATCGCCGCGGCCGGTGGCCATAACCTGCTGATGGTCGGCCCGCCGGGCGCCGGCAAGTCGCTGCTCGCCGCCTGCCTGCCGGGCATCCTGCCCGATCTGACGCCGGCGGAGGCGCTGGAGGTGTCGATGATCGCCAGCGTGGCGGGCGAACTCAATGAGGGGCGGATGGTTCGCAGCCGGCCGTTCCGCAGCCCGCATCATAGCGCCTCTATGGCGGCGCTGGTCGGCGGCGGTATCCGTGTTCGGCCGGGCGAAGTGAGCCTCGCGCATCTCGGCGTCCTGTTTCTCGACGAACTCGCGGAGTTCCAGCGCGTCGGGCTCGATTCGCTGCGCCAGCCACTGGAAACGGGCAAGGTCAGCGTCGCCAGGGCCAACGCTCATGTCACCTTTCCGGCGCGCGTACAGTTGATCGCGGCGATGAATCCATGCCGCTGCGGTCATCTCGGCGACCCCGCGCTCGCCTGCTCACGCGCGCCGCGGTGCGCTGCCGACTATCAGGCGAAGGTCTCGGGGCCGCTGCTCGATCGTATCGACCTGCATGTCGAGATGGTGGCTGTCACCGCGGCCGATCTCGTCCTGCCGCCGCCCACGGAAGGATCCGCTCAGGTTGCCGCGCGCGTCACCGCCGCACGCATGGTGCAGACCGAGCGCTATGCGAAGGTGCCCGTCCGCACCAATGCGGAGGCTGACGGCGAGTTGCTGGACCGCGTCGCGACGCCGGATGACGCCGGCCGCACCCTGCTCGCGCAGGCGGCAGAGGCGATGCGCCTGTCTGCGCGGGGCTATACGCGCATCCTGCGCGTCGGCCGCACCATCGCCGATCTCGACGGGTCCGAGGGCGTTCACCGCGCTCATGTGGCAGAGGCGCTGAGCTACCGGCGGCGGGCACCCATGGCATAAGCGGGAAAATGCGATCCGTGCATCCGCAATGAGTTCTTGATCCTGCGACGATTTTGAGGGAGCGTCGGCTTTGTCGGCCGACATCAGATCGGCCCTTGGGGCGCGTTTATCTGTATTTCTCAAGGGGATCCGCTATGGAATGGATGACACTGGCGCTCAAGAAATATGCGCAGTTTGACGGCCGTTCACGGCGCAAAGAATATTGGATGTTCGTCCTGTTCAATATCATCGTGGCCGTTCTGGCGATGATCATTGACATGATTCTGGGTATCAACACACTGGTTTTCGGCGTTTATGGCCCGCTTTACACCATCGTGGCGCTTGGCCTGCTTATTCCGAGCATCGCTGTAGGAATTCGTCGCCTGCATGACACGGACCGTTCGGGTTGGTGGATGCTGATCGGGTTGGTTCCGTTTGTCGGCGGTATCGTGCTGCTGGTATTCTTCGTTTCCGAAGGATCGCGGGGCCCGAATCGTTTCGGTGAGGATCCTAAATCGCCGGGGCACGTTGACGTGTTCGCGTGAAATGCTGGCGGGGGTGGTCACGTACCGTCCCCGCCATCCTTTTTGGGGCAAACAGGGGACCGCTCAATGGAATGGATGATTCTGCCGTTGCGTCGCTATGCCGATTTTTCGGGGCGTTCGCGGCGCAAGGAATATTGGATGTTCACGCTGCTGCAGCTCATCGTTTATGGCGCGGCAGCGATCGTTGGCGGCATCTTTGCGCTGATCTATAATGCGACGGCTGGTGGCAGCGATGCCGGCGGCGTGTTCGCGATCATCTTCCTGGTTCTCTTCGTGATCGTTGCTTTCGGGCTCATCATCCCGAATATCGCGGTCACTGTCCGGCGCTTTCACGACCAGGACAAGTCGGGCTGGTTCATCCTTCTCAACCTGATTCCCTATATTGGTGGCATCATCGGGCTGGTGTTCATGTGCCTGGAAGGCACGCGCGGTGCGAACCGCTATGGTGACGATCCCAAGTCGCCTTCGCACTACGACGTTTTCGCCTGATCCCTATCTGATTGGTCCGGTTGCCCCGCATGGTGCGCGCGGGGCATAGCTGCGCCATGCCCGATCCCGATCCGCTCGATCCCGATCCCGTCGCCCGACTCACGCCGGGCGAGCGCGATTGTTTGCGGCTGGTGCTCGATCACAAGCCATCGAAGGAGATCGCGATCCGGCTGGGTATCGGCCCCGATGCGGTGGACAAGCGAATCAAGCAGGCGATGCGCAAGCTGGGCGTCTCGACGCGGGTCGCCGCGGCACAGCGGCTGGCAGATGCGGAAGCTGCGACCGGTCCGGGCGGTACGGGCGCTCCCGACGCCGGAGCCCATGGCGAAGCAGACCGGTACCAGCGGCTGGTATACCAATCGGCGGCACTGGCCGCGGCCGCCGAACCCCGGGCATGGATCGATCCGCAGCCGGCAACGGAAGGGGCGGCGACCGGGTTCCGGGAAGAGCGCATGGCGTTCGATATCCTGGAAGCGGATCCCACTCCGCCGGCCGTAGGGATCGATGAAGACGCGATCGACGGACGACGGATCCTCAGGATCCTCGCATCGATCATCGGCATTGCAATCCTCGCGGCGCTGGTTGCGGGCGGATTGCTCAGCGCCATCCTGGCGGGGCAGCAGGCTCTGGAAGCCGCGCTGACCTGACCCGGCGGTTCACGGGCACCCGCATCGTCAACGCCATGCCCGCCGACCAGGGCGGAAAAGGGGAATGCATGTCCGAAGCGTCTACCTCCGTCGTTCATCCTGATTTCCAGCGGTCGCGCAGCGGCCGCCTCGTCGCCGCCGAACGGATCGCCGAGCCGCTGATCGGTACCGAGGCCGCGTTCGACGCCGCGATCGGCCAGCTCTCGCTGCTCGGTGCCGCCATCGCAACGTCGCGCGTCGATGCCGGCATGGCGGCGGAATTCAGCCAGGGCAGCCTTGAGGATATCGCCGAAACGCTGACCGCCACCGTCGCCGCGCGCCGCGCGCTGATCAACACGCACCGCCGGCTAGGCGCGATGCAGCGCAAGGCCGGGCTGGAGGCGATCAATTTCGGCGCCGGTGACGGCAAGCCGCTGCCTGCCTTCACGGCCTGATACTGAGGTTGGGATTGACCGGGCCATCGCTTGATGGTCCGGTCGGTTCATGGCCCTGATCCTGTTGCTCACCGCGTACTGGACCTATCTTGTACTATGTTGTGGCTTTGCATTGTGGCGCGGCGGCCCGCCCGAACGGATTGCCGCATGGGGCATGATCGCGGCGTCGGTGCTGACGATCTTCGCCGCCGATCCCGACGGCTATGTCCAGGTCGAATATGCGGTTCTGGCGATCGACCTCGGGCTGCTGGCGCTGCTGGTCGCGCTTGCGATCGTCGCTGAGCGGCGCTGGACGTTATGGGCTGCCGGCTTTCATCTCGTGGGGGTTTTGACCCCGATCGCCTTCATGCTGTCTCCGACGGCTATCCGCTTCGCCTACGCGTTGATGCAGGGTTTCTGGGCTTATCCGACACTGACGGCGTTGCTGCTGGGCGCGATCGCGCACCGGCGGCGGGTGAAGCGGGGAACGGACGGCAGGTCCTGGCGGCGCTTCTCGCCCCGCTCGGCACTCCAACCGCCGCGCGCGCCGCCGGTCAACTGATGGACGAGTTCGGCAGTGTCGCAGCGGTGATGAGCGCGCCGCCGGACCAATGGGCGCGATTGCTGGGTGCGGGTCATCCGGCGATCGAGCAGCTCGGCGCCACTCGTGCCGCGGTGCTGCTGTGGCTGCGCGAGGAAGCGATCGTCGCGCCGATCTTCGCGAATTTCGATGCGCTGCTCGATTATCTGCAGGTCGATATGGGCCGGCAGCGCGAGGAGTGCCTGCGGGCGCTCTATCTCAATGCGCGCAACGAACTGATCCGGGACGAGACGCTGATCCAGGGCACGATCGATCAGGTGCCCGTCTTTCCACGGGAAGTGGTGCGGCGGGCGATCGAACTTGGCGCGGCGGCCTTCATCCTCGTCCACAACCACCCATCAGGGAATTCCGAGCCCAGCGCCAAGGATGTCGAGGCGACGCTCAGGCTGCGCAGCGCCGCCGCACTGTTCGACATCAGCCTGCACGACCATATCATCGTCGCCCGCGGCGGGGCGACCAGTCTGCGCCGAAGAGGATTGTTGTGACCCAATCGACCGATTTCGCCGCTGATCTGCCGGGCATCGCGCGTGCGCTGCTCGATGAGCGCCGCGCGCGGGATGCCCGGCTCGGCGACGGTATCTTCGCCGACCCGGCCTGGGATTTGATGCTTGCTGCCTATGTCGGCCAGCGCGCCGGGCGGCCGCTTTCGGCGGCATCGCTAGAGACGGCGAGCCCGGTGCCGCGGTCCACGGTGCAGCGCTGGGTGCGGCTGCTCGTCGAGCGCGGCGTGCTCATCCCATCGGGAGAGCGCGACATCACCCTCACGCTCGCAGGGCCGGCGCTGGCGCGCATGGAGGATCATCTGGCATTCTTCGCAGGCGCGCTGCCAGCGCGCACGCGCGCCGACTGAAGCCGGCTGCCGGCCGTCTGCAACGAAGTCGCAGGCAGGTGCTGGAAATGTCCGATCCGCTCGCGTATAGCGCCGCTTCGGCCGGCGTTTCGCCGGACTTACGTCATGCGGGCGTGGTGAAATTGGTAGACGCGCCGGACTCAAAATCCGGTTCCGCAAGGAGTGTCGGTTCGAGCCCGACCGCCCGCACCACCATGGAAATCGGCGGAAACCGGCGGGCCGATGACGGGCTGAACAGGGCGCGTCGAAGGCGCGGACGACATGTTCGGCGGGCTGATTCGCGCCGGCAGGCAATCTAGACGCGTCTTGATCCCATCATTGGTGCGTTTGGATCGCCTCGTCCAGAATCCGGAGCGCAGAGCGGCTAATTTGTTGCATCGATGTGACAAAAATTGGTGAGATTTCACATTCATGCTGGTGTAACGTCGCAGCAACGAATCAAAACAGGCTAATCAGCGGGGGGCTGGTCGCGACAAATGTTCCAAAATTTCGCGAGACAATAGATCGGCCGCGTCAATCACCGGCGCTTTTCGGCCGATTCGTGTTCACGGCGAAGTACCGGAGGGCGATCGATCGAATCAGATCGTCTGGTCGGTAAGATGTCATGTCGAATTGATTTCTGATCGGAAGGTTCAAAACACCGGGAAGGTGAAGAGCGCACGAAGTCTGCGAGTATCATTGGTCAGGGGGAACATGATGCGTTGGGGGATGGCGGTTCTCGCCCTTAGGTTTGGGCAGCGGGCGATGGCGAGTTGGGCGGTGGTCGGTCAGCCGCGCGGCCGGCTCCATCGGGCCAGCACGTCCTGGCGACGGACCTCAACAGCTTCGATGCGCGTGCGTGGCGCCGATGCCGTCGGCACGGTGGGCATCGCGCCGCACATGATCGGCATCCATCTCCGGACCCATTTTTGAATATGATTAAGGGCGCTTTTCGGGCGCCTTTCCTTTTATCGATCGCACACGGATACATAGGGGACTGCATGCAGAATGAGACCAAGCGCCGTTTGCGTCAGGCTTTGATCGCAGCCACCGCCGCGCTGGCGTTCGCTGCACCGGCCGCCGCCAAGGATATGGTGATCCACGCCGGCACGCTGATCGACGGCGTTTCGGCCACGCCGAAGAAGCAGGTGTCGATCCTGATCAAGGATGATCGTATCAGCGGTGTGCAGAGCGGCTTTGTCACCCCCGCCGGTGCCGAGGTGATCGACCTCTCGCAGGCGACGGTGCTGCCCGGTCTCATCGAAACCCACGACCATATTTCCTCGTCGGGCGACCGCCGCCCGCTCAACCGCTTCACCCAGACCGAAGGCGACGCGGTGATCTCGGCCATGCTCAACGCGCGCCGCGAGATCGAACTCGGCTTCACGACCGTGCGCGACGTGGGTTCGGGCCCGCTGACCGCGCCGGCGCTGATCCGTGGCATCAATTCGGGCAGGATCGTCGGACCGCGCCTTTGGACCGCGCTCGAGGCGCTCGGCCCCACCGGCGGCCATTCCGACCGGGCCAATGGCATGCGGCCGGACATCAGCTTCGAAGGGCGCGACGCCGCGATCATCGACGGGCCGGAAGAGGCCAAGATCAAGGTGCGCGAGCACCGGCGGCGCGGCGCTACCGTCATCAAGATCATGCCGAGCGGCGGCGTAGCCTCGATCGGTGATGATCCGCATCACATGACGATGGCCGATGACGAGATGAAGTCTGCGATCGATACCGCGCACGAACTCGGCATGAAGGTCGCCGCGCACGCGCACGGCAAGAAGGCGATCGACCATGTCATCATGGCCGGCGTCGATTCGGTCGAGCATGGCACCTATGCCGATGCCGAGACCTACAAGCTGATGAAGGCGCGTGGCACCTTCCTCGTGCCGACACTGCTCGTCGCGGACGCGATCTACCAGACCGCGATCAAGACGCCGGAACTGCTGCCGCCGACCGTGGCCGACAAGGCGATCGCAGTGACGCCGACGATGATCGGCAATGCCGGCCGCGCCTATCGCGCCGGCGTCAAGATCGCGTTCGGCACCGATCAGGGGGCGACCTCCAACCGCAACAAGGGTGAGGAATTCGCGCTGCTGGTGAAGGCGGGGCTGCCGCCGATGGAGGCGATCTTCACCGCCACCCGCAACGCCGCCGAACTGATCGGCACGCCCGAGGATATCGGTTCGGTGCAGACCGGCCGCTATGCGGACATCGTCGCGGTGCAGGGCGATCCGATCGCCGACATCACCGAGTTGCAGCGCGTCCGCTTCGTGATGAAGGGCGGCGAGGTGCTCAAGAAGGATGGGGTGATGCAGCGCTGATCCACCGGCGATGCCCTTTCACGTCCTTTTCGATCTTCGGGAGTTTCCCATGAACGCCAAGCGCATCATCCTCTCCACCGCTCTCTCGCTCGTTTTCGCCGCAGCGGCCGCGACGCCTGCCGTCGCGAAGGATGTCGTCATCCACGCCGGCACACTGATCGACGCCGTGTCCAAGGCGCCGCGCAGCAAGGTGTCGATCGTCATCAAGGATGAGCGGATCGTCGCGGTCGAGCCGGGCTTCGTCATGCCCGCTGGCGCTGAGGTGATCGACCTGTCGACCGCCACAGTGCTGCCGGGCTTCATCGATACGCACGACCATATTTCGATGGGCCGCGACTGGGGCGTGCTCGCGCGCTTCACCCAGAGCGATGGTGACGGCACCATCACCGCCGCCCTCAACGCCCGGCGCGAGATCGAGATGGGCTTCACCGCGATCCGCGATGTCGGCTCGGGCCCGATCGAGGCGCCGGCGCTGATCCGCGCGATCAATGCCGGCAAGCTGATCGGCCCCCGCATCTGGACCGCGCTCGAGCCGCTGGCGGCGACCGGCGGCCATTCGGACGCGGCCAACGGCATGCGCCCCGGTATCGAATTTGCCGGCCGGGATGCCGCGATCGTCGATGGTGCGATCGATGGGCGGGTGAAGGTGCGCGAGCATCAGCGCCGCGGCGCCACCGTCATCAAGATCATGCCGAGCGGCGGCGTCGCCTCGATCGGCGACGATCCCAACCACATGACGATGACCGACGACGAGATGAAGAGCGTCATCGACACCGCGCATGAGCTTGGGATGACGGTCGCCGCGCACGCGCACGGCAAGAAGGCGATCGACCATGTCATCATGGCCGGCGTCGATTCGGTCGATCACGGCACCTATTCGGATGCCGAGAGCTACAGGCTGATGAAGGAGCATGGCACCTTCCTCGTGCCGACCCTGCTCGTTGCCGACTGGATCTATCAGGTCGCGGTGAAGGCGCCGGACAAGCTGCCGCCGACGGTCGCCGAAAAGGCGATCGCGGTGACGCCGACGATGATCGGCAATGCCGGCCGCGCCTATCGCGCGGGCGTGAAGATCGCCTTCGGCACCGACGTCGCCGGCTCGTTCGACCGCAACAAGGCGGAAGAGTTCGCGCTGCTGGTGAAGGCGGGGCTGACGCCGATGGACGCGATCCTCACCGCCACCCGCAACGCCGCCGATCTGCTCCACGCCAGCGATGATATCGGCTCGATCCAGGCCGGCCGCTACGCGGACATCGTCGCGGTGCAGGGCAATCCGCTCAGCGACATCACCGAGCTGCAGCGCGTGCAGTTCGTGATGAAGGGCGGCGACGTGGTGAAGCAGGGCGGCGTGCTCGCGCCGTGGGCGAGCAAGTAGGGATCGGCTTCGGAACGAGGGGGTATCGCATGGGGTTCAGGAAATTGCTCGGACTGGGGACGCTGGCGGCGTTCTCCGGCGCGGCGCTGCCGCTTCCCGCACTGGCCCAGGCGGCCCCCGCTTCGGGGCGGCCCGAGATCAAGTTCACCACGACCGGCGCCTTCTCGATGGCCGATATCCCGGCCTACAAGGGCGACAACAAGGATATCTACGCCCACATTGAGAAGAACAAGGCGGCGCATATCGCCAATCTCCAGCGCTGGGTGCGGCAACGCTCGATCAGCGCGCAGAATGATGGCGTGCGTGAGATGGCCGAACTGGCCGCCGCGGATTTCCGCAAGATCGGCTTCCAGGAGGTCGAGGTCGTCCCCACGAGCGGCCACCCCGGCGTGTTCGCCTATTACAATGCCGGCGCGAAGAAGACGCTCGTCGTCTACATGATGCTCGACGTCCAGCCGGTCGAGCCCGAGGACTGGAAGGTGCCGCCGTTCGAGGGCGCCATCGTCGAGGATCATCCGCTCGGCCGCGTGCTGATGGCGCGCGGCGCCACCAACACCAAGGGCCCCGAGCGGGCTTTCCTCAACACGATCGAATCGATCATCGCGGTGCGGGGTAAGCTGCCGGTGAACCTGATGGTGGTCGCGGAGAGCGAGGAGGAACTCGGCTCCCCGCATTATCCCGAGATCATCGCCAAATATGCCGATAGGCTGAAGACGGCGGCGGGATCGATCTATCCGGGCGGCGGCCAGTCTCCGGCGGATGGCGCGGTCTCGATGCAGCTCGGCAACAAGGGTATCCTCTATGTCGAGCTGGAGGCGAAGGGCAACCCGACTACCGGCGGCCCGCAGAAGGCCGAGATCCACAGTTCGTGGAAGGCGACTACCGATGCGCCCGCATGGCGGCTGACGCAGGCGCTCGCGACTTTAACCTCCGCGGACGGCAATACGATCGCCATTCCCGGCTATTACGACAAGATCCGCCAGCCGAACGAGGAGGAGCAGCGCCTGTTCAACGGCACGCTCGCTGGGTGGGAGAAGCGCCAGCTTACCGTGCGCAAGGGTTTCAACATCGATCATTGGTATAACGGGATGGACGCGCGCCAGTCCCTGTCGCGCTATCTGTTCGATACCACGCTCAACATCGATGGCATCGCGACCGGCTATGACGGTCCGGGGATGAAAACCATCCTACCGCACCGCGCCTACGCCAAGCTGGATTCGCGGCTGGTGCCCGATCAGACGCCGGATGAGATGCTGGCGCTGATGCGCAAGCATCTCGACGAAAAGGGTTTCGCCGACATCGAGATCCGCAAGCTCAGCGGCTATCCGTCCTCACAGACCTCAGTCAGCGCTCCGCTCGTCCGCGCGGTGCTGGGCACCTACAACAAATATGGCCTGACCGTGGACGTCTCGCCGCGATCGGGCGGCAGCCGGCCCTCCTATGTCTTCACCCAGACCTTGGGGCTGCCGGACGTCACGCTGGCGATCGGCCATGGCGCCGATGCGCACGCGCCCAACGAATATCTCGTCATCGATCCCAAGCCGGGGTCGAAGATCTTCAGCCTGACCCAGGCGGAAGGCTTCTACGCCGACGTGCTCTACGCGCTGGCGGCGATCAAGTGAGTGCCCGCCCGCGCCGGCAGCGGCGCGGCCACGTGTTTTCCCAAGAGGATGACGTCATGACCACGAAGAGTTTGGGCAAGAAATTCGGACGCCGGGCGATGCTCGCGATCAGCACCACAATCGCCCTCGGTGCGGCGTCCGCAGCCAGCGCGAAGGATGTGGTGATCCACGCCGGCACGCTGATCGACGGCACCTCCGCCGCCAAGCGCAGCAAGGTCTCAATCATCGTCAAGGATGAGCGGATCGTCGGCGTGCAGGACGGGTTCGTGACGCCGGCGGGCGCGGAAGTGATCGACCTTTCCGGCGCGACCGTGCTGCCCGGCATGATCGACATGCACAATCACGTCACCGGTGGCGGATCTCGCGATCGGCTGCGGGGTACGGTAGAACAGGCGGCCTATCAATCGAGCTGGAACGTCAACGCCATCCTCAACGCGGGCTTTACCAGCGTACGTGACGTCGGCGGCGCGACCGAGCTGGTCGTGGCACTCCGCGACTCGATCAACTCAGGACTGATCCCTGGCCCACGCCTGTCGGTTTCGGGCAACGGCCTCAGCCCCACCGGCGGCCATGGTGACCCCACCAATCACATGGACCCGCGCTGGCAGCGCACCAATGACTGGAAGCTGGGCGTCGTCGATGGCCCGATCAGCGCGATCCGCGCGGTGCGCGAACTGCACAAGCGCGGCGTGAACCTGATCAAGATCGCCGCGTCGGGCGGCGTCGCCAGTCCCGGCGACGATCCCGCGCTGCAGCTTCTCAATGACGAGGAACTGAAGGCGATCGTCGAGACGGCGCATTCGCTGGGCATGAAGGTCGCCAGCCATGCGCACGGGAAGGCCGGCATCGATGCGGCGGTGAAGGCCGGCGTCGATTCGATCGAGCATGGCACCTATGCCGATGCCGAGAGCTACAAGCTGATGAAGGAACGCGGCACCTATATGGTGCCGACGCTCTTCGCCGGTCAGGAGATCTACGACGTCGCGGTGGCGACGCCGGACAAGCTGCCGCCGACGGTCGCGGACAAGGCGATCTCGGTGACGCCGACGATGCGCAAGAACGCGATCAACGCCTATCGCGCCGGCGTGAAGATGGCGATGGGCACCGACCAGCTCGGCTGGCGGCCGCATGGCGAGAACGCCAAGGAGCTCGAATATATGGTCGCCGTCGGCATCAAGCCGATCGACGCGATCCTGATGACGACGCGCAACGCCGCGGATCTGCTCGGCAAGTCCAACGATGTCGGCTCGATCCAGGCCGGCCGCTTCGCGGACATCGTCGCGGTGGATGGTGACCCGACGCAGGACATCAAGATCCTGCAGAGCGTCAAGTTCGTGATGAAGGGCGGCAGGGTCTTCAAGGCGAACGGCAAGCCGCTGCCGCTTGACTGAGGCGCGGACGGCACCCCGTCCCCTCCGTCCCCCAAGCAGATCATGAAGGGTTTCAAGCCATGAAAAAGAGTTTCACGAAGGCGGCACTGGCGCTTGGCGCGCTGCTGTCCACCACCGCACCGGCGCTCGCCAAGGATGTCGTCATCCATGCCGGCACCTTGATCGATGGCATCTCGACCACGCCGCGCACGCAGGTTTCGATCGTCATCAAGGATGACAAGATCGTCGGCGTCGAGAAGGGCTTCGTCACGCCCGCGGGAGCGGAAGTGGTCGATCTGTCGGGCAGCGTCGTGCTGCCGGGGCTGATCGACATGCACGACCATGTCAGCGGCGGCGGATCGCGGCGCGACAAGCTGCGCGGCACGCCCGAGCAGCAGGCGTTCCAGGCGACCTGGAACGTGCGCCAGATCCTCAACGGCGGCTTCACCACCGTGCGTGACGTCGGCGGCAATATGGAGGTGATGGCGGGCCTCAAGAACGCGATCAATTCCGGCCTCATCCCGGGGCCGCGGCTGTGGATATCGGGCCCGGCGATCAGCCCCACCGGCGGCCATTCCGACCCCAGCAACGGCATCGATCCGCGCTGGGAGCGCACCGACGACTGGAAGATGACCGTCATCGACGGCCCGGTGGAGGCGATGAAGGCGGTGCGCGAACTGCACAAGCGCGGCGCCGATCACATCAAGATCCACTCCAGCGGCGGCGTCGCCAGCGTCGGTGACGATCCCAACCTGCAGCTCCTGCGCGACGACGAGCTGAAGGCGATCGTGGATACCGCGCATTCGCTGAACATGAAGGTCGCCAGCCATGCGCATGGGAAGGCCGGCATCGAGGCGGCCGTGCGTGCCGGCGTCGATTCGATCGAGCATGGCACCTATTCGGATGCCGAGACCTACAAGCTGATGAAGGAGCGCGGCACCTACATGGTTCCGACGCTGTTCGCCGGCAAGGAGATCTACGATGTTGCGGTGACCACGCCTGACAAGCTGCCGCCGACGGTGGCCGGCAAGGCGATCGCGGTCACGCCGACCATGGTGCACAACGCCGTCGGCGCATGGAAGGCCGGCGTGAAGGTCGCGCTTGGCACCGACCAGCTCGGCTGGCGGCCGCACGGCGAGAACGCCAAGGAGCTGGAATATATGGTCGCCGCCGGCATCCCGCCGATGGATGCCATCCTCGCCGGCACGCGGGCTGCGGCGGATCTGCTCGGCCGCTCGAACGAAGTCGGCTCGGTGCAACCCGGCCGCTACGCCGACATCATCGCGGTGACCGGCGATCCCACCAAGGACATCACGATCCTGCAGAAGGTGCAGTTCGTGATGAAGGGCGGCAAGGTCTACAAGCAGGACGGCAAGCCGCTCGCCTTCAATTGATGACGACTTCCCCTCCCGCTTGCGGGAGGGGGCAGGGGGAGGGCGTGTCACTCTTTGGCGGACTCGACAGGCCCTCCCAAAAAATGACTGCCGAGCGGGTCGTCATTTTTCTCCCCGACGCTGCGCGCCGAAACGAGAAAGCCCAACAGAGCACACGCCGCCTCACACGTGAAAGCCGCGGCGCCGCACGATCGACTTCAGCGAGACGATTGAATTCACGTGCGCGATGCTGCGGATGGCGGTCAGTCGGCGCAGCACATGTTGGTAATGGTCAAGGTCGCGCACCACCACCCGCAGCAGATAATCAGTGCTGCCGGTGGTCATGAAGCAACTGATGACTTCGGGGAAGTCGTTGATCTCGCGCTCGAACTCGCCCAGCATTTCATCGGACTGGCGCTCGAGCGTCAGCATCACGAAGATGCTGAGCGATCCAGCCATCCGCTTCTCGTCAAGGATCGCGGCATAGCCTTCGATATAGCCTTCGCGCTCCAGCCGGCGCACGCGCCTGAGCGTGGGTGTCAGCGAAAGACCGATGTCATCCGCCAGATCGCGCCAGCTGATCCGGCCGTCCGTCGCCAGCGTCTGCAGGATCTTGCCGTCATAAGCGTCAAGTTCGGCGCCCTGTTCCATCCCGGCGGGACGGAGCCGTTCCATGCCGCTCAACTTCCGGTCGCGACGCTGCTGTCGTCCAGGCGATAGAATATGCCGCCGCGGTCCGCCTTCACCAACCGCAGCGTGCCTTTCAGCACCAGCGGACCATCGGTGACGCGCACTGCTTGGCTCGTATGCACGTCGATGAAATGCGTCGGCCCCATCGCCATGTGAAACAGGCAGTCCGGCTGATACTGGAACAGGATGAAACGGCTCTGCTCCGCCTTGCCCTCTTCGGTCGGCATCATGAAGCCGGCGACGGTTACGGTCTGGTTGTCGAGCGCCGCGACCTCCGCTGAGAACGACGGCTTCAGATAGTTCCGATCAGTCGCCTGGTCGTGCCACTCGATCGCCTGCGCGCTTTCCAGCACGTCCCAGGAAAGGCCGCCTTCCGGGGTGGGGGCCTTCACGCCATCGTCATGCGCCTGCGCCCGCGGAACAGCGATTATCATCGTGGCGGCGCAAACTGCCGCAATCAACCAAACCCTCATCTCGTCCAGCAACTCCGTCCTTGATTGGCAAACGGTGCCGCGCCGCACCCCCAATCGGCGACAAGACGCTCGGCAGTAGATGCAGCATAGAGCGATTTCTCACGCATTTAAAAGACCGATGACGCCTGAAAAGATGATCCGCGGCGCCGGGCGGCCGATCCTTATCCCGCACGCTGCCCCTCGGCGCGGCGCTGCTGATCGAGCGCGTCGAGCACCTCCCCAGGGTCGATCGTCTGCTTGATCTCCTGGATCTGCGGATCGTCGATTGCCACATCCAGTCGCTCGGCGATGCGTTCCACGAGTTGTGCCAGCTTCGTCAGTTCATGCTCGGCAAGCAGATTAATATGGAGGTCGAGGTCGGCCCGCTCGTCGGCCGATGCCGCCATCCGGTTCTGGCTGATCAATACGAAGGTCGAAAGAAAGATCGCCTCGACCGAGGCCTCCATCGCGAGCACCACGAATGTTGGATCGAACGGCTCGACCAAGGGCAGCCAGCCAAGGTTGATGAGGATCCATGTGCCGTAGACGATCAGATGGAGCGCAACGAACGTCATTGAGCCGGTGAAACGCGTGACGCGTTCGGCGATCCTCTCGCTTAACGGCGCTTCCCGCGCCTCGGCTGTCCGGCGCGCCGTAAGGTCGCGGATGTTCTCCGCCAACGCCGAGGCCATTTGTGTCGAGGATTCCGCACGCATGAATCGCCAACCGATCATGCGTGCGGATGTTTCTTCCTATCGGATCATATCTGCCGCAGGGACATAAGGCAGGTTAAGATCACGCGCGACCGCCTCATAGGTGACATGGCCGTTGCAGACATTGAGGCCTGCCAGCAGGTGCGGATCGCGCGCCAGCGCGGCCTTCCAGCCCAGTTCGGCGATGCGCAGCGCGTGCGGCAGGGTTACGTTGTTTAGCGCATAGGTGCTGGTGCGCGCGACCGCGCCCGGCATGTTGGCGACGCAATAATGGACGATGCCGTCGATGATGTAGGTCGGCTCGGCATGCGTCGTCGCGTGGCTGGTTTCGAAGCAGCCACCCTGGTCGATCGCGACGTCGACGAGCACCGCGCCCTTCTTCATCGTCTTGAGCATGTCTGCGGTGACGAGCTTGGGCGCGGCGGCGCCCGGGATCAGCACGCCGCCGATCACCAGATCTGCTTCGGCCACCGCGGCTGCGAGGTTGGCGCGGTTGGAGAAGCGCGTCTTGGCACGCGCCTCGAAATAGATGCCCAGCCGCTCGAGCACCTCCGGAGAGCGATCGAGGATGGTCACGTCGGCACCCATGCCGGCCGCCATCTGCGCTGCGTTGAAGCCGACCACACCGCCGCCGATGATCGCGACCTTGGCGGGCAGCACGCCCGGCACGCCACCCAGCAGCACGCCGCGGCCGCCATGCGCCTTCTCCAGCGCGGTCGCGCCGGCCTGGATCGAGAGGCGGCCGGCAACCTGGCTCATCGGCTTGAGGAGGGGCAGGCCGCCCGACGCGTCCGTCACCGTCTCATAGGCGATGCACACCGCCTTGGAGGCGATCAGATCGCGGGTCTGCTCGGGGTCGGGGGCGAGGTGGAGATAGGTGTAGAGGATCTGGCCTTCGCGCAGCATCGCCCGCTCAGCGGGCTGCGGCTCCTTGACCTTGACGACCATTTCGGCGCGTTCGAAGATCTCGGCGGCAGTGGCCACGATCGTCGCACCGGCAATGCGATAGGCCTCGTCGCCCGAACCGATGCCATCGCCCGCGCCGGTTTCCACCAGCACCTCATGGCCGTGCGCGACCAACTCGGTGACGCTCTCGGGCGTCAGCCCGACGCGATATTCGTGGTTCTTGATTTCCCGTACGGTGCCGACGATCATGGAGGCTCTCCCCTGTTAAGGTCGCGAGAGTGTATCGCGGTTTGCGCGCGATTTTCTCCCTGATATGGCGCTCCCAACGCCCGCTGGCGGGATTCTATCCCGCTGCGAAACACATGACGGGATGGCGCAATGATGGATAAGGCCGATCGAATCCTGCTTGAGGAATTGCAGGCCGACTCACGCAGACCGATCGTGGAACTTGCCGAACATGCGGGATTGTCCAGTTCGGCCTGCCATCGTCACATCCGCATGCTGGAAAACGAAGGCTATATCGAGGGTTATAGCGCTCGGCTCGATCCGGAACGCCTGGGGCTCGGTCTCCATGCGCTGGTCGAGATTTCATTGACCCGGCAAAGCCGGGAAGCGATGAATGCATTCGAGGACGCCGTCGGCCGGTTCGACGATATCCTTTCGTGCGATCTCACCTCGGGCTCCGCGGACTATGTGATCCGCGTCGCCGCGCCCGATCTTGCCGCGTTCGACGATATCCACCGCAACTGCCTTGCCCAGCTTCCGGGCGTGTCGGCGATGCGCACCAGTTTCGTGATCCGCCAGATCAAGCCGTGGCGCGGCTATCCGGTTCCGGAGCGCTGAATCAGACGCCGATCAGCTCGGCCAGGCGAGCCGAAAGCGCATCGCAATCGCCCTTCACCAGCAACTGCTTCGATCGCGCCGTCGTGCCCGATAGCAGGCTCACATCCCGTCGCGGAACGACGAGCGCTTTGGCGAGAAGCGCAATCACCCCCGTGTTGGCGCTGCCCTCGACCGGGGCGGCGGTGATGCGGACGCGCAGTTCGGGGCGACCGGCCGCGTCCGCCGCCACGCCCTCTATCGCGTCGCGCGCGGCGCGGGTCGTCACGCGTACGGCGATGCGCAGGCCTTCTCCATGCGGCGTCGCCGGCAGCATCAACCGATCGCGGCGGTCACGGCCTTGCGCCAGCCGGCGAGGCGGCTGGCGCGCGCTGCGGCGCTGGCGGCGGGCCGGAATTCATCGATCGCGCCGCGCATCGTGGCCGCCTCGTCGAGCTTGTCGAACAGCCCGCAGCCGAGCCCGGCGAGCATCGCTGCGCCGACCGCGGTGGTCTCGACGAACGCGGGGCGTTCTACCGGCACGTCAAGCATGTCGGCCAGATCCTGCGCGATCCAATCATTCGCGGCCATGCCGCCATCGATCCTGAGCGTCGTCCAGTCGAAGCCGTCGGCGGCGAAGGCAGTCTTCAGGTCGTTGGTTTGGTGCGCCATCGATTCGAGCGCCGCGCGCACGACATGCGCGCGGCTGGTCGCGAAGCCGAGGCCGGCGATCAGGCCCTGAGCGCCCGGTTCCCAGTGCGGCGCGCCCAGCCCGGAGAGCGCCGGCACGAGGAAGCAGCCGCCATTGTCCGCCACGGAGCGTGCCAGCTCCTCGGTCTCGGTTACGCCCCCGATCAGCTTCAGGCTGTCGCGCAGCCATTTGACGAGGCTGCCGGCGACAAACACCGATCCTTCCAGCGCATAGCTGCGTGCGCCGCCAAGCTGCCAGGCGATGGTGCCCAGCAGCCGGTGACGCGATCGGGGGAAAGTTTTGCCGGTGTGGGTCAGCACGAAGGCGCCGGTGCCGTAGGTCGCCTTGGTGTCACCAGGCGCCAGGCAGCGCTGGCCGATCGAAGCGGCCTGCTGGTCGCCCGCGAGCCCGCAGATCGGGATCGCGCGGCCGAACAGGTCGGGCAATGTCTCGCCGAAGCGGCCGGCGGAATCGACGATTTCGGGCAGCAGCCGGCGCGGCACGCGGAACAGGTCGCACAGTCCGTCGTCCCAGCCGCCGCTGCCGATCGCCATCAGCGCGGTGCGCGAAGCGTTTGTGGCATCGCTGATGTGCAGGCCACCGGTCAGCCGGTGGACGAGATAGGATTCGACCGTGCCGACCGCAAGCCTGTTGCCCGCCTCGCGCAATTGCGGCCAGGTCTCCAGCGCCCACCCGATCTTGCTGCCGGAGAAATAGGGATCGAGCAGCAGCCCGCTCAGCGCCTGCACGCCCGGTTCCTCGCCATCCGCTTTCAGGCGGCGGCAGATCTCGGCGGTACGGCGATCCTGCCACACGATCGCGGGCGCCAGCGGCTCACCGGTGTCGCGATCCCAGAACACCACAGTCTCGCGCTGGTTGGTGATGCCGATCGCGGCGATGGCATCGGCGCCGCCGACTTCGGCGATCACCGCGCGGCAGGTTTCCAGCACCTTGTCCCAGATCTCGGCGGCGTCATGCTCGACAAGGCCGGGCCCGGGGTAATTCTGCGTCAGTTCGGCCTGCGCGCTTGCCAGCACCTCGCCCGACGCATCGAACAGCATCGCGCGGGTCGATGTGGTGCCTTCGTCGATGACGAGGATGTGGTCGGCCATATAAGGGGCCGGCGCCCGATCAGCCGCGGCTGACCGCGAGGGTCGGGCGCCGGGCCGCGTCCTCGCCGCGCGGCAACCGGCCTCCGGAAAGGATGTCGCCGATCGGGCCAGGCAGGCGCCGAAGCAGCAGCGCGAGCAGCAGCGTGGCGATCAGCACCAGCGCGGGTTGAAGCGTCAGATAGGCTGGATAGATCGGTGCCCCCAGCGTGCCGGTCACCTGGCCCAGCAGCGGTCCGCCCAGCCACAGCATGACGAGGTGGGAGCAGAACAGCAGGAACATATAGGGCTCCAGCCGCCAGAAGATCGGCGAGAAGCGCGATTCCGCGAGGCGCCATGCCACCTGCCAGAAGGCGAGCGCGCCTGCGAAGCGCAGCACGAGATCGACCGCCTGCATCGACAGTGTCAGCTTGCCAAGCACGATCGGTCCCTCCAGCACCGTCCACAGCTTCACGCCGCCCAGCAGCAGGAACGCGGGCAGGATCAGCAGCGGCGATATCTGCGCGAGCTTCGGGCCGATGCCGGCGCGGCGTACGCCGATGCCGATCAGGAAGAACAGCAGGATGGGCGGGCGCAGGAACAGCACAGTATGCCATTCGGTCAGGATCCATGCCAACACCAGCGCAGCGGCGATACCGAGCATCCACCCGCGCGCGCGGACGAGCAGGGGGGCGGCCAGCATGCACAGGAACAGGTCGCGCAGGAACGGCATCTGCACGTTGATGTCGTTGGCGCGGGTCAGCGCGACCAGCTCGTCGGCGAACCATTGCGCATCGCGGGGCACCGGCACCTGCATGCCGGCGAGCGTGCCGATCGTCGGGATCATCAGGATCGCGATCGCGTTCCACGCCACCATCGGCGCCAGGATCGCGCGTGCCTTGCCGCCGATGAAGCTGCCATAGCTGCGCTTCATTGCCGAGCCGACCACGAGATAACCCGAGATCACGCTGAGCAACGGTACCGAGGAACGACCCAGCAGTTCGACCAGCACCGCGCGATAAACGGATTGGGTGCCGTGCATCAGCGCCTTGGATTGCTCGATCGTCAGCCCGGTCCAGCTGTGGACGTAGACGATGCCGAGGATGCAGATGACGCGCGCGACCTTGATCGCGCTCTCGGTGCGGATCGCGTCCGCGCTGCGTGCGACACCCTTTTCGGTCATCGACCGCAACCCTCGTGCTTCGTCCGCCTGGCCAGTGCAACGGTCATGCGTCGATCGCTTCCTCGTCGAGCCGTGCCGCATTTTCCTGGATGAACGTGAAACGATGTTCTGGGTTCCGGCCCATCAGCCGGTCGACGAGGTCGCGCACGCCGGCGCGTTCCTCATATTCCTGCGGCAAGGTGATGCGCAGCATGGAGCGGGTGCGAACGTCCATCGTGGTTTCGCGAAGCTGCTGCGGGTTCATCTCGCCGAGGCCCTTGAAGCGGCTGACCTCGACCTTCTTGCCCTTGAACTCGGTGCGTTCCAACTGTGCGCGGTGCGTTTCGTCGCGCGCATAGGCGCTCTTGCCGCCCGCAACCAGCCGATAGAGCGGCGGCTGCGCGAGGTAGAGATGGCCGCGACGGACGAGCTCGGGCATTTCCTGGAAGAAGAAGGTCATCAGCAAGGTGGCGATATGCGCGCCGTCCACATCGGCGTCGGTCATGATCACGATCCGCTCGTAGCGGAGGTTGTCGGGCACGCATTTGTCGCGTGTGCCGCAGCCGATCGCTTGGATCAGATCGGCGATTTCCTGGTTGGCGAGGATTTTGGTGGTGTTCGCCGAGGCGACGTTGAGGATCTTGCCGCGGATCGGCAGGATCGCCTGCGTCTTTCGGTCGCGAGCCTGCTTGGCAGAGCCGCCCGCGCTGTCGCCCTCGACGATGAACAATTCGGTGCCCGCGGGATCGTCCGCCGCGCAGTCCGTCAGCTTGCCGGGCAGGCGCAGCTTGCGGCCGGCGGTCGCCGTCTTGCGCTTGACCTCGCGCTCCGCCTTGCGGCGCAGCCGTTCGTCCATGCGATCGAGCACGAAGCCCAGCAGCGCGCGGCCGCGCTCCATATTCTCGTTCAGGAAATGGTCGAAATGGTCGCGGACGGCGTTTTCCACGAGGCGCGCAGCCTCGGGGCTGGTCAGCCGGTCCTTGGTCTGGCTCTGGAACTGCGGATCGCGGATGAACACGCTCAGCATCAATTCACTGCCGGTCATCACATCCTCGGGCGCGATGTCCTTGGCCTTCTTCTGGCCGACCAGTTCGCCGAACGCCCGAATGCCCTTCACCAGCGCGGCGCGCAGCCCGGTTTCATGGGTGCCGCCATCGGGGGTGGGGATGGTGTTGCAATACCAGCTATAGCTGCCCTCGGACCAGAGCGGCCACGCCACCGCCCATTCCACGCGGCCCTGCTCGTCGGGAAACGGATGGCGCCCGGCGAAGAATTCGGTGGTTGCGCATTCGCGATTCTCGATCTGCGCGCGCAGATGATCCGAAAGCCCGCCGGGGAACTGGAACACCGCCTCGGGCGGCGTATCGTCGCTGATCAGTTCGGGCGCGCATTTCCAGCGGATCTCGACGCCGGCGAACAAATAGGCCTTGGAGCGGACGAGCTTGTACAGCCGCGCCGGCTTGAAGTGCATCTCACCGAAAATCTCGGTGTCGGGCACGAAGCTCACGCTGGTGCCGCGGCGGTTGGGGGTGCCGCCCAGCTTCTGCAGCGGCGTCATCACCGCACCGCGCGAGAAGCTCTGGCGAAACAGCTCCTTGTTGCGCGCGACCTCGATCACCGTCTCGCTCGACAGCGCGTTGACCACGCTGACGCCGACGCCGTGGAGGCCGCCTGAGGTGGCATAGGCCTTGCCAGCGAACTTGCCGCCCGAGTGGAGCGTGGTCATGATGACTTCGAGCGCCGACTTGCCCGGGAATTTGGGATGCGGGTCGATTGGAATGCCGCGGCCATTGTCGACGATGGTCAGCCGGTTGCCTGGTTCGAGCACCACCTCGATCCGGCTGGCATGCCCGGCGACAGCCTCGTCCATCGCATTGTCGAGCACCTCGGCGGCGAGGTGGTGGAAGGCGCGCTCGTCGGTGCCGCCAATATACATGCCGGGGCGGCGGCGCACCGGCTCAAGCCCCTCGAGCACCTCGATCGACGAGGCGTCATAGGCGCCGGAGGTGGGGATGGGGGCCGCGAACAGATCGTCGTCAGACATGGTCGGAGGCTATGGGGCCGCGACGCCCCGCTGGCAAGGCATGGCCCGGTGCATCGCCGCATGCATGCGTTGCATTCCGGCCACAGTCGTGGTCGGAACGACGGACGCGATGGATCGATCCGCGTTCGTCTCCGTTCCTGCCGAGCTTGTATGAGCGAGTATGGAGTAGCGTATGCGTATCAAATATCTTGCGTCGGTGGCGGCGCTTGGCCTGGTGTCGATTGCGATGCCCGCGGCTGCGCAGGAGGTGACTGAGGACGGCTTCTCCGGCGTCTATGTCGGCGGATCGTTCGGCGCGACGCTGCAGCCCAATGATGGCGGTTCGCGGATCAATTTCGATACGGATCTCGATGGAGATTATGGCGATACCGTGAACACCGCGGGCGGCGCCAACGCCTTCTCGCCGGGCTTCTGCGGCGGGCGGGCGCTGGGCGCCACGCGCGATGCGGGGTGCAAGAGCGACAAGGACGGCATCGAATATTACGGCCATGTCGGCATCGACCGGCAGATGGGCTCGTTCGTGGTCGGTGCCGTGGGCGAGTTCGGCAAGAGCGAAGCCGAGGACAGCGTCTCTGCGTTCAGCACGACGCCTGCGCGCTACACCATGACCCGCGAGTTCAAATATAACGCCGGCCTCCGTCTGCGTGCGGGTTACACGCCGAATGGAAGCACCCTGTTCTACGGCACTGGCGGCGGTGCCTGGGCGCGGATCAAGAACAGCTTTTCGACCAGCAACGGCGCCAACTCCTTCGCGGGCAGCGGCAATTCGGATGCTTGGGGCTGGAGCGCCGGTGGCGGCGTCGAACAGAAGTTGGGCAGCCACTTCTCGGTGGGGCTGCAATATCTCTACACCAGCCTGAAGGACGATGATTATGTCGTCCGCGCGGGGCCTGGCACCGCGCCGGTGACCAACCCGTTCCGTCTCGTCAATCCGGACGGGACCGACTTTCAGCGAGGTGACGACAAGTTTCAGACCCACAGCGTGCGGGCGACGGCCTCCTTCCGTTTCTGACGAAGGCGAGCCGAAAAAGGAAAAGGCCGGCGCGTGGCGCGCCGGCCTTTTTTCATGTCACCGATCGGATCAGCGCACGCGGGGGCCGCCGAAGGGCAGCGGCGGCGGCGGGCGGCGGTCACGGCGGGGCAGTTGCGCCTGATAGGCCTGGCCACAATGCTCTACGCAATAGGGGAAGCCCGGGTTCACCTGCACGCCGCAGAAGTGGAAGTCCGGCTCACCCGGGTGCCCCAGCGGCCACTTGCAGATGCGGTCGTTGAGGTCGAGCAGGCTGGTCTTGCCGGCGATATCGGCGCTTGGCTTCGCCGGCACCAGACGACGCGGCGGCGCGGGCGGGATCGGGGCCTGCTGGTCGCCGGGGCCCTGGCGCAGGAAGCCGCCGGGACCGACTGAACGCATTGCCGGCTCGGCCGGGCGGGGCGCCTCGGCCGGTGCTGCGGACAGCGGCTCCGCGGCGGCAGGAGCAGCGGCCGGTGCCGGGGCAGGGCGGGGGGCTGCGGCCTGGGCGGGCACAGGGGCCGTGGCCGGCGCGGGTTCGGCGGCACGCGGCGGCGGCGGTGCAGCGGCGGCAGCGCGGCGCTCCTCGGCCTTTGCCTCGCTTTCGTTCGCCTTCACCGGCGACGGGCGCGACTGCAGGCCAAGCCGGTGCGCCTTGCCGATCACGGCGTTGCGGCTCACACCACCGAGTTCTTCGGCGATCTGGCTCGCGGTCATCCCCTGTTCCCACATCGTCTTGAGCTGGTTGATGCGCTCGTCCGTCCAGGCCATCGATCGTCCTTGTTCAAATATCTCTGCGGCCAATCATGGCCTGCCATCAGTTCGTCTTGCGGGTTGGGCCGAACGCCGATAGGCGATCCGGCAATGAACGGCCAGCCCGAATCCGGAGTCCGCAACCCACCTGGCGTCCCGACCATACGGAACGTCAACTGGGCGGGGATGCGTGCCCTCTATATCAAGGAGGTGCGGCGTTTCTTCAAGGTGCAGCTCCAGACGATCTGGGCGCCTGCGCTGACGACGCTGCTTTTTCTCGTGATCTTCACCGTCGCGCTCGGCCGCGGCGGCACGCAGGTGATGGGCGTGCCCTTCGCCGATTTCGTGGCGCCCGGCTTGATCATCATGGGAATGATGCAGGCCGCCTTCGCCAACGCCAGCTTCTCGCTGCTGGTCGGAAAGATCCAGGGCACGATCGTCGATTATCTGATGCCGCCGCTCTCGACGGCCGAATTGCTGGCGGCGCTGGTCGGCGCCGCGACCACGCGAGCCATGCTCGTCGGGCTCACGCTCTGGCTGGCGATGCTGTTCTGGCCCGGCGTCCACATCCTGCCTTCGCATCTGCTGAGCGTGCTGTGGTTCGGTCTAATGGGATCGATCTTCCTGTCGGCGTTGGGGGTGCTCACCTCGGTGTGGGCGGAGAAGTTCGACCATGCCGCCGCCGTCAGCAATTTCGTGGTTGCGCCGCTGTCGCTGCTGTCCGGGACTTTCTATTCGGTCGACCGGCTCAGCCCGCTGTTCCAGACGATCAGCCACGCCAACCCGTTCTTCTACGTCATTTCCGGCTTTCGTTACGGCTTCCTCGAGCGGGCGGATTCGCCCGTGCTGATGGGCGCGGGCCTTATCCTTGCGATCAACCTCGTTCTGCTCGGCATCACCTATGCGCTGCTCGAGCGCGGCTGGAACATCAAGAACTGACGCCGCGTGCGGCGCGGCTCAGTCTGCAGCGGCGTTGCACGTCTTGAGCGCATCCGCCTCCAGCCCGGCGACGCCGACCTTGTAGCTGGCGACGGTGCCGACACTGCGGGCCAGGGCCTTGCAGGCGCGCATCATCGCGACGCCCCGCGTCTCGCCCAGGCCACTGCACTGGCGCTCGGCGCACCGCCACAGCCGTTCTTCCACCACCACCTTTTCGGGGACGGCGACGCCATCGGCAAAGTGCACCTCACCTGTGCTGCCCGCCCAGGCGGGCATCGCCGCGGTGATCAGGCAAGCGGCTACGGCCCAAGACATCATGCGAACCATCACATCCTCCTTGCGAAGTATAAGTAATGGTTGCATTATGCTACTGGAATTTCGGACGATGAAGCGCTACAACGCGCAAAACTTGTGTTGGTCGTCCAAATGTCAGTCGATCCGCTTGATGATGTCTTCGCCGCGATGCGGACTCGCACTGCGCTTTACGCGAGGTTCGAGGGCAGTGCGCCTTGGGGGGTGGAATTCGTCCGTGGTCGCGCAGCACGCTTCGGTCTGGTCGCGCAAGGCGGTTGTTGGCTGAGCGTCGACGGCGAGGCGCCGGTATGGCTCGAATCGGGTGACTGCTATGTCATCGCCTCCGGCCTGCGCTATGTGCTGCAGGACGATCCGGCCTCCCCGACCAAATTCTGCTTCGATGCACTGCGCGAACACAAGCATCATGTCGTCCGCCATGGCGGCGGCGGCGCGCCGGCCACGGTGATCACCGGCTGGTTCATGTTCGATGCGGTCAGCGCCCGGCCGCTGATCGACCTGATGCCGCGATTGATCCTCGCGCGCGTTGCCGAGGATCAATCGCAGATGATCCAGGCAACGCTGCAACTGCTCGCGTTCGAGACCGGGCAGCGTAACCTCGGCACCTCGATCGTCGTTAGCCGGCTGGCGGATATTCTCTTCATCCAAGCAATCCGCGCCTATGCCGACCGCGCGGGCGAGGAGGCCGGCGGCTGGCTGGGGGCGTTGGGCGATTCGCGGCTGGCGCCGGTGCTGGGTGCGATCCACGGCGCGGTCGACCATGGCTGGACGGTGGACGAACTCGCGCGGCTCGCCGGCATGTCGCGATCCTCTTTCGCCGCGCGGTTCCGGATGCGCGTGGGGCTGACCCCGCTCGACTATGTCACGCGGTGGCGGATGTATCGCGCCGGCACGATGCTGCGCCAGTCCGCGGAGACGATCGCCGGGATCGCCTATCGCGTCGGCTATGACAATGAATCGGCCTTCTCCAAGGCATTCCGCCGGGTCACCGGGGTGAGCCCGGGGCAGTATCGCCGGACGTCGGCGGAGAAGCCGGTGCCGGCACCGCCCAGCACCGCGCTTCGGCAGGCGGAAGCGGCGCTGGCGCGCTGATCGCGGCTATTTGCGAGCGGCGTCGCCCGAAAAGCTCAGTTGCAGCTTGTTCGAGGCGCGCGGCACATCAACCTCGGCGCTGTTGAACTCCATCGTTGCGCGCGGGGCGATCTGGCGGTCGGGCGGGGTGATCGTCCAGCCATAGACCACGCGGCCGCTGGTATCGCGCAGTTCGGCGAGGATATCGGGCACGCGCTGCGGGCTGTCGGTAGGATTCACGATCCGGCCGCTGATCGCGAGCAATTCGTTACCGCTCTCCATCTCGCGGCGCTCGGTGGTGGGAGGCTCGATCAGCAGCACCACGCGCGGCGCGGGCTCCGCAAAGCCCAGCCGGCTGGCAAAATCGTTCGCGAACGTCGGTGAGCCGAAATAGAACAGTGCGAGCACCCCGGCGAGCAGCGCGAGCGCGCCGCATGCCGCAACGCCGATCCACCGCCGCGAGCGCTTCGGCGGCAGCGCCTGTGGGGCAGCTGTCTGTGTCGCCGGCGCCTCGGATGGCGTGGCGGCGGGTTCCTCGACGGCGGCTGTTTCCCGCGCCGACGCCTCGGGCGCGGTTGCTTCCGACACCGGCTGATCGTCCGATTCTGCCTGCGTTTCGGGCGGCGGCGCGGCTTCGGCCATCGCGGCGGATTCGTCCGGATCGATCGGAGGCTGGAACCAGCTATGCTTGCACGCCGCGCACCGCACCGATCGGCCTTCCGCGCCGATCGCGTCGTCGGGCACGGAATAGGTCGTCCGGCATTCTGGGCACTGCAGGATCATCGTTTGCGGGCAGACTTTTCTGTCATTCTCGGACGCGATTTGCGCCGTCCGCTGCTTCTAAGCACCGTTGGCGCGCCGCATGCAAGCGTCGAAGCATGGCCGCGAACGATCGCCGCCGCTTTACGCCGCACCTGCGGCTGTGCGATGGCGAATGCGAATGGGCGGACCGGGAAGCGGCTTGGGCAGCATCGTACAATTCGAGGATGTCGGGCTGCGTTATGGCGCCGAGGGCGATGTCCTTTCGGCGATCGATTTCGCGCTGGCGCCCGGCAGTTTCTATTTCCTGACCGGTCCATCCGGTGCGGGCAAGACGTCTTTGTTGAAGCTCCTCTACCTGGCGCTGAAGCCCACCACCGGTACCGTGCGGCTGTTCGGCGAAGATGTGGCGAGCCTGCCGCGCGCGCGCCTGCCCGCGCTGCGTCGCCGGATCGGCGTGGTGTTCCAGGATTTCCGGCTGCTGCCGCACCTGTCGGTGTTCGACAATGTCGCGCTGCCGTTGCGCGTCGCCGGCGTTGCGGAAGGCGAGATCGCCGGGCCGGTGGAGGAGATGCTGCACTGGGTGGGGCTCGGCGCGCGTGCGGGAGCGCGACCCGAGACACTGTCGGGCGGCGAGCAGCAGCGCGTGGCGATCGCACGCGCGGTGATCGGGCGACCGGAGCTGCTGATCGCCGACGAGCCGACCGGTAATGTCGATGCCGAGATGGCGGCGCGTCTGTTCCATCTGTTCGACGGCCTCAACCGGCTGGGCACGACTTTGGTGGTGGCAACGCACGATATCCATCTGCTGCAGGCGGTGGCGGATCCGCAGATCATGCGGCTTGATCGCGGCCGCCTGGCTGACCCGACCGGCGCGCTGCGCTTTCCGCCGCGGCGGCGGTCCGAAACGGGGGCGGCGGCGTGACGAGCACCGCATGGCTCGGCGATGCGATCGCTCGCTCGTTCGGCAGCGCTGCCGATCGCCGCCTGCTGCCAGAAGGGCGCGCTGTGGGGCCGATGCCCTGGGTGGTGGCCATCATGATGTTTCTTGCGGTGCTCGCCACCGCCGCCGGCCTCGGCCTGTCCAACGCCGCTGGCGGATTGCGCGCTGACCTGGCCGGCCGCGCGACGGTGCAAATCGTCGAGGCCGATCCAGTGCGTCGCGTTGCCGCGACTAAGGCGGCGATCACGGCGTTAGAAAATATGACCGGCGTCGGCGACGTTCGCCGGGTGCCCGATGCGGAGATCGCGGCGCTGCTCGAACCCTGGCTGGGTGTCGGCGGGATCGATGCGGACCTACCGGTACCGGTGTTGATCGATCTCGACATCGCTCCGGCGGACGAGGCGGCGGTGCTGGGCCGGATCGAGACAGTGCTGGCACGTGTGGCGCCCGGCGCGCGGATCGATCGGCATGCGGGCTGGCTTGCGCCGCTGTCGGGGCTTCTCGGCGCCTTGACCTTGCTAGCGGGCGTGATCGTCGCGCTGGTCGCCGCGGCCACTGCCGCAACGGTGGTGCTGACCGCGCGCGGCGCGCTCGACACGCATCGCCAGACCATCGCGATTCTCCATCTGCTGGGCGAAACGGATGGTCGCATCGCCGGCCTGTTCCAACGGCGTATCGGGCTGGATGCGCTGTTCGGCGGCATTGCGGGGGCGGCGGCGGGGATCGTCGCCCTGCTCGCGATCGGTGCGCGGATCGAGGCGGTTGGCGCCGCCGCGCTCGCCGGCGGTGCGATCGGGACGGGCGGGTGGCTGCTGCTTGCCTGCCTGCCGGTGGCGGGCGGTGTGCTCGCAACGATCGCCGCCCGGTTCACCATCCTGCGCGCGCTGGAGCGATTGCCATGATCCGGCGCGCCGCCTCGTTGTTGCTTATCGTGTGGGCGCTTGGTTTCGCGCTGTTCGTCGTGCTGTTACCCCAGCCGCTGCCGCCGGCGCGCTCCGATGCGATCGTCGTGCTGACCGGCGGCCCAGGGCGGATCGAGCGGGGGCTTGCCCTGATGCGTCGCGGACTTGCCAAGCGAATGCTCGTTTCGGGCGTGGCGCCCGCGGTGAAGCCGCACGAACTCGCCTTGCGCACGCGCGCGCCGCTCGCCCTGTTCGAGTGCTGCGTCGATCTGGGGCATGAAGCGGTCGATACCCGTTCCAATGGCGAGGAGACCGCGCGCTGGATCGAGGCGCGGGGCTATCGCAGCGTCCGCCTTGTCACCACGGACTGGCATATGCCGCGCGCCGCACTGGAATTGCGGCATGCGCTGCCGCGTGATGTGACGGTGGTGGGCGATGCCGTGAAGAGCGACCCCAATTTCGGGATGCTGCTGATGGAATATAACAAGTTCCTCGTGCGCCGCGCCGCCGTGCTCGTGGGGCTCTGAGCGTGATCGCCGCATTGCGCTCGCTGCTGTTCATGCTCGTCTTCTACGGCGCCACGGTGCTCTTCGTGCTGGCGGCGTTGATCGCAGGGCTGGTCCACCGGCGCTGGTTGGTCGCCGTGGCCAATGGCTGGGGCCATTTCTACGATTGGTCCACGCGGGTGCTGCTGGGCATCCATATCCGCATCGAAGGGCAGTTGCCGCAAGGACCGGTGCTCGTCGCGCTCAAGCATGAAGCGATGTACGAAACGCTGCGTGCGATCCCGATGTTCGATACGCCCGCGGTGGTGATGAAGGCCGAACTCTCGCGCATCCCGCTGTGGGGCTGGGCGGCACGCCGCTATGGCATCATCCCTGTCGATCGTGACGCCGGCGCCCGCGCGATGCGCGAGATGCTGGCGGCGGCGAAGACCGCGGCGGGGGAGGGGCGTTCAGTGCTGATCTTCCCAGAGGGTACGCGCGTGCCGCCCGGAGAGACGCCGCCGATCCGCGCCGGCTTCGCCGGGCTCTATAAGGCGCTGGGGCTGCCCGTGGTGCCGATCGCCCTCGACAGCGGGCGGTTGTGGACGCGCGGGATGACCAAGCACGCCGGCACGATCACCTTCCGCATCGGAGA
Organism: Sphingomonas zeicaulis; assembly: GCF_050433225.1. Classification (NCBI taxonomy): domain Bacteria; kingdom Pseudomonadati; phylum Pseudomonadota; class Alphaproteobacteria; order Sphingomonadales; family Sphingomonadaceae; genus Sphingomonas; species Sphingomonas zeicaulis. The sequence continues at coordinate 135,509 of NZ_JBNPXQ010000009.1, read as the reverse complement.
GACGATCCCGACCGGCCTGCCGCGCGCCGAGGTTGAGGCGCGGGTGCATCGTGCGATCAACGCGCTGAACCACTGACGCCTTCTTCCGGCTTCCCTTTCGCGGGCTGTTCCTTCAATTATACTCCGAGTAATCGTATCGATGCCGCGACTACGGATACGGCGATGGAGGCAGGGATGAACTGGAACGGCCAGAATATCATTGCAGGCGCGCTGCTGCGGCTGTCGCGCCGGCAAATGCTCGCTGGAACAGCCGTCGCCGCATTTGTCGGACCAGCGCTGGCTGCCATTCCTGCCGGCGCGGGGGTCCGCAAAGTTGAGCCCGTCGGCCTCCGGCACGTCCGTCTCAAGCCCTCGATTTTCGCGGACGCGGCAGCCGCAAATCGCCGCTATTTGCTGTCGCTGGACCCGGAGCGGCTGCTCCATAATTTCTATCTTTCCGCCGGCCTCCCGGCACCGGCGCCGCGCTATGAGGGGTGGGAGGCACAGGGCATCGCCGGCCATTCGCTCGGCCATTGGCTTTCGGCCTGCGCGCTCGCGATCGCCAATGGCGGCGACGCGGCGCTGGCCGCGCGGCTCGACCATTGCCTCGCCGAAATGGCGCGGATCCAGGCGGCGCATGGCGACGGCTATTGCGGCGGCACTACCGTCGACCGCGATGGCGAGACGGTGGACGGAAAGATCGTGTTCGAGGAGGTGCGCCGCGGCGAGATCCGCACGCAGGGCTTCGATCTCAACGGCGGCTGGGTGCCGCTTTACACTTGGCACAAGGTTCATGCCGGGCTGCTCGATGCGCACCGGCTGGCGGGAAATGCCCGCGCACTGCCGATCGCGCTCGGCCTCTCCGCCTATCTCGCGGGCGTACTCGAGCCGCTCGACGATGCGCAGATGCAGCAGGTGCTGCGCGCCGAACATGGCGGCCTCAACGACAGCTATGCCGAAACCTATGCACTGACCGGCGATCCGCGCTGGCTGCGGATGGCGGAAAAGATCCGTCACAAGGCGGTGCTCGACCCATTGGCGGCCGAACAGGACAAGCTCGCCGGGCTTCACGCAAACACCCAGATCCCCAAGCTGATCGGCCTCGCGCGGCTTTACGAGCTTACCGGCGAGGCCCGGCAGGCGACAGCGTCGCGCTTTTTCCACAAGGCGGTGACCGGCCGTCACAGCTATGTGATCGGCGGCAATTCGGAGCGCGAGCATTTCGGCCCGCCCGGTGCGATCGCGGGCGCGATCACCGAGGCGACCTGCGAGGCGTGCAACAGCTACAACATGATGAAGCTCACCCGGCACCTCTATGCGTGGCAGCCGGATGCGGGCTGGTTCGACTATTTCGAACGCGTCCAGCTCAATCACATCCTGGCGCACCAGCGGCCTTCGGACGGCGCCTTCGTCTATTTCATGCCGCTCTCGGCGGGGGCGCGGCGTAGCTATTCGACGGCCGAGGAGAGCTTCTGGTGCTGCGTCGGCTCGGGGATCGAGAGCCACGCAAAACATGCCGAATCGATCTATTGGCAGGGGCCGGCCACGCTTTACGTCAACCTGTTCATCCCCTCCTCGCTCGACCTCGCCGAGCAGGGCCTCGCGCTCGATCTCGACACGCGCTTCCCGATGGACGGCACCGTTGATCTCACCATTCGCAAGGCGCCCGCCGCCGCGACCACGCTTGCGCTGCGTCTGCCTTCATGGGCGCGCGAGCCGCGCCTCAGCGTCGATGGCAAGGCGGTGCCGATCGCACGGCGCGATGGCTATGCCATGCTCAGCCGTCGTTGGCGCGCTGGCCAGCGCATCCGCCTCGAACTGCCGATGGCGCTCGCCGCGGAGCCGACGCCTGATGATCCCGCGCTGGTCGCCTTCACGCATGGCCCATTGGTGCTCGCGGCGGACCTCGGGCCGGCGGCCGAGCCGTTCGAAGGCGCCGGTCCGGCGCTGGTCGCCGCTGGCGATGCCGGGGCGGCGCTGACCCCTGCAGGCGGCGCGCATCGCTTCACCGCGCGCTCGGCGCTGGGCGAATCGATCAGCCTTGCGCCCTTCTTCAACCAGTACGACCGCCGCACCGCCGTCTATTTCCCCACCTTCACCCCCGAACGTTGGGCGGCAGCGCGCGACACCTATGTCGCGGCCGAGGCCGAGCGGCAGGCGCTGGCGAAGCGCACGGTCGACACCGTTTATCTGGGCGAGATGCAGCCCGAGCGCGATCACGCGTTCAAGGCGGCGGAAAGCGCCACCGTGCAACTCCATGGCCGCAGCGCGCGCAAGCTGAAGCCGGGGCAGAGCCTGTCGATCGACCTCGCGCGCAAGTCGGGGGCGTCGGTGCTGCGCGTGATCTACTGGGGCGGCGATATCGACCGCGAAATTGAGATTCGCGTCGATGGCGTGCTGCTAGCGACCGAGCGGCGGCCCGGGCCAAAGGTCGGCAAGTTCGTGGCGGTGGATTATCCGCTGGCCGCAGGCAACGCAGCGCGCGCAACGGTGTCGTTCACCGCGCGGAAGGGTGAGGCGGATATCTATGAGGTGCGGATGATGGTGGCGCAGGCAGCGGCGACCGTTTGAGTTCGGTTCCCCTCCGTTCGTCCCGGGCGAAGTCGAGGGGCGAGTCACACGAAGGTGCTTATTGGCATTTGGAAGCTGGGGAGGGGAGGAGCGCTCTCCCTATTCGTGAGACCGCCCAAAGTCCGGCCGCGCATCATCCTGGCCCTCTTCGATGATGCTCCGCCGGATTGCTCGCGTCCGTGCGAACAGGTCGAAGAGCGTATCGCCATCGCCCCAGCGGATCGCACGCTGCAGCGCAGTCAGATCCTCGGAGAAGCGCTGGAGCATCTCCAGCACGGCTTCCTTGTTGGAGAGAAACACGTCGCGCCACATCGTCGGGTCGGACGCGGCGATGCGGGTGAAGTCGCGAAAGCCGCCGGCCGAATATTTGATCACCTCGCCGCGCGTCACGGTCTCCAGGTCCGATGCGGTCCCGACGATTGTGTAGGCGATCAGGTGCGGAAGATGGCTGGTGACGGCGAGCACCAGGTCATGGTGTGTCGCGTCCATCCGCTCGACCTCGGCACCCAGCGCCTGCCAGAACGCCTCGACGCGTGCGACCGCGGTGGCGTCCGCATCGGCGGCGGGGGTGATGATGCACCAGCGTTTGTGGAACAGGCTCGGGAAGCCGGCTTCCGGCCCGCTATTCTCGGTGCCCGCCACGGGGTGCGCGGGGATGATCGTCACACCCGGCAGCGCTGCCGCCAACGCCGCCGCAACGCTCGCCTTGCACGAGCCGACGTCGCTGACGATCGCCTCGGGCGGCAGGTCGGCGGCGATGTCTGCCGCCGCGGCGCCCATCGCGCCGACAGGCACGCACAATATGACGAAATCGGCGTCGGTCACAGCCGCGCCGGGGGTGTCGGTGATGTCGTCGGCCAGATCGATGGCGCGGGCGATCTCGCGCACCTGCGGATCGGCATCATGTCCTGTCACCCGCACGGTCGGCATATGCTGGCGGATCGCGCGCGCGATAGAGGAGCCGATCAGCCCCAGTCCGATGACGGTAACCCGCGAAAAAGGCAGCATCAGCCCGCCGCCTCGCACAGCCTGCGCAGCGCCTTCGCGAGCCCTTGTGTTTCTTCCGGCGTGCCCACCGTGATGCGCAGGCCGTGCGGCAGCCCCTGGCCAGGCAGCCAGCGGACGATATAGCCCGCGTCCATCAGCCCCCTATAGGCCTGCTCGGCGCTGAGATTGCCTTCAAACAGCACCAGCAGGAAGTTGGCGCGGCTGGGCACCGCGCGCAAGCCGTGATTGCCCAGCGCGCCGACCTCACCGACCAGCCAGGCGAGCCATTCGCGGTTGTGTGCACGGCTGGCTTCTTCCCAGGCAAGGTCGTTGACCGCGGTAATCGCGGCGATCTGGCCAGCGCTGGTCACATTGAACGGCGCCCGGATGCGGTGCATTGCCGCCACCGCTTCTTCCGATCCATAGCCCCAGCCGATCCGCTCGGCAGCGAGGCCGTAGATCTTGGAGAAGGTGCGGGTGACGATCACATTGGGTTCGGTCTGCGACAATTCGAACGCGCCGTCCTGCTCGTCCCCCTCCAGATATTCGGCATAGGCCTGGTCGACGACCAGCATGATGTCCGGGCGCAGCCCGGCATGGAGGCGGCGCAATTCCTCGCGCGCCGTATAGGTGCCGGTGGGATTGTTGGGGTTGGCGATGAACACCAATGTCGTGCGTTCGGTGACGGCGGCGAGGATCGCATCGACGTCGGTCGCATAATCCTTGTCGGGCGCGATCACCGGCGTCGCGCCGGTGCGGCGCGCGGCGATGTCGTAGACCGAGAAACCGTAGCGAACGTAGATCACCTCGTCCCCCGGCCCCGAATAGGCGCCGGCGGCCAAGTGCAGTACCTCGTCCGATCCCGTGCCGTAGATCACTCGCGCTGGATCCAGGCCGTAGCGCGCGGCGATCGCTTCACGCAGCGCCGCGGCGCTCGCATCCGGATAGCGGCTGAGGCTGGCCCGACCCTGCTCGAACGCTTCCACCACCGCGGGGCTGGTGCCCAGCGGGTTCTCGTTGGACGAGAGCTTGGCGACCTTGCGGCCGTCATCGGTGGTCGAACGGCCCGGAACATAGGGCGCGATGTCCATGATCCAGGGCTTGGGGACGGGGGCGTTGACGGGCTCTGACATGGTGTCGGCGCATGGCGGAACGGCGGGGCGATGGCAAGCCGCTGGTGTCACGCGTTGTTCATGCTAGTGTGCCCCAAAAGGAGAGGTGTCATGAACGGTTGCAGAGAGGCGCGATCGGCGCCCGAATTGTTCCCTGCCGGGACGCGGGGATGCTGAGCGCGCTGGTGCTTGCGCTGGCGCTGGCCACCGGGAATTCCTCCGCCGCGGTCGCGGATGCGGAGAATGCTGCGCCGGCGGTGAGCCGCGAGGATGTTGTCGCGTGCGGCGTCGTGCCGGGCCGCGTTGCGATTGGGTTCGACAAGGATCTCGACGAGGAAGCGATCCAGATCGCGAAGGGCGCGGATGCGCTAGGCGACAAAACGCTCACTTGCCTCGCCGAAACCAGCGTGCGCACCGACATGCTCGTGCAGTTCGAGGACAAGGCGATCGAGACGCGCTATCGCGCGATCTATTGGCCGATGGTGCAGCAGCGGCAGCATGACATGGCGGTGCGCTGGCTGACCGAACATGATCTGATCGCTGGGTTGCCGCAGCCGGCGGATGGCGTGCCGCTTGCCGACTATGCCCGTGCGGTCGAGGCGCATTGCGGCGCCAGGCAGGGCACCGCGCTGGCCGCCGAGGGCAAGGACATGGTGACGCTGGACGCCGCGACCCTGGTCGATCCGGCGGCCGGCCCGCGCGTGGAATGCATGATCCATGTCGTCGCCGCGTCAAACCCGCCGGGTGCGGTGTCGCTGGGCTTCAGCGGCCTCGAGGGCGGCGGTCCGCGCTGAGCCGCTTGAACGCCGGCGCGCACGCGCCTAAGGGCGCGCGAATGTCCGACGACCAGCGTTATGGCCTTGCGCGCCACGCGATCCTCCCCGGGCCGCTCGCGCTGGATGGCGGCGGCACGCTGTTCCCCGTTGAGATTGCCTATGAAACCTACGGCGCACTGAATGCCGATCGGTCCAACGCGGTCCTGATCTGCCATGCGCTGACCGGCGATCATCATGTCGCCTCCACCCATCCGATCACCGGCAAGCCGGGCTGGTGGTCGCGCATGGTGGGGGCGGGCAAGCCGATCGATCCTGGGCGGCACTTCATCGTCTGCGCCAATGTCATTGGCAGTTGCATGGGGTCCTCGGGCCCGGCCTCGATGAACGCCTTGTCCGGCGCCCCCTATGCGATGCGCTTTCCGGTGATCACGGTGCGAGACATGGTGCGTGCGCAGGCGATGCTGCTCGATCATCTCGGCGTCTCTGTGCTGGACTCGGTGGTCGGCGGCTCGATGGGGGGCATGCAGGCGCTGCAATGGGCGGCGACCTTTCCCGATCGTGTGCGCGCCGCGCTGATCATCGCCTCCGCCGCGCGCCACAGCGCGCAGAATATCGCCTTCCATGAGGTCGGCCGGCAGGCGATCATGGCCGATCCCAACTGGAACGGCGGCAATTATTATGGCGGGAAGCCGCCGGCCGCGGGGCTCGCGGTGGCGCGGATGGCTGCGCACATCACTTATCTTTCCGAAGCGGGGCTGACAGAGAAGTTCGGCCGCCGGTTGCAGGGGCGGGACGCCAAGAGCTTCGGCTTCGACGCCGATTTCCAGGTGGAAAGCTATTTGCGCCATCAGGGGATCAGCTTCGTCGACCGGTTCGACGCCAATTCCTACCTCTATATCACCCGGGCGATGGACTATCTCGACATCGCCGAGGAACATGGCGGTCTGCTTGCCAACGCGTTCCGCGGCACGCGCACGCGCTTCTGCCTGGTCAGCTTCGATACCGACTGGCTTTATCCCACCCGCGAATCGCGCACGATCGTGCAGGCGCTCAACGCGGCCGGGGCGCAGGCAAGCTTCGTCGAACTGTCGAGCCCCTATGGCCATGACGCCTTCCTGCTCGACGTTCCCGAATTGAATCGCGTCGCCGACGGTTTCCTGCGGGCGGGCGTGGCGTGAGCGTGCTGCCGGCGGGCTACCGCCTCTCCGAAGATCATGCCGAGATGCAGATCGACGTGATCCACGCCTATCTGGCGCGCAGCTATTGGGCAGAGGGCATCCCGCGCGAGACGGTGGAGCGTGCGGTGGCGGGCTCTCACGTCGTCGGCGTGTTCGCGGGCGATCGGCAGCTGGGCTTCGCGCGCGTCGTCACCGACCACGCCACCTTCGCTTATCTCGCCGACGTCTTCGTGCTGGAGGAGGCGCGCGGACAGGGGCTGGCGCGCGCGATGGTCGCGCACCTCCAGAGCCATCCACGGCTGCAGGGGCTGCGGCGCTGGCTGCTCGCGACGCGCGATGCCCACCCGCTCTACGTGTCGCTCGGCTGGACGCCGATTGCCGACCCCACGCTGATGATGCAGCGCCACGACCCGGACGTGTACCGCCGATGACCCCGCTTCGCCCCGACCTCGCCATCATCGCCGCCAATGTCGCGCCAGGCGCTCGCGCGCTCGATATCGGCTGCGGAGACGGCGCGCTGATGGTCGCGCTACGCGACGAACGCCAGGTCGATGCGCGCGGGCTCGAACTCGATGCCGGCGACGTGTCGCGCGCGGTGACGCGGGGCCTTTCGGTGGTGCAGGGCGATGCCGATACCGACCTCGCTTCCTATCCCGACGACAGCTTCGACTATGCGATCCTCAGCCAGACGTTGCAGACGACCCGTCGTCCGGACCAGGTGATGGATCATCTGTTGCGTATCGGCCGCCACGCCTTCGTCTCCTTTCCCAATTTCGCGCATTGGCGGGTGCGGCTGTCGTTGCTGTGGGGCGGGCGGATGCCCGTGACGAACAACCTGCCCATGCGCTGGTACGACACCCCCAACATCCACCACCTGACCATCGACGATTTCCGCGCCTTCGTGAAGGAACGCGGCATCGCGGTGGAGCAGGCCTGGTTCCTCTCGGGCGGATCGCTGACGACCGCCGCCGCCGCCAATTTCCGCGCGGACCATGCGGTGTTCCTGCTTAGTCGCTGAAGCGTTTTGGGGCTTTCCCCGCCGCGCCTGAGGCGCTAAGGGCCACCGCCTGCCGATGGTGGGGCGTCGCCAAGTGGTAAGGCACCGGTTTTTGGTACCGGCATTCGCAGGTTCGAATCCTGCCGCCCCAGCCAGTCGAACCGTCGTATTCGGCTGCTAGGTGTCCTTAAATCGGAATCGATCTCACGCCGGGCAGTGGCTCTGAGTCGAAACGGTCGGATCTCGTAACCCATCCGTGTTCCGAGTGACCCGCAGAGGCCAAGGCTGCATATCGAGCGTCTGACGCGTGGAGAACGGGTCTGGACGTGTCGGCGACAGCTCGCCGCGACCTGCCTAAGGGATACCTGCAACAATAGCGACCGCGTCAATGAGTGCCGATCAATAAGCTTCCGTAGGTGACGCGTTAACACTGAAATATGCATCTATCTTCGTCACAGCAAAATCCACGTACGCCGCGACTTCGCATGCTCTCACGCTATCGAGCAAATCCAACGCATGGCTCATCAAAGCTCGCGCTTTCAAAAGAGTTTCGCCGGCATCGTCATCATATATTCTCATGCTCGTGCACCCATCGCAAGATTTCAATCAAAAGCAATATCCGCGGGAATTGAAGGCGGCCTGACGAACAGCGGGAATCCCACAAGGGGCGCAAATTTTGCTATTCGCTCGTCCAGCGCCAGCAGTGTATGCAGTGGCTAATGAGTCTTCAACAGGACACATTTCTCCAATCGGCCCATTTTGGTGGCAGGCTCCCTCATCGGTCAGAGCAGGCAGAGCCTGGGGTTTTGCGGCCGAAACAACCAACCGCGAAACGTCTCTGTAAGCAGTCATCGCTGATCGGCTTGAACAAAGGATCGTCGATATTTGGGCCCCCCCCGGCTGGCGAACCGCGGCTTCGCCCCCAGTAGCTATCCGGTTCTAACGACACTCCGCCAATCGCGGACGGTAGCAGCAGATCCGGCGCGACTTAGCCGAGTGGGGTTTGTGGCCCGACCCTCCGCACAAGACGCGTAGGTTCACTTTCAGCAAGGTCAGCGGAAACCCGTAATTCCCAGGCCAGTGCGCCTTGCTGACGGCTGAGCGCAAGCGCCTCTTCCAGTAACGCAACCCGTGCCGCCTGGGCGCCGGCGGAATTCATGATCGCGGCCTTCAGGCGAAGCAACTCGGGCATCGCAAAGCGCTCGCCGTTGGCATTACAGCGCTTGAGCGTGGCGTCGACCAGCGCCAGCGCCTCGCCGGTACGTGCCTCCGCGGCAAGGCCGCGAACAAGTGCGATCGAAAAGGGCGTCGTCAGCAACTCATAGCGGGCGGCGCGAAGCCGAGAGAGGCTTTCCTCGATCGCCCCGAGCGCGTCTCCGGTGCAGCCGCGCTGGATGTTCAGCTCGCCCCGAAGCCCGGCCGCAGCCGCGATATAGGGGCCCAGCGCATTGACTTCGGCGCATTTCGTGAAAGCGGCGAGATCCGCCTCGGCGCGGACGAAATCGTCCATCCAGAGGAAGACGGAGAACGACCAGATCAGCGCGATGCAATGCGTGATCGAATGGTCGAGATGGGCTGCTTCGCGGACAAATTGTTGCGCCAGTCGTCTCGCCTGCTCGGCGTCGCCAGTAAGCCAAAGCGTTCGCGCCAGGGCAATCCCGGAGCGATTGCGGTGGTCGAAGCCGTAATGGATGGTCTGCCCGCGCGCTGAAGGTGGGCTCTTCCGCAGTGAAAGCTCGAGCGCGTGCCGCGCGGCGTTCTGGTCGCCGGCGAGATGATGCGAGATGCCCAACAGTGAATAAGCGACGCCGATCGCCTCGGGTTCGCGGAGCGCTTCGGCAACCTGGACAGCACGCTCCGCGTGGCGTGACGCGACCTCATACTCGCCGACGCGCTCGTGGAAGATGTGGAGCCGGCCGAGCAGGCGCAGCTGGTTCCATTTGTCGTCGAGCGCCGTTGCGATCTCGAGCGCGCGGGCAAGCGCGTCTCCCGCCGCCGCGCTGTTGCCGCGCGTGAACATCAGCGTAATACCGAGTGCGGCTTGCAGCTCTAGCTCCAACGCGGTGCCGCGCTGGTCGTCCAGGATTTCCGCCAGCGCGCGGCTCGACCAATTACGGCATTCGAGCAGGTGCGACAGGTTGAGGAATACGGGAGCACTGGCAGCCGCGAGGCGGACGGCCAGCCGCCGGTCGCCGTCGATCCCGAAGCACCAGTCGAGCGCGCTGCGGATGTTGCCGAGCTGTGGCCGGAGCGGCCGCGCATCCTGCAGCACGCCCTCGTCTTCCTCTGCCATTTCGAGCGCGGCGAGGAAGAAGGCGGCGTGGCGACGCGCGATGACGCTCTGCGTCGCGTTGCCGCGCGCGCGCAGCTTCTCGCGCGAATAAGCGCGCGTCATCTCCAACAGCCGATAGGTGCCCGTGCGGCGCGAACGATCGGGTGCGATCAGCGACTTGGATACGAGTTCGTCGAGCGCGACTGCAACCTCGTCCGATCCGATCTCAACATCGGCAACGACCTCCAGGGCGGCGTCGATCGAAAACGGACCGACGAAGATCGAGAGCCGCTCAAGCACGATACGCTCGGAACCGGAAAGCAGATCGTAGCTCCAGTCGAGCGTCGCCTGGAGCGTCTGCTGGCGCGGCTGCGCGGTGCGGCGGCCCGGCCAGGCGAGAATGAAGCGCTCGCCGAGCTGGCGCGCGGTGGCGGCGATGCCGTGCGTCGCCACGCGGACGGCGGCCAGTTCGATCGGCAGGGCCATGCCGCCGAGCCGCTGGCACATCTCGGCGAGCAACCGGGCGGCCTCGTCGTCGACCACCAGCGCGCTGTCGGCGGCAATCGCTCGCTCGCGGAAGAGCTGCACCGCCGGATAAGCCAGCAATTGCTCGCACGTCAGCTCCGAAAGGTCCTCCGGATAGTCGAGCGCGTCCAGACGCAGGACATGCTCAGCGCGCACGCGCAGCGGCTCGCGCGACGTGGTGAGGATCCTGGCCCGCGGCGCCTGGTCTACGATTCGTTCGACGATGGCGGCGACAGCCTCGATGACGTGTTCGCAATTGTCCAGGATCAGCAGAAACGAGCGATCGCGGATATGGCCGAGGATCACGGCAGTCGGATCGTCGCTTTGCACCGCGATGCCCATCGCGCCGGCGATCATCGAGGGCACCACCGCCATGTTCTCGATCATGCTGAAGTCGACGAAGGTGACACGATCCTCGAACAGCGGGGCGAGCCGGTGACCGGTCTCGATGGCGAGCGACGTCTTGCCGACACCCGCCGCGCCGACGATCGAGAACAGCGGGATATCGGCGATGCGATCGATCAGAAGCGTTACGTCGCGCTCACGCCCGATCAGATGCGGCAGGCGCGGGGGCAGGTTCGTGCCGGCAGGGCCACTTCCGCCGTCTTCCGGCCCTCGCCGCTCCGCACCGCCCTGCCGCTCGACCGGCGCAACGAACGCATAACCGACCCCGACTTGGGTCGTGATGTAACGCGCACCGTCGACACCGTCGCCGAGCAGCTTGCGTAGCCCGGCCATGTGGAAGCGCAGGCTTCCGTCCTCGACCACCACGTCGGGCCAGACGCGCTTGAGCAGCTCGCGTTTGGATAATACCCGGCCCGGCTGTTCGGTGAGCACCACGAGCAGGTCGAAAGAGCGGCCGCCCATCTCGACGGGTTCGCCGTGCCGGGTCAGCAGGCGCGCCTCAGGGTGCAGGCAGAAAGGCCCGAAACACATGCGCCCACCAAGCTGCCGATCCAGGTCCGCCACGATCCGCCCCTAGCCTTGTCCGCCGGGCCGATCCATGCCGCGATTGGCGGCCTGCCTCAATCCCCCGGTGCGTTCATTCCTCCTGGAAATCGGTAGTGAGGCTAAGCGCACGCCAGCGGGCCAGTTCGTCAAGCCGGGCCTGATCGCTGCGCTCGATTGCGGTGACGGCGTCCCTTCCCAGCGGCAGGCGGAGTGGAGGGGCATCCGATGCGACGATGGCAAGAATGGCTTGCGCGCCCCGGTGGGGGTCGCCGGGTTGCCTGCCATGATATGCCGCCTGCATCCGTGCTGCATTTCCGACCACCGCGTCATATTCCGCGCGGCCGGTGTCGAGCGTGGTCGAGGATCCGGCGAAGTCGGTGCGGAAGCCCCCTGGCTCGATGATCGTCACGCGAACGCCGACAAGTTTCATTTCCTGCGCCAGCACTTCGGAAAAGCCTTCGATGCCCCATTTCGCCGCCGAATAAGCCGCGCGACCCGGCGCGCCGAGCCTTCCGCCAACAGACGAGAACTGGATGATATGGCCGCTCCGCCGCGCGCGCATGTGCGGGATCACGGCCTTGGTCATTGCTATCGTGCCGAAGAGATTGGTGTCGATCTGGCGACGGAAAGAGGCCAGCGAAGTGTCCTCGACCGAGCCGACATCCCCATAGCCGGCGTTGTTGACGAGCACGTCGAGCGTGCCGAACGCGGCTATCGCCGTGGATATGGCGGCAGCGACGTCCGTCTCGGAGGTCACGTCGAGCCGCGCGGTGGCGAGCGTGCCGGGGCGACCGTCGCCGAGGCCGGCAAGCTGATCGGGATCGCGCGCCGTCGCCAACAGATTGTCGCCGGCGTCGAGGATCGCCTCGCACAAAGCGCGTCCGAAGCCGCGCGAGCTGCCGGTCACCAGCCAGGTTTTTGCCACGGTCTTTTTCCTCAACCAAACGTGAAGACATAGGCGCGCACGCCGGGGCGCGAGAATTGAATTGCCAGCGTGCGATCCGCGATTGCGTCGGTCTGGCGGATCAACTGATAGAGCCGGTCCTCCCGCACTTCGCCCCAACCGGCCGCATCGACATCCACGCCGTGGCCGTCGCCGGGCGCACGGCCGTCGATCGTCACGCGGAAGCGCACCGGGCGGCCATCTGGCGCGCCGCCTAGCACAAGATGGGCGTCGCGAGCGTGGAAGCGGAAGCGGATGCTGCCGGAATCGCTCTCCTGCACCGCATATTCGCTGCCGATCTTCCAGCGACCCGTCAGATCCCAGCGATTGCGCGAAAGCGCCGCGGCGGGGGAATAAACGTGAGCGGTATCCCGGCGGAAACCGTCCGGAGACGCGAAGCCCGCCGCCTTCGCGTAACCCAGATAGGCCTCTGGCGAGCCCAGATCGGGCCAATCGGCTTGCGCCTCGACCCCCTTGGCATCGACCGGAGCCAACGGCACGTCCGAGACATCATGGCCCGCCTCGCTCAACAGCGTGCGGATCAACCGCTCGCCCGCGTCAAAGCCGCCTTCGCCGAGCTGATAGTCACGGATCCTGCCTTGCGCGTCGATGAAGTAGATGCCCGGCCAGCCCCTGTTGGCGAACGCGCGCCATACCGCATAATCATTGTCCTGCACGTTCGGATAGGGGATGCCCAGTTGCGCGAGAGCGCGGCGGACATTGGCCGGATCCTTTTCAAAGCCGAACTCGGGCGCGTGGATTCCAACGACTTCCAGCCCATCGTTGCCGTAGCGCTGGCCCCAGGCGCGGAGATAGGGAATCGCGCGCAGGGAATTGATGCACGAATAGGTCCAGAAATTGACGACGACGACCTTGCCGCGCAGCGACTTGCGGCCATCGGGCGCCGTCAGAAGCCAAGGCGCGGCGCGCTGCAGCACATCGATGGGCTGCGCGGTCGTCACTAACGGTGCTTGCGATGCTGCGTCGCCGACTTTGGTCGGAGACCGGGCCAGGACGAGCGCGTCGCCAAAGCAAAGCGCGGTTGTCGCAACAGCGGCGGCAACTGCGACTGCCGCGAAGCCGAGCGAACGTCTGTTGTGCATGGTGCCTGCCTCCTGTGCTGGTTATCGCTTACATAGGCCGGGCGTGTGATCCTTCGCGTTAGCCGTCGCCATGCATGCGTTAGTTGCTGATAGCCGTTGCTGCCCGTCTGCAGCCCTTGCGCACGCTAACACGGGATCACCGCACCTAACGTGCGCGACCGCCCCGTATCCCTAGATCCACTCAGGACAAGATCGGGAGAATAGCCGCATGTTCGCAGACCAAGTCTCGCGTCGTCAGTTCGTCGCCGCAGCGGGCGTGGCAGGAGCGCTCGGCGCGTTGCCGTCGATCGCCCGCGCTCAAGGAAGCGACAGTGCCATTCGACCTTTCCGGATCGCCGTTCCGGACGCAGAGATACGGGCGATGCGGCGCCGGATTGCCGAAACTCGCTGGGCTGATACCCAGCCGGTCGACGACGACGGCCAGGGCGTTCGCCGCGAAGCGCTCGAGCCGCTGATGCGCTATTGGGCGGAGGCCTATGATTGGCGCAAGGTCGAGGCGCGGCTCAACGCGCTGCCGATGTTCCTGACGCGGGTCGACGGGCTCGACATCCACTTCCTCCATATCCGCTCGCGGCACGAGAACGCGCTGCCGATGATCCTCACCCATGGCTGGCCGGGATCGATCCTCGAATTCCTCAAGGTCATTGCGCCACTGGCTGACCCGACTGCGCATGGAGGCAAGGCCGAAGATGCGTTCCATCTGGTCATTCCCTCGATCCCTGGCTTCGGCTTTTCCGCCAAACCGACGGGCCCGGGTTGGGGCTCGGATCGGATCGGTCGTGCCTGGGCGACGCTGATGCGGCGGCTCGGCTATGACCGCTATGTAAGCCAGGGCGGCGATTGCGGCTCGGTGATCTCGCAGCGCATGGCGCTCCAGTGCGTGCCCGGGCTGATCGGCATCCACCTCAACATGCCTGCGGTGGTCCCTGCCGAGATCGCCCATGCCCTTGCCGCCGGCGATTCCGGGCCAGCAAGCCTGTCAGCCAAAGAACGTGCAGCATTCGACCAACTCGTCGCCTTCTATCGCGACAATTCGGCTTATGCCGCGATGATGAACACCCGGCCTCAGACGATCGGCTACGCGCTGGTCGACTCGCCGGTCGGGATGGCCGGTTGGATGTACGAGAAGATCGGCCAGTGGACTTATCCCGCTGGCGATCCCGAGCGCGTGCTGGGCCGCGATACGATCCTCGACGACCTGTCGCTCTACTGGCTCACCGGCACGGGCGCGTCCGCCGCGCGGATCTACTGGGAAGACCATAGCAACAACTTCAATGCCCGCGGGATCATCGATCTGCCGGTCGCCGTGAGCGTATTCCCCGGCGAGATTTTCCGCGCGCCGAGAAGCTGGGCCGAGCGCTGCTACACCAACCTCTTCTACTTCAACGAAGCACGCGACGGCGGTCATTTCGCCGCCTGGGAGAAGCCCGGGCTGTTTGCCGAGGAAGTCCGCGCCGCCTTTCGCCCGCTCCGCTGAGCCCGACCCCTAAGGAGACTATCATGTCTGACACCAAGACCCTGTACACCGCGCACGTGCATGTCACCGGGGGTCGGGAGGGCGCCGCCCGCAGTTCGGATGGCCGTCTCGACATCGCACTCGCGGCGCCCGGCAGCACCGGCACCGGGACCAATCCGGAGCAGCTCTTCGCTGCCGGCTGGGCAGCCTGTTTCGAAGGCGCCATGGCGATTGCCGCCAAGGCCAAGGGCGTGACCCTGCCCGCCGATCTCGCCATCGATGCAGCGGTCGAGTTGCGCCACGGCGCAGACGGCTATGCGCTCGCCGCCAGGCTCGATGTCAGCGTCCCGGGCATCGAGCCCGAGGTTGCACGCCCGCTGATCGAGGCGGCGCACCGCACCTGTCCTTATTCGAAAGCGATCAAGGGCAATATCGACGTCGTCGTCCGTCTCGTCTGACCCCGATCTCGAAGAGGCCAACATGAACAAGCTTATCGCCGGCGGGCTGTTGCTCGCCGCCGCGGCGCTGCCGCTCACCGCCGCGGCGCTGCCGCTCACCGCGCAGGCCCAAACCGCGAAACCAACCGTGGTGCTCGTCCACGGTGCCTTCGCCGACTCATCGAGCTGGAATGGCGTAGCGCGGATTTTGACGCGCGACGGCTATACGGTGGTCGCCGCCGCAAATCCGCTACGGGGGGTTCGCGCCGATGCTGATGCCGTGCGCGCGCTGGTTGACAGCATCCCGGGTCCCGTCGTGCTCGTCGGGCACAGCTATGGCGGCTCAGTCATCAGCGAGGCGGGCGAAGGCGCGACGAACGTCAAGGCACTGGTCTACGTCGCCGCCTTCGCGCCCGAGGCGGGAGAGACTGCGATTGGCCTCACCGGCAAGTTCCCGGGAAGCACGCTCGCACCCGCGCTGGCGCCGCCGGTGAAGCTCGCGGGCAGCGGCAACGACCTGTACGTCCTCCAGGCACGTTTTCACGAGCAGTTCGCAGCGGACGTGTCCCTGGCCGAGGCGCGGCTGATGGCCGTCGGTCAACGCCCGATCGCGGAAGCAGCGCTGGGGGAGGTGTCCACTGCGCCCGCGTGGAGGCATGTTCCGTCATGGTTCGTCTATGGCGACAAGGATCGCAATATCCCGCCCGCCGCACTGGCATTCATGGCCGGCCGTGCGCAGGCGCGCGAAACGCTCGTCGTGAAGGGGGCCTCGCACGTCGTGATGGTCTCGAACGCACCAGCGGTGGCGAGCCTGATCGAACGGGCGGCGATCGATCGATGAATGCGCGCCCGCGGCTGGCTTCTTTCGCAAATGCGGTGCCGGTCGCGGGCGGGTTGCTTCAGCGAGAATAGCCGGTGAAGACGAGGTCTGCCTTGTCGTCGATCGCGCTGAGCTTGGCGTGGCAAGCGAAGCAGGTCCGGTTGAGCGCTGCATCCTGGTTCGCCGCGCCGTTTTCGAACTGGCCATAGCCCCAGCCGCCGCTCGCGACATAGCGCTTGGCGTCCTTGACGCTGACCTGAACGTTGATCGGCTCGCCGGCGATGAACGACTGAGGCGCGGGGAAGACGCGATCGTTGCGGGGCGACGATTGGTACCTCCACGCCAGCCGGACGAGAATGGACCCGTCCGGAAACGGACGCTTGCCGTCGCGGAAGGCTTTCACCGCGATGTCGTTGCCCAGGATGGCGCGGATATCATTGTTCTTGCCGGCCTCGTGCGCAACGCTGATCAGCTTCCAGTCGCGATAGCCCTTGGGAAGCTCGACGCCGTAGACCGGCGATCCATCATGCGCGGGGCGCCGCGCGATGGCCAGGCTGGAGACGTCGAAGATCAGGGCGCCAAGCGCGAGGCCGCAGGTGGCGAGACGCTGCATATCAACCTCCTCAGCCCGCCAGCTGCGCGACGTCGAGCACCGCCTTGGCGAAGGCCGCCGGCGCCTCTTGTGGCAGATTGTGGCCGATCCCGCCGGTAATCAGCCGGTGCGCATAGGCACCGGTGAACCGCGCGCGATACTGGCCGGGTTCGGGATGGGGCGCACCATTGGCGTCCCCTTCCAGGGTGATCGTCGGGATTGTTACCGGCGGCGCGGCGGCGAGCCTGGTCTCCACCGCATCATAGTGCGCCTCGCCCTCGGCGAGCCCGAGCCGCCAGCGATAATTGTGGATGACGATCGCGACGTGGTCAGGATTGGCGAACACCGCCGCTGAACGCTCGAAGGTCGCTGAATCGAACTGCCATTTGGGCGAGGCGAGCTGCCAGATCAGCTGGTTGAACGCCTTGGTATTGGCGGCATAGCCGGATCTGCCGTGCTCGGTAGCGAAGTAGAATTGATACCACCATTGCAGCTCGGCCTGCGGCGGCAGCGGCGTGGCGTTGCCGGCTTGGCTGCCGATCAGATAGCCGCTGACCGAAACCAGCGCCTTGCAGCGATCGGGCCAGAGCACCGCCATGATGTCTGCCGTCCGCGCGCCCCAGTCGAAGCCCGCAACGATCGCCCGATCGATGCGCAGCGCGTCCAACAAAGCTAGTCCATCGGCGGCGAGCGCGGCTTGCTGCGCGTTGCGTGGTGTCTCGGCCGAGCGGAAGACGGTGCTGCCATGACCACGCAGGTGCGGCACGATCACGCGAAAGCCGCGCGCGGCGAGCAGCGGCGCCACCTGGGCGAAGGCATCGATGGCGTAGGGCCAGCCGTGGAGAAGCAGCACTGCCGGGCCCGAAGCAGGCCCCATCTCGACATAACCGATGCTGAGCACTCCGGCGTCGATCTGTCGAAGCGGTCCGAAGGGCGGGCGGGGCGATGGCCTTGGTACCGTCGCCGCGGCAGCGGCGGATGTGCCGCCGCCGGCCACGGCGGCGGCAATCACGGCGGCGCCGTGGACGAAGCCGCGGCGGTCGGTGAAGGTCTCGGGCAAACGCGTCGACATGGCTCGGATCCTTTCGGCGGCAGGGAAGGTGCCCACATATTCCTGCCCAAGCGCAGTCGCTTGTTAATCGTTATGATCTGCTGTGAGCGCGCGATGGGCTTCTCGAAACGGCTCTTGGATGCTGCGTCCGGCAACGGTGCAAACACGCTCGGGCCTTCCCGCTGGGCGGAGCCGGTTCGTCTTCCTGCAACCCGCACCGGGCCGGATCGTTCAGCTAGGGGCTGCACGAATGGAGGCCATCAGTGGATACTGCCAACACTGCACCCGTCGAGCGCGTCGCCCGCGTACTCGCCGGTTATGAACTCAGCCGCAACGGCGAAGGCGATATGGTCTCGGCAGGCGAGGCGGTGAATGCGCTTTGGCCCGATTTCACCGGGGCCGCACTGGCTGTTCTGAACGCATTGCGCGCGCCCAGTGGTCGGATGGCTGCAGTGGGTGACCCGGAAATCTGGGAGAGGATGATCCTGGCGGCGATCGAGGATGAGACGATCTCCGAATCCTGACGCTGAGATGGCAATCGGATCACGATGCCGGTGTGGCACCGTCGCGGTGCGTGCCGGCTCGCACCGGCGGTGACGTGTCGTCTTACCAGTCGATTGCCGTTGTCCACCGACCTGGATAGTCCCCCCTGCACAGCCGTTTTGTACCATGCGCTCCTGGAGCGAAATCGGGAATGAAAGATGCTTGGGAATTGGAGCAATCGCAGCACCGATGACTTGATCCGCATCGTTGCGGCAGGTGGCGGTGTTCGGGTTTCGGCAACCAGGATCAGCGCGTCTGACCTTGTCCTTGTGGCCGCCGCCATGACCGAACGATCCAGGCTGATCATCACCGGTTGCGGCCGTCTATCAGTCGATGATGCGGTCAGGATCTCCGCCGCATCGGTGGGCGTGGTCCTGTTCGACGATTGAGCAGTTTGGAATGGCCCGTTTGATAGACACGGCCCCGAATGGCGGCCAGGCTCTCAGCCGATGTGAAGGACGAGTAGCCTGGCGCTGACAGGAAAATTGCGTTTCAGTCTCCGGGGGGATCAAGCGCCACGATAGCCCCGCCTGCCGCCTGCAACCGCGCGATATAGGTGGCGCGATCGACGACCTGATATGGGAAATACAAGCCCGGTGCCGTCGGAACCGCACCGTCGAGCCCCGTCAGCCGCTCGAGGATCATGGCAACGCCGAGCGCGGTCAGCGGCGCGGCGCCGCCCGGGTGGAAGACCGCGTGACGCGTACGCCGAAGCGCACCCTCCTGGTCTTCACCGGTCAACTCGATGATGATCTCGGTGGACATCGGTTCGCCGCGGCGGCGGCTCGAACTGATGCCATTGGCGATATTGAACTCGACGGTCGGTGCGCCCGTTTCCGTCGCAAGGCCAACGACGTCGATGGACGAGAAGCCGGATGCCTCCATCCGCGTTCCGTCAATGGCGCTGAATGTCGTCTTTGCCTCGTCGTCACGACGCCAGATGTAGGCACCATCGCTGCGGGTCAAAGCGGCGGGCAGCATGCCGGCAAGGCGCTCGAAATCCTCCGCGACGGCCGGACCCGGCTGCTCATCATCGTCGACCAGCGCGCCGATCCTGATGGCATCGAGGCGTTTGAACGATTTTGCGCACTCCAGCGTCGCGACGGTGGTCGCGCCGACAAGCCATTCATAGCCGAGCACGATCGCTGCGGCGTCCGGCCGATGCATATGGATCGCGACTTCCGGCGCGATCTCGTAAATGCCCGATGAGATACCGAGATGTGGTATCCCGCGCCGTTGCGCGAAACGCAGGCCGGCCAGGCGTTCGTCGGCATAGAAAACGGCGGCTGCCCGCACGCCGCGATCGCCGAGCCCGAGATCGTCCTCCCGCGGCTCCAGGACCACGCCTTCGGCATTGCCGATCGCCTCCGCCGCCTCCCGGCTTTTCGCCAGATCGCGTCCCCCGATCAGGAGCGGTACATCGGGATAAACCGCACGCAACGCCTGAGCGCTCTGGCGCCCGATCGCGCCGGATCCGCCCATGAGGAGGATGGGATCTGCAGTCATTGGCTCATCTCCATAACCTGTCGATACAACCTTCCCCTGGTTGTTGGGCAACGGGAAGGCGGAGGGACACGAACGATCGGACCGCGCTGCCGGTGCCATCGTGCAGGCTCCTGGAGGCCGACCGGCGGTGCCTGTTGCTCGACATTGTGCAGCCGATCATCTGCCGTGCGGATCGCCCCGGCCAACTGCATGTTCCGGAAATCGCCCGGCGTTTGACCGCCATCTATATTTGCCGTGCATCGATCTGATCGACAAACTCTTCGGCGCAGCAGAAGCGCTGTCGGTCGCAATCTCCCGCCAGATGCGGCTGAAGGAAGAGGCTGTCCTCGTGTTGCGGCGTTGATGGGCGCACGATGACCGCAGCCGAGCAGGGCTGCGGCAGGCTTCGCATCTGCACAGGGTGAGGAGGATCGGATGTCGGGAACCGACAGGGATGATATTCTTGCGCTGCTTCGCGAGCAGGATGCCGCCACCGCACGCGGCGATGCTGCGGGCGTGATCGCCCCGAACGAGGCGGACTCAGTGATATATGATCTGCCGCCACCGCTGGAAGTGCGCGGTAATGCGCTGAACGATCCGTCTGGGCTGATGCGTGGTTCGCCATTTGGGAGGGGCCAGTGACCGTCGAACTCTTCGAGCCGGCACTGATCCTAGAGCGGAATCTCGCCGTCGTGTTCGGATTGAGCCGAATGCGCGGCGACAAGAAGGGGCAGGGGCCGCTTGACGCCTGGAACCGCCGGACCATCGTCCTGCGTCGCGACGATGGTGCGTGGCACATCGTTCACGAACACAAATCCTGTCCGATGGAGATGGATGGCAGCGGGCGGGCGGCGACCGACCTCCGGCCAGAAGGCGAAAGCCAGCCGCCCGCGCAGCACATGCGATAAGGGATGATCCAAGATGGACGCGACCCAGAATAAAGACCGTACGCCACGCCCGACCGGCCCCTTCGCCGTCCGGATCGACGGCTACAGGCACCTGACGACTGGCGTGTTTCCGGCATGAGCAGTGCTTTCACGCGCAGGGCGGTGATCCGGATCGGCTCGGTCGCCGCGCTGCTGCCGTTGTGGGCGCAGCGCGATGCTGAGGCCGCGGACGGCGCAAGAGATCTAGCGTCGGCGCAGACGAAGGGAGATGCTGAGGCAATGACGGACGATGAGGCAAGCCGCGGGTCGAAATCGCGACTGATCGGGATTGTACTGTTCGACGATTTCGAGACGCTCGACGTGTTCGGCCCGGTTCAGATGTGGGGGCGGCTTCCCGAACATCGCCTGTTGTTCATATCCCCGAATGGCGGTGCGGTCACCTCTGCGCAGGGAACGGTCGTGAACGTGGGCAGTTCGTTCGGATCGGCACCTCAGCTCGACATTCTGATGGTGCCCGGTGGCATGGGCACGCGGCCACTGGTGAAGGACGCGGCCCTGCTCGACTTCGTTCGTCGCCAGGATCGTGCCACCCGGTGGACGGTGTCGGTCTGCACGGGTGCCGCCATCCTCGCGCGGGCAGGCGTACTCGATGGGCGCCAGGCCACGACGAACAAACTGGCCTTCGATTGGGTGTCAAGCCAATCGGATAAGGTTCGCTGGCGGCGCAAGGCGCGCTGGGTCTTCGATGGCAAATATGCCACATCCTCCGGCGTGTCGGCCGGCACTGACATGGCGCTTGCCCTGGTCGAAAAGCTCTATGGACGGAAGGCGGCCGAACATGCGGCCATGATCGCCGAGTATCAGTGGCATGACGATCCGGACAATGATCCCTTTGCGTCCGGGCAGTAGGGATCGCCGGCATCCAGCCCATGGGCAGCGCCTCGATGCGCCGCAGCTTCTCGACGAACGGCCCGGGGGACGTGTGGGGTACGCCCGCACCCGGGCCTAACCGAGCAGCCAACTGTGGGAATTGCGCTACGGCTGCTGCCGCTTGGCCGCAATGCTCCAAACCGTCCAATGATCTTTTGGGGCTATCCGCAAGGCGGCCGCGTCGACACGGGCAATGGCTCGGCGGCGTCCCACAACACCGCCGAGCCACCCGCTCCCGCGAACCGCGATCGAGCGATGGCGCGGGCATTAATGCAGTTGTCAGCAACTCGTGCTGATCGGAGTTAGGCCGCCGAGGGGCATCCGTATAATGCGGTGGACATCGGTATTCGACCGTCGGCAAACTGGGTAAGGGCGCCCATCGTCACGCCATAACGCCTGGCATCCGGCCGTCCGCCTGGTCGCCCGAACATCGAAAGCGTTCGATGGTGGGTTCAGCCGTCTTGCCCATGGACCGGTGTCGCGGGTCATTCCTGCTGGGTCAGAACGCGAAGGTCTCCGCCGCCACAAGCTTTTCCCAGGCAGTGCGATCTGGAACGTCGCCGCCGCGGTTCCATGCCGTACCCATATAATAGGTGAAGGGCTTGCCCGGGTCGATCCGTAGGAGGACGAGATAATTCTCCGCATCCTGTGCGAAGCCGACCAGCATCTTCGGATCCACGGCCACGGCGACGCCCAGCGCACCGTGCCCGGCGTCTTCCGGCTCCCAATAGGTCATGCGGCCCGTGTTTTTATCCTGCTGGAGAAAGCCCTTGCCGTTTTTGCCGACCTTGCCGATGCCGATGGCGACGGTAAGGGGTTCGCTGGTGTTGGAGCTCAGTGTCGAGCGCATCTTGGTGAAGTGCGATCCCAACGGCAGCGAGAATTCGCGCGTTTCCCATACCGTACGGACGACATCGACGGGCCAGGGTTTGTAGGTCGCGGAGAAGCGCGCGACCTTGCCGCCGGTCTCGTCGATCCGGTAGCTCGCGAAGTTGCGGCTGGTCCACAACTTGTTGTCGTACCATATGCCGAGGCCACCGGTGCCGCGGGTGCGGCCGACATCGTAAAAGTCCAGCCCCTCGCCGCGGTCGACATGGTAGTTGGGGAATTTGAGCTGGCGATCCATGAACGGCCAGCGCACCCGCTTCGCCCAGGCATCGATACCCGAGCCGGACGGCGCCTCCACCTTTTCCAGCGCCGGGCCGTAGATGCGGTGGGCTACGAGGTCATTCTCCCACAGCAGGTCGTCGAGCCGGTCGGGCGCAAAGCGCACGACGGCGCGGGGTTTGCGTTCGGACGGCGCCGGAAGGGCAAGCGGTTCGACGGTCGCCGGACGGCCGGTATCGGCTGGATCGTATGAGAGCGCTTCTGTCGCCTTCATTTCGGCGGCACGGCGCGTGATTTCGGCCTCGCCCTGGACGGTCTTCGGGGCGGGCGGTACCGGCGTGGTCGCGGCGATGAGCGCTGCGCTGTCCTTCGTCGGCTCGGCTTCAGGCAGGCTGCGGGTTTCACCGGAGAGGTTCGCCATTTCCAGCGTGGCGAGGATATAGGCGCCATTGGCGTAGGGCCCGGTGTCCTCCGGCTTCGTGTGCACCGGCTGGTCGCCGGTCTTCTGCGCGGAACCGAGCTGGCCGCCGGGCAGGATGTGCCGGTTCAGCGCCGCCCACCCCTTCAGCACCCGGGGCTGGTAGGCCGCGCGATCGAGAAGGCCATGGTTCACGCCCCAGGCGAGGCCATAGGTGAGCAGGGCCGAGCCTGATGTCTCGGGTTCGGCATAGGCCTCCGGCGCGAGCAGGCTGGACGGCCATAGCCCGTCCGGTCGCTGCAGCCGCGCAGTGCTCGCGGCGAGTTTGCGGAAGAGGTCGACATAATAATCCCGGCCCGCGAAATCCGCCGGCATCGCCTCGATCCAGCGCGCCAGCCCGGCGAGCACCCAGCCATTACCGCGCGACCAGTAGACGGGTTTGCCGTTGGCTTCGGTGCGGCCGGCGAAGCGTTCGTCGCGCAGAAACAGCCCGTCCTGCTCCACCCAGAGGCGTTGTGCCGTGCGACGCCACTCCTTGTCGGCGGCAAGCAGATATTTCGGGTCGCCGGTGATCGCGGACATGCGCGCGAGCACCGGCGGCGCCATGAACAGCGCATCGCACCACCACCAGATGAGCGCCTTCGTGTCCGTCTTGCGGGCAAGGTGCGGCACCTGCCAGTCGAGGCGCTGTTGCAGCGGCATCAGCACGCCCTCGATCCGGCGGCGCGCGTAAAGCTCCTCATAAAGATCGCCCACAGCGATATCGTCGGCGTTGAGCATCGTCTTGCCGGACTTCGCGCCGCGCACCGCATAGTGATAATGTTCGGCGACCATGGTGAGGAAACGCAGTGTTTCGGGGCGGTCCGAAACGCGCGCCAGCCGCGCCGCGCCGACATAATAGACTGCAGAGACCCAGTTGGGCGCCATGGCATCGAGCGCGCCGCCGGTGGAGAGCGGGATCGGCTGACGCGCCATGTCGGCCATCTGCGCGGCGTTCACATATTCGGCTGCCGCCAGCGCTTCGGCGCGGGTCGGCAGGCGGGTGCCGGACGTGTCGAGCTTCGGGCGGGGCAGGGAAACCAGCCAGTCGGACTCGACGCCGGCGACCGGCGGCTCGGCCTTCGCCGAAGCGAGGGGGGCGAGCAGGGTGCCCGTGAGCAGGATCGCGCAAAGCGCCCGGTATCCAGCATGCCGGCGGCTGCGTTTCACGCGCATTCTCCTCTTCAATCCTGCTCAGAACGATCCGCGCACACCCAGCAGGAATTCGCGCCCGAAGTGGCGATAGTTCGATACGCGATCGGTGGCATCGACATAGCGGTCATTATATTCGTCGGTAAGGTTGACCGCTTCCAATGACAACTTGATGGCATCGGTAAGCTGGTAAGAGATCGAGGCATCGATGTTGAGCGTCGAATTGATGCCTTCTTCGGTGTTGTTGTTGCCGCCGGGAAAGGCGACCAGATAGCTGTCCCGATATGCTGCCGAAACGCGTGCGCTGAAAAGCTTCGTCTCATAGTAGAACGTGGCATTGTACATGAACTTCGATTGGCCCGTCAGGCGGTTCTTGCCATAATCGCCATAATCGACTTCGGCATCGACGAACGTCACATTGCCGATGAAGCCGAAGTCCTTCAATGCGCCGGGCAGGAAGCTGAACGGCTGCTGATATTGGACCTCAAGTCCCTTCAGCGTGCCGCCCGTGCCGTTGATCTTGCGGGTGACCTCGAAATCCTCGTCGGGTGAGGCCGGGGTGCCGATCAGCAGGCTGTCCGGCAGGCCAAGGCTCGCCCAGGGAACCACATCGGTCACGGTGGTGATGAAGCTGTCGATCTTCTTGTAGAAGACCGCCGCGGCAAGGAGCGATTCCCGGGCGAAATACCATTCGACCGACGCGTCATAATTGGTCGCGCGGAAGGGATCGAGCATCGGGTTGCCGTAGGACACCCGCCGCGTCGGCGTGGAGAGGCTGCCGCCCGGCGTCAGGTCGCCCAGCGCGGGGCGCGACATGACCTTGGCGGCGCCAAGGCGGATGACCACGTCGCTGGCGGGCTCGATCGCGAGGTTGAAGGAGGGCAACCAGTCTTCGTAGCTGTTCTTCACCGTGACATAATCGGTGTTGAGGAAACCCGAGGACGTCGTGCCGGTGTGCGCATACCGCAGCCCGGCATTGCCGCGTACCACCAGACCGCCGATATCGGTGTTGAAGTCCGCCTGGATGAAGGCGCCCTTGTCACGCTCCTTCACCTCGCGCGTGCCGTTGTAGGCCGGCACGAGTGGATCGTCATAGATGCTCAGGAAGTCGTTGATCGCCCAGATGTCCGGCGTGATGTAGCTCAGGTCGCTGCCCGCCGGGATGCTGAGCCCGCCCTTAAGCGATTCGATCTTGCCGAGGTTGCTCACGTCGGTTGCCCGGTCCGCGCCCGACAGGGTCGAGACGGCCTGCTGGAAGCCGAACGTGTCGAAGCCATAGGTGCGATATTCGCCGCCGCCCTTGATTGTGATGTCTTCGGTCAGGTCATATTCCAGCGCGCCGCCGGCAGTCTTCAGGCGGAAGTCGGCGCCGCCGGTGCTCTTGCGCCATTCGGTCAGCGTGAAGTTGCGGCCGTCGGTGACATCGAAGCCGTAGGAGATCTGCGGCAGGCGGTCGTTGCCGCGGAAGTCGAACGTGTAGCCGTTCATGTTCTGCGCGTCGAACATGTAGGACACCGACAAGGGGGTGCGCGCCTTCGCGTGCGAAGTGCCCAGCTTGATCCGCGCGCGGAAGCGATCGCTGAAGGCATGTTTGGCATTGAGCGAGAGTTGCGAGAACTGGCTCTCGTCCCGCGTGAAGCCATTCTCTGTGCGCACGTCGACGCGGTCGAACACGCCATAGGAGATGATGTTCTTGGTCGGATCGATCTCATAGTCGCGCACCACCGTTTCGCGCACACCGCCTGCGGCCCGGCTGAAACTGATGGCCTCGATATTGGGGCTCTCCGCCTCCTGGTTGAAGCGCGAATAGAGGCCATCCAGATTGACCTCGGTATCGTCGGTCGGCTTCCACTGCAGCGACGCCGTGATGCCGAGGCGATCCTCCGCGAAGGAGCCGATCGTGTAGCGCGGGATGCGCGGATAATAAGCGGAGAGCAGCTCGCTGCGCTCGGCGTCGGTGGTGCAGGTTACGCAGCCCGCGAAATTATTGCCCGCGCCATAAGCGGCGGAGCGATCGCCGCTCTGCCAGCGGGTGGTATTGAAGCTCTCGCTGGTCGGCCGGCGCTCGCTATAGGCGACAGAGACGAGTGCCCCGAAGGTCTCATCCGGGTTCGCCCAGCTCAGCAGCGCGGCGATGCGGGGCAGCACCTTCTCGGACAGGTCGTTGTATGAGGCTTGCGCCGAGAGGGCGCCGTGGATGCCCGCGCCGAAATCGAGACCGCGGCCCGTCTGCAGATCCACCGTCGCTCCGAGCGAGCCTTCTTCGATCTCGGACGACTGGGTTTTGCGCACCGTGATCGAGTTGAACAGTTCCGAGGCAAAGATCGAGAAGTCGAAGCCACGGCTGCGGTTCGAGCCGATCGCTGCCTGCGCCTCCAGACCGTTGATCCGTACGCGGGTGAAATCCGCGTTGAGACCGCGCACGCTGATCGTACGGCCCTGGCCGCCGTCGCGCTCGATCGTGACCCCCGGCAGGCGCTGGATTGATTCGGCGAGATTGAGGTCGGGGAAGTCCGCCATGTCCTCGGCGAGAATGGTATCGACTGCACCCGCCTCGTTGCGCTTCACGTTAAGCGCCTTGTCGAGGCTGCTGCGAAAGCCGGTGACGACGATCTCTTCGACGGGGGCGCCGTCGGTGCTCGCAGCGGGATCCTGCGGCGGTGCTTCAGCTTCCTGCGCCAACGCTGGCACCGCCAAGGTCGCCAACATGAGTGCGGTGGCGGATGCGCCCAAGGTGAGGCGTTTCCGTGCGTTGCTGCCGTCGTACATCTTCTTCTCCCCTCCGGACCTGGAATCTATGGGACCGGTGTCAATCAAGATGTATGATAACTTAACAGCGGACGCAACGCATTTAGTGGGATGAAAAGCGTTGAGAAACGGGGATTTTGCGGTGAGCTGCTCATTTTGCCCGGCGCTTTGTCGCATCGCCGGGCGGCAGAGATGTGATGTATCCCTAGCGGGGCGGGCTCAATGCGCAGCCTGTAGCGGCCAGTCGGCGCCGGTGATGTCGACCATGTATACATGGTTGAGGCCATGCATGTTCGAACAGAAAATCAACCCACGGCCATCGGGTGTGAAGGTTACGTTCGGCTCGAGCCGATAGTCATGGGCGGACATGTCGACGAGCCGCAACGAGCGCATGACCTCGATCGTGACCAGATCGGGCTTGTCGCTGTCGGGGTCGCCATCCGGCACCGGTTCGGGCTTGAGGAGGACCAGCCATTTGCCGTCGGGCGCATGTGCGACCATCTCCTCGTCCCCGCCATCGCCGGCGTAAAGCGTGCCATCGGGCGAGCGGTTGAAATGCACTGACCAGTCATTGCGCCTGACGCGCCGCCACACCCGCGTGCCGGTCTCCAGGTTGACCGACGCGACCCAGAACACCTGCCCGCGCGGCGTCTGGAGATCGTAGAACACTTCCTTGCCGTCGGCGCCGAACCACTCATGGCCGAAAATCTCGAAGTTGATCGTGCGGTCGTGCAGCTTGCGCAGGTCCGATCCGTCGCTGCGCATCGTCCACATGCGATCGACGCGATGCCAGGGGCCTTCATGGCTGAAGATGATGCGTTGGGGATCGGTGGGGGAGAATTGGGTATGGCCGATCCACTCGTTTGTCTTGTGGATGACCTTGCGCTCGCCGGTCCTCAGATCGAAGGTGAAGATCTCCATCGGATAGCGCGCCGCCCATCGTTCCAGCATCCGCACGCCCTTGGCGCGGGCGAAGTTGAGCGGCTTGCCGTCCGGACCGGTCGCGGCATATTCGGCCTGATCGAAGCGGCGGTTCTTGGGATCCCTGACGCCGGGCTGCAGCGGTTTCGAGCCATAGGCCACGAAGCCGAGCATCAGCGTATCATCTGCATTGGCGGCGTTGATCTGGCCGGCGGGGATGCGTCCGATGCGGCGGGCGCTGCCGCCATCGGCCGGAATCGCGAAGATGGTCCGCGGCCGATCCATCGGCTGCGCCTCGCCCGGATCGCTGACCGAATAATAGACGGTGCGCGACGTGCGCGCCGTGAACAGCAGGTCCGCCGCAGGATCGGCCACGAGGGTGCGGCGCGCATAGGTCTTCAGGTTCACCGTGGTGATCCCGGCGGGAGAGGACATGACCATCAGATCCCCTTCCGGCGTGAAGCTGTTCTTGTAGAAATAGAGCTTGCCGCCGCCACCATCCGGGCTGAGCCGCACGATCCGGCGGCCGGTCTTCGGATCGGTCCACGCTGCCGGCGCCGGTCCCGTCGGTTTCGGGCGCGCCGGCGCGGCCGGAGCCGGAGCTGCCGCTGCGGTTCGCGACAATGCCGCACCTGCAACGGTTCCGGCGGCCAGCCCCTTGAGCAAGCCGCGTCGCGTCTGCTTCTCGATCATCAGTCTCTCCATCGCGATCAGGGCGCGGGCGTGATGCCCTCGACGCGCACCTTCCAGCCATTTTTGGGAAAGCCGGGGGCATGGCCGGTCGAACCTTCCCAGCCGCCCGCCATCAGCCCCACTGCCATCAGCAGCGAGCCGTTCGACGGGAAATAGGTCTCCGCAGCGCGCCGGTAGCCCGCGCCATCGGGGTTGTTTGCCATCGCGACGCCCCCCGCGCCGCCCGACACCGGCACGAGATCCTCCGCATGGGCATCGAGGTGAACCCGCGGGGTCATGCCCGTTGATCCCCATTGGTTGTTCTTGCGATTGGCAAAGAGCCAGTCGACTGCTTTCTCGGGTTCGCCCAGCCGCGCTGCCGCCATCGCCAGCATCGGAAAGTCCCAGCCCCAGGTTTGGCGCAGATCCCAGTTCGCCTCCACGGCGGCAAGCGTGCGGCGCATCGCCGGCGCGTCGATGCGTGCGCCGGGGATGAAGCCATAGGCCATCAGGAAGGATGGATGGTCGCGATTCTTGCAGGGCTCGGCAGCGGCATCGCCCTTGCACCGTGCAGAGGCCGCGGTCGTCCAAAAATCTTCCATGTTCTCGACGGGAAGATAGAGGCCATCGCGCATCGGCGGCGGGGCGAGGCGGCGCAGGGCATTGTCCCACGCGGGCTTGCGGGGCAGTCCCTGCCGTTCGCGCCATTGCTGCGCGACACCCAGCGCCCAGCGGAAATATTCCAGCTCGAACGTCGGGTTGGTCGTCGTCAGCGGATCATAATTCTCCTGCGCGGGGATCAGCGGCGGGCCCAGGTTCAGCCGACCATTCGTATTGGTGGGCCAGGATGCGAGGAGGTCCGCGGTCGCCTCGACGAGTTCGCCATAGCGGGCGAGCGTCTGCCGTTCCGCCGCGTCGCCCTTGTGGGCGCGCCGGACGAGTTCGGACATCAGGATCGGATGAGGCTGCTGCCACATGAGGAAAGGCGAGACCAGGCTGGGGCTGTTGCGCCCTTCCGGCCCGACCATCTTCGGCCACCATGCGCCCTGCACCTTGTGCCGCGCCGCCTCGGCGCGCGCTTGCGGAAGATGCGCGACATACCAGGGCAGGCTGCGTTCGAGCAGGTCCGGATGCCCCCACAATGCCTGCCACGCCGAATGCCAGGGGTGCATCTCGAGGTGGAACTTGCCGAACCAACTGTTGGAGAACAGGCCTTCTTCCTGCGGCGGCAGTTCGCCCGCGCCATTGATCGCGGAGAGATATTGCGAGAGCACCACCCGCCGTTCCAACTCGGCCGCGCGCGGATCGGTGCTGCCGCTGAAATCGATCGCGCCGCCCTTCGTCCAGAACGCCTGCCAGCGATCGGCCACGGCCGTCGCGCCTGTCCGCGCGTCCGGCAGTGGCTTGAGCGCGGCATCGCGATCGAAGCTGACGACCAGGCGCAGCGCCTCCTGCGTCCCCCTGGCATGCACCGCGCCGTCGCGCTGCATGGCCAGCGCCCCGTCGCTCTCAACCAGTGACCAATAGCGCGTCGCGTCGATGTCGCGCCTGAGATGGATCCTGTGGGTCGCGCTGTGCAGCACCTGCGTCACGCCGCCCCCGTCCCAGCGGGACGGATCGGGATTGATCTTCGGATCGACGCCCGGCCACCGTACGGAAAGGCCCAGGCGTCCGGCCTTCGCCAGCGGCGAGATGACCTCCACCGCCACCGCGTCGCGCCCCGCCAGCACACGCGTCACCACGGTGACCGGGCTGCCCTGATAGGTGAAGCGACTGGTCAGCGTGCCGCGCCACATGTCGAGCCGCTGGCGCGTGTCGGAAACCGCCTCGAACCGCAGCGGCTTGCCATCGATCGTCATCGCTACGCGACCGAGCGAGATGCGGTGCGGATTGGCGCGGAGCCAGTTGATCGCCGGATTTTTGTCGGCGTCACTCCATGATCGCATCCAGGCATAGGGCTGTTCGCCCCGCCCGGGCACCGGCACCTGAACCAGCCCGTCCTTCTCGCTATAGCCCGCCTTGTCCGGCGCCGTGTGCCAGCCCCACTGCGCCATCGTCAGCAGCGGGGCGAGGGGGGAGTAAAGCTCGGGAAAGGTCTGCAGGCCGGTAATGTCGGCGGTGAAGCCGAGATCGCCATTGCCCAGCATCACCGGCGCGTGGGGATCGAGCGTCGTCAGTACGGGGTCGTGTCGCTCGACCAGTGCCTTCCGGTCGATGCCCTGGGCATGGACGGAAGCACTCGCCAGCAACAGCGTGGCGGCGATGCCGAAGCGCGTCGGAAGGCCATTCGCGAAATCTGGGCCCATGCTCTTCTCCTGATCCGGGCGGCTGCGGCTGTTTGGCGCCCCTCATCCGGATAAGCGGAAACGGTGTCAACGACAGATCGGCTTAAAAAGTTGTACGATAAGAAAGGGCGCTTTGCCCTTTTCCCAGCCGTTTTGACGTGTTAGCGGCGTTTCGGACGGGTGTTTTGGCCAGAACTGACCTGACAACCGACAAGCGGAACAGCCTGACCCCACCGGTGGCAAGCCGGCGCGGCCTGAGGGAGAGAGCCATGAAATTCGCGACTGCCCTTGCGTTAAGCCTCGCCGGCACGGCGCTTGCCAGCGTAGGCGCCGATGCCAGGATCATCGCGGTCAACCAACCGGCCCTCACCCTCACAGAAGACCGTATCGGTACGCTGCCGGACGATCGACAGGCGGTGTGGCGCGCCTATCTCCTGCGCTCCAGGGCGCAGATGCAGATCGATCGCCAATCGCTCGTCACCGAACTTGCGCCGGGGCAGACGCCACCCCCGCCGCCGCGGGCGGTCGGGCCCTCGCAATACAACATGCCGATCGATCAGCCGGCGAACTGGTACGGGACGGCGGAGGCGCGACGTATTGCCGATACCATCGTCAGCTTCCAGACGCCGGCGGGCGGATGGAGCAAGAACCAGAACCGCGCCGGCCCTGCGCGCCTGCCTGGCCAGCGCTACGCCAATGATGCCGAGACGATGATCCAGGATCCGGCAAACTTCGATGCGCCCTATGACCGGTTCTGGACCTTCGTTGGCACGCTGGACAATGATGCCACCACCACCGAGATGCGCTTCCTCCAGCGTGTCGCGGCGGCGCTCCCCGGCGAAGACGGCGCGCCCTATCGCGAGAGCTTCGTGCGCGGCGTCCAATATCTGCTCGCGGCACAATATCCCAACGGCGGCTGGCCGCAGATCTGGCCGCTGGAAGGCGGCTTCCACGACGGCATCACCTTTAACGACAACGCCGTCGCCAAGGCCGCGATGCTGCTGCAGGAAGTGGCGACGCGGCCGGATTATCGCTTCGTGCCGCAATATCTGCGCCGCCAATCGGCTGCCGCGGTCGGGCGCGCGGTGGATGTGATCCTGGCCGCGCAGGTGCGGCGTGACGGCAAGAGGCTCGGCTGGCCGCAACAGGTCGATCCGCTGACGCTGGAGCCGATCTCGGCGCGCAATTACGAACCGCGTTCGATAGCCAGCGGGGAGACGACGGACGTGCTGATCTTCCTGATGGACCAGCCCGCCCCCTCGGCCGACGTTCGTGCGGCCGTGGAAGGGGGCATCGCGTGGCTCAAGGCGGTGGCGCTCTACGACCATGCCTGGGAAAAGGTCGGTGACGAGGGGCGCAAGCTGTTCCCGCGCAAGGGCGGGGGGCCTCTGTGGTCGCGCAACTATGACGTCGTCACCGGCCAGCCGATTTTCGGCGACAAGGACCGCTCGATCCATGACGATGTCAATGAGATCTCGATTGGTCGGCGCAACGGCTATAACTGGTGGGTCTCGGCGCCGCAGGCAGCGCTGGATGCGTACGCGAAATGGGTGAAGCAACGCTGAGAGGCGTTGTGCCTCGCGCGTCGTTAACGGCACTCGATCGAGCGGAGCGCCCCTTCCTTCTTCTGTCTTCTGTCTTCTGTCACCCTGCAACCAATAGGGGGGAAGTGGACTTGCCACTTCCTCCTCCGGCTCAGCCTATTCGCACCCGTCAGGCATAGTCGCGGCTAGCCACGATGAACGCCGATCCCTTGTCGAGGAAATGGCGGACGACGCGGAACATCGCGTCCGCCTGATCGACCTGCACGGCATGCGCGGCATCATAGACATAGGTCACGCGACCATTGGGCATGGCGGCGGCGATATGCCGGCCAGCTTCGGGCGGGGTCACGCGATCGAGCGTGCCCATGATCGTCAGCACCTGCGTTTCGATTGTCGGCAGCAGCGCGACAAGTGCATCGTCGACCAGTAGCGGCCCGCCATAGGCCCGGAAGGCGTTGCGGTTGCCCTCGGCCAGTTGGGGCGTCGGGGCCAGGTGCGCCGCCTTTTCGGGATAGGCGAACAGGCCGGCGCGGCCCGCCTGCGGATCCTGCGCCGCCGGGTCCGCGCCGAGGGCGACGCCGGCGGGCGCCTCCAGTACCAGATCGGCCACCAGTTCGGGATGTCGTGCCGCCACATAGAGCGCGACGCGGCCGCCGAATGACCCGCCGAACACATCGATCGCCGCGGCGCCGATGACGGTGCGGATGAAGTCGGCGGCGAGATCCGCCAGATCGACCACGCTTGCAACGCCTTCCAGCATCGCGCTGCCGCCAAAGCCCGGCAGCACCGGCATGATCACGCGGCGCTCTCCCGCCAGTTTTTCCAGCAGCGGGGTCCACAGCGGCCCACCCGATGTGTGCAGCACCAGCAACGGCCGGCCTTCGCCCGCCTCGAAATAGGTGACGACGCCTTTCGCGAGCGCCGCAGTCTTGGTCTCGTACATCTTGCCCCTCGCGCTCACAGGTCGCGGACGTGCGGCAGCACGCGGTCGCGGAACAGTTCCATGCCCTGGCGCACGGTTGAGATCGGCAGATTGCCGATCTGCATGCTCATGTTGATGCCGCCGCAGCCAAGCTCTTGCCTAAACCGCTTGATCTGGTTCACCACGGTTTCCGGGCTGCCGCAGAAGATCGAACCGGCGTCGATCATCTCCTGGATCGTCTTCTTGGCGGCCACCTTGTCGAGCCGGCTGTCATAGCTCGCACCCGCCGCCTGCTTGTTGAAGTATCCGGCCTGCAGCACGAGCTTCAGCGCGTCATAGGTGGGCTTCATCAGCGTTCCGTGGAAGTAGTCCAGCGCGCTCGCGAACACCTCATGCGCTTCCTCGTCGGTTTCGCAGATGCAGGTGCTGGCACCCATCATGATCTCTTCGTCGAGCGGGTCCCAGCCATGGTCATTCGCAGTTCGGCGATAGATGTCGACGTTCGCGCGGGCGAGTTTCATGTCGGAGATCAGCCCCATCGCCATGATCGCGCGGCTTTGCGCGGCGAAGACGGCGGATTCCTCGTTGCTGGCCGACATCAGCACGCGCGGCGGCGACTGGATCGGTCGCGGCCAGATCGAGATCGAACGGAACTGGTAATGCTCGCCTTCCCAGCCGAAGGGCTCTGGCTCCTGCCAGCATTTCATGATCAGTTCCGCGGCTTCCTTCTGCCGCGATCGGGATTCGCCCGGCGGCGAATTATAGGCGACATATTCGTGCGGCACGCCGCGCATGAAACCGGCGATCAGGCGCCCGCCGCTCATCACGTCGATCATCGCATATTCTTCGGCAACGCGGACCGGGTTCGAGAGTGGCAGCAGATTGCCGACCATGCCCAGCGCGATCGTCTTGGTTTCACGCGCGAGGATGGAGCCGATCAGGTTGCAATTGGCCATCGTGCCGTACGGGCTGAAATGATGCTCGTTGCACAGAGCCATATCGAAACCGCACGCCTCGGCATGCACCAGCAGGTCGGTATAGTCGTGATAGAGCTGGCGCCCGACTTCCGGATCATAGTCCCGGTTGGGCGTGGGATAGGTGCGCGGCGGCTCCGGATAGTGCGGCCATGGCATCAGGTTGAAGAAACCGAACTTCATCTTGGCTCCCGGCTTGTGGATATCGATGGATCAGGATGGAATGGCGCTGACCGAGCGGCGCAGCGCCGCACGGCCGATCGTCAGCGTGGCGAAACCCGCTGCGGCGCCGACGCCGCCGACGATCGCCATCGACAGACCTAGGCTGGTCGGGCGGCCGAACACATGATCGGTCAAGAATGCGGTCACCAGGGCGATGACGGCCTGGCCCAGCACGTTCTGGACGAAGAAGAACAGCGCGACATAGATGCCGCGCAGCCGGTTCGGCGCGATGGCGGCGGCGACCACCGCGTGGTGGCCAACGGACGCGCAGACGAGAAACACCAGAATCGCGAGCGTCGCCAGCGCCGCCCAGGCGTTAGCCAGCAGCGGCATCGCGATCGACACCGGCACGAGCACCGCTGCACACCACATGCCGGTGCGAAACGCGGCGTCACCATGTCCCGCGGCTTGCGCGCGATCGGTCATCAACGCGCCGAGCCATTGCCCCAACGTGGTCGGCACGAGGAAGATGAGCGCGAGCGGCAACGCCAGCACGCCGGGCCCCATGTCATGCAGCCGTCCGAACAGTGCGGGCCCCCACAGCAGGAAGCCGGCGAAGGGCAGGTTGATGAAGCTGTAGC
Organism: Sphingomonas zeicaulis; assembly: GCF_050433225.1. Lineage (NCBI taxonomy): Bacteria > Pseudomonadati > Pseudomonadota > Alphaproteobacteria > Sphingomonadales > Sphingomonadaceae > Sphingomonas > Sphingomonas zeicaulis. The sequence continues at coordinate 100,329 of NZ_JBNPXQ010000009.1, read as the reverse complement.
CCAGGATGTAGCAGGCCGAGACGCGCCTGTTCGCGCGCAGGAAGGCCAGCAACCGCACCGAGCCGTCCGCGGCCGCCGCCGCAAGGCTGCGACGCGGTGGCTCCCGCATGGTCAGCGTGACGGCAGCTAGCAGCAGGCCGGGCAGACCAGTTGCAGCGAAGACGAAGCGCCATGGTGACAAGGCCCCCAGCACCGGCATGTCGATGCCGCCGTGCCCGGAGGCAAAGCTGATCAGCGCTCCGCCGACGAGATAGGCGACGCTCGACCCCAGCGAGACGCCGAGCGTGTAGATGGCGACCGCACGACCGCGCTTCTCCGGCGGGAAATAATCGGCGATCAGCGAATAGGCGGCGGGTGACAGCGCCGCTTCGCCGATGCCGACGCCGACCCGCGCCAGAAACAGCCAGCCGAAGCTCGGGGCGAGCCCCGATGCGATGGTGCACAGGCTCCACAAGGCGATGCCCGCCGCCACGATAACCCTTCGGGAGATACGGTCGACCAGCCAGCCGATCGGCAGGCCGACCGTGACGTAGAACAGCGAGAAGGCAACCCCGCCCACCAGCGCGAACTGCATGTCGGTGAGGCCGAGATCCGTCGAGATGGGCCGGATCAGGATCGACAGGATGATCCGGTCGATGAAGGACAGGATATAGGCAAGCAGCAGCAGCAGCAGCGCCCAGCGCGCCTGTTGGCGTGGCGGCCAGCTGCCGCCCCTGGACGCGGACTCCACCATCTCGAACCCCCTGATGGTATGCTGATATGACTGTCATACAAACATAGCGTTCGAGGTTTGGCAATCCTTCGTTGCGCGGGCGCCGTATCGTAAATGCCGCGCTGGCGGCGGCTGAGCGTGGTCGACGCCGAAAGCGGGGCTACGTGCGTCGATTCATATCAATCATGTGTCGTGAAATATCTGTTCGCCGCGATGAGATATATGCAATAGCGATTCCGCCCAGCCGATCGTGCGATGGCCGTATGAATGGGCGCCTTGGGAGAGACGCGTGAAAGCTGTGCACCGGACCCGCCGAATGGCGGCGTTTTTCGTCGAAAGCCGCGCGGTGCTGTCGGTGCCCATTCGAGCCAGTCTCGCGCTGCTTCTCCTTTGCCTGTCGCTGTCGGCCCCGGCACAGGCGCGGACGGTGCGAGAGAATGTGGCGATCGCGGATGGCTGGCGGTCTGCAGTGTTCGACGCCGAAGCGGATGGGAAACTCCCTGCGGCGCAAGGCTTCGAAGCGGTGGCGTTCGACGATGCCGCCTGGGCGACCGTCTCGGTGCCGCACAACTGGCAGGGCTATGCCTTTGCCCGCCAGGTTGTGAAGGGCGCGCGCCATGGCAGCGCCTGGTATCGCCGCCACGTGTCGATCGCGGTGCCCCGGGCGGACGAGCGCATCCTGCTGATGTTTGAGGGCGCAGCGAGCTATGCCACCGTCTGGGTCAATGGCAGGCAGGTCGGCCGGCACGCGGGCGGGCTCACCAGCTTCACCCTCGACATCACCGATGCGGCGCGCGCCGGCGACAATCTGATCGCCGTTCGCACCGACAATCCCGCCAACATCCGTGACCTGCCCTGGATCTCAGGAGACGATCTCGAAAAGAATGGCTGCTGTGAGGGATCGCAGCCGTTCGGGCTGTTCCGGCCGGTGCATGTGGTGCGCGCATCGTCGTTGCGGGTGGCGCCGTTCGGCGTGTTCGCCTGGGGTGCGCTCGGGCAGGTGAATATAGACCGTGCGGACCTGATGGTACGCAACGAGATCCTCAACGACGCCGGGCGCGCGCGCGATTTCGAGATCGTGAACCAGATCGTCGATCCGTTCGGCAAGGTGGTGTCCGAAGCCCGCATTCGCCAGCGGCTGGCGGCGGGCGCCCGTGGTCAATATGATCACGCCTTGCCGACGATCGCGCGTCCGCGGCTCTGGTCGCCGGAGGCTCCGACGCTCTACAGCCTGCGGGCGCGGATCATGGAGAATGGCCGGGTCGTCGATGAGACCAGCACGCCCTATGGCATCCGCACGGTCGAGATCCGCGCTGCGGCTGATGGCAGCCGGCGCTTCTTCCTCAACGGGCAGCCGATGACGCTGCGTGGCATCGCCGAATATGAACATAATCTCGGCGGATCGCACGCCTTCTCGCCCGAGCAGGTCGATGCGCGGATCGCGCAGGTGGAGGCGGCCGGCTTCAACGCCTTCCGCGACGGCCATTATCCCCACAATTTCCGTTACGGCGATCGGCTGGCGCAGGATGGCGTGCTTTGGTGGACCCAGTTCAGCGCCGCACTCTATTTCGACACTCCTGAATTCCGCACCGGCTTTCGTGCATTGATGGCGGATTGGGTGCGCGAGCGGCGCAACAACCCGGCCGTGTTCATGTGGGGGCTGCAGAACGAGAGCAAGCTGCCCAAGGCGTTCGCCGAGGAAATGGTCGCGCTGATCCGCGAACTGGATCCGACCGCCTCGAAGCAGCGGCTGATCACCACCTGCAACGGCGGTGAGGGTTCCGACTGGAATGTGCCGCAGAACTGGTCCGGCACCTATGGCGGTGATCCCGCCAAATATGGCGAGGAACTGATCAAGCAGGCGCTGGTCGGCGAATATGGGGCGTGGCGTTCGCTCGAACTGCACAGCGAGGCGCCGCATTCCGATGGCGTGCTCTCCGAAACGCGGATGGCCGCGCTGATGCAGCAGAAGGCGCATCTGGCGGATGAAGTCGCCGATCGCAGTGTCGGGCAGTTCCACTGGCTGCTCACCACCCACGAAAATCCCGGCCGGCCGATGAAGATGGACGGCACCCAGATCTGGGATGGCATCCGCGAACTCGATCATGTCGGCCCCGCCAACAACAAGGGGCTGATGACGCTGTGGGGCGAGCCGCTGGACGTCTACTACATGTTCCGCGCGCGGCAGGTGCCGGCGGCGGAAGGGCCGATGGTCTATATCGTCTCGCACACCTGGCCTGATCGCTGGCAGGCGCCGGGTCGCAAGTCGGGCATCGAGGTCTATTCGAACTGCCCGGAAGTGGAGCTGTTCAACGGCCGCTACAGCCTCGGCCGGCGCGCGCGCGATGGCGAGGGCCGCTTCCGCTGGGATGATGTCGAGGTCCGCACCAGCATCCTGTCTGCCACCTGCATCGTGGCTGGCGCGGTCCGCGCGCGGGATACGATCCGGCTCAACAACCTGCCTGCTGAAACGCAGGCACCCGCCAAGGCGGCACGCGACGTGGTGAAGGTGGAGAAGGGCCGCCATTATCTCTATCGCGTCAACGCCGGCGGGCCCGAACTTGTCGATGCCGATGGCAATCGCTGGCTGGGCGACAGGCATCTGGTAGCGGGTGCCGCCTGGGGCTGGCGAAGCTGGGCGGATGCCTATGGCGAGCTCGATCCGCAGCTCGGCAGCCGCCGCAAGAGCTTCGACATGATCGAAGGCACCGCGACGCCGGCGCTGTTCCAAAGCTATCGCTACGGACGCGAGCAGCTCAGCTACAGTTTCGCGGTGCCTGATGGCGATTATCGCATTGAACTCTACTTCGCCGAGCCCTGGTATGGTCGCGCCGGCATTGACGCGCGCGGGTGGCGGCTGTTCGACGTCGCGGTCAATGGCCGCACGGTGATCCGCGACCTCGACCTGTTCAAGGAAGCCGGCTTCGGCCGCGCGATCCGCAAGATCGTCACCGCGCGCGCCGAGGGCGGTAAGCTGCTGCTGAGCTTCCCGCGCGTCGCGGCGGGGCAGGCAGTCATCTCGGCCATCGCGATCTCCGCCGCCCGGCCCGGCGAGGCGCAGCGGCCGCAGGGAACCGATCTGATCGCGGCAGTGGAAGGCGATGCCGCCGCGCTGTCCTATCTCGACAATGGCGATGCCGCGACGACGGACGGCGCCGTCCGCTGGACAGGTCTCTCGCACGAACTGCTCGACAGCGATTGGGTGCGGGCCGGCGGGGGGGCCACCGTGCAGTTGCGGACCGATGCCCGGCTCTATCTCGCGCTACCGCAGGGCATGGCCACACCCGCCGGCTGGCAGGAAAGCAAGCTGAAGGGCGCGACCGGCGCCGACGTCAGGCGCTTCGTCACCCGCCGCGCCGGGGCGGGCGAGTGGATCGCGGTCGGCGCCGGCGTGCCCCTGCTTGTGCGCCGCCCGCTGCTGTCCCCTTATGCGCCGGGTACCTTCCTCGGCGGCCGTGGCCGCGGCATAACCGATGCCGAACTGCCCGCGAACAGCGTGACCAACGGATCGGTGCAGACCAATGTGAAGGGCTATGGCGGCCAGGGCTTCATCGCCTTCGGCGCGGGCGCGTCCACGCTGGGCTGGACGATCGAAACCGGCGTCGCCGGCCGCCACCGTATCGCGCTGCGCTATGCAAAGAGCGGTGCCGCGCCCGCGGACGCGCGACTTTCGATCCGCGACGCGAGCGGCATCGCGGTGGTGACGATGGCGCTTCGCTTCGCGTCAGGTGACGGCTGGCAGGATGTCGCCGTGGAAACGCCGTCGATGATCAACGCCGGCACCTACAAGGTCGAGCTCGATCTGGCGGACGGCAGCGGTCTCGCGATCGACTCGATGCAGCTCGACTAAGCGACGGAATGGACAACCGCGTCGAGGATGATCAAATCGCGGCCAACACCGCCAGGCGGGCTGGCGGCACATTTCACTGCTTCTGCGCCGCCACCACGCGCAGGATGTTGCCGCTCCACATCTTCTCGATGTCCGCGTCGGAATAGCCCGCGGCGCGCAGCCGCTCGGTGATGCTGGGCAGCGCGGTAATATCCTCGATGCCTTTCAGCCCGCCGCCGCCGTCCCAGTCGGCACCGAAGCAGATATGGTCGACGCCGCCGACCTCGATCGCGCGCAGCACCATCTTCATATAGCTCTCGAAGTCCGCCGCCCACATCGACTCGGTCTTGTCGAGTTCGTGCCAGCGGCGAATGAAATCGGCCTGCTCGGTGGGCGACATCGCGTCCATATGCTCATATTTGCCGAACAGCTCGGCGCGTTCGGGCGAGAGGTTCATCTCCGACAGGAAGATCGTCGAGATGCACATCGCGCCGCCTTTCGCCGCCAGCTTGCGCAGCCGCCCTTCATCGAGGTTGCGGGGATTGTCGTACGCCGAACGCAGAGAGGAGTGGGAGAGCAGGATCGGATGTTTCGACAGTTCGAGAAGCTGGTCGAAAGCCGCGTCGGACGCGTGGCTGGCGTCGATCACGATGCCCAACCGGTTCATCTCGGCGACCCACTGTCTGCCCAGCGGGCTCAGCCCGTTCCAGCGCGGCGTGTCGGTGGCTGAATCGGCGAACTGGTTGTTCTTGGAGTGGACCGGCCCCGCCAGCCGCACGCCGCGCTTGTAGAACTCGTCGAGCAGCTTCAGGTCTTCACCCAGCGGGTAGCTGTTCTCCATCGACTTGAAAGCGATCAGCTTACCGTCCTTTTCCAGCCGCCGCGCATCGTCGGCGGTCAGTGCCGGCGCGATGCTCGCGGCGTTGGCGGCGATCACCGTGTCGATCAGGTCCGAACGCTTGCGCGCGAAGGCGAGCGCATCGGCAAAGCCCTTCGGGGTTAGCGGCCCCTGGTCGGTGTAGATCGCGAAGAAGCCGCCATCGAGATTGCCGTCCTTCATCCGCGGGATGTCGATCTGCGACAGGTCGGTCGCGAGATTATGGCGATCGGCGAAGTTCCAGCCCTCGCGCGTGAAGTGCAGCGGCGTATCGATGTGGGTGTCGAGCACCAGCATCTTCGCGTGCGGCACCGGACCGGTTTCGGCCTGGCGGTTGGTCTCGTCCGCCGTCGGCGAGCAGGCGGCAAGCGCGGTAGCACCGAGAAGAGCCAGCCGCTTCACTTGACGGCCTCCACCGGACGCAGGTCGAGATCCTGATAGTCCCAACTGAAGTCGGCGATTTTGCTGACGGGCTTCAGCGTCACCCCGGTCACCCTGCCGTCCGCGTCGAGCGCGAAGGTGACATAGGCGGGCTCGATCGCCGGATCGTCGAACGCGGTGACGAAGCTGTCATATTGCCAATGCTCCAGCCGGCCCGCCATGCGCGGGGTCGAGGTGAAATCGATGGTCAGGCCGCGCGGGCCCGACGCCACCACGACATCGCCATACCACGGGTCTCGGTAGCGGCCAGCGTAGCGCGCGGTCGGCAGCGAGGGGCCGACCTTGGCGGGGGGCGCCGCGCGGGTGCTGGCCAGGAACTTGCGACCATCCTCCAGCCGCGCCTCGAACCAGTCCTGCCATTTCGTCGTCCAGCCATAATCGGGCTGGTCGAGATAATGGTCGAGCAGATCGTAATAGAGCCCGAGGATCATGCCGCTATCCTCTGAATTCATCATGATCGCGAAAGCGATGTCGCGATCGGGGATCAGCACGACGCGGGTGATCGATCCGAACACGCCGCCGCTGTGCTGAATGATGCGGTGGCCGCGATAATCCTGCACCTGCCAACCCAGCGCATAGGCCTGGTAATTGGGTTGGGCGGGTTTCAGGTTGTCGGGCAGCGGGGTGATCGGCATCGAGACGACCGGCGTCCACATCTCGGTTGCCTGCGCCTCGCTGAACAGCCGCCCGCCGCCGGGCAGCGCGCCATGGGCGAGCTGGATCTTCAGCCACGCCGCCATATCCTCCGCGCTCAGCGCCAGCCCGCCGGCGGGGGCACCATTGCGGCCCAGCTCGTCGCGCTCGTCGAGCGCCTGCTGCGGCCCCAGCCCGCGCAGCGCGCCGGAAAGGCGGGCATGCGGCCAGGAGCGGTTGGGCGTGCGGAAGCGATCCTCGCTGTCGCTGGTCGCCTGCTTCATGCCACCGGGGCGAAGCACACGATCGCGGATGAATTCCTCCCAGCGCTGGCCGCTGACCTCCTCGATCAACTGGCCGGCGACGGCGTAGAGGATATTGTCATAGGCATAGGCCGACCGGAAGCTGGTGCGCGGCTTGAGGAAGGCGACGCGCTCCACCGTCTGGCGCCGCGTCAGGTGCGTGCGCGGCACGAACATCAGGTCGCCCTGGCCGAGGCCGAGGCCGCTGCGATGGACGAGCAGATCACGGATGGTGATCTCGCGCGTCACCCACGCATCGTACATGCGGAACCAGGGGATGTGCTTGATGACCGGATCGTCCCACGCGATCTTGCCCTCGTCGACGAGGATGGCGAGCGCCGCGGCGGTCATCGCCTTGCCGGTCGATCCGGTCTGGAACAATGTCTGGCCGTCAATCGGCGCCTTCTCGCCGATCTTGCGCACGCCCCAACCGCGCGCGACCGTCGTCTTGCCCTTCTCCACGACGGCGATGGACACGCCGGGCGCGCCGATCTTCTGGCGCAGCGTCTCGACCATCGTGTCGAGATCGGCCGGCGGCTCCCCGCGCGCGGGCATCGCAAGCGCGCAGAGCAGGGGGAGCAGCAGGAAGCGGGCAGGGCTCATGATGAAATCTCCGCGCGGAGCAGGCGATGGACGCCGATGGTGAGCAGGGGGGCAACGAACACGGCGAGGAACAGCCAGGCGAGGAAGCGGTAGCCGCTGGCGATGAGATCGACGAGGCCGATGCGGGCCGCAACGAACATGCAGCCGGCGAGGATCGCAGCCCCGATGATGGCGCGCGCCGCCGTCGTCAGCGGCGGCCGGCCGCGGCCCTCGATCGCGCCCGAGATCCGCTCGTTGATCGCATGGACCGCGCCCGCGCCGCTTTCGAGCAACGCGGCGAAGATCATCACCTGGAACAGGATGTGGAACGCGGGCACGCCCATCTGCCGCAACAGGAAGTCGGACGGCAAGGTTTCGGCACCGATCGCCGGATAGAAGGCCATCATCGCCACGAAGAACAGGATCGCCGGTGCCATCGCCAGCGGGCCCGCGATGATGCCGGCGACGATCGCGTCGCGCCGGCTGGTCAGGTGGCGCAGCACCGGCAGGATCACGACCGCGCCGACGATGTTGTAGCTGGCATAGGTCAGCCCGCCCGCCACCCAATTGCCCTGCGGCGGCGGCGCCTCGGCAAACCCTTCGCCGATCAGCCCGCCGAACTTGGCGAGCGCGAGCAGCAGGAACAGCGCGTAGACGCTGTACAACAGGATCGAGACATATTTGAACATCTCCTCGACCACGCCGGTGCCCCATGCCGTTACGGCGACGATCGCCGCGGCGAGCAGCACCGATCCCGCCGCCGCCGGCCATCCGAAGGTGGCGGCACCGATCGCACCGGCGGCGGCGCCGAACACCGCGAGGATGAGGATGACGAAGATCAGATAGGCCGCTTCGAACGCGACCCAGGCCGGCCCGAGCAGCTTCCGGAAGAAGCTGCGATAGTCATAGGCATCCATCGCCCGGGCAAGCGCGAAGGTGAGGGCGGCGATCAGGCTCCACGCGGCCGTGGCAAGCAGCATCGCGGCAAGCCCGCCCCACGGCCCGGCGGGCACGAAATATTCGGCCAGCTCGCGGCCGGTGGCATAGCCGCCGCCGATGATGACCGCCTTCAGCGCAAAGCCGGGGAGCAGGTAGCGTTGGAAGCGGGTGGCGGAGGTCATGAGAGCGGCGCCGGCACGCTCCCTCTCCCTTCGGGGGAGAGGGTTGGGGTGAGGGGAAGTCGCGCTGGGCTTACAGCGTCGTCATACTTAGCACCGGAATGCTGCGCATTCCGCAGATCGTGCCGATGGCCCGATCTGGCCCTCACCCATCCTCTCCCCCGAGGGGAGAGGGGCCGGTTGGGCGTCACTTGACGCAATTCTCGACCAACGCCTCGAACCCGGCCCCGCCACGGATCGGATCCGCCACCGGCAGGCCAAGCCGTTCCCGCTCCGCCGCCATCAGCGCCTCGGCGGCCTCCGCGCTGTATCGCGACGTGTTCAGGCTCACGCCCACGCAGCGGATCGCCGGATTGGTCCGGCTGCCCAAGCGAATGGTGAGGTCGATCACCTCTTCGATGCTTGGCAGCGCGAAATCCTCAAGGCCCAGTATCACGCTGCGGCTGGGATCATGGCACACCACGAATACATCCGGCTGGCTGCCATGAAGCAGCCCCAGCGACACCGCTGCATAGGCCGGGTTGAACAGCGATCCCTGGCCCTCGATCAGATCCCAATGGTCGTCCGGCGCATCGGGGCTCAGCATTTCCGCGGCGCCCGCCTCGAAGTCGGAGATCACCGCGTCCATCGGCATGCCGCCGCCGGCGATCATGATGCCGGTCTGGCCGGTCGCGCGGAAATCGGCGTTCAGCCCGCGCGCCACGAACGCACGGTGCAGTGCCAGTGCGGTATATTTTTTGCCAAGCGCACAGTCGGTGCCCACCGTCAGCAGTCGCTTACCGCTGCGCTTGCGACCGGTGCCGACGGGAATGTTGGCGGGCGGAGTGCGGATGTCGATCAGCCGCCGGCCGGTGCGCTTCGCCGCCTCGGCCAATGCCGGCACCGCGCCCAGCCGCGCATGGAGCCCGCTGACGATGTCGAGACCGGCCTCCATCGCTTCGACCAGCACGGAGATCCAGCTCTCGCCGATGATCCCGCCCTGGTTGGCGACCCCGATCACCAGCGATCGTGCGCCCGCAGCCTGCGCCTCGGCCGGCGACAGTCTGGGCAGGCCGGTGGTGACGGTGCAACCCGCGGCCGAGCATTCGCCCACGCACCGGTCCGCCGCCCAGTCGGCGAGGCCGAAGGCGGTCTTGGCGAAGCCGGCCTCCGTCGTGTCGCCAAGGAACAGCAGATAGGGCTGCGGCAGCGTCAGGCTTTCGACCAGACGGCCTGTCGGCGCGTTCATATTGTTTTACTCCTGCACTTAGAAGTTGGCGCCGAGCGTGAAGCCCAGCGTCCGCGGCCGGATCGGCGAAGCGAGCACGGCGGTGCCCGGCCGCGTGCCGAAGCCCGCGGCGCTGGTCAGCCCGCGGCTGTCGGTGAGGTTCCTGGCGTAGACCGACAGCGTGTAGCGATCGAACTGGATACCGGCTCGGAGGTCGGCGACGGCATAGCTGTCGATGGTCAGGCGGCGACCGAAGGTCGTCTGGTAATTGTCGTCGAAGTCGGTGACCTGATCGCTTAGCATCCGCACGCTGCCCCCGACGAACGCTGTCGCGCTGTCGCCCAGCGTCCATTCATAGTCGGCCGACAGGTTGACCGTCCATTTGGGCGCATAGGGCAGGCGATCGCCGTCGAAGCCTCCATTGCCCTCGGGCAGGTCCTCGTCCAGCTTGGCGTCGTTGTAGGTAGCGTTGAGCACCACGCTCATCCCGCGTACCGGGCGCAATGTCGCGGCGACTTCGGCGCCCTTGCTGCTCGCGCTGTCGCCATTCCCGTCGGCGTTGATCGGGCCAATCGCGGTATTGTAGGTCACGAGGACCTGAATGTCCCGCCAATCGAGATAATAGACCGACGCGTCGATTGCGAAGCTGTTGTCGGGCGTCTCCGCGCGAAAACCGGCCTCGTAGCTGACCAGCGTGTCCGCCGCATATTGCGACGGGAAGTCGGCGCCGGCGCCAGGCGGCACGACATTCGGGCCGCCGGGACGATAGCCTTTGGCGACGCGCGCATAGAGGGTGGCGTTGTCCGAAAGCTCGAAGCGCGGGGAGACCGACCAGGTGAAGACGTTTTCGGACGAGTCACCCATAACGATGTCCGGGATCACCGGAGAGCCGGAGAAGAACAGCAATGATCCGTCGAGCACCTGGTGGGTGCGCTGGCTGTTATGGCTGTAGCGTGCGCCAGCGGTGATGTCGAAACGGTCGGACAGGTACCAGGTGACGCTGCCGAAGCCGGCATATTCGCGATAGCGCGAACTCAGATCGGCACTCAGGAAATCGGGGAAGGTCACATCGGCGCCCCCCGGCCCGGCGGGCAACGTCAGCTCGGGATCGATCGCTTGGCCGCTGCCCAGTTCGAACGGCAGATAGCGCTGGAACAACTGCCCCTTCTCACGGGTGTAATAGCCGCCGATCAGCCATTCGAAGCTGTCGCTGGTGGCCGATTGCAGCCGCAATTCTTGCGTGAACTTCTTCTGCCCGGCAAAGGCAGGAAAGGTGGTGCCCAGCGGCGGCACGCCGGGCCCGCCGAATATGGAATCGGCGATGCCGGGCAACTGGTAGCTCGCATCATAGATTTCGTTCTGGTCAAGCGTGCCGTAGCTGGTGACCGAGGTCAGCGTGGCGGGGCCGAAATCCCAGCCGATCGTTGCGTTATACAGGCGATAATCGACATTGTTCTGCTCGGGATAGAATTCCGATCGGGTCATCCTGCCTGCGGTGGAGGCGCCGCTGTTGGGATCGGTCGCCAACGGCTCCAGCGTCACCGGATCGGCATCGAAGCTGGCCCGGGAGTTGGAGCGGATGTTCTGCGCGATCGCGGTCAGGCGGACGGAGAAGGCGTCGGTCGGCGCGAACAGCAGCGAGGCGCGGCCACCATAGCTTTCATAATCATTGGCATCCTTGCGCGCGATGCCGACCGTGTCGATGAAGCCCCCGACCTTGCGGTAATAGCCGCTGACCCGCACCGCGAGCATGTCACCCAGCGGCACGTTGAGCACGCCATTGGCGTTCCAGCTCTCGTCGCCGCCCCTGGTGATCTCTGCCCCCGCCTGCGCCTTGCCTTCGACGACGCCGAGCTTGGGTTCGGTGGTGACGAATTTGACGAGGCCGCCGAGCGAATTGGCGCCGTAGAGCGTACCCTGTGGCCCGCGCAGAACTTCGACGCGTTCGATGTCGAATGTGTCGATGTCCCCGGCGAGCACCGCGCCATTGCTCTGCCCGGTGCTCGGCCCATAAGGCGTATCATCGATGTAGACCGCCGCTGTCGGGCTGGCGCCGCCGGTGTTGATGCCGCGCAGCACGATGCGCGTCTGGCCGGGATTGGCTTGCTGCAGGCTGAGCCCTGGCACCAGCGCGGCATAGTCTACGAAGCTCTTGGCCTGCTGCCGCTCGAGTTGCTCGCCGCCGACCACCGAGATCGATTGCGGGATTTCCTGCAAGGTCTGCTGGCGCTTCTGCGCGGTGACGATGATGTCGCCCTCACGCTGCTCGTCCGCCGGCGCCTGCGCCAGGGCGGGTGATGCGGCGGCCAGCGCGATCAGGCTGGCCGCGAAAAGATGTCCACGCTTTGTGATCATGATGGCGTCCCCCAGGCTTGGCCGAGCAGGCGGCGGAAATTGCCCCCAAGCACAGCTGCGATGTTGCTGTCGGAATAGCGGCGCCGGATCAGTTCCTCGGTCAGGTCGAAGACCTTGGCGGGATGGTCGAACCCATCGATGTCGATCCGGTCGCGGAAAGCGTAGCTGCCTTTATAGGCGCCCTTCAGCGCTTCATATTCAGCAGGCACCATGTCGTCATAGCCGTTGAGGTCGGCATCCGATCCGATGCCGACATACTCGATGGCGGTCAGCTTCGCGACATGGTCGATATGGTCGGCCATATGGCCGACATTGGTGGGATCGGTCAGGCGCACGAACATGCGCACGCCGGTGATGCCCATCACCCCGCCCTTGGCGGCAAGCGCCCTGATCGCCTCGTCTGTCTTGACGCGTGGGTGCGCGATCAGTGCGCGGGCATTGCTGTGGGTGATCGCGATCGGCCCCTTGGCAAGTGCGATCGCATCCAGCGTCGTGCGGTCCCCGCAATGCGAGACGTCGACCAGCATGCCCTGCTTTTCCATCTCGGCGATGATCGCCGCGCCATAATCGCTGACTCCGCCGTCGACGCGATCGGTGCAGCCCGATCCGATCCGGTTCTGGCTGTTGTAGGTGAGCTGCGCGCAGCGCAACCCGAGCCTGCGGAACAGCGCGACATCCTCGATCCGCTCGAAATGCTCGGCATTCTGCAGCCCCATGATCACCGCGCTCCTGCCGTCACGCTTGGCGCGATCGAGATCGTCGGCGGTGTCGACGAGCGTGAAGACATGGCTGTTGCGCCCGGCGAAGCCCTGCCAGCCCGCCATATATTCGAGCGACTTGGTCCGCGCGTCCGGTCCGCCGAGACCATAGCTGTTGTGAAAGCCGGTGATCCCGCTGGCGCGGAACTCCGCGGCCTCGCCGTCAGTCAGGCGGTGAGAAAAATAATCCTCCGCCAACGTGATCTTGAGCGGGGCGAGCATGTCGATGACGAGCGATGAGGCAACGAGATCCACCGCGCGGCGCGAATAGGTCCGGCCCGGAACCGCGGCGAAGGCGAAGCTTCCCCGGTTGATCATGGGCGCAGACAAGACCGTGCCGACCGCGCCGGCAATGATTGCGCGGCGCGTGATCGGGAATGACTGGGTCATTCCGGATTCCTTTTCAGCTTTGTTTCGTTTCGAAGACTAATGTCCTGATTGGAAAACTGTCAACCCAATCAGGATAAGAATATTATGCATCGCCCCAGATTGCCGGTGGGCAAAGGATCATGCCGTTTTGATATGCGACGCCTGGCACGCGATCGCACGCGAGGAAGGTCGGTCCGTCGAGGTCGACAATATCGCAGAGCTGGCCGACCAGATGGGATGGTGCCATCGACAGGCTGCTGCCCATCATGTTGCCGACCATCACCTCCAGTCCGAGCGTGCGCGCCTGCCGGGCGATCGCCAGCCCCTCGGTCAGCCCCCCACATTTGTCGAGCTTGATGTTGACCGCGTCGAACCGTCCAACCAGCCCTTCCGTGTCCGCGAGCGAGAGTGCGCTCTCGTCCGCGATGAAGGGCAGGGGCCGCTCCAGCCCGTCGAGATCGGCTTCGCGCCCGCGCGCCAGCGGCTGTTCCAGCTGCGCGACCTTTGCTTCGAGCAAGGTAGGTAGCAGGCGTGGCAGCGTTTTCAGCGTATAGCCCTGATTGGCATCGACGCCGATCCACGCCTCCGGCCGCGCCGCGCGGATTGCGATGATGCGCGCCAGATCCTCCTCGACATCGCCGGTGAGCTTGACCTTGACCGGGGCGGCGGGATCGATCGCCAGCGCGGCCTCGGCCATTGCCGCCGGCGCATCCGCGCCCAGCGTCAGCGTCGATCGCAGCGGGCGCGGCGCCTCCAGCCCGGCAAGCTGCCATACCGGCTTGCCGGCCTGCTTCGCCTCCAGATCCCAGAACGCGCAGTCGATCGCATTGCGGGCGCCACCTGGCGGCAGCAGGTGCTGCAGTTCGGCACGTGTCGCGCCGCCCTCGATTGCTGGCCGCACGCTCTCTGCCTGGATGAGCATATGGCCGATATCGTCGCCGAGATAATAGACGCCCGCTCCCTCGCCGCGGCCGCGATGCAGGCCGTCCGACAGTTCGGCGACGAGCAGGGCAGTCTCGGTGAAGACATGGCCGGAGATGCGAAACGGGCGGTGGTAGGGGAAGCGCTCGACCGAGAGTGTGAGCACCAGCGACCCATGTTTCGGAACGGCCATCAGTAGACCATCCCGAAGCCGTAGAGGTGGAAGCGCAAGGTCACCCACACCAGCACCAGCGCCGCAAGCAGCAGCAGCACCGCGCCCAGCTTCATCGTCCAGCGGCGCTTGTCCTTGAACGCCAGCCACAGGTGCCAGGCCGTGGCGGCGAGCAGGCCGAGCGTCGCGATCGGCGTCAGCACGCGCAGCAGGTGGATCAGCCAGTCGAGCGGGCCGCCGACCGCGCCGATATCGGCGGTGAAGATCATCACCAGCGCGATCCAGCCCGCGACGGCGGCGATCACCAGCCAGCTGAACAGCCGCGACAGGCGCCAGGCGCGCAGGGAACGGCCGGCCAGCGGGAAGGTCGCGCCGAAATTGCGGCGGACCAGCGCCCGTACCGGCCAGCCGATCGCAGCGATCAGCACGAGCAGCAGCGCCACGGCGAGTGCCGGGCTGAGCCACGCGCTGTTCTCCCCCGCGCCTGCGGGTTCGAACACCATGAAGGGAGAGCCGGCGTCGAGGCTCATCCGCACGACGCGCCCATCCTTCACTTCGGCGGCAAGGCGTTCGCCGGTGCCCATGTCGCGCCAGACAAAGGGTGTTATCTCAACCCAGTCCCGTGCGCCCGCGCTGAGCCCGTCGAGCGCGGGCATGGCGATCTTGCCGTCCGCTCCGACCACGACCTGCGGTTGGCCGAGCAGGCCCAGCACGCTCATGAAATTGGTGAACGCGCCACGGCTGCTCACATAATGCCCGGCGAGCATTGCGGCGTGTTGGCGCGCCGTATCTGCATCGACCTGACGCGTATCCGGCCGGCCGGTCGCCGGCAGGTAGCGGTCGGCGAACTGGTGGAACAGACCATTGCGCAGCGCGTGCGCCGCGCCTTCCTTGCCGATGCTGTTGAGCGATACATAGAGGCCGATGTCGGCATCCGGGAACAGCCAAAGATAGGAATGGAACCATTCGGTATCGCCGCCATGGCCAATGGCGCGGCGGCCGTTGATCCATTGTTCGTAGAAGCCCAGCGCCATCGTGTTGAGCGGACCGACGCCGGGCGCCCGATAGTCATGCATCATCTTGGTCGTCGCCGGACTGAGCAGCACACCCCCGTCGTTGAGATGCGCCATCATGAAACGGCCCATGTCCGCACCCGAAGCGGAGAGGCTGCCTGCGGGCGCAGGGATCACGATCTCGAACGGCTTGGGCTCCGCGGCCGGCGAGGCATAGCCTCTGGACATGAAGGGCTGCAGCGACGCAGGCAGCGGCTGGCGGAAGCTCGCATGGCGCATGCCCACGGGCGAGAAGATATGGCGTTCGACATAGGTGTCGAACGATTCGCCGCTGACCCGCTCGACGATATAGCCGGCGACTGCCGTCGCGTAGTTGGAGTAAGCGGGGGTGGTGCCGGGAGCGAACACGCGTTCGGGCAGCGCCAGCGGCATCAGCTTCTTCAGCGGCATCGCCGCCTTGGGATCGCTGCTGATCAGGTAGCGGATCGATTCCTCGAAGCCCGCGGTGTGCGTCATGATGTTGCGCAACGTGATCGGCTTGCCCTGGTAGGGCGGGATCTTGAAGTCGAGATAGCGGTTCACGTCGGCGTCGAGGTCGAGCTTGCCGGCCTGCACCTGCTGCATCACCGCCGTCCAGGTGAAGAGCTTCGAAACTGATCCTGGACGGAAAAGCGTTGTCTCAGGGGAGACCGGCTTGCGGCCGGCAAGATCGGCGTATCCATAGCCCTTCTGCAGCACGGGACCGCTGCCGCGCACGACGACGACCACCGCACCGGGAATTTGCGCGCGCTGCAGCGCGTAAGGCATGAACCCGTCCAGCCACGCCTCGAGGTCGGCGGGGTTGAGCGCGGCGCTGCCTGCGGGCGCGGGCGGCGGTACGACGCTTTCGGCAGCCGGCGCGGGCGGCGGGACAGCCGGCCCTTGAGCAGCCAGCGGACCAGCCGCGAACGCTGCCAGCGTAACCATCAGTTTGCGAAGAAAATGCATGGCATCCCCCTTCAAGGCGCGCCGTGCTATGCCTTGCGGCAGACCGCGCGAGGCCCTACCAAGGACCAATCAGTTGTGACCCGATAGAGACATAATGATCCTGATTGGAAAATTGTCAAACATGGAATGGAGCCGGTGATGGCGACGCGTATCAAGCCGCCGACGCTCGCCGAGGTTATGCGCGGCATTCGCGCGCGGAATGGCTGGACGCTCAAGCAGATGAGCGCGAAGTCCGGCATTCCGGTTTCTACCTTGTCCAAGGTCGAACATGACCGGCTGACCTTGAGCTACGACAAGCTCCAGCAGCTCAGCCAGAAGCTCAACATCCGCATGTCGGATCTGTTCGCCGAGGGCGAGGAGGAAGCCGCCCCCCAGGTCACCGGTCGCCGCAGCATCGGCACTGTCGAAAAGGCGGTGCGGGTGACGACCGACAATTACGACTATCATTATTTCTGCACCGATCTCCGCCAGAAGCGGATGATCCCGATCATCACCCGCATCCGCGCGCGCAGCGCCGATGAGTTCGGCGATCTCGTTCGCCACAAGGGGGAGGAGTTCATCTATGTGCTCGAAGGGCGGATCGAGGTGCACACCGAATTCTACGATCCGGTCACGCTCGACGTCGGCCAGGGCATCTACATCGATTCGCTGATGGGCCACGCCTATGTCGTCGCCGACGGCTATGACGAGGCGCTGGTGATCGGCGTCTGCTCCAGCGCAGAGGACGGGCTGATGGACTCGCTCATGAGCCTGCACGGCTAGGACGGCGCATTGGTCTCTCCGCCACTCTCTCTTGAAACCGCCCGAGTCGGACTATATTAGACCAGTCGTCTAGTAGGATGAGAGTCGATCCATGTCCGCTCCCGCAACGTCCGAGAGGGCCACCGATGTCCGATCGCACATTCTCGATACAGCGCAGCGCCTGATCGGTGCGCGGGGGTTTTCGGCCGTCGGGCTGAACGAGATCCTTGCGGCCGCAGGCGTACCCAAGGGCTCTTTCTATCATTATTTCGCTTCGAAGGAGGTGTTTGGCCGCGACCTGCTCGATCATTATTTCGACAAGTATCTGGCGGAGGTCGACGCGCTACTGGCCGACGCAGATGTGCCGGCCCGTGCGCGGCTCGGTGCCTATTGGCAGTTCTGGAGGCAGAACCAGGAACGCGACGATCCCGACGGGAAATGCCTTGCCGTCAAGCTCGGCGCGGAGGTTTCCGACATCTCGGAGGATATGCGCACGGCGTTGAAGCATGGCACGTCGGCGATCATCGACCGGCTGTCGCGCGTCGTGGAACAGGGGCTGGCGGACGGTTCGATCAGAACCAGCCGCGCGCCGCACGATGTTGCCGAGACGCTCTACCAACTCTGGTTCGGCGCGAGCATCATGGCGAAGATTGCGCGTAACGGTGCCTCGTTCGATACGGCCTTGGCCGCGACCGACCAGGTGCTGGGCGCATAACAGGATTTCGACCAACCGATCGTCTGCGTCTGAATTGTAGACGACCGGTCTACTGAAAATGTTGCGGGTGAATCCCGAATTAGGCGAAGGAGACTATCCATGAAGGTTCTGATGGTGCTGACGTCGCATGATCAGCTCGGCGATACTGGTCGAAAGACCGGCTTCTGGCTCGAAGAGCTGGCCGCGCCCTATTACGTGTTCAAGGATGCCGGCTACGATATCACGCTTGCCTCGCCGGCGGGCGGCAAGCCGCCGCTCGACCCCAAGAGCAACGAGGCCGGCTTCCAGACCGACGCGACCCGGCGTTTCGAGGCGGACAGCGAAGCGGCTGCGGCATTGGCAAATACCGTCACGCTCGCCTCGGTCGATGCCGACGACTTCGATACCGTCTTCTACCCCGGTGGTCACGGCCCGCTCTGGGATCTCGCCGAAAGCGCGGATTCGATCGCGCTGATCGAGGGCTTCATGGGGGCGGGCAAGCCGGTCGCCCTTGTTTGCCACGCGCCCGGCGTGCTGCGCCACGTGACCGCCGCCGATGGCCGCCCGCTTGTCGAGGGCAGGACGGTCACCGGCTTCACCAACACCGAGGAGGAAGCCGTCGGCCTGACCAAGGTGGTGCCCTTCCTCGTCGAGGATGAGCTCAAGGCCAAGGGCGGCCTCTATTCGAGCGGGCCGGACTGGGGGTCTTATGTCGTGCAGGACGGCCGGCTGATCACCGGCCAGAACCCCGCCTCGTCGACCGCCGCCGCGCAGCGCCTCGTCGAGGTTCTGAAGGCGAGAGCATGAACGTCGACCGGCGGACAGCCTAGGCCAGGGTGAACATCGCCAAGCGGAGGCCGCGTAAAGCGGCCTCCGACAGCTCGGACCGGCAGAATGGATGTTCGGACCCTCCGCGCGTCCGGGGTTGCCCGTCACCCGGACGCCGCAACACCTTCCTCGCGCAATTCCTTCTTCGACAATTTTCCGATTAACGTCCGCGGCAGGGCATCGCGGATCTCGATCTCGCGGGGCAGTTCGATCTTGCTGATCCGCGTGCTGAGGAAGCCGCGCAGTTCTGCCGGGGAGGCGGCCTCTCCGGGGCGCAGCACCACGAACGCCTTGGGCGCCTCGCCCCGATACGCGTCGGGCACGCCGATCACGACGGCTTCGGCAACCGCCGCATGCTCGTACAGCGCATCCTCGATCACCCGCGGATACACATTGTATCCGCCGCACAGGATCAGATCCTTGATGCGATCGACCAGAAACAGATAGCCGTCGGCGTCGAGATAGCCGACATCGCCGGTCCGCAGCACGCCGTCGGCCAGCACCTCCGCGGTCTCGGCAGGCCGGTTCCAATAGCCCTTCATCAGTTGCGGCCCGGCGACGCAGACCTCGCCGCTCTCGCCGGTAGCCAGCGCTTCGCCGGTCTCCAGCGACCGGATGATGATCTTCGTGCCCGGCATCGCCACCCCGGCGCTGCCATCGCGCGGCGTGGTGCCCACCGGGTTGCAGGTCACCGTCGGCGACGCCTCGGTCAGCCCATAGCCTTCGACCACTTGGGCGCCGGTGCGCGCCTCGAACCGGCTGCGCACCTCCGGCGGCAGCGGCGCACCCCCGGACACGCACAGCCGCAAGGTCGAGGTGGCGGGCAGCTTGTTGTCGGGCAGCGCATTGAGCGCGATCAGGATGGTCGGCACGACATAGAGGCGGTGCGGGCGCGTGCGCTTCATCGCGGCGAGGAAGCTCGCCATCTCGAAGCGCGGCAGCAGCACGATGCGCGCGCCGGTGTGGATCGCATCGTGGAACGCGGAGGTCAGCGCAAAGACGTGGAACAGCGGCAGCACCGCCATCACCGTCTCCGGACCCTCCGTGCGTGTCCGGTCATGCGCCGCCACCTGCAGGCAGTTCGCAACCAGCCCGCCATGTGTCAGCATTGCCCCCTTGGGTAGCCCGGTGGTGCCGCCGGTATATTGCAGCACTGCCACGTCGTCGGGCGTGCGATGGACCGGCGTAGGGGCGTTAGGGGTGCGTTCGAGGTTTCTAAAGGGGGTGGTACGGGGGTCGGTAGCGCCCCGATCGAGCACATCCCGGCGCTTGAGCGCGCGATAGGCGAGCCCCTTCAGTGCCGGCAGCGCCTCCGCCATCGGGCAGGAGATGATATGGTCGAGTGAAGCCACCGCCGCGACCTTGGCGTGCACCGCCGGAAGATCGATGACGAACGCGATCCTGGCACCCGAATCCGCCACCAGATGGCTAATTTCGCGCGCGGTATAGAGCGGGTTGGTGCCGACGACGATGCCGCCGGCGCGCAGCACCGCGAAATAGGCGATCACATAATAGGGGCTGTTGGGCAGGCACAGGCAGACGCGATCGCCCGCCGCGAGGCCCAATGCCTGCAGCCCCGCAGCGACGCGCCCGACCGCCGCATCGAGCGCGCCGTAGCGCATCGTCCGCCCCATGAAGTCGAGCGCGATGCGATCCGGCCATTGCGCCACCGCGTGGTCAAGCAGGTCGGTGACGAGCCTCGGCACCGGCGCTGCCATTAATCGAGTTCCACGTCGAGCAGGCGGACATATTGCTGGCCCGAATGCATGTCGCGCTCGACCATCCCCCCCTGCGGCGTCGCGCGCGGATAGGATATCTTCAGCACATTGAGGTCGGGCGCCGGAATGCGCTTCACCAGCGCGGGATCGGTGCTGAACAGGCGCGCGAAGAGTTCGGGCGAAAGTGCTGGACTGGCATGATATTTTTCGAATGCCTCAGGTCCTTCGAACCACATGTCGATCGTGATCCAGAAGGGCCCCGCCTGTTTGGAGCGGATGTGCGGGCAGATGTCGCGGATCTTGGCCATGTTATGCTTGTCCTTTCTGCGCGCGTTCAGGCCTGGCCGCCAATCCAGACGGTGCGGACCAGCGCCATCGGATCGTCGAGCGCGACGACATGGTTGAGCTTGAATTCGTAGACCGGCCCGCGCGGTACGTCGGCGGGGGAGAAGGCGAAGCCATAGCTCGGCAATTCCTTGTCCATCACCGCGGGGTAATGGAAGAAATAGGGGTTGCAGCTATGCGCGATCGCGCTGGCCAGCTCCTGCGTCCGCGCGGTCGCGACGAACAGCACGCCCAGCTCGCGCGGTGCCGGTGTGCCGGCGGGCACTTCGGCGCCGTCCACCGCGTTCCACCCATACATGCGCAGCGAGATGTGGAAGTCGCCTAGTTCCTCGGCCGGGATCGACTGGCGCGTGCGCGCATAGAGCGCGGCGAGGAAGCGATCGTGAAAGCCGGATACGTCGCGCAGCACGTCCGGATCCTGAATGCCGACCAGCATGATCGTCTGGAACATGCCGCCGCCGGCACCCTCCAGCTTCATCGTGTAGGGATGCTCCTCCCACACCGATCCGGTCACGCGGGTGGTGCGGCCATCCTCCAGAAGCGCGTAGCGCGCACCGCTCACCTCCAGCACGCCGCCCGGCTCGGTCAGTCGATAGGGGTCGGTATTTTCGTAGAGCATGTGGGTGGAGACGCTGAGTGGCGTGCACTGATTGTCGAGCGCCAGCGGCTGCACCTCGAACCCATCCGCATCGAAGCTGAGCAGCACGCCCGCGGTCAGCCGGTTGACCGCGCACTGACCGCCGCATTCGCCGATCTTGCCCGCGTGCCACGCCGCCCCCCATGGCGCGCCCTTCCAGATCGCGAAGCTCGCCAGCACCGCCGTGTCGGTCGATCGGCCGCCGAGTATCACGTCGGCCCCCGCCTCCAGCGCGGCGATATAGGGTTCGACGCCCATCAGCGCGACGATATGGTCGCACGCGTCGACCGTCGCATCGTCTAGCGGGCCGAGCGGCGCCAGCGGCGTGATCCGCCCTTCGGCGTTTAGCGCCTTGATCCGCTGCTTCTCCTGCTCACTGTAGAGCAGGGCGATCTTCGGATTGATGCCGAGTTCGGCGATCACCTCCAGCAAGATGTCCCGCGTCCAGTCGAGGTTGATGTCGCCGCCCGCCTGGCCCGAGGTGCCGATGATCACCGGGATGCCCGCCTTGGCGTGCGCCTTCATCAATATGGTCAGGTCATGCTTCACCGCGCTGCGGCTGTTCTTGGATTTGCCGGTGGCGAGATAGGCGGCGCCGCTGTCGGTCGATCCGGCGTCGGACGCGATGGCGTGCGCGCCTTGCGACAGGCCGTAATCGACTTCGTCCTGCTTCACGCCGGCGCCGAGCGATCCGCAGGGCACGATGATCTTCACGGGGGCCGAAAGGGGCCGGCTCATAATCTCACTCCATGATGGGAAAAGGGGACGCCGCGGGTGCGATCAGCGGCCATCGAGCTTCCACGCCAAGGTCACGCCATAGGTGCGCGGCGGGTTGTAGGTGCCGAAGTTCGCGCCGAGGAACACCGATTGGAAGGTGCGGCTGCGCTCGTCGGTCAGGTTCTTGCCCCACAGCGACAGCGACCAATGGTCGGCGATGCCGGCCAGGATCAGCCGCGCGTCGATGAAATGGGTGTGGGGGCGGATCTCGGGCGGCTGGTTGCTGTTGTCGTCGAAGATCCGGCTTTCGTAGCGATAGTCGGCAGCCGCGGTCAGTTCCAGCGGCCCGCCCAGCGCGAGCGTGTAGGATGGCGACACGGTAACCTTGTGCGTCGGCGTGCGCGAGATCGTGTTGCCCGATCGATCGACACCCGCATCGTCGAACCGGTCGAAGCGGGCATGGGTATAGGCGTAAGCCGCCGAGATGCTGAAGCCGGGGAAGGGACGCGCATCGAGCTGCGTCTCATAGCCCTTGATCGTGGCGGCACCGGCATTGTTGGTCAGGATCGAGCCATCCGGCTGCACCTGCCGCGCCTGCAGGTCGCTATAGTCGATATAATAGAGCGTGTTGTTCCAGATCAGCTTGCCGCCGAAGAAGCGGCTCTTCTGACCGATCTCATATTGCAGCGCGGTTTCGGGATCGAACGGCGTCAGCGCGTCCTCGGCGCTGGAGGGCGTATCCTGGAAACCGCCGCTCTTGAAGCCGCGCGAAACCATGCCGTAGAGCAGATGATCGCGCGCCGGCTTGAAGTTCACGCCCGCGCGATAGGTGACGTCGTCCCAGCTTTTCGAGGCGGTGACGTCGAAGAATTCCTCGCCCCGCAGCGGCGCGTCACTGCGCAGATTGCCGACATTGTAGGTCTTGTCGTCCCGCGAATAGCGCGCGCCGCCGATCAGGCTGATCGTATCGGTGATCGGCACGGTGACGTCCCCGAACACCGCGATGCTGTCCAGCGTGGCGCGCTGGTCGTAGATCTCGGTCAGCGGGATCGGCGCGACGAACACCGTGTCGAGCGTGAAGATGTCCGATCGGTCGGTCTGCTGGCGATAATGGTAGAAGCCGGCGACCCAGCTGATCGCACTGCCGGCGGGGGACGACAGCCGCACCTCCTGGCTCGAAAGCTCCGATTCCTCCTCCTCGCCGCCGCTGATGTCGACGAGGTTGGTCGACGGATTGCCGCCGTCGAAATCATAGCGCGATCGATAGTCGAGGTTGCGGAACGAACCGAGGAAGGTCAGCGTCGCGAAGTCGAGATCCCAGTTGATCTCGCCGCGCACGCCGAACGTGTCGCGATTCTGGTAGCCCGCGAACGAACCGGCCGTGGTCTTGGGATCGCGGTCGACCGTATAGGCGGCGGACAGCGGATCTGTCGGGTCGCGGTCGAGCACATGCTGCGCCGGCCCGGTCGCGCGGTCGCGCGTGCCGTCGACGGTGAAGTGCACACTCAGCCGCTCGGACGGCTCGGCATAGAATTGGAAGCGGCCGCTCAGCGTGTCCTGATCGTCGACGCGCTCGTCGAGCAAGGTGTTGCGGGCATAGCCGTCATGCGATCGATAGGCGCCGCTGACCCGGATCGCGCCGGTATTGGCGGCGAAGGGCAGGTTGACGAAGCCGGCGCCGTCGACGCGATCATAATTGCCATAGGTGAATTCGGCTGCGGCATCCGTCGCCGACGTATCCGGCCGCCGCGTGATCACATTGATGCCGCCGCCGACGACGTTGCGGCCATAGAGCGTGCCCTGCGGCCCCTTCAGCACCTCGATCCGCTCGATATCGAACGCGTCGAACGCCACCGCGGCGGGGCGGCCGAGATAGATTTCGTCGAGGAACACCGCAGCGCTGGGGTCGCCCGCAGCACCGCGGTCGGATGATCCGATGCCGCGCACCGCGAGGCGCGGCTGCGTCGCCGGGAAGGCGTCATAGCTGAGGCCCGGCGTACGCGTGACGATGTCGTTGACCTCCTGGATGCGCGCCTGCGCGATCTGCTCGGCCCCGAACACGGTCACGGTGACCGGCACGTTCTGCAGGCTCTCGCTGCGGCGCTGCGCGGTCACGATGATGTCCGCCACCGCATCGGCATCCGGCTGGGCGGGCTGATTATCCTGTGCGGCGTCGGCCGGACGGGTCTGCGCATGTGCCGATTGTCCGATGCTCGCCAGCGCGCAGGCCATCGCCAGCGCGCCGACATGATGATTGTAGCGTGATCCCGCCATTCGAGCGTCCTCTCCGGTCCGTTTTGGTGGCCCTGTCGGCCTTATCGGATGCTGGCTTATGAATTTTGCATCCATTCCGTCAATCAATGATTCTATGCAAAATTCGTTATGGTCATTCGCCGCGTTTTCAGGCAGCAAAGGCCAGAATTGGCATTTCCGCAGGCAGGCGGAAGCGGCCGAACGACGCAAAATAGCCGGTCGCGGGAGGGTGTCGCGCTCTATTGGATGCAAAATGCCCGCGACATGGCGGGCGCGGTGCGGCGCGCTATGCCGCCGCGATCATCGCCGCGTGGCGATGGTGGCGAGGCGGTGCTTGGTATCCAGCACGTGCGCCAGCATGTGGCGCTCGGCCAGCGGCCCATCCTCGGCGGTGATCGCCGCCAGGATATGGCCATGGTCGGCCTGCGACCTGACGATGTGCTGCGGCGGCGTTTCCGGAATGGTGCGGTGGCGCTGCGGCACGAGCTGCGCGACCGCCGGGCACAGCCGGGCGATGTCGCCGAAGATCGGGTGGATCAGGGTCATCCGGATCGCGTTGCGGATCACCACATTCTGCGATGCGGCGACGATCGTGAAGTGGAACAGCCGGTTGTTGCTGTACCAGTCATGCTCGATCGCCTCGGACCAGCGGCCGGCATCGATGATCGCCTGCCCGCGCGCGACCATGTCGCCCAGCGCCGCCAGCCCCTCCGCACTCCAGCCATGATCGACCGAAAGCCCGCAGGCGCGGCTTTCCAGCACCGCGCGCGCCTCGATTGCATCCAGCACGTCGTGGAAGGTGATCTCGCGCACCGTATAGCCGCGGTTGATGCTGTAGCTGACCAGCCCCTCGGCGGAGAGGATCGCGAGCGCGCTGCGCACCGGCGTGCGCGACACGCCCAGTTCGGTCGCCAGCGCTTCGGCCCGCAGCCGGCTGTTGGCCGCGATCACGCCGGTCACGATCCGTTCGCGGACATAGCTCAGCACCGTCATCGTCGCCGGCTCGGTGCGCATCGCGCGGGTTTCGGCGTGGTGGCGAAGCGCCGGTCGGGCGGCGGGGCTGGAATTGCTGGTTGCCATGTCGATCGACCGTCTAGCATCAACACTCGCCCGCGCGAAAGCGCCGCGGCGCTTTCTGGATCCAAAATATGACGCTCGCGCTGCTCGGCTTCGCTACGGTCCTCACCTTCATCACCTTGATCATGACCCGCCGGCTGTCGGCGGTGGTCGCGCTCGTTTCCATCCCGATCCTCTTCGGCCTGATCGCCGGCGCAGGCACCGGGCTCGGCGAAATGATGCTCAAGGGCGTGGCGGACGTCACGCCGGTCGCGGTGATGCTCTCCTTCGCCGTGCTCTATTTCGCGGTGATGATGGATGCCGGGCTGTTCGATCCGCTCGTCCGCCGCACCGTCAGGATGGTCGGCAATGATCCGATGCGCGTCTCGATCGGCACCGCCGCGCTGGCCTCGCTGGTGTCGGTGGATGGCGATGGCACCACCACCGCGCTGATCGTGATCTCGACGATGCTGCCGATCTACCATGCGATCCGCATGAACCCGATGATCCTCGCCACCTTGCTGGCGCTGACCAACGCGGTGATGAACTTCGTGCCGTGGGGCGGCCCCAGCGCGCGCGCCGCCGCCGCGCTGAAGGTGGATCTGGTCCACGACATCTTCGTGCCGATGCTGCCCGCGATGATCCTCACATTGATCGGCATCTTCGTGCTCGCCTGGCATCTCGGCCGCATGGAGCGCCGCCGGCTGGGCTGGTCGCCCTCCGCCGCGCCGGTCGCGGCCGGTGACGTCGAGGATCCGGCGCGGCCGGAGCGGCGGCCGCGGCTGATCTGGTTCAACCTCGCGCTGACGATCGCGCTGATGGTGTCGATGATGACCGGCGTCGCGCCGCCGCCCGCGCTGATGATGATCGCCTTCGCGATCGCGCTGACCGTCAACTATCCGTCGCTCAAGGAACAGCGCGCGCGGCTGGAGCAGCACGCGTTCAACGTGGTGATGGTGGTGGCGCTGATGTTCGCCGCCGGTTCCTTCACCGGCATCGTCGCGGGCACGGGCATGCTCGATGCGATGGCGGCCTCGCTGCTGCACGTCGTGCCGCCGGCGCTGGGCCCCTATCTCGCCTCGCTCACCGCGCTGCTGAGCATGCCGATGACCTTCCTGATGTCCAACGACGCCTATTATTTCGGCATCGTGCCGGTGGTGGCGCAAACCGCCGCCTCGTTCGGCATCCCGCCCGAGGTGATCGCCCGCGCATCCCTGGTCGGGCAACCGGTGCACTCGTTCAGCCCGCTCCTCGCCGCGGTCTATCTGGCGTCGGGACTGCTCGGGCTTGAGGTCGGCGACGTGCAACGCTTCGCGCTGCGCTACGCGGTGCTGACGTCGCTGTTCCTGCTGGCGATGCTGCTGGTCACCGGCGCACTGCCGCTCAGGGTGTGAGGTGCGGAATTCGGGGCATGTGCCAAATAGCCCTCTCCCGCACTTCGCGGGAGAGGGTTGGGTGAGGGCGCGAGCGAAGCGAGCGTTCTTCGGCACCGAGCGATCCGCAGATGCGGAGCTTAAGAACAGGAAGAAGCCTCGCTGCGCTCGCGCCCTCACCCAACCCTCTCCCACGAAGTGCGGGAGAGGGCTTTACACCCGGCTCCGAATGAAATGCGGCAACGCCAAAGCCTCCGAAGAGGACGGGCTATAACCAGGAGAGAAGCCAGATGCGTCTGCCCGATGACACCGCGCCTTCTCCCGCCGGCGCCACCGTCACGCCGCCCACGCCCCGCGCAGATTTCGACGCCTGGTGGACGCTCGCCGTCGTCACCGCGCTCTATGTCATCGGCTATCTCGATCGCTTCATCGTCACCCTCGTCGTACCGGATGTGCAGGCCGACCTCGGGCTGTCCGACACCCGCATCGGCCTGATCCTCGGCCCCGCCTTCGCGATCGCCTATGCGCTGTTCAGCCTCCCCTCCGGCTGGGCGGCGGATCGCTATTCGCGGCGGATGGTGATCCTGTTCGGCGCCGCGCTCGCCGGCATCGCCACCGCTTTCTCGGGCATGGCGACCTCCTTCGCGATGCTGCTCGCGTTGCGCATCCTCGTCGGCGTCGGCGAATCCTCGCTGGTGCCGGCGGCGCTGTCGCTGGTCACCCAGAAATTCCCGCGCGATCGGCTGACCACCGCGATCTCGATCTTCTCGATGGGGCCGAAGGTGGGCATCGCCGTCGCACTGGCGCTGGGCGGGGTGATCGTCTCGCTCGCCGGCGTGCTGGCGGCGGACGTGCCGGCGTTTCGCGGCGTCGATGCGTGGCGGCTGGTGTTCATCCTCACCGGCGTGCCGTCGCTGCTGATCGGCTTTCTGTGCCTGACATTCCGCGAGCCGGCACTCGCCGCACCGCGCAGTGGCGCGTCGCCGGCGCAGGCCGGCGCGCTGCGCTTCATCGCCGCGCAATGGCGGCTGTTCGTGCCGATGCTGGTCGGCATCGGCGCGATGATGGTCTGTGGCCAGAGCCTCGTCGCCTGGGTACCCTCGCACCTCCATCGCGCCTTCGCGTGGGAACCGATCGGCTATGGGCCGCTGCTCGGGCTGGTCAGCGCGATCGGTGCCGGGTCGCTGGTGATCAAGGGCATGATCATGGACCGGCTGTTCGCGCGCGGCATCGGCGACATCCATCTGCGCTTCTACACATGGCTGTTGATCGCGACCTATCCGGCCGGCGTCGTCACCTTCCTCGCGACCGGCCGGGCGCTGTTCTTCCTCTGCTATGCGCTGATCTCGATCATCGCGATTCCGTGCCTGGCCTATGCCTCGGTGACGATCCAGATGGTGACGCCGGCGGCGATGCGCGGTCGCGTGCTCGCCATCCTCTCGGTGCCGCTCGCCATCATCGGCGGCTTCGGGCCGCCGCTGGTCGGCCGGCTGACCGACGGGCTGTTCGCCGATCCGGCGAAGCTGGGCTGGTCGCTGGCGCTGGTCGTCGGTGTCTCGGTGCCGATCGCGATCGTCGCGCTGCGCCTCGCACTGCCGGGGCTGCGCCGCGCGATCGACGAAAACCGTTCGGCTACCGCTTCGTGATCCGCTGCCACAGCGCCTCGGCCGCGGGGGACTGGCGGGCCTTGGGCCGCCATAGGCGGATCTCGATCGGCACGTCGCGCTCTTCCGGTGCCGCCCGCACCAGCGCGCCCGAGGCGAGATCCTCCTCGACGAGCCCCAATGCTGTCCAGGCGACGCCGCGGCCATCCTTGGCCATCGCGGTCAGCACGCTGGCGAGGTGGGATGTGAACACCGGCTGCGGCGGCGGCTCGCGCCCTTCCGCCGCCCACGCCGCGGCGAGGATCCGGCCCATGCCCGATTCCGCGGTGAAGCAGAGCTGCGGCGCATGCTCGATGTCGCCGCGCGCGGCGAGGCCGGGGGCGATCACCGGCAGCAGCACGTCGGTGCCCAGCGGCACTGATCGGAAGTCCGAACCCAGCTTGGTCGGGGCGGCCTCATGATGGTGGCACAGCAGGAATTGCGCGCGGCCTTCCACCATCAGCCGCTCGCACCCCATCATATTGTCGGCAACCAGCTCGATCCGCGCATTGTTCGCCTGATCGGCTTCAAGCCGGCGCAGCCAGGCGGGGAAGAAGGTCAGCGAGAGCACATGGGTGGAAGCGAAGCGCAAAGTCTCCGAACTCGATTTGGCGATGGCGCGGGTTTCCTCGCGGCCGAGCTGCAGCCGGCGCAAGGTTTCCTCCGCGACCAGCCTGAACCGCTCGCCCGCCGGGGTCAGCCGGATCGTGTGGGTGCTGCGATCGACCAGGGTCGCGCCCACCCAATCCTCAAGCGTGCGGATCCGGCGGCTGAAGCTGGGCTGGCTGACGTTGCGCTGGTCGGCCGCGCGCGAAAAGCCGCCGCTGTCGATCAGGGTGAGGAAATCCTCGAGCCATTCTGAATCCATTCCTCTGCTTGGGCGCAATGTGCTGGTTTTGCAAGCATCGGGCCGCGCGACCAGGCAGTGCCACGATGCGAATAGAATGATACGAACAGTGAATTGGATGCAAAAATTGCGGGCTGCTAGGCCGCCCGAAGAAGCAGGAACAGGCAGAGGATGAGGCGGATATGAAAGGGCAGTTCGACCCGGTGTCGCTGGAGATCCACTGGAGCCGGCTGGTGGCGGTCGCCGATGAGGCCGCGACCACGCTGCTGCGCACGGCCTTTTCGCCGATCATCCGGGAATCCAATGATTTCGCCACCTGCCTGATGAACGCGCGCGGCGAAACCGTGGCCGAATGCAGCGGCGGCATTCCCGCCTTCGCCGGGCTGCTCGGCCGCGCCTGTCGCGCGATCCTCCAGCGCATTCCGGCGGACGCGTGGCAGGATGGCGACTGCGTGTTCACCAACCATCCGTGGATCGGCACCGGCCATCTGCCGGATATCGCGGTGATCGCGCCGATCTTCCACCGCGGCGCGCTGGTTGGCTTTTCGGGCTCGGTCGCGCACACCACCGACATCGGCGGCAGCATGAGCCCCGAAAATTGCGAGCTGTATGAGGAAGGCGTCTGCATCCCGCCGCTCCACCTCTATCGCGCCGGCGTGCGCAGCGAGGCGATGCTTGAGCTGTTCCTCGCCAATGTCCGTCAGCCCGATCTCGTGCTTGGCGATCTCGAGGCGCAGGTCACCGCCAACCGCGTCTGCCAGGAGCGCGCCGTCGCCTTCCTCGACGATAGCGGGCTCGCCGATCTCGTCGATCTCTCCGCGACGATCCAGGCGATGTCCGAGCGCGCGATGCGCGACGCGATCGCTGAGGTGCCCGATGGCGTCTATCGCTCGGCGGTCGATCTCGACGGGTTCGAGAATGAACCGGTCCATGTCGAATGCGCGGTCACCGTTACGGGAGACGGTATGGCGGTGGATTATGCAGGCAGCTCCCCGCAGCTCGCCCGGCCGATCAACTGCACGCTGAACTACACGCAGGCCTATTCGATCTACCCGATCAAATGCATGCTCGATCCGCACACGCGGCGCAACGAAGGCTCCTATCGGCCGATCGCGATCACCGCGCCCGAAGGCTCGATCCTCAGCGCCAAATTTCCCGCCGCCGTCGCGGCGCGGCATCTCTCCGGCCATGTCCTGTCATGCGCGATCTATCAGGCGATGGCCGAAGCGCTGCCGGGCAAGGTGCTGGCGGACAGCGGCGGCGCGCCGGCGATGCGCGCGCAGATCGGCGGGGTCGACGATCGCGGCGATCGCTATTCGGTGCTGCTGTTCGCAAGCGCCGGCATGGGTGCCTCGGCGCAGGGGGATGGGCTGTCGACCACCGCCTTCCCGACCAATTCTGGCGCGGGCAGCATCGAGGTGCTCGAAGCGGTCTCGCCGCTGCTGTTCCGGTCCAAAAGCTTTCGCGCGGATTCGGGCGGGGCGGGGCGGCATCGTGGCGGCCTCGGCCAGACCGTCGAGATCGAGAATCTCGCGCGCACGCCGGCACGCTTCATCATCGTCGGCGATCGTGAGCGCAACCCGGCGCAGGGGCTGCTCGGCGGCGCGCCCGGCGCCCCCGCCGCGGCCCGGATGGAGGACGGCCCGGCGCTTCGCCTCAAGGCGCGCGGCGCGCTGCCGCCGGGGTCGGCGCTTCGCCTCGATTTTGCCGGCGGGGGCGGCTTCGGCGATCCGGCCGGGCGGGATCCCGCCGCCATCGCGCAGGATGTCGCGCAGGGGCTGGTCAGCGAGGCTGCTGCGACGCGCGACTATCCGCACCGCGCGCTGGAGGAGGCATGATCATGGTCCGCACGGCGCGCATCGGTGTCGATATCGGCGGCACCTTCACCGACTTCGTGCTTCATGACGAGGCGCGGGGCATCATGCGGACGGGCAAGCGCCTGACCACGCCCGACAATCCCGGCCGCGCGATCGTCGAGGGCATCGTCCGCCTGCTCGACGAGACCGGCACCACCGCCGGCCAGATCCACAGCATCGTTCACGGCACGACCCTGATCACCAACACGGTGCTCGAACGCACCGGCGCCAAGGTGGGGCTGATCGCGACCGAGGGCTTCATCGACACGCTCGAGATGGGCCGCGAGACCCGCTACGATGTCGATGATCTGTTCCAGCGGCCCGCGCCCGTCATCGTGCCGCGCGATCTGCGGCGCAGCGTCGCCGGGCGCATCCTCGCCAATGGCGATCAGCACAGCCCGCTGGACGAGGCGGGGCTGCTCGCGGCGGCGGGCGACCTCGTCGATGCGGGGATCGAGGCGCTCGCGATCGCCTTCATGAACGCCTATCGCAACCCGGCGCATGAGCAGCGCGCCGGCGCGCTGGTCAAGGCGCGTTTCCCAGATCTGCTCGTCACGCTTTCCTCGGCGGTGGCGCCCGAACTGCGCGAATATGAGCGGACCAACACCGCCTGCGTGAACGCCTATGTCCAGCCGCGCGTCCATTATTATCTCGACCGGCTGGTCGACGATCTCGCCGCGCTCGGCTTTGCTGGAGACCTGTCGATCATGTTGTCGAGCGGTGGGCTGACGACGATCGAGGAGGCCAAGGCGTTTCCCGTGCGCCTCATCGAATCCGGCCCGGCGGCAGGCGCGATGGCCGCCGCCTTCATCGCCCGCCAGATCGGCGAGGATCATCTGATCTCGTTCGACATGGGCGGCACCACCGCCAAGATGTGCCTGATCGAGAATGCCCAGCCGCATGTGAAGCATGATTTCGAGGCGGGGCGACTCCATCGATTCAAATCGGGCTCGGGTTTGCCGCTCAAGGTGACCGTGGTCGACATGATCGAAATCAGCGGCGGTGGCGGATCGATCGCGGCGACCGACGCGCTGGGATTGCTCAAGGTCGGCCCGCGCAGCGCCAGTTCGGTGCCGGGGCCGATCGCCTATGGCCGTGGCGGCACCGAGCCGACGGTGACCGATGCCGATCTGCTGCTCGGTTGCCTCGATCCCGATTATTTCCTCGGCGGGGAGATGGCGCTCGATCTCGATGGGGTGCGCGCGGCGCTCGGCGCGCGGCTCGGCACGGCGCTCGGCATCGATGGCGCGGCGGCGGCCGGCGGCGTGCGCACCATCGTCAACGAAAGCATGGCGGCGGCAACGCGGATGCATCTCGCCGAAAAGGGCAAGGATCCGCGCGCCTATGCGATGCTCGCCTTTGGCGGCGCCGGGCCGGTCCATGCCTATGGCCTCGCCAAATTGCTGAAGGTCGGCCGGCTGATCGTGCCGATGGGGGCTGGGGTGATCTCGGCGTTTGGCTTCCTCGTCGCGGCACCGTCGCATGACAGCGCGCGCGGCTATTTCGCGCGGCTGGACCGGATCGACTGGGATCAGGTCAACACGCTGTTCGCCGGGATGGAGGCCGACGCCCGCGCGCGGCTGGCGGGAGCAGGCGACGCCGATGCGATCCGCTACGTCTGGACGGCGGACATGCGCTATCACGGCCAGGGCTTCGAGATCGGCGTGCCGATCCCGCGCGGACCTCTCGGCGCCGCCGATGCGGATGCGGTGCGCGCGGCGTTCGATCGCAGCTATGCCCAGCTTTTCGGCCGGACGGTGGGCAATGTGCCGGTGGAGGCCGTCAACTGGCGGCTCCACGCCTCGCTCCCCGCGCAGCAGATCAGCCTTGCGCACGCGCCGGTCGATGCGCCTGCCGAGCGGCCCTCGCGCAGCGTCGACTTCCCCGGCTTCGGCCGCGTCGAAACGCGCGTGTTCGATCGCTATGCGCTGGCTCCGGGCACGGTGATCCAGGGCCCGGCGATCTTCGAGGAACGCGAGTCCAGCTTCAATGTCGGGCCCGACGCGACGGTGACCGTCGACCCCTTCGGCAATCTCGTCGCCGAGATCGCCTACCCCGAGGCCGCGCCCATCGCGCGCGCCGATGCCGGAGCCGTGCATGCCCTCTGAGAACCGCCGCGTCGTCGTCACCCAGCGCTTCTTCGACGAAGCCACGATCGACTATCTGCAGCAGGCCGGCTGCGAGGTCGTCCAGGCCGAGCTGCCGGTGGGGCAGGCAGACGGCAATCTCTCCCACGCCGAACTGGTCGATCGGCTGCAAGGCGCAGCGGGCTGGATCGTCGGCCATGCCCGCGTCACCCGCGAACTGATGGCCGACCTGCCGGACCTGCAGATCATCTCGCGCCGCGGCGTCGGCTATGAGCGGATCGACCTCGCCGCCGCGGCCGATCTCGGCAAGGTCGTCTGCATCGCGGTGGGCGGCAATCATGAATCGGTCGCCGATCATACGATCGCGCTGATGCTCGCGGTCGGCCATCGTTTCCGCGAGACGCAGGCCAATATGATCGACGGCAACTGGTCGATCCTGCTGGGCAATGATCTCTATCGCAAGACGGTGGGGGTGATCGGCCTCGGCCGCATCGGCCGCAGCGTCGTGCGGCGCCTGCAGGGCTTCGAGCCCGAGATCCTCGCGCTCGCCGGGAGCGCCCCGGATGCCGATTTCGCGACGCAATTCACTGTCACGTTTGTCACCTTCGAGGAATTGCTGGCGCGCAGCGACTATATCACTCTGCATGCGCCGCTGACTCCGGCGACCCGCCTGCTGATCGACAAGCAGGCGCTGTCGCGGATGAAATCCTCCGCCTATCTGATCAACACCGCGCGCGGCGGGCTGGTCGATGATGAGGCGCTGCTGGAGGCGCTGTGGGCGGGCGAGATCGCGGGGGCCGGGCTCGATGTCTATCTGAGCGAGTCCGATCCCGCGCTGAAGCCGATCACCCAGTCGCTGGTCGAACTGCCCAACGTCATCGCCACGCCGCACTCCGGCGCCTCCTCGCAGGAAGGCATCGCCCGGACCAACATGGTCGCCGCGCGCTCCGTGGTGGCGGTGCTCGATGGCGGCGCACCGCCCGAGGAATGCCTGCTGGTCGACGGGCGGTGAGGATGCGGGGGCGATCGATCCGCGCCGTGGGGAAACAGCGTCGGTCGCGTCCGGCCGGGGGGCGGTCATGCGCGGCGCGGGCATGACCGCGGCCCGGGCGCTGCTCCGCGCGATGTTCGACGCTGCGGTGGCGAGCGCCAGCGCCGATCGCTGCGTGCCGCCCAACCTGCCGCCGGCCCCCAAAGGGCGCACCGTCGTGGTCGGCGCCGGCAAGGCGGCGGCGGCGATGGCGCGCGCGGTCGAAACGCATTGGGCGGAGCCGCTCGAAGGCGTCGTGGTGACGCGCTACGGCCACGCCGTTCCGTGCGCGCGCATCCGCGTGCTGGAAGCGGGCCATCCCGTGCCCGACGCGGCCGGTGTCGCGGCGGCGCAGGCCCTGCTCGCTGCGGTCGCGGGGCTCGGCGCCGACGATCTCGTCCTGTGCCTGATCTCCGGCGGCGGATCGGCGCTGCTGCCCGCGATGCCGCCCGGCGTCTCGCTGGAGGATGAGCGCGCGCTCACCCGGGCGCTGCTCCGCTCGGGCGCGACGATCGCGGAGATCAACGCGGTGCGCAGGCAGGTCTCGCTGATCAAGGGCGGGCGGTTGGCGGCGGCGGCGGCACCGGCGCGCGTCGAGACCTTGATCATTTCCGACGTGCCGGGTGACGATCCGGCGCTGGTCGCATCCGGGCCGACGATCGCCGATGCCGCCGGTTCCGAAACCGCCCGCGCGGTCATCGCGCGCCATGGCATCACCCCTTCGGTCTCGATTGAGACATGGCTTCGGGGCGATAAGGGGGCGTTAGCGGTGTCTTTGGGGGGCGTTAGGGTGGTGGCAACAGCGCAGATGGCGCTCGAAGCCGCCGCTTCGGTGGCGCGCGCGGCGGGCTATGCGCCGCTGATCCTCGGCGATGCGATCGAAGGAGAGGCGGCGGTGGTCGGCACCGTCCATGCCGGGATCGTCCGGCAGGTGCTGGCGCACGGCCAGCCGGCGGCGGCGCCCTGCGTGCTGCTGTCGGGCGGAGAGACCAGCGTCACCGTCCGCGGCGGCGGGCGTGGCGGGCGCAACGTCGAATTCCTGCTCGGGCTGCTCGATGCGCTGGGCGACTGCCCCGGCGTGACGGCGCTCGCCGCCGATACCGACGGGATCGACGGCACCGAGGACAATGCCGGCGCGTTGATCGACGAGACCTCGTTCGCGCGGGCCAGTGCGCTGGGCCTCTCGCCCCGCGACCATCTCGCGCGCAACGACGGCTACAGCCTGTTCGACCGGCTCGGTGACCTGCTGATGACCGGGCCGACATTGACCAATGTGAACGATTTCCGGGCGATCCTGATCGATCCGCCCGGCCAGGGGGATGGAGCGTGACGAAGATGATGGGGGACAATGCCCACCGGATCGCGGTGATCGCCGGAGACGGCATCGGCAAGGAAGTCGTGCCCGAGGGGCTGCGCGTGCTGGAAGCGGTGGCCGCGCGATGCGGGTGCAATTTCCGCTTCGATCATTTCGATTTCGCGAGCTGCGACTATTATCTCGAACATGGCACGATGATGCCCGCCGACTGGAAGGCGCAGATCGGCGGCCATGACGCGATCTTCTTCGGCGCGGTCGGCTGGCCGGCGACGGTGCCCGACCATGTCTCGCTATGGGGATCGCTGATCCAGTTCCGCCGCGAGTTCGATCAATATGTGAACCTGCGCCCGGTGAAGCTGATGCCCGGCGTCCCGAGCCCGCTCGCCAACCGCAAGCCCGGCGACATCGACTTCTATGTCGTGCGAGAGAACACCGAGGGCGAATATTCCTCGATCGGCGGCCGCATCTTTCCCGACACCGATCGCGAAGTGGTCGTGCAGGAAACGGTGATGACGCGTATCGGCGTCGACCGGATCCTGAAATATGCCTTCGACCTCGCCCAGCGTCGTGAAAAGAAACACCTGACATCGGCGACGAAATCCAACGGCATATCGATAACCATGCCCTATTGGGATGAACGGGTTGAAGCAATGTCGGCGATTTATCCTGAGGTGCGATGCGATAAATATCACATAGATATTCTGGCGGCGCACTTTGTGCAGCATCCTGACTGGTTCGATGTTGTCGTCGCCTCGAATCTGTTCGGGGATATCTTGTCGGATCTCGGCCCGGCCTGCACCGGCACGATCGGCATCGCGCCCGCCGGCAACATCAACCCGGAACGGCGCTTCCCCTCGCTGTTCGAGCCCGTCCACGGCTCGGCGCCGGACATCGCCGGTCAGGGCATCGCCAACCCGATCGGCCAGATCTGGTCCGCCTCGCTGATGCTCGACCATCTCGGCGAGCCCAAGGCGGCGGCGATGGTGCTCGACGCGATCGAGGCCGTGCTCGCCCGCCCCGACTATCGCACCCGCGACCTTGGCGGCACGGCGAGCACGGAGGATTGCGGCAAGGCGGTGGTCGATGCGCTCATGGCGGGGTGAGGGCGTGACGCGCCTCTGGCGCTCCCGCCCCACCACCTGGGCGATCCTTCTTCTCATCTCCCTCGCGCTCACCAACGCCCTGCGCCTCGCCCATCTGCCCGCCGCGCTGATGCTCGGCCCGATGGTGGCGGCGATCTGGGTGGCGGACATGCGGCCCGGACTGAAGCTGCCGCGCTGGCTCACCGCGCTCGCGCAGGCCATCCTCGGCTGCCTGATCGCACGGTCGATGACGCCGCCGGTGCTGCTCGAACTGGTGCCGCACTGGCCGGCGCTGCTCGGCATGAACCTGCTGCTCACGATGCTGATCATGCTGCTCGGCTTCGTCGCCGCGCGGTTGCGCTGGCTGCCGGGCACCTCGGCGATCTGGGGCATGTCGCCCGGCGGCGCCTCGGCGATGGTGCTGCTGTCCGAAGCCTATGGCGGTGACAAGCGGCTGGTGGCGCTGATGCAATATCTGCGCGTCGTCGCCGCGGCGCTGGTGGTGGTGCTGATCGGCATCCTGCTCGGCCAGCCCCATGCCGGCGGCGCGACGATCGTGCCGGGTGGGCCCGCCACGCCATGGCTGACGCTGGGGCCGCCCCCCGCCGTCCTCGGCACCGCGGCGCTGGCCGGCATCGCGACGCTCGCCGCACTGTTGCTCAAGCGCCAGACGCTGGTGATCTTCGTCTCGGTGTTCGGCGGCATCGCCCTGCAGATGGCGGGATGGTTGCGGCTAGAAGTGCCGCCGCTCAGCGTCGCGGCCGCCTTCACGATCATCGGCTGGCACATCGGCCTCAGCTTCACCCGCGCCGCGCTGCTCGAAAGCGCGCGGCTGCTGCCCCGCATCGCGCTCAGCATCCTCGCCATCCTCGCGCTCAGCGCCGCGCTCGCGCTGCTCTTCGCCAGGATCATGCGCATCGACTTCCTCACTGCCTATCTGGCGCTCAACCCCGGCGGCACCGACGCGGTGCTGGTCGTGGCGGAGAGCGTTGCGGTCGATCTGCCGCTGATCATGGCGATGCAAATCTCCCGCATCATCCTCGTCGTGCTGCTCGCGCCACTGTTCGGCCGCTGGGCAGCGGCGTGGCACATGACTGCGGCGGGCAGGCGTGACGATCGGCAGGATCGGGAGGCGGAGGCGCTGGCCGAGGATGCCGATACGATCGGATAGATCCTGCTTGTCAGTCGAGGATTTGCAACTCGATGTTCCGGAACTCGACCGGGTGGCCCTCACCCTGCAGCGCGATGTACCCGCGCTTCAGCTGCAGCGTCCCGCCGGCCGCCGCGACCAGCGGCTTCGCATCCTTGTCTTCAGGATCCAGTTCGGCACCGGAATAGCGCAGCACGGCCTTGCCATCGATGAAATGCGTGACCTCGCCCGAGGGCAGTACCTCCAGCTCCGCCTTGGTCCAGCGCCCTGCTGGCAGCAGCGGGGATTTTGAGAGAATGCAATGCCTGGGATCGCGCTTGCCCTCGAACAGCACTGTCGTCCCGGGCGTGCAGAGATTGGCCGTAGGTTCTTCGGTCGGGCGCGGCGTGGCGAGCAACTGCATCTCGAGACTCACCGGAAAATCCTGGTCGCGGCGGATCGTTGCGGGGGCCTGCGAATGGAACATCAACCCCGAATTGGTCGCCTGCCACTGCTTGATGCCCGGCAGCGATTCACCGAACAATCGATATTCGAACCTTATGCGAAAGGCGCCAAGGGGCCTTTTCCAGAAGAGATGGCCGAACTCACCGGTGAACTTCCGGTAATTGGTGTGCGACACGCGGATCGCGCCGTCCTGGACGACGAACATGTGAAGCGGGTCTTCACCCAGCGGACGGCCGGTGATCTTGGGCGTCCAGCCGTCGAGCGTCTTCCCGTCAAAGATCGGCTGCCATTTCGGTTCGGACGGCGGGGCCGCGCCCAGCAGCAATGCCGCACATATGAGAAAAGGCATTTTCATCCGGCGCTCATCCTGTTTTCCGATCCCCCATATGCGCTTGTGCTTGCTCTCGCGGCATTGGTCCAGCGGTTCCGGCCGGAGCATGCGGGGAGACGATGATCGATCTCACCCACTACGTCGCGCGCAGCGCTTGACCACGATCGGGCGCCACTCCCATGCTGGATGGATATGTGCCGGCAGGGAGAATGGTGATGAAGTCTATGGTCCATCTGGTTGCGCCGGCGCTGCTTGCCGCCTCCCTGCTCGGCGCGGCGCCGGCGTTCGCCCAGGCGCAGCCCCAGCCGGTCGTGGCCACGGGCGTGTCCGCCGAGCGGATCGCGCGGGTCGGCCAGCTTCTGCAGGATTATGTCGATCAGGGCCGCATCGCCGGGGCGGTGGTGCAGATTCAGCAGGATGGGCAACCCGTCTATGCGAAGGCGGTCGGTTGGCGCGACAAGGAGGCTCGGGATCCGATGCGGCAGGATAGCATCTTTCGCATCGCCTCGCAGACCAAGGCGCTGACCAGCGTGGCAGCAATGATGCTGATGGAGGAAGGCAGGTTGCTGCTCAATGATCCGGTCGGCAAATATCTGCCGGAATGGACGAATACCAGCGTTGCCGTGGCCCGCTCCGACGGTAGCGGCTACGACGTGGTTCCGGCGAAGCGGCCGATCACCATCCGCGATCTGCTAACCCACAGCGCGGGCATCTCCTATGGCGCGGGGCCGGCGGAAAAGGCGTGGCGGGACGCCGGCATCCACGGCTGGTATTTCGCCGATCGTACGGAGCCCGTTTCGGCGGTCGTCGCGCGTATGGCGAAGCTGCCGATGGCCGCGCAGCCGGGCGAGAAGTTCGTCTACGGCTTCAACACCGATATTCTCGGTGTTGTGGTCGAGAAGATCAGCGGCAAGACGCTTGCGGCCTTCCTCGATGAGCGGTTGATCCGACCGCTGGGTATGAAGGATACCGCCTTCTACGCCCCCCGTGACAAGGCCGGGCGGCTGGCGGTCGTCTATTCGGCCGATGCCGGCGGGGTGAAACGAGCGCCGACACCAGGGGAGCGGCGCGGCAGCGGCGGTCATGTCGGCCAGGGCAATTACGTTGAGGGCCCGCGCACGGCGTTTTCGGGCGGCGCCGGCCTGCTGTCGACCGCGGCAGACTATGGCCGTTTCCTCGAAATGCTTCGCCGCGGCGGCGAACTGGATGGGCGGCGCTATCTCAGCCGCAAGTCGGTGGAACTGATGACGAGCAACCATCTGGGCGATATAGATTATGCGCCCGGCATGGGCTTCGGCCTCGGCTTCAGCATCCGCGCCGATGTCGGCAAGGCGGGCGAGCCGGGCTCCGCTGGCGAATTCGGCTGGGGCGGCGCGTATCACAGCACCTATTGGATCGATCCGAAGGAGAGGTTGACCGTCGTCTACATGGCGCAGCTCGTTCCTGCGGAAGGCGTGGATGATCATGGCAAGCTGCGGGCGCTGATCTATCAGGCGCTTGAGTAAAGAAGCCGGTCATGACGTCGCCGCGCCGATCCATCCTTGAGCGCCTCTTGTTTCCTTCGGCAGCGTTCAGCACGGAAGGGCTGGCTCGCAGCGTTGCCGGCAAGCGCGTCGTGATCACCGGCGCAAGCTTCGGCATCGGTCGCGCCGTCGCGCTGCGCCTCGGCGCCGCCGGTGCGGATATGATCCTGATTGCCCGATCGCAGGACGCGCTTGGAGCGCTTGTTGCCGAGATCGAGGCGGCGGGGGGGGGCGCCACCGCGATCGCCGCGGATTTGATCGACGCTGCGGTGGTCGAGGCATTGGCGGGCGACCTTGCAACCCGCGGGATCGACATCCTGATCAGCAACGCCGGCAAGTCTATCCGCCGATCCTTGTTCGATTCGCTCGATCGTTTCCACGACGTGACCCGTACGATCGCGGTGAATTATCTTGGACCGGTGCGGCTCATCCTCGCACTTGTTCCGGCACTGCGGGGGCGGGGCGGGCATATCCTCAGCATCTCTGCGGCGAATGTGCTGCTGCACCCGCCCCTCGCTGGGGCGCGTATCAGGCGTCGAAAAACGCTGCGGACCAGTGGCTGCGGCCCGGGAAGCCGGACAAGCGTTCGCCGCGTGCAACATTGGCCGCTGCGGATTGAGGCGGCGCGGGCGGGGCAGAAATCTCGAAAGATGGCGACCGTCGCAAATCGCGCGTGCCGCTCATCGAGGATGCTTACGCAACGGGGTCTAGGCCGGGGTGGTCGCCGCGCCGCGGATGCCGTCGCTAGGCGGCGCCTACCCCTCTGACGGCGCTCCGGCATCAACCGGGCGCGATGCCCGAGACGTGCGGGGCGTTTCCGAAATGCTCAATCAGCAACTCTGTCAGCACCCGAACCTTGCGGGCGGGGTGCTGACCCGGGGGGCGGACAACGAAAATGCCGAATTCTGGCGGCGGATAGTCCGTCAGAACCGGCACCAACGCTCCGGATGCGAGATGCTCGGCGATCACGCCATCGGGCAGCATGGCGATGCCGAGCCCTGCGATGACCGCTGCTGCGATAGCGACGCCGTTATCCGCCTTGAACCGGCCTTGCGGATTGATCGTGACCGGCTTGTCGCCATCGGTGAAATACCAGGATTCCGTGCCCTGGAGGATGGCTTCATGGTCGAGAAGCTCCTCGGGCGTTTCGGGCGATCCGTGCGTCGCAATATAGTGTGGGCTGGCGACCAGTGTCGCGAAGATCGGTCCGACCCGGCGTGCGAGTAGCTTGGATGGTGGCAGACGGCCGACCCGGATCGCACAATCGAACCCTTCCTCGACCAGATTGACGAAGCGGTCGCTGTGGCAGGTGTGGACATGCAGCGCGGGGTGGCGAAGCGCCAGATCGGCAAATGCCGCCGCGAAATGCGTCGGGCCGAAGGTGAGGGGGGCCGCGATCCGCAGACGGCCGCGAAGTTCGCCGGAGGGCAGGATCGTCTCCCGCGCGATGTCGATGTCGGCGACCGCTTTCGCCGCATATTCGCGGAAGGTCGCGCCCGCTTCCGTCAGCGAGGCTCCGCGTGTGCTCCGCGCGAGCAGCTGAACGCCAAGGTCCGCCTCCAGCCGGATCAGCCGCCGGCTGACGATCGCCTTGGCGATGCCCAGCCGGCGCGCCGCGGCGGTAACGCCGCCGGCATCGGCAACCTCCACAAAGGTTCGCAACTCCAGAATATCCATTCCGCGTTCCCAAATCTGTGACACGAAGTGCCTTCAGTCGACACTAGCGTGCCAGAAATAGCGATGGCAGTAATCGTCAAGGCGGCGCTGATTTTCGCCCGCCGATCGAGAAAAGCACCATCAACGACTACTGAGGAAAATCATGAGCTTTCGTAATGGCCTCGACTCGCTTCTTCGTCCCGAGGACTCGGTGCTCGTTCTGATCGATCACCAGCCCTTTCAGCTCGCGAACCTCAACAGCCATATTCCACATGATATCGTGAGCAATACGGCGGCTCTGACCAAGACCGCCAAGGCCTATGGCGTCCCGACGATCATCACCAGCGTCATCGCCGACCGGGGCGGTCTGGTGTTTCCACAGATCACCAATGTCTTCCCCGACCAGGAGGTCATCGATCGCACGACCCTCAACACTTGGGAGGATCCGAAGGTCGTCGATGCCGTCAAGGCAACGGGACGCAAGCAGTTGATCATTGCCGGACTCTATACCGAGATCTGCGTCGCGATGCCGGTGATCCACGCCCTGGGTGATGGGTGGGACGTGACCGTCGTCACCGATGCATGCGGCGGGGTTTCCGTCGAATCCCATGCGGTGGCCATCCAGCGCATGATTTCCGCCGGTGCCAATGTGATGACGTGGCTCGCTGTCGCCTCCGAATGGTATCGCGACCACGCGCGCACCGAGCATGCCGCCGAATTCGTCGAGGTGCTCCAGCAGCATGCGGCGGGCAGCGGCATCGCGTTCCTGTGGGAACAGCAGTTGCTCAACACCGATGTGAAGTCGCTGGAAAGCGCAGGCTTCTGATTGCAAGAGGCGGCGGAACCGACACGATGGTTTCGCCGCCATCGCGCTTGTCCGCCGGCCCGATATAGCCAGCCGTGGCGAAAAGGGACGGGCAGGCACCGCTCAAGCGTCTTCCGGCGCCATGTCGAAGCGGAAGCTGGACCCGGTCAGGCCGCCCCGCATATCAGTCTGGTCATAGCTGAGCCTGCCCGCCGCGCCGATCGCGACGAGCAGCGGCAGGAGATGGCCCTGGTTCAGCAGCGCAGTCATGATGCTTTCCTCAGCGGTGCCGTCAACGGCTCCGGGATGGGCTGGGTGAAGACATGGTCGAGGCCCGACATCGCATCGCCCTGCACCTGCTCGGCCAGGCGCTCCTCGTCGCGGCGACGGATGTCCTCGACGGTTTCGTCGACATCGGCTTCCGCGAAACCGACCGCGCGCAATCCCTCGGCCCCCATCTGGTACGCGGATTCGACCGTCTCCCGGACCTGATAGTCCACTCCGGCGCGGATCAGGTCCACGGCATGTCCGCGATCATAGCTCCGCACCAGCAGCCTTGCCTGGGGGAAGGAATGGCGGACCAGTTCGGCGATCTGCAGCGCGGCTTTGCGGTCATCGATGCAGACGATGATTGCATCCGCGCCGCTCGCGCCGGAATGGTGAAGGGTGTCGAGCCGCGAACCGTCTCCAAAGAAGACCTTGAAGCCGTAGCGTGCGGCATCGCGGATGCGATCGGGATTGTTGTCGATGACTGTAAGGTCGATGCCGCGCGCCAGCAGCGCCTGCGACGCGATCTGGCCGAACCGTCCGAATCCGATGAAGAGGATCCGGCCCTTCAGGCCGTGCGCGATATCGACGCCGTCCATCGACGCCTCGGTGCGCAGCAGTCGGTCGGCCGCGATCATCAGCAAGGGCGTGAGCGCCATCGACAGGATGACGATGGTGGCGAACAGCGCGTTTTCGCGCGCGTCGATGACGCCGCCCGAGGTTGCAGCCGCGTAGAGCACGAAGGCGAATTCACCACCCTGCAGGAACATCGACATCCGGTGCAGTGCCTGATGGTTGTCGCTCCCGAACAGGCGCGCAACGCCATAGACGACGACGCCCTTGGCCACCGTGAACGCGGCGAGAATCGACAGGAGAAGCGGCCATTCCGCCGCGACGACCGACAGATCGAGCGACATGCCGACCGCAAGAAAGAACAACCCCATCAGCAGCCCGCGGAACGGCTCGACATCGCTCTCGATCTGGTGGCGATAGCTTGAGCTTGAAAGCATCACCCCGGCAAGGAAGGCGCCCATGGCCATCGAGAGGCCGGCGACGTCCATCAGGAGCGCCGCACCCAGCACGACGAGCAGCGCCCCGGCGGTCAGCACCTCGCGTGTTCGCGCCCGCGCCAGCAGCGCGAAAAAGGGGTTGAGGCCGAAGCGGGATACGCCCAGCAACGCCAGCAGCGCGCCAAGTGCGACGAGACCTTCCATCCAGCCCGCCCTGCCGTGCGCTTCCGGTGACAGGAAGGCGACCACCGCCAGCAGCGGCACGATCATCAGATCCTCGAACAGCAGGATCGCGACCGACTTCTGCCCCTCCGCACTTGAGATTTCGCCGCGATCCTGCAGCACGGACATGATGACCGCCGTGGAGGAGAGGACAAAGCCCGCGCCGGCAATGAACGCCACCGCGGGGGGCATGTCGAAGATCAACGCCGCCGCGAGCGACAGCGCGGCGATCGCGAGCGCGACCTGGGCGAGGCCGAGCCCGAAGATCTCTCCGCGCATCGCCCACAGCTTGTAGGGCCGCAGTTCCAGCCCGATCACGAACAGGAACATGACCACGCCGAGTTCGGAGAAGTGGAGGATGGACGTCGCATCGGTGAAAAGGCCGAGCGCCGATGGCCCCACCAGCACGCCGGCCGCGAAATAGCCCAGCACCGATCCCAGGCCGAGCCGCCGGAACAGCGGCACTGCCACGACGGCGGCGCCCATCAGCGCAACCGCAGGCCCGATCGTTTCTCCTAGGCTCACCTCAGCCATGATGTCGCATATCCGTTCCTGTC
The DNA here is from genome assembly GCF_050433225.1 of Sphingomonas zeicaulis. Lineage (NCBI taxonomy): Bacteria > Pseudomonadati > Pseudomonadota > Alphaproteobacteria > Sphingomonadales > Sphingomonadaceae > Sphingomonas > Sphingomonas zeicaulis. Next base: position 55,866 of record NZ_JBNPXQ010000009.1, on the reverse strand, counting down.
CTCTCGGGACCAGGATGCGGCCGCGAGTTTGCTTGCCGGTGCAGATGACCCGTCGCCGGAGAGAGGTCATCGAACCCGAGAGTGGCAGTCTGGACGTTGAAGCGATAGGGCGCGTTCGCGACAAACTGTGTCACGGCTTCCGGAACGCTGACGAAGGTTCGTGCGCGATCTTGCTCTTTCTCGCGGGCCGCGTTCCGCGATCGGCAACACAGAAACGCGCGAAACGGCGCTATCGCAGCGGCATCCGGAATGGCAGATCTCGATCACGCGAACTGGGAGTTTGATGTGGAAAAGATCGGCCGGGACCTCCTGGAAATGCAGCGGGTTCCGCTGGCTGAAGCGCATGTCGCCGCGATCCGGCAGGCCGGCACCCAGATCCTCTATCCGGCCGGCACGGTGCTGGTCCGCCCCGGCGACCCGGTCGAGACGTTCGTCTATGTGGTGGACGGCGAAATCGAGGTGATGAACAGCTTCACCGGTGAGCGGCTTGTTCCCGCGACGCTCGGGCCCACCCAGTTCATGGCGGAGATTTCCTTCCTTTCAGGCGGAAGCTGGTCGATGGCGTTCCGCGCGGCGCAGGACACACGGGTGATCGAGGTGCCACGGGCCGAGATGCTCAGGCTGATGGCGGCGGTCCCCGAGATGTCGGACATCATCATCACCGTTCTGGCGGCACGGCGGCGCAGGCAGCTCGAGAGCGGCGACAGTTCGCTCGTGCTGATCGGCGAGGAGGCGGACCGCGACGTCCGCCGCATCGCCGAATTCGCAGGCCGCAACCGGCTGCCCTGCGCTTCCCATCCGCTGGGCAGCGCTGAGGCGCACGCTTTTACCTTGAGCTGCGCGGCCGATCCCGGCCGGCCCGCGGTGATCTTCGGCAAGGACACCGTGATCCTCGATCCGACGCCGGAAAAGATCGCACGCCTGATCGGGATGAGCCAGGATCTGGTCAATGACGAGGCGGTCGACGTCCTCGTCGTCGGCGGCGGGCCAGCCGGCGTCGCCGCGGGGGTTTATGCGGGTGCCGAGGGATTGAGTGCGCTGGTCGTCGAGGACATCGCGATCGGCGGCCAGGCCGGCACGTCGAGCCGGATCGAGAATTACATGGGTTTCCCCACGGGCATTTCGGGCGCAGACCTTGTCTGGCGCGGCGAGGTGCAGGCGATGAAGTTCGGTACGCGCTTCGCGGTGCCCCTGCGCGTGGATGCGCTGGAGCGGCTGGAAGAGGGTGGCTTCTGCGCGACGTTCAACACGGGCAGCCGCGTACGTACGAACGCGGTCGTGATCGCGACCGGCGTCCAGTATCGCCGGCTGCCGATCGATCGGCTTGCCGCGTTCGAGGGGGCGGGGATCTATTATTCGGCTACGGAGAACGAGGCGCGCTTCTGCCGGGATGCCGAGGTGATCATCATCGGCGGCGGCAATTCCGCCGGGCAGGCGGCGATGTTTCTAAGCCGCGTCGCGGCGCGCGTCCGGCTCCTCGTCCGCGGCGATTCACTCGCCGCCTCTATGTCCAGCTATCTCTCAAGCCGGCTGGAGGCCGATCCGGCGATCACGATCGAATATGGCGCCCAAGTCGCTGCCGTACATGGCGAAGACCGGCTGGAGGCGGTGACGATCCGCCGCGATGGTGCAGACGAGCGGGTCGATACCTGCGCGGTGTTCGTGATGGTCGGCGCCGTACCGAATACGGGATGGCTCGCCGATCTGGTGCAACTGGACGCGAAGGGCTTCGTGATGACCGGCGCGGACGTGAACGCGGCTTCTCCATTCGCGACCTCTTGCCCCGGCATCTTCGCGGTCGGCGACGTGCGTGGCGGATCGGTCAAGCGTGTCGCCTCTTCGGTCGGCGAAGGCTCGGTGGTGATCTCGAAAGTGTGGGATCATGTCCGCGGCTGACCCCGCGCCCGGCTCGGGCAGCGCTCAGTCTGCAAGCGGCGGCACGACGCGATCCGCCTGTTGCCGCTGGATGGCGCATTCCTGAGCAAGAAAATCGACCAGCGCGCGAACCGACGGCAGAAGTCCGCGGCGCGATGGGAAGACGGCATGGACGATGCCCGCGCGCGGTCGCCACTCAGGAAGGACATGAACGAGCCGTCCCGTCCTAATATCGTCCCAGATGAAAATCGTCGGCAATTGCACCGCGCCGGCACCTGCGATCGCGGCAGCGCGCAGGACGGACATGTCGTCCGTTACAAGGCGCGGTGTATGGGGCACGGTGGCGACCTGACCATCGGCATGATGTAGTTCCCAGCTATGATCGCGGTGCGGCCGTACCAGATCGAGGCTGGAGAGCGCGCGCAGATCCGCCGGCGAGGCGATGTCTGCCGGCATCAGTGCGGGGGCGGCGACGAGGCATTGTGCGCTTTCGTCGAGCCGCCGCATGACGAGGTCTGACGCTTCGATCGGCGGGAACCGCACGCGGATTGCCAGATCGAACCCTTCGGCGATTACATCGACGCGGCGGTTGGTACTTTCCAGATGCACCTGGACGCCGGGGTGAAGCATCATGAAGCGCGCGATCAGTGCACCGAACTGGAAGGAAAGCAGCGCGGTGGGACAACTCATCCGCACGATGCCGCGCGGCTCCGCCTGCACCACGGCCGCGATCTGCTGCGCCGCTTCGGCTTCGATGAGCATCGCGACGCAGCGCTCGTAGAATTCACGCCCGATCTCGGTCACCGAAAAACGCCGTGAGGAGCGGTTGAGCAGGCGGACGCCCAGTCGCTCTTCCAGAAGGAGGATGCGGCGGCTCAGCCGGGATTTTTGGATGCCGAGCGCGCGACCCGCCGATGAGAAACCACCATGGTTCACCACAGCCGCGAAATAGAAAAGATCATTGAGATCCTGCATCGTCCTGTTGATAGGACGCTGTGTCATATCTCACAATCTTTTTTCGCCATCGTCCCGTCATTAACTCTCGATCAACGCAAGGCGTCGTTTGGCGCAACGCAATCGGAGAAGAGAAATGGCCAAGAAAATCCTCGGCCGTTATGGCAACGACCGGCAACATTGGGTGGGTGATGGCTTCCCCGTCCGTTCGCTTTTTTCGTACCGGACGCTGGGCGCGCACATCAGCCCGTTCCTGCTGCTGGACTATGCCGGCCCGCATTTTTTCGAGCCGACCAACGAGCGGCGCGGGGTCGGCGAGCATCCCCATCGCGGCTTCGAAACCGTCTCCATCGTCTTCGACGGTGAGGTCGAGCATCGTGATTCCGCCGGCAATGGCGGCGTGATCGGCCCCGGTGACGTCCAGTGGATGACTGCGGGCGGCGGCATCATTCATGAGGAGTATCATTCACCCGGCTTCGCAAGGACGGGTGGGCCCTTCCGCATGGTGCAACTCTGGGTGAACCTGCCTGCGAAGGACAAGATGGCGCCCGGCGCCTATCAGGGCATCGTAAAGGACGATATCCCCGTGGTGTCGCTCCCCGGCAGTGCGGGCAAGGCGCGCATCATCGCCGGTGCCTATCGCGGCGCCAAAGGGCCGGCGCACACCTTCACGCCGATCAATGTCTGGGATCTGACCCTGAAGGCGGATGCGGATCTGACGCTGGACCTGCCCGAAGGCCATACGGCGATGATCGTGGTGCTGACCGGGCATGTCACGGTGGCCGACGGCCATGGTGCCGGCGAGGCCGAGGTCCTGCTGCTCGATCGCGAGGGCAGCGACGTCGGCATCCACGCGGATGGTGACGCCAGGCTGCTGGTCCTCACCGGCGAGCCGATCGATGAACCAATCGTGGGCTATGGCCCGTTCGTGATGAACAGCGAGGCGGAGATCCGCCAGGCTGCCGACGACTTCAACAGCGGACGTTTCGTAACGGCCGCGGCGTGATTGAGGGGCCGGACTCGTCCATCGGGTCCGGCCCCTCTTTCGTGCGGAGGGTCGTGCGTCGCCCGCCCGCGCGATCGGGGCCCCGGCCCGCATCCGGCGCAGAACGTTCAATCAGGAAAAAGGGAGCTGCCAATGGCCAGCGAAGCGATCCGCAATGGACAGACCGATCATCTTCTCACCCCGGAGAATTCGGCCTTCATCGTCATCGACTATCAGCCGATCCAGGTTTCTTCGATCCGATCGATGCCGCGCGACGAACTGGTGTTCAACATCGTCAGCACCGCCAAGGCGGCGGTGAACTACAAGCTTCCGATCATCCATTCGACGGTGAACGTCGCCACCGGCCGCAACAAGCCGCCGATCGCGGAACTGCAGGCGGTGCTCGGCCACCTGCCCACCTATGATCGGACCTCGATCAATAGTTGGGAGGACACGGAATTCAAGCAGGCGGTCAAGGCGCTCGGCCGGCGCAAGCTGATCATGACGGCGTTGTGGACCGAAGCCTGCCTGACCTTCCCCGCGCTGGATGCGATCCAGGAGGGCTATGAGGTCTATGTGCCGGTCGATGCCGTCGGCGGCACCTCGGTCGCTGCGCATGAGGCAGCGCTGCGTCGCGTGGAGCAGGCGGGTGCCAAGCTGATCAGCCGCGTGCAGATGTATTGCGAACTGCAGCGCGACTGGGCGCGCGAGGCGACCGTGCCGGGCTTCATGGACGTGTTCGAGAGCTTCGACGGCTTCAATCCGGAAAAGGCGGCGACGGCGACTGCCGGCGTGTAATGCAAAGGCGATGGCGGCGGTCCCGGGCGGCCGCCATTCGCTGTCGGCGCTGCCGGCCGAAAACGGGAAGCTCCCGGCTGCCGACGTTGCAACGGTTGGCGCGAGTCTTGGGGCTGGTCCAGACTGTCCGAACGCGATGATTCCACCCGGCTGAGGACGCCTTTTCGGGTTCAGCAACTGCTGCACCCGGGGCGATGGAGCACTGCCGCTTTCGAGCGATGATGGTTGTGCTTGGGGCGTCGACCTCGATATTGTCGATGCGATGAGAGCGAAGTTAGCGTCACCTCCCAAAGCTCCGGCAACGGCGGCTGGTACCATCCCGGATTTCGTCGTGGTCGACGTCGAGACCGCATGCCAGCGCGTCAGCAGCATCTGCCAGATCGGCATCGTCGGTTTCAAGGATGGGATGGAGATCTTCGACTATGAGACGTTCGTCGACCCGCTCGACGATTTCTCATCCTTCAATACCCGCATCCACGGCATCACCTGCGATCATGTCGCCGGCAAGCCGAGCTTCGCCGATCTTCATGCGACCATCGATGGCCATCTGTCGGGGCGCATTACCGTTGCGCATTCCTATTTCGACAAGGGCGCGCTGGGTGCTGCCTGCCAGCTTCACCGGCGTGCGCCGATCGAGACGCAATGGCTGGACAGCGTGCGCGTCGCCAAGCGGGCATGGCCGGAGTTGCCGAGCCATCGCCTGAACGTGCTGACCAAATTCTTGGGCATCCGGCACCGGCATCATGATGCGCTCAGCGACGCTCGCGCGGCCGGTATGGTCATCCTGCGCGCGATCGAACATACCGGCATCGACCTCGCCGGTTGGATGGTGCCCGCAAGGACGAGCGGTGCGGCGGCGCCCAAACCCGCCGCCACCGGCCCCCTCAAGGGCGAACGGGTCGCACTGCTGGGCGCGCCGCGCGATGGCGCGCTGGCCATCAGCCTCGCCGCAGCTGGCGCGCGCATCATGGCATCGGTGGGTACCACCACGACGATGCTGGTCATCGGCAACGATCAACCCTTCGGCCGCTATGTCACCGCGCACGAAGAGCATCGCCGCGCCGACGCGTTGCGGCAGAGGGGAAATGCAATCGGGATCGTCACCGAGGCGGAGATCCGCGCCCGCATCACGTTGCCGATCGTCTCCTGACGCTTACAGCCGGTGCAGCGCCGGGCGGTCGGGCGTAACCTGATAGCCGACCAGCGTACGGATCGCGCCGCCCGGCTTCTCGATCTCGTCGATCACCTTCACCTCGGTGGTCCAGCGCTGGGGCGTGATGTCGAAAAGCTGGTAGCCGCGCCGATCGGTATAAAGATCGAGATTTGGATTGTTGCGCAGGACATGGGCGAACGGCTCCTCGCCGCGGCCATTGCCGCCCGAAGAGATCGACGTTGCGAGGAACTCCACCGCGACAGGCTTGCCGTCCGGCGTCAAGCCGTTCTCCGGCACGATGCCCGCTGCATGTTTGTGATGGTCGCCGGTGGCGATCACCACATTGCTGAGGCCGTTGCGGCGGATGCTCTCGACGAGGCGTGCCTTGGCGGGGCGATAACCGTCCCACAGGTCAGTTTCCAGGATCGGGCGGTCCTGGCCAGGCGCGCGAACATCGAGCGGCATGACGATGACCTGCTGGGCGAGCAGGTTCCAGGTCCGCTGGTTGCCCAGCCCCTCGTCCAGCCATGCCTCCTGCACATGTCCCAGCATTTCGGGGCTGGCATGCGCCTCGGGCGTGCAGGTGTCGGCACGGGCGATATCGTTGCACGACTGATCGGTACGGTAGCTGCGTGTATCGAGCACATGCATGCGCAGCAGGCGGCCAAAGTCCAGCCGGCGGAAGGCGCGAATGCCCTCAAGGCCCGGCATCTGCGCGCGGCGCACCGGCATATTCTCATACCAAGCCTGATAGCCCGCCATACGGCGCAGCAGGAAGGCCTCGGGCGGGGTGCCGTCCTGATCGAAATCGCCGGCCCAGTTGTTGTCCACCTCGTGATCGTCGAACGACGAGGCGAAGGCGCAGGATTGGTGCGCTGCCTGAAGCTGCGGGTCCGCCTTGTACTGGGCGTAGCGGCGGCGATAATCGTCGAGGCTGTAGATCTCGTCGCCGGCATGGCTGCGCACGACATGCTCGGCCACCGGCCGGCCTGCGCCCTCATAGATATAGTCGCCATAGTGGAAGAGGAGATCCACGTCGGGCTCGCGCGCTAGCGCCCCCCATGCGCCGTAAAGCCCGGCTTCCCAATGCTGGCAGCCGGCGACGCCGATGCGCAGCCGGTCGAGCCCGGCGTCGGCGGCGGGCGCGGTGCGTGCGCGGCCGACCGGGCTGGCGTCGCTGCCGGCCACGGCGAAGCGATACCAGTAATGGCGATGCGGGCTGAGGCCGCCGACCTCGACATGAACGGAATGGCCGAGTTCGGGCCGCGCCATCGCCTCCCCCTTGCGCACGACGCGGGCAAAGCGTTCATCCTCGGCGACCTCCCAGGTGACGGGGACCGTTACCTGCGGCATCCCGCCATGCTCGTCGAGCGGGCGGGGGGCGAGGCGCGTCCAGATCACGAAGCCATCGGGCCAGGGATCGCCCGAAGCGACGCCAAGCGTAAACGGGTTCGCGCCGAGCGGCCGGTCAAGCACCGCCGCGGCAGCGTGGGCGGGAAGGCCGGCGAACAGCAGCAAGCCTGCCCCGGTCTTCATCAGCGTGCGGCGGTCGATGGTCATGAGGGGAACATCCTGGGCAAAAGAGGGGGCGAGGGAGCACTGTCACCCGAAAGCTGACAATTTGATGTCAGCCATCCAGATTGTTGTGCGCTGGATCAGGGGGCGGGGGCACTACCCGTTTCGGGATCATAGTTCGGGTGGGCCGGATCCTGCGGGCGCGGGTCGCCGACGCTGGGCTTCGCGCTTTCCTTCCAGGCCCGGTAGAGCAGGTCGCGTAGCATCGCCGCGCCCGCCGCGCTGCGGCGATAGACGAAGTCGCGCCCTTCCTTGCTCGACGGGTCGGAAAGGATGCCGCGCTTGTCGAGATCGAAAATCGTCTCGACTTCGGCATTGCTCTCGTCGAGGAAGGCGAGAACCTGCCTGAGAAGATCGCCATCCTGCCGCTGCGGCGCGCCGATGCGCGCGGCGAAATCCGCGGGCTGAAGGTCGATCGCGTCGGCATAGCCGATCTCGAAATGGCCGTGGATGCCGCCGCTGCGCGTATATCCCTTCGGATTGTCGCCGACCCAGCCCTCGCAATGGATGCTGGCATGATGCGGGTTGGTGCCGTCGCCGATATAGTGCGACATCCAGGCGGTGTAGAAGGCGAGGGTCCGCTCGATATTGGCGGTCGGCTCGCCCCGTGAGCGCTTCGCGCGCAGGCTGCGCATTCCCGCGACGATGCGGCCATATCCCTCCATCACTGCATAGGGCAACGTGCCCGTCCAACGCACGTTGAGGCGTTCGGCCGCCTTTAGGTCGATCGTCCGCACCCGTTCATGCTCGCGGTGGAGCGCCAGCACGAAGGCGTAGCGCGAACGCGGCACCGGATCGAGGAAGCGCAGGCGCTCGACGAACCAGGTGTGGTTGGGATCCTCGTCGATCTTGGAAAAGGGCTCGGAGGAGGAGCGCCAGGTGTCGGGGGCGCCTGCCTCCTCGCCGATATATTCGGCGTAATCGCGCAGGAAAACCGGGCCGTCCGCAGGCAGCGCGTCAAGCGCGGCATGGTCGATGACGGCATGGCCGCGCCCGCCCCAGGCGAACGCTGCGGACGATTGCACAGTCGCGAGCAGCGACAGGGCGATGAGGGCAAGTCTGCGCATCAGTTGATCGCTTTTCGGAGAGAAACGGCAACCGGCCGGACGCGCCATGCATCCGGCCGGTGTGCGGGATCAGAAGTTGTAGGACACGCCGACATAGGCACGGCGACCCGAATAGATCGAGCTGGTCAGCCGGTCCTTGGTATCGCTGCCGAGATACTGCCACTCGTGCGACTTGGTGAGGTTGATGATCGAGGCGGTCAGCATCAGCCCGTCCCATAATTCGTAGGACGCGTTGAGATCGACCTGCTCATAGGGGGCGGTATAGGTGTTGAGGCCCGAGGAGAGCCCGCCCACCACAGTGCCGCGGCGGTTGTAGGATGCGCGCAGCAGCATCCGGCGCGTCTCGTAGAACAGCGATGCGTTGAACTGGGTCTTGGCGCTGCCGACCAGCGGCGAGGTGCCGACCTTCTCGCCGTCCAGTGTCACGTCGGCGGTCGAGGTGTCGTTATAGGTGAAGTTGACCTGCACGCCGAGGCCGAAGGGCAAGGTATGTTGGGCATAAAGCTCGACGCCCTGCGACACCGCGCTCGAACCGTTGGCGACCGTCGAATAGGATTCGATCAGCACCTGCTCGCCGGCCACGTCGCGGGTGACGTCCATCACCAGCGGCACGATGAAGTTGGAGACCTCCTTGCGGAACGCGGTCGCGCCGACCACCGAACCGGGGCGGAAATACCATTCGAGGCCGATGTCGTACTGCCAGGCCTTGAATGCTTTCAGCTGCGAGTTGCCGCCGCTGCCGGACCATCCCGCGAACTCGCCGAACTGATCGCGGTCGAAGGCGTAAGCTTCCGACTTGTAGGTCAGCGAGCGGGCGCCGGCGAGGTCGGAGATCGACGGCCGTGCCACCACCTTCGCCACCGCGCCGCGCAGCAGCAGCGTGGGGGTGACGTCATAGGCGAGGTTCATGCTCGGCAGCACGTCGGTATAGCTCTTGCGCTCGTGCAGCCGGATATTCTCGATGATCTCGCGCTGGGTCAGCGGCAGCACCTGGCAATTGCCGTCCGCGCCCAGCGGCCGGTTCGGATCGAACGGGCCGTTGGGGCCGTCGACGCAATAGTCGACCAGATATTGCAGCCTATCCGAGGTCTCGTCGCGCTGGATGGTCTGAACCACGCGCACCCCGATATTGCCGCGCAGCCCGCTGGTCGCGAAATTCGCCTGCGCATAGCCGCCCAGCGCCTCTTCGCTGAGGTCATAGACATTGTTGGGCTCGGGCTCGCGCACCGAGGGGCCGTAACGCTCGTTGATGATGTCGAGATAGCGTTCGAAGTTAACGCCCGGATAGAGGTTCGCGCTGAAGCCGCCATTGATGTTGCCCATCGGCGTATCATAGAAATATTCGGGCTGCGCGACCGCGCCTCGCGGCGTGTTCTGGTAGCGGATCTTGTTGGCGGCATCGGCATACCATTCGTTGCGGCCGGTTTCGCGATGGACCTCCAGCTTGCGCCATTTGCCGCCAAGCTGGATCGAGCGGAGGAAACTGTCGTCGAACGAGCGCGTCAAGTCGAGCTGCACATAAGGCTGGTCGATCGCGCTGTTGGTGAAGCTGGAATTGGTGCCGCCGATGTCGATCTGGGCGATGCCGTTTATCAGATTGTCTTGCAAGTTGGGCGAGAACTCCATCGCCACGCCCTTGCTGCTGAGATCCCACGCGCTAAGGAAGTTGCCGTTCTGCTCTTGCCCGGTCACGGTGATGCGCGGCTTGGCGGCGACCTGGAAGCGCATCGAGGGGCCGCCGCGCGACGCCGTCTTGCCGACCTTGAGGATCGCATCGAATCGGTCGCGCTTGTAATGCGCCTCACCCTCGAAGGTTTGCGAGTGCTGCTTCTCCTTCGAATAATAGCCGGTCAGGCGCGGCGTCTCCATCGTGCACATCGGCTTCGCGTTCAGGCACGGCGCGCCATCGACGGCGAAGGTGGCGGACTTCATCACCGTGCCGCTCTGGTCGAACATGGCGTCGCTGAAGAACTTGCCATAGCCCCATTCGGGGATGGTCAACTGGTTCATCACATAGTCGCTGCTATACTCGAACCGAAAATAGTTGGCGGTCAGGGTCAGCGTGTCGGTGGGGCGGAACTGGGCGGTGGCCTGGATGCCGAAGCGCTCGCGATCCTGATCGAAGATTTCGGCGCGCACCGATTGCGGTGCCCAATAGCCGGTATAATGGTCGCCGCCGATCGTGCTCTGGCCGCCGCCGGTCCAGTAGGAGACGGCCGCATCATTGGCGATCGGGTTGCCGTTCACATCGGTCGCGCGTTCCAGCACCCGCCCGTCGGCGCCGCGGTCGCTCCACCAGCGCCAGGTGCCCGCGGTCGAGCGCATCTCGCGGTTGGTGCGCTTCTGGTAGACGCCGCCGATCAGGAAGCCGATCGTCTCGTCCTTGTTCTTCCAGGAATATTGCGCACCGATCTGCGGTTCGAACCTGTCGCTGTTGTCGGAATAGGTGCCCTCCGTCGAGATGAAGCCCGAGCCTGAGGGCACGTCGAACGGCCGGCGGGTGTTGAGGATGATGGTGCCGCCGATACCGCCTTCCTCAAGCCGCGCCTCGGAGGATTTGTAGACCTCGGTGCTGGCGATGAAGTTGGCAGGCAGCATCACATAGTTGAACGACCGCTGCGGATCGCCGCTGTCGGCACCGGCCAGGAAATTGCCGTTGAGCAAAGTCTGGGTGAGGCCCGGCTGCAGGCCGCGGATGCTGACGCGCGAGCCTTCGCCGCCATCGCGGGTGATCACAACGCCCGGCATGCGCTGCAACGCGTCGGCGACGTTCTTGTCTGGAAACTTGCCGATATCCTCGGCGGTCACGACATCGACGAACGCATTGGCCTCGCGCTTCTGCTCGAGGGCTTCCTCGATCGACTGGCGATAGCCGGTGACGACGATCTCGGGATCGGCATCCGGCGCCGGTTCACTCGGCGCAGCAGCGGGCACGTTTCCCACCATGCCCTGCGCGAGCGCCACGACCTGGCCGTCATCGCCGACGACGCGCAGCCCCGAACCCGCGATCAGGCGGCCGAGCGCTTCCTGGCGCGTCATCGTGCCGCGCACCGACGGCGCGGTTACGCCGCGGATCCTCGCTGCGGGATAGACGATCTTCACCCCGGCCTGCTTGGAAAAGGCGATCAGCGCGGCGCCGAGCGACTGGGCGGGAACATCGAAATAGACGGATACCGCCTGCGCCGGGGCGGCGACGAGCGCGGTCGAAGCGATCAGGGCAGCAGCAAGCGACGTGAACGTACGGACGGACATGGAAATCTTTCCCCCGACATGGCGCAACACCTGCGCCATTCACGGGGATGACGGGATGGAGGGGCACTGCCTCCAAGTCGGCGCTAAAAAAATTCAGCGGGTCAGTTCATAGCCGCCCGGGGTCGCAACGACGCGCGCGTCGAGGCTCAGCGAAACCGCTTGCAGGAATTGATCCGGCCGATTGAGATCGAAGCGCCCGCCGATCTTCTCGCGCGCGAGGTCGGGGTTGGTGACGATGATCTTGCGGGTGAGGTGGCGGTTGAAATCCGCCGTCGCCTCGGCGACCGACTGGTCGAGGAAGACGATCTCGCCGGCGCGCCAGGCCATCAGCGATTCGACCTGCTCGGTGCTGCGTGGCTGCAGCCGCGGCGCGCGATCCTGATCGACGATGACCGACATTTTTGGATGCAGCACCATGGCCCGATCACCACCGGGAAGCGGCATCGCCGCGCCATCCACCAGGGTCAGTTCGGCATGGCCATCCCTGATGCGCGCATCGAACAGCCCGGGCGCAAGCGGCAGCGCGGCATCATTTGCGCGCAGCACTGCGGCGCCGCCCGGGCGCAGGTCCAGCGCCAACTCGCCGCGGTCGAGCCGCAACATCCTTTTCCCGGCGGTGAAACGCCAGGACAGCGAACTGTCCGTGTTGAGATACGCGACGCTGCCGTCGGGCAGCGGTACCCGTCGCTTCTCGCCGACGCGTGTCGTCGCATTGTCCCAGGCGTAGGCGCGCTGAGCGAAAAATCCCGAGCCCAGCATCATGACCGGTAAGGCGACCGCGGCGGCCCTCAGCCATTGGCGGCGATTGGCGGTGGCGGGGGCTGGCTCGACCACACTCTCGGATGCATCGGCTACTGCCGGCTCGGTTGCCATCGGTCCGGCAGCAGCGGCGCTCTCCCAACTTGCAGCGACGCGTGCATAGGCGACCGCATGCGCGGGACTGGCCTGGCGCCATGCCTCGAACGCCTCCGGCTGCGCGCTTCCTGCGTCGAGCGCGGCAAGCCAGCGCGACGCTTCGGCAATAAGGGCATCCTGACCCAGTGGGTCTTTCGACATCATCATTTGTGGTAAGTCTGCAAAAAGGGCGCGATCATCGGGCATCGACCGCCGCCATTCATCTATCAAGCGGCTTCCGGTCAGAGAAGCATCTTCTCCCGCGCTTGTTCCGGTGCCGCGTCGGCCGGCGGATCGTGCGGCGTCAGCGCGAGCGTCAGCAGTTCCACCGCGCGTGCCAGCCGCTTTTCGAACGTCGATATGCTGATGCCGAGGTCGCTCGCAATCTCGCGTGGCGTATCCTCGGCGAGGCGGCGACGCACCAGCGCCACCCGGCAGCGTTCGGGCAGCGCGGCGATGGCCTGCTGGACCCGCGCCAGTTGCGATTGCGCCGCGACGATGCGGAAACTGTCCGGCCTGTCGTCGGCGATTTCGGTCATCGCCGGTTCTGGCAGCGGCTGCATCGTAACCACCCGCGCCTGCCGGATCCGCTCGATCGCCAAATTGTGGATCATCCGCATCACGTAGCCTGGCGGATTGGCGATCGCGCTCCACCCGTCGAGCGTGAATAGCTTCGCATAGACATCCTGCAGCATGTCGCCCGCCTCATCGTCATTGCGCACCGTACGGCGCGCATAATCGAGATAGGCGCGTTCGTGGGGCAGGACTTCGTCCATGAACCAGCGATCGATCGGACGGACGTGGGGGGCGGTCACGACGAGAAACCCGCAAGGCCAGGGGAGTGGTGCGGGCGCCTCTAGGTGCGAAAAAAGTAACTTCGATTACAGGGCGGGAGGTTTTTTGCGGTGCAGCATCAGTGCGCAGCAGCCTTGTCGCGGAAGGGCGCTTGTGGCGATAAGAAGCAGCCCGCATCGCGCTTGGCGAGCGGGCCGCGATATTGGCCTGCGAAGCGCATCGGAACGATCCGTCGAGGGATCGTCCCAAGCGCGTGCGTCTTACTCGGCGGCTTCGGCCAGCCGGCTTTCCAGCGCGTCTTGCTGGCGAACCAGCGCGGGCGGTAAGGTCGCGCCGAAGCTCTCCAGATAGGCGCGGCTGCGTCCGGCCTCGTCCTGCCAGGCTGCGGTATCGATCGAGAGCAATTGCTCGAGATCCGGTGCGGCAATGTCGAGCCCGTCGACGTCCAGCGCATCCGCGCTCGGCACAAGCCCGATCGGGCTGGCATCCGCTGCGGCGCTGCCCTCGACGCGATCGACGATCCATTTCAGGACGCGCGAGTTCTCGCCGAAGCCGGGCCACATGAAGCGGCCGGCATCATTCTTGCGGAACCAGTTCACCATGAACAGACGGGGCAGCACTGCGGGGTTGGGCGCGGTGGCACCGATGTGCAGCCAATGGCCAAAATAATCGGCGATGTTGTAGCCGCAGAAGGGCAGCATCGCGAACGGGTCGCGACGCAGTTCCCCGACCTTGTTCTCCGCCGCTGCCGTGCCCTCGGACGCGATGTTGGCGGCCATGTAGACGCCATGTTCCCAGTCATAGGCCTCGGCGACCAGCGGCACGACGCTCGCGCGGCGGCCGCCGAACAGGATTGCGGAGATCGGCACGCCTTGCGGCTGGTCCCACTCCGGCGCGATCGACGGGCACTGGTCGGCGGGCGCGGCGAAGCGGGCATTGGGATGCGCGGCGGGCGTGCCGCTCTCCGGCGTCCAGGCGCGGCCCTGCCAGTCGGTCAGCGTCGCCGGCGGGGTCTTGGTCAGCCCCTCCCACCACACGTCGCCCTCAGGGGTCAGTGCGGTGTTGGTGAAGATGGTATCGCGCGCCAAGGTTGCGATGGCGTTGGCATTGGTGCTCGGCGAGGTGCCCGGCGCGACGCCGAAGAAGCCGGCTTCCGGGTTGATCGCGTAAAGCCTGCCGTCAGCACCGAAGCGCATCCAGGCAATGTCGTCGCCCACCGTCTCGGCGGTCCAGCCGGGGATGGTCGGTTCAAGCATCGCCAGATTGGTCTTGCCGCAGGCGCTCGGAAACGCCGCGGCGACATAATGCACCGCGCCTTCCGGATTGGTCAGCTTCAGGATGAGCATATGCTCCGCCAGCCAGCCGCCGTCACGCGCCATGATGCTGGCGATCCGCAGCGCGAGGCACTTCTTGCCGAGCAGCGCATTGCCGCCATAGCCCGAACCATAGGACCAGATTTCCAGCGTTTCGGGGAAATGCACGATCCACTTCTCGTCGTTGCAGGGCCAGGCGACGTCGGCCTCGCCCGCGGCCAGCGGCGCGCCCACCGAATGGACGCACGGCACGAAGAATCCGTCCGGCCCAAGCATTTCGAGCGCGGGCGCGCCCATGCGCGCCATAATGCCCATGGAAAGCACGACGTAGGGGCTGTCGGTGATCTCGACGCCGATCACGCTCTTGTCGGATTCGAGCGGCCCCATGCAGAATGGAACGACATACATCGTCCGCCCGCGCATACAGCCGGCAAACAGCGAATCGAGGTTCTGCCGCATCGCCGCAGGCGCGAACCAGTTGTTGGTTGGGCCGGCGTCGGATTCCTTCTCGGAACAGATGAAGGTGCGGCTCTCCACCCGCGCAACGTCACGGGGATCCGAGCGCGCATAGAAGGAATTAGGCCGAAGTTCCGGATTGAGGGGGATAAGCGTGCCGATATCGACAAGCTGTCGTGTGAGACGCTCGCGCTCTTCGAGGGAGCCGTCGCACCAGTAAACCGCGTCGGGCTGGGTAAGCGCCGCGATCTGCGAAACCCAGTCGGCGAGACCCTGATGGGTAACCGGATGCGCCGCTGCGGCGGGCTCGATTGCGCTATCTACCAGCATCCCGGACCTTCTCCCTGCAACGCTCTATCTTCCGTACTCGATATAACCATCGGCGCGCGGGCCCAAATATGATTAGCGGAAGGGTATAAGCCTGGGTTAAAGATGGTGCGTGGACCAGCTTTTCGACCTCAACCTTCGCCACCTAGGGCTGCTGGAAATCATGCATGCCAGCGGTAGCCTGAGCACGGCGGCGCGCGAGGCGGCGATCTCCCAGCCGGCGCTCACCCAGGCGCTTGCCAAGCTGGAAACCGCCTTCGGCACCCAGCTTTTCGAGCGCACGCCACTCGGCATCGTCGTCACGCCAGTCGGTCGCCGCATCCTGAGGCGGGTCGGGCGCGGCCTCAACCAGTTCGGCAAGGCGCTACGCACCGGGCGCATCGATGCGCAGCGCAAGGGCACCGAACGCTATCTGACGATGGCGCATGTCCGCGGTTTGCTGGGGCTGTCCGAAGGCGGCAGCTTCGTTCGCGGCGCAGAGATCGCGGGCGTTTCGGTGCCGGCGCTGCATCGCTCGGTACGCGACCTAGAACAACTCTATGGCGTGCCGCTGGTCGAGCGCCGCGGCCGCGGCGTCGGCCTGACCCGCTCGGGCACGAAACTGGCAGACGGTTTTACCTTGGGCGTGTCGGAATTGCGCACCGCGCTGGACGAGGCGGTGCACAGCGGCGGCCGGCTTGCGATCGGGGCGATGGCATTGTCGCGCTCGCTGCTCCTCCCCGCGACGCTCGCAGACCTGCTGCGGCATGCGCCCGACGCGCATGTCGATGTCGTGGAAGGCGCCTATCTTGAACTCGTCGAACTGCTGCGCAGCGGCAGGATCGACGTCATCGTCGGGGCGCTGCGCGAA
The DNA here is from genome assembly GCF_050433225.1 of Sphingomonas zeicaulis. NCBI lineage: Bacteria > Pseudomonadati > Pseudomonadota > Alphaproteobacteria > Sphingomonadales > Sphingomonadaceae > Sphingomonas > Sphingomonas zeicaulis. Next base: position 39,572 of record NZ_JBNPXQ010000009.1, on the reverse strand, counting down.
CATCCGCCGCGAGATCTTCATCAGGAGGCGCTGTTCGTCGATTGGCTTACGATCATCGGCCGCGCCGATCATCCGCTCGCGACGCGGGTCGCCGGGTTCGAGGATCTGGCGGCCTTTCCCTGGATCATCGCTCGGCGTGCATCCGGGCTGCTCGAACGGTGGCAGCAATTGTTCGATCGCGCCGGCAAGCCGCGGCCGCGGGCGCCGATCCAGTGCGGCTCGGTCGCGCTCATCCGCGGCGTGCTCGGCCGTAGCGACTTCCTGACATTGCTGTCGGTCGACCAGGTGCCATCAGAAATCGAAACCGGCGCGCTCGTCCGCATCCGCTCCGAAATACCCGATACCGAACGGACGATCGGCGTCATCACCCGGCGCGACTGGTATCCGACATCGTTGCAGGAAGCGTTCATGGCGGCGCTGAAGCGCAATGTGCCTGCGGTGCAGCCTGCGGGAGAGGATGCTGGATAAGCGCAGGTAAGGGGAGGGGGCGACGCCCCCTCCGTCCAGTCCATCAGCTCATATCCGCCGCGAACGCCACATCCCGCTGTGCGCGGAGCTCCTCCAGCCGCGCCACCAATGCGCGTTCGATGCTTTCATAGGCCGTGCTGCCCAGCGCCATGCGGCGCGGCGGCTTTTCGGCATCGCCCGCGGCGATCATCGCATCGACGGTGCGGTCGGCATCACCCTTGATCACGAAGCTGCCATCGGCCACCGCGCGGCGCACCGCACCCGCCGGGGTCGCGTCATAAACCGGGCTTTCTGGCGCGCGATCGAGCGCGGCGCCGAAATTGGTGCCGGTCGGGCCCGGCTCGATGATCGTGAACGTGATGCCGAACGGCGCCACCTCCTGCGCCACCCCCTCGACGAAGCCCTCGATGCCCCATTTGGTCGCGTGATAGGCGCTGAAGTTCGGATAGGCGATCTGCCCGCCCTCGGACGAGACCTGCAGGATCCGCCCGCCGCCCTGCGCGCGCAGATGCGGCAGCACCGCGCGGATGAGCTGGATCGATCCGGTGAGGTTGGTCGCGATTTGGCGGTCAAGCTGGTCGTCGGTCAGTTCCTCCGCCGCGCCGAACAGGCCGTAGCCGGCATTGGAAACGATGCGGTCGATCCGCCCGAACGCGGCGAAGGCCGCCGCCACCGCGGCGCGGATCGCGTCGCGATCGGTGATGTCGAGCGCGAGCACATGCAGGCGCTCGCCATACGCGGCGGCGAGGTCGTCCAGCGCCTCTACGCGCCGCGCGGTTGCGACGACGCGGTCGCCGCGATCCAGCAATTTGCGCGCCATGCCGAGGCCGAGCCCCGAGGATGCGCCTGTGATAAGCCAGTTGGTCATGATGATGATCTCCTTCCGGCTCACGATTTAGGCCTCCGCCATTGATGTGATAAGAAAAGCTAATCGGCATGACCTGTTGAGGAATTTGCACGAATGAGCGACGTCAGCTTGACCGATCTCAACGCCTTTGCGGCGGTGGCGCAGTACCGCAGCTTCCGGCGTGCGGCGGACGCGCTGGGCGTGTCGCGCTCGGCGCTCAGCCATGCGGTGCGCGCGCTTGAGGCGCGGCTCGGTGCGCGGCTGCTCCACCGCACCACGCGCAGCGTCGCGCCGACCGAGGCGGGGGAGACCCTGCTCGCGCGCCTCGTCCCCACCTTGCGCGATCTTGACGAGATGCTGGACGCGGTCGGCCAGTCCGGAGCGGAGCTGACCGGCACATTGCGGATCAACGCCAATGAGGGCGGCGCCGGCTGGCTGCTGCAGCATGTCGTGCCCAGCTTCCTCCAGCGCCACCCACGCGCGGCGATCGATCTCGTCAGCGAGGGCCGGCTGGTCGACATCGTCGCCGAAGGGTTCGATGCCGGCGTGCGGCTGCGTGAGGCGGTGCCGCAGGACATGATCGCGGTGCCCTTCGCCGGCGCGATCCGCTTCCTCCCCGTCGCCGCCCCCGCCTATGTAGCGGCGCACGGCCGGCCGCAGAGCCCGGAGGATCTGCGCCGCCACCGCTGCATCCGCCAGCGCCTGCCGAGCGGCAAACCCTATCGCTGGGAATTCGTGAAGGGGACGCAGGAGCTTGCGGTGGAAGTGCCGGGCAGCATCATCCTCGACCACAGCCGCCTGATGGTGGACGCCGCGATCCTCGGCCTCGGCATCGCCTTCGTGCCGGAGCCCTATGCCGCGGACGCGCTGGCGGACGACCGGCTGGTGCCGCTGCTGGAGGAATGGTGCCCGTGGATCGAGGGGCTGTGTCTATATTATGCGGGCAACCGCCATGTGCCGGCGGTGCTGCGGGCGTTCATAGACGTGCTGCGACAAAGCGGAGATTGAGGACATGGCGGCACCCTATATCGGGGACATAATACTAAACTCTGCACGTATCCGGAGTTTGGTATTGTGTCTCCGAAATAGCAGCGCCCGCGGAGAGAAGGCTGGTTGGTCTACTCTGCCGCTTGCGCATCCTCCGCCGCGAAGCGTTCCCTGAACAGATCGAACGGCTCGTTCGCCGGGTTTGCCTCGCGGAACATCCGGCGGCCTTCTTCCTTGGGATAATCCGCATAGAGCATAGTCTGCGTACCGATGCGGCGGATCGAGAGCACGGTGTCCATCTGCTCCATGAACACGCCCAGCTTGTCGACCGGCGCGCAGGCGATCACCTGCAGGTTGAACTGGCGCAGCAGGCTCAGGCAGGAATTGACGTTGCCGCCGTCCAGCGCGTTGAACGCCTCGTCGAACAAGATGATGCCCAGCCCCAGCCGCTCGCGATCATCCTCGCCCGAATGGCAGACATTGTTCATCGCGCAGGCCATCGCGATGTAGAACGGCACCTGCTTCTCGCCGCCCGAACCGCTACCCTGCCGCTTCGCATAATCCGAGGTGACCCGGCCGCCGTCCAGCGTTGTCGTCTGCAGTTCGAAGTGGAGATAGTTGCGATAGTCGCTGATCTGCTCGACATTCTCTCCCTCGTCGATCATCCGCTTCAGCCGCTCGACGCCCTTCATCAGGCTCGGCTCGATCCCCTCGCCATCACCGTCGAACAAGGTCGTCACGTCGATGCTGTCCATCTGCACGCGGCGCGCGATCTCGACGATCTCGGCATAGAAGGGGTCGGGTTTCACCTCGAAACGATAGAGTTCGCCGTGGAACGGCCGAACGCTCAGGCTCTTGTTGAGGCTGGCGATCTGGCGTTTTGCGCCCTCCAGCCGGTCATGCAGCTTCACCAGCATGTCGGTCTTCAGCGCGGTCTCGATCGCGGCGCGGGCCTCCTCGGCCTGGGCGCGATAGTCGGTCAGCGTGTTGGTGACGATCGCATCCTGCTGGCGTTCCAGCCAGGCGAGTTGCGCCGCGGGGCCGGCGTCGCGATCGAACTGGTCGAGGATCCGCGCCTCATAGGCGAAGGCATGCGCCTTTTGCGGCGCCTGGCCGAGCAATTGGGTGACGCGGCCGCGCGCCCCCGCCGCCCGCTCGCGCGCGGCGTTGCGCACCGCCGGCAATATGCCGCCCTGTTCCTCCAGCAGCGCCGTGAACAGCGCCCCGGCGCCCTCCACCTCTCCCAGCTCAGCGAAACCAGCATCGGCGCGCGAGAATTCCTCCGCCGCGGCGCGCATCGTCTGTTCGGCGCTGCCCACCTTGTGCGCGGCGACGCGCTGCGCGGCCTCGTCGTCCTTCAGATCGTCCTTATGGCCCTCGAGGTCGCGGCCGAGATCGGCCAGCCGCTCGCGGATCGCCACCGGCCGCTCGCCCTCCAGCGTGCGGATATTGTCCTGCACCTGCGCCACCGCCTCCGCGGCGGACTGGCGCTCGCGCTCCAGCTCGGCCAGCTTGGCGCCGCCCGCCGCCTGCGCGAAGCGTGCCATGTCGGCGATCAGCAGCGCCAGCGCGTTGGCGCCCTGTTCATGGTTGACCAGCGCGCGCTCATCCCCCGCGATCGCCTCTTCCACCAGCGGGATGTTGCGCGCCGCCGCATCCTTGCCCAGCAGCCGCGTCGTCGCCGCGCGGCGATTCTCGATCGATCCGCCCGAGGCCGAGAGGCAATCCGGCGTCACCGCGCGATCATGCGAGAGCAATTCCTTCTCGGTCTGCACGCGGCGCACGCCGTTCAGCCGGCGGTTGATGAAGGCGCGGGCGTGGGGATCGTCGGTCGCGATCACGTCCGCGAGGCTCCCCACCGCGGGCACCTGCCCGACATCGCGGCTGCGCGTGGTGTTGACGATCTGCGTGCCGATGAAGTCGCGGCGCTGCCGGCGCAGCAGCCCGATCGCGGTTTCTGCATGCTCGGGCGCCACGATCAGCGCCTCGCGCGCCGCGCCGAGCAGGGTCTCCGCCGCGTCCGCCCACACCGGCTCGATCACCTCGACCAGTTCCGCCACCGATTTCGCCGCGATGCCATGCGCGGCGAGATGCTGGATCAGCCGCGTCGTGCCATTGGCCAGCATCACTCCGCCGCCACGCATCGTGCGGAGCTGTTCGCGTCGCTCGCCGATGCTCGCCTTCAGCGCGGCGATGCGGGCAAGGTGGGTATCGCGCTGCTGCTGCGCGCGGCCGACATAAAGCTCCAGCGGCGCCACCGCCTGCGCGACGATCCGGTCGACGTCGCGGGCGCTCATCGGCGTGCCGTCGCCCACCCGGCTGCGCAGCGCTGCCAGCGCCTCGGCCACCTGCCGCGCCTCCTCGCCGCCGCCCACCGGCACGATGCGATCGACCAGCCCCACCGCGCCGACGATCGCGGCAAGAAAGCCCTGGTAGCGCGCCTCCGCCGCCTGATGGTCGCGCTCGGCGATCGGCAGGTCGATCTTGCGGAATTCGCGGATCGCCTGTTCCTTGGTGTCATTGTCGAGCGCGCGGGTGATCTCGCGCATCTCGCCGCCGATCCGCTCGATCGCGTCGCGGGTCAGCGCCAGCGCGCGGTCCGCTGCATCCTGCGCCTCGATGCTCTCACGGTGCTGCGCGGTGACGTGGGTGAGATGCGCCTCCAGCCGGTCACGCTCCGCCTTGCTTTCCACCCAGCGGAAGCGGCCTTCATCCTCGATCCGGTCGAGCAGTTCGCGATAGGCGGCGATCGCCTCGCCCACCTGCTTCTTCTGCACCTCCAGATTCTCGATCGTCTCCAGCAGCCCGCGCCAGGTGGCGACCGACTTGCGCAGCGCTTCCACATTGAGCCCCGCCGGATCGAGCATGAATTCGCGGACGAATTCGGTCGCGCTCTTCATCTCGCGGATGCGCAGGCCGTTGCGCAAGGTCTTCAGGAATTTGTCAGCATCGGCATGATGGCCCTTGCCGCCCAGCGCGGTCAGCACGCGGCGAGTGAAATGGGTGGGGCGGTGGCCGAGATTCTCGAACCCCGCCGTCCGTTTCAGCCGCGTGACGAGCTGGTCATAGGGCAGGATCCGCGCGTCGGCGCCGTCATCCTCCAGGAAGTCCGCATCGGTCAGCGACTGGTCCGGCGCGATGAAGGCGCCCAGCACCTCCTCGTCCTGCTCGCCGTCGACTGCGCTCAGACCAAGCCCGATCGTCCAGCAGCGCCCGTCATGCTCGCGCTCGAACACCAGCGACAGATAGGAGATGCAGCGCTCGCGCAGCGTTTCGCCCGCCACCTTGCCCAGGCAATAGTCGAACACCGAACGCTGCTCGCCGGTGCGCCTGGTCTGCCCCGCGGTCACGTTGGCGCTGGCGTTCAACTGGAAATAATTGCGGTTGTTGCCGGTCAGCACGATCTGGATCGCATCCAGGATCGATGATTTGCCAGCACCGTTGGGGCCGATCAGCGCCGTGCTGTCCCTCAGGTCGATGCTCAGCCGCTGGAAGGTGTACCAGTTGATCAGGTTGATGCGGGCAAGCTTGATCACCGGTCGCTCTCCTCGGCCGCCGCTGCCGGCGCCTCCTCTTCCTCGTCGTCGGGGGCGATGCCGGCGCCCGGATCCTGCCCGGTGCGGCGCACGTCGCTGGCCTTGATCCATTCCTCGATCCGCGCCTGCCATGCCTCGCCGGTCACCCCGCGGATCGCCGGGCGGATGGTGATCGCCACGCCATTTTCCTCCGGGAACTCGTCGCCCAGATCGACGAAGCGGCGGCGGCGGAACGCGTCGAGGATGCGGCGCACGCGCGGCCAGGGCGGGCGCGCGCGCGCCACCCACTGGTCGTAACGCTCCATCACCTCCATCGAGCTGGTCTCGACATGGCCGAATTCCTCCTGCGCCATCGTCGCCACGCCCTGTTCGAAGGCGGCGCGCAGCGCGAGCAGGATGATCGTCTCGTCGACCGACAAGGTGCTGCGCGCGAGGCTTTCGAGCGGGCGCAGCTCGATCATCATCTCCTCCTCGCGGATCATCAGGCCGCGGCCGATCGCATCGAACAGGCCGGTGAAATAGCCGCGGTGGCGCAGCACCAGATCATAGGCGGCGGCGGCGCCATGATCGTCGCGGAACAGGCATTGCTGCGCCAGCAGGCGATCCGCGGCGCGCACCATCATCTCCTTCGACAGATCGGCATTTTGCGGTTTTTCGAGAAGCTCTTCGAGGTCAAGCAGCGTGTCGCGCGTCATTCTGTCCGGTCTTGGATGAAGGGGTTGTGCGTTCGATACGGAAGGCGGTGAAGGCGGACCAATCGGTTTCGACGAGCCGGCCGGGAAGGTGGACGACGCGGAAGCGACGCAGCAATTCCTTGTTGCCCATCATGTCGATCTGGCGCGCGCCCTGCAGCAGCAGCGCCTCGTCTGGCCCGGCGATGGTGAAGTCCGCCGCGTCCAGCGCGGCGCGCTCGCCCAAGTTGCGCTCGATATAAGCGGCGACCTTTACGGGGGTGACGGACAGGCGCAGCAGCCACGCCTTCTGCGCCTGGTCATAGGCGACGAGCGCGGGGTCGATCGATTGGCGCGCGATGCTGGTCGGCATCGCGACGATACGCCGCACGGTGGGCGTGGCGAGGCTGTCCGGCCCCCAGCAGCGCACCGGATCGGCAAGGTCCGCGGGGGTGTCGACGGGCGCGTCCCAGCCGATCTGCTGCGCAGCAATGCCGCGCAGCAATTGGGTGATCCGGCCCAGGGTCGAGCTGTCGACCTCGCGCATATAGCTGATCGTGCGGGTGATGCGCTGCTCGAAGCGGCTGCGGAAGGCGTCGATCTCGTCGAGCCGGTCCTCGGCGGCGTCGAAGATGCGCTTCACCTGATCCAGATGCTGGCGCACCTTGTGCCGCGCCATCTCCTCGCCGGTGGCAAGCCCCTGCGCCTGATAGCCGCGCGCGAAGGCGGCGAGGATCGCGGGGTCATTCTCATAGCCGGCGATCCTCAGCAGGATGCGGCTGCGGTGGCGGAACGGGTTGTTGGTCGTCTTGATCGCCCGATAGTCGGAGATCAGCACCTCCTCCACGAAGCGGAAGAAATTGGCGAGGATGCGCGCCGGCTGCGGATCGGCGACGATCTTCTGCTCATGCGCGCGCAGATTGCCGATGATCGCGGACAGATGCTGCTGGAAGCGCCGGGCGCGCTGCGCGCTGTCCGCCAGCGACGATGCCTTGTCGAACGGATCGTCGCCCAGCCGCTCGATCACGCTTTCGATCGCGGCGATGGTGCCGCCGAAATGGATCGCCTCGCCCTCCTCGATCGCGTCCAGCGCCTCGAGCAGCAGCGAGACCGACGCGTCGAGATCGACCATCTGGACATAGCCGCGCTTGTGCTCGACCAGCCAGCCGGCGGCGGTCAGCCGCTGGTAGACGTTGAGCGGGTTCTGGCTGGCATCGGCATTGGCCGCGTCCGCCGCGAAATCCTCGGCGATGTCCGAAAGCCGGTCGAGCTGCACCGCGATGAAGGCGACGAGATCGTCCTTGCGGACGGCGTTGGCATAATTCTCGCCGAAATACTCACGATAGACCGCCAGGATCAGCCGCGCATAATCCCGCCGCGCGGGAGAGGAGAGCACGCCGAACAGGCCCGCGGGCAAATGCCCGAACAACACATCCCGCGCTTCCTCACCGTCACTGATACGTTGCATCGACACCCTACGCCCTACGGCCGGCTCCGATAGAGGGGTGTGTGCCGAGGGGCAAGCGCAAGCCCTCTCGCCCCGGTGGACGCACGCGGCAGGCTGGTGCAGAATGGCCCGGTCAATTCGCGCAGGAGCATCGACGATGCTGTGGGCAAGGATGTCGATAACGGCCAGCCTGCTCCTTGCCGTTCCGGCACCGGGCCAGCCGCCCTTGATGACGCCGCGGGAGTTTCAGGCGATCCCCTCGCTCCCGGCGGATGCGACCTCCCGCTATGGGACAGATCACGACCAGTTCGGCGAATTGCGGCTCCCCCCCGGTCCCGGCGGCACCCGGTCGTCGCGCTGATCCGCGGCGGTTGGTTCAAGGCTGCCTATGCGACGCTGCGCGATCTGGCTCCGATCGGCGATGCGTTGAAGCAGCAAGGCATCGCGACGTGGAACATCGAATATCGCCGCCTCGGCCAGTCGGGCGGTGGCTGGCCCGGACCCTATCTGCGTGCATGTGCCACACGAAATCGCCGGCGATGCGCACCAGCTTGAACTGATAGTCGTTCATCTCGGCGATGATCCGCGGGCTCCATTGCTCGGCGAAAAGCGCGAACTTCTCGGCGAAGCGGACCGGCGTGTAGGGCTGGGTCACGGCAGCGCATGTGGCGCATCGGAACAGGGGGCGTCGAACGGGAGATCTGCCCGTTACGCGATACCGCGGCATCGCCGACGCCGCGGGTCTTGGTCCGATGGGCTGCTCCTCATGGACATACCTGCACGGACGGCGGGAGGAGCGTGTTATGCCGCCTCGTTGATTCTCACCGCATCCGCCGCCGCGAGCCAGCCGAATGTCATCGCCGGGCCCAGTGTCGCGCCGGCGCCCGGATAGGAATAGCCCATCACCGAGGCAGCAAGATTGCCGACCGCATATAGGCCGGGGATCGCGCCGCCATCCTCGCGCAGCACGCGGCCGCGGCCGTCGGTGACGAGCCCGCCATTGGTGCCGATATCGCCGAGGTGGAGCGGGATTGCGTAATAAGGGGGCTGATCGACCGTGCCAAGCGTGGGATTGGGGGAGACGCGGGGGTCACCATAGAGCCGGTCATAGGCGGCGTCGCCGCGGCCGAAATCCTCGTCGCGGCCCTTGACGACCATCGTGTTGAAGCGGGTGATGGTGGCATCGAGCACCGCAGTGTTGAGCTTGGTCTTCGCGGCTAGTTCCGCGATCGTCGAGGCCTTGTGCAATATCTTGCGCACGTCCGCGGGCAGCATCGCATCGGGCATTCCGGGGATCACCGGGCCGGCCGGATAGCGGCTGCGATAGCGGCTGTCGAAGATAAGCCAACTCGGGTCGGTGCCCGCGCCCGGCTTGTGCCGCGCCATCATCGCCTCGCCGAAGCGATGGTAGGACAGCGCCTCATTGGCGTAGCGCCGCCCGGCCTGGTTGACGATGATTGAATAGGGCAGCGCGCGCTCCACCGTGGACAGCCGTGCGCGATCCTCGCCCGGAACGCGAAACACCGGCGCCCACCAGGCGGAGTCAAGGTTGCGGACCGCGGCGCCGATCTGCTGCGCGGCGATCAGCGCATCGCCTTCGTTGTTGACCTGCGATCCGCTCGCTTCGGGTTGTGACGAACTCGGAAGATGCTCCTCACGCAGCGCGGGGTTGCGCTCGAACCCGCCTGCGGCGAGCACCACGCCCTGCCGTGCGCCCACCCTGATGTCGCGGCCCTCATGGCGGATTACCGCACCCGCGATCCGGCCCTGTTCCTCGATCAGCGACACCAGCGGGCTTTCCAGCCACAGCGGCGTGCCGGTGGCGTCGATCGCCTTGCGCAATTGGCCGAGCAGCGCGGTGCCGAGCGTGAGGCGGCGGTCGCGCGGGCTGCGCAGCCGTTGCGGCACGTCCAGCCAGTAACCGCCCATTACCTTGGCCACCGTCTTCATCCAGCCCTTGGGGCGGAACAGCACGATGTTGGTCTCGTCCAGCTTCCAGTTGATCCGTCCCCACAGGCTAGCGGCAGGTGAGGCGCGCTGCATCGTGTCGAACGCCTCGCGGCCCAGCGTGCGGGCATCCACCGATCCCGGCATCAGGTGGGTACGAAAGCCTTCGCGGCTGCCCTTGGTTTCGGGATAATAATCCGGATAGGGCAGTGCAGCATATTGCACATCGGCCTCGCGCTCGATCCAGGCGAGCATGCGGTGGGCATTGTCGATGAAGGCGTGAATCTGCTCGTCCGCGACATTGGGCGCGGTCAGCCGGCGGACATAGGCGAATGCCTCATCGAGATCGTCGGGATGGCCCGCGGCCGCGGCGAGATGGCTGCCCGGAATCCAGATGCCCCCGCCCGACGTAGCGGAGGTGCCACCCCACAGCTTGCCCTTCTCGGCGATCAGCACCTCTGCGCCGGCCTTCGCGGCGCGCAACGCGGCGACCAGCGCGCCCGCGCCCGATCCCACCACCAGCACATCCACATCCATGTCGAAAGCCATATCCTCTCCCGTCCGACGCATTTTTGATGTTATGCGAATTCAGAAGGCTTCATATCAACGCATATCGGACGCATCCAGCGATAAATTGAGCGGGTGCGTCATGGCGTCGATCTTGTCGGCTATGGATCAATGTTGCGCAGGCGGGGTTTCGTTCGGCGCAACCGGAGTATAGTCTTCCTTCTTCCAGGGTTGATGAGGAAAGTGCAGGTTTGCGTCGGCAGCGCGGGTCGGACGGGCCGGAGGAACGGTCGGATTTCCTGACGGACGTGGTTCTCGGCGCGCGCTATCGCGACGAGATCGCGTTGGCGCACATGCCGGTGACCCGGGCGTTTTTCGCGATCGGCGGTCTCTATTTCGCGGTGATGACGATCGCCGGCCTCGCGGTACGTGAGGGGCTGGAGCGGCTGGTGCTCGTATCCTCCACCTCCGCGCTGGCGGTGGGCGGGCTGATCGGCTGGCTGTTGTGCCGGCAGCCGCGCAGCTATCGCACGCAGGAGGCGATGGGGTTCGTCGCCAATCTGGCGATGCTGGCGAACCTCATGCTGGCGCTCGCCATCAGCTTCGATCAGAGCAAGATCGTCTATTTCATCATCATGATCACGGTCTATGCCGCGGTCGGCATCAGCCTCAGGATCATCCTGCTCAGCGCGGTGATGGTGGTGCTGGGCATGGCCTTCCATCTCCATGCCCGCCCGCCCGACCTTGGCCTGCTCTATGGCTTCGTGCTGTTCGGCGCGGGGCTTGCGGCGGTCGGCGGCTGGATGCTCGGCCGCCGCGCGCTGATCGAGGCGATCGACGCCCGCCACGGCGCGGAGGCGCTGGCCACCGAAGCGCGCGCGCAGGCGGCGACGGACAGCCTGACCGGCGTCAGCAACCGCCGCGCCTTCCTCGACGCGCTGGAAGATGCGATCGACCGGCTGCGGCGAGAGGGGCGGCGCTTCGCACTGGTCGTCCTTGACCTCGACGGGTTCAAGCCGGTCAACGAATATCATGGCCACCAGGTTGGTGACATGATCCTCACCGACGCGGGCTACCGGATCGCGCGGCGCTGCGGCGTGGACGGGTTCGCGGCGCGGCTGGGGGGCGACGAGTTCGCGCTGATCGTCTGGTCGCCCGATCGTATCGCCGATCCGGGCAAGCTGGCCGCCGAAGTGGCCGCGGACATGAACGAGCCTTTCAGTTGCGAGGGCCGATACATTCGCATCTCCGCGTCGGTCGGCTGCCTCGTCTGCGACGATCCGGACCTGTCGGTGGATACAGCGATGGAGCGCGCCGACTTCGCGCTGCGGGTCGCCAAGCGCAACCGGGCGGGTGATGCGGTGGTGTTCGACCAGCGGCTCGAACGCGAGATGGATAATCTGTTCGTGATTGACCAGGCGCTCAGGAGCTGCGATCCCGAGGAGGAATTTCACCTCGTCTACCAGCCGCAATATGACATGATCTCGGGCCGCACGATCGGCTTCGAAGCGCTGGCGCGCTGGCAGAGCCCGAGCATCGGTATCGTCACGCCCGACGTGTTCATCAAGGTTGCCGAGCAATCGAGCCGGATCTCGACCCTGGGCGCGGTGCTGCTGCGCAAGGCGCTGGCGGACCGGCGCGATTGGCCGGTCTCCGTCACCACCGCGTTCAACCTGTCGGCGCGGGACATCTTGTCGGATGCGGCGATCGACACTTTCATGGGCATCGTTGCGGAGTCCGGCGTGCCGCCGCAGTGCATCGAGTTTGAGGTAACCGAGACCGCGATGATGCCCGATTTCGCCACCGCGACCGGCAATATCCGCCGGCTGCGCGAGGCCGGGCACCGCATCGTCCTCGACGATTTCGGCGTCGGCTATTCCAACCTCGGTCGCGTGCAGCAATTCCGCTTTGACAAGATCAAGGTCGATCGATCCTTCGTGCGCGACATTGCGGAGTTCCCGAACTCGGTCGCGCTGATCCGCTCGATCTTCGACCTCACCGTCAACCTTGGCCTCGACTGCGTGGTGGAGGGCGTCGAGACGCCCGAGGAGATGGAGGCGCTGCGCCGGATCGGGGTGGGCGTGGTGCAGGGCTATATGATCAGCCGGCCGATGGCCGCAGGCGCGGTGGTGGAGTTTCTTCACCGTGAATCACGATCGGTTGATGGTGCGCGTATTGGCGGCGTTTCGTCGTGAAGATCGAATTTGCGTAATCTGATCTGTCCGTATAGGCGCATGTCGAGATAAATCGACGTGCTGGAGAGAGGGCGGATGAACGGAGAGGTGCTGCGCCGGCTGGATCGGCTGGAATCGATCGACGCGATCCGCCAGCTCGCCGCGAAATACAGCCTGGCACTCGACATGCGCGATGCGGACGCGTGGGTGGGGCTGTTTCCCGAGGATGTGAAGGTGGGTGGCGGCGCGGTTGGCCGGGCGGCGTTGCGGGCCTGGTTCGACGAGACGATGCGCGTCCAGTTCACCGGCACCTCTCACCATATCGGCGGTCATATCATCGAGTTCGACGATCCCGATCGGGCACAGGGCGTGGTGTATTCGAAGAATGAACATGAGACCGGCGACGAGTGGGTGATCATGCAGATGATGTATGTCGACCGCTATGAGCGCATCGACGGCCGCTGGTTCTTCCGCCGCAGATTACCCCTCTATTGGTACGCAACCGACCTCAATAAACCCCCGATCGGCCCCCTGAAAATCCGCTGGCCCGACCGCGAGGCCTATGATGGCGGCTTCCATGATTATTTCCCGTCATGGACGGCATTCTGGGCGCGCAGCGGCCCGGCCGACACGCCGGTGGCCGAGCCGGCGCCGCTGGAGCGGTTCATCGAAACTATGCGCGGCGACGCCGCGGCGCCCAAAGTGAAGGTGCGCTGATGGCGGGGCTTTTCGATCCGGTCCGCCTCGGCGCGCTCGACCTGGCCAACCGCGTGGTCATGGCGCCGATGACGCGCAGCCGGGCGGGCGATGATGGCCGGCCCAACGCGCTGATGGTCGAGTACTACCGCCAGCGCGCGAGTGCAGGGCTGATCGTGAGCGAGGGCATCCAGCCGAGCATCGTCGGCAAGGGCTATGCGCGGACGCCCGGGTTGCATGACGCGGGACAGGTGGTGGCGTGGCAACCGGTCACCGCGGCGGTACATGGCGCGGGCGGTCTGATCGCGGCGCAACTGATGCATGTCGGCCGGATCGCGGCCGCGGCCAACCGGCCGGCGGGGACGGAGACGATCGCGCCATCGTCGATCGCAGCGCAGGTGAAGCTGTGGACGCCGGAGGGCATGCGCGCCACTGAAACTCCCCGCGCGCTCGAAACCGCGGAGATTGCAAGCGTGATCGAGGATTTTGCCGCCGCGGCGCGCAATGCGATTGCGGCAGGGTTCGACGCGGTCGAACTGCACTGCACCTCAGGCTATCTGCCCGCTCAGTTCATGGCGAGCGGCAGCAATGTGCGAACCGACGGCTATGGTGGTGTGGTCAGCAACCGCATCCGCTTCGTCGTCGAGACATTGGAGGCGCTGGCGGGGACGGTGGGGGCGGATCGTGTCGGCTTCCGGATCTGCCCTGGCAATCCGTTCAACGACCTGTTCGACGAGGATCCTGCCGCGACGCATGCTGCGCTGCTCGACGCGGTGGACGGCATGGGGCTCGCCTATTGCCACCTGATCGACATGACGGTGCCGCAGGCGGTCGACCAGCGCGCGCTTGCCGCCGCACACTGGCATGGGTTGCTGATCCTCAACGAAAGCATCGACCAGCCGCGTGCGGAGGCGCTGCTGGCCAAAGGTGCGGCGGACGCGGTCGCGTTCGGCCGGCTGTTCGTCGCCAATCCCGATCTCGTTCGCCGCTTCCGCGAGGGGCTGGAGCTTGCGCCGTTCGACGCGGCGACGCTCTATGCCCCCGGCGCGGCCGGCTATAGCGACTATCCTGCCTGGGGATATCCGACGGTCAGAAGTTGAACCGCACCGTCGCGTAGATCTCCCGCGGTGCGCCGGGGATGGCGACGAACTGGCCGGTGGGAGCCAATGTCGCCTGGTAATAGCCATAGAGCTTGTCGGTCAGGTTGGTGCCCTCGACCGAGAGCTGCACGCCTTCCAGGAAGCTTGGCTCATAGGAAATGCGTGCGCCGAGCAATGTGTAGGATTTCTGGAAGGAAGTCGGGTCCGCGGCTGTCAGGAATTGCGAACCCTTGTGGGAGAGGTCGCCGCGCAGGGTGAGTTCGCCGGCGCCCGTTTCGAACGCATAGGAAATGCCGGCATTGACCGACCAGTCCGGAATCTGCGGCACGCGGCTATCGAGGGTGAAGCCGCTGGCGAGCGCCGCATCGGTCAGTGTGTCGAACTTCGCATCGACGTAGCCGACGCCGAGGTTGAGGTTGAGCCCGCGCAGCGGCACCGCCTGCGCCTCCACCTCGAAGCCCTTGATGTTCGATCCGCCGGCGTTGCGGGTGGTGCGGAGGTTGGCGTTGGTGACAGGATCGACGCTCTGCACGGTGAGCTGGATGTCGCGATATTCGGAATAGAAGCCGGCGACGTTGAAGATCAGCCGGTTGTTCAGCCAGCTCGTCTTGGCACCCAGTTCATAGCTGGTCAGCTTTTCGGGATCGTAACGCGGCGTCGGCGTCGACGCGACGGTCGAAGCGCCGAAGCCGCCCGACTTGAAGCCCTTGGAGAAGCTCGCGTAGATCAGCGCATCGCGGCTGGGCTTATACTCCAGCGCGACGCGTGGCGTGAAGGAATCCCATTCGGCCACCGCCTGCGATAGCGGCACCACGGTCAGTCCGCTCTGCGGGCGCATCACCGAGGTGGAATACTCCTTGCGATCCTTGTTGTAGCGCGCGCCGACGGTGATGCCGAAGGTATCGGTGACGTTGAACGTCTCCTGCGTGAACAGCGCCCAACTCGTCGCCTGCAGGCCGAAGGTGGTGAAGGTGTTGCCCGCATCCGCCGCGGTGGGCGTGCCGCCGCCCGCGACGATCGCCTCGTAAATGCCCTCGAAGGATCGGGTGAAGACGGTGGAATCGCCATCCTCTCGGAAGGCATAGGCGCCGATCAGGAAGTTCAGCCGGCCGTCGAGCGCGGTGCCGCCAAGCTGCAATTCCTGGCTGTATTGGTTCTGCTGCATCGTCGTGCGCGTCTGCTGCAGCGGGTAGGGGGTCTGGTCGCCATCCACCTCGATATGCGCGTCGATGGTGCGCCATGCGGTGATCGACTTCAGCGTCACCGTGTCGCTGAGATCGGCGGAGAGGATCGCGGAGACGCCGCCGATATCGGCATCGTCGCGCTGCGGCTGCAGCGAATAGATGTGATAAGCGTCTTCGGATACCCAGCGCCCATCGTAGATCGAACCGGCGGGCAGCCCGAGGCCGGCGTTGAGATAGGGCGCCGCGAACTGGTTGTAGCGCGCGATCTTGGCGACGGTGGCGCCGCTGGGCACGAATGCGAGGAAGGCTCCGCTCGGCGGCTTCTGGCGTTGGCGGGTATAGTCGCCGGCGAGCTTGAGGGTGACCGCGTCGGACAGGTTGAACTTCAGCGCGCCGCGCAGAATGAAGCGGTTCTCATTGCCGTAACGGGCATCGTCGATCAGCCGGCGGCCATAGCCGTCATTGGTGAGATAGGAGGCGGAGAGTTTGAGGCCCACCACATCCTCGACCAGCGGCGTGTTGATGAGTGCGGTTCCGTCGGCGCGGCCATAGGAGCCGAAACGGACCTTGAGCAGACCCCGGGCATCGCCCGACATGCGCGGATCGGTGGTGACGACGTTGATCGCGCCGCCGATCGTGTTGCGGCCATAGAGCGTGCCCTGCGGGCCTTTCAGCACCTCGATCCGTTCGATATCCTCGAGGCTGAGCAACCCGCCCAGCGAACGCGCGATATAGACGTCGTCGACATAGAGCCCGATGCCGGGGTCGGTCGGGAACTGGAAATCACCGGTGCCGACGCCGCGGATATAGCCGGCGAAGGCCGAGCCGCCGCCAGCGGGGCGGTTGGTGGGGTGAAGTTCGAGGTTGGGCGCAAAATTGCTGATGTCGGCGAGATTGTCGACGCCGCGATCGGTAAGCGCATTGGCGGAGAGCGCGGTGACCGAAAGCGGCGCATCCTGCAGCCTCTCCTCACGGCGTTGCGCGGTGACGACGATATCCTCGACGCCTTCGTTGACCGGTGGGGGCGGCGGTGCCGCGGCATCCGTTTGCGCCAGCGCCGGCGTTGCCGCGATCAGCAGCGCGGTAGTGGATGCGGCAATGCTCAGCCTGCGGCGAGCGGCGGACGTGCCAGACGACATGCTTTCCTCCCCAAAACTCGTGCCGGGTTCTGCGACCCGTCACGTGATTAGGTATGAGGCATTACAGTTGATGTCAAACCCTATCCCGACAGCGCGGGATCAAGGCGTTTCGAAGCGGATTCCGATGGTTGCGGTGCGCGGCACCTGCGGCACGAACTGCGTGCCCGTCGCCGCCTGCGCGATCGATCCCAGCGCGAAGCGGTTGCCCGCCGTGTCGAACAGGTTGGTGACGCGCGCGAAGAGGGTTGCGCGGCCGAGGATCACCGACGCATCCGCTTCCCAATCGAAATAGTCGCCCTGTGGACGCGTCAGCGAAGGACCGATGCCGAGGTTGGATTCGCCGAAATAGACCAGCCGCGAGGAGAGCGTATAGGGCACGCGCGCGGCCGGTGATGCCTGCCAAGCGACAGTCATCTGCGCATGGAGGCGCGGAACATTGGGCAGCCGGGCCTTGGGGATGATGATGATCCCGAAATCATCGGACTGGATCGTGGCGCGGTTGAAGGTCGCACCGCCGCTTAGCCGCAATCGTCGTGAGGCCTGCCAGCCGGCTGTCGCCTCCACCGTCAGCAGACGCGCGTCGCCAATATTGGTGGTGAGCAGGAAGCCCGCGCTGTCGACCGTATCTGCCTGAACGTCGCGCCAGCGGCCAAGCGAGACGCCGAGCGAACCGGTTAGCACCCGATCCGTTGCGGGCGGCACACGGATCGCCGCTTCCCACGCGGCAAACCGGTCTCCATCGACGAAGCCCTTGCCGGCCGTAGCGACCGAGGCGCTGTCCGGCCGGTAGCTTTCGGCGTAGCGCAGCAGCAATTGCGCCGCGCCGGTGACTGGCACCGTCGCCGCGACCGAGGGCAGGCTCCGCCATCCGTCGTTCACACGCCGCGATGTATCGGGCAGCGGCCCCGCAGCGGTGGCGCGGCTGTGCCAGCGGACCAAGCGCAGCCCCAGCGCGAGGTCGACGGGGCCGACGCTCTGCGTGCCTTCCCCGAACAGCGTGCGCTCGCTGACCGCGGCGCGGGTCGCGAGCGCGAAGACGCTCTGTGGCTCATGGGAAAGGGTGGCGAAGATCGCGCTGCTTTCGACGGAGGCGATGCCCGCGAGCCATCCGCCGCCCAACGCATTTTTATGGCTGATCCGCGCCTCGCCGGCGGTCACCGTGGCGGTGTTGCTGCGGTCGAAGAACAGGATGTCGGGGGACGGACGCCCGCTGTCGAACCGGTCCTGTAGTCGGGCGTAGGAGCGCGAGAGGTTGGCGACGATGGTGAGCGGGCCGGCATCGTGACGCATCGTCATGGAGGCAAGGCGATAGCGCTTGGCGAAGGGTTCGCCGACAATGGCTGCGCGGGCGAGTGGCGCCGCCTGCATGTCCGCATAGCCGGCATCGCGGGCATCGATATGCTGGGCGATGCCGGCCAGATCGATATGCCAGCCGGCAGCGGGGCTGATCGTGAGCGACATCCGCGCGCCAATGGTGTCGAGCCGGTTGGCGTTCGTGATGCCGCGCCCGACATCGTCGATGAAACCGCCGTCGCGGGTACGATAACCGACCATGCGGAGCGCGGCGGTGCCATCCGAGAGCGGCAGGTTGAGCATCGCCGCCGCCTCCGCCCCCGGTGCGCCATGGCGGGTGAATGAGCGGGAGAGCGTCAGTGCGCCATCTGTGCCGCTCGCATCCGCTGCACGGGGCTCGATGCGAATGATGCCGCCAAGCGAGCCAGCGCCATAGAGCGCGCCCTGCGGTCCCAACAGCAGTTCGACGCGGGCGATATCGTAAAGCTTGAGGTCGGGATCGGGGCCGGCATAGTTGAGCCGTGCCTCCCCGAAATATTGGCCGACTGTCGCCTGCGCCTGCCCGCTGTAACTGGAATCGCCTACGCCGCGCAGGAACAGTTTGTCGCGACCCGAGCCGAGATGCGTCGAACTGAGCGAGGTCGCGACGCGCTCGATCGCGCCGGTGCCGTCGCGCTCGGTGAACGCGAAGGCTTCCGCATCGACGACCTGAGCGGTCGCCGGATAATGGGCGAGGCCACCATCGCGCTTGGTGGCGGTGACGACGATGTCGGCGGGGGGCGTTGTCGGCAAGCGGGTCAAAGCATCGGGGTGGGGAATCCGCGCGGTCGGTGGTGTCGGGACGATGCGGAACGCGGCAGCATCGACCGTGATGATCCGTACCGGCAGGCCACGGACCATGCGGTGCAGTGCATCGGTGGTTGAGAAGCGGCCTGCGAGGCGGCGGACGGGCAGTGCGGCCAGTGCGGGATCGGCGATGGCGATGCTGCTGTGGGTGCTTTGGGCGAGGGCGTCGGCGGCGTCGCCGAGGGGGCCGGCGGCGATCTCGATCCGGTAGGATTGCTGTGCCGATGCCGGTGCGGCGACCACCGCCGACGCGACGATCGCGAGGCTCAGGGCGCCGCTTCGAGGATCCACTTGCCCTCCCGATGGACCACGCGGACCGCGAGCAGCGGCGCCAGCCGCGCCATGCTGCGATCGACGTCGAGGTCGAGTTGGATCGTCGCGGTCACGCGCATGTCCGCGAGTGCCGGATCGGCCTCCACCGGCACCTGCAACGCGCGCGACAGATCGGCGGCGACATCAGTGAGGCGTTCGTTTCGGTAGCGCAGCAGCGGCGTCGCCCAGGCGCCGATCGTGCCGACGGCAACTCTGCTCACCTGCGCATCCGCGTTGCGCGCGACCAGCCTTTGTCCCGGATGCAGCGTGACCGAGTCCTTGCTGACGCCGCGATAGGCGACCGCGCCCTCGGCGACCGCCACCTCGATCCGCTGCGGGGCGATGGCGACGGTGAAGCGTGTGCCGAGATCTTCCACCGTACCGCCGGCAAAGGCAACGCGAAACGGCGCGTCGCTAACATGCACGATGTTGAACAAGGCTTCACCGCTGATGAGCTGCGCGCTGCGCGGTTCATCGCGATCGAGCCGCAGCCGCGCGCCGCCGTGGAGGACGATAAGGCTGCCATCGTCGAGCCGGATGCGGCGATGCTCGCCCGGCGCGGTGGCGATCTCATAGGTGGCAGCCGGGCGCGTCGTGACGAAGGCGACCAGCGCCGCTGCCGCCGCGGAGACCCCGATCAACGGCGTCAGGATACGCCGGATGCGGCCGGGCCGATAGGCTGGTTGATGGCCCGCGGGTGCCGAGGGTTGCGGCAGAGCGAGCACCGGCGGATCACGCTGCAGATCGTCCGCCACGCCTGCGTCGAGCGCGGCGAGCCGGTCATAGGCGTGGGCGTGCGCCGGATCCGCTTCCAGCCAGGCGGTGAAGCCGATCCAGTCATCAAAAGTGGGATCGCGCTGGCGGATCAGCCAGTCGATCGCACCCTCCGCCGGATCTCGATCGCGGCGTTCAACCATTGGTTTCGTCCTTCAACGCCGCCAGCGCCCGATAGCCGCGCTGGATATCCTTTTCGACCGCGCTCACGCTCAGGCCATAGCGCGCGGCGATCTCGCGCTGCGTGAGCCCCTCGGCCCGGAACAGAAAGAAGATGTCCAGCACACGCTGCCCTACCGCCTGCAGCCGCTGGCGGGCGAGCGCGATCTCCTGCCGGGCGACGATCGCCCCCCACGCATCGGCTTCATGTTCGGCGGTGACGTCGCCCCAGGCATCGTTGCGTGCTTCATGCCGGGTTTCGCCGCGATAGGCATTGATCATCAGATTGTTCGCCGCGCGAAAGAGGTAGTTCAGCGGGTCTGGAATCGGCCCGCGCGGCGCGGCGCAGATGCGCAGCCATAATTCCTGCACCAGATCCTCCGCACGCGGGCCGGCCCCGCGCGCGCGCAGGAAACGCAGCAGCGCAGGGCGGTTGGCCAGATAGACGGCTTCCAGCCCGGATGCGGGCTCCGCCGCCGCTGGCGTCCGGCGATCGCCGTCAGGCGGCATCGCCGCCATCATACGCTTTACGCACCAACCGTCTTCGACTCCCAATCCGCGCGCTGGGAAGACGGCGAGGTCTGAGCCGACCCGCACCTCGACTTCGATCGCTGGTGGTTGTGTAAAGTTCGAGTTCATGCCTGCTTCACGGGAATAAGAAGGTGGACGCCGGGTGGCTAGGGAACGAGCACCCGGCGTCCGGCCAGGTCAGAAGCCGATGCGAACGCCGACGCGCCCAGCGAGCGCGTCATAGCTGCCACCGACTTCGCCCTGGCTTTCAGCGAAGGCCTCGAATCCGGATGTCGTGCGATAGGAAAGGCCTATCCGGCCCTCGCCATAGGTACCGAGGCGATCGGCACCGATCGTCTCACGCGCCCCAGCGACCAGTTCCAAGCCATAATCGTCACCGAACTGGTGGACGGCATGGCCGCTGGCATAGATCGTCAGCGCCGTGCCGTCTGAGGAGAGCATGGTGCCGCCGATGCGGGCACCGATGCGGCCCTTCACCCCAGTGGAATCGTGGAATGCGATCTGCTGGCGTCCGGCATGCAGCGTGTCGACCGATGTCCGCGTCCATGCGAGCCCGACCGTTGGTTCGACGAACAAGCCGGGGTTGCCGAACCGCACGCCCATCTCACCGTCCGCGCCCCAGGTGGAACCGTCGATCTTCGTCGCGGCATCGAGCGCATCGGTCTTCAGCTTGATGTCATGACGGTCATATTTGACGAGCAGGTTGGCGAACAGCCGTTCGCCAACATAGCCGGCATAAAGGCCGACATTGCCGGTGGAGAGATCGATTTCATCCCGGGTGTTGCGATAATCGAGGTCGGATTGGGTGTAGCCCGCGGTCACGCCGAAGCGCAGCGCGCCGCCGTCCCCATCCCGGCCCAGCAGGTCGAGGCCGATCTGCCCACCCTGGCGCGTCTGGCGATAGGAAAGGTCGGTGGTGCCGCCTGCGCCCGTACTGGTCCAGTCGCGTGACACACGGCCGCCCTGCATGGCCCCCCACAGCCGCCGCGTGGTGGATGCCTGGCCGCCGAGCTGTGCGTCGCGCTGGCCGAGGCCGTTCTGGCGCCACAGATCGGCGCTGGCATCCCACACGGCGTCCGCCGCGTGGATTGCGCCAAGCTGGCGATAGGCGGCGCTGCCCGCACGGCCGATCAGCGCATAATCGCCGCCGTCTTGCACGAGCGTATAGCGGACGAAGCCGATCTCGAGGCTGGCGGGGGAGATGCGGAAGGCATCCGCCGCCGAATCTGCGCCGGTGCTGACGACGGTGATGCCGTCCGGGTCGGTCAGCACGGCGTCGGATGCATCGATGGCGAGGTCGACGAGCGTCGATCCGGTTGCGGCGCCTGCCACGACGAGCCGATCGGCCGTGCCCTTTTCGGTGTCGAGATCGACCAGCAGCCTGGCGCCGCCGATGCCGCGATAGTCGCCGGATAGCGTTAGCGTGTCGCCGATTGCGCCGTTTCGCAGGTCGATCGTGCCGCTGTTCTCGAACCGCTCGAGCCCGGTGAACGCATATTTGCCCGCGGTGCGCTCGGTGGCGAGCCTGACGATGCCGCTGTTGCGCAGCGTGTCGACGCCGGTTCCGAAGTCGCTGTCCTTCGCGATCAGGAAGGTGCCTCGATTGTCGAAGATGTCGTCGCCTGCAACGAACTTCACCGCGCCTTCGATCCGGCCATGGTTGGTGAGTGCGACCGAGCCCGTATCGGCACGGACGGCATAGCCTTCGCCCGCCGCGATCGTGCCGCGATTGACGATGGTGGCTGCACCGGTGAGTGCGAGCGGATCGGCTGCTGCTATCGGAACCGCGCCGATACCGATGCCACCGCCACCACCGGCGCTGCTGCCGGGGACGGGGCAGGGGTTGGGGGAGCCGTCCGCGGGATCTTCCATCGCGCAGCGTTCGCCGGGCGCGTTGACGAGAATACCGTCCTGCCCGCCGGACACGCTGCTGCTGGCGGCGATCTCGATCGTGACATCCCTGCCTTGTGCGAAGATCGCGGTCCCCGCGTCGGACCGGATGGCGCCGCGCAGGTCGAGCGCGGCGGTGCCGATCATATCGGTCTCGATCGCATGGCTCGCATTGGCGTGGACATCGCCGGCGAGGATCGTCGAATTGCCGAGGCCCATCGCGCTGATGCCGATCGCGCCGTCTCCGGCGACGCTGATATCGGCCGCGCGAATGTCGATATTGCCGTCGCGTTCGAGGAGCGGCCCCGATGCGGCGCCGATGAAGAAGCCAGGGAATTTTGTGCGTGCGAGGATGCCGGAGCTAGTGGCGCCGCTGGCCTTGATATCCTGCGCTTCGATCTTCAGGTCGGCCCCTTCACCGAAGGCCAGGATGCCGGCCGACCGGTCTCCGACGACATCGACGGCGCCGGCCGTGCGGATTGTGCCGGTGCCATAGCGTGCGACCATGTCGATGCCGGTCGCACCTGCGCCGTTCGCGGTGAGCGTGCCGGCGGTGACCACCTGACCTTCGCCGCCGGTGGTGATGCTGCGGATGCCCTTTGCATTGTGGCCCTCGATCAGCAGCGGCCCGGTCAGCTGGACGAGGGTGGAAAGGCCGCTGGCCCAGAGGCCCGTATTGCTTTCCCCCTTCATCGTCACGCTGCCGGCGAGGATGCGGGCGGTGTCCTCCCCGGCGCGCGCCGAGGCCCCCACGGAATAGCTGCCGCCGATGTCGATCGTGCCAACGTCGATCGCCGCCGAAGCGAAGGCGGACGAGGCGATGATGCCGGCCCCGCTGTCACCGGTCAAAGTCCCGACCTTGATCCTGGCTTCGCCGCTGTTCGTGAAGGCCTGGATGCCGCCGCCTTCACCGGTGAAATGGGCGTTGTCGACGACGACGTTCAGACCGCCCAGCGCCTGCGCGTCGACGCCGATGGAGCCGAACCCGTCGAGCGCGAGATCGCGGACGTGGATGTAGCCGCTGCTGTCCGTGAGCAACGTGACGCCGGTGCCGCTGTCTCCGCTGAGCTTGATCGCATCGACATCGATGATGACGTCACCCACGCCCGCCGCGTAGACGCCGTCATTGTTGTTGCCGCTGATGTCGATGCTGCCAATGCCGATATAGGAGGAACCGCCGACCACCTGTTCGTCGACGATCGCGCCGTTGAACAGGTTGACGCCCCAGACATAGTCGCCCGAGGATTCGATGCGGTCGATGCCGATATTGACCTGGCCGCCGGTGATGATCTTGACCGTATCCGCGGCGAAACCATTGGTGGAGACGAGCCCCGCGTCGATGATGACGTCACCGGTGATGCTCTCGACGATGATTGCGAAGGACTCGTCGCCCACGCTGCGAACCTCGTCGACGGTGATGCGGGTTGTGCCGGTGGCGGTGAAGGTGTTGATGCCCCAGGACAGTTCAGCGGGGATCGCATCCGACGTCACTGTGCCGAGGTTGATGTTGATATCGCCCTTGGCGAAGGCGACCGCGCCGGTGGCACCGCGCGTGGCAATGTTGGTGCCGGCGCCGTTGATCGTGACGCCGCCCTCTTCGGAAACGATCAGCAGACCGGCCGCGCGTGGTTCGGGCGTGATCGAGAGGCCGGGTGCGAGATCGACGATGACGTCGCCCGGCGCATCATAGCCGATGCCTTCATCGAAAGGCTGATGATCGGGCGTGCAGGAAACCTGGCCCTCGACCAGCGCACCGCACTCGTCCTTCGCATAGGCGGCGGTGGCGGTGGAGCAGAGCAGGGCGGCGGCAAAGCCGATGCTGGTGGCGGAGAGGAGAGGCTTCGGTGACGGCGTTTTGGTCATCGGCGGGTCCCTTTGCGCTGTGCCTTTTGGCGTTGCGCGGCGAAGACACCGCCGGTGCGGAAATCCCGCACCGCGACCGAAACTTTTGGCGATGTTTCCAAGGGCGACCGGATCGGCGTGCCGTCGGGCGAGGGGGGCGGGCGCGACGGCGACGGGGTAGGGGCTGCTTCGCCGATCAGGTCACCCCCTTGATGCGCCGATCGACCGGCGAAAGCCATTATACACTGGTGTAGTCGCGGCCATCCTTGGCACAGGGCCTGTGCGACGCAGTGCCCAGGGAGAGATACCCGATGGTGTCGTTCGGCATGTTGACGCTCGACGCTTGCAGCGTGCTTCGCCATGATCGGCGATTGGTAAAAAGTCAGGTAACGGAGCGAACGTGCGGCCGGGGGCGTATCGGTGGATGACGGGGGCTATCGCGCTGAGCGGGGCGGCGGCGGTTTTCGCGGTGGATATGGTCGCAGGGTTCGACGTGTCGGTCGCGATCCTCTACGCCGTCGTGCTGTCGGTCGCCGCGCTCGGGCAGAGCGAACGCGGCATCATGTTGGCGGCGGCGGGATGCATGATCCTGGCAGGGTTGGGCTGGGCGGCGGTGCACGGATCGTCGCCTGATCTGGCCAGCGTGCTGCGACTGCTGTTCGCGACGACGGCGATCTGCCTTACCTGCGCGTTGCTGGTCGGCGGCAAGAAATTGCAGGCGCTGCGCGAGGCGCTGGAGGCCAGCCGCGCCGACCTGCTCGATTTCAACGCGACGCTGGAGCATCGCGTCGAGGAACGGACCGCCGACCTGCTGCGTACCGAGGCGCGCTATGCCAGCCTTTTCGAAGTCAGCAACATCACCTTCGCCGAGCAGGATCCGGGCGAGGCGATCGGCGTCGTCGCCGAACTCAAGCGCCAAGGTGTCACCGACCTCGCCGCTCATTTCGCCCAGCATCCCGCCTTGCTCGAACGGTGCGTTGCAGCGTTCCGCACGGTGCGCGTCAACAGCGCTTGCGCGCGGATGCTGGGCTATGACAGCGTCGAGGACCTGGTCGCGGTGCCGACCGCCGGCCTTTCCGACGACATCGCCTCGGTCGTGCTGCGCCAGCTCGAAATGATCTTCTATGACCGCGAGCATATCGAGGGGCGCATCGTGCTCAACGCACGCGACGGGCGCGGCGTGCCGATCTATTACACGGTCAATCGCCTGCCCGACGAACGCCAGCTTTCCAGCCATCTCGACCTGACCGGCCAGGAACGGATCGAGGAGATGCGTCTGGCCGCGCAAGAGGAACTGGCGCGCGCCAATCGCGTCGCCACCGTGGGCGCCTTTTCCGCCTCGATCGCGCACGAACTCAACCAGCCGATCACCTCGATGGTGATGGACGCTCAAACCGGGCTGCGCTGGCTGCGACGTGCCGAGCCCGATCCCGAAGCGGCGATCCGCATCCTCGAACGGCTCGCGCGCACCGCGCAGCGCATGGCCGCGATCGTCGAGCGCACGCGCGACAGCGTGTCGAATGGCGGGAAACGGCGTGCGGTGCCGGTCGATCTCTGCGCACTGGCTGCTGAAACGCGCGACCTGCTGGAACGTGATGCGCGGCGCAGGGATGCAGTGATCGTGCTGGCCTGTGCTGCCGATATCCCCGCAGTTTCGGCCGATCCCATCGTGCTGCAGCAGGTGCTGGTCAATCTGCTGACCAACGCGATGGACGCCATGGTCGACACAGTGGGAGAGCGCGTAGCGACGCTGTCGATCGCCGTGGTCGACGACATGGTGGAGGTTATGGTCTCGGATCGAGGCAGCGGCATCGCAGAGGAGCATATGGCCCGGCTGTTCCAGCCCTTCTTCACGACCAAGCCCGACGGTGTCGGCATGGGGCTGCAGATCTGCCGGTCGCTGATCGAGGGCTATGGCGGTACGCTGACCGCGGCCAACCTGCCGGAGGGCGGCGCGCTGTTCACCTTCGCACTGCCGATCGATGCGCTTGCGGTGCCCGATCCGATCCGCAACATCGCACCCGCGGACTGACCGGACGACGTGGTGCAGCCAGCGCTTTCCGACCAACTGGCGCGCGCGGGCGCGCTGCTGAACGCGCAGCGGTTCGCCGAGGCGGCGGTGCTGCTGGCACCCCTCGCGCGGCA
This sequence comes from Sphingomonas zeicaulis, assembly GCF_050433225.1. Taxonomy (NCBI): domain Bacteria; kingdom Pseudomonadati; phylum Pseudomonadota; class Alphaproteobacteria; order Sphingomonadales; family Sphingomonadaceae; genus Sphingomonas; species Sphingomonas zeicaulis. Next base: position 13,077 of record NZ_JBNPXQ010000009.1, on the reverse strand, counting down.
GCATGCGCAGATCGCCATGGTGCGCCATCTCAACGGCGCCGCTCTCGCGGCGACGGGGGACAGGGCTGGCGCGGAGCGTGAATTGCGCGCCGCCGTGGCGCTGGAGCCGGCGCGGCACGAGGCGGTGCTGCTGCTCGCACAATTGCTCGGCGCGGGCGGGCGGCATGAGGAACTGGTGGGGTTGACCGAGACGCTGGCGGCGCTGCCGCAGGCGCCGGTGGGGTTGCACGATCTGCGCGCGCAAGCTTTCGAGGCGCTGCACATGCCGGATGCGCGGGTCGCCGCGCGGCGGCGGATCGTGGCGCTGCAGCCGGGGCGGTCGGTGCCCGAGCATAATCTGGCGGCGGCGTTGGGCGATGCCGGCGATGCCGAGGAAGCGGTATTGTTCGCAAGACGGGCGCTGGCCGCCGTCGACCGGCCGGAGACTTGGCTGGTGCTTGGACGCGCCTTGCAATCGATGGCGCGGTTCGACGAGGCGGAAGAGGCTCTCCGCGCGGCAGCCCACCGCCGGCCGGGCTATGTCGATGCGCTGCGCGATCTGGCGCAACTGATCTGGATGCGCGGCGGCGATCTGGCGGCGGCCCGCACTGTGCTGGCGCGCAACGGGTGCGAGCCGGCGGTCGCGGCACGGTTGCGCGCCGTGGAGGCGCGGCTGATCGAGGCGGCGGGCGATGGTGCCGGTGCTTACGCGTTGCTTTCACGTGAGGGCACGGGTGGCGACCCGGTCGCTGAACTCACTGCGGCGCATCTCGCTATGGCGATCGATCCGGCACTTGCGCTGGTGCATGGCCGCCGCGCGGAGGCCGTGGCGCCGGGCGATCCTGCGGTGCAGCGCAGGATGATCGAACTCGAGCTTGCGGTCGGACAACCGGAAGCGGCTCTCGCCCGCCTCGATGGCGCAATAGCGGCCCAGCCGCTGGATCAGGGACTGGTGGCGCTGCGATGGATCGGCTGGCGCATGCTCGGCGATTCCCGCGCGGCGGCGCTTTATGATTATAACGCTTTCGTCGGCGCTGCGATGCTCGACCTCCCGCCGGGTTGGGCGCGGCTCGACGATTATGTCCGCGACCTGGTGGTGGCTCTCCGTGCCGCGCACGGATTGCAACGCCATCCGCTAGACCAGTCGCTGCGTCACGGCACCCAGACCACCGCCGAACTTACCCGGTCGAGCGATCCCGCAATCCGCGCCTTCACGACCGCGATCGACGGGCCGATCCGTCGCTATATCAAAGCGCTGGGTGCCGGCGACGATCTGCTGCGCCGGCGCCGCGCACGGGGCTATCGGCTGAACGGATTATGGTCGGTCCGGCTGCAGCCGGGCGGCCATCATGTCAGCCATGTCCACCCGCGCGGCTGGATCTCCTCGGCCTGCCATCTCGAACTGCCCGACACCGCCGACGGCACCGACGAGGGCTGGTTGACCTTCGGGCAACCCGGCATCCCCGTGCAGCCGGCGCTTGCCGCCGAACATCGCGTGCGGCCAGTGCCGGGGCAACTGGTGCTGTTCCCATCCTATATGTGGCACGCAACCGTGCCCTTCAGGGGGGCGGGCAGCCGGCTGACGATCGCGTTCGACGTCGTACCTGCCTGATAATTCGCGAGAATTGGCGAGGATGCACCGGCGATTTCCGCGAAATATCACATGTTCTAGGTTGTGCGGATCGGCTTTAGGCCGCAGCATCGCGCCCAGGCGTTCGTCAGCGCCGAAAGATTTCGGGTTCCTCGGGGGAGTATCCATGATGACGTCGTTCCGCTTCCGCCATGTCGCCGGTGTGGCCCTGGCCACCCTGGCGCTCGCTGCCGCACCCGCCGCCGCGCAGGAGGTGACGCCGGAAAAGCTCGCTGCGCTCAAGGCCGATGCGGCCACGCGCGTCGACAGCAAGGCCAAGCTGATCCAGGAGATGGTGGATTCGATCTTCAGCTTCGGCGAGCTGGGGATGCAGGAGGTGGAAACCTCCCGCTACATCACCGAGGTGCTCGAGAAGAACGGCTTCAAGGTCGTCCGCGGCGTGGCCGGCATGCCCACGGCGTGGACGGCGACCTGGAACAACGGCACCGGCGGCCCGACGATCGCGATCGGATCCGATATCGACGGCATCCCCAAGGCTAACCAGAAGCCGGGTATCGCCTGGCGCGAACCGATGGTGCCGGGCGCGCCGGGGCATGGCGAGGGGCATAATTCGGGGCAGGCGGTGAACATCGCCGCCGCGCTAGCGGTCAAGGAGATCATGACGCGGGAGAAGATCCCCGGCACCTTGATGCTGTGGCCGGGGGTGGCGGAGGAGCCCGTTGCGGGCAAGGCCTTCTTCGTGCGCGACGGCATGTTCGCCAATGTCGATGCGGTGCTGTTCACCCATGTCGGCTCCAATCTGGAGACCAGCTATGGCCAGCCGACCGGCACCGGCGGCGTTTCGGTGCTCTACACCTTCAACGGCGAATCCGCGCACAGCGCCGGGGCACCGTGGCGCGGGCGCAGCGCGCTCGACGCGGTCGAGCTGATGGATGCCGGCTGGAACTTTCGGCGCGAGCATCTCCGCCCGGAGCAGCGCTCGCACTATGTCATCAAGGATGGTGGCGATTTTCCCAACGTCGTGCCCTCGGTCGCAACCGTCTGGTATTATTTCCGCGAGCAGAGCTTCGAAAACATCCGCAAGAATTACGAGATCGGCAGCAAGATCGCGCAGGCCGCGGCGATGATGACCGATACCAGCGTTACCAGCCGGATCATCGGCACCGCGGCGCCGCAGCACATGAACAAACCGATGGCCGAGGCCGCCTATGAGAACATCAAGCGCGTCGGCCTGCCGACCTGGACGCCGGAGGAGCAGAGCTTTGCAAAAGCGGTGCAGAAGCTGGTCGGCGGCAAGGAAAAGGGTCTCGACACCGAATTGAAGCCGCTGACGCCGCCCGATCCCGAACCCAAGAGCGGCGGTTCCGACGATATCGGCGACGTATCCTGGACCAAGCCGACGATCACGATCCGCTACCCATCCAACATCCCCGAATTGCCCGGCCACAACTGGTCCAACGCGATCGCGATGGCGACGCCGATCGCACACAAGGGGGCTGTCGCGGGATCCAAGGCAATGGCGATGACCATTCTCGACCTGATGACGACGCCGAAGCTGCTGGCGGACGCACGGGCCTATTATACCGACGTCCAGACCAAGGATGTGAAGTATCAGCCGATCCTGACTGATGAAAAACCCTATATCGAGATGAACGCCGACATCATGGGAGAATTCCGCGAGCGGATGCGGCCTTTCTATTACAATCCGAAGAAGTACAAGACCTATCTGGAACAGATCGGCGTAACCTGGCCGACGATCGTCAAGCCGAACTGAGGCGAAGGCACGGGGAGCGCGGCGGCGGACCGCCGCGCTCCGAACCGGTTCAGCCTGCAACGACTGCGGACGGGCCCTCGGTCAGCGCGACGGTGTAGACGCGCCGCGCGACGCGCCAGCCGGCGTCGGTGCGGATGAGATCGTCGGCATATTGTCCCCACATCGAATAGAGCGCGCCGTCATGCGCGCCGCGGCCACGGTGAACAGCGTAGTAATTGACCTTCGCGGTTGCGTTGTCGCCATCGGGGTGGATGCGGAAGTTCAGCACATTGTGGTGGGTCGCGCCGCAGCTCGATTGCGGGCCGAGATTGGCGTGCATCGAGGCGATCAGACTGGCGCGGTCGGGGCTGATTACGCCCGGCCCCAGCGCCTGCGTGTAATCGCCGACGGCATCCTCGGTGAACACCTCGTCCATGCGGTCGAAATCCTTGGAATCGACGATCTCGCAGTAGCGGATATAGACTTGGGCAATCGCATCCTTGTCGATCAGGTCAGCCGACGACATTCGATTCTCTCCCGTTCTGATTGCGTAGCATGATGTGGCATGAGCTGCCGTTGGGGTAGTTCGGGTTCACCTGATATGCGATTCTGCGTCGCCAGATGATCCCATTGACTGCGCATCATGGGGCGCTTTCTTGTCGCTTGTCCAGCCGCGCGATAGCCTGATCGCGATCGGAAAACGGGTGGCGGGATCGGCGAGACGGAGGCCGGGCCGCACCAGTCACGCCCGTGCCAGCAGGCAGGATCATAGGAGAGAGCAATGGCAGCCATGTTAATCAAGGGCGGCACCATCATCGACGGAACGGGTGCCGATCGCCGGGCGGGCGACGTGCGCGTGGTCGATGGATGGATCGCTGAAGTGGGCGAGGATCTTGCAGCGCAGGCGGGGGACGAGGTATTTGACGCCAGCGGCTGCATCGTCTCGCCCGGCTTCATCGAGGGCCACACCCATTATGATGCGACGATGTGGTGGCAGCCCGATCTCGATCCGCTGCCCGGCGTCGGCGCCACCACCGTCATCACCGGCAATTGCGGCTTCACCGCCGCGCCGATGTCCGACGATCGGGATGCGCAGCTGGAGATGGTGAAGATATTCAGCTTCTTCGAGGATATCCCGCTGGAGCCGTTCCTTAAGCATGTGCCGTGGGATTGGCGGACCTGGTCCGAATATAAGGCGTCGGTGAAGCAGCGCGTGAAGCTGCCGCTCAACAACGCCGCCTTCGTCGGCCATATCGCGATCCGCATGGCGGCGATGGGGCTTGAGGCGTGGGAACGCCCCGCCAATGCCGACGAACGCAAGGTGATGGCCGACATGCTCGACAACGCGCTGGCCAACGGCGCGCTCGGCCTTTCGACCAACCTGCTCGACCATGACGGCGACAATCGCCCGATTCCGACACTGGTGGCCGACGATGCTGAATTCGAGGCCTTGTTCGAGGTGCTGGAGCGCTACCCCAACACCACCTTCCAGTGCATCATCGACGTGGCGCTGATGCGCGATACCGGCCCGGCACAGACCGACCGCATGGCGAAGCTGCTGAAGGGCCGCAACATTCGCGTGCAGTTGACCGGTGCGATCCCGACTGTCGCCTACCAGAAATATCTGCTGCAGCCGATGCGCGACCGCGTCGAGCAGATGCGCGCTGACGGCATCGACGTGTGGCCGGGCTATGCGCATGTGCCGCTGACCGGCCAGCTCAGCCTCTACAAGTCGCTGATCTTCGCCCAGTCCAACGACTATGTCTGGCATGAGGTGGTGAAGGCGGACGGCGCCGAAGCCAAGGAGGCGCTGCTGCGCGATCCCGACTGGCGTGCGCGGGCGCGCGAGAGCTGGGATACGCAATGCTATCCCCAGTCGCCGATGAACAACCCGAAGATGTTGCTGCTGACCAAGCTGGGTTCGGACAATGGCGAAGGCCCGTTCTGCACGTTGCAGGAATATGCCGAGCAGCTGGGGCTGCACCGTTCGGATGCGATGGCCGAATGGCTGTTGAAGAACGGCGTGCTTTCAACCGTGCGGATGGCGCCTTTCGACATGGACGACGACGTGGTCGTCGAGATGATCCGCGACCCCAGGACGGTTGGCAACATCACCGACGCGGGCGCCCATCTGCAGATGCTGTGCGGCGGCGGCGAGAACCTCGTCTACCTCACCAAATATGTTCGCGACCAGAAGGCGATCAGCCTCGAGGAAGCGGTGCATTCGATGACCGGCAAGCTCGCCGGCCATTTCCACCTGACCGACATCGGCGAGATCAAGGCCGGCAAGCGTGCGGACATCGTCGTGTTCAACTTCGACGAGATCCAGCAACACGATATGGAGAAGGTCTACGACGTCACCGACGGCAAGGGCGGCATCACTTGGCGCTACACCCGCCAGGCAGCGCCGATGAAGCTGACGATGGTCAACGGCGAGCCGATCTTCCGCGACGGTGCCTATACCGGGGCGAAGCCGGGAGCGTTCCTCGAACCCGCAAATGACAGCCAGCCGACCGCAATCGCGGCGGAATGACGAGATAGAAATCGGAGAGTGATTATGACGGATATGCTCATTCGCGGGGGTCGCGTGATCGACGGCACCGGATCGGCCGCTTTCGACGCCGACGTCCGCATCGCCGGCGACCGTATCGTCGAGATCGGCAGCGATCTGCAGCCGGCGGCGGGCGAGGAAGTGTTCGATGCGGCGGGATGCTATGTCACCCCCGGCTTCATCGAGAGTCACACGCATTATGACGCGACCATGTGGTGGCAGCCGGATCTCGATCCGCTGCCCGGCAACGGCGCGACCACGGTGATCCTGGGCAATTGCGGCTTCACCGCAGCGCCGCTTTCGAAGGACAAGGCGGCGCAGCTGGAGATGATCAAGATCTTCAGCTTCTTCGAGGATATCCCTCTGAAGCCGTTCCTGGAACATGTGCCGTGGGATTGGGAGACCTGGTCCGAATATCGCCAGTCGATGGCGCGCAACATCAAGGTGCCCGCCAACTACTCCGCCTTCGTCGGCCATATCGCGCTGCGGCTCGCGGCGATGGGCGTCGAAGCCTGGGAACGGGTGGCGACGCCCGAGGAAATCGCGCGCATGGCCGAGCTGTTGGAAGATGCGCTGGCCGCCGGTGCGCTCGGCATGTCGGACAATCTGCATGACCATGACGGCGACGATCGTGCGATCCCGACATTGATCGCCGACGATGCCGAGTTCGAGGCGCTGTTCGCGGTGATGCAGCGTTATCCGGGCACCACCTACCAGTGCATCATCGACACCTTCATGCGGAAGACCGGCCCTGCGAGCCTCGAACGCCTCGGCCGGCTGACCAAGGGCCGTGGTATCCGCATGCAGATCGCCGGTGCCGTGCCGACCCTGGAGTTCCAGAAGGACATCCTGCCGGCGCTCACCGAGACGCTGACGCGGCTCAAGGCCGAGGGCGCGGACATCTGGCCGGGCTACGCGCATGTCTCGCCCACCAGCACGCTCAGCCTGATCAAGTCGCTGATCTTCGCCCAATCCAACGACTATGTCTGGCATGAGGTGGTGCTGGCGGAAACGCATGAGGAAAAGGCACGGCTGCTCGCCGATCCGGATTGGCGGGCGCGGGCGCGTGAAAGCTGGGACACCAAGGCCTGGCCGCATTCGCCAATGAACAATCCACAGGATCTCTACCTGCTGGATTCCGAGAACGGAGCAGGGCCGATCGGCGGCACTCTGAAGGAATTCGCCGACAGCCGCGGGCTGCACCGGTCGGACGCGATGGCGCAGTGGATCATCGAGAATGGCACGCGCTCGACCGTGCACATGGCGCCGTTCCCCAAGGATGAAGAACTGACGCTCAAGCTGATGATGGACCCGAAGTCGGTGGGCAACATCTCGGACGCGGGCGCGCATTTGCAGATGCTGTGCGGCGGCGGCGAGAATATCCTGCTGTTCACCAAATATGTGAAGGATGGGCTGCTGAGCCTGGAGCAGGCGATCCACATCAAGACCGGCAAGCTCGCCAATTTCTTCGGCTTGCACGAAACCGGAGAGATCAGGGAAGGTCGCCGTGCTGACGTGGTCGTCTTCGATCTCAACGAGATCCGCTATCGCGCCATGGAAAAGGCCTATGACGTGCCGGACGGCGAGGGCGGCACCACCTGGCGCTTCACCCGTCAGGCAGCGCCGATGCGGCTGACCCTCGTCAACGGCGTGAAGACGTTTGCGGACGGCGCCTATACCGGCAACAAGCCCGGCGAATATCTGGCGCCGACGGCAGCGCCGGTCGAGGCGCGGCAGCTTGAGGAAGCGGCAGAATAAGCCTAAGGCAGGTTGAAGGAAAAGGCGGGGCAGCGCGCGCTGCTCCGCCTTTTCATTTTGCAAGCTGCGTTACGCGATTCCGCAGCTCCGCACGCCTGGGATAGTGGAACACGTCCCCAGGATCCGACCGTCTCGCGCATATCGGAAGTTGCGGTCAACACACTGGACACGCAGAAACCCTTATCGCCGCCGGTCTGCCCGTTACTGTTCGAGGCAGACCGTGAAAGCGGCGCCGGAATAGGAAGGGGCATCCTTCCATCCAGGAGGGGATGAGCATTGCAGACCAAGATCCAGCAAAGTGCGGGCCTGTTGGCGTTGGGGATCGCCTTGACGGCGACGCCGGCGCGCGCGCAGGACGCGGCGCCGGCGACGAGCAGCGCCGTGACCGAGGACATCATCGTGACCGCGCAGCGTCGCGAGGAGCGGCTGGTCGATGTGCCGATTGCCGTCAGTGCGGTCAGCGCGCCGGCGTTGGAGCGCGCGGAGGTGACTTCGGTGGCGAACATCGCCGCGATCGTGCCGAACATCCAGATCAACCAGACGGTGGGCAATAATTTCGGGCCTTTGATTTCGATCCGTGGCCTCGCGCCTTCGGCGGACACCAGCCTTGCCCGCGACCAGCCGGTGGGCCTCTACATCGATGGCGTGCCGATCGGAAAGTCGACCGGTGCGGCCTTCGACACGGTTGATCTCCAGCGCGTCGAGGTGCTGCGCGGGCCGCAGGGCACGCTCTATGGCAAGAACACGATCGGCGGCGCGGTCAATCTGATCACCCGCGCGCCGACAGGGGAGTTCGGTGGATCGCTGGTGCTGGGCGCGGGCGAGTTCGGCCGCTTCACCCAGCGGCTGACAGTTGACCTGCCGCAGATCGGCGATTTCAAGGCCAAGGTGGCGGTCGCTGCGCGGCAGAACCGCGGCTATTTCCGCAACAACTTCAACGGCACCCATTTCGGCAAGGAGGAGATGGTCGCGGCCCGCGCCGACCTCGTGTGGCAACCATCGCCGAATTTCAGCGCCGCCTATGCCTATGACATCACCGACAGCAAAGGCCTGCCCGCAATCCTGGCGATCAGTGCCGGCGGTTCGGTGCCGGCGACCAGCCCACTGATCGCGCCCTATATCTACACGAGTCGGCCCGACGACGGTATTTCGGCGCAGAGCGCGCTTGCCAGCGACTTCCGGGTCAACGGTCATGCGCTGACCCTGCAATTCGATGCGGGGGAGAGTCCGCTGGGTGATCTGCTGTTCAAGTCGATCACTGCGCGGCGGACGATGCACAGCTATTCGGCCAGCGACTTCGACGGCACACCCAACGACCTGCTGCGCATCATCCTGCAGAATGATTATGAGCAGTTCACCCAGGAAGTGCAGATCATCGGCACCGGATCGCAATTCCGTTTCACCTTGGGCGGCTTCTATCTCGACGACAATTATGACGTGTTCAACCCGCGCTGGAACTTCCAGTTCGGCGGCGACCGCTTCGATCTCAGCGAGCGCGGCGGCAAGTCCAAATCCTACGCCGCTTATGGCCAACTCACCTGGACCCCGGCCTTTGCCGACGGCAAGCTGGACGTCACCGTCGGCGGCCGCTGGACGCGCGAGGAGAAGCGCGCGCGCGAACTGCTGCTCTCCAACACCAACTATGCCGCCAATCCGCGCGGGCCGACTTCCGGCGTGTTCCAGCGCGGACCCGATGGCACGCCGATCACCCGTAGCGGACAGCCGGCGGCCGGAGCACGGCCGGGCGCTGGCGGCATCGGCCCCAGCGACCTCATCCCGCTGGAGAATGAGGATAGCTGGTCGCAGTTCAATCCCGAGTTCAACATCGTCTACAAGCTTAGGCCCGACTGGTCCTTCTACGGACGCGTCGCCACCGGCTTCAAGAGCGGCGGTATCAACGATACCGCGGCGACCAATGCGGCGTTCCTGACGCCCTATGATCCGGAAGACCTGCTGTCGTTCGAGCTGGGCACCAAGATGACCGCGTTCGATCGGCGGCTGTCGCTGAACCTCTCAGTCTATCATTCGATCTACAAGGATTTTCAGGCGGGCGTGTTCGTGCCCGAACTGGTGACAACCAACATAATCAACGCCGGTGAGGCCAAGTTCACCGGCGTCGAGGTGGAGGGCGCGGTGCGGCCGTTCGACGCGCTCACGGTCAATTTCGGCTTCGGCTATGTCGACGCGCGCTACACCGATTTCGTGCTGCCCAACGGCACCGACGTAACCGACACCTACACCATCCCGCTCTCGCCCAAATATAATTACCTGATCGGCGCGCTGCACCGCCTGCCGCTGGGCTTCGCGACGTTGGAGACCAACCTCAACTATAGCTGGCGTAGCTCGCAATGGGCGACGATCACCGCCGACCCGCTGTCTAAGCGCAAGGCCTATGGGCTGCTCGATGGCCGCATCGCGCTGACCGACATCGATCTCGGCCGGGGCAGCCAGCTTGAGCTTGCGGTATGGGGGCGCAACCTGACCGACGAGAAATACTGGATCAGCGGCATCAACCTTTCCACCTTCACCGTGCGGCAATGGGGCGATCCGCGCAGCTTCGGCGCCGAGGCGCGGATCCGGTTCTGACCGCGGCGATGCGACGGGCGCTCGATCGCAATGCGTATCTGTGCCTGCTGGCGATCACCTTCTTCACCGCGATCGGCAATACCGGGCTGATCTCGATCATGCCGGCGATCGGCCGGGTGATCGGCATCAGCGATACGCTGGTCGCCAGCATCTTCTCGCTCTCCGCCCTGGTGTGGGCGACGGCATCGCCGTGGTGGGCGCGGGTTGCCGACCGGCGCGGGAGGAAGCCGCTGATCCTGGTAGGGCTGGTCGGCTTCGCCGGATCGATGGTGGGGTGCGGGGTCGCGATCCATGCCGGGTTGGCGGGGCTGCTCGCGCCGGCATCCACCTTTGCCTGCTTCTTCCTCGTCCGTGCGAGCTATGGCCTGTTCGGATCGGCATCGGCCACGGCGTCGCAGGCCTATGTCGCCGATCGCACCGAGGGGTTCAGCCGGGTGCGGGCGCTGAGCGGGCAGGCGGGCGCGCTCAGCCTCGGCACGATCGTGGGGCCCGCGCTTGCGCCCTTCCTGATCCTGCCGCCGCTGGCGCTGGCGATGCCGATGTTCCTGTTCGGTGCCGTCGGCCTCGTCGTGCTGGCGATGAGCGCCTGGATGATCCCGCCCGAAGCGCGGCGACAGGCGGGCGGGGCGGGGGATGCCGGCGCTGCGCCGTCGCGAATGTGGCGCGATGCGCAGGTCGCGCCCTTTTTCCGCTTCGGCATCATCCTCGCCTCCGCGCAGGCGATGAACCTCTATACATTGGGCTTCGTCGTTATCGACCGGCTCGGCGGCGCGCCGATCGCCGCGCAGAAGGCGGTGGGGCTGGCGATGGTCGGCGGCGCGCTGGCCAGTCTGATCGCGCAATGGGTGGTGGTTGGCTGGTTCCGGCTCACGCCGACCGCGATGACGCAATGGGGCGGGGCTCTGGCTGCCGCGGGCAATCTGCTGATGATGGCGGGTGCGGACTATGCCAGCCTCGCCGCCGGCTTCGCCATCGCCAGCTTCGGTTACGGCCTGGGGCGGCCGGGCTTCGCGGCCGGCGCGTCGCTGGCGGCGGGAGCGACGGAGCAAGGGCGGGTGGCCGGCACCGTTTCCTCCATTGCGGGCGCCTCGATCGTCGCGCCGCCGATCGTCGCGGTGCTGCTTTATGAATGGTGGACGCCGGCGCCCTTCGTGCTGGCGAGCGCGGCGCTGGCCGCGATCACCGTCTACAGCCTGAGAAATCCGGCGATCTCCGCGGTTCGGCCGAATGTTTCCTGAGGGCGATAATGCGTCCACGGGCCGCGCCTTGTGCGGGCGGCGGAGCGACACATAACCAGATCATCCGGCGGCCGCGATGCCGCCCATCGAGAGATTCCGTTGGGAGAGTGATTGTGGACAGATATCTGGTGATCTCGTCGGACGGCCATGTCGGCCTGCCGCCGGAGCGCTATCGGACCTATCTTGAAAGCCAATATCATGCGGCGTTCGACGAAGCGATCGAACGCGAGATCAAGATGCGCGAGGAGCATGAGAAGCGCTTCCTGATCGACGATTTCAACACCAAGTGGCGCGCGCGCGTGGGCGATGGGCTGGAAGGCGCATGGGACGGCACGATCCGCAACCGTGTGCTCGACCAGGACGGCGTAGCCGCTGAAGTGCTGTTTCCGGACGGCATCACCGAACGCAACGCGCCACCCTTCGGCGCTGACATCGGCCTCAAGCCCTTCGGTACGACGCCGGAACTGCAATGGGCCGGCGCCCGCGCGCATAATCGCTGGCTCGCCGACTTCTGCAGCGAGGATCCGGCGCGGCGCATCGGCCTCGCGGTCATCCCCGCGCTCTACGATCTCGACGAGACGCTGAAGGAAATCCGCTGGGCGCACGAACATGGGCTGAAGGGCGTGTTCTTCCCGTCGATCACCGACGGCTATGACATGTACAACCACACCAAATATTATCCGGTGTGGGATCTGCTGCAGCAGACGAAGATGCCGCTGCATTTCCACTCGGGCGGATCGCCCGCCTACGACACCACCCAGCCCGGCTGGATCGGCACCTATTTGTGCGAGTTCGCCTTCTGGATGACGCGGCCGCTCTGGTCGATGACTTTCGGCGGCGTGTTCGAGGAATATCCGCAGCTCAAGGTGCTGTTCACCGAGGCGGGCGGTGAGTTCTGGTTCCCGTGGGTGATGCAGTTGATGGACATCCGCGCCTCCGCCAAGCACACCAGCGGCAAGCTGGGCGACTACAACGCCAATATGACGATGAAGCCGAGCGAATATTTCGCCCGCAACGTCTGGGTCGGCTGCTCGGCACTGCCCGATGAGGAGACCACCGAGAGCTATTATCAGATCGGTATCGATCGCATCCTGTGGGGCACCGACTATCCCCACCCCGAAGGCACCTGGCCCTCGACATTGGAGAAGATGGTGCTGAGCCTGGGCGGGCTGCCCGAGCCGGACATCCAGAAGATGCTCGGCGGCAATGCGCTGGATGTCTATGATGTCGACCGCGATGCGCTGGCGAAGATCGCCGCGCGGATCGGCCCGGCCAAGTCGCACTTCTACAAGCAGGCGGCCGAATAGGCGGCGATATTCTTTCCTTGAAGCCAACCAGCTCGCTCACATCGGTCGTGGCCATCAGATTTCCCCTCTCCCGCACTTGGCGGGAGAGGGCAGGGTGAGGGGCCGGAGCGAAGCGGAGGCGTTCTTCTTGTTCTTCGGACACCGAGTTCACCGACGCTCCGGCGCCCAAGAACGCTCGCTTCGCTCGCGCCCTCACCCCAGCCCTCTCCCGCTCTTCGCGGGACCATTGCAAAAGTGGATCGGGGCTGATTCACTTCGTCATTGGGAGACGAAGATGTCGGTTCAGCTCGGATTTGCAGATCACGTGGTCGGTG